>NZ_CP094351.1:775000-1977500 GCF_022807995.1 Pseudomonas orientalis | reverse complement strand
GTTATTCTCGATAGCGTGAGTTTCCAGGTACAACCCGGCAGCATCCACGCGCTGGTCGGTCCGAATGGCGGCGGCAAGAGTTCACTGATCAAGACCCTGCTGGGACAAACGCCGCATCAGGGCCAATTGAGCCTGCGATGGCCGGCCACGCCCGGCACCATTGGCTACGTGCCCCAGGCCCTGGAGTTCGACCGGGGTTTGCCGATGACCGTGGATGATTTCATGGCTGCCATGTGCCAGCGGCGGCCGGCGTTTCTCGGCCTGTCCCGCCACTACGCCGGTGCGATTGGCGAGGCGCTGGAGCGGGTCGGCATGCAGGACAAGCGCAAGCGGCGCATGGGCGCGCTGTCCGGCGGCGAGCGTCAGCGCGTATTGCTGGCCCAGGGCCTGATTCCGCCGCCGCAACTGCTGGTGCTGGATGAACCGATGTCGGCGCTCGACGAAGCCGGTATCCAGGTATTCGAACGCTTGCTCAGGGACTGGCGACTGGCCGGGATCACCGTGCTGTGGATCGAGCATGACCTGGAAGCCGTTGGCCGTCTGGCCGACCGCGTCACCGGCCTGAACCGCCGCGTACTGTTCGACGCCACGCCCAAGCAAGCGCTGACCCCGGATCGTCTTCTAACCCTGTTTTCCACCCACCCTCGGAGCCCGGCGCAATGAGTTATGAGGCGTTTCGCTTGATGGTCCAGGGCTGGGCCTCTTCCGGCTATCTGCCGGAGGCGCTGGCCTATGGTTTTGTGGTCAACGCGCTGCTCGCCGGTTTGCTGATCGGCCCGGTACTGGGTGGACTGGGCACGCTGGTGGTGGTCAAGCGCTTTGCGTTTTTCTCCGAAGCGGTCGGCCATGCCGCACTGACCGGCGTGGCCGTAGGCATTCTGCTCGGGGAGCCGTACACCGGGCCCTACGGCAGTCTGTTCGGCTACTGCCTGCTGTTCGGCATCCTGCTCAACTACCTGCGCAACCGCACCGGCCTGGCGCCGGATACGCTGATCGGCGTGTTCCTGTCGGTGTCCCTGGCACTGGGCGCCAGCCTGCTGCTGATTCTGGCCGGCAAGATCAACGTGCATATCCTCGAGAACGTACTGTTTGGCTCGGTGCTGACGGTCAACGGTAACGACTTGCTGGTGCTGGCAGTGGTCGGTGCGCTGGTGATGGCCCTGGCGTTGCCGCTGTACAACCGCATCATGCTCGCCAGCTTCAACCCGCAACTGGCGGCGGTGCGCGGCGTGGCGGTGAAGACCCTGGACTATCTGTTCGTGATTCTGGTGACGCTGATCACCGTCGCTGCGGTCAAGGTGATCGGGGCCATTCTGGTCGGCGCCCTGCTGGTGATACCGGCGGCGGCGGCGCGACTGCTGAGCCAGTCGCTCAAGGGGTTCTTCTGGGTTTCGGTGGCAATCGCTACCGTCAGCACCCTGTGCGGCATCCTGCTGCCGATCATCTTCGACCTGCCTGTGCCGTCCGGCGCCGCAATCATTCTGGTTGCCGGCATCGCCTTCGCCTTCGCCGCCATCGCGCGCGGCACCGTGCCCAGCCTCAAAGGGAATTTTGGATAATGCACCGTCACTTTCGCCCACTGGCCCTGGCCATTGCCTGCCTGCTCAGCACCTCGGCGCTCGCCGTCGTGGATGGTTTTCAAACCAGGGACTTCGTTGCCAACCATGGTCTTGGCCATGCCGCGCTGACCAAGGTCAACACGGTAAAACCGGTCAAGGTGCTGGCTTCGTTGCCGATCACCTACGGCCTGGCCGAAGTGCTGCTCAAGGGCTCCGACGTGCAGCTCGAACGCGCGGCTCCCGCCAATTTGCCCGGCTCGCGGCAAGTGTCCTACTTCACCGGACGCGGTGCGCCGGCGCTGAGCCAACTGGCCCAGGATGCCGATGCCGCCATCGGCCTGCGCTCGCTGTGGGCCGATGACCCGCTCTACCCCGTGGCGCGGCGCAGCAACATCCGTATCGTCGAAGTCGACGCTGCGCGCCCGGTGGACGGCGGTTTGCCGGGCATCGCCGTGCAGCCGGGCGTCAGCGATGGCTTGAACAGCCAACCCTGGCAGTCGAGCAACAACATGGGGCGCATGGCCGATGTACTGGCGGCCGACCTGAGCCGCCTGGCGCCGGGCGCCAAAGCGCAGATCGACGCCAACCTGGCCGCGCTCAAGCAACGCCTGCTCAAGCTCACCGCCGACAGCGAGGCGCGCCTGGCCAGGGCCGATAATTTAAGTGTGGTCAGCTTGAGCGATCACTTTGCCTATTTGATCAGCAGCTTGAATCTGGAACTGCTCAGCACCGATGCGCGGCCGGATGCGGACTGGACGCCTGAAGCGCTGCAAAAATTCAGTGCGCAGTTGAAGGACAATGACGTGGCGCTGGTGCTGCACCACCGCCAGCCGAGTGAGGCGGTGAAAGCAGCTGTCACTGCTGGCGGCTCCAGACTGCTGGTGCTGAATGTGGACGGTGCCGATCCTGTAACCGAGCTGGAAACCAATGTGGATCAGGTGATCAAGACGCTGACGCCATAACGTCCACCCCCACATGAATCGCATCATGGCGCCAGAACTCCAGGTCGCAATCGATCAAACGCTGGTGCTGATCATAGTTGACCCGGGCGATCCGCAAGCCCGGGCTGCCCACCGATACGCGCAACGCAGCGGCGGCTTCAACCGGCAGTGAGGTCGGCACGATCTCGAAACGCACTCGCCCGTAGTGCAAGTCGTACTCGCGCGCATAGAGCTCGGTCATAGACTGGGTCAAATCGCACGCCAGGATTTCCGGGAAATAGTGGGGGTTCAGGTAGTGCTCCACGTACAGCACCAGACGTCCGTCGATCCTGCGCGCCCGGCAAATCTGGATCACACTGGACAACGCCGGCAATTGCAGCCACGCACACACCGCTGCCGACGCCGGTTGCAGTCGCGCGCAAATCACCTCAGTGGAGGCCACACGCCCCTGGTCGCTGACCATCGCGTGAAAGTGACTGCGCTGCATCAGGTTATAGGCCAGCCGTGGCGGCGAGACGAACCAGCCCCTGCGCTCCTCGCGATAAATCTGGCCCTGGGCCTCAAGCTGTAACAAGGCTTCCCGCACGGTAATCCGAGTGGTACCGAACAACTCGCTGAGCTTGCGTTCGGCGGGCAGTTTGCTGGCTGGCGGCAGCAGGCCATGGTCGATCTGCTCTTGCAGCGCCAGCCCGATGGAGGTTACCGCCTTGATTGCCTCGTCACGCATCAACGTTACCTATCTGGACTAGACCAGCACCGTTCAGGTGCATGAAACGCGCTGTCTATGGGCTTGTGCTGCTGCATGCCAGCCTAGGCATTGCAGATGACCGACAGATGACAACGGTTGCCGCTGCCTCCACCACACCCTGCAATACATCGGCCAAGTCCATGGCCTGCGGGCACTTGGGCATGGTCTACGCTAACTCTGAACCGAGCGACACCCATGCTTCAAAAACGACATCGACATGAAACTGTCATCCACCCGGCCTAGATTGGCTCAGGTATTGCTGACCTAGACCACACCCTCGCCAACGTTCATATAAAACGCCGCGTGTAAAACGCCCAAAGGAGCTTCGGATGAAACAGCTTTTCCTGGCATCACTGTTAGGCTCGACCATTGCCATGTGCACCGCCGCCATGGCCGCTGATACCGATCTAAAAACCTTGGAAGCCGCCGCCAAGAGCGAGGGCGCCGTGAACAGCGTCGGCATGCCCGATGACTGGGCCAACTGGAAAGGCACCTGGGAAGACCTGGCCAAAACCTACGGCCTCAAGCACATCGACACCGACATGAGCTCGGCCCAGGAAATCGCCAAGTTCAAAGCCGAAAAAGACAATGCCAGCGCCGATATCGGCGATGTAGGCGCAGCCTTCGGTCCCATCGCGGTGAAGCAGGAAGTGACCCAGCCGTACAAACCCTCCACCTGGGCCTCCGTACCGGATTGGGCAAAGGACAAAGACGGCCACTGGGCGCTGGCATACACCGGCACTATCGCGTTTATCGTCAACAAGAAATTGCTGCACGGCTCCGAAGTCCCGACCAGTTGGGCCGACCTGCAAACCGGCAAATACAAGGTATCGGTGGGTGACGTAAGTACCGCCGCCCAAGCCTCCAACGCAGTACTCGCCGCTGCCATCGCCAATAAGGGCGACGAGAAAAACATCGCGCCGGGCCTGCAGTTTTTCACCAAGATTGCCCAGCAAGGCCGCCTCGGTCTGTCCAACCCGACCATCGCCACCTTGGAAAAAGGCGAAGTCGAAGTAGGTATCGTCTGGGACTTCAACGGCCTGAGCTACAAGGCCAAGATGGCCAACCCGGATGACTTCGTGGTGCTGATCCCATCGGATGGCTCGGTGAAGTCCGGCTACACCACCATCATCAACAAGTACGCCAAGCACCCGAACGCCGCCAAGCTGACGCGCGAATACATCTTCAGCGATGCCGGCCAACTCAACCTGGCCAAGGGCAATGCCCGTCCGATCCGCGCCGAGACCGACCTGAAACTGCCGGCTGACATCGCCAAGAACCTGATCCCGGGTGAGCAATACACCAAGGCCAACCCGCAGCCGATCAAGGATGCCGATGCCTGGGAAGCGACGTCCAAGAAACTGCCGCAGCTGTGGAACGAGCAGGTCATTGTAGAAATGAAGTGAGCCTGTACCCCACATTGGAGATCCACTGGAGATCCAATGTGGGAGGGGGCTTGCCCCCGATGGCGGTGTGTCATTAAACAGATGTGTTAGCTGATCCACCGTCATCGGGGGCAAGCCCCCTCCCACACTTTGACCTCGTTCCTCCAGATGAATTGAGTCAAGTCTATTGCTGCGGAGCACTCTCCCCCATGAAGCACCCTGTCATCCTTGTCGTGCTCGACGGCCTGAACGCCGGAGTCGCCCGGCACGCCATGGGGCACTTGCAGGCCTATGTCGGCGCAGGACGCGCAGCCTTCTACACACTGGAATGTGAACTGCCCGCCCTGTCCCGCCCGCTGTATGAATGCATCCTGACCGGCGTGCCACCAATCCAGAGCGGCATCGTCCACAACAACGTCGCGCGCCTGTCCAGCCAGCGCAGCATTTTCCACTATGCCACCCGTGCCGGCTTGACCACCGCGGCGGCGGCTTACCATTGGGTCAGCGAATTGTATAACCGCACTCCCTTTCTCGCCGCCCGGGATCGCCACACCGACGATACGGCGCTGGCGATCCAGCATGGGCATTTCTACTGGAATGACCACTACCCGGATTCCCACCTGTTTGCCGACGCCGAAAACCTGCGCCTCAAGCACGCGCCGGACTTTCTGCTGGTGCACCCGATGAACATCGATGACGCCGGTCACAAGCACGGTCTAGACAGCGCGCAGTACCGCAACAGCGCACGCTCGGCCGACATTATTCTCGCCGACTACCTGCAAGGCTGGCTCGACGCCGGCTGCCAGGTGCTGGTCACCGCCGACCACGGCATGAACAACGACCGCTCCCACAACGGCCTGCTGCCGGAGGAACGCGAAGTGCCGCTGTTCGTGCTGGGCGACGCCTTCAGCCTGGATGCCGACGCCGCGCCGAAGCAGACCGACCTGTGCGGCACCGTCTGCGAACTGCTCGGCGTGCCTCATGACAAGCCGGTCTGCCGGGGGCTGCTCAAATGAGTGGCAGGGTTCGCGGCAAATGGCTGGCTTTACTGTGCCTGGTGCCCTTCGCGCTGTTCTTTATCGTGTTCGAAATCGCGCCGTTGGCCTGGGTGCTGATCAACAGCCTGCAAACCGAAGACAGTGGCTGGAGCCTGGAGAACTTCACACGCATCTTCAGTTCGAAGTTCTACCTGCAGGCGATCCAGTTCAGCCTCGAGATCAGCTTCTACTCCAGCGTCTTCGGCATCATCATTGCCACGCTGGGCAGTTACTCCCTGCGCCGGGTCGATTCGCCGCTGCGCAATTTCGTTACGGCGTTTGCCAATATGACCAGCAATTTCGCCGGCGTGCCCCTGGCCTTCGCGTTCATCATCCTGTTGGGGTTCAACGGCAGCATCACCATCATGCTCAAGCAGGCGGGGATCATCCAGGACTTCAACCTGTACTCGAAAACCGGCCTGATCATCCTCTATACCTACTTCCAGATTCCCCTCGGTGTCCTGCTGCTGTACCCGGCCTTTGACGCACTGCGCGAAGACTGGCGCGAATCGGCCGCCCTGCTCGGCGCCAATGGCTGGCAGTTCTGGCGACACATCGGTTTGCCAGTGCTGACCCCCGCACTGCTCGGCACCTTCGTGATTCTGCTGGCCAATGCCCTCGGCGCCTATGCCACTGTGTACGCCCTCACCACCGGCAACTTCAATGTGCTGCCGATCCGCATCGCGGGGCTGGTCTCCGGTGACGTGTCGCTGGACCCGAACATGGCCAGCGCCCTGGCCGTGGTGCTGGTGGCGCTGATGACCGTGGTCACGGTGGTCCATCAACTGCTGCTCAAGAGGAGCTACCATGTCTCGCGCTGAAGCCGGCCCGGCGTCCCTCTACCATCGGGTGGTGGTGTACGTGCTGTTCCTGATCCTGGTGCTGCCGCTGGCAGGCACCTTTGTCTATTCGATCTCCAGCAGTTGGTCGGCCACCATCCTGCCCGCCGGCTTCAGCCTGAAATGGTATGTGCAGCTATGGAGCGACCCGCGCTTTCTGATGGCTTTCGGGCAATCGCTGCTGGTGTGCGTAGGCGCGCTGGTCCTGTCGGTGGTGTTGATTCTGCCGCTGCTGTTCGTGGTGCATTACCACTTCCCCAGGCTGGATGCGCTGATGAACATCCTGATCCTGCTGCCGTTCGCGGTGCCACCGGTGGTGTCGTCGGTGGGCCTGCTGCAACTCTACGGCTCCGGGCCGCTGGCGATGGTGGGTACGCCGTGGATTCTGATCGGCTGCTACTTCACCGTGGCGCTGCCCTTCATGTACCGCGCGATCACCAACAACCTGCAGGCTATCAATCTGCGCGACCTCATGGACGCCTCACAACTGCTCGGCGCCAGCACCTGGCAAGCCGCGATCCTGGTCGTGCTGCCCAATCTGCGCAAAGGCCTGATGGTGGCGCTGCTGCTGTCGTTCTCCTTCCTGTTCGGTGAGTTCGTGTTCGCCAACATCCTGGTCGGTACCCGGTATGAAACCCTGCAGGTGTACCTGAACAACATGCGCAACAGCAGCGGCCACTTCACCAGCGCCGTCGTGATCTCCTATTTCTTTTTTGTGCTGGTGCTGACCTGGGCCGCCAATATCTTGAACAAGGACAAAAGCCAATGAGCTTCGTCAGCGTCCAACATCTGCAAAAGAGCTATACCGGCACCCCGGTATTCAGTGATATCAACTGCGAAATCGCCAAGGGCGAGTTTGTCACCCTGCTCGGCCCGTCCGGTTGCGGCAAGTCGACTCTGCTGCGCTGCATCGCCGGGCTGACCGCGGTGGACAGCGGGGAAATTCTGCTGGATGGCCAGGACATCGTCCCGCTGAGCCCGCAGAAACGGCATATCGGCATGGTGTTCCAGAGCTACGCGCTGTTCCCCAACATGACCGTGGAGCAGAACGTCGCCTTCGGCCTGCGGATGCAGAAGGTCAACGCCGACGACAGTCACAAGCGGGTACAGGAGGTGCTGCAATTGGTCGAGCTCAAGGACCTGGCCGGGCGTTATCCGCACCAGATGTCCGGCGGCCAGTGCCAGCGCGTCGCCCTCGCCCGCTCACTGGTGACCCGCCCGCGCCTGTTGCTGCTGGATGAACCGCTGTCGGCGCTGGACGCACGGATTCGCAAGCACCTGCGCGAGCAGATCCGCCAGATCCAGCGCGAACTCGGGCTGACCACGATTTTCGTCACCCATGACCAGGAAGAAGCCCTGACCATGTCGGACCGCATCTTCCTGATGAATCAGGGCAGGATCGTACAGAGCGGCGATGCCGAGACCCTCTACACTGCGCCGGTGGATGTGTTCGCCGCCGGGTTTATCGGCAACTACAACCTGCTGGATGCCGACAAGGCCAGCCAACTGCTGCAACGTCCGATCAGCGGTCGCATCGCGATCCGCCCCGAAGCTATCGAACTGAGCCGCGACGGCGATCTCGATGCGCAGGTGCGCAGCCACAGTCTGCTGGGTAACGTGATTCGCTACCGTATCGAAGCCCGCGGCGTTGAGTTGGTGGTGGATGTGCTTAACCGCTCTGCCGACGATCTGCATCCTGACGGCCAGCGCCTGGCACTTTTCATCGACCCCAGCGCGCTGTGTGAAGTAGCCTGAGGGGCAACGAATGAATGAGAGAGCATGACGGATGGCCTTGGTAATTTTTGATCTGGACGACACCCTGATCCATGGCGACTGCGCCACCTTGTGGAGCGCGCAGATGGGCCGCCTGGGCTGGGTCGACCCTGAATCGTTCATGGGCAGGAACGACGAGCTGATGGCGGCCTACGGCCGAGGCGAGTTGCGCATGGAAGACTTCATGGATTTCAGCCTGGAGCCAATGATCGGCCGCACCCCGCAAGAGATCGAGCACCTGGTGGAGCCATGGGTCGAGGACGTGATCGAGCCGCTGATCTACAGCGACGCGACCAGAACCATCGCCCAGCATCGCGCGAAAGGCGACCGCGTCCTGGTGATCTCCGCTTCGGGCACGCACCTGGTCACGCCGATTGCGGCGCGCATCGGCATCGACGAAGTGCTGGGCATCGAGCTGGAGGTCAGCCACGGCGTGTACAGTGGCAAGACCGAGGGCGTACTGACTTACCGCGAGGGCAAGATCACGCGCTTGCTGCAATGGCTGGAACAGGAAGGCGAAACCCTGGAGGGGGCGTATTTCTATTCGGATTCGCGCAACGACCTGCCTTTATTGCTGAAGGTGGATCATCCGCAGGTGGTCAACCCCGACCCGGTATTGCGGGCCCACGCCGAACAGGCCCGCTGGCCGATCCATCACTGGACCTGAGCCCGCCAAGAGCTCCCTGCAGAAGATACCCATGTGGGAGGGGGCTTGCCCCCGATGGCGGTGGATCAGATGAAACATTCTTCACTGACATACCGCTATCGGGGGCAAGCCCCCTCCCACATGGGTCCTATGACAACTCTGGAATATTCAGCACGATGAGCGCCCGCTTCCACCACGCAAACGCGAACTTGGCCTACATTGCAGGTAGGACCGAGCGATTACACCACTCGACATGACCCCCGACGCCTTGCAATGCTCTCACAGTGCCTCCATAGTGAGTCCGGACTGAGCCCGTTGCAGTAGCGTCGGGCTTTTTGCATTATGCGACCGGACCATATGGAACCGGCTCCCTCAAAGACGGCCTAATATGCGTTATCAATTGCCCCCGCGTCGAATCAGCATGAAGCATCTGTTCCCCAGCACCGCCCTCGCTTTTTTTATTGGTCTCGGCTTCGCGTCGATGTCGACCAATACGTTCGCAGCCAATAGCTGGGACAACCTTCAGCCTGATCGCGATGAGGTGATTGCCAGCCTTAACGTCGTCGAGTTGCTCAAGCGCCATCACTACAGCAAGCCGCCGCTGGACGACGCGCGCTCGGTGATCATCTACGACAGCTACCTCAAGCTGCTGGATCCGTCGCGCAGCTACTTCCTGGCCAGTGATATCACTGAGTTCGACAAATGGAAGACCCAGTTCGACGACTTGCTCAAGAGCGGCGACCTGCAGCCCGGCTTCACCATCTACAAGCGCTACCTGGACCGCGTCAAAGCGCGTCTGGACTTCGCCCTGGGTGAGTTGAACAAAGGCATCGACAAGCTCGATTTCACCGAGAAGGAAACCCTTCTGGTGGACCGCAAGGACGCCCCTTGGCTGACCAGCACCGCTGCGCTCGACGACCTGTGGCGCAAACGCGTCAAGGATGAAGTGCTGCGGTTGAAGATCGCCGGCAAAGAGCCCAAGGCCATCCAGGAACTGTTGACCAAGCGCTACAAGAATCAACTGGCGCGACTGGACCAGACCCGTGCCGAAGACATCTTCCAGGCTTACATCAACACTTTTGCGATGTCCTACGACCCGCACACCAATTATCTGTCGCCAGATAACGCGGAAAATTTTGATATCAATATGAGTCTGTCCCTGGAAGGCATCGGTGCCGTCCTGCAAAGCGACAATGACCAGGTCAAGATCGTGCGCCTGGTGCCGGCAGGTCCGGCGGACAAGACCAAGCAGGTCGCCCCGGCCGACAAGATCATCGGCGTGGCCCAGGCCGACAAAGAGATGGTCGATGTGGTCGGCTGGCGCCTGGACGAAGTGGTCAAGCTGATCCGTGGGCCCAAGGGCAGCGTGGTGCGCCTGGAAGTGATTCCGCACACCAATGCGCCGAACGACCAGACCAGCAAGATCGTGTCCATCACCCGTGAAGCGGTGAAGCTCGAAGACCAGGCCGTGCAGAAGAAAGTCCTCAACCTCAAGCAGGATGGCAAGGACTACAAGCTGGGCGTGATTGAAATCCCGGCCTTCTACCTGGACTTCAAGGCGTTCCGCGCCGGTGATCCGGACTACAAGTCCACCACCCGCGACGTGAAGAAAATCCTCACTGAGCTGCAGAAGGAAAAAGTCGACGGCGTGGTCATCGACCTGCGCAACAACGGCGGCGGTTCCCTGCAGGAAGCCACCGAGCTGACCAGCCTGTTCATCGACAAGGGCCCGACCGTGTTGGTGCGCAATGCCGACGGCCGTGTCGACGTGCTCGAAGACGAGAACCCGGGCGCCTTCTACAAAGGCCCGATGGCGCTGCTGGTCAACCGTCTGTCAGCCTCGGCTTCGGAAATTTTCGCCGGCGCCATGCAGGACTACCACCGCGCGCTGATCATCGGCGGCCAGACCTTCGGCAAAGGCACCGTGCAGACCATCCAGCCGCTGAACCATGGCGAACTCAAACTGACGCTGGCCAAGTTCTACCGGGTTTCCGGACAGAGCACCCAGCATCAGGGCGTACTGCCGGACATCGACTTCCCGTCGATCATCGACACCAAGGAAATCGGCGAGAGCGCCCTGCCCGAAGCCATGCCGTGGGACACTATCCGCCCTGCGATCAAGCCGGCATCGGATCCGTTCAAGCCGTTCCTGGCACAGCTGAAAGCTGACCACGACACGCGCTCCGCCAAGGATGCCGAGTTCGTCTTCATCCGCGACAAGCTGGCGCTGGCCAAGAAGTTGATGGAAGAGAAAACCGTCAGCCTCAACGAAGCGGACCGTCGCAAGCAGCACGCGGACATTGAAAACCAACAGCTCGTGCTGGAAAACGTGCGCCGCAAGGCCAAGGGCGAAGACCCGCTCAAAGAGCTGAAAAAAGAAGATGAAGATGCGCTGCCGACCGAGGCGGAAAAAACCAAGCCGGAAGACGACGCCTACCTGGCCGAAACCGGCCGCATCCTGCTGGACTACCTGAAAATCACCAAACAGGTGGCCAAGCAGTAAATGATGGCAATTTAATGTGAGCGCTCTCTGGAGTGTCATCATATAGACATCATTCTGTCGTGAAATACAGGATCGCAGGCTTCAAGCCTGCGGTCCTTTTTTTTCGATCGAGAGTGCCATGACCATGACCGAACAGCTGGATGCATTGGGCTCTATCCTGGCTCAAGGCAGTTTGCACAGCCTGTTCCAACCAATCATTTGCCTGTCTGAACGACGCGTCCTGGGCTACGAGGCCCTCAGTCGCGGCCCGTCCAACAGCCCGTTGCACTCCCCCGTCGCCTTGTTCGCCGTCGCCGGCAATGCCGGGCGCCTGAGCGAATTGGAAATGGCTTGCCGCGAGAGCGCATGCCGGCGTTTCAGCGAGCAGAAGCTACCGGGCAAGCTGTTTCTCAACATCTCCCCGGAATCCCTGGTCGAAACGGCGCATCAGCCGGGGCGCACACTGCAACTGCTGCGCGACTACGGTATTCCCCCCAGCCAGGTGGTGATCGAACTCACCGAGCAAACGCCCACCGATGATTTTCAGCTGCTGCAGATCGCGTTGCATCATTACCGCGACATGGGCTTTGCCATCGCCCTGGATGACCTGGGCGCCGGTTACTCCAGCCTGCGGTTATGGTCGGAGCTGCGCCCGGATTACGTAAAGATCGACCGGCATTTTATCGACGGCATTCACCAGGACGCCCTCAAACGCGAATTTGTCGGCTCGATCATGCAGATCGCCAAGGCATCCCGCGCCCAAGTGATCGCCGAAGGTATTGAACTTCCCGAAGAGCTGGCGGTTTTGACCGACATGGGCGTGGACCTGGTCCAGGGCTACCTGCTCTGTCGCCCGCAGGAGCAGCCGCCGCACGAGGCACGCTTGATGCTGCCCAAGCCGGATAACGCCAATGTCGCCCTGAATGAAGAAAGCAGCGACCTCAGCGCCCTGCTCATTGAACAGCCTGCAGTGGATCAAAACACTGCAACCGCCCAGGTGCTCGAATCATTCCGCCGCCAGGCCAACCTGAACTCATTGGCGGTGCTCGATAGTCGCGGCCGTCCGGTGGGCATCGTGCATCGACACTCGCTGTCGGACGCGCTGCTCAAACCCTTCGCGACCGACCTGTTCGCACGCAAACCCATCAGCCGGCTGATGAGCGATGACTTTCTGGCCGTGGAACTGAGCCAATCCCTGCAGCAGGTCAGCCGCTTGCTCACCAGCCGCGCACGGCAACGCATCGAAGAAGATTTCATCATTACGTTGAACGGCGATTATCTGGGCCTGGGCCGGGTCATCGATGTGCTCAAGTTGATCACCGAACTGAAAATCCAGCAGGCGCGCTACGCCAACCCGCTCACCCTGTTACCGGGCAACGTGCCGATCCAGCAGTGCCTGACGCGGCTGCTCCAGCAACAGCGTGAATCGGTGATCTGCTACGTGGACATCGACAGCTTCAAGCCCTTCAACGATATCTACGGTTATGGGCGCGGGGATGAGGTGCTGTTGTGCCTGGCACAGTGCCTGAACGACCGGGTCGATCCCAGCCGCGACTTTGTCGGGCATATCGGTGGCGACGACTTTCTGCTGGTGCTGGGCCCACAGGACTGGCGCAAACGGCTCAATCAACTGTTGGACGACTTTCACACCCAATGCCGACGCTTCTACCGCGCCGAACACCTTGACGCCGGCTGCTTCACCGCACTCAACCGCCAGGGCGTGCACCAGGAGTTCGCTTTGCTTTCACTGTCGATTGGCGTGGTGCATTTGTATCCACAAGTCTGTGCGCAACTCGATGCCAGCCAGTTGGCAGAACTGGCGTCGCAGGCCAAGCACCATGCCAAGGAAATAATCGGCTACAGCATCCATGTGATCGACAGCCTGGACCTGCTGCCGGCTTAAGCCTCGGCGGATTCGGGATACTCGTACTCGAACACCCGCACCACCTCCGAAGCGTGCCAGGAGGCGGCGGCCACGCCGTCGGAAGGCCCGCTGAAACGCCCGAGGCGCTCCACGCATTCAAAGAATCCCGTGCGCGGCAGGCGGCTGGCGCCCTGGCTGATCACCAGAGAACTGCGCAGCGGCTGCTCGGCCTTGGCGTCCAGCGCCGCCAGGTGCTCCAGGGCGGCGGCCAGGGTCTGCATCGCCGGCGTCGGGAATTGCAGGCGCTCGAGCAGTGCACGGTAGGTCAGCAGATGGCGCTGGCGGCGCGCCTGGTCCAGTTCGTTGAGTAACCCATCCCAATGCTGACGGCTGATACGTAAGCTCACGATTCTTCCCTCCAACCTGCAACGCCCAATTCCCAGGCCAGGCTGCGGCGAATGGCGGCATCCGGCTGGCGTTCACCACGTTCAATCAAACCAAGATACGAGGGGCTGATACCCACTGTGCGCGCCAGGGTCTCGATCGCCAGGCCCTTGCCTTCACGCAGGCCGCGCAGGGCTGCAAGCGGGTGCAACGCCTGGTCGGGGGCAATCGGTGCGGCGGGGGAAGAAGCCTGTGCGGGGTGTTGCTGACCGGCCGCTTTCAGCAGCGCCTGGTACTGGTCCCATGGCAACACCGCATATTCGGGTTCGCCATTACGTGAAATGATCTGGATATCCATGACTGCCCCGTAGGATAAAAACACTTACTAAGTAAGTTATTTCCTTACTTCTTCCTTGGAAGTGTAATCCTAACAGCCACGGAGGTCGCAGGGGATAGCCAACAACACTAGTTTTTTTGCGGGTTTTCCTGGGCGAGCAGCTCGGGCGTGGCCGGCAGGCGCTCAACCACCGCCAGCTTTTCCGGGCGTTGCGCATCGCGCCAAGTGCGAAATGCGCTGAGCTCACCGCTCAGGGTCTTCATGACCCAGGCCAGCACAGCGATGTCGTCAAACATGCCGAACATGGGAATAAAATCCGGAATCGCGTCAATCGGACTGAGGAAGTACATCAGCCCCGCCACCACCGAAATCAACGCCTTGGGACTGATTGCCCGATACTCGCCGCGCCAGTAGGCCAGGCACAGCGCCTGGAGCAGCTTGAGGTCATCCTTGAGCTGGCCCAACCGATTGCCCTGGTTCGAGCTTTTGGCCGCGACGGCAAACAACAGAGTTGGCAGACGGCCACGCCCAAGCAAGCGCGCCGCCATAGGCAGGAAACGGGTGAAATTGAAAGGTGGTTTCATGTGTCACTCCAGTTCCATACGACAGAAAGGTTATCCACACAAATTGTGGATAACCTTGTGAACAGAGCCTTTTTTCATGGCTGAAAGCCGCGGACTACAAGGCTTGCAGTCAGATCGGGCGTTTTTTGCGCACATCAGAAAATCCCAATAATTCATTGACTTGGCAGGTCTGTGCGGCTACCCGTGCTCGAGTCTTATATCAGACTGTGTCAGGTTGGGGACGTTCGTTTGGATTTGCGCAGGCTTCAACGTGACAGCTGGCGTACCTGCGATAGCCTACCTACGCAGTGCCCAACCGTAACCACGATGCGCAGCGAGCCGCTCTTGATCTTGATCTGCTTTTGATCTTAGGCGCCCCGTTAAACCACGCTGGCCGAACGCAGGCTTGAATTCGTGGGTAACCCGGCAGGACGCCGGGTTAGCCGCCCCGCGCCATGGATGGCGCGTGGCGGCGGCCCACGGATTCAAGCCTGCGTTCGGGCACACCGAGCCTGGGCGAGGTGCCGAGTGGTGGGGCAAGAGCGTTTTGCTTACTTTTGCGCTTTTCAAAAGTGAGCCGCTGTAAAAGCGGAACCATTAGCAGCCATGACCGCAGAAACGGATATGTACTCGGTCCAATCCAGCATCCTGGTCGGCCCAGAGGCCGCCATCGGGGGCAAGCCCCCTCCCACATTTTGATCTCGGGGAGTCAGATAGATAGTCGCATCGTTTGAGCAGCCCCGAAAACAACAACGCCCCGTCGAAACGGGGCGTGTCGTTATTCGCAGCGCCGATTACTTCTTGGCGGCAGGTGCAGCCGGTGCCTCAGCGGCTTCAGCCTTGGCTGGGTCCTTGATCGCCAGCAGCTCCAAATCGAATACCAGCACGGAGTTGGCTGGAATCGTCGGGCTCGGGCTCTGGGCGCCGTAGGCCAGGTCGGACGGAATGTACAACTCGACCTTCTCGCCAACATGCATCAGTTGCAGGCCTTCGACCCAACCCGGGATCACACCGCTGACCGGCAGGTCAATCGGGCTGCCACGGTCCACGGAGCTGTCAAAGGTAGTGCCGTTGGTGAGCTTGCCGGTGTAGTGAACAGTCACTACGTCGGTAGGCTTGGGCTGTGCGCCGTCGGCCTTCTTCACGATCTTGTACTGCAGACCGGAAGCGGTGGTGACCACGCCGTCTTTCTTGGCGTTGTCTTCGAGGAATTTCTTGCCGGCCGCCGCCGACTCTTCGCTCATTTTGGTCATGCGTTCTTCAGCGCGCTTTTGCAGTGCGGCGAAGGCTTCAACCAGTTCGTCGTCTTTGAGCTTCTGTTCTTTCTTGCCGACAGCATCTTCAATGCCTTGGGCTACCGCTTTGGAGTCCAGGTCATCCATGCCTTCTTGGGCAAGGCTTTTGCCCATGTTCAGGCCGATGCCGTAGGAAGCTTTCTGCGCCGGGGTTTTCAGCTCTACGCTGGTCTGCGAATCACAACCCGCAAGTACCAGGCTAACCAGGGCCACCGCCGCCGCCAACCGATGCTGTTTCATGCTATTTCCTTGTTCATGCGCCAAAAGGGCATTCGAATAAAGTCGCGAGCTTATCAGGCGGCCACGACCAATGGCTACCGGCATGTGAGCAGGAAACGTCTGATAAGTTCACGTGTTTAAAAGCAATTTCATTCATGATGCAGGCCCGCGACGGAACGCGGGACCTGTCATTCCAGGCTCATGGCCACTTGCCGCCACCCTGGCGTAGTGGCATAACAACGCGACCCCTCGACAAGGATAGTTAACTTGCGCATTTTTACCCGTGTCTTACTCCTGATCCCCCTGGTGCTGGGCCTGACGCTGGCCGTGGTGCTCTATTACACGGTCAACCCCAGGCTGCCGGACTATGTGCCCGTGGAGCAGGTGCACTATCAGGACCAATGGAGTGCCGCCGACCGCCAGACCTATTACTTCACGCCCCAGGGCACCCAGGTCAAAGGCCTGCACTACGACTGGTTCACCGCACTGGAGTTGCCCTTTTCCGAGCGCCGTTTCGCCACGCCGGAGTACCTGGCGCGTTTCGGCTTCCTGGTGGACCCCAGGCAGGCGCCCAGCGCGCAGAACCCCGGCAACCTGCCCGTGGGTTTCGCCCGGCATAAGAACGCCGGCAGCAGCGTTGAATACCTGGATATCACCTGCGCCGCCTGCCACACCGGCGAGCTGCACTTCAAAGGCCAGGCCCTGCGCATCGACGGCGGCTCAGCCCAGCATGTGCTGCCGTCCAGCGTGCCGACCTTGCGCGGCGGCAGCTTCGGCCAGGCCCTGGTCGCCAGCCTTGCGGCGACTTATTACAACCCGTGGAAATTCGAGCGCTTCGCCCGCCAGGTCCTGGGGGACCGTTACGATGCCGAGCACAGCCGACTGCGCCAGGACTTCAAACAGTCGCTGAACCGCTTCCTCAAGGTCGCCTGGAACGATACTCACCGTGGCCTCTACCCCACCGAAGAAGGCCCGGGGCGCACCGATGCGTTCGGCCGCATCGCCAATGCCAGCTTTGGCGACGCCATTTCCCCGCAAAACTATCGCATCGCCAACGCACCGGTAGACTACCCGCAGCTGTGGGATATCTGGACCTTCGACTGGGTGCAATGGAACGGTTCGGCCCAGCAACCGATGGCGCGCAATATCGGTGAAGCCCTCGGCGTCGGCGCGACCCTGGACTTCTTCGACAGTGCCGGCCAGCCCCTGCAGGGCGATGCGCGCTACCCTTCCAGCGTACGGGTACGCGACCTGAACCTGATCGAAGAAACCCTGCAGCGTCTCAAGCCACCCACCTGGCCCGAAGACCTGTTCGGCGCCGTCGACAAGCCCCTTGCCGGCCAGGGTCGTGCACTGTTCGCCGAGAACTGCGCCGGCTGTCACGTGCCCACCGTCACGCAAGAAGGCGGCCGGCCGGTGCAGCAATTGAAAATGCTGCCGGTGGACTACATCGGCACCGACCCCGGCACCGCCAACAACATCGCCGACCAGCGCTACGACCTCAGCGCGCTGCAATGGGACCCGGCGGAGCTGGCCAGTCTCAACGTCCAACTGCATCCCACGCCGACCGAGCCACTGGACCTGAAAAAGATGTCCGTGGCCAAGGGCCTGGCCTACGTCACCGCGTTCGTCGAGGACCACGCCTACCGCGCCGCCGGCGTGACCCCGGCTGAGCGCCCGCGCCTGGACGGTTACGGGCTGCCCATCGGTGTGCGCGAGTTGCGCGCCTACAAAGCGCGGCCACTGGCCGGCGTCTGGGCTACGCCGCCGTTCCTGCACAACGGTTCGGTGCCGACGATCTACCAGTTGCTCTCGCCCCAGGACGAGCGCAGCACCACCTTTTATAAAGGCACCTTCAACTATGATCCGCGCCATCTCGGCTTTGAGACCGACGCGTTCAAGAATGCCTTTGTGTTCGATACTAAAATCACCGGCAACCACAACAGCGGCCACGAATTCCGTGCCGGCCAGCGTGGCAACGGCGTCATCGGCCGTGGCTTGCAGCCGCAGGAACGCTGGGCGCTGCTGGAATACCTCAAAGTGCTGGGCGGCCCGCTGGAGCAACAACTGCCATGATGATTCGATCCCCCTACGACCGACCTTCCCTGCTCGCTCGCCTCTGGCTGCGCATCGGCCGGTTTCTCGGCAAAACCCTGTTGTGGCTGGTGGGTCTCGGCCTGCTCGGCTGGCTCGGCACCAGCGCCTGGTACGCCTGGCAACACAGCGGCCCGGTGTCGCCGGATGAGCAGATCCCGCCCGGTGAAGCCGCCATGACCCAGGGCATCATCCAGACCGCCGTGCGCATTGTCGACCAGCACCGCGAGGGCACGCGCTACCTGCGCGATGCCCACGCCAAGGCCCATGGTTGTGTGAGGGCCGAAGTCAGCGTGCCGTCCGATCTCGACCCGGCCCTGCGCCAGGGCGTGTTCACAACGCCAGGTAAAACCTGGCAGGCGATGATGCGACTGTCCAACGGCAACGCCTACCCGCAATTCGACAGCATCCGCGATGCCCGCGGCATGGCCATCAAGCTGCTGGACGTACCGGGCAAACAGCTGATGGCCGATCAGCAAACGCGCACCGAGCAGGACTTCGTGATGTTCAGCCACCCGAACTTCTTTGTCAGCGACGTGGCCGAATATGCGCAGAACATCGGCGCCCAGGCGGATGGCAAGAAAGTGCTGGCGTTCTTCCCCAAGGCCGACCCGCGCACCTGGCAGCTGCGCCACCTGTTCATCGCCCTGGCCACCCTCGCGCCCGCCCCGGCCAGTCCGACGCAGACCACCTACTTCTCGGTTTCGCCCTACAAGTTCGGCGCGGCCAACGCCAAGTTCCGCGTCGCCCCCGACCCGCAAAGCTGCCCCGAATACGTGCTGCCCAAACAGAACCAGGACCTGCCGAACTTCCTGCGCAGCGCCCTGAACCAGCAGCTCTCCACCGACCGCGTGCCGGCGTGCTTCGTGTTGCAGATCCAGCGACAGAACCCGCAGGCATTCATGCCCATCGAAGACACCAGCATCGAATGGAAGGAAAGCGACGCGCCTTTTGAAACCGTGGCCAAGGTGCGGATCCCGGCGCAGGATTTCGACACCCCTGCGCTGAACCTCGCCTGCGACAACCAGTCATTCAACCCCTGGTTCGGCGTGGAGGCACACCGCCCTATCGGTGGTATCAACCGCCTGCGCAAGGCGGTGTACGAAGCGGTCAGCGATTACCGCCACAGCCGCAACACGCCGTAGGCTGGGTGCCTGCATGCCAGCAGAGAAAACCGATGTGAGTCCCGCTTACCTGTACCGGCCGGCAACCGCCGCCGACATGCCCGCCGCCCATGCACTCTCCGTACGCCTCAAATGGCCGCATCGCGAGGAAGACTGGGCGATGGTGCAGCGCACATCCCAAGGCTTCGTCGCCGAACAGGACGGTGTCTTGGCAGGCGTCGCATTCGCCTGTCATCAGGGGGCTTATTCGTCCATCGGCCTGGTGATCGTCAGTCATCAGCACCAGCGCAAAGGCATCGGGCGTCGCCTGATGAATCTGTGCCTGGACGCCGTGGGCCCGTGCACGCCGATCCTCAATGCCACCGAGTCAGGCGCGCCGCTGTACGCCAGCATGGGATTCGTTGAATTTGCACGCATTGAGCAGCATCAGGGGGTGCCGCAGACGCCGGCACTCCTGCCCGCTAACCACCACGCGCAATGTCGCGTACTGAGCCGGGTCGACTACCCGAAGGTGATCGAACTGGCCAACGCCGGTAGCGGCCTGGACCGCACCGATGTACTCAACGACCTGCTGCCGACGGCCGAACACGTGGTGGGCATCGAGGTAGAGGGGCACCTGCAGGGGTGCGCCCTGCTCCGCCAATTTGGTCGCGGCCACCTCATTGGCCCCGTCGTCGCGCAACACCCGGAGCAGTCACGACACTTGATCATTTACCTTCTTCGGTTGATCCCGGGTGCGTTCGTGCGTCTCGATATCCCCACCGCGTGCGGGTTGGCCGACTGGCTGGAGAACCTGGGGCTGCCCTGCGTGGATAACGCGCCACGGATGGTGCGCGGTGTGCCGCCCCGATCAAGCGCCGGGGTCACCGAGTTTGCGCTGGTGACCCAGGCGATCGGCTGAGGCAAAAAGCCTGCCGGGCGGGTTTAGTGGACTATCCCTTCCAGGATTGAATAACGAGGTCAGGCCCCAGGATTCCTGACGTAGCGCATGACTACAAAACCTGCGACCAGAATCAGCGGTGCGATGGAGAGCATGCCCATATAGGTAGAGCCGGACAGGTCGTTGATTTTGCCCACCATCACCGGGGCAACCATACCGCTCAATTGACCGATGGAGTTGATCGCCGCAGTCCCCGTGGCGATCGCCAATCCCGAAAAGGTCGATTGCGGAATGGTCCAGAAAATCGGAATCGCAATAAAGGTACCCGCAGTCGCGAGTACGAGCGCTGCCATCATGGCCCAGGATGAATCCGAGAACAGGCAAGCCAACAGATAGCCAACTGCCGACGCCGCCAGGCACAGAACAAGGTAAGTCTTGCGCTCACCCGTGCGATCGGAACGCCGGGTCAGCCATATCATGCCGATACAGGCCACGATGTAAGGCAGCGCCGAAAGCATCCCTATCCAGAACAGACTCTGCACACCGGACGACTTGATCAGATGTGGCATCCAGAAATTGAGGCCATAAGAAGCGGTCTTGATCACAAAGTAGATGAACGCCATGATCGCGACTTCCCGGGTCAGCAACACACGCCACAAGGAGCCCAATACCGGCTTGTCGTTGACTTTGTCATGCGCCAGGTTCGCCGCCAGCAGATTCTTCTCGCTACGGCTTAACCA
The DNA here is from genome assembly GCF_022807995.1 of Pseudomonas orientalis. Classification (NCBI taxonomy): domain Bacteria; kingdom Pseudomonadati; phylum Pseudomonadota; class Gammaproteobacteria; order Pseudomonadales; family Pseudomonadaceae; genus Pseudomonas; species Pseudomonas orientalis. The sequence goes on along the minus strand of NZ_CP094351.1, from coordinate 1,956,590 downwards.
TTTGGCCGATTCGATGTCTCGGTCCAGCTTCCACAGCACAAGCAGGCCGAGTACCACACAAGGCAGCCCGGACATCAGGAACAGCCAGTGCCAGCCAGCCAGACCGAACACGCCGTCCATTGTGCCCAACAGAATGCCCGCCGCCGGGCCCCCGACGGCGCCTGCCAGAGGTACAGCGAGGAACCAGAGGCCATTCATCTTCGCCAGGTGCTTCTTGGGAAACCAGCACGCCAGATAGAACAGGATCGCCGGGCCAAAACCGGCTTCCATGACGCCGATCAGAAAACGCAGGAAGTACAGGGTGTATTGCGTGTAGGCGAACATCAGCGCCGCCGTTGCCAGCCCCCAGGAGATCATGATCCGGCAGATCCAGGCAGGCGCACCATAGCGCTTGAGGCCCAGGCTGCTGGGGACTTCAAAGAGTACGTAGCCGAAAAAGAACATGCTTGCGGCCAGGCCGTACGCTGCGTCGGACAAACCCAATTCTTGCTGCATCTGGGTCTTGGCGAAGCTGATGTTGATGCGGTCAAAATAGGAAAAGAGAAAGCAGATAATGGCCAGCGGCATGATTCGCCAAGCCACACGCCGATAGAGCAGCAGCTCGTTGATTGTTTCTGCATTGCGCGCAAGCGCGATTTCGCCAGTCATGGCAACCATGATGTTTCTCCATTGTTGTAATTATTGGAGAGAGGCAAGGCTCTTCGGGAACCCTGCTCGATGGGTTCAGCCGATCAGAATAAGTTTGGCCTTGTAAGTCTGGCCTTTGACGACATAGTCGGCGGCGTTTCGGTGCATGCCGGCAATGGCTTCAGGTGTCAGTTCGCGCACGACCTTGGCAGGTGCGCCGAGAATCAGCGAGTTATCCGGGAACACCTTGCCTTCGGTGACAACCGCCCCGGCACCGACCAGGCAGTTCCTGCCGATGACCGCGCCATTGAGCACAACAGCCTGAATCCCGATCAGCGCTCCGTCGCCGATGGTGCAACCGTGCAACATGGCCTGGTGGCCGATGGTGACGCCCTCGCCCACCGTCAGTGCAAATCCCGGGTCGGCATGCAGCACCGCCCCCTCCTGCACATTGCTGTGCTGACCGATGCGAATCGGCTCGTTGTCACCGCGCAGAACAGCCTGGGGCCAGACACTGACGCCCTGCGCCAGCGTGACATTGCCGATGACGGTAGCGTCTTGCGCGACAAAAGTTTCGGCGTGGATGGCAGGAATAAGGGTGTCGTATTGATAAATAGCCATGTCAGTTCCTCCTTCAAGCCTGAGCGTCGGTTTTCAGAACACCGGCGGCACACAGCTCGGCAATGTGATCCTCGCTGTAGCCCAGTTCACGCATGACTTTGTGGGTGTGCTCGCCGACGCGTGGAATAGATCGACGGGGTTGCAGTCGCTCGCCATCCAGGGACAACGGCAGCAATGGCATGGCGGTGAACGATCCGTCTTCGAGCTCAAGATTTGCCAGGCCACCGCTGTGCAGCAGATGAGGATCCTCGAACAGTTCCTCGGGCCGTCGAATCGGAGCAAACGGGATACTGTTTGCCTCAAGTTCCAGGGCCAGCGCTTGAGCGTCCATGCTGGCGAAGACTTCAGCCAAGTGAGCCAGCAGACGTGGCCGCTGCAGCACGCGATCATTGTTGGTAGCGAGGGTCTGGTCGTCCAGCAACGCGGTCTGACCGAGCAATTGACACAGTGCGGTCCACTGACCTTCACCCGTGGCGGCGACGAACATCTGCTCCCCATTGGCAAACTCGAATACATCGTAAATGGCCCATGCACTGATACGGTTTGGCATCGGTGCAGCCGCCTGGCCGGTCACGGCGTATTGCTGCATATGCTGGGCAGCGAGCAGTACGCAGTTTTCGTAAAGCGCGCTTTGCACCTCGCGACCAACGTTGGTGACATTACGATCGTTGAGCGCAGCAAGCACACCGATAGCACCGAACATGCCGCCCATGATGTCGTTCACCGAACTGCCGGCACGCAGAGGCCTGCCCACCGGGCCGGTCATATAGGCCAGGCCTGCCATCATTTGCACCACTTCATCCAGGGCCAGGCGATTGTCGTAGGGGCCGTTGAGAAAGCCTTTGTGCGAGGCGTAGATGATGCGCGGATTACGTGCTCGAATCGCCGCGTAACCGAAGCCGAGCTCGCTCATGCGCCCGGGCTTGAAATTCTCGATGAATACGTCAGCGGTATCGATCAGCTCCAGTACCGCATCTCGCCCTTGCTGAGTATTGACGTCGATGGCGATGCACTGTTTGTTGCGGTTGAACGTGCGAAAAAAACCGGCACCGGCGCCCAGCAGACGGCGTGTACCGTCTCCGCGGATCGGTTCAATCTTGATCACCTCGGCACCGAGATCACCCAGGATCATTCCGCAGGTCGGGCCCATTACCATGTGAGAAATTTCAACGACACGAATGCCGTCCAGTGGAAGCCTGGACATTAGGGTTCTCCTTGATCGGGCAGGTTCAGACGCGACCGACGATTGATGCGTAATTGAGGGGCAGGCCAGCTCGGGCAATGCAGCCGTAGAGCGTCTCGTGCGGCAGTGCTTCGCTGAGCACATGTCGAGAGTCGATCAGGGCTGCCAGGTCGATGCCCGTCTCGCAGCCCATGCTCTGCAACATGAACACCAAGTCTTCTGTGACCGTATTGCCGGATGCACCCGGTGCAAACGGACAACCGCCCAGCCCGGCCAGTGATGAGTCGAGTTCGGTGATACCTTGCTGAACGGCGACCAGGCTATTGGCAAGCGCCAGGCCTCGAGTGTCGTGGAAGTGCGCGGCCCTGAGCTTGTCACCCGCGATGGCGCGAACCGCCTGCAAGGTGGTCGCCACCTGGCCGGGATTGGCGTAGCCCGTGGTGTCTCCCAGGGACACCAGATCGCAGCCGGCTTGCAGCACGTGCCCGGTCAACGCGCAGAGATCGCTCAATGGCACATCACCTTGGCGGGTACAGCCGAAGGCCACGGACATTCCGGCGATCACTTGAACGGTGTGCAAGCCGGATTCAGTACGCAGCTGGCACATTCGCGCCAGCTCTTGGACCATCTCCAACGGAGTACGCCGCACATTGGCCAGACTATGGGCTGCGCTGACGGACACGGGCGCAATGATACGGTGCGCGCCGGATTCCAGCGCATCGCGACAGCCGCGCAAGTTAGGCGCCAGGACCGTGACCACCAGATCAGGAAAACTCAAGGCATGGGCGACGACCTCCTTGGCATCGGCCATCTGCGGCAACAGTTTGGCGGGAACAAAGGACGCGACTTCCATGTACCGCACACCTGCGGCATAGGCGGCATCAATCCATTGTCGTTTGGCAGATGTCGGCATAGTGGCCTGAAGGCTTTGCAAACCGTCACGCAGGCCGACTTCGTTGATTGTTATTGTTGTCATGAAAAAAACTCTCACAGGCTGAAGCGCACCTTCAGATTAGAGAGCCAGGGAGTCAGCAAAAAGACGTGATTTACGCGGTGAGCCATCGCCAACCGCGACGGATACCGTCAGGTGCGGGTCGCAAGCGATGCCGCTCGCAAAAGCAGATGATCCAGCAATCGCCGGGCCGACGGGGAAAGTGCATCCCGATCACGGACACAGATAACGAACTCACCCAATGCCCAATCGTCGGTCAGAGGGATGATCCGCAAGTCAAACAACCGCGCATACCGCTCCACTGCTTCCAGTGGGAACACGGCAAGTCCCAAGCCGAATTGCACCAGGCGAAAGGCTGCGTCAAATGACGACACATGGGAGCGAAACCGCAACTCATGGCCCTCCTTCGTCGCTTCACTGCGCATAAAGCTATTCAATGTGGCGAAAGCGGATAGCCCCAAGTGATCAAAGGCCAGGGTCTCTGCGAACGCAATATGGGTACGATTTGCCAGGGCATGGTTCGCCCCTACCACGACCGCCAGATGATCCCGTCGATAGGGCAGAAACTCCAGGTCGCCCACGGCCATTGATCGTCGACAAATACCCAGATCGGCATTGCCTTCGGCTACTCCGCGCACCACGTCCGGGCTGAAACGCTCTTCGATGTCTGCCTGGATTCTTGGGTGTTCGAGCATGAAGTCCGACAGTTCTTCGGGCAGGAACTCCATGATGGACGAGATGTTTGCCAACACCCGAACATGCCCTCGGGCGCCTTCGGCGTATTCGCTAAGCTCGCTGTCGAGCCGCTCCATGGCGCGCGTCAGGGACCGAGCGTGCCGAAGTAGCGCCAACCCCGCCGGGGTCGGTTCAACCCCGCGCTTGCTACGGTTCAGCAGCGGCGTACCAAACCGCGCCTCAATATCGGAAATACGTTTACTGACCGCCGACGGCGCGATGAATGCCCGCTCGCTGGCGCGTGCAATCGTGCCCTCTTCACAGACCAGAATGAACAAGTGCAAGGATAAGTGATCCAGGTGCTGCATGACGCCTCTCCCGTTGCAATGTGACGCAAACCGAACGCCGCTCCTGCCTTCAATCTATACCCGACATGTCTTATCGCACTCAATGCTCGAGCGCACGAACGCACTGCATGCGCCGTTGTTCTAACGGCGCGGCTTAATTGTTTGATTAAAAACCGTGGTTGCAGATGGAATTGCAGCGAAATTGTGCAGACGAAAAAAAGCCCGCTCAATGAGCGGGCTTCTTGTGGCGACCTGGCGTTCAGTGTTCCAGGTTACCGAATATGGCGCAGCGGACGGGACTCGAACCCGCGACCCCCGGCGTGACAGGCCGGTATTCTAACCGACTGAACTACCGCTGCGCGTAACACATGAAGCGAATGGTGGGTGATGACGGGATCGAACCGCCGACCCTCTGCTTGTAAGGCAGATGCTCTCCCAGCTGAGCTAATCACCCTTCGTTTCGGTGTGGGCGCATCATACACCAAAAAATCGTAATGTCTTGATTTAAATGCACTTTATTTAAAAAAAGTTCACCGCACGACTTTTTGCCATATCTCGGACAATAAAAAGCCCGCTCGATGAGCGGGCTTCCTGTGGTGACCTGGCGTTCAGCGTTCCAGGTGACCGAATATGGCGCAGCGGACGGGACTCGAACCCGCGACCCCCGGCGTGACAGGCCGGTATTCTAACCGACTGAACTACCGCTGCGCGTAACACATGAAGCGAATGGTGGGTGATGACGGGATCGAACCGCCGACCCTCTGCTTGTAAGGCAGATGCTCTCCCAGCTGAGCTAATCACCCTTCGTTTCGGTGTGGCGCGCATTCTACGGAGCGCTCCCAGGTCTGGCAAGCACTTTCTTAAATCTTTTTTTTCAGCCCTTCCAATGGCTTACGCAGGGTTGGCCTGCGGCGTGATCAAGAGAATAATGCCCCCCTTTGTATAGAGGAGAGACTCACCCCATGTGGTTCAAGAACCTGCTTATCTATCGCCTGACCCAAGATCTGCCTGTTGATGCCGAGGCGTTGGAAGCGGCCATGGCCACCAAACTGGCGCGCCCGTGTGCAAGCCAGGAACTGACTACATATGGTTTCGTTGCACCCTTTGGTAAAGGTGAAGACGCGCCCCTGGTCCACGTCAGCGGGGATTTCTTGCTGATCGCCGCGCGCAAGGAGGAACGCATCCTGCCGGGCAGCGTCGTGCGTGATGCGGTTAAAGAGAAGGTCGAGGAAATCGAGGCCGAGCAAATGCGCAAGGTCTATAAAAAGGAACGCGACCAGATCAAGGATGAGATCATCCAGGCCTTCCTGCCACGCGCCTTTATCCGTCGTTCGTCGACCTTCGCCGCCATCGCGCCGAAACAGGGCCTGATCCTGGTGAACTCGGCCAGCCCGAAACGCGCGGAAGACTTGCTTTCCACCCTGCGCGAAGTGATCGGCACCCTGCCCGTACGCCCTCTGACCGTGAAAACCGCACCGACGGCGATCATGACCGACTGGGTCACCACCCAGAAACCGGCCGATGACTTCTTCGTACTCGACGAATGCGAACTGCGCGACACCCATGAAGACGGCGGGATCGTGCGCTGCAAGCGCCAGGACCTGACCGGTGAAGAAATCCAGCTGCACCTGACCACCGGCAAAGTCGTGACCCAATTGTCCCTGGCCTGGCAGGACAAGCTGTCCTTCATGCTCGACGACAAGATGACCGTCAAGCGTCTGAAGTTCGAAGACCTGCTGCAGGACCAGGCTGAACAGGACGGCGGTGACGAAGCCCTGGGCCAACTGGATGCCAGCTTCACCCTGATGATGCTGACCTTCGGCGAATTCCTGCCGGCGTTGGTCGAAGCACTCGGCGGTGAAGAGACGCCACAAGGCATCTAAGCCATGTGAAAGTCAACATGTGGGAGGGGGCTTGCCCCCGATAGCGGTGTATCAGTCAAAAATCCATTAGCTGATACACCGCCATCGGGGGCAAGCCCCCTCCCACCTTTGATCGCATTGCCAATTAAAAATCGAACAAGAAAGGACGCTCCCATGCGCGCACTCGCTGCCCTGAGCCGCTTCGTCGGCAATACCTTCGCCTACTGGGTGTTGATATTTGCCGTACTGGCCTTCCTCGAACCCAGTTGGTTCCTTGGCCTGAAAAGCGCCATCGTCCCCCTGCTGGGCCTGGTGATGTTCGGCATGGGCCTGACCTTGAAACTCGAAGACTTCGCCGAGGTCGCCCGCCATCCGTGGCGCGTTGCCCTGGGCGTGGTCGCGCATTTTGTGATCATGCCCGGCGTGGCGTGGTTGTTGTGCCAGGTCTTTCACCTGCCGCCGGAAATTGCCGTTGGCGTGATTCTGGTGGGCTGCTGCCCAAGCGGTACGTCATCCAACGTGATGACCTGGCTGGCCCGTGGCGACCTGGCACTGTCGGTGGCCATCGCCGCCGTCACCACCCTCCTCGCCCCGCTGCTCACCCCGGCGTTGATCTGGCTGCTGGCCTCGGCCTGGCTGCCGGTGTCGTTCATGGAGCTGTTCTGGTCGATCCTGCAAGTAGTGTTGCTGCCGATCGTGCTCGGCGTACTCGCGCAACGCTTGCTGGGTGATCGGGTTCGTCATGCGGTCGAGGTGCTGCCGCTGGTCTCGGTGGTCAGCATCGTGATCATCGTCGCCGCCGTGGTCGCCGCCAGCCAGGCGAAGATCGCCGAATCGGGTCTGCTGATCATGGCCGTGGTGATGCTGCACAACAGCTTCGGCTACCTGCTCGGCTACTTCACCGGACGCCTGTTCAAGTTGCCATTGGCGCAACGCAAGTCCTTGGCGCTGGAAGTGGGCATGCAGAACTCCGGGCTTGGCGCCGCGTTGGCCAGTGCGCACTTCTCGCCACTGGCGGCGGTGCCCAGTGCGCTGTTCAGCGTCTGGCACAATATTTCCGGGGCATTGCTGTCGACTTACTTTCGTCGCATGAGCGAGAAGGAAGACCGCCGCGCGTTGGCCAATACTCCGCAAACTTGATCGAGCGGCCCATCTTCGGCACTCTTGGCACCTCGCGGGGACGACCCCGCGACGCCAACGCGCGTTGAATCCGGGGACGACCCCGCCTGAAGAAGCGAGGTCACATGTCCTGGATCATTCTGTTTTTCGCCGGGTTGTTTGAAGTCGGCTGGGCCGTCGGCCTGAAGTACACCGACGGCTTCAGCAAGCCCCTGCCCACCGTACTGACTATCGCCGCCATGGCCATCAGCCTTGGCCTGCTGGGGCTGGCGGTAAAGGAACTGCCGTTGGGCACCGCCTACGCCGTATGGACGGGCGTGGGCGCCGTGGGTACGGTGATCGCAGGGATCATTCTGTTTGGGGAATCCATGGCGCTGTTTCGGTTGGCGAGTGTGGCGTTGATCATTTGCGGGCTTGTTGGTCTCAAGATCAGCGCTTAGGCCGCTACCGCCATCGGGGGCAAGCCCCCTCCCACTTTTTGCTTTGTGAACGCATTCAAAATGTGGGAGGGGGCTTGCCCCCGAAGAGGCCAGTACCTCCACCACAGAACTACCTGACACTCCCCCGCAGAACACCGACCACAGCCTGCAACTGCGCAGGTGTCGCCTCCTCTACCCGCACAGGCTCCCCCGCCACCAGCACCACCCGCGACCAGATCCGATGAAAGAATCCCTTGTTCGGGTCGCGACTGAAAAAACTGCCCCACAGCCCCTGCAACGCCAGCGGAATCACCGGCACCGGCGTCTCTTCGAGAATCCGCGTCACGCCACCACGAAACTCATTCATCTGGCCATCGCCGGTCAACTTGCCTTCCGGGAAAATGCACACCAGCTCGCCATCCTTCAGGTACTCGGCAATCCGTGCGAAGGCCTTTTCGTAGATCTGGATGTCCTCGTGACGCCCGGCAATCGGAATCGCCCCGGCGGTGCGGAAGATAAAGTTGAGCACCGGCAAGCGATAGATCTTGTAGTACATGACAAAACGAATCGGCCGACGCACTGCGCCACCAATCAGCAGCGCATCGACAAACGACACATGGTTGCAAACGAGCAAGGCCGCGCCTTCGTCCGGAATCCGCTCCAGGTTGCGGTGCTCCACGCGGTACATGGAATGGCTGAGCAGCCAGATCATGAAGCGCATGGTGAACTCGGGCACGATTTTGAAGATGTAGGTATTGACCGCGATGTTGAGCAGCGACACCACCAGGAACAACTCGGGGATCGACAGCCTGGCCACGCTGAGCAGCAGAATCGAGACGATGGCCGACACCACCATGAACAACGCATTGAGAATGTTGTTGGCCGCGATCACGCGCGCGCGCTCGTTTTCGGCGGTGCGTGACTGGATCAGTGCGTACAGCGGCACGATGTAAAAGCCGCCGAACACGCCCAGGCCGAGGATATCGAACAACACCCACCAGGCTTGCCCGTAGCCGAGCACCGCCAGCCAGTCGTTGGCCTGGATATTCTGGGGGAAGCCGCCGGAATGCCACCACAGCAGCAGGCCGAACACCGTCAGGCCGAACGAGCCGAACGGCACCAGGCCGATTTCCACCTTACGGCCGGAGAGTTTTTCACAGAGCATCGAGCCAAGGGCAATACCCACCGAGAAAACAGTGAGGATCAGAGTCACGACGGTTTCGTCGCCGTACAACCATTCCTTGGCGTAGGCCGGAATCTGCGTCAGGTAAATCGCGCCGACGAACCAGAACCATGAATTACCGACGATGGAGCGCGACACCGCAGGGGTCTGTCCCAGGCCCATGCGCAACGTGGCCCAGGACTGGGTGAAGATATTCCAGTCCAGACGCAGTTGCGGCGTGGAAGCCGCCGCCCTTGGAATGCTGCGGCTGGCCAGATATCCCAGCACCGCAACGCCCACAATCGCCATGGCCACCACGGGTGCGTAATTGGCGGACGACATCATGATGCCCGCGCCGATGGTGCCGGCAAGGATCGCCAGAAACGTGCCCATCTCCACCAGGCCATTGCCGCCGACCAACTCGTCGTCATGTAGAGCCTGGGGCATGATCGAGTACTTCACCGGGCCGAACAGCGCCGAGTGGGTGCCCATGGCGAACAGTGCCAACAGCATCAATTCCAGGTGATTGAACAGAAAGCCGGTGGCCCCCACCGCCATGATCAGGATTTCACCGACCTTGATCGCGCGGATCAGCGCGTCCTTGTTGAATTTCTCGCCGAACTGTCCGGCCAGCGCCGAGAACAGGAAGAACGGCAGGATGAACAGCAAGGCACACAGGTTGACCCAGATGGAACGGTCGCCCTCAATGCTGAGCTTGTAGAGAATCGCCAGAATCAGCGATTGCTTGAAGATGTTGTCGTTGAAAGCGCCCAGGAGCTGGGTGATGAAAAACGGCAGGAAACGCCGTGTGCGCAGCAAGGTGAATTGTGAGGGGTGGCTCATCGTCCGTGTTCCTGCGTGGCCTGTTATTGATCAGGCCACGACTTTACCTAATCCTGCTTACTTATTCGCTAACCCCGCAATGCACGGCGAAACAAAAAGCTCGCCTTTGTAGGCACCTTGCACCGTGCGCTTGGCCACGATCAGCCACATCAGCGCCAACGCCGCCACCAGCACACTGCCGAATACGTTGAAGAACCCCAACTGCAGCAGGCTCGCAAGCTTGAGCGTAGCCAGCGCGTAAACGCCCAGCGGAAAGGTAAAGCCCCACCAGCCCAGGTTGAACGGAATACCGGCGCGCAGGTAACGCAACGTGATCAACACCGCCATCAACATCCACCACAAGCCGAAGCCCCACAGGGTGATACCTGCCACCAGGCCGAGCCCGTTGGCTATTTCGCCGACACCCGGCAGGCCATTGGCGGCGAAAATCGCGGGCGCCTCGCCGCCCAGCAGCAACATGCCCAGGGCACCGGTGCCGATGGGCCCCAGCGCCAGCCAGCTCGACGCCGCCATATTGGCGTGGGGCAGTTTATGCAGGGCCATGCGCAGCATCAGGATGGTCAGGATGCTGAAGGCGACCGGCAGGGAGAACGCCCAGAGTACGTAGCTGGTCACGAGCATCACCAGTTGCCCATGGGCATCGGCCAGGTGCGGCGCCAGCAGGCCACCGCTGGCGGCGGCGACTTCGGCGGCCACCACCGGCAGCAGCCACACTGCGGTCATCTGGTCGATGCTGTGCTCCTGGCGGGTGAACATCATGAACGGAATCAACACGCCGCAAGCCAACGCCATGGCTACGTCCAGCCACCACAGGGCTTCGGCCAGGGGAATCACAGCGTCGCCCCAGCGCGGCAGTCCGAACAGCAGCAAGCCATTGAGAATCGTGGCCAGGCCCATGGGGATGGTGCCGAAAAACATCGAGACCGTGGAATGCCCGAAAATCCGGCGGGCCTCGTGGAAAAACAACACCCAGCGTGCGCCATACAGAGCGCTGAACAAGATAAACAGGCCGATGGTAAACATCCACAGGCCCTCGGCGACGGCATGCAAGCCGGGCAGATTAACCGGCAGTTGCGCCAGTGCCAGCGCCAGCACGCCGGTGCCCATGGTCGCTGCAAACCAGTTCGGGGTGAACTGGCGAATCACTTCCCGGGGACGGGTCAGGTGGCTGAAGGGTCTATAGCTGATGGTCGTCGAGCAGGTCATGATAGAAATCCTCTTCCTCGCATGAGGTTGGAACCATCATAGAAGCCTATCGAATATCTATATAACGGGTAATATCTCTAACTGTTATCTGTTTTACAGATATAGGAAGACGGCGTGCGCTGCAACAGCTGTCCGGCCAAGGCACTGATGGCGAGCAGGATAAGCAGCGCACCGTAGGCATCAGTGGTCGCAATCAGACCGAACTCCCGACTCAGGTTCCCCGCCAGCAGCGCCGGCAGGCAGAACGCCAGGTAACTCAATACGTAAAACGCCGACATCAACCCCGCTCGCTCATGGGCCAACGCCAATCCCACGATACTGCGCACACTGCCCATGAACCCGCCGCCGAACCCCAGGCCTGCAATCACGCTGGCGACGAAGAACAGCCACAAGCTGGCACTTTGCACAGCCACCAGCAACAGCGCTACGCCTGCCGCCAGCAATGCCGCCGACAGCCGCATGACCTTGTCTGCCGGGTGCTCGCGCAAGCTATAGATCATCACCGCCCCGCTGAGGGTGATCACCGCCACCAGGCCACCGCCGATCAGGTGCGACGTCGACCCCGTCGCGGCCCGTACCAGGGAGGGCGCGAGGGACGAAAAGAACCCTCCCAGCGCCCATACGGCCACATTCAGCGGCATTGCCAGCCCCAGGGCGCGCCGTGCCCGCTTCGGCACATGCAGGGTCGGCGCCAGGGACTTCATGGCGCCCGGTATGCGGCTGACGGTTTCCGGCAAGCGCCAGACATACAGCGCCTGGAGCACCATCAGTGCGAGCAGGGCGAAGTAAATCAGTTGGGTCGGCCATGGCGCGTACTCCACCAGCAAACCGCTGCCCAAGCCGCCACTGGCCATGCCCAGCATCGGCGCGAGGCTGTTGAGCATCGGTCCGCGCAGGCGGTCGGTGTCGAGCAACGTTGCACTCAATACCGCCGTCGCCGTCCCGGTGGCGAAACCTTGCAGCGCCCGCGCGGCGATCAGGTACGCGGTGCTGTCGGCGTTGATAAACAGCAGCATCGCCACGATATTCAGGATCAACGCGACGAAAATCACCGGCTTGCGCCCGACGTAATCCGACAGCGAGCCCACCGTCAGCAGCGCCGCCAGCAGGCTCACGGCATACACACCAAAGATCAGCGTCAGCATCGCCGCAGAGAAATGCAGGTTGTCCTGATACACCTGATACAAGGGCGTCGGCGCGCTGGAGGCGGCGAGAAAGGTCAGTACCGTGACCACCAGGAAAGTCAGGCTGGACCGTTGAGACAGGTTGCTGGGCATAGGCTTGCTGGGCATAGGCACGCTCCGCTAAAGCTAATATTTTGCTTTTGTGGAGTGTGCTACTCGTCGACGCTTAAAGCAAATTCTTTGTGTTAAGGTTTTACCCATGGCGATCAAAGAAGGCCTTCGCCCGGGGGGCCGTAGTGCCCGGGTACAAGAATCCGTGCATTCGGCCGTCCGCGAATTGCTGCACACCCATGAACGCGCAAACATCACCGTGCCGATGATTGCGGCACGCGCGGGCGTCACCCCCTCGACCATTTACCGCCGCTGGGGCGACCTTTCCGCGCTGCTGGCCGATGTTGCCCTGGCACGCATGCGCCCGGACACCGAACCGGCCACAACCGGCAGCCTGCGCGGCGACCTGAGGGCCTGGGCCGAGCAATACCTGGACGAGATGAGTTCGGAGCCCGGGCGCAACATGATGCGCGACGTGCAGTGCAGCCTGACGCCGGGGTATTGCGTGAGTATCTTGAGTGGGCAGTTGCAGATCATTGTTGATCGTTACCCGGAGCAGGTGGCACCCCGCGTGGATAGGCTGATCAACCTGCTCGCAGCGCCCACGGTGTTTCGAATTCTGTTCTCAACGCAGCCCCTGAGCGTCGAAGAGCTGCACGCCCTGATCGATCTGGCACTGCAAATCTGAAGGCCTTACACAAAACCACATGTGGGAGGGGGCTTGCCCCCGATGGCAGTGTGTCAACTGCAGATGAGCTGGCTGACACACCGCTATCGGGGGCAAGCCCCCTCCCACATTTTCAACCGCGTTTAACCAGTATTACGTACGCATCCCACGCCCGCTCACCAGCAACCGCGCACAACCGACGTACAGGACAATGGTGGCAACGATCATGAAGGTGATCGCCACGCTGATCTTGATGTCCGACACGCCCAGGATGCCGTAGCGAAAGGCGTTGACCATGTGCAGCACCGGGTTGGCCAGGGACACGGTCTGCCAGAACGGCGGCAGCAACGTGATGGAGTAGAACACCCCGCCAAGGTAGGTCAGCGGCGTCAGTACGAACGTCGGGATAATCGAAATATCATCGAAGTTGCGCGCAAACACGGCATTGATGAAGCCCAGCAGCGAGAAGATCGTCGCCGTCAGTACCACCACCAGAATGGTGACCCCCAGGTGATGCACTTGCAGGTGGGTAAAGAACAACGACAGCAAGGTCACGATCACGCCCACCATCAAGCCGCGCAGTACGCCGCCCAAGGTATAGCCGATCAGGATCGTGTGCGGCGACACCGGTGAAACCATCAGTTCTTCGATGGAGCGCTGGAACTTGCTGCCAAAGAAACTCGACACCACGTTGCCGTAGGAGTTGGTGATCACCGACATCATGATCAGGCCCGGTACGATGTACTCCATGTAGGTGAAGCCACCCATGTCGCCGATCTGCCGGCCGATCAGGTTACCGAAGATCACAAAGTACAGGACCATGGTGATCGCCGGTGGCAGCAGGGTCTGCGGCCAGATACGGGTAAAACGCTTCACTTCGCGGTAGACGATAGTCTGCAGCGCGACGAGGTTGGGTTGCAGTTCGGAACTCATACCGCCACCTTCGCCAGATTTTTCTCCACCAGGGACACGAACAACTCCTCAAGGCGATTGGTTTTGTTACGCAAGCTCAACACTTCGATGTTCTGGGTCGCCAATTGGCTGAACAGCGCGGTGATGCCCATGGCTTTGTCCACCTGCACTTCCAGCGTGTGACTGTCCACCAGACGGCTCGGGTAGCCCAACAGTTGCGGCGGCGCCGACAGATTGTTCTTCAGGTCGAGCAGGAAGGTTTCCACATGCAACTGGCCCAGCAGGTTACGCATGCTGGTGTTCTCGACAATGGTGCCGTGGTCGATGATGCCGATATTGCGGCACAGCTGTTCGGCTTCCTCGAGGTAGTGCGTGGTGAGGATGATAGTGATGCCCTTCTCGTTCAGCTCGGTAAGAAAGGTCCACATCGAACGACGCAACTCGATGTCCACACCCGCAGTGGGTTCGTCGAGGATCAGCAGGCGCGGTTCATGCACCAGCGCGCGGGCGATCATCAGGCGACGCTTCATGCCACCGGACAACGAGCGCGAAGGCACGTCACGCTTGTCCCACAGGCCCAGTTGGGTCAGGTACTGTTCGGCGCGTTCCTTGGCGACTTTCATCGGGATGCCGTAGTAGCCGGCCTGCGTCACGACGATGTCGAAGGTCTTTTCAAACTGGTTGAAATTGAATTCCTGGGGCACCACGCCGATCGAGCGCTTGAGCGCCGCCGGGGATTTATCCAGGTCATGACCGAAGATATTCACCGTGCCGCTGGTCTTGTTGACCAGCGTCGAGAGGATACCGATGGTGGTGGATTTGCCGGCACCGTTGGGGCCGAGCAAGGCGAAGAAGTCACCTTCGGCCACGTCCAGATCGATACCACTCAGGGCCTGGAAACCGTTGCCGTAGGTTTTGGTTAGCTGCCGGATGGACAGAGCGGAACTCATATCGGATTACGCACCAGAGAAAAGAATAGAAACAATAGATGAGGGCGCACCACAGGTAGTTCAACCTGCGATGAGGTGCGAGCATGGTGCGTGCCCGCGCCCCACAAGTACAGTCACCTGTATTAATAGTGTTTATCAGGTCAACGCGGTCATCACGGCCTTGCGGTAGGCCGGGCGTTGTTGCAGGCGCTGATACCAGGCCTCCAGGTTGGGCATCGCCGGACGTTCGATAGGCATCTCGAACCAGGCGTAGATAAAGCAGCCCAGGGGGATATCGCCCATGCCGAATGCACTCCCGGAGAGGTACGGTTGTTCGGCAAGGGCCTGCTCGACGGTGTTGAGCGCATCGATGCAGGCCTGGCGCCCGGCATTGATACTGTCCCAGTTGCGCTGTTCGGGCGCTGTACGCAGGATGCCCCAGAACACCGCCTTGAACGGATCGGCGAGCGTGGAAGTGGTCCAGTCCATCCACTTCTCGGCGCTGGCCCGGATTTGCAGGTCACTGGAGTAAAATTCCGACGCTTGCCTGGCGCACAGATAGCGCACGATGGTGTTGGATTCCCACAGCACAAAATCGCCATCTTCGATCATCGGCACCCGGCCATTGGGGTTCAAGGCTCGGTATTGCGGGGTGTCGACCACACCAAAGGCCCCGCCCGCATCAATTGCCTCATAGTCCAGGCCGAGTTCCTCGGCGCACCACAGTGCTTTCCTGACGTTTGACGAATTTTTACGACCCCAGATCTTCAGCATGACCGCGCCTTATCGTTGTTGAACATGGCTTGATGAAGGCCGCAGCATACGCCGGATCACGCGCCGCTTAAATCACTCTGCATGACGCCCGGCAGGCCTGGCATCGGGTCAGTGCAATGCACGGCCTCACACCGCGCGGTGACGACTGACTGCCTGGTCACATAAATCCCCACGGGTTCCGCGTCGTTTCCCGGCGAACTCCACCACCACAGGGCGGTCACTATCGATGAAGCGGCTGGGACTCAGGTACATACCGCAGTGATGCTATCCCCAGTACAACTTGTAACACCCTGATCACCCCGCTTGGCCGGACGCCGACTAAGCTTCCTGGTGGTTTCGCCCCTGGTTTCACGGAGGATTGAATATGCTGTTGTTGTGGATACTGGTTCTGGTGATCGGCATTGCCTATCTGGCGCACCGCCGCATCGCGCCCCTGCCCGCCCTGGGTGTGGTCGCCGTTTATCTGCTGGCGATGGGCGCCTGGAGCCATGCACCGGGTTGGCTGCTGCTGATTTTCTGGGTGCTGATCGCCGTCGTGGCTGTGCCTCTGCTGCTGCCCGACCTGCGCCGCCAATACTTCACCAAGCCGCTGTTCAGCTGGTTTCAGAAAGTCCTGCCGCCGATGTCCGAAACCGAGCGCGACGCCATCGACGCTGGCACCGTGTGGTGGGACGGCGAACTGTTCAGCGGGCGCCCTGACTGGGACAAATTGCTGGCCTACCCCAAGGTGCAACTGACCGAAGAGGAACAGGCGTTTATCGACGGCCCCACCGAAGAGCTCTGCGCCATGGTCAGCGACTGGGAAATCGGCCAGGCCATGGACCTGCCGCCCGCTGCCTGGGAGCACATCAAGACCCATGGCTTCTTCGCCCTGATCATCCCCAAGGAATACGGCGGCAAGGGCTTCTCCGCCTATGCCCACTCCCAGGTCGCGATGAAACTGGCCACCCGCAGCGGCGACCTGGCGTCCACCGTGATGGTGCCCAATTCCCTCGGCCCCGCCGAGTTGCTGTTGCACTACGGCACCGACGAACAACGCAACCACTACCTGCCGCGCCTGGCGCGTGGCGATGACATTCCATGTTTCGCCCTGACTGGCCCGCTGGCCGGCTCCGATGCCGGCGCCATGCCCGACACCGGCGTCATCTGCAAAGGTGAGTGGGAAGGCAAGGAAACCCTTGGCCTGCGCCTGAACTGGGAAAAGCGCTACATCACCCTGGGCCCGGTCGCGACCTTGCTCGGCCTGGCGTTCAAGGCCCACGATCCTGACCATCTGCTGGGCGACGAAGAAGATTTGGGCATCAGCCTCGCGCTGATCCCTACCGACACCCCCGGCGTCGAAATCGGCCGCCGTCACCTGCCCCTGGGCGCCGCGTTCATGAACGGCCCCAACTCGGGCAAGGACGTCTTCATTCCTCTGGAATTCCTCATCGGCGGCCAGGAAATGCTCGGCAAGGGCTGGATGATGCTGATGAACTGCCTGTCCGTGGGCCGTTCAATCTCCCTGCCTGCGGTGGGCACCGGCGCCGCCAAGTTCACCAGCTTGGTGACCGGCCAATACGCGCAGGTGCGTGAACAGTTCAACGTGCCGCTGTCGGCCTTCGAAGGCATCCAGGAAGCCCTGGCGCGTATCGGCGGCAACGCCTGGCTGATGGACAGCGCACGCATGCTCACCGCCAATGCCGTGGATCTGGGCGAGAAGCCTTCGGTGCTGTCGGCGATCCTCAAGTACCACCTCACCGAACGCGGCCGCGAATGCATCAGCCACGCCATGGACGTGCATGGCGGCAAGGGCATCATCATGGGCCCGAACAACTACCTGGGCCGCAGTTGGCAAGGCGCGCCGATCTTCATCACCGTGGAAGGCGCGAATATCCTTTCGCGCAACCTGATGATCTTCGGCCAGGGTGCGATTCGCTGCCATCCGTTCGTGCTCAAGGAAATGGCCCTGGCCGGTCGTGCAGACCATGACCAGGCACTCAAGGAGTTCGATGGCCTGTTGATGCAGCACATCGGTTTCGCCGTGAGCAATGCCGCCAGTACCTTGGTATTGAACCTGGGTGTTGGTCACTTCGAAAAGGCTCCGGGCAATCGCTTGAGCCAGGGTTATTTCCGCGCACTGAACCGCCAGGCCGCCGCGTTCGCCCTGCTTGCGGACCTGAGCATGATGCTGCTGGGCGGCGAGTTGAAGCGCCGCGAACGCCTGTCGGCACGCTTGGGTGATGTGCTGAGCCACATGTACCTGGCATCGGCAGCGCTCAAGCGCTACCACGACCTGGATTCGCCGGATCACCTGGAGCCGCTGTTCGCCTGGGCCATGGAGGAAAGCCTTGGCCAATCCGAGCGTGCGCTGGATGAACTGCTGAGCAACTTCCCGAACAAGGTGCTGGGCTGTCTGCTGCGGGTGATCGTGTTCCCGTTCGGGCGTCGCCATACCGGGCCATCCGATGCGTTGGATGCCGAGGTGGCCGCAGTGATCGGCCGCGCCAAGGGCGACCCGACCCTGGAAGAGCTGCTGGCGGGCTGCTACCGCCCACAGTCGGCGGAAGATCCGGTGGGCGCGCTGCAACACGCCTATGACCTGCTCGGCGCCAGCCATGCCCTGCAGAAAAAACTGCATACCGCGCTCAAGAGCGGACAGATCAAACCGACTGCCGGTGAGTCGGCCATCGACGCCGCGCTGCACGCCGGCGTGCTCCAACCGGCCGAGGCGCAGACCCTGCGCGACGCCGAAGCGGCGCGGCGCAAGGTGATCGACGTCGATGATTTCAGCAAAGACGAGCTGATACAGGCGGAGGGCAAAGTCCGCTGATACCGGCGGTCATATAAAAACGGGCGCGAGAGGCATATACTCTCGCGCCCGTTTTTGCTTTAGAGGACTTATCTCGTGTCCAACGTCGTTGCCGATCATCTCGTCTTGCTCGACCACCTGCGTAGCATCCTGGTTGCCGTCGGCGAAGCCGAACAGGTACCCGAGGAAAGCCACACGCTGTTTCTGGAACGTTTCGACGAACTGCGCGCCCTGTTGCCGATCGATCCTATCGAAAGCCAATACCTGGGCCAGGATCTGATGAGCCAGGTCATCCTGCGCTACCCGCAGATCGCCCATCTGGTGCCGCGCGACCTGCTGTGGTTCTTTGGCGGCGATTGCCTGCACTTCATGCCCGACGAAGAGCTGGACCTGTACCAGGCCCTCGAAGAACGTCGCTATGAAGCCGAGCTGAACGACGAACCGTTCGACTGGAACCAGGAAAAGCAACTGCTGGCCATGCCGGACGACCAGAGCAAGCACTGAGATTCAAATGTGGGAGGGGCTTGCCCCCGATGAGGGAGTGTCAGCAGGCGCTTTTTTGACTGAACCACCGCCATCGGGGGCAAGCCCCCACCCACATGTTTAACCCCTGTTCTACCGACTGCGCAGTGTCGGCTCCTGCACCATGCACTCCACCAGATAATCAATAAACACGCGCAACTTCGGAGGCAAGTACCGCGTAGGCGAATGCAGCAACCACGCCTCGCCGTGGTACGACGCAATAAAATCCCACGCCGGCAATACCTGCACCAGCCGCCCCTCTTCCAAGGCGTGCCGCGCCGTGAAATACGGCAAGCTGCCAATCCCCACATGCTGCAACACCGCATCCAGCCGCACGCCCGTGTGGTTCGCCGCATACCGCCCGCGCACGCCGACCGTCACCGCCTTGGCGCCCTGACGAAACTTCCAGCGTGAGTCACCTGGGGTTTCACCCAGGTAGATGCAACTGTGTTCCAGCAGATCATGGGGATGTGCCGGCGTGCCGTGCTCGGCCAGGTACTGCGGTGTCGCACACAGCAAATGTTCGATCGGCAATAATTGCCGCCCGACCAGACCGGGCGGCGGGCTGTCGGTGATACGGATGCTCAGGTCGACATTGTCATCGATCAGATCCACATGCCGATCCTCAAGGATCAGTTGCACATCCACCTTGGGATAGCGCCGCAGGAACGCCGGCATATGCGGATGCACCACAAACCGCCCGACCGCCTTCGGCACGCTGACCCGCACCAGGCCCTCGGCTTCGTGGGTAAATTGCCCGCTGATCTCCATCACCGAACGCGCCGCGCTGACCATCTCCCTGCACCGCTTGAACACCTCTTCGCCGCCCTCGCTAAGGCGCAGCTTGCGCGTGGTGCGTTGCAACAGGCGGGTCGCCAGCGCCTGTTCCAGGCGCGAAATGCTGCGGCTGACCGCCGAGGGCGAAACGCTCAGTTGCCGCGCCGCCTCGGAGAAACTGCCGGTTTCCACCACTTTGACGAAAATCGCCATTTCACCCAGCAGCGGCAAAGGAAGATTGATGCTCATGACGCACAGGTCCATTGATATTTGAATGGATTATCACCTATCAGCGCACTATTTATACTGCCTGCATCACCTTGATGCGGATGTGGACGATGACCGAGCGCCTGTTTTTCACCCATGATCACCTGACTGCCGAGCTGGAAGTGCTGAGCTGCACGCCCCACGAAGAGCAATTTGCGGTGATCCTGCAGTCGACGATTTTCCACCCCCAAGGCGGCGGCCAACCCTGTGACACCGGGTGGCTGGGCGACAGCCAGGTGCTGCGCGTCACTCAGCAAGCCGAGCATGTGGTGCATTACGTCAATCAGCCTCTGGAGCCGGGCCTGATCGTTGCACGGGTCGATGCACAACGCCGCGCGCTGCACACGCGTCTTCACTCGGCGGGACATCTGATTGGCAATGCAGGCGAACGCCTGGGCTGGATGCCGATCAAGGCCCACCACTGGCCCGGTGAAGGCAAAGTCACATTTATCCGTGGCGAAGCCGCTCAAGACATGGATGCGCAGGTCCTTCAACAATTGCTCAACCGATGGATCGCCGCGGACTATCCACGCTACATGACGCTGGAAGAAGGCACCCGGCAAGTCGGCTTCGGTGAATTGCCGGCATACGCCTGTGGCGGCACTCATGTTCAAGCTCTGGGCGAACTGGGCCAGGTGACGATCCTGGCCTTCTCGGAAAAAAAGGGCGCACTGTCGGTACGCTACGAAATCAACTGACACACCGAGCCTCAAAATGTGGGAGGGGGCTTGCCCCCGATGAGCATAGGTATCTACACAATTTTGGTGCGACACCGCACCTGTGGCGAGGGAGCTAACGCGTATCTACCTGACGCTCCGAGGTCCAAATGTGGGAGGGGGCTTGCCCCCGATGGCGGCCTCTGGGCTGGCCGGGATGCTGGATTGGAACGAGTACATATCCGTTTCTGTGGTAACGGCTGCTATGGGTTCCGCCCTTACGGCGGCTCACTTTTGAAAAGCCGGAATGCCGGCCCAGTCAAAAGTAAGCAAAACGCTCTTGCCCCACCACTCGGCACCTCGCCTAGGCTCGGTGTGCCCGAACGCAGGCTTGAATCCGTGGGCCGCCGCAATGGGCCATCCATGGCCCAGTGCGGCTAACCCGGCGTCCTGCCGGGTTACCCACGGATTCAAGCCTGCGTTCGGCCAGTGTGGTTTAACGGGGCGCCTAGGATCAAAAGCAGATCAAGATCAAGAGCGGCTCGCTTCGCATCGTGGTTACGGTTGGGCGCTGCTGAGTTGCGTAGATACCTATGCCCCCGATGAGGCCGTGTCAGTCACTGAATGTATCGACTGATACACCGCCATCGGGGCAAGCCCCTCCCACATTTGAATCCAGGCTACACAGCCATCGCCCCCGCCCTGCCCGGCTCCACCACAAACGACTGCAACGTCGAGACCGTGGCCGCCGGATAGCGTGGGTCGCTGATCACGCGAAAGTGCGTGAGCATCTTCTGCGCGTCCAGTTCCACCGACACATACCCACGCTGGCGACTGTCAAAAAACTTCACATGGGGATTGAGCGGCAGGATGTTCGTGAAGGCTTCATAGGGCGGGCCATCGGAGGTCACTGACGAGCCGACGAATTCGGTCGCCAGAACCGGTGAGTCCGGGTCATTGGCATCGGCGTGCAGGTCCGTGGCCCAGAACGAGTGGATATCCCCGCCCCAGAACACCGGGTTGCTCACGCGATTGCGCTGGATAGACGCCAGCATTCGCTTGCGGTTGGCCATATAGCCATCCCAGCCATCAGTCCAGCGGCCAAGCTTATGGCTGGTCAGGTCACGCTGCAGCAGCGGCGCTACCAGCAAGTCCTGGGCGATCACATTCCACTGCGCCCTGGACTGCGCAAAGCTCTGGTCCAGCCAGGCTTCCTGTTGCCAGCCGAGCATGGTACGGGCCGGATCACGCAAGTCGCTGCAGGGGGTGGTGACAATATGCCCTTGATGGCTGCCATGGGCCGCAATGCAAGGCTGCTCGGAGCGGTACTGGCGGCCGTCGAGTACATGGAAACGTACCAGTTGGCCATAGTCGAGGCGTCGATAGATGCGCATGTCCGGCCCCTGCGGCCTGCTGCTCGCACGCAATGGCATATGTTCGTAGAACGCCTGGTAAGCCGCCGCCCGTTGCTGGAGAAACTGCGTTACGGGAATTTTCGGGTCCTGGGACCAGCGGTTGGCATAGTCGTTCTGCACTTCGTGATCGTCCCAGGTCGCCACGCTGGGCGCAGCGGCGTGCAGGGCCTGCAAATCGGGATCGGTCTTGTACAGTGCGTAGCGGTTACGGTAATCGCTCAAAGTCACCGCATTGCCGCTGCCATGGGCGCGAAAGACTTTGCCGGAGTCCGCCGCGTAGGAGCTTTCGTAGATATAGTCGCCGAGGAAAAACACCAGGTCGGGATGCTCGGCAGCCAGGTGCCGATAGGCACTGAAATAGCCGCGCTCCCAGTGCGAGCAGGAGACGAACCCGAGCAGGGCGGACGCCATCTCATGCCGCGCAGGCGTCGTGCGTGCCTGGCCAATCGGGCTCTGCGCCCCAAGGCCCTCGAACTGATACCAGTACGGCCGGCCCGCCGCCAGCCCCGCCACCTCGACATGCACCGAATGGGCAAAGCGCCCGGTCGCGATCACCTCGCCCTGCTGCACGATGCGCGTCATCGCCGCATCGCTGGCCACCCGCCAACGCACCGGCACCGCACGCTGCAAGCCACCGCGTCCGTCCTCGGCATTGAACAAGGGTGCCAGGCGCGTCCATATCACAAAGCCATCCGGCAATGGGTCACCGGAGGCCACACCGAGGGTGAACGGATAATCAACGCCGGCACTGCGCGCAAACGGACTGAGGATGGAGAACGCGGTCGCGACTGCCAGCCCGCTGAGTACCCGGCGCCGGGTGTGGTCTACGCCACCGCTCACAGGCAGCGCTCCCGGTCATCACACCCGTTTGCAAGATTAAAAAATCTCTCGGATTGTTCCGCGCCCAGCTTATGCAAGAGCGGATGCGGAGTTAACAAATGCAGCAATGAACGACTCATGGGTAGGTGGCTCCCGATATAAATTTTTCGAGCATGTACCGCCGTCGTGTCAGTTTCATTACTGCAGAAAATCGTCAACGAAGCGTCTGTAAGATGCGTCCTAGAGCCTCCAAACCGTCAATTAAAGTTAACCATTCGGTCATTTTTGCTTGATAGCGTGTTGCCCCTAATTCAATAACGGGGCAACGGAATGAGAACCTGGGATGAACCCAAGAAGCGCAAGGCGCACATCGAACTGATCCCGATGATCGACGTGATGATGTTCCTGCTGGTGTTTTTCGTGCTGGTGAGCCTGAACGTGATTCCGGCCCTGGGCATGAAGACGCAGTTACCCAGTGCCAGCAGTTCACAACAACTCAAACCGCAGAACAAATTCATCCTGACCCTGGGCCTGGAAGGCCAGTTGCAACTGGACGGCAAGGACCTCACGGTCGACGCGCTGGTACCGGCGCTGAAGGCGGCGCAACAGCCCGAGACCAAGTCGACGATCATCGTCAACAGCGACAAAGGCGTGGAAGTTTCGCGCCTGGTGGAAGTGATGGACACCCTGCGCCTGGGTGGCTTCACCTCCGTGTCCATTGCCACGCGTAAGTCTTGATCATGTACGCGCTGTTTCGTGTACGGCAGTTGCTGGGCAGTGTCCCGGCCCTGATCGCGCTGGTGCTGATTGCGCTGGGTATCCAGTCCCAGACGTTGAAAGTCGAGCCGGTGTATGACGAGTCGGCGGTCGAGCTGGCGTTGGTCGAGCCGGAGCCGGAAGTGGTTCCGCAACCTGTAATGGAACAGGAGCCGCCACCGCCGGTGATCGAGGATGAGGAAGCCGAGCCGGCCCCACCGCCACCACCGCCAAAACCGGTGCCGAAACCTGAACCCAAGCCCAAGCCGAAACCGGTGCCCAAGCCTGCGCCCGTGGTCGCCAAGCCAACGCCAACGTCGACGCCGCCACCGGTGGCCGCCAAACCTGCGCCCGCAGCGGTTGCGCAGGCTGCCCCGACACCCGCCCCGCCCGCGCCGCCAAAGGTCGACAGCCAGGCCCTGGAAGGCGGTTACCTCAAGGGCTTGCGCAACGAGCTGGACACCTACAAGCAATACCCCACCGGACGCCAGGCATCCCTCGAACGCCCAAGTGGCGAAGTGGTGGTGTGGCTGCTGGTCGACCGTCAGGGCCGCGTGCTGGACTCCGGCCTGCAGACCCAGGCGCCAAGCATGTTGCTCAACCGGGCCGCCACCAACAGTTTGCGTCGCATCAAGCAAGTCAAACCCTTCCCCGAGCAAGCCTTCGGGGGCCGCAATGAGCAGCGCTTCACCGCCACCTTCAACTACAGCGTGCAATAAGCACCCGCCACCAGGACGACAGTGATGAAGTTCACCCGCATTCATCTGGCACTCGTTGCCGCGACCAGCATGACCCAGGCAATGGTCATGGCCGACCCCGGCGACAGTGACGTCGGCACCATTGGGGTCCAAGGCAAGGCCAGCGCCGGGGGCGGTTACATGGTGCCCGAGGAAAGCATCAAGGGCCGTTCCACCGTGACCAAGGAAGCACTCGACAAACAGACGGCCACGGGCAACGCCATCGACAAGCTCAAGTACACGCCGGGCCTGAACATTTCCAGCGAGGACAACACCGGCCTGTCGGGCTTTCGCTTCACCATGCGCGGCATGAACTCCGACCAGGTGGGCATGTCGGTGGACGGCATGCCGATCAACGATTCGGGCAACTATGCGCTGTATTCCAACCTGCTGGGCGATCCGGAAAACATCGACCAGATCTTCGTCACCCAGGGCGCGTCGGAATCAGACGGCCCGCACATCGGTTCCAGCGGCGGCAACATCGGCATCGTGACGATTCGCCCGACCAAAGAGACCGGCGCTTTCGTCAAACAGATCGTCGGCAGCAACGCCACGCGCAAGACCTTTGCGCGACTCAATACCGGCGAAATCAACGGCCTGAGCAACTGGCTGTCGGCATCCCATACCGAGGGCGATATGTGGCGTGGCTCGGGTGCCGTGCGCGCGGACAAGGTGGAGTGGAACAGCTTTTTCGACGCCGGCGATGGCAACACCGCCAACCTGATCCTCAAGTACCACGAGCAGGACAACAACAGCTACAGCCAGCTGACCAAGGCACAGTTCCAGCAAAACGGCCGCAAGTACGACCCCTATCCGGCCACACCAACGGTGGGCGGCAACGGCAAGTACAACAGCTACTACGCCCTGGCGCAGAACCCGTTCCAGACCTTCACCGCCGTGCTCAACACCCAGTTCAAACTGGCCGACAACCTGGCCCTGTCGGTGATCCCGTATTACTTCTGGGGCAACGGCAGTGGCGTCGGCTCATCAAGTTATGCGCTCAACCGTGGTTCGAACCAGGGCGGCGTATTCGACCTTGGCAATCTGCCAACCGCCGCCCAATACAACGCCGACGGCACCCCGAACAGCGGTGTGTACTACCGACCTTCGCGCACGCAGACCTGGCGCCCGGGCATCACCACCAAACTGACCTGGGACCTGGGCGACCACAGCCTGCAATTGGGTTACTGGTACGAGCGCGCACGCCAGAGCCAGACCCAGCCGTTCATCCCGCTAAAGAGCAATGGCAAGCCGGTCGACACCTGGCCGGATTCAAACAGCGCCATCGTCGACGCCAACGGCAACCAGGTCCAGGGCCGCGACCGCTTCACCGTGACCCCGGCGCAAAAAGTCTGGGCCCAGGACACCTGGTACATCAACCCGGACTGGACCTTCATCGCCGGCCTGGCCTACATGAACGTCGAGCGTGATGGCACCAACCACGGCAGTCTCAACGAACAACCGGAAAAACGTAACCAGACCTACAACAAACTGCTGCCCAACGCCGGCCTGAAATACCAGTTGGACGAGCGCGACCAGTTGTTCTACAGCCTGTCACGCAACATGCGCGTACCGCAGAACTACGCGCTCTATGACAAAGGCGCCGGCTCCATCGACCTTGAGCCGGAAACCAGCTGGAACCACGAACTGGGCTGGCGCTACAGCGGCGACGACATGACCCTGGCCGCAACCCTGTTCTACATGGACTTCAAGAATCGCCAGGTCTCCTCCAAGGATATCAATGGCGACTCCGCCGATATCAACGTCGGCGCCGTCACCAACAAAGGCCTGGAACTGGAGTGGAGCGGCCTGCTGCCCCACCATTTCAACTACTACACCTCCTACACCTACACCAAGGCCGAGCAGCAGGACGACATGACCGTCTACAACGCGGGCCAGGCCATCGCGTTGCCCACCAGCGGCAAACAGTTCGCCAACGTGCCGAAGAACATGCTGGCGGCCAACATCGGTTATGACGACGGGCGCTTCTACGGCACCTTCGGCGGGAAGTACACCAGCAAGCTCTACGGCGACCTGACCAACGACGAAGCCATTTCCGCGCGCACCGTGTTCAACCTCGGCGCGGGCATCTACCTGCCGGTGGACAAAAAGGTCGTGAAGGACGCCACCCTGCGCCTGAACGTCGACAACCTGTTCGACAAGAGATACCTGGACGGCGTCTACACCACCAAGACCAACGCCGCCAGCTACAGCGGTTTTCGCGATGGCGACCCGGCGTACATCGTCGGCCTGGACCGCACCGTCACAGTTTCGCTGGAAGCGAATTTCTAAGACTGACCCAAGAGGACCACCATCATGGATATGAACCTGCTCCACGACGTCACCTTCTATGTGATGTATGCCGCGATGGCCATCGCCATCTTCATCGCCATCGAACGCGGCATCTACTTCACTTATGTGCGCCGCCAGGCCCGTGCCTTGATCGACGCGCTGGGCGCCACCGTGCACAGCGAACGCGACCTGCCGGAACACCTGACCCGTCGCGACAGCCTGCCGCTGAACATGATCGTGCCGGTATTGGCGCAAAAGGCTTCCCACGGGTCGCGCAAGGACCTCGACGACGAAATCGACACCCAGTACCTCAAGACCCGCGCCCCGCTGGCCCGCAGCCTGTGGATCATCGAGACCATCACCACGGCGGCCCCGCTGCTCGGCCTGCTGGGGACCATCCTGGGTATCATCGATACGTTCAAGGCATTGGCCACAGCGGGTGTGTCGGACCCAGGGCAGATTTCCGGTGGTATCGGCACGGCCTTGTTCGCCACCGGGCTGGGGATCGCCATCGCGCTGTTCTGCGTGGTGTTCCATAACTTCTTCCAGGACAGCCTGGAGCGCATCAACGATCAGTTGAAGATCCTGCTGATCCGCGCCTCCAGCGGCGCCCGCGCCCACGATGAAGTGCCGCAGCGCGTGCCCACTCCACTGCACAGCCGCACGGCCTGACCTGCACGGCGGGCGCGTCATGGCCCGCCTGTTTTTTTGCGTGATGAGACGCTTATGTCCCTTTCGATGAAGTTGCGTGTCGCAGGCCTCGCCGGTTTGCTCCTCAGTCCGCTGGCCATGGCGGACTTTTCAATTGCAGGGTTTGAACTGGTGCACACCGTGCCGGTGGACACCACATTGGGCACAGCCGATCTGCGCCAGCCGGGTCCGGTGTGGATCGAGCTGTTCGACGGTGCAAAAAACCGCATCGATATCGGCCAGTTCTACGCGGCCGACCATCCCGGCTCGGTGATGGACAGGGTTATCGAACACCTGGAAGCCGCTGGTAAACGCGGGGTGAAGATCCGTTTCCTGCTCGAAGAAAAAGGCATCAAATTATCGGATGCGGCCACCCTGGAACGCTTGCGCGCCATTCCCAACCTGACCTTCCGAGTGCTGCCCTTCGGGCAATTGAGCGGCGGGATCATCCACGCCAAATACATGGTGGTTGACGGCAGCCAGGCGTTTATCGGCAGCCAGAATTTCGACTGGCGCTCCCTGGAACATATCCACGAAACCGGGCTGCGCATCAGCGATGCAGGCGTGGTCGGGCAGGTCCAGGCGATCTTTGATCAGGACTGGAAAGCCCAACAGGCACTCAGCGACAACCAACCGGTGCCACTGCCGACCGCCGGCAAGGAGCCCGCGCGTACCGGCAACTATCTGGTGGCCAGCCCGCAACGCTACAACCCGCCCGGCGTAGGCGACTCACAGGGCGAACTGCCGCGCCTGCTGGGCGAAGCCAAGCAAGAGGTGCGCGTGCAATTGCTGGACTATGCGCCGCTGTCCTACGGCCCGGATCGGACCCGCCCCTACTATGCGGTGATCGACAACGCCGTGCGCGCTGCGGCTGCGCGTGGGGTGTCGATCAAGCTGATGGTGTCCAACTGGAACACCGACCCGCTGGAACTGCCCTACCTCAAGAGCCTGGCGGTGCTGCCCAACATACAGATCAAGATCGTCACCCTGCCCGAGGCCAGGCAAGGCTTCATCCCCTATGCACGGGTGATCCACAGCAAGACGATGGAGATCGACGGGCAGGTGGCGTGGGTCGGTACCAGTAACTGGTTGGGCGGTTATCTGGACAATTCGCGCAATCTGGAAGTGGTGATGCGCAGCGAAGCGATGGCCAGGCGCGTAGGGCAATTGCATCAGCAGTTGTGGGACGGGCCCTATGCCAGAGCCTTGAACGCGGCGGATGAATACCCCGCGCCTCATCCTGGCCAGCATTGACCTGCAGGACCTGAGTAATGCTAGTGTGTGGAAATGTTTCTGACTTATCCGTCAGAAACACCCTACTCACTGCCTGCAAGGGAATGCCTCCAACCATGCACTTTCCACTGAAAAAACTCGTGGCTGCCACGCTGTTCGCCGCCAGCCTTACCGCGGTTACCACGCCTGCGCTCGCCAACATCACTGCCGAACAAAACACCGCGATTGTGAAGAGTTTCGACGACGCATCCATCAGCGATTTCCGCAGTTTCCTCGGCACCCTGGCCAAGGGCGACCTGGGCAAGACCCGTGACGTCGCCCCGGCCATCAGCGCCTTTCTCGATGACAAAACCCTGAGCGCCGAGCAGCAGAACGAGATCAACCGCCTGCTTGGTATTTATACGCGGGTGAAGTACGGCAAGGCGGCCCTGGACACCTTGCGCGAACTGGTGGAAATTCCGACGTTCAACGTAGACGGCCTGCCGCAGTACAAAAACCCGGAATTTCTCAAGATCGCCGACAGGATCCAGGCCCTGGCCAAGTCCTTCAACCTGAACTTCCGTAACGTCGATAACCGCGTGTATGAAATTTCACTGGAAGGCAGCGGTGACGAAGTGGTGGGCGTGCATGCCCACGCCGATGTGGTCCCGGTGACGCCGGAAAATTGGGTGCTGCAGGATGGCACCAGGCTGGACCCG
Source organism: Pseudomonas orientalis (assembly GCF_022807995.1). Lineage (NCBI taxonomy): Bacteria > Pseudomonadati > Pseudomonadota > Gammaproteobacteria > Pseudomonadales > Pseudomonadaceae > Pseudomonas > Pseudomonas orientalis. The sequence goes on along the minus strand of NZ_CP094351.1, from coordinate 1,927,404 downwards.
TTCAAGGTCACGCTGATTGGCGATCGCATGTATGGTCGCGGCACCGAGGATGACAAGAACGCCATCGTCGTGGCGATGTACGCCATGAAGGTGATCAAGGAAGAAAAGCTGCCGCTGGCGCGCACGTTCAAGCTGCTGGTGGACACCACCGAAGAAACCTCCGGTGACGCCATTCCCTACTATTTCGAACGCAATCCCGTACCGAACTACAACCTGGCGCTCGATGGCGGTTACCCGGTAGTGATCGCCGAAAAAGGCTCAGGCACCGTCATGGCCACTTTCCCGGTGCGCAAGGGTGAAGGCACCGGCGCGGAAATTATCGCAATGACCGGGGGCAAGGCCACCAACCAGATTCCATCGGTCTCGGTCGCCACGCTGGTCAGCGATAACCCGGCTGAACTGGCGGCCGGCCTGCAGCAGGCCGGTAATGACTATGCCAGGCGCAATGGCGGCAATTTCCAGGTGACCGCCCAGGTTGACGGCAAGAACGTCAAACTGACCGTCACCGGCGTGTCGGCCCACTCTTCGGAACCCGAAACTGGCGTCAACCCGGTGGCACGCATGCTGGAATTGATCCACAGCGTCGATGGCAAGATCGCCCTCAAGCACAACCACATCACTGATGCTGCGCAGTATGCGGCGGACAACTGGGGCCTGGATTACCTGGGCGGTAAATTGGGCGTGGGCTATGCCGATGACTTCATGGGGCCGCTGACCACGTCGCCGACCTTTGTCGGCCTGGATGACAAAGCCTTCAAGCTGGCCGTCAACCTGCGCGCGCCGAAGGGTAAGACCCCGGAGGCACTCAAGGCACAGATCGAGCAGAAACTGAACGCCTGGAACACGCAAGCCAAGGTCAACGTGAACTTCACTTATTCGCTGGACAAGCCGATGTATCGCAACCCCGAGGGCGAATGGGTAAAAGCCCTGCTGGCGGTGGCCACGGAAAACCTGGGCATGCAGCACAAGTTCGGCACATCCGCCGGCGCCACGTCCGTGCACGACCTGCCCAACGGCGTGCAATTCGGCCTGGCCCGCCCCGAAGAGAAGTACACCGGCCACACCGACGGTGAGTTCAAGACAGTCGAGCAGTTCCTGCTGGACCTGCAGATTGTGACTGAAATGATGGGACGTGTCGGCCAGTTGCCCAAGCTCTGATCCATTCTCGAGCCCGCCGCACCGGCGGGCTCTTCACGCCTGCAACATCAGCATATCCTCAAAGAACCCACCGACCGGTTCAGTGGGATGGCACAGCTGGATCTCCAGCACCCAGGCCATTTCACTCGGTAGGATGTCCAGCTCCGCCAACTGTTTGCTCTCGAACAACGCATGGGGAAAATCCGCCAGGCGATGCCCCGCCAGATTGCGGGCCAGCCGCCAGCCCTTGGCCACGGCGCTCTGTTCGGCGAAGTCGTAGAGTTCGCGTCCGGTCAGACCGCGCAGCCAGGCCTGGCGGGTTTCATCGAACACCTGGTGCAGTGCGGTGGTACAGGCCAGGTGCAGGGGCGAGTCGCCGAAGACAAAGGTGTCGCCGTAGTCGCCCTCGTAGCCGTCCCACACCGGGCCAAGGTCGACCACCACGATATCGCTGGCGCGCAGCCTGCGCTGGCGATCGATGCCTTCGCGGGGTGGGCGCACCGTGTCGGCGCCAAACCGGATGTAGGTGGGATGCCAGGTGTGCGACGCGCCCATGGCCTGCAACTGCGCGGCGGCCATTTCCAGCGCCTGGCCGGTGGTCATGCCGACTTTCAAGCGGCTGGCGATGGCTGCCAGGGCGCGTATGGATTTCTCACGCGCCGCCAGCATGCCATCCAGGGAGTAACGCGGGCCGACTTTTTCCCAGATCGGATCGAACGCCGGCGGTGCCGTTTCAACGCTTGACCGACCACTGGCGACAAACGCCTCCGCGACAAACCGATGGCTCGGCAGACCCGCCTCCAGGCACTGGATTCGCACCTGACTGAGCATGGCGCCGTTCCCGCAGGCATAGACCTGGGCCGCCTCCCAGTGATGACCATGACTCAATGCAACCTCCTGCACCCTGCCCTCCGATGAGCGCACGGGATGCCAGCGAAACCGTGGATGTTCGAGCGCTGCTTGATCCAGGAAGGCGCTGTCGTAGAAGTCCGCCGAGTGCGCGCCACCCCAATACAACGTCACCTCGAGATCACGTTTGAGCGCGGTCAGCAGGATCGGCTTGATGCCGGCGTAACCGGTGCCCGTGGCGAAGAGCACCACGGCGTCGGCGGCATCGTCCTGCCAGGTACAGGCACCGAACGGACCTTCCAGTTGCAGACGGTTTCCCACGGCCAGGCCATCCAGGATGCCCTCGGAAAAGTACCCGCCGCTGACCCGACGAATCTGCAAAACCAAACGCCCGCCGTCCTCGGCAGGCAGGTTGGCAATCGAGAAACTGCGCGTATCGCCGTGTTCCAGGCGGAACTTGAGGTACTGCCCTGCCCGTACCGCCACCGGTGCGTCCGGCAACAGCACCAACTCGATAACGTCGGCGGCGACTGCCTGCTTGCTGAGTACGCGTGCGTCAAACACCAGCGCAGGTGTATCCAGCGACCAGCCGGGAATTTCCAGACGCATGTCGGTGCAGGCGTGGCTCTGGCACAGCAGCATTTCATTGGCGGCCAGGGGGTAGCAAGGCGCGGGCGCGTTCGGGGCCAGGCTCCTGGCCTGGTACTCGCCTTGGGTGACCACCACTTTGCACGAGCCGCACGCGCCACGCCGGCAGGAGAACGGCACGGCCAGGCCGCTGGCGAGCATGGCGTCAAGCAACAGCTCGTCGCCAGCCTCAAAGGTTTTGCCCGAGGGGAACAGTTCGATGACATGCCGCATGTGCTGAGGACCTGAGAATGATTGAAGCCTGATTGTTACGCTAGACTAGGCCCATTAGAACCTCCAGTTGTGGATACTTCAGATGGTCCAGATGCGTAAATGGCGCCCTTTGCTCAAGCTCGACGCAGACCCGCCACAAGCCTCCTACCGCAAGATAGCCGAGGGACTGGTGACAGCGATTATCGAAGGGCGCCTGCCGCCTGGCACTTTGCTGCCAGGTACGCGGGAAATGGCGCAGTTGCTCGATGTGAATCGCAAGACGGTCGTCCTGGCCTATGAAGAAGCCTCCACCAAAGGCTGGCTGATCAGCGAGCCGCGTCGCGGAACGTTCGTCAATGCGCAGCTGACGCCCCAGCAACTGCCCGGTCGTGCACCGCAGTCCTTCGCACTGTCCATACTGGCGCAACCGGTGGTGCCATATTTCACCCACAACGCCCAGGTCACCGCGCTGCAGCATCGGCATGACGCGCTGTTTTTCGACAACGGCACCAGCGACCACCGCCTGCTGCCGCAAGCGGTGTTGCATCGTTACTACCGCAACGCCCTGCGCAACAGCTTTGCCTCCAACACCCTACGCTACGGCAGTGAAGGCACCGGCTATCACCTGCGCTGCGCCCTCGCCGAGATGCTGCGCAGCAATCGCGGGCTGGCCGCCAACGCCGAAAACATTTGCCTGACCCAGGGCACTCAAATGTCGCTGTACCTGAGTGCCAGTTTGCTGATCAAACCGGGCGATGTGGTACTGGTGGAGCGCTTGAGTTACCCGCCGGCGTGGGAAATTTTTCGTCAGTTGGGCGCGCACCTGGTCACGGTGGACATGGACGAAGAAGGTTGCCGTACCGACCAGATCGACCGTTTATGCCGGGAGCACACAGTGCGCATGATCTACGTCACGCCGCACCATCAGTTCCCTACCACCGTCAGCCTGCACGCCGCGCGGCGCCAACAACTGTTGACGCTCGCTGCGTTGCACGACTTTTGCATCATTGAGGAAGACTACGACCACGAATTCCACTTTAACGGTCGCCCCTATCTGCCGCTTGCCAGTGACCGTTCCCAGCGCCACGTGATCTATATCGGCTCGCTATCCAAAGCCTTGGGCTCGACGTTTCGCTGCAGCTATATAGTGGCCCCCGCTGAGGTGGTTGAAGCCCTGCACCGCAATGCGGCCCTGATGCTGGGGGATGCCGACGCCGTCGCTCAGAAAATGCTGACCGATCTGATCAATGAGGGTGAGCTGAAAAAGCACCTGCGCCGCGTGTCGAAAGAATATCGAGGGCGTCGGGAGACGTTGCAAACCTGTCTGCAGGCGTCGCTGGGTGATCGTATCCAGGTGCGCGAACCCGAGGGCGGCCTGGCGTTGTGGGTGCGGTTCGAGGCTGAAATCGACGTGGATCGAATGGTAAAAACGGCCCTGGGTCACGGACTGGTGGTGCGCAGCGGCCGACAGTTCTCACCAACGAGCCAGCCGGAGAATGCGCTGCGGTTGGGCTTTGCGTCGCTCAATCAGGAAGAGATCCGTCAGGCTACGTTGCGGCTGGCTCAAGCGGTGAATGCTGTTTAGCACGATCAGCGCTGTTATATAAATCGCAGACAAAAAAAAGCCACTCGCTTGAGTGGCTTTTTCTTTGAATTGGAGCGGGAAACGAGACTCGAACTCGCGACCCCGACCTTGGCAAGGTCGTGCTCTACCAACTGAGCTATTCCCGCAAATGGCGTCCCCTAGGGGACTCGAACCCCTGTTACCGCCGTGAAAGGGCGGTGTCCTAGGCCACTAGACGAAGGGGACACGCTACTGAAACACATGGTGTGTATTCCAGTGCCCAGAGGCCTTATCCGAAGATTCGGTCCTGGTTTCACTCAATGCCGCCCGAAGGCCACACTGCTTGTAAATTGGAGCGGGAAACGAGACTCGAACTCGCGACCCCGACCTTGGCAAGGTCGTGCTCTACCAACTGAGCTATTCCCGCATATGGCGTCCCCTAGGGGACTCGAACCCCTGTTACCGCCGTGAAAGGGCGGTGTCCTAGGCCACTAGACGAAGGGGACACACGTACAACATTCACTCCCTACCGCGTTTCGCTGTGTGCTTTACGCTGTAAGTGGCGCGCATTCTATGGACGGATTCAAAGGTCGTCAACCCCCAAGGATAAATTTATTTAAATCAATGACTTCGCCACCGTTTACCAGCCTGGGCGGGCATTCTGCCCGCCCAGGCCCTGGCGCCTATATTCTGACGCTCGACAAGGCGCTATAGTTGTCCCAGGCAATGATGGCAATATGCAGTCACGCCGGAAACACTTACCTATATAGAAGAAACTACCTGGGCAACTGGTCGAACAGTCCTATCCGCCGGTCAGCTCAGTCACTACACTCCACAGCAAACCCCTTAAAGAGGTCACACCGGTGACACCACTCATGATCACCCTGCTGGTTATAGTCGGGATCGTAATACTGATCGCCATTGGCTACATGAACCATGTGGTGGAAAACAATAAGCTGGAAAAAAAGCGTACCGAGATCGAGCTCAATGACCGGCTGCGTCGCTGTGGTGAAATCACCGAGACGTTTCCTGGCCAATTGATGACCCCGGCACTCAAGCTGTTGCTGACCCGCCTGGAGCTCAACGTCAACCAACGCCTGTTGAACCTCAACAAATCCAGCGCCCCGCTCAAGGCACGAATCGCCGAGCTCAATGCATTGATCGCTCAGGGCGAATCGATTCCGGTGGCCAACCCACCCGCGCCGATCCAGACCGAAGCCAAGGCCAAGGATGTGCGCTTTTTGCTCGAAGCGCTGCATGGTCAAGTCACCCGCGCGGCCCAGGACGGCTTCCTGCCGGCCAACGAAGCGAAGCACTGGATCAAGGAAATCCGCCACATCCTCGTACTGCTGCACATCGAGTTCTTCAACAACCTTGGCCAGCATGCCCTGCAGCAAGGTCAACCGGGCCAGGCGCGCCTGGCGTTCGAGCGCGGCGTGCAGTACCTGCGCAAACAACCGGAGCCAGTGTTCTACAGCGCACAGCTGCAACTACTGGAGTCGCAACTGGCCCGCGCCAACTCGACGGTGCTGACCAACAGCCAGCCGGCCGAAGACGAAGTCAACGAACTGACCGAAGGCCTGAAAGTCGCCGACACCGATGCCGAGTGGAAAAAGAAAGCCATCTACGATTGATAGTTTTTTCGTTATGTGGCGACGCCCTGTCGCCACGTGCCATCAAAATGAGCCTATCCCCCCGCCGCCGACTAGGGTAAAAAAGTGCCCCTCACTCCGTGAAGTTAGAGGCCTGCTATGCCTGTCGCCATGATTGATGGACAACCGTTGCACTATATCGACCAGGGTAGCGGCCCGGTCGTCTTGTTGGGTTCGAGCTACCTATGGGACCGCGACATGTGGGCACCGCAGATCGAAGCGCTGTCGCAGCAATACCGTGTCATCGTCCCGGAACTGTGGGGCCATGGCGAGTCGGGCACACTGCCAGCGAACACCCGCTCCCTTGACGATCTGGCACGTCAGCACCTGGCGCTGCTGGACCAGTTGGACACCCCGCAGATCAATCTGGTAGGTCTGTCGGTCGGCGGTATGTGGGGCGCCCGCCTCGCCTTGCTGGCGCCTGAGCGCATCAACAGCCTGGTGCTGATGGACACCTACCTCGGTGCCGAACCGGAGGCCACGCGCCAATACTACTTTTCGCTGTTCAAGATGATTGAAGACGCCGGTGCCATTCCTGAACCGTTGCTGGATGTCATCGCGCCGATCTTCTTCCGGCCGGAGATCAATCGCGAATCAGCGCTGTACCAGGACTTTCGCCAGTCGCTGCAGGACTTTTCCCGGGAACGCCTGCTGGACAGCGTGGTGCCCCTGGGCCGCCTGATCTTCAGTCGCACCGATATCCTGGCGCAGCTTTCCCGCCTGGATTGCGATACCACGCTGGTCATGTGCGGCGAACAGGACAAGCCGCGTCCACCCGCCGAGTCCGAGAAAATGGCCGATCTGATTGGTTGTGCCCTGACCTTGATTCCCGACGCAGGGCACATCTCCAGCCGAGAGAATCCGGACTTCGTCAATGAAGCGCTGCTGACCTTCCTCGCCAACCACGCCTGACCCCCTTGCCCACTGATCGCGGCGCCCCCGCTGCGATCAGAGGCGGAAGTGTCCCACCATGCCCTTGAGTTCCGCGCCCAACTGAGCCAGTTGGATACTCGAGGCGGCATTGCCCTGCATGCTCAACGCCGATTGGTCGGCACTCGCCCGGATGCTGGTGACGCTGCGGTTGATCTCCTCGGCCACCGAGCTCTGCTCCTCGGCCGCTGCGGCAATCTGCTGGTTCATCTGCTGGATCAATGACACCGCCGCGGCAATACTGCCCAGGGCGCTTTCGGTTTCCAACGCGTCACTGACCGCCAGTTTCACCAATTCGCCACTGTGCTGAATCTGCTCCACCGACGACTGTGCCGCGCCGCGCAAGGTGCTGACCAGGCGTTCGATTTCCTCGGTCGACTGCTGGGTGCGCTTGGCCAGGGCCCGCACTTCGTCGGCAACCACCGCAAAACCACGCCCTTGCTCGCCGGCGCGTGCCGCTTCAATCGCGGCGTTCAACGCGAGCAGGTTGGTTTGCTCGGCGACGCTCTTGATCACACTCAATACCGTACCGATGTTCTGAATCTCGGCGCTGAGGCTTTCGATACTGGCGCTGGCACTGTTGCTGGAGGTAGCCAGCAATTCGATGCGCTGCAAACTCATGCGCACCACCTGTTGGCCGCTATCAACCTTGTCATCCGCCGTTTGCGCCGCCAGGGCGGCCTCCTCGGCGTTACGCGCCACGTCGTGCACCGTTGCGGTCATCTGGTTCATCGCCGTGGCCACCTGTTCGGTTTCCTCCTTCTGGCTGCTGACCTCGAGGTTGGTCTGCTCGGTCACGCTGGACAACGAGTGCGCCGAGCTGGCCAATTGTTCGATACCGGCCTGCAATCCGCTGACCATATGACTCAGGCCGTTGCCCATCTGCTGCATCGCCTGCATCAGTTGGCCAATCTCATCGCGGCGGCTGACCTCCATGCGCCCACTCAGGTCACCGGAGGCAATCTGCTGCGCCACTGCGATCACACTGCGCAGCGGCGCCACGATCAAGCGGGTAATCCACCATGCCGCAATCAGCCCCACCAGTAACGCCAAGGCGGATGAACCAATGATGAGCAGCGTGCTTTTGACCAGTTGCGCCTGCATCGACTGATCTTCGGCGTCATAGGCCTGGTTGACCCGGCTGACCACCTGATCGGCGCGATCATGCAGTTGTTTGTAAACCACTTTTTCCTGCGCCAGCAGGCTCGTGTATTCACCCAGCTTTTCGCTGAACGAAGCGATATGCCCGGACACTTCATTAAGCACGGTCTGGTAACCGGGATCCTTGACCGAGGTCTTCAGTTGCTCGGCCTGAGCCAGCGCCTGCTCAGCCTGTTCGATCCTGCCCTGCTCGGCGTCGTCCGCATCGGCCTTGCGGCTCTGATCCAGGCGCAGTCGCGCTTCGTTCATCGCCTGCAACATCAACCGCGACACCTGGCTCACCTGCCCCGCCTGCTCGATAAATTCGGCGCCTTCCTTGCCCTGGCTTTCCTTAAGGCCATACGCGCCGTCGTCCGCCAGGCCGGCCTGCAACACATCGAGATTATTGGCCACACTGGAGACCGACCAACTGGCCATTTCCAGGGCCAGGTCCTTGGCCTGGGTCAGCTCGACAAACTCGTCGAACGCTTTGCGGTAGGCGGCCAATGCTTGCTCCACCTCGGTCATTGCGGGCACGTTGGCTGCGGACTCGGCCTCGAGGCTGACCGCCAGTGCAGTCAGCGCATCGGCACTTTCATGCAGGGCGTCGACAGCCTTGGGGTCGGCGTGCAACGCATAATCCTGTTCGATCAGGCGTACCTTTAGCAGGCCACTGTTGAGCGCAGACATACGCTTGAGGCCTTCGAAGCGCTGTCCGACGGTTTGCAGGGACCACACGCCGATAACCGCGACCACTGCCGTGAGCAGCAGCACCAGGATGAAACCCAAGCCCAGTTTTTTCGCCATACCGAGGTTGGCGAAACGTCGTTGCGCGCCCGAAATCATTGCACGTAAGCCCTCTTGCAATGGCAGATGACATAAACCCGCTTTACCAGCAGCGAGATTCGCAACCACCGGGCACTGAACACAAGTCATTGGCCCCACAATAATGGCAAAAAGCTACACGTCCGTCGTTTTCAGAACGGTCGAGGTCGATCTGGCGGGACCCAAGGCACGGAACAGCGCCAATGCCCGCTGATCCGCCGCATAGGCCACGTTGATGCGCAGCCACTCGCTGCATTCACCCTTGGGGTTGAACAGCGTTCCCGGCGCCAGCAAGACACCCAACCTGCGGGCACACGCCTGCACACCCGAAGGGCTTTGCGCGCCAGGTCGCGCCCACAGGAACATGCCGCCGGCGGGTACCGCAAACACTTGCCATTCCTCGTCCTCCAGAACCTGCAGAGTGGCGGCCATTTGCGTATTCAGACGCTTGCGCAGGCGCTGCACCCACTTGCGGTACGTGCCGTTGACCAGCAAGGTCGCCACCACCGCTTCGGCAAAACGCGAAGTGCCAATGCCCGTCAGGGTCTTCAGATGTGCCAGTTGCGCGATGATCGCCGCACCGGCGCTCAGGTAGCCTACGCGCAAGGCGCTGCTCAGCGTCTTGGAAAAGCTGGAGACATAGATGACGCGGTCTTCATGGGGCAACGCGGACAGCCGCGTGCAACTGGCATGTTGCAGGTCGCCGTAGACGTCTTCCTCAATGATCAGAAAGTCCCGGCTGCAGGCCAGCGCCAGCAAACGCTCGGCCACCGCGCGGCACAGGCTGGTGCCGGTCGGGTTGTGATAGAGGCTGTTGATGAACAGGCACTTGGGGCGATGGCATTGCAGGTGTGCCTCCAGCACCTCGATATCCGGGCCGCTACGCGTGCGCGGCACTTCGAGCATTGTGACGCCGTGAAACGCCAATTGCCGATAGAGGTTGCCATACCCGGGCGTTTCGACCACCACCGTATCACCCGCCTTGAGCAGCGTACGGATGAGCAGGTCCAGGGCATGACTGGCGCCGTGGGTGGTCAGGATGCACTCCAGACTGCTGGGCACGTGGATCTGGGTCAGGCGTTTGAGCAATTGTTCACGCAGGGCCGGCAACCCCAGCGGCGTGCTGTAGTTGAACAGGCCGGCGGTATCGGTGCGGCCGATTTCGCGGATCGCGTAGTTGATGCCGTCGCTTTCGCGCCAGGCGTCCGGTAGCCAGCCGCAGCCGAGCTTGAGTTCACCCGACGGGCCATCGATAAAACTGCCCCAGCCCTGTTCGGCGCCTTCGTACCACTGGTTTTCCTGAACCGCTGCAGGTTGCGCCACCACAAACCCGGTCCCGTTTTTCGACGCTAACAGTCCTTGGGCCGCCATCCGGTCGAATGCCTCGCTTACGCAAGACTGGCTCAGCAGATTGTCGAGGGCCACTTGGCGAATGGACGGCAAGCGTGTGCCGGGACTCACTTCATTTTTGCGAATCCATCCCGCCACTGCGCTGATGATTTGCTGCACCACCGGTACTGGGGCTTTTCGATCAATCCCTAAATCCATGCGCCACTCACTTCAACTGTTTGTTATTCAACCCAAACAGTTAAGCACAGAAGCGCGATAAAACCCGTCCTCCACTTTTATTAAAGTATTGATTTTATTAGTTTTTTTACCTACTGAAACACATTCAATAACGGCTTTTTGCCAGCTGTGGAAACACCCCACAAGTACCTATTCCTTTTCGAACAAGTTGCAGTGCGAAGTCTTAAATCGCCGTCGCACCGCCGTCCACCGCCAAGGCCTGACCGGTGGTGAAGGCCGCACCATCACTGCACAGATACAGCACAGCGCTGGCGATTTCCTCGACCTTGCCAATGCGCCCGACCGGGTGCATCGCCGCCGCAAACTCGGCTTTGCGCGGGTCCGCTTCATAGGCGCGCCGGAACATATCGGTATCGATAACCGCCGGGCAAACGGCGTTGACGCGGATTTTCCTTTTCGCGTACTCAATCGCCGCCGACTTCGTCAGGCCGATCACCGCATGCTTGGACGCCGCATAAATGCTCATTTTCGGCGCCGCGCCCAAACCCGCGACCGACGCCGTGTTGACGATGGCTCCCCCGCCCTGGGCCAGCAACAGTGGCAGTTGGTGCTTCATGCACAACCACACGCCCTTGACGTTGACCCCCATGATGGCATCGAACTCATCCAGAGTACCGTCGGCCAGCTTGCCCTTCTCGATCTCGATCCCTGCATTGTTGAAGGCATAGTCCAGGCGGCCATAGGCGGCAACAGTCTGCGCCATTAAGTGCTGCACATCCGACTCCAGCGTGACGTTGCAGCGCACAAACAACGCTTGGCCACCGGCTTGCTGAATCAGCGCCACAGTGCCCTCGCCTCCGGCAACATCAAGATCGGCCACCACCACTTTCAAGCCTTCGTTGGCAAACGCCAACGCGCTCGCGCGGCCAATGCCGGCGGCGGCGCCGGTCACCAGGGCGACCTGGCCGGAAAACGTCATGCTCATGGGGTATGTCCTATTGGAATAATTGCCGTGGGTCGAGTCTAGCCAACGCCGGGATCGATGCGTCAGCACTATTAGAAGCCCGGTTGGGCCTGCATGAGTCCCGGTGATAAGGCGACAGGTCCGAGTATCAACCCTGCCTATTGGCAAGCATTCGCGTGGCTCGAACAACCTTGCCCGCGGGCCGTTACTTGTCTATGACTGATCCTTCATTTCTAAAGAGTTGCCGCCATGACTGCCCAGACCAACCGCCAGTTCCTGCTTGCCAAACGCCCGGTCGGAGCGGCCACGCGGGACACCTTCACCTATCAGGAAGTCCCGGTCGGTACACCGCAGGACGGCCAGGTGCTGGTACGCAACGAGTACCTGTCCCTCGACCCGGCCATGCGCGGCTGGATGAATGAGGGCAAGTCCTACATTGCGCCTGTGGGCCTTGGCGAGGTGATGCGGGCATTGGGCGTGGGCAAGGTGATTGTCTCCAACCACCCGGAGTTTGCGATCGGCGACTACGTCAACGGCGCCTTGGGCGTGCAGGATTACTTCCTCGGCGAGCCGCGCGGTTTCTACAAGGTCGACCCGAAACTCGCGCCGCTGCCCCGCTACCTGTCCGCGCTGGGCATGACCGGCATGACCGCCTACTTCGCACTGCTGGACACCGGCGCGCCCAAGCCAGGGGAGACCGTGGTGATTTCCGGCGCCGCCGGTGCGGTCGGCAGCATTGCCGGACAGATCGCCAAACTCAAGGACTGCCGCGTGGTGGGCATCGCCGGAGGCGCCGACAAGTGCAAGTTCCTGGTGGACGAACTGGGCTTTGATGCGGCCATCGACTACAAACACGAAGACGTGCCCACCGCCCTCAAGCGCGAGTGCCCCAAAGGCGTGGATGTGTACTTCGATAACGTGGGCGGCGATATTCTCGACGCGGTACTCAGCCGCCTGGCGTTAAGGGCGCGAGTGGTGATTTGCGGGGCCATCAGCCAATACAACAACAAGGAAGCCGTGAAAGGCCCGGCCAACTACCTGTCATTGCTGGTCAACCGCGCACGGATGGAAGGTTTCGTGGTGATGGATCACGCGGCGAACTTTGCCGCTGCCGGGCAGGAAATGGCCGGCTGGATGGCCCAGGGCAAGCTCAAGAGCAAGGAGGATATCGTCGAGGGGTTGGAAACGTTCCCGGAAACGCTGATGAAGCTGTTCAATGGCGAGAACTTTGGCAAGTTGGTCCTGAAGGTCAGCTGACAGGCGCCATTTACAACTGTGGGAGGGGGCTGGCCCCAATGCCAGTCAAGGCTTTTTGTAGGAGCGAGCTTGCTCGCGAAAAACGTCAACGATAACGCGTGCTTTCTGGATGAACGCGGTGCCTGTGAGTTTTTCGCGAGCAAGCTCGCTCCTACAGAGGGCAGTGTACATTTAACTGACTGGCATTAGAGCTTGCCCCACACCACTCCACGATGCGAAGCGAGCCGCTCTTGACCTTGATCTTGATCTGCTTTTGATCTTAGGCGCCCCGTTAAACCACGCTGGCCGAACGCACACCGAGCCTAGGCGAGGTGCAGAGTGGTGGGGCAAGAGCGTTTTGCTTACTTTTGCGCTTTTCAAAAGTGAGCCGCTGTAAAAGCGGAACCCATAGCAGCCATGACCGCAGAAACGGATATGTACTCGGTCTGATCCAAAATACTGGCCAATCCTGAGGCCGCCATCGGGGGCAAGCCCCCTCCCACATTGGATCGTGGAGCACCGGTAAGATAGCTACAGGCTGCCGGACCAAGACAGGAGGCAAGCCCCCTCCCAGATTTTTCAGTGCCCGCCTGGGTATCAGGCGATTTCGGCAACAACCGCCGCCAACGCTTGCGCCGGATCGGCCGCCTGGCTGATCGGACGGCCAATCACCAGATAATCCGAACCGGCATCCAGCGCCTGACGCGGCGTCAGAATACGGCGCTGGTCATCCTGAGCGCTGCCCGCCGGACGAATGCCTGGCGTGACCAGTTGCAACGACGGATGAGCCGCCTTGAGCGCCTGGGCTTCCAGCGCCGAACACACCAAGCCGTCCAGACCCGCTTTCTGCGCCAGGGCGGCCAGGCGCAGCACCTGCTCCTGCGGCTCGATATCCAGGCCGATGCCGGCGAGGTCTTCACGTTCCATGCTGGTCAGCACAGTCACCCCGATCAACAGCGGTTTCGGCCCGCTGCGCTGTTCCAGCACTTCACGGCAGGCGCTCATCATGCGCAGGCCACCGGAGCAATGCACATTGACCATCCACACGCCCATCTCAGCCGCAGCCTTGACGGCCATGGCGGTGGTGTTGGGAATATCGTGGAATTTCAGGTCGAGAAACACTTCAAAGCCTTTGTCACGCAGCGTGCCGACGATTTCCGCCGCGCAACTGGTGAACAGTTCCTTGCCGACCTTGACCCGGCAAAGCGCAGGGTCCAACTGGTCAGCCAGCTTCAGTGCGGCGTCACGGGTGGGGTAATCCAGGGCGACGATGATAGGAGTCTGGCAGACGGACATTGGCATGGGCTCTCAGGCAAGTCGAAATCGGCGCGGATTGTAGCGCAAGCGGCGCCGTTGCGGGATCCGATGATCGGTAAATACTGATTCAACGTGGATTGGCGCCGGTGTGCGACCATTGTTTCAAAGCCGATACATTCACGACATGCGCCCAACACGCCCCACCGCTAGCCTCGCCGCATGACCGACCGTCCAGCACTTCCAGCCATGGGGCTGGGCGCCTATGCTGACCGTAACCATCAGGCAGATAATCGCACCATGCATACTCCTTCCGTCCCGGTAAACGATGAGCACACAGGCGCGGTGATCGCCGATGACAAGCGCTGGAACACCCGTGCGCTGATCGTCGACGACGACGCGCCAATTCGTGAATTGCTGATCGATTACCTGGCGCGCTTCAATATTCTCGCCACGGGCGTGACCGACGGCGCGGCGATGCGCCAGGCCATGCAGGCCGAAACCTTCGATGTGGTGGTGCTCGACCTGATGCTCCCCGGCGAAGACGGCCTCACCCTGTGCCGCTGGCTGCGGGCTGAATCGGACATTCCGATCCTGATGCTCACCGCCCGCTGCGAGCCCACCGACCGTATCATCGGCCTGGAGCTGGGCGCCGACGACTACATGTCCAAGCCGTTTGAGCCGCGCGAATTGGTGGCCCGCATCCAGACTATCCTGCGCCGGGTACGCGATGACCGCACCGAGCAGCGCGCCAACATCCGCTTCGACAATTGGCGTCTGAACAGCGTGTTGCGTCAACTGGTGGCCGACAACGGCCTGGTGGTGCCACTGTCCAACGCCGAGTTCCGCCTGCTGTGGGTGTTTATCGAACGCCCGCGCCGCGTATTGAGCCGCGAGCAACTGCTGGACGCAGCGCGCGGCCGCTCCATCGAAGCCTTTGATCGCAGCATCGACCTGCTGGTCTCGCGCCTGCGCCAGAAACTGGGGGACGACCCCAAGGCCCCACAGCTGATCAAGACGGTACGCGGCGAAGGTTATCTGTTCGACGCAAGGGATATCGGTTGATGCGCGCCCCCTTCAATACGTTGTTCGGGCGGCTGTTCGGCGTGTTGCTGGTGGCGATTGTGCTGGCGCATCTGCTGGCGTTCTTCTGGTTCCATCATTACGGTCCACCGCCGCCACCGCCTCAGGAAACCTTCGTCGAACAGCCGGATGGCTCGATGAAACCGCTGGTCAAGCATCATCGCCCCTGGTTCGGTGGCCCGGTGGTACCCCTGACATTTCAATTCATCTCGCTGATCATCGCCGCGTGGTACGGCGCCAAGTTGTTGAGCCGGCCGATCCAGCGCCTGAGCGCGGCCGCCGAGCGTTTGAGCCTAGACCTCGACAGCCCGCCCCTCGAAGAGTCCGGGCCTCGCGAAGCACGCCAGGCCGCATCGACCTTCAACCTGATGCAAAGACGCATCCGCGAACAGGTCAGCCAGCGCGCGCGCATGCTCGGGGCAGTTTCCCATGACCTGCGCACCCCGCTTTCGCGGCTCAAGCTGCGCCTGGAACAGATCGAAGACACCCGGTTGCAAGGCCAGATGCGCCAGGATCTGGACGACATGATCGGCATGCTCGACGCGACCTTGAGCTACCTGCACGAACAGCGTACCAGCGAGACCCGCCACTGGCTCGACGTGCAGGCGCTGGTGGAATCGCTCAGCGAAAACGCCCAGGACCAAGGCAGCGATGTGCAATTTGACGGCACCTGTGCGCCCTTGCAGGTGCAACCCATGGCGTTGCGTTCGTGCCTCAACAACCTGATCGACAATGCCCTGCGCTATGCAGGTGCGGCCCGTGTGGAACTGGCGGACAGCCGCGGAGCGCTGGTGATCCGGGTGATCGACCATGGCCCCGGTATCGCCGCCGATAAGCGCGAAGCGGTGTTCGAACCGTTCTTTCGTCTGGAGGGCTCGCGCAACCGTAATTCCGGCGGCGTCGGACTGGGCATGACGATCGCCAGGGAAGCAGTCGAGCGCCTCGGCGGCCACCTGAGCCTGGAAGAGACGCCAGGCGGCGGTTTGACCGCGGTGATGTGGCTGCCGAGGGCTTAAAGCGGCTTGTCTTCGCGCCGCGCCTGGGCCTGAGTCGCACTCCAGTCCGTCAACAAGCTGTAGGCCACCGCGAGTAAGGTCGGACCGATAAACAGGCCGATAAAGCCGAACGCGATCAAGCCGCCGAACACGCCCAGCAGCACGATCACCAGCGGCAGGTTGCCGCCACGGCTGATCAGGTAAGGCTTGAGCACGTTGTCCACGCCGCTGATGATGAAAGTGCCCCACACGCCGAGGAATACCGCGTAGGTGTAGTCGCCTTTCCACGCCAACCAGGCCGTGGCCGGGATCCACACCAGCGGTGGGCCCATGGGAATCAGGCTGAGCAGGAACGTCACGCCGCCCAGCAGCAACGCGCCGGGCACGCCGGCGATCAGGAAGCCGATCAGCGCCAGCACGGCCTGGGCCGCAGCCGTGCCGATCACGCCGTTGACCACCCGTTGCACCGTACCCGCTACCAGCTCGATGTAGTAACCGGCGCGGTCGCCGATCAGACGCTCCAGCAGTCGATGCACAAACATCGCCAGGCGCGGCCCGTCGCGGTAGAAAAAGAACACGAAGACCAGGCTCAAGGTCAGTTCGAGGATACCGCCGCCAATCTGCGCACTGCGCGCCAGCAACCAGTTGCCGACCTGGCCGAGGTAAGGCTTGATGCTGAGCATCAGCGCCGCGCCCTGTTGGTCGATGCTGTCCCATGTCGCCACCAGCCGCTCGCCGATAACCGGGATCGAGCCGAGCCAACCGGGCGCATCGGGCAGGCCGTCGACCTGGATATCCTTGATCAGCACGACGGCATCGCGCACATGGTCCGCCAGGTTGAAGCCCAGCCACACCAGCGGCAGCGCGACCAGCAACATCCATCCCAGCGTCAGGATACCGGCCGCCAGCGACTCGCGGCCGCCCAGCCCCCGTGTCAGCAGTACCATCAGCGGCCAACTGGCGAACGCCAGCACCGCGCCCCAGAACAGCGCCGACCAGAACGGCGCCATGACCCAGAAGCTGGCACCGAACAGCACCAACAGCAGGATTTGCACCAGCAGGCGATCATTATTGAGCATCGGGCATCTCGAAAAGAGTCGGTAGAAGACAGCTTAGGCGAACGACGCAGGTCCGTTCGCCAGTGCCGGTCAGCGTATCAGACGCACATGCAGGCCCTCGGCGTCACCCGTGCCGTTTTCCAGGCGCGCGGCGCGCACACCATTGTCGAGCAGGCCCTGACGCCAGGCTTCGGCGTTGGTGCCCGCCAGGCTGACGCGCAACGTGGTATCGAGGTTCAATGCCCTGGAGATCAACGTAAGCCATGTGTCATCAGGCTCGGCGCCCAGCGCAGGAAAATCCAGCTCGCCAGTGCTTTTCAGCTCCCGCAACAGCGTTGCCGAAGTGGGCAGCAGATTACCCAGCGGCGTGCTGGCGTCCATCTGCTCTACATGCAGATAGGCGCGTCGATTGCCACGGGTGATGCCGTACAGCGCCACCAGCGAATGGTCCTGCGGCGCCGCCAGGCGCAAAAGCAAATACTCCTGCTGGCCATCCGCCCCTACCAGCTTGGCGTTGCCGAAGACTTCGTTGGCCCACAGGCTGCTTTCGCCACAGTCGCGGGCCTGGCACCAGAACAGCAACTGCGCGCCCTTGGCCTGCAGGGCTTCGCGGGTGGCGGTAAAGGCGGCGCTGGAGCTATGTTCGGCAGGCAGTTCGTAGGTGACGGCAGTGGTTTGACCGCGCGCGGTGGCCTGGCCTTCGGAGCGCAATTGGCCGCTGATCTTGCGGATGGCGCCCATGGGGTAGATGCGTTCCCGCTCTTCAGCGGGGCGGTAGTCGACGATCTGTGCGTCGACCTGGCGGGCCACAGCCGGCAAGTCCTGACTGCCCGGCACATCGGCGGCGAACACGAGCGGGCTGAAACAGCACAGCCCGAGGGCACGTAAACATCCTTTACCCAGGCTCATCGGATCGTTGAGCCGTGGCCATGGAGGGTCGCAGCGGTTTGAAGATGGTGCATGGTTGACTCCCTTTCAATCCGCCCAGCCTCGGCAGTTGACCGCGCCAAGTCAAGGCGCGGAGAAGAACCGATTGAAACAGTCTGCAACAAGAACCGCACCGGGCTCGTCATTCAGGTGTAGATGATGACCGCCCGGCAGCGTCGTCACGGTGAAGGGTAGCTGTGAAAGCAATTCAGGATGTTTCGCCACCATACCCTCAGCCGCCACCACCAACTGCGTAGGGCAGCCCACTCGTCGTACGAAAGCCATGGCTTGTTCGTCGGTCAGACGCACCGGTGAGGCCAGGGTCAGGCGACTGTCGCTGCGCCAGGTATAGCCACCCGGAACCGGCATCAAGCCGCGCTGGGCCAGCAGTTCGGCGGCTTCGCGGCTGACCGCGACGAGGCCATGCATGCGCGCCTCGACCGCCCGGTCCAGGCTGGCATAGACCGGCTTGCGCTTGTTTTGCAGGCTCAATTGCGCCTGCAACGCCATGCCCAACCGCTCGGCTGCATTTTCGCCGCTGGCGGTCGGCGGAATTACCCCGTCGATCAAACCCAGGTGCGTCACGCGTTCCGGTAACGCTCCGGCCAGCACCAAGGAGACGATGGCGCCCATGGAATGGCCAAGTAATGCAAAACGTTGCCAGCCCAGTTGTTCGGCCACCTGCACGACATCATGCACGTAATCCCACAAGGCATAACCGGCCCCCGCCGGACGATGGGCCGAGTGCCCATGCCCGGCCATATCCAGTGCGACGACGCGCAACCCCTGCAGCTTCGGTGCCAGCCGCGCAAAGCTGTTGGCGTTGTCCAGCCAACCATGCAGGGCGATGACCGGCAGACCGTCCTCAGGCCCGAACAGATGCGCGGCCAGCTCGATATGCGGCAGGCTCAGGCGTACTTCTTCCACGGGCGTGCTCATGCGCAACTGCGCTCACGGGCCTGCCAGCGGGAAAACAGGTTCTTGATCAAAGTGGCGGTGTCCTGGGGGCGCTCAAGGGGGAACATATGGCCGCCGGGCATGGTGAGCATCTCACCCATGGGCAGTCGACCTACGCCGCTGACATGATGACGCATCACCACCCGGCTCTGACGGCCACGCACCACCGCCAATGGCACTTTCAACTGGCGCACCTGGCCCGGGCTGGTGTGAGGCACGCCGCGATAGATGCTGATTTCGGTGGCCGGATCGAAACGCAGGCGCAGGCGGTCGCCCACTTGCAGCAGGCCGTGTTGCAGATACGCCTCGAAGCACTCGGGGTCGAACCCGCGAAACAGGGTCTTGCCGGCGAAGTAGGCGCGCGCGGCGTCCAGGTCGCTGAATTCCTCACGGCGGCCCAGGGTGCGTCCCGCCGGTGTCAGGCGGTCGATGAAGCCAAAGCGTTTGGCGGCGCGAATCACCCAGCGATCCGCGCGGGTCAGCACCGGAGAATCCAGCATCACCACGCCACGGTACAGCTGCGGGCAGCGCATCGCGGCATGCAAATGCAACACTCCGCCCAGGGAATGGCCGACGCCCCATACCGGCTCCGGTTGCTGCTGCAGATGATGGATCAGTTCATCCACCAGGTTCTGCCAGTTGTCGTCCACCGGAAACCTGGGGTCATGGCCGTGCTGCGGCAGATGCGCCACGGCATACTCGGGGGCCAGGGCGTCGAATAACTTGCCGTAGGTGGCCGATGGAAATCCATTGGCGTGGGCGAAAAATACGTGCTGCGACATACCGGCGCGCTCTACAGGAACAGACCTCGATTGTCACCATGCCTGGCCCTTACGGCAATGACCGTAACCGCCAGGAATGATGACACTCACGCCACGCCTATCGCGCCGGCGGCTGCTCGCCCAGCGGCACCACGGCCACGGTCAGGCGCGATATGCAACTGGCCTTGCCCTCGTCGTTGGTCAGGCGGATGTCCCACACCTGGGTCGTGCGGCCGATATGTACGGCCTTAGCCACCGCCGTTACTCGCCCGCTGCGCACACCGCGCAGGTGATTGGCATTGACCTCCAGGCCCACGCAATAGAATTTGCTGGCATCGACGCACAGGTAGGCCGCCATGGAGCCGACGCTTTCGGCCAGCACCACGGACGCGCCGCCATGCAGCAGGCCGTAGGGCTGATGGGTGCGGTGGTCGACCGCCATACTGGCGGTGAGGGACTGGTCGTCGAAGCTTTCGAAGCGAATGTCCAGCAATTCACCGATGGTGTTTTTCTGACTCGCATTGAGTTGTTCGATATTCGGTTGCGTGCGCCACAGGCTCATAGAGGGTGTCCTTATTGGTTTTATTACGACCCTAATCCTGCCACAAAACCGATATCTCCTACGGATTTTTCACGCTGACCAGGCTCATCAACCCCGCCAGCGGGAAATCCCCTTCCAGCTCGGCGAGGCTGGCGGTGTGCATCGGCACAGGCTGACGCGGATGGCCATGCTGCGCAAAGCTGATCAAGCTGCCCACCAACGGTTGGTGGCTGACCAGCAGCACGTTGTCATCGCTGTCGAGCTTTGCCAGCACCTGCAACGGATTGCCCTCCGGCGTCAGCCACGGCACCGTGCGAATCTCCGGTTCAAAGCCCAGCGCCTCGCGCACCAACTGCGCCGTCTGCTGCGCCCGCACATAGGGGCTGGCGATGATGGCGCTGAGCGGCTGGCCGATAAGGTGCGCAGCGCTAAGCAACACTTCGGCCCGGCCGTGCTCGGTCAGGTTGCGCTCGGCGTCGGTGCGAGCATGCGCCTGGGCTTCACCGTGGCGCAGGATCCACAGCTTCATAACTTGGGCTCTTCATCACGCACCGGGTGCGGTGCTGGCGGCACGCTATGCGCGGCTTCGCCTTCCGGCGCACGCGGGGTTGGCCAATCGGCAAACGGCCAGGGTTTTTGCTCGGTGTGGAAGCTGCCGAAGCGACCGATCTGCGCCAGGAACTGGCTGAGGCTGTCACCGAAGTTCATCAGGCCCAGGTTCGGCGCGCCGTAGATCAGTCGGTAAATCAGTTGCACAACCACCAGCGCGCCCAGCAGAAACTGCGCCACTTGCCACACCAGGGCAAACACCAGCATCCACAGGATACGCAGCACAATGGACTCATACTTGGGGGCTGCTTTCGAATCGTTCATGGCGCGTTCCTCAATTGAAACCGCTGGTGGAAATAAAGTCGACATCGGTCTTCGGCTCGGCGCGCATCAGCAGCTCGATGACCTGGCTCAAGGTGCGTCCTTCAAACAGGATCGCGTGCAGCCCGGCAACCAGCGGCATATACACACCGACTTCCTGCGCCTTGGTCTTCAGCACTTTGAGGGTGTTGACCCCTTCGGCCACTTCGCCCAGGCGGGTCACCGCCTCTTCCAGGCTCAAACCCTGGCCCAGCGCGAAACCAACCTGATAGTTACGGCTTTTCGGCGACGAACAGGTCACGATCAGATCACCGACGCCCGCCAGGCCCAGGAACGTCATCGGGTTGGCACCCTGATTCACGGCAAAACGGGTCATTTCGGCCAGGGCGCGGGTAATCAGCATGCTCTTGGTGTTTTCGCCCATCCCCAAGGCCACAGCCATGCCGGCGATGATGGCATAGACATTCTTCAACGCACCGCCCAGCTCGACGCCGAAGCGATCGCCACTGGCATAGACGCGGAAGGTGCGGCCATGCAGCACCGCCTGGACGCGCTCGCACAGTTGCTCGTCTGCGCTGGCGATCACCGTGGCAGTCAGCGCATGCTCGGCCACTTCCCGCGCCAGGTTCGGCCCGGACAGCACGCCGATGCGCGCCTGGGGTGCGATCTCCTCAAGGATTTCGCTCATCAGCTTGAACGTCTGCGCCTCGATGCCCTTGGTCAGGCTGACCAGCAGCTTGCCCGCCAGGCGTTCGGCCTGGGGCGCCAGCACCGAGCGCAAGGCGCTGGAGGGCAGCGCGACAAAGCACAGGTCACAGTCGGCAAGCGTTGCCAGCAGATCGGTAACGGGCTCGACCGCAGGATGAATCTTGATGCCTTTAAGGTAACGCGGGTTTTCGCGGTGCACGCGAATGGCCTCGGCCTGCTCGGGATCGCGCATCCACTGGCGCACCGCGTGGCCATTTTCAGCCAACAGGTTAGCCACGGCGGTACCAAAACTTCCGCCTCCCAGGACCGCGATAGAGCGCTGTTCAGTCATATGCAATCCGTTAATCCATACCAGTGGCGATGGCGGCATTATACGGGGCGACCCGCTTGCGGCCAGCCCCCGCGTGAATTCGTGCGCTTGTCGGAAAATGCCACACTTGAGCGAAGTAATTGCAAGTCCCACGACTGGCAAAAGGCCTGACCTCAGTTAACATGGGCGGCTATCCGTAATTATCAAGGCCGTGCCGTGTATCTGGGCCCTCCTCCCCGCTCATCCCTGTTATTGACGCTGCCCTTGATGCTCGCGTGCAGCGCCAGCGCGTCGGCTGACGACTTGTTCCTCGACAGCCAGCCGCTGCCGCAGGTCTTGACCGCCACCCGCCTCAAGCAATCGGCCGCTGCCGTGCCCGGCAGCATGACCGTGATCGACAGCGAGTTGATCAAGGCCAGCGGCGCGCGTGACATTGCCGAGCTGCTGCGACTGGTACCCGGCATGATGGTCGGCTATACCACCGGCAACCAGGCGGCGGTGAACTACCACGGCACCAGCGCCAGCGATGCACGGCGCATGCAAGTTCTGATCGACGGGCGCTCGGTGTATCGCGCCGGCCTGGCCACGGTGGACTGGAGCGATATTCCGGTGGCCATGGAAGACATCGAGCGTATCGAGGTATTTCGAGGCCCTAACACGGTCAGCTATGGCGCCAATGCGCTGATGGCGGTGGTCAATATCCTCACTCGTTCACCGGCCAACAGCCAGGGCACGCGGTTGAAGGTCATCCAGGGTGAACGCGGGATCAACGATGTGTATGCCAGCCAGGGCGTGGGTTGGGACACCGGCGATCTGCGCCTGTCGCTGTCCGGGCAGCAAGACGATGGTTTTGACAGCGATGCCGTCGGCGACGACCGCCGCGACAGCCGCCGCCTCAGTCGTTTCAGCCTGGCCGTCAGTCAGACGCTGAATGCGCAACAGAGCATCGACTGGCAACTGGATGCAAAGGAAGGGACCAACCAGCGCCCCTACACCTACGCTCCGGTATTCGCCGGGATTACCGAGGGCGGTACCAATTCCGACGCCACCGCCAAGGACTATGCAGGTTCAATGCGCTGGAACTTCGACTTGAACCCCGACCACAGCCTGTATATCCAGGGGTCGGCCCAGCAATGGAACCGTCGCCAGATCTGGAAAGCCTGTGACGCCAAGGTATCGTTCAGCCCCGAACTGACCCAGCTGTGGCAACTGAACCCCAACTACGCCGAACAACTGGCGCGGCACATGGATAAATTCAGCCAAGGCAGCGCCCCACCCGGCAGCGCCGCCGAACAGGCGCTGGGCAACCAGGTGCTGGACCAATGGCGCAACGGCGCCAACCAGAGCGTGTGCGGCGATATCGACCAAAGCGCCAAGGAAAGCCGCTACGACCTGGAGCTGCAAGATACCCTCAGCCTCTCCGACAGCCTGCGCCTGGTCAGCGGGATGAATTACCGCTACGACCGCGCCGACTCCGACACCTACTTCAACGGCACGCTGGACGACACCACCTGGCGCCTCTTCGGCCACCTGGAATGGCGGGCCAGCGAACACTGGCTGCTGCAAGGCGGCGCGATGTACGAAGACACTCACTTGAGCGGCAACTCACTGACACCTCGCGTGGCGGTGAACTACCTCATAAACCCGCGCCATGGCCTGCGGGCGGTGTACTCCGAGGCGATCCGTTCGCCGGACATGTTCGAGAACAACGTCAACTGGAGCTACCGCGTCACCAACCTCAGCTCGCCGGTCTACGGGCAGAATTCCGGGCAATATTTTGTGGTGACACGCGGCCCCGGCAATCTCGATAAAGAGTTGATGCGCTCGCGCGAACTGGGCTACAACGGCTTCTTTGCCGACCTCGGGTTGAATGTCGACGTGAAGCTCTTCTACGACGAAATCACCGACATGATCAGCTCGCCGCTGCGCAACAACCAATATATCGCCAGCAACGCCAACAGCTCGCGCTTTACCGGTGCCGAATCACAGTTCGACTGGCGCGTGAGCAACTCGGACCGTTTGCGCCTGACCTACGCTTACGTCGACGCGAGCGCCAGCAACCCGCTGGACAAGGCGCAGACCGCCCGTAACAGCGGCTCGGCCGGCTGGTTGCGCGAATGGGGCCACGGCTGGTCCAGCGCCCTGTTCTACTACGGTGACGATGCCCTCAACGAGTATCGCTTCGAACGGGTCGACCTGCGTGTGGCCAAGCGCATTGCCCTGGGCAAGACCAACGTGGAGCTGGCCGGCATGCTGCAACAACGCCTAGATAACCAGCCGACCACCTGGTCCGATAACAATTACGACCATCGCCATGTGCTCTACTTCAGCGCGCAGCTAGAGTTCTGACATGGGCGATCAGTCACGGATGACCCTCCCTCTTGTTTCGCGGCTGTGGCGGCGCGGTCTGCTGCTGGCGTGCCTGCTGATCACCACGCCCGCATGGAGTGCCGACATCCTGCTGACAGCCGCCGAGGACAGTGCCGGTGTTCAAGCCTTTACCCAGGCCCTCGTGCAGCAGCGCCCTGAAGACCATGTCGCCTTTACCCTGCTTGCAGATTTGCCGGCGCCGAGCCAGTTGCCGGCCACTACGCGCCTGATCCTGCTGGACCTGCCCGGCCTCGACTGGCGCTTGCAGGATTCCCAGGGCCCGCCGACCCTGGTGCTGCGCATCAGTCGCCTGCAAGCGCACCAACGCCTGGGTAGCGCGCGCCCGGCCAACATCAGCCTGCTGTGGAGCGATCCGCCGCCGATGCGCCAATTGCGCCTGATCGCCAGCATTTTGCCCCAAGCCCGGCGAATCGGCGTGCTTTACGGTGCCGACAGCCAATTCCTGCTGCCCGAACTTCACCGGTACGCCGCGCCACTGGGGCTGGTCATCGTGCCCCAGCGCTGGGACGACACCAATGACAGCCGCCCCCTGCAAGCCCTGTTCAAGAACAGCGACGTGCTGCTGGGCCTGGACGACCCGCAGTTATACAACCCCAAAACCGCCAAGAACCTGTTGTTGAGCAGTTACGCCCAGCAATTGCCGCTGATAGGGCCCAATGCCGGGTTTGTCCGGGCCGGCAGCCTGGCCAGCACCTATAGCGACCAGCCCGACTGGCTCGCCGTACTCGATCGCTTGCTGGACCAGCCGCCGGCCAACTGGCCGCGCGCGCGCTATCCGCAACACTTCAAAGTCGTGGGCAACTCGCAAGTCGCGCGCTCACTGGGTATCGAACAGGTCGACGAAGCTGCGGTCGCCGCCCGCCTGGCCGAAGGAGATAAACGCCCATGACCTTGCGCCGTCGCTGGGACATTAATACCCGCACCCAGCTCATCACCCTGGGGCCCGCACTGTTGCTGACCTTGTTGTTGATCAGCTTCTTTACCTTCGTGCGTATCCAGGACTTGCGTCAGGAGCTGGACCACACAGGCCAACTGATCGCCAACCAACTGGCACCGGCTACCGAATACGGCGTTATTTCCGGCAACAACGATGTGCTCGACGCCCTCCTGCGCGCGACGTTGGCCACCCCGCACGTGCGGTTTCTGGAAATCCAGGACAGCGCCGAGAACATTCTGGTGTACGTCGAGCAGCCGTCGGAGAAACACGACCGCTCACTGTCGGTGAAGGTGTTCCAGGCACCGATTCGCTTGCAACACATCCAGTTGGGCAACGACTTTTTCCAGGACAACCTCAACGAATCCAAAGCACCGCGTGCGGACTACCTGGGTCGGGTGATCGTCGGTATGTCCAACGACGCGTTCAGCCAGCGTCAACAGGAAATCCTGTTCAAGGCCGGCATTCTGGCGCTGTTCGCACTGCTGTTTACCTTTCTGCTGGCGCGGCGCCTGGCCGCCAGCCTGTCGCAGCCGATCAGCGCCATGGGGCACGCGGTGAAGGCCATCCAGCAGGGCGATTACAAGACCCCGCTGCCGATTGTCGATGACTCCGAACTGGGCGACCTGTCGCGGCACATCAACAACCTGGCGGCCGGCCTCAATCAGGCCAGCCGCGAGCAGCAGCAGGCCATGGCCCAGTTGATCCAGACCCGCGAAGAAGCCGAACGCGCGAACAACGCCAAGTCGGAATTCCTGGCGATGATGAGCCACGAACTGCGCACCCCCATGAATGGTGTGCTGGGCATGCTGCAATTGCTGGAAACCACCGAGATGACCGAAGAGCAGGCCGAGTACGCAGCGCTGGCCTCCGAGTCCACCGAGCACCTGCTGAAAGTAATCAATGACATCCTCGACTTTTCGCGTATCGAACGGGCCGCACTGGAGCTGGAACATATTTCCTTCAACCTGGCTGACCTGATCAACAGTTGCGCTCATGCGTTCCAGCACAGTGCGCAGCAGCGCGGGCTGACCCTGGAGCTGCCGATTCCACCGGGTATGCAAGCCTTGTGGGTGCGCGGTGATCCGACGCGCATCCGACAGATCCTGGTGAACCTGATCGGCAACGCCTTGAAATTCACCGAGCACGGCACCGTGCACGTGGAGCCGCACTGGCAAACCCTGGACCATGAACTGGTGTGGTTCACCTGCACCGTGCGCGACAGTGGTATTGGCATTTCGCCCGAGCGCCTGGAACTGATGTTCGATGCGTTCCAGCAAGCCGACAGTTCTATTTCAAGACGCTACGGAGGCACCGGCCTTGGCCTGCCGATCGCTCGCACCCTGGCCGAACGCATGGGCGGCACCTTGCGCGCCCAAAGCGAGGAAGGCCGCGGCTCGGTGTTCACTCTGGAAATCCCGTTGGCCATCGATCAACAAAGCCTGCCGGCCATCGCCCCGGACACCCTGGGTATACCCGGCGCCGGCGACGGGCGGCACATACTGCTGGTGGAAGACAACCCGGTTAACCGTACCGTGGTCGAAGCCATGTTGCGCAGCCTCGGCTTTGAAGTGAGCCTGGCCACCGATGGCGCCGAGGCGATCCGCAGCGCCGAAAGCCTGATCTTCACCGCGATTCTGATGGATTGCCGCCTGCCATTGATCGACGGTTACGAAGCCACCCGGCAAATCCGTCAACTGCCCGGCTGCGCCGATTTGCCGATTATCGCCCTGACCGCCAATGCCTTGCAGGGTGACCGCGAAGCTTGCCTGGATGCCGGAATGAACGATTACCTGGCCAAGCCGTTCAAACGCACGGATTTGCAGCAAATCCTTCAACGCTGGGTGCAGTAGGTGTCGCGGCTAAGCCAAGTCCGACTGGCGTGGAAGACGAAAGTGCGGCAGTCTTAGGCACCCGAACGGGCCGATAAACAGGTCCGGTTTAATATTTCAGTGAACAAGTGTACATTGAGTACCTTGACGCTGTGACTTTCACTACAACGCAATAGTCTATGTGTAGGCTGCCGCTATGAGGCATGAACGCTTCATTCGGTCCGGGAAGATTTGCCCTGCCCTGCCGCATGGGATTATTGAGGAGCTCGCATGACCAAACAAAACGCCTTTACTCGGGAAGACCTGCTGCGCTGCAGTCGCGGTGAGCTGTTCGGCCCAGGTAACGCGCAACTGCCCGCCCCGAACATGCTGATGGTGGATCGCATCACCCATATCAGCGAAGAAGGTGGCAAGTACGGCAAAGGTGAATTGGTCGCCGAGCTGGATATCACCCCTGACCTGTGGTTCTTCGCCTGCCACTTCGAAGGCGACCCGGTGATGCCGGGCTGCCTGGGCCTCGACGCCATGTGGCAACTGGTCGGCTTCTACCTGGGCTGGCAAGGCCTGCCGGGTCGCGGTCGCGCCCTGGGTTCGGGCGAAGTGAAGTTCTTTGGCCAGGTCTTGCCGACCGCCAAGAAAGTCACCTACAACATTCAAATCAAGCGCGTCCTCAAGGGCAAGCTGAACCTGGCCATCGCCGACGGTTCGGTGACTGTCGACGGTCGCGAGATCTATACTGCCGAAGGCCTTCGGGTCGGCGTATTCACTTCCACTGACAACTTTTAAGGGTTATCCGCATGCGCCGCGTCGTTATCACTGGTCTGGGCATCGTTTCTTGCCTGGGCAATGACAAAGAGACCGTCACCGCTAACCTGCGTGCAAGTCGCCCTGGCATCCGCTTCAACCCGGAATATGCCGAAATGGGTCTGCGTAGCCAGGTTTCCGGCTCCATTGACCTGCCCCTCGAAGAACTGATCGATCGCAAGATCTATCGCTTCGTCGGTCACGCTGCCGCCTACGCCTACCTGGCCATGAAAGACGCGATCGCCGACTCCGGCCTGAGCGACGACCAGGTGTCGAACGTACGTACCGGCCTGATCGCCGGCTCCGGCGGAGCATCCACCCTGAACCAGATGGAAGCGCTGGATATCCTGCGCGAAAAAGGCGTGAAACGCGTTGGCCCGTACCGTGTAACGCGGACCATGGGCAGCACCGTTTCGGCCTGCCTGGCCACCCCGTTTGCGATCAAGGGCGTGAACTACTCGATCTCGTCGGCGTGCGCCACCAGCGCCCATTGCATCGGGACTGCCGTTGAGCAGATCCAGCTGGGCAAGCAGGACATCGTATTCGCCGGCGGCGGCGAAGAAGAACATTGGAGCCAATCGTTCCTGTTCGACGCCATGGGCGCGCTGTCCACCCAGTACAACGAAACCCCGGAAAAGGCCTCCCGCGCCTATGACGCCAAGCGTGACGGTTTCGTCATCGCCGGTGGTGGCGGCATGGTGGTGGTCGAGGAACTGGAACACGCCCTGGCCCGTGGCGCCAAGATCTACGCGGAAATCGTCGGCTACGGCGCCACTTCCGACGGTTACGACATGGTTGCGCCAAGCGGTGAAGGCGCCATTCGCTGCATGCAGATGGCGATGTCCACCGTGGATACCCCGATCGACTACCTGAACACCCACGGCACTTCGACTCCGGTCGGCGACGCCAAGGAAATGGAAGGTGTGCGTGCGGTATTCGGTGACAACGCGCCGAAAATCAGCTCGACCAAGAGCCTGTCGGGTCACTCCCTGGGCGCCGCCGGCGTTCACGAAGCGATCTACTGCCTGCTGATGATGGAAGGCAACTTCATGGCCGGCTCGGCCAACATCGACGAGATCGACCCGGTCGTCGCCGATATGCCGATCCTGACCAAGACCGTTGAAGATGTGAAAATCGACACCGTGATGAGCAACAGCTTCGGCTTCGGTGGCACCAACGCCACCCTGGTGCTGAAACGCTGGCAGGGCAAGTAAGGCCTGACGCTTGACCGATGAAAAGCCCCGACTGGTTCGGGGCTTTTTTATGGGCGATTGAATGAGACCGAGTCACCTGCATCGGGGGCAAGTCGAGTCGCGCCTCTCACATTTGACCGAGTTGGCCCAAAGAACTCGGTCGAATGTGGGAGGGGGCTTGCCCCCGATGGCGGCCTCTGGGCCGACCAGGATGCCGGATCAGACCGAGTACATATCCGTTTCTGCGGTAACGGCTGCTTAGGGTTCCGCCCTTACGGCGGCTCACTTTTGAAAAGCGCAAAAGTAAGCAAAACGCTCTTGCCCCACCACTCGGCACCTCGCTTAGGCTCGGTGTGCCCGAACGAAGGCTTGAATCCGTGGGCCGCCGCAATGGGCCATCCCTGGCCCAGTGCGGCTAACCCGGCGTCCTGCCGGGTTACCCACGGATTCAAGCCTGCGTTCGGCCAGCGTGGTTTAACGGGGCACCTAAGATCAAAAGCAGATCAAGATCAAGAGCGACTCGCTTCGCATCGTGGTTTGCGTTGGGCGCTACACAGTTGTGGAGATACCTATGCGCGATAGGATCACCTCAATTGCGCAACACCAAAACCCGACCTCAATGCGCACCCTCATTGCGGGTCGACTTGGGCAGGATGGCCAGAAAGTTATCCCGCGCGACCTTGTGGGCAACGTCTTCAGGTAATGCATCGAGGAAAGGGTCAAAACCGCGCATTTCCTTACCCAGCTTGTTGAAGCGTCCTACCACGTCAGAGCCGAGCATGAAGCGATCAGGGAAGCGCTCCACCAGCTTGACCCACTCCGGCCTGGGCGTGCCCGCATCATCCAGCAGATAGGGCGTGAGCACGCTCCAGGAAAGGTCGATATACAGGTTGGGGTAAGCCTCGAGCAGGCGGCTCAGGGTAGGCAGCAGGAAATCCATTTGCACTTGATGGCGGTGGATTTCCTTGCTGGTACCGGCATGGGCCCAGATAAAGCGCGTATGCGGATGATTGCGCAACGGCTGCTCGACTTCGGCCAGGTACAACGGGTTGCGCTCGCGCTTGGAGGTGATGTTGGAGTGCAACATCACCGGCAGGTCGTTCTCCGCCGCCAAGTGATAGATACGCGTCATGGCCTCGTTGTTGGCGCGGGGCGTATCACCGGAGGTCAGCGCGGTCAGATCGTCGTGGCGGGTAAACACCTCGCCAATGCCTTGCCACAGCCCGGGGTTGAGATCGAGCATGCGCTGGATGTGGGCCGCCGAGTTCTTGTCGTTAGGATTGAAACCGGCCAGGAACGGATGAAAGTGCCGGCGCTGTTCAGGGGCGAGCTTATTGACCGCGGCGGCGACGATGACATCGGTGGCGCTGTACCAGTAGGCATCGGCATCGTCGCCTGCGTAGTAGCGCGGGCGCTTGGGCTCGTCTTCGTGCCATTTCTTGGCCACGGGAATGCCGGAAATCATCACATGCTCGATGTGATTGTCCGCCATGGCCTTGAGCAGCTTGTCCATGCCCGCGGTTTCCTGGAAAAAGTCCACGTAATGCAGGTGGGCGTCGCTGTAGGCATAATCGCGGGCCTGCACGGCAACACTGCAGACGGCGAGCATCAGGGCCAAACTCACACGGGTCCAAAGCACGGTGATACCTCAATAGGGCTGATACGGGTAGACCCTGCGCCGCGCATCAGGGTTCAGCAGGGATAAAAACCTGGAACACTCAAGTGCCAGCATGTTCTATTACTGCATGACCGTCATCCACAGCCTTGTGAGGTTTGCCATGCCTGTTACCGTCAATACGCTGAACGCTGAAAACTTCCGTCACAGCGTCAATATCAACAACCACGAGCTGTTTACCGACCTGCCCAAGAGCCTGGGCGGTGACGACTCCGCCCCCTCTCCTCACGACTATTTCGATGCCGCGCTGGCGTCGTGCAAAGCCTTGACCGTCAGGCTCTACGCGCAGAAGAAGGACATTCCACTCACCGGTGTAACGGTGGAAGTTACCCACGACGCCGCCCAGGAGCAAAAAGGTCAATACACGCTCAACGTCAAGCTGACCCTGAAGGGCGTGCTCACCGACGCACAGCGCGATGAACTGCACCGCGTCGCCGACAAGTGCCCCGTGCACAAATTGATGACCACTGCCGAGGTCACGATCGAGACAACACTATCGGAAGGTGCCTTCAGCCAGTAACGCCAATTTCCGGTCGAGCGGGTTATGCTCAGCGCCATCAAACCCGCTCAGACAGGGATGCATCACCATGACCACGCTCACCGTCATCCGCCCGCGCCCCGAAGATGTGGAAGGCCAGCCTATCCTGCGCCCCCTGCCCTCCCGTGAATGCCGCAGCGTCGGGCCTTTCGTGTTTTTCGACCATATGCTGCCCACTCGTTATGCACCGGGCAGCGGGATGAATATCCGCCAGCATCCCCATATCGGGCTCTCTACCCTCACCTATCTGTTCGAAGGCACGTTGCAGCACAAGGACAGCCTGGGTTCGGACCAGATGGTAAAGGCCGGCGAAGTCAGCTGGATGACCGCCGGCAGTGCGATTGCTCATGTCGAGCGCACACCCGAGGCGGTCAAGGCCAGCGGTTTTAACCTGCATGGGTTGCAGGTGTGGCTGGCATCGCCCAAGCACCACGAAACCGGGCCTGGACACTACAGCCATCACCCGGCGGCCAGTTTGCCGGTCAGCGATAACCTTGGCGTGCAGGTGCGCCTGATCGCCGGCAGCGGGTTTTGCCTCAAGTCGCCCGTGCCGGTGCTGTCGCCCACGCTGTATGCCGAGGTGCGCATGCAGACGGCCACTACCCTGCTGATCCCCGATGAGCATGAGGAACGCGCAGTGTACGTGCTGCAGGGTGACGCACAGCTCGACGGCGAGCCGCTGGCGGTGCGTAGCCTGGTGGTTCTGCCTGCCGGGCAGGAGATGACGCTGTTTGCCGAAACAGAATGCCATGCAATGGTGTTCGGTGGCGCGCCACTGGATGGGCCGCGGCGGATCAACTGGAATTTTGTAGCGAGTGATCCGGCGGTGATCGAGCAGGCGCGGCAGCGGTGGGCGGCTGGAGATTGGCCCACTGTGCCGGGGGAGTCAGAAAGGATTGAACTGCCAGTGAAATAGTCATCGGGGGCAAGCCCCCTCCCACATTTGAAGGTGTACACAATCAAGTGTGGGAGGGGGCTTGCCCCCGATGGCGCCAGAGCAGGCGCTAGAGATTTAGCCCTTGAACACTTCATCCAGCAAGTTATGCATCGACTGGAACGCCCGCGCAGCGGTCTTGGCGTCATACATCATCTTGCCCGGCACATTGGCATGGGGGTCAGTGAAGGAATGCACCGCGCCACCGTAGCTGAGCAACTGCCAATCCACACCCGCTGCGTTCATTTCATCTTCGAACGCCGGCAGTTGTTCTTTCGGTACCAACGGGTCGGAGGCGCCATGCAGCACCAGCACTGAACCCTTGATGTTCTGCGCATCCGCCGGGTTCGGCGTGTCGAGGGTGCCGTGGAACGAGATAGCGGCCTTCACGGGCGCGCCGGTGCGGGCCAATTCCAGGGAGCAGCAGCCACCGAAGCAAAAACCGAAGGTCGCCAGTTTCGACGTATCCACCGCTGCCTCGGTCTGGCCTTGCAGTTGTTCAAAGGCCGCTTGCATACGCTTGTTCAACAACACACGATCATTTTTCAACGGCATCATCGCCGCGCCGGCTTCATCGCCATTGCTCGGCCGCACGGTTTGCCCGTACAAGTCGGCAATCAGCACCACGTAGCCTTTGCCGGCAACGCTCTTGGCGATCTCTTCGGCTCCCGCGCTCACGCCCATCCAGTTCGGTGCCATCAGCAGCCCCGGCAACGGGCCCTTGTGGCTGGCATCGAACGCCAGGCGGCTTTCATAAGTCTGGCCATCAAGCTGATAGACCACGGAACGTACAGTGACTTGGCTCATCGTTTTCTCCAGTTGAGAGGGATTGAACGAAAAAACCCGCCGAAGCGGGTTTTTTCTACAACGGTGTTAAACCGACAGTTCAACCAACAGCTTGTTCAGTCGGCGCACATAAGCGGCCGGGTCTTTCAGGCTGTCGCCAGCGGCGAGGGCCGCCTGGTCAAAGAGGATGTGCGACAGGTCGCCAAAGCGCTCCTCGCTCTGCTCACCGTCGAGTTTCTCGATCAGCGGGTGAGCCGGGTTGAATTCGAAGATCGGCTTGGAATCAGGCACTTTCTGCCCGCTGGCTTCGAGGATCTGGCGCATCTGCATGCCCAGGTCCTGCTCGCCAATGGCCAGGATCGCCGGGGAGTCGGTCAGACGGTGGGAAACCCGCACCTCACTCACCGCTTCGCCCAGGGAAGCCTTGATCCGCTCAACCAGGCCTTCTTTGGACTTGGCGACTTCTTCAGCGGCTTTCTTGTCTTCCTCGGAGTCCAGGTTGCCCAGGTCCAGGTCGCCACGGGCAACGTCGACGAACGACTTGCCGTCGAACTCGGTGAGGTAGCTCATCAGCCACTCATCGATACGGTCGGTCAGCAGCAGGACCTCGATGCCTTTCTTGCGGAAGACTTCCAGGTGCGGGCTGTTCTTGACCTGAGCGTAGGTTTCGCCAGTGAGGTAGTAGATCTTGTCCTGACCTTCCTTGGCGCGCGCCAGGTAGTCGGCCAGCGACACAACCTGTTCGCCGTCGTCACCTTGAGTCGAGGCAAAACGCAGCAAGCCGGCGATTTTTTCCTTGTTGGCGAAGTCTTCCGCCGGGCCTTCCTTCATGACCTGGCCGAAGTTTTTCCAGAAGCCCTGGTATTTCTCAGGCTCGTTCTTCGCCAGTTTTTCCAGCATGTCGAGCACGCGCTTGGTCAGCGCCGACTTCATGGAATCGATGATCGGGTCTTTCTGCAGGATCTCCCGCGACACGTTCAGCGACAGGTCGTTGGAATCGACCACACCCTTGATAAAGCGCAGGTACAACGGCAGGAAGGATTCCGCCTGGTCCATCACGAACACACGTTGCACGTAGAGCTTCAGGCCCTTCGGCGCTTCGCGCTGGTACAGGTCGAACGGCGCACGGGCCGGCACGTAGAGCAGCGAGCTGTATTCCAGCTTGCCTTCGACCTTGTTGTGGCTCCAGCTCAGGGGGTTTTCGTAGTCATGACCGATGTGCTTGTAGAACTCCTGGTATTCCTCGTCCTTGATCTCGGTACGCGGACGGGTCCACAGGGCACTGGCGCGGTTGACGGTTTCCCATTCCTCGGCCGGCTTCTCTTCGCCTTCGGCAGCCGTCTGTTCTTTAGGCAGTTCAATCGGCAAGGCGATGTGGTCGGAGTATTTCTTGATGATGTTGCGCAGGCGCCAGCCGTCGGCGAATTCGTCTTCGCCGTCCTTGAGGTGCAGCACGATACGGGTGCCACGGTCAGGCTTGTCGAGGGTGGCGATTTCAAACTCACCCTCACCTTTGGAAGCCCAGTGCACGCCTTCGCTGGCGTCGAGGCCGGCACGGCGGCTGAATACTTCAACCTTGTCGGCAACGATGAAAGCCGAATAAAAGCCCACACCGAATTGGCCGATCAGGTGAGAGTCTTTTTTCTGGTCGCCCGACAGGTTCTTCATGAAATCTGCGGTGCCGGATTTGGCGATGGTGCCCAGATGGGTGATCGCGTCCTCACGGCTCATGCCGATACCGTTGTCTTCGAGGGTGACGGTCTTGGCGTCCTTGTCGTAGCTCACACGGATTTTCAGTTCGGCGCCACCTTCCAGCAACTCAGGCTTGGACAGGGCTTCGAAACGTAATTTGTCGACAGCGTCAGAGGCGTTCGAGATCAATTCGCGAAGGAAAATTTCCTTGTTGGAATACAGCGAATGGATCATGAGGTGCAGCAGTTGCTTCACCTCGGTCTGGAAGCCCAGGGTTTCCTTTTGAGTTTCCACACTCATGGTCATCAAACTCCAATTGGATGGCAGTGGCCGCGCCCGACAGGGTTGGCGGCGGGTTGTCATCAAAGTTGGGGGCTAAGACCGGGATTTCAAGAGCGCCAATTCCTCGATCTTGAAATGGGCGCGAGCGGTCGCAATTGGCTCGGTGGGAGTGGTTTGCCAGGCGGTGATCGCCACATTGGCCACACGCCGCCCCTGACGGCACACCTGGCAGGTGGCGTAGGTGTCGCGAAACAGCCCGGCGCGCAGGTAATCCAGGGAGAAATCGATGATTTTGGGGAGGCCCAGGGCTTTGGTGAAGACGAGCAAATGCAACGCCGCCGACAGCTCCATGAAGCCGGCGATGACTCCGCCATGCAGTGCCGGCAATATAGGGTTACCAATATTGTCCTTGTTGGCCGGCAAGCGAAACAGCAACTCATCCCCCGAGCGTGTGCATTCGGCGCCAATCAGCTTTGCGTAGGGCACCAGATTGAGCAGTGCCGCGTAATCGCCGCGCTCAAGCGCTTGCTCCAGGTGCGTCTTGAATCGATGGGTCATGCCTGCTCTCCCTTGATCGCGCTGCCCAGCCCCTGGGTGCCCTCGAGACGCTTGCCCATGCGCATGAATGTGCCCACCACATGGGCAATGGGCTGTTGCGGGTCGTCCTGATAGGCAAAGCCGCGGGTGAAGATCACATCGGTGGTAACCCGGTAGCATTGGGCGAAGCCATATACCGGCTTATGCGGTTCGGCGGGATGCATGTAGTCGATGCGCAAGTCCAGGGTGGGACAGACCTCGAATTCGGGTAGTACGCAAAGAGTCGCCATGCCGCACGCAGTGTCCATCAACGACGTCAGCGCGCCACCGTGGAGGGCGCGGGTACGGGGATCACCCACGATGTGCGCGCCATAGGGCAACACCAGGGTCATGCCCTCCTGCGTCGCGGCATGGACCGTAATCCCCAGTACCTGGCAGTGGCGAAGCGCCGAAACAAAGCGGGTAGCTCGGTCTAACAAGGGGGGTTCGCTCATGATTTTTAAATTCTTATTAGTCTGGATGGGCCGGATGGGTAATAATTTGGAAAGTTCCTGGCGAAATTCTTTATATATCTGTGGAACAAAAGGAACTAATGCTGGCCCCTTGAGTTCGAAAGGCCAGTAGATATCTTCAATAAGGAGAAACACCCATGCGCAAGACATTAGCTATTTCCATGATGCTGGCCGCTGCTCTCGGTCTGGCTGCCTGCGACAAGAAATCCGAAGACAAAGCCCAAGACGCCGCTGCACATTCTGAGCAAGCTCAGCAAGATATGGCGAAAGCACAGGATAAAGTGAACGACGCTGCGAAAGAAAACGCCGATGCTGCCAAAGCTCAGGCTGAATCGAACGCTGCCGCCGCTAAAGAAGCTGCACCTGCCGCACCTGCTGAGCCTGCCAAGCAGTAATTGCAAGGTGACGCTGTAGCGCTGTAAAAGATAGCCCGCTTATAGA
The DNA here is from genome assembly GCF_022807995.1 of Pseudomonas orientalis. NCBI lineage: Bacteria > Pseudomonadati > Pseudomonadota > Gammaproteobacteria > Pseudomonadales > Pseudomonadaceae > Pseudomonas > Pseudomonas orientalis. The sequence goes on along the minus strand of NZ_CP094351.1, from coordinate 1,890,725 downwards.
GCGGGCTTTTCTTTGTCTGCTGTTTTTATCCCGGTTTTAAGCCACGCTATCTTTTGCAGGATCCGTGGCTTGCATATCCGTCGGGGTATACACCATCACCTGTAATACGTCGGAGTGAAACTCACGGCGATAAAGCACTAACACCACTGCGCTGCTCATCAACATGAACAACCAGGGGCTGACGAACCAGGCCAGCATGGTCATGCCGAAGTAATACGCCCTCAAGCCAAAGTTGAACTGGTTGGCCGCCATCGAAATCACCCGCGCCGCGCGCAAGGCAAATGCATTGCGCTCCTGCTCCGAGACATGCCGCTCACCGATCATCGGTGCCGAGCCCACCAGCACTGCGGCGAAGTTGTACTGGCGCATGCACCAGCTGAAGGTGAAGAATGCGTAGACGAACACCAGCGCCAGGCACAGCAACTTGATCTCCGACATGCCCTGGGAGGCCTGCTGTACCAGCGGGATATCCGCCAGCAATGAAACCGCCCGCTCCGAAGCACCCAGCACGGTCAGGATACCGGCGAGGATGATCAACGTGCTGGAGGCGAAGAACGAGGCGTTACGCTCCAGGTTACCGATCACGCTGGCGTCGGCGATGCGGTTATCACGCAGCAGCATGCGGCGCATCCAGTCTTCGCGATATAGATGCAACACGCTCGCCAGGCAGGCGGTGTCGCGGGCTTTCCAGGTGGCGTAACGGGTATAGCCGCCCCAACACAGGATGAACCATAGGGCAGCGAGCAGGTGGATTTGATTGGTTTCGACGAACGACATGCGGGTCCTTTTACAGGGTGTTGGATAACTGAATGCTTTCAAAATGTGGGAGGGGGGCTTGCCCCAGATTGCTTGCTGCTCGCCGTCTGTAGGAGCGAGCTTGCTCGCGAAAAACGTCAACGATAAAGCGTGCTTTCTGAATGAACGCGGTGGCTGTGAGTTTTTCGCGAGCAAGCTCGCTCCTACCTGACTGGCATTAGGGCCAGCCCCTTCCACATTTTTTAAGTATTTCAACTTTAGAAGGTTGTGGCCTCTCAAGCATAAAAAATGCCCCGTATCGATTGATACGGGGCATTTCGGTAATGCGTTGAACCGGTATTACGCGATGGCTTCGCTGCGCTTGCCCAGCATGCGATCAACCACCACCGCCACCACCAGCACCATCACCGACGGCACCAGCCATGCCAGGCCTTGCTCGCTCAACGGCAGGTTGGCCAGCTGCGCAGGCATCCAACCCGCCAGTCCCGCGCCCTTGAGCGCATCGATGCAACCGAAGATGAACGACACCAGCATCACAGGGCCGACAATGCGGCCCTGTTCCTGCCAGAAACCTTTGCAGAAGCTCAAGGCCACCAGCACGATGCACGGTGGGTAGATGGCGGTGAGTACCGGGATCGAAAAGGCGATCAGCTTCGTCAGGCCCAGATTGGACACGAACAGCGAGAACAGCGCCAGAATCACCACCAGGGTCTTGTAGGACAGCGGCAGCACTTTGCTGAAGTACTCGGCACAGGCACAGGTCAGGCCCACGGCGGTAACCAGGCACGCCAGGGAAATCAGCACGGCGAGGAAGCCGCTGCCCAAGGAGCCGAAAGTATGTTGCACATAGGCGTGCAATACAGCGGCACCATTGGCCGCCCCGGCGGCGACTTCATGGCTGCCCGAGCCCAGACGGAACAGGCTGACATACACCAGCGCCAGGCCCACACCGGCAATCAGCCCGGCAATGATCGCGTAGCGCGTGATCAGCTTCGGCGATTCGACGCCACGGGAGCGAATCGCGTTAACGATGACGATGCCGAATACCAGCGCGCCGAGGGTATCCATGGTCAGGTAGCCATTGATAAAACCTTGGGAGAACGGTGCCGCGACATATTCAGGCGTAGCGACACCGACCTCACCGGCCGGCAACGCAAACGCGGCAACGCCGAGGATGGCCAACGCGATAATTTTCAACGGCGCGAGAAAGCGACCTACGGTGTCCAATAGTCGCCCCGGATACAGGGAGACAAAGAACACCACCAGGAAATACACCGAGCTGTAGAGAAACAGCGCCAGCGGGCTCTCGCCGGTCAGCGGCGCCAGGCCCACTTCGAACGATACGGTCGCGGTACGCGGCGTGGCAAACAGCGGCCCTACCGCCAGATAAGCCGCTGCCGCAAGCAGGCCGCCGGCGATCTTGCCGATCGGGCTGCTCAACGCATCCATACCGCCGCCGACTTTGGCCAACGCGATCACGGTGACCACTGGCAGGCCGACTGCAGTAATCAGGAACCCTATGGCCGCCATCCAGACGTGAGGCCCGGACTGCAAGCCAACGATAGGCGGGAAGATGATATTGCCGGCGCCCACGAACAAGGCAAACGTCATAAAACCCAACGCCAGGATGTCCTGGCTTTTCAACACTTTCATTTGAGGAAATACCACACTACTGAATCGGAATTTAGAGGGGGATTCCCTGTGGATGAGGGAAATACTGCCGGCCCTTATGGGGACCGACCGGTCTGGCGAGCCGCTTCCTTTTGGGATACGGGCGCATAAAGAGGCGGCCAGAGTACAGAATTAGGCTGACAAACGCACTGTTGCGGGGCGGACTGTCCGATAAGCGACATTCATATGTCGCGTTTTCATACTTAATTTGGCCGATATACACAAAAATGTGGGAGGGGGCTTGCCCCCGATAGCGGGGGTTCAGTCACATCATCATGACTGACACCCCGCAATCGGGGGCAAGCCCCCTCCCACATTTGGATCTCCACCAACCTCAGATACGTTGCTGAGCCCAGAATGCACAAAGGCCACCCGAAGGTGGCCTTTGTGTGGATGAAGCGTCAGCTAAGCGCGAGGCTTACTTGACAGCCCAGCCGGTCAGCTCGGACAAAGCCTTGCCGATGTCTGCCAGCGAACGCACGGTTTTAACGCCTGCGTCTTCCAGAGCAGCAAACTTCTCGTCTGCAGTACCCTTGCCACCGGAGATGATTGCGCCAGCATGGCCCATGCGCTTGCCCGCAGGGGCAGTCACACCAGCGATGTAGGAAACAACCGGCTTGGTCACGTGTGCCTTGATGTAGGCAGCCGCTTCTTCTTCAGCCGAACCGCCGATCTCGCCGATCATCACGATCGCTTCGGTCTTCGGGTCTTCCTGGAACAGCTTCAGGATGTCGATGAAGTTGGAGCCCGGGATCGGGTCACCACCGATGCCGACGCAAGTCGACTGACCGAAACCGGCGTCAGTGGTCTGCTTCACAGCTTCGTAGGTCAGGGTGCCGGAACGGGAAACGATACCGACTTTGCCTGGCAAGTGAATGTGACCGGGCATGATGCCGATCTTGCATTCGCCTGGAGTGATCACGCCTGGGCAGTTAGGGCCGATCAGGACTACACCCAGCTCGTCGCACTTCACTTTAGCGTCCAGCATGTCCAGGGTAGGAATGCCTTCGGTGATGCACACGATCAGCTTGATGCCGCCAAAGGCAGCTTCCAGGATCGAGTCCTTGCAGAAAGGAGCCGGAACGTAGATCACGCTGGCAGTGGCGCCAGTGGCTTCTACCGCTTCTTTCACGGTGTTGAACACTGGCAGGCCCAGGTGCTCGGTGCCGCCTTTGCCCGGCGTTACGCCGCCAACCATCTGGGTGCCATACTCGATGGCTTGCTGGGTGTGGAAACTACCTTGCGAACCGGTAATACCCTGGCAGATAACTTTGGTGTCTTTATTGATCAGGACGCTCATTATTTGCCCTCCGCAGCTTTGACAACTTGTTGAGCAGCGTCGGTCAGGCTGGTAGCCGCGATGATGTTCAAACCGCTTTCTGCCAGTACTTTAGCGCCCAGTTCAGCGTTGTTACCTTCAAGGCGAACAACAACCGGGATTTTAACGCCGACTTCTTTCACTGCACCGATGATGCCTTCGGCAATCATGTCGCAACGAACGATGCCGCCGAAGATGTTGACCAGTACTGCGGCGACGTTTGAGTCGGACAGGATGATCTTGAACGCTTCGGTAACGCGTTCCTTGGTAGCGCCACCACCTACGTCGAGGAAGTTGGCTGGTTTGCCGCCATGCAGGTTGACGATGTCCATGGTACCCATGGCCAGGCCGGCACCGTTGACCATGCAGCCGATGTTACCTTCCAGGGCTACGTAGTTCAGTTCGAACTTGGCAGCGTGCGCTTCGCGCGGATCGTCTTGCGACGGATCGTGGAAAGTCTTCAGCTTGGGCTGACGGTACATGGCGTTGGCGTCGATGTTGATCTTGGCATCGAGGCAATGCAGATCGCCATCAGCCTTGATCACCAGCGGGTTCACTTCCAGCAGGGCCAGATCGTGATCCTGGAACAGTTTGGCCAGACCGACGAAGATCTTGGCGAACTGGGCAACTTGCTTGCCTTCCAGACCCAGTTGGAAAGCCAGCTCGCGACCCTGGAATGGCTGAGCGCCGACCAGTGGATCGATAGTGGCCTTCAGAATTTTTTCCGGGGTTTCGTGAGCGATTTTCTCGATGTCCACGCCACCTTCGGTGGACGCCATGAACACGATGCGACGGCTCGAACGGTCAACGACAGCGCCCAGGTACAGCTCTTTAGCGATATCAGTGCACGATTCAACCAGGATCTTGGTGACTGGCTGGCCATTGGCATCAGTCTGGTAAGTCACCAGACGCTTGCCCAGCCACTGCTGTGCGAAGGCCTTGGCGTCTTCTTTGCTGCGAACCAGCTTAACGCCGCCCGCTTTACCGCGACCACCGGCGTGGACCTGGGCTTTGACAACCCACTCGCTGCCGCCGATTTTGTCGCAAGCTTCTGCTGCTGCTTCCGGGGTGTCTACTGCGTAGCCCTTGGAAACTGGCAGGCCGTATTCAGCGAACAGCTGCTTACCCTGATACTCGTGAAGATTCATGCTTTTTACCGTCTTCGTTAGGTACTGCGCATTCGGCGCTGCGCTCATTATGAGTGCCGCGCCACCTGTGACTGCTGCTTGCGCAACCTGCGGGGCTTATGGCCCGTAAAGCTGCGCAAGGCTGCGTCCAGCGGATATTCCGCGGTGAGTCTTGCGCGCAAGGCTCACGACGGGCAACTCCGCCGTGGTTTCTTATTATCTCGCTTAGCGCTTCTTGCGGTTGGCGATGTGGATGGCGCCGCCATTCACCGCCAACGCTGCTTCGTGCAACGCTTCGGACAGGGTCGGATGGGAGAAGACCATCATGCCCAGGTCCTCGGCACTGGTGCCGAATTCCATACCGATAGCGCCTTGCTGAACCAGTTCTGCAGCGCTTGGGCCAATCACGTGGACGCCCAATACGCGGTCAGTCTTGGCATCAGCGATGACTTTGACAAAACCACCGGTGTCGTTGGCTGCCATGGCACGGCCAGAAGCGGCGAACGGGAAGGTGCCGACGTTAACTTCAACGCCTTCAGCTTTCAACTGCTGTTCGTTCTTGCCGACCCATGCGATTTCCGGGTGGGTGTAGATTACCGATGGAATCAGGTCGTAGTTCATCTGGGTCTTGTGACCCTTGATGCGCTCGACAACCATGATGCCTTCTTCGGAAGCCTTGTGGGCCAGCATCATGCCACGAACCACGTCGCCGATTGCGTAAACGCCCGGTACGGTGGTTGCGCAGTGATCGTCAACGTGGATGAAACCACGCTCATCGATGCTCACACCGCTGTCGGAGGCCAGCAGGTCGGTGGTCACGGGGCGGCGACCAACGGCTACGATCAGCTTGTCGAAAGTGATGGTCTGCTCGCCTTCCTTGTCGGTGTAGGTCACGACAACTTCTTCGCCGTTGACCTTGGAACCGGTCACACGGGCGCCCAGCTTGATGTCCAGACCTTGTTTGGTCAGGGTCTTGTAGGCTTCCTTGGACACGGCGGTGTCGGCGGCCAGCAGGAACGTGTCCAGGGCTTCGAGCACGGTCACTTGCGAACCCAGGCGGGACCATACCGAACCCAGCTCCAGGCCGATGACGCCGGCGCCGATCACGCCCAGGCGCTTGGGTACGGCCTGGAATTCCAGGGCGCCGGTCGAATCGACGATCACGTTCTGATCAACAGGAGCAGGTGGAATGTCGATTGGACGCGAACCGGGTGCCAGGATCACGTTTTCGGCTTCGATGACTTCAACCGAGCCGTCGGGCTTGGTGATTTCAACTTTCTTGCCGGCCAGCAGCTTGCCGTGACCCTGCAGGGAAGTGACGCCGTTGGCCTTGAACAAGGTGGCAACGCCGGAGGTCAGGCCTTTGACGATGTTGGCTTTACGGCCGACCATCGCTGGCACGTCCATGGTCACGCCGGCATGGTTGATGCCGTGAATCGCGAAACCATCCTGGGCTTCGTGGAATTTCCAGGAACTGTCCAGCAGTGCCTTGGAAGGAATGCAACCGACGTTGAGGCAGGTACCGCCCAGCGCCAGTTTGCCTTCCTTGTCGGTGTACTTTTCGATGCAAGCAGTGGAGAGGCCCAGTTGCGCGGCCTTGATGGCGGCAACATAGCCGCCAGGGCCTGCACCAATCACTACAACGTCAAATTTCTGTGTCATGAAAATAGATCCTCTATTCAGCGACAAGCTTCAAGCGTCAAGCTGCAAGCCAAGCTGATTTTCCTTACAGCTTGCAGCTCGCAGCTTGAAGCCGCTTTATCAGATATCCAGCAGCAGACGAGCCGGGTCTTCCAGCAGGTTCTTGATGGTGACCAGGAACGTCACGGCTTCTTTACCATCGATCAGGCGGTGATCGTAAGACAGTGCCAGGTACATCATTGGGCGGATCACGACCTGGCCGTTGATGGCCATCGGACGCTGGATGATGTTGTGCATGCCCAGGATCGCGGCTTGCGGTGGGTTGACGATCGGCGTCGACATCATCGAACCGAAGGTACCACCGTTAGTGATGGTGAACGTACCGCCGGTCATCTCGTCGATGGTCAGCTTGCCGTCACGGGCTTTCTTGCCGAAGCCGGCGATGCCGCCTTCGATTTCAGCCAGGCTCATCAGCTCGGCGTTACGCAGGACCGGAACCACCAGGCCACGGTCGCTCGACACGGCAACGCCGATGTCTGCATAGCCATGGTAGACGATGTCGGCGCCGTCGATGGAAGCGTTGACTGCCGGGAAGCGTTTCAGCGCTTCGGTGGCCGCTTTCACGAAGAACGACATGAAGCCCAAACGCACGCCGTTATGGCTCTTCTCAAAGAGGTCCTTGTACTTCGAACGCAACGCCATGACTTCAGTCATGTCGACTTCGTTGAAGGTGGTCAGCATCGCCATGTTTGACTGTGCTTCGACCAGGCGCTTGGCCACGGTGGCACGCACACGAGTCATCGGTACGCGCTTCTCGGTGCGGTCGCCAGCGGCAAACACAGGCGCAGCGGCAGCAGGAGCGGCTGGTTTGGCAGGCGCGGCCGCCGGAGCGTTTTTCTTGGCTTCAACTGCAGCCACCACGTCTTCCTTGGTGACACGGCCGTCTTTACCGGTGCCCTTGATGGACGCCAGGTTGATACCGTTCTCATCAGCCAGCTGACGCGCAGCCGGTGCGGCGATCGGATCTTCGCCACCCGCAGCCGGAGCGGCGGCAGGCGCGGAAGCAGCAGCCGGTGCGGCGGCAGCAGGAGCAGGAGCAGCAGCGCTGCCCTCTTCGATCGAGCCCAGTACCTGGTTCGACAGAACGGTAGCGCCCTCTTCCGCCACGATGGCGCCCAGCACGCCGTCGGCTTCGGCCAGCACTTCCAGCACGACTTTGTCAGTTTCGATGTCGACGATCAGGTCGTCACGCTTGACGGCCTCGCCTGGTTTCTTGTGCCAGGTGGCAACGGTGCCATCGGCAACCGATTCCGGGAATGACGGGGCTTTGATTTCGATAGCCATTATCTGTAGGTCCTTAAAATTCGGTTTCAGTCAGCGCGAAGGCGTTAAACAGTGAAAGCAGCTTGCAGCAGTTTTTCCTGCTGCTCGGCGTGCATCGATGCATAACCACAGGCAGGTGCAGCAGACGCATCACGACCGGCGTACTCCAGGCCCAGGGACCTGTTGTGGTTGCCGATGCTGCGACGCAGGTGATGCTGGCTGCTGTACCACGCGCCCTGGTTCATCGGTTCTTCCTGACACCACACTGCATTCGTGAGGTTGGTGTAAGGCGCGATGATCTCCATGAGGTCATCTTCCGGGAACGGATAAAGCTGCTCGATACGCACGATGGCGATGTCTTCGCGGCCTTCGGCACGGCGTTTTTCCAGCAGATCGTAATAGACCTTGCCGCTGCACAGGATCAGGCGAGTGACCTTGGCGGCGTCCAGCGTATCGATTTCCGGAATAACGGTCTGGAACGAACCTTCGGCCAGATCTTCCAGGGTCGAAACGGCCAGTTTGTGACGCAACAGCGATTTCGGAGTCAGCACGACCAGCGGCTTGCGCAGCGGACGAATCACCTGGCGACGCAGCAAGTGGTAAATCTGCGCCGGGGTCGTCGGCACGCATACCTGAATGTTGTGCTCGGCGCACAGCTGCAGGTAACGCTCCAGACGGGCCGAGGAGTGCTCAGGGCCCTGACCTTCATAACCGTGTGGCAGCAACATGGTCAGACCGCACAGACGGCCCCACTTGTGCTCGCCGCTGGTGATGAACTGGTCGATAACCACCTGGGCACCGTTGGCGAAGTCGCCGAACTGGGCTTCCCAGATCACCAGCGCGTTAGGCGTGGTGGTGGAATAGCCGTATTCGAACGCCAGTACGGCTTCCTCGGACAGGAACGAGTCGTACAGGTCGAAACGTGGCTGGCCTGCGTACAGGTTCTGCAACGGGATGTAGGTGCCCGCGTCTTTCTGGTTGTGCAATACCGCATGACGGTGCGAGAACGTACCACGGCCGATGTCCTGGCCGGTCATGCGGATCGGGTGACCTTCGAACGCCAGGGTCGCATACGCCATGGTTTCGGCGTAACCCCAGTTGATCGGCAGGCCGCCGGCTTGCATCTTCTGACGGTCTTCGTAGATCTTCGCCACCTGGCGCTGAACCACGAACCCTTCAGGGATTTCCAGCAACTTGGCAGACAACTCCTGCAAGGTCTTCAAGTCAAAGCTGGTGTCATGGCGCGCGGTCCAGGTGTGACCCAGGTACGGACGCCAGTCAACGAACAGCTCTTTGTTCGGCTCCTTGACCAGGCTTTTCACCACATGCAGGCCGTTATCCAGCGCATTGCGGTATTCGTCGATCTTTGCCTGCACACGCGCATCATCCAACACACCGGCCTTGGTCAGGCTTTCGGCGTACAGCTCACGGGTGGTGCGCTGCTTGGTGATCTGCTGGTACATCAACGGCTGGGTGCCGCTAGGCTCGTCCGCTTCGTTGTGACCGCGACGGCGGTAGCACACCAGGTCGATCACCACGTCACGCTTGAACTGCATGCGGTAGTCGACAGCCAGTTGGGTCACGAACAGTACGGCTTCCGGATCATCGCCATTCACATGCAGGATCGGCGCCTGGATCATCTTGGCAACGTCGGTGGCGTACTCGGTGGAGCGCGCATCCAGCGGGTTGCTGATGGTGAAGCCGACCTGGTTGTTGATAACGATGTGAACGGTGCCGCCGGTCTTGAAGCCGCGAGTCTGCGACATCTGGAATGTTTCCAGGACCACGCCCTGACCGGCGAACGCCGCGTCACCGTGGATGGAAATCGGCAGAACCTTTTCACCGGTGGTGTCGTTGCGACGATCCTGGCGAGCACGAACCGAACCCTCGACCACTGGAGAAACGATTTCCAGGTGGGATGGGTTGAAGGCCATGGCCAGGTGAACTTCACCGCCGGTGGTCATCACGTTGGACGAGAAGCCCTGGTGATACTTGACGTCGCCGGAACCCAGCTCGACCTTCTTCTTGCCTTCGAACTCGTCGAACAGCTCGCGCGGGTTCTTGCCGAAGGTGTTGACCAACACGTTCAGGCGACCACGGTGGGCCATGCCGATCACGACTTCCTTGGTGCCGTAGGAACCGGAACGCTGGATCAGTTCGTCGAGCATCGGAATCAGGCTTTCGCCGCCTTCCAGGCCAAAACGCTTGGTGCCCGGGTATTTGGTACCCAGGTATTTTTCGAGACCTTCAGCGGCGGTCACGCGCTCAAGCAGGTGGCTGCGCACCTCGGCGGACAATACCGGACGGCCACGCACGCCTTCCAGGCGATGCTGGAACCACTGACGCTGCTCGGAATCGGTGATGTGCGTGAACTCAGCGCCGATGGTGCGGCAATATGTCTGCTGCAACGCTTCGTGAATTTCGCGTAGGCTCGCTTCCTCTTTGCCGATGAACAGGTCGCCGGCACGGAAGGTCGTATCAAGATCGGCATTGGTCAAGCCGTAATGATTGATCGACAGGTCAGCAGGTGCAGGACGCTGCCAGAGCCCCAGCGGGTCAAGCTGGGCCGCCTGGTGGCCGCGCATCCGGTAAGCCTGGATCAGTCGCAGTACTTCAACTTGCTTCTTCTCGTGCTCACTGCTCACGCTACCGGCGGAAACCGGCTGGGCGCGGCGCTGGTTCTTTGCCAGCAGCACGAAATGATCGCGAATCGCAGCATGCGATACATCGGTGGCAGCGTTGCCGTCTGAAGACAACGTCTGAAATTTGGTGCGCCATTCTTCTGGCACAGCGTTAGGGTCGTGCAGGTAGAGCTCATAAAGCTCTTCCACATAGGCAGCGTTACCACCTGAAAGATAGCCGCTGTTCCACATGCGCTGCATCACGCTTTCTTGCATGCTTGGTCACCCTCGATTTGGGGACACCACCGGCGAAAACACCGAGTCTGCTTGCAAAAGGCCAAGTGCAGCGACCAGAACAAGCCACTAGGATCACGCTGATAGTTCGGGTACCAACCCGAATGCCCCTGCTTGTCTCATTTCTTCAAAATAAGAGCCGCGGCTTTGTAAGTCGCTGCTCAAGTTAAAACTACGGCGCCGGTTGAAGCCTGCGCCGCAGCATTTACGGGCACAACGGTCCTGCTTTTACTGCAACGTCAGTTACACGCCGCTCTGCAGCAGCATGTTACGGATGTGACCAATGGCCTTAGTCGGGTTCAGGCCTTTAGGACATACGTTGACGCAGTTCATGATCCCGCGGCAGCGGAATACGCTGAATGGGTCATCCAGTGAAGCCAGACGCTCGGACGTCTTGGTGTCACGGCTGTCTGCCAGGAAGCGATAGGCTTGCAGCAGCGCAGCAGGGCCCAGGAACTTGTCCGGGTTCCACCAGAAGGACGGGCACGACGTCGAGCAGCAAGCGCACAGGATGCACTCGTACAGGCCGTCGAGTTTTTCGCGCTCTTCCGGGGACTGCAGACGCTCGATGGCCGGAGCCGGCGTGTCGTTCTGCAGGAACGGCTTAACTTTCTCGTATTGCTTGTAGAAGATGCTCATATCGACGACCAGGTCACGGATAACCGGCAAACCTGGCAGTGGACGAACGATCAGCTTGTTGCCCTTGACCACGGCCGACAGCGGCGTGATGCACGCCAGGCCGTTCTTGCCGTTGATGTTCATGCCGTCGGAACCGCACACACCTTCGCGGCAAGAGCGACGATAGGAAAAACCTTCGTCCTGCTCTTTGATCAGTGCCAGTACATCCAGCACCATCAGGTCTTTACCGCCGGTATCGACCTGGAATTCCTGCATGAACGGCGCGGCGTCCTGATCAGGGTTGTAGCGATAAACACTGACTTTCAACATGGCAGCCACCCTTAGTAAGTCCGAATCTTCGGTTCAAACGTCGGCACCGTCTTCGGCGAGAAGTTCACGGCACGCTTGGTCACGCGCTTGTCACCCGGGAAGTACAGGGTATGGCACAACCAGTTCTCGTCGTCGCGGTCTTCAAAGTCTTCACGGGCGTGGGCACCACGGGACTCCTTGCGAACCTCGGCGGCGATCGCCGTCGCTTCAGCCACTTCCAGCAGGTTTTGCAGCTCAAGGGCTTCGATACGAGCGGTGTTGAACGCCTGGCTCTTGTCGTTGATCTTGACGTTGCCGATGCGCGTGCGCAGGTCGGCCAGCTGGGCGATACCCTTTTGCATGTATTCGCCGGTACGGAACACACCGAAGTAGTTCTGCATGCAGCTTTGCAGCTCGCGACGCAGGGTTGCCACGTCTTCGCCATCAGTGCGCTCGTTCAGAGCGTTCAGACGCGCCAGCGCAGCTTCGATGTTGGCGTCGGTGGCGTCATCGTATTCGATGCCGTCGGTCAGGGCTTTTTCCAGGTGCAGGCCGGCAGCGCGGCCGAATACCACCAGATCGAGCAGCGAGTTGCCGCCCAGACGGTTGGCACCGTGAACCGATACGCAAGCCACTTCGCCTACCGCAAACAAGCCGTGAATGATTTCGTCCACGCCTTCGGCATTCTGAGTGATCGCCTGGCCGTGAATGTTGGTCGGCACGCCGCCCATCATATAGTGGCAGGTCGGAACCACCGGAACCGGAGCAACCACCGGGTCAACGTGAGCAAAGGTCTTGGACAGCTCGCAGATACCTGGAAGACGGCTGTGCAGCACTTCTTCGCCCAGGTGATCGAGTTTGAGCAGTACGTGGTCGCCGTTCGGCCCACAGCCGTTGCCGGCGATGATTTCTTTAACCATCGAGCGAGCCACAACGTCACGACCGGCAAGGTCTTTCGCGTTCGGCGCATAACGCTCCATGAAACGCTCGCCGTGCTTGTTGATCAGGTAACCACCTTCACCACGGCAACCTTCTGTAACCAGTACACCGGCACCGGCGATGCCGGTGGGGTGGAACTGCCACATTTCGATGTCCTGTACCGGCACGCCTGCACGCAGGGCCATGCCGACGCCGTCACCGGTGTTGATCAGGGCGTTGGTGGTGGACGCGTAGATACGGCCTGCACCGCCGGTCGCCAGCACGGTAGCCTTGGCACGAATGTAGGTAGTTTCACCGGTTTCGATGCAGATGGCGATCACACCGACGAACTCGCCCTTGCCGTTCTTCACCAGATCGACAGCGTAGTACTCGTTCAGGAACGTGGTACCGGCTTTCAGGTTGCCCTGATAAAGGGTGTGCAGCAGCGCGTGACCGGTACGGTCGGATGCAGCGCAGGTACGGGCAGCCTGCCCGCCTTTGCCGTAATCCTTCGACTGGCCGCCGAATGGACGCTGATAGATACGGCCTTGCTCGGTGCGGGAGAACGGCAGACCCATGTGGTCCAGCTCGAACACCGCTGCCGGGCCTTCCTGACACATGTATTCGATAGCGTCCTGGTCACCGATGTAGTCGGAACCCTTGACGGTATCGTACATGTGCCAGCGCCAGTCATCGTTCGGATCGGCGGAGGCGATGGCGCAGGTGATGCCACCCTGGGCCGATACGGTGTGCGAACGCGTCGGGAACACCTTGGTGATCACGGCAGTCTTGTGACCGCCCTGGGCCAGCTGCAGCGCAGCGCGCATGCCGGCACCGCCGCCACCAATAATGATGGCGTCGAAGGAAATAGTTGGAATGTTAGCCATGAATCAGATACCCCAAAGAATCTGCACACCCCAGACGAAGTAAGCGAACATCGCGATGCCGCATACTGCCTGGAAGAGGAAACGGACTGCGGTCGCGGACTTGCCCAGCGCCATTGGCGTCAGGTAGTCGGTCGCGATGGTCCACATGCCGACCCAGGCGTGAGCGCCCAGGGCTACAAGGGCCAGCAGGCTGAAGATTCGCATCGCATTGTGGGCGAACAGGCCATGCCATTGCTCATAGCCGATACCCGGGTTTGCGACGAGGTATCCGATCAGGAAAATGAAATAAGCCGCGAGAACGACCGCAGACACACGCTGTGCCATCCAGTCATAGAGGCCCGAACGCGACAGATTCGTTACGCTGGTTACCATATCCAAACTCCTGCCAGAACGATCAGCACCACGGAAATGGCGATGATGATTTTCGAGCCCAGGCGGCCGCCTTCCAGCGTCTCACCGATGCCCATGTCCATGATCAAGTGGCGCACGCCGGCTACCAGGTGATACAGCAGAGCGGACAGGAGGCCCCATGCTACGAACTTGGCCAGCGGGCTGGTCAAGGTTGCCTTCACCTCGGCAAAACCTTCCTCGGAACCCAGGGATTTGCTCAATGCATAAAGCATGATGCCCAGGCCCAGGAACAGAATGATGCCGGAAACACGGTGCAGGAACGACGTAACGCCGGTGATGGGGAGTTTGATGGTCCTTAGGTCTAGGTTTACAGGTCGTTGGCTATTCACGGCTTTTTTTCACACTGAAGAGCCCCTAACAATCAGGGCAAAGTTGTTGGGGAGTGCGACTGGTCAGGTAAGCACCACCCAGGGAGTGCGACCCCCAATGAAAGCAAGCCCAAAAGCCCTTGGCGGTCGGTGGCCGAGTATAGACAGTTAGGTTACTAATGACAACGCGCACACCTCACCCTAATAGCTGATTGCGCTGACGGGATAAAAGGCGTAAATGGCAGGCAATTTCGACGAAAAAGTACGGTTAAAGCCTTCTGGAGCAAGACTTTAGGCAAATTGACATCTGGATTTATCTCACTATAGTGGTGCGGGCCCTGCGTGGGGGGTCTGTCTGATGATTTGAAGCATAAATAGGAGGCCACATGGCTGACAAAAAAGCGCAGTTGATCATCGAGGGCGCAGCCCCCGTCGAGCTGCCCATTTTAACCGGCACCGTTGGTCCCGATGTTATCGACGTACGGGGCCTGACGGCCACGGGCCGTTTCACTTTCGACCCAGGCTTCATGTCGACCGCCTCTTGCGAGTCGAAGATCACCTATATCGATGGCGACAATGGCATTCTGCTTCACCGCGGCTACCCGATCGAGCAACTCGCTGAACAGTCGGACTACCTGGAAACCTGCTACCTGCTGCTAAATGGCGAATTGCCGACAGCCGAGCAGAAAGCCCAGTTCGTCAGCACCGTGAAGAACCACACCATGGTTCACGAGCAGTTGAAGACCTTTTTCAACGGCTTCCGTCGCGACGCCCATCCGATGGCCGTCATGTGCGGCGTGGTCGGCGCCCTGTCGGCCTTCTATCACGACTCCCTGGACATCAATAACCCGCAGCATCGCGAAATTTCCGCGATCCGCCTGGTTGCCAAGATGCCGACCCTGGCCGCAATGGTTTACAAGTACTCCATGGGTCAGCCCATGATGTACCCGCGCAACGACCTTACGTACGCGGAAAACTTCCTGCACATGATGTTCAACACGCCGTGCGAGATCAAACCGATCAGCCCGGTGCTCGCCAAGGCCATGGACCGGATTTTTATCCTCCACGCCGACCACGAACAGAACGCCTCCACCTCTACCGTACGTCTGGCCGGCTCTTCGGGTGCCAACCCGTTCGCCTGTATCGCCGCCGGTATCGCCGCACTGTGGGGCCCTGCCCACGGCGGTGCGAACGAAGCCGTATTGACCATGCTCGATGAAATCGGCGATGTCTCGAACATCGACACATTCATCGCCAAGGCCAAGGACAAGAACGACCCGTTCAAGTTGATGGGCTTCGGTCACCGGGTGTACAAGAACCGCGACCCGCGCGCCACCGTCATGAAGCAGACCTGCGACGAAGTATTGAAGGAACTGGGCATCAAGAACGATCCGCAACTCGAACTGGCCATGCGCCTGGAAGAGATCGCCCTGACCGACCCGTACTTCATCGAACGCTCGCTGTACCCGAACGTCGACTTCTACTCGGGGATCATCCTCAAGGCGATCGGCATTCCAACCAGCATGTTCACCGTAATCTTCGCCCTGGCGCGGACCGTGGGCTGGATCTCCCACTGGAAGGAAATGCTCTCGAGCCCGTACAAGATTGGCCGTCCGCGCCAGTTGTACACCGGCTACGAGTCGCGTGACATCACCAAGTTGGAAGATCGCAAGTAGGCATTTGGCTGCAAGCTGTACTGAGAACGGCCTCCCTTAGCGGAGGCCGTTTTTATTTGTGTCGCCTGAGCTGGCCTCATCGGGGGCAAGCCCCCTCCCACACTGGATTGGGTTCACACATCTGAACGTGTGAATACAGTCAAATGTGGGAGGGGGCTTGCCCCCGATGAGGCCAGACCAGGCACCACAAATCTCCAGGCAAAAAAAATACCCCAGCCTTTCGACCGGGGCATTTCTCTATGCAGTGAAAAGCTTAGTGGTTAACCGCCCCACTCGCCCCCAGGCCAGTCTGCGAACGCACAAACTGCGGGAAGTACAGCGCACGCTCTTTCTCCGCCGCCGCCGATTTGTCGGTGATGGAGAAAAACCAGATACCCACGAATGCGATGATCATCGAGAACAGCGCAGGGTACTCGTACGGGAAGATGGCTTTTTCATGGTGCAGGATCGAAACCCAGATGGTCGGACCCAGGATCATCAGGCCAACGGCACTGATCAGGCCCAGCCAGCCGCCAATCATGGCGCCACGGGTGGTGAGGTTTTTCCAGTACATGGAAAGCAGCAATACCGGGAAGTTACAGCTGGCGGCAATCGAGAACGCCAGGCCGACCATGAACGCGATGTTCTGGCTTTCGAACAGGATCCCCAGGCCGATAGCCAACACCGCCAGGGCGATGGTGGTGATCTTCGACACGCGAATCTCGTCCTTCTCGTTGGCCTTGCCTTTCTTGATCACACTGGCATACAGGTCGTGGGACACCGCCGAAGCACCTGCGAGCGTCAAGCCGGCAACCACTGCAAGGATGGTGGCAAAGGCCACGGCCGAGATGAAGCCCAGGAAGATACTGCCGCCCACCGCGTTGGCCAGGTGCACCGCCGCCATGTTGTTGCCGCCGAGCAAGGCGCCTGCTGCGTCCTTGAACGCCGGGTTGGTGCTGACCAGCAGGATCGCGCCAAAGCCGATGATGAACGTCAGGATATAGAAGTAGCCGATGAAGCCGGTGGCATACAGCACGCTCTTACGCGCTTCCTTGGCGTCGCTCACGGTGAAAAAGCGCATCAGGATGTGCGGCAGGCCCGCAGTACCGAACATTAATGCAAGGCCCAGGGAGAACGCCGAGATCGGATCTTTCACCAGGCCGCCGGGGCTCATGATCGCTTCACCTTTGGGGTGAACCTTGATCGCCTCGGAGAACAGCATGTTGAAATCGAAGTTGACGTGCTTCATCACCATCAGCGCCATGAACGAGGCACCGGACAGCAGCAACACTGCCTTGATGATTTGCACCCAGGTGGTCGCCAGCATGCCGCCGAACAACACATAGAGGCACATCAGGATGCCCACCAGGATCACCGCAACATGGTAATCGAGGCCGAACAGCAGCTGGATCAACTTGCCCGCGCCGACCATCTGCGCGATCAGGTAGAACGCTACCACCACCAGCGAGCCACAGGCCGACAGGCTGCGGATCTGGGTTTG
Source organism: Pseudomonas orientalis (assembly GCF_022807995.1). NCBI lineage: Bacteria > Pseudomonadati > Pseudomonadota > Gammaproteobacteria > Pseudomonadales > Pseudomonadaceae > Pseudomonas > Pseudomonas orientalis. The sequence continues at coordinate 1,873,367 of NZ_CP094351.1, read as the reverse complement.
CCCAAGGCGATAGGACGCCACGTCGGCAAAGGTGTACTTGCCCAGGTTACGCAGGCGCTCGGCGATCAGGAACAGAATGATCGGCCAGCCCACCAGGAAGCCGATCGAGTAGATCAGGCCGTCATAGCCGGAGGTGAACACCAGTGCGGAAATCCCCAGGAAGGACGCCGCCGACATATAGTCGCCGGCAATCGCCAGGCCGTTCTGGAAACCGGTGATCTTGCCGCCGGCCGCATAGTAGTCGGCCGCCGAGTTGTTGCGCTTGGAGGCCCAGTAGGTGATGCACAACGTCGCGCCGACAAAGGCCACGAACATCAGGATCGCTGCAATATTCAGCGGTTGCTTGTGCACTTCACCGGTCAATGCATCGGCCGCCCAGACGGCGGGCGCAAAGACTGAAGCGCCGAATACAGCCAATAGACGACGGATCATTGCGCAGCCTCCTTGAGAATCGCATTGTTCAGGTCGTCGAATTCGCCATTGGCGCGCCGTACATAGATGCCGGTGAGGATGAAGGCCGAGACAATCAGCCCGACCCCGATGGGGATGCCCCAGGTGATGGATGAACCGGGGCTCAGCTTGGCACCCAGCACTTGCGGCCCGTAGGCGATCAACAGGATGAAGCCGGAGTAAAGCCCTAGCATGATCGCCGAGAGAATCCAGGCGAACCTTTCTCTTTTTTTCACCAGCTCCTTGAAACGCGGGCTGTTTTGAATCGAGAGGTAAATGCTGTCGTTCATTGTTTTTATCCTCGCAGCACAGCTTTTTTATTATTGGAACGTATCCACTGTATGCGGCTGTGGAAAGGGTTCCAGACGACCTTAGTAGTAGATCGAGTGTAGCGAGGGTTTGTGAGAGCGCAGAAACATTTGCGGGTGACGAAATAATGTGGGAGGGGGCTTGCCCCCGATAGCGATAGACCTGTCAGATCATCAACGACTGACACACCGCAATCGGGGGCAAGCCCCCTCCCACAGGGGTTTTATCAGGGTTTGTTATTTAGCGGTCCACTCGGCCACGCGTTCCGGGTGCTTGGCTACCCAATCCTTGGCTGCGGCATCCGGCTTGGCGCCTTCCTGGATGGCCAGCATGACCTCGCCGATTTCATCCTTGGAGGCCCACTGGAATTTCTTCAGGAAGGCTGCGACTTCCGGCGCTTTCTTCTCCAGGCCCTTGCTGCCGATGCTGTTGACGGTTTCAGCAGCGCCATAGATCCCTTTTGGATCGTCCAGGAAACGCAGTTTCCACTTGGCGAACATCCAGTGCGGCACCCAACCGGTGACCGCGATGGAGTCCTGCTTGTCTTCGGCACGGGTCAACTCGGCGATCATTGCGGCGCCCGAGCTGGCTTGCAGTTTGTAGTCGAGCCCGTATTGCTTGATGGCCTCGTCGGTCTTGAGCATCACGCCTGAGCCGGCGTCGATACCGACGATCTTGTTCTTGAAGGTGGTGTCGGTCTTGAGGTCTTCGATGGACTTGGCCTTGACGTACTCCGGCACGATCAAGCCAATTTTTGCATCCTTGAAGTTGGGGCCGTAGTCGACCACCTTGTCCTTGTTCTTGGTCCAGTATTCGCCATGGGTCACCGGCAGCCAGGCGGACAGCATGGCGTCGAGCTTGCCGGTGGCCACGCCCTGCCACATGATCCCGGTGGCGACCGCCTGCAGTTTCACGTCATAGCCGAGCTTTTGCTTGATCACTTCAGCAGCCACATGGGTGGTGGCCACGCTGTCGGACCAGCCATCCACATAGCCGATGCTCAGGGTTTTGCTGTCGGCACTGGCCAGTGTGGAGCCCATCGCAACTACCAGCGTGGCAGCTGCGCCCAAGAGTCGTCGCATCTTCATATTACTTCCCCGAAAGTGCTGCGCCCGACGAATGCCGAGCGACGTCAACCTGTTGTTATACGGTGCACCGCGCCCCCTTCACGCGCATCGATCCGGTTGCTGAGGCATCAGTGGAGTACTGACAGTTTTATCATCAACCTGCGTAGGCCTTTGCCCTGCTCTGTCAGCGACCTTGGTTGAGCAAGAAACGACATCACATCGCCAGCAGGGTGTTTTGCAAGCGTTATCGTCAGAATCCCGCCCGAAGTTTGCATGTCAAAATTATGCAGCCGCACTGGCAAACGCCAAATCCGGGTAAGATGCGCGCCTTTGCTCTCCCAGATAAGCCGACCATGCCCGCGACTGCCCGCTTTCCTGCCCAGCCCTATTTTCTTGCCTTGATCCTGGGTGTGCTCGCCCTTGTCGGCTACTGGTACGGCCTCGGCCGGCCGGTGGTGCTGCCGGATGTGGCGAGCGCCAGCCACAAGCTGCAATGTGCGTCCTATACGCCCTTTGACAAGGACCAATCGCCGTTCGACCAGCCTTTCCAGCTGCGTCCCGAACGCATGGACGCCGACCTGGCCCTGCTGGCCACCCGCTTTGAATGCATTCGCACGTATTCCATGACCGGCCTGGAAGCTTTGCCGCAGATGGCGCGCAAGCATGGGCTGAAGGTGATGGCCGGGGCCTGGGTGAGCAGCGACCCGGTGGCGACTCAAAAGGAAATCGACGAGTTGATCGCCGCTGCCAATGCCAACCCGGACGTGGTGACCTCGGTCATCGTCGGCAACGAAGCGCTGCTGCGCAAGGAAGTCACCGCCAGGCAGCTGGTGACGCTGATCCAGACGGTCAAACGCCAGATCAAGCAGCCGGTCACCTACGCCGATGTGTGGGAGTTCTGGCTGCAGCACCCGAAAATCGCTCCGGCGGTGGACTTCCTGACCATCCACCTGCTGCCGTACTGGGAAGATGAGCCGTCCGGCATCGACCAGGCGCTCAAGCACGTAGGCGATGTCCGCCAGACTTTCGGCCACAAGTTCGCGCCCAAGGACATTCTGATCGGCGAAACCGGCTGGCCCAGTGAGGGACGCCAGCGCGAAACCGCCGTGCCGAGCCGGGTCAACGAAGCCAGGTTCATGCGCGGTTTTGTCGCCATGGCCGAAGCCAACGGCTGGCGCTACAACCTGATTGAAGCCTTTGACCAGCCGTGGAAGCGCGCCAGTGAAGGTGCGGTGGGCGGCTATTGGGGGCTGTTCGATGCAGACCGACAGGATAAGGGCGTCCTCGCAGGCCCCGTGACCAATGTGCCGTACTGGCTGCTGTGGCTGGGCGTCGGCGGGATGATTCTGTTGGGGACATTGGTGTTCGGTGGACGGGTTCGGACAGTTCGTACGGCCATTGCCCTGCCTTTACTGGGCGCGGTTGCCGCATGTTCCATCGGCACCTGGGCTGAACTGACCCGCGTTACCGCACGCTTTGCTGATGAATGGGTATGGGCCGGCTTGCTGCTGGTGTTGAACCTGCTGGTACTCGCTCACTCCGCCCTGGCGCTCAGCGTGCGTGATGGGTGGCGTGAGCGAGCCTTCAACTGGCTGGAGCAACGCGCCGGGTGGCTGGTGGCAATCGCCGGGTTTGCTGGCGCTGTGATGATGCTGGCGCTGGTGTTCGATCCGCGTTATCGCAGCTTTCCAAGCGCGGCGCTGGTGCTGCCGGCCCTGGTGTACCTGGTGCGCCCGGTGAGCGGGCCGCGTCGGGAGATGGCGCTGCTGACCTTTATCATCGGTGCCGGCATTGCACCGCAATTGTACCGTGAAGGTGTGCTGAATCAGCAGGCCTGGGGTTGGGCGGTGGTGAGCCTGCTTATGGTTGCAGCCTTGTGGCGTTGCTTGCGGGTGCGCAAGGCTTAACACCGCCATCGGGGGCAAGCCCCCTCCCACATTTGACCGTATTCACAAATAGAAATGTGTGAATCCAATCAAGTGTGGGAGGGGCGGTGCGACGGTTCGACTTGCCCCCGATAGCGATCTATCAGGCGACGCGCGGCTTCCTCACCAACCGCAACCCCGCAATCACCACCGCAAACACCGCAAACGTGGTGTTGTACAACGCCAGCGCCGGCACCCCGAACACCAACCCCAACACCGCCAGGCCCCAGCCCGCACGGCCCGGCACGCAAAACCCCAGCACCGACGTGATCAACGCCGCCCAACCCAGCACCTTGAAATGAATCATCAACCCCAGGTTCGAACGCACCTGGCATTCCCAGCGGCTGGCTTCATCAGCACAAATGCCGACCCACTGCCCGTCCTCCATGAAGCCGTACCGCGCGGCATAACTGGCCGCCAACCACAACGGCAGGGCAATAAGCAGCAGGATCAATGGCAAGCGACGGGACATAAGGCACTCCGATAGGCAAAAACGGCGCTCAGCTTAATCCCACAGCGGCCGTTAGCAAGGTGTCTACGCAGATATCTGTTCATCAATGCGTGGCAAAGTGTATCGTCTGCCAGCTATTACTCCGATTTCGACGCTTTTTTCCGAATTTTCGTGCCGAGGGCTGGCACTTCGGTGGCAACGCGGTGGTCATAGCCTGCGAATTTCATTCAGCACCTTTCCTCTTAGGGATCAAGTCATGCTCCGTTCCTTGCGCTGTGCTGCCTTGCTGGGCAGCCTTTTTTTGAGTGCGTCAGCACTGGCCGTCGATATCGACCAGGCCAGCTATGGCTACCCTTTGACGAACCCGTTCGAAGCGACCATCGCCACCACTCCGCCCGATCTTCGGCCCACCTTGCCGACTGACGAGGAGATCAATCAATCCGATTACACCTTGAACATGCGCCCCGAGCGCGAGTTCAGCCTGCCGGACAACTTCTGGGCGGTGAAGAAGCTCACCTACCGCATCGCCAAGCAGGACCGCGCCGCGCCGCTGATCTTTCTGATCGCCGGCACCGGTGCGCGCTTCGACAGCAGCATCAACGAATACCTGAAAAAGCTGTATTACCAGGCCGGTTACCACGTGGTGCAGTTGTCATCGCCGACCAGCTTCGACTTCATCAGCGCCGCTTCACGCTTCGCCACCCCGGGTATCACCCAGGAAGACGCCGAAGACATGTACCGGGTGATGCAGGCCGTGCGTGCGCAGAACGCTTCGTTGCCGGTGACTGACTTCTACCTCACCGGCTACAGCCTGGGCGCCCTGGATGCAGCCTTTGTCAGCAAGCTCGACGAAACCCGTCGCAGCTTCAACTTCAAGAAAGTGCTGCTGCTCAACCCGCCGGTCAACCTCTACACCTCGATCACCAACCTCGACAAGCTGGTCCAGACCGAGGTCAAGGGCATCAACAACACCACCACCTTTTATGAACTGGTGTTGAGCAAGCTGACCCGCTACTTCCAGCAAAAGGGCTACATTGACCTCAATGACGCCCTGCTCTATGACTTCCAGCAGTCCAAGCAGCACCTGACCAACGAACAGATGGCCATGCTGATCGGCACCTCGTTCCGCTTCTCGGCCGCCGACATCGCCTTTACCTCGGACCTGATCAACCGCCGCGGCCTGATCATTCCGCCGAAGTACCCGATCACCGAAGGTACCAGCCTCACGCCGTTCCTCAAGCGTGCCCTGCAGTGCGATTTCGACTGCTACCTCACCGAACAGGTGATCCCGATGTGGCGCGCCCGTTCCGATGGCGGCAGTCTGCTGCAACTGGTGGACCAGGTGAGCCTGTATGCGCTCAAGGATTACCTGCACGCCAGCCCGAAGATCGCCGTGATGCACAATGCCGACGACGTAATCCTCGGCCCGGGCGACCTGGGTTTCCTGCGTAAAACCTTCGGCGATCGCTTGACCGTCTACCCGCTGGGCGGCCACTGCGGCAACCTCAATTACCGCGTCAACGCCGACGCCATGCTGGAGTTCTTCCGTGGCTAAATATCTTCTGCTGCTTGCCGCACTGATGTGCGCAGGCGTGGCCAATGCCGACAACAGCAAGGCCCACGAACCGGTCAAGGTCGACGCCGACGGTTTCAAGGAACCGTTGACCAAACTCAAGTTCAACGCAGGCCTGGACCAGCGTGAATTCGAGCGCTCGTCGTTGACCGCGCTCAACGTCTATGACCCGCTGGAGTCGTGGAACCGCCGCGTGTATCACTTCAACTATCGCTTCGACCAGTGGGTGTTCCTGCCGGTGGTGGACGGTTACCGCTACGTCACCCCAAGCTTCCTGCGCACCGGCGTGAGCAATTTCTTCAACAACCTGGGCGACGTGCCCAACCTGTTGAACAGCCTGCTGCAACTCAAGGGCCATCGCTCCCTGGAGACCACCGGGCGCCTGCTGGTCAACACCACCATCGGCATCGCCGGCCTGTGGGACCCGGCCACCGCCATGGGCCTGCCGCGCCAGAGCGAAGACTTCGGTCAGACCCTGGGTTTCTACGGCGTACCCGGCGGTGCCTACGTGGTGCTGCCGATCTTCGGCCCGTCGAACCTGCGCGACACCGGTGGCCTGCTGGTGGACTACACCGCCGAGTCGCAGATCAACTTCCTCAACGTCTCCGAAGTCAGCTCCAACCACCCGGAAATCTGGGCCCTGCGCGCCGTGGACAGGCGCTACCAGACCAGCTTCCGCTATGGGCAGATGAACTCGCCGTTCGAGTATGAGAAGGTGCGCTACATCTACACCGAATCGCGCAAGTTGCAGATTGCCGAGTAAACGACACACACAAAAAAGGCCATTCAATCGAATGGCCTTTTTTATGCCTGTTACTTCATGCCCTGAACGCTTTCCAAACCTTGCCGACCACGCTGACCACGGCCAACACGACAGCCCCTGCAATAATCCCCGCCACCGCATTCAACAACGTCGGCATCAACCACGCCAGTGCCCCGCTGTTCTGGCTCACGGTTTCGATCCAGTGATGCACCACCGGCACGCCATGGGTGAGAATACCGCCGCCGACCATGAACATCGCCGCCGTACCGATCACCGACAGGCTCTTCATCATGTAAGGCGCCGCAGTGAGGATGGCGCCGCCGATACGGCGCGCCACTTGCCCCGGTTTCTGTGTCAGCCACAAACCCAGGTCATCCAGCTTGACAATGCCCGCCACCAGCCCGTAAACGCCTGCGGTCATGACGATGGCGATGCCCGACAGCACGATCACCTGTTGCGTCAACGCCGCATCGGCCACGATACCGAGGGTGATGGCAATGATTTCGGCCGACAGAATAAAGTCGGTGCGGATCGCGCCTTTGATCTTGTCCTTCTCGAACGCCACCAGGTCAGTCGCCGGGTCGGCCACCGCTTCGGTCAACTGCGCGTGTCCGGCCTGGTCTTCGGCCTTGCTGTGCAGAAATTTGTGCGCGAGTTTTTCGAAGCCTTCGAAACACAGGTAGGCGCCGCCCAGCATCAACAGCGGTGTCACCGCCCACGGGGCAAAGGCGCTGATCAACAATGCGGTCGGCACCAGGATCAACTTGTTGACAAACGAGCCCTTGGCCACCGCCCACACCACGGGAATCTCACGCTCGGCGCGCACACCGGAGACTTGCTGGGCATTGAGCGCCAGGTCATCGCCGAGCACACCCGAAGTCTTCTTCGCCGCCATTTTTGTCATCAGTGCAACGTCATCGAGTACCGCGGCGATATCGTCGAGCAAAACCAACAAGCTGCTTCCTGCCATGAATCGAGTATCCGTCAAGTAAGAGATCAGGCGAGCATAGCGCGGCGCACGGCTGAGCGGGCACATTGTTGAGGCGCGCAGATGGCCGGTGCTACCATGCGCAACCGCCTGTCATGGCAAGGAAATCTCTGGTTTATGAGCAGCATTCGCGAGCGCAACAAAGAAAAGATCCTGCGGGCGGCAAGCGAGGAGTTTGCCGACAAGGGCTTCGCCGCGACCAAAACCAGCGACATCGCCGCCAAGGCCGGGCTGCCCAAGCCCAACGTCTACTACTACTTCAAGTCCAAGGACAACCTCTATCGCGAGGTGCTCGAGAGCATCATCGAGCCGATCCTGGCCGCTTCCACGCCCTTCAACCCCGAGGGCGACCCCAAGGAAGTGTTGAGCAACTATATCCGCTCGAAAATCCGCATCTCCCGCGACCTGCCGTTTGCCTCCAAGGTGTTCGCCAGCGAAATCATGCACGGCGCGCCGCACCTCAGTGCCGAGCAGGTCGAACAGCTCAATGCCCAGGCCAGGCACAATATCGACTGCATTCAGAGCTGGGTGGAGCGCGGCCTCATCGCGAAGATCGAGCCTAATCACCTGATGTTCAGTATCTGGGCGGCGACCCAGACTTATGCGGATTTCGACTGGCAGATCTCGGCGGTGACCGGCAAGGCCAAGCTGGATGAAGCCGATTATGAGGCGGCGGCGCAGACGATTATTCGGTTGGTGCTCAAGGGGTGTGAGCCGGACTGATAGACCGCAGTGCCTGTGCCAATCGGGGGCAAGCCCCCTCCCACATTTGACCGCATTATCAAAGTGAACATCGGTGAAGTGTGGGAGGGGGCTTGCCCCCGATGAGGCCCTGACAGTCACTCAATACTTAAGCGGACACCCCGGCATCCGCCATCAACCCCACCCCTTCAATCGCCGTGATCGCGCACTGCTCGTCAATATCCGACGTATCCCCGCTGATCCCGATTGCCCCCAGCACCACGCCGTCCTGATTTCGAATCAACACCCCACCCGGCGCCGGCACCACACTGCCCTGCCCCAGGCTGTTCAGCGCTGCGATAAACGCCGGACGTTGCTGCGCGTCCAGCGCCAGCAAACGTGAACCCTTGCCCAGGGCAATCGCGCCCCAGGCTTTGCCGATGGCGATCTGCGGGCGCAGCAGGCTGGCGCCGTCTTCGCGTTGCAGGGCGATCAGGTGCCCGCCGCTGTCGAGCACGGCGATGGTCAGCGGCGCGGCGGCAATGGTGCGGCCCGCAGCAAGAGCCTGGCTGGCCAGTTGGGTGGCAATCTTCAAGGTTAAAGCGCTCATGGTGCCGTCCTTCTTTTGTTATTGGGAATACGGTGGAGCCTCTGTTTGATCAGATGCCTGATCAAACAAATAGAACACAATGATGTATATTTTTGTATACAATATTTTCACACAAACCTCCCATACGTCGAAAAAAGTGATTCAGACGAACGCGAAGGCCAGTTTATGAAATGCATTGACCTGCGCATCTCGCCGTGAATACACTTTGCGCAGACACCACTTGTATACAATTACAAAACGCAAGAGGCACAAAATTATGAGCAAAATGAGAGCAATCGAAGCCGCCGTCCTTGTGATGCGCCGTGAAGGGGTGGACACCGCCTTCGGTATCCCAGGCGCCGCGATCAATCCGTTGTATTCGGCCTTGCAGAAGGTGGGCGGCATCGATCACGTCCTTGCTCGCCACGTTGAAGGCGCCTCACACATGGCCGAGGGTTACACCCGCACCAAGGCCGGCAACATCGGCGTGTGCATCGGCACCTCGGGACCGGCGGGCACCGACATGGTCACCGGCCTGTACAGCGCCTCGGCCGATTCGATCCCGATCCTGTGCATTACCGGCCAGGCACCTCGCGCACGGATGCACAAGGAAGATTTCCAGGCCGTGGACATCACCAGCATCGTCAAGCCAGTGACCAAGTGGGCGACCACCGTTCTGGAACCGGGCCAGGTGCCCTACGCGTTCCAGAAGGCTTTCTATGAGATGCGTTCCGGTCGCCCGGGCCCGGTGCTGATCGACTTGCCGTTCGACGTACAGATGGCCGAGATCGAATTCGACATCGACGCCTACCAGCCACTGCCCCTGGCCAAGCCTTTGGCCACCCGCATCCAGGTGGAGAAGGCCCTGGCAATGCTCGACCAGGCTGAACGCCCCTTGCTGGTGAGCGGTGGTGGTGTGATCAACGCCGACGCCAGCGAGTTGCTGGTGGAATTCGCCGAGCTGACCGGTATCCCGGTGATCCCGACCCTGATGGGCTGGGGCACCATCCCCGACGACCACCCGCTGATGGTGGGCATGGTCGGCCTGCAGACGTCCCACCGGTATGGCAACGCGACGATGCTCAAGTCCGACGTGGTACTGGGGATCGGCAACCGCTGGGCCAACCGTCACACCGGCTCGGTGGAGGTGTACACCGAAGGGCGCAAATTCATTCACGTCGACATTGAACCTACACAGATCGGCCGCGTGTTTACGCCGGACCTGGGCATCGTGTCCGACGCCGGTTCCGCGCTGACGATGTTCATCGAAGTGGCCCGCGAGTGGAAAGCCGCCGGCAAGCTCAAGGACCGTAGCGCCTGGCTGCACGACTGCCAGCAGCGCAAGGCCACCCTGCACCGCAAGACCCACTTCGACAACGTGCCGGTCAAGCCGCAACGGGTGTACGAAGAGATGAACCAGGTGTTCGGCAAAGACACCTGCTACGTCAGCACCATCGGCCTGTCGCAGATTGCCGGCGCGCAGTTCCTGCATGTGTACAAGCCACGTCACTGGATCAACTGCGGGCAGGCCGGCCCCCTGGGCTGGACGATTCCGGCGGCGCTCGGGGTGGTCAAGGCCGACCCGAGCCGCAAGGTGGTGGCGTTGTCCGGCGACTATGACTTCCAGTTCATGATCGAAGAGCTGGCCGTCGGCGCGCAGTTCAAGCTGCCGTATATCCACGTGGTGGTGAACAACTCCTACCTGGGTCTGATCCGCCAGGCGCAACGCGGCTTTGAAATGGACTACTGCGTGCAGCTGTCTTTCGACAACCTCAACGCCCCGGAACTTAACGGCTATGGCGTCGACCATGTGGCCGTCGCCGAGGGCCTGGGTTGCAAGGCGCTGCGTGTGTTCGAACCGGGCCAGATCCAGCCGGCGCTGCGCCGCGCCCAGGAAATGCTCGAAGAATTCAAGGTGCCGGTGATCGTTGAGATTATTCTGGAACGGGTGACCAATATTTCCATGGGCACCGAGATCAACGCCGTCAACGAATTCGAAGACCTGGCCCTGGTCGGCAACGACGCACCGACCGCCATTTCCCTGCTCGATTAAGGAGAACCCTATGCCGCGCTTTGCCGCCAACCTGTCCATGCTGTTTACCGAACAGGATTTCCTTGCCCGCTTCAAAGCGGCCGCCGATGCCGGCTTCGAAGGTGTGGAATACCTGTTCCCGTATGAATTCAGCTCTGCCGACATCAAGGCGCAGCTCGACGCCAACGGGCTGACCCAGGTGCTGTTCAACCTGCCGGCCGGGGACTGGGCCAAAGGCGAGCGCGGCCTGGCCTGCCACCCCGATCGGGTCGAGGAGTTCCGCGCCGGGGTCAAGCTGGCCATCGCCTACGCCCAGGTCCTGGGCAATACCCAGGTCAACTGCCTGGCGGGCATTGCGCCGCAAGGCGTGGATGACGAAACCGTGGAAAAGACCTTCGTCGCCAACCTCAAGTACGCCGCCAACGCGTTGCAAGCCGCGGGCATCAAGCTGGTGATGGAGATGATCAACACCCGCGACATTCCCGGGTTCTACCTGAACAACACCGCCCAGGCCCTGTCGATTCGCGAGCAGGTGGGCAGTGACAATCTGTTCCTGCAGTACGACATCTATCACATGCAAATCATGGAAGGCGATTTGGCCCGGACCATGGCGACGCACCTGGGGGTGATCAATCACATCCAGCTGGCGGATAACCCGGGGCGTAATGAGCCGGGGACGGGGGAGATCAATTACCGGTTCCTGTTCGAGCATTTGGATCGGATTGGGTACGCGGGTTGGGTTGGCTGTGAATACAAGCCGTTGACCACTACCGAAGCGGGCCTTGGCTGGCTCAAAACCCACAACGCCATCTAACAGACACCGGCAGCTTATGTGGAGGGGGCTTGCCCCCGATAGCAGTGGTTCAGTCACATCATCTACACCTGACACACCGCAATCGGGGGCAAGCCCCCTCCCACATTGGACCGGCAGTGTCTGGCAGGCCTCAGCAAGTCTGCTATCGAATAAAAAAGAGGATTTGATCATGGCTAAAATCGGATTTATCGGCACCGGCATCATGGGCCAACCCATGGCCGCGAACCTGCAGAAAGCAGGGCATCAACTGTTTCTCTCCGAGCATCACGGCAAAGCGCCCGCCGAGCTGATTGCTGCTGGCGCGGTGGCGCTGGCCAACCCGCAGCAAGTCGCCCAGGAAGCCGAATTCATCATCGTGATGGTGCCGGATACCCCGCAGGTCGAAGACGTACTGTTCCGTGCCGACGGTGTGGCCGCCGGCCTGTCGGCCAATAAAGTGGTGATCGACATGAGTTCGATCTCCCCGACCGCCACCAAGGCGTTCGCGGCCAAGGTCAACGAGACCGGCGCGCAGTACCTGGATGCGCCGGTGTCCGGCGGTGAAGTCGGCGCCAAGGCCGGCACCTTGAGCATCATGATTGGTGGCGAACCGCAGACGTTCGAGCGCGCATTGCCGCTGTTCCAGGCCATGGGCCAGAACATCACACTGGTCGGCGGCAACGGCGATGGCCAGACCGCCAAGGTCGCCAACCAGATCATCGTTGCGCTGAATATCCAGGCGGTGGCCGAAGCACTGCTGTTCGCCTCGAAAAACGGCGCCGACCCGGCCAAGGTGCGTGAAGCGCTGATGGGCGGTTTTGCCTCCTCGAAGATCCTGGAGGTGCATGGCGAACGCATGATCAAGGGCACCTTCGATCCGGGCTTTCGCATCAATCTGCACCAGAAGGATCTGAACCTGGCCCTGGCCGGTGCCAAGGAACTGGGGATCAACCTGCCGAACACCGCCGGCACTCAGCAAGTGTTCAGCACCTGTGCCGCGCTTGGCGGCGGCAACTGGGACCATTCGGCGCTGATCAAGGGCCTGGAGCATATGGCCAATTTCTCGATTCGCGACAAGTAACCCACCTTGGAATGCAATCCAGTGTGGGAGGGGGCTTGCCCCCGATTGCGGTGTGTCAGGTATGGATGATGTGACTGAAACACTGCTATCGGGGGCAAGCCCCCTCCCACATTTAGCCCTCATTTCATAGCTGGATTGTTGCGTCTCTAATAACAAGAATCTCCCGGAGCCCGCTTATGTCGGTCGATCCGCAACACCTGCTTCGCGAGCTGTTTGCCACAGCCATCGACGCCGCCCACCCCCGGCAAGTTCTTGAACCTTACCTGCCCGTCGACCGCAGCGGCCGTGTGATCGTGATCGGCGCCGGCAAGGCCGCCGCCGCCATGGCGCTGGTCGTGGAGCACTGCTGGCAGGGCGAAGTCAGCGGCCTGGTCGTCACCCGCTACGGCCATGGCGCACCGTGCAAGAAAATCGAAGTGGTCGAGGCCGCGCATCCCGTGCCCGACGCTGCCGGCCTGGCCGTGGCCAAACGCGTGCTGGCACTGATCAGCGATCTGAACGAAGACGACCGCGTGATCTTCCTGCTCTCCGGTGGCGGTTCCGCCTTGCTCGCCCTGCCCGCCGACGGCATTACCCTGGCCGACAAGCAAGGCATCAACAAAGCCCTGCTCAAGTCCGGCGCCACCATTGGCGAGATGAATTGCGTGCGCAAGCACCTCTCGGCGATCAAGGGCGGACGCTTGGCCAAGGCCGCGTGGCCCGCCACGGTGTACACCTACGCGATTTCCGATGTGCCGGGCGACCTGGCCACGGTAATCGCCTCCGGCCCCACCGTCGGTGACCCCAGCACCTCGCAACAGGCCCTGGCAATTCTCAAGCGCTACGGTATCGACGTCCCGGCCTCGGTGCGCAGTTGGCTGCAAGACCCTGCCTCGGAAACCGTCAAGCCCGGCGACCCGCTGCTCGCCCGCAGCCATTTCCAATTGATCGCCCGACCGCAGCAATCCCTGGAAGCGGTGGCGGTGAAGGTGCGCCAGGCCGGTTTCAGCCCGCTGATCCTCGGCGACCTCGAAGGTGAAGCGCGTGAGGTAGCCAAGGTGCATGCCGGCATCGCCCGGCAAATCGTGCAGCGCGGCCAGCCGTTGGCGGCGCCGTGCGTGATCCTCTCCGGCGGTGAAACCACCGTCACCGTGCGCGGCAATGGCCGTGGCGGGCGCAACGCGGAGTTTTTGCTCAGCCTGACCGACAGCCTCAAGGGCCTGCCAGGCGTGTACGCCCTGGCCGGCGACACCGATGGCATCGATGGCTCGGAAGACAACGCCGGCGCGCTCATGACCCCGTGCAGCTACCGCCGCGCCGAAGCCCTGGGCCTGAGCGCCAGCGACGAGCTGGATAACAATAACGGCTACGGCTATTTCGCCGCCCTGGGCGACCTGATCATCACCGAGCCGACCCGCACCAACGTCAACGACTTCCGCGCCATCCTGATCCTTGAGACCGCCAAACATGACGCCTGACAAGAAGGTCAAAATCCTCGCCACCCTGGGCCCGGCCACCGATGGGATCGACGACATCCTCAAGCTGGTGCAGGCCGGGGTGAATATCTTTCGCCTCAATTTCAGCCACGGCGATCACGCCGATCACGCGCAGCGCTACCAGTGGATTCGCCAGGTTGAGCGCCAACTGAATTACCCACTGGGCATCCTCATGGACCTGCAGGGGCCCAAGTTGCGCGTCGGGCGCTTTGCCGAGGGCAAGGTGCAACTGGTGCGCGGTCAGGCGCTGCGCCTGGACCTGGATGAGACACCGGGCGATCAACGTCGGATCAACCTGCCCCACCCGGAAATCATCGCGGCACTGCAACCCGGCATGGACCTGTTGCTGGACGACGGCAAGCTGCGCCTGCGCGTCATCGCCGCACATGCCGACGCCATCGACACCACCGTGCTCAATGGCGGCGAGCTGTCCGACCGCAAAGGCGTGAACGTGCCACAGGCACTGTTGCAACTCAGCCCGCTCACCGCCAAGGACCGTCGCGACCTGAGCTTCGGCCTGGATCTGGGCGTGGACTGGGTGGCGCTGTCGTTCGTGCAGCGCCCGGAAGATATCCGCGAAGCCCGCGCGCTGATCGGCGACAGGGCATTCCTGATGGCCAAGATCGAGAAGCCCTCGGCGGTTCAACAATTGCGCGAAATCGCCGAATTGAGCGATGCGATCATGGTGGCCCGCGGCGACCTGGGCGTTGAAGTGCCGGCCGAAAGCGTGCCGCACATCCAGAGGGACATCATCAAGACCTGCCGCCAACTGGGTAAACCGGTGGTGGTGGCGACGCAGATGCTCGAATCCATGCGTTTCTCTCCGGCACCGACCCGGGCCGAAGTCACCGACGTAGCCAATGCGGTGGCTGAAGGCGCAGACGCGGTGATGCTGTCGGCCGAAACCGCCTCGGGCGAGTACCCGCTGGAAGCCGTGCAGATGATGAGCAAGATTATTCGCCAAGTGGAAAATGGCCCGGATTACCAGGCCCAGCTGGATGTCAGCCGCCCAGGGGCAGATGCCACGATGTCGGACGCCATCAGCTGCGCGATCCGCCGCATCAGCAGCATCCTGCCGGTGGCGGTGCTGGTGAACTACAGCGAGTCGGGCGCCTCCAGCCTGCGCGCGGCCAGGGAGCGGCCGGTGGCGCCGATCCTCACCCTCACGCCGAACCTGTCCACGGCGCGGCGCTTGAGCGTGGCGTGGGGAGTGCACTCGGTGGTCAATGACCGGCTCCGGCAGGTCGATGAGGTGTGTTCCACCGCGCTGGAGATCGCCCAGGCCCAGGGCATGGCGCAGCGTGGGGATACGCTGGTGATTACTGCGGGGGTGCCATTTGGGCAGTTGGGGTCGACCAACTCCTTGCGTATCGAAACCCTGATTTAACGTCTGTTCGGGCCTCATCGGGGGCAAGCCCCCTCCCACACTTGATTGGGTTCACATAGTTGCGATTGTGAATGCAGGCCAATGTGGGAGGGGGCTTGCCCCCGATAGGCACAACTCGGTCTCATTGACGCCCCCCCAATGCACAATCCAACCTGCCCCGACTGGGCTGAAGCCTTGCTCAACGGCTTCAGCCAAATCTTTCTCCAGCGCCATCCGCTGTGCGGCCTGTTGTGCCTGCTGGCGATCCTGATCGGCGCGCCGGCGTTGCTCGGCGGCGCATTGCTGGGCGGCGTCGCGGGCCTGCTCACGGCCCAGCGCCGCGGCTACCCCAAGGTTGAACGCCAGGCCGGGCTGTACAGCTATAACGGCGTATTGCTGGGCGTGTTGATCAGCCAGCACTTCGCCTGGTCGGCCCTGGTCCCGCCACTGATCCTGGCCTGTGGCGGCGTGAGCGCGATGCTGCTGCGGCAGTGGTTGAAATACGCCGCCCAACCTCAGGATCTGCCCGCCTACACCGCACCCTTTGTCGGCCTGGGCTGGTTATTGCTGGGCGCCCTGGCGCCCGCCACCTTGGCCCTGAGCGAGCCCGAGCCCCTGACGCTACTCGCTGCACCGTTCACCGGCCTGGCGCAAGTCATGCTGCTGGACCAGCCCCTGGCCGGCGCCTTGATCGCCCTTGGTCTGCTGCTGGCTGACCGGCGCGCCGCCATGTGGGCACTGACCGGTGCCATCGCCGGCGTGCTGATCGCCTTGCTGCTGGGCGAAACCCGCGGCGCCCTGCTCGGCCTGCACAGCTACAACCCGGCGCTGGCCGCCCTGGCGCTGAGCCAGGCACGTCGCCAACCCTGGTTGCCGCTGATCGGCATCGTGCTGGCTATCGTGCTGACACCCGGCTTCGCCTCGCTGCACCTGCCGACGCTGACCGCGCCATTCATTCTGACCTGCTGGCTGGTGCGCGCCAGCCAGCGCGTGCTGCGCAAACCGCGCATGGACAGGCCCTTCGAATCCCCCTAGGCTTTGCCGATATTCAATTCGAGCGGGATTTATGGACAGCAACAACGACTGGCGCCAGCGGCTCTACGTGATGGTTTTCCAAAGCGACACCGTCGCCGGGCGGCGCTTTGACGGCATCCTGTTGTTGATCATCCTCGCCAGCCTGGTGATCGTGATGCTCGACAGCATCGACGAAATCCACCAGAACTATGCCGACGTGCTCGCCTATATCGAGTGGGGCTTTACCCTCATTTTCCTGATTGAGTACGGCCTGCGCCTGTACTGCTCGCCCAAGCCATTGCGCTACGCCTTCAGCTTTTATGGCCTGGTGGATCTGCTCGCGATCGTGCCCGGCATCCTGGCGCTGTATTACAGCGACGCGCAGTACCTGCTCATTATCCGCATCATCCGCATGCTGCGGATTTTCCGCGTGCTCAAGCTCAGCCCGTACCTCAAGCAGGCCAACTACCTGATGGCGGCCCTGCGCGGCAGCAAGCAGAAGATCGTGGTGTTCCTGGTCAGCGTGTGCACCCTGGTGACGGTGTTCGGTACCTTGATGTACGTGATCGAGGGCCCGGAACACGGGTTTACCAGCATTCCCAAGGGCATCTACTGGGCGATCGTGACACTCACCACCGTGGGCTTTGGCGATATCGTGCCCAAGACGCCCCTGGGCCAGGTGATTTCCTCGCTGGTGATGATCACCGGCTACTCGATTATCGCCGTACCCACCGGGATATTCACCGCCGAGCTGGCCAGTGCCATGCGCGGTGAACAGCTGCAGACCGACTGCCCGGCGTGCAAGAAGAACAGCCACGAGCCGAATGCAGCGTTTTGCTCACGCTGTGGCAGCAACCTGTTTAAGAAAGTGGAATAAGCAAAGTCTTTTTTAATCTTTAAGCGACTCTGCGGCCCCGGCTATAGTCGCTGGCATTGTGCCTCACCCCTACTCTCGAACAACAAGGAATGAGCAGTGAAAAACATCCTCAGCGCCTCTTTACTGGCCGCCGGCCTGGCCCTGGCCGGCGCCGTCCAGGCGGCTCCGGTTACCCTGCTCAACGTCTCCTACGACGTGATGCGTGATTTCTACAAGGACTACAACGCCGCCTTTCAGAAGCACTGGGACGCCGAGCACCCGAATGACAAGCTCACCCTGCAGATGTCCTTCGGCGGTTCCAGCAAACAAGCACGCTCGGTGATCGACGGCCTGCCGGCGGACGTGATCACCATGAACATGGCCACCGACATCAACGCCCTGGCCGACAACGGCAAGCTCGTACCGGACAACTGGGTGACCCGCCTGCCGAACAACAGTGCGCCGTTCACCTCGGCCACCGTGTTTATCGTGCGCAAGGGCAACCCCAAAGCCCTGAAAGATTGGCCGGATCTGCTCAAGGACGGCGTGCAAGTGATCGTGCCCAACCCGAAGACCTCGGGTAACGGCCGCTACACCTACCTGTCGGCCTGGGGCTATGTGCTGAAGAACGGCGGCGATGAAGAAAAGGCCAAGGCTTTTGTCGGCAAGCTGTTTAAACAAGCGCCGGTACTCGACACCGGTGGGCGTGCCGCCACCACCACTTTCATGACCAACCAGATCGGCGACGTGCTGGTGACCTTTGAAAACGAAGCGGAAATGATCGCCCGTGAATTCGGCCGCGATCAGTTCGAAGTGATCTATCCAAGCGTGTCCGCCGAAGCCGAGCCGCCGGTATCGGTGGTGGACAAAGTGGTCGAGAAAAAAGGCACCCGCGTGGCCGCCGAAGACTATCTGAAGTACCTGTGGTCGCCGCAAGGTCAGGAAATCGCCGCCAACAACTACCTGCGCCCGCGCGACCCGACCGTGCTGGCCAAGTACACCGATCGTTTCCCGAAAGTCGACTTCCTGTCGGTGGAGAAGACCTTTGGCGACTGGCGCACCGTGCAGAAAACCCACTTCAACGATGGCGGGGTGTTTGACCAGATTTATACCGGCCAATAAACGTTCCGGCTGAATAAACACAGTCAGAACTGTGGGAGGGGGCAAGCCCTAATGCCAGTCAGTTAAGTGAACGAAATGCTTAAAGCAGCGAAGATCAAATGTGGGAGGGGGCTTGCCCCCGATAGCTGTGGGTCAACCAACATCAGTGTTTGCTGGGCCGACGTCATCGGGGGCAAGCCCCCTCCCACATTGGTTTGGCATTGAATCATTGTTTTGCGGCATGACAATTATCACCACAAGCGGCCTACTCACTACCGGCCGATGTCTCTACTCTCTCCTCCATCGTCCTTCGCCCGTATGAGAACCCCATGAATGCTACCCCTCACGCTACCGGCACCATGACCCGAGGCATGGTCATGCTGTTTGCGTTTTGCTGCGGCGCCATCGTCGCCAACATCTACTATGCGCAGCCGATCATCGAACTGATCGCGCCGGACATCGGCCTCACCCCGGCCATGGCCAGCCTCATTGTGTCGCTGACGCAGATCGGCTACGCCTTGGGGCTGTTTTTTCTGGTGCCGCTGGGCGACCTGCTGGAAAACCGCAGGCTAATGATCATCACCACCGTGCTGGCCATCGCCAGCTTGCTTGGCGCCGCGTTCACGGAGCAGCCCAACCTGTTCTTGCTGGTGTCGCTGCTGATCGGCTTCAGCTCGGTGTCGGTGCAGATCCTGATCCCGTTGGCCGCACACCTGGCGCCTGCCGAGTCCCGTGGCCGGGTGGTCGGCAGCATCATGGGCGGCCTGCTGCTGGGCATTCTGCTGGCGCGGCCGGTGTCCAGCGTGGTGGCGGACCACTTCGGCTGGCGGGCGATGTTCATGGCGGCAGCGGCGCTGATGGCGTTTATCAGTGTGGTGTTGATGCTGACCATTCCCAAGCGCCAACCGACGCACAGCGCCAGTTACGGCCAGTTGCTGGGTTCGCTGGGTACCTTGCTGCGTGAGCAGCCGGTATTGCGCCAGCGTGCGTTTTATCAAGGTTGCATGTTTGCCGCGTTCAGCCTGTTCTGGACCGCAGCCCCACTGGAACTGGCGCGTAACCATGGCCTGAGCCAGAGCGAAATCGCGCTGTTCGCCCTGGTCGGCGCTCTGGGAGCCATTGCGGCGCCCATCGCCGGGCGGCTGGCCGATGCCGGCCACACCCACCGCGCCTCGTTGCTGGCGATGCTGCTGGGGGCGCTGAGTTTCCTGCCGGCCTTCGTGCACCCGCTGTACAGCGTGATCGGCCTGGCGGTGACCGGCGTCGTGCTGGACTTCTGCGTACAGATGAACATGGTCCTCGGCCAGCGTGCCGTCTACGCCCTCGACGCTCACAGCCGCAGCCGCCTGAACGCGCTGTACATGACCAGCATTTTCATCGGCGGCGCCTTCGGCTCGGCGATTGCCAGCAGCGTGTACGAACACGGCGGTTGGCTGGGCGTGATGCTGGTAGGCAGTGCGTTCCCGCTGGTGGCATTGTTGCGCTTCCTCAGCGCGTCGCGGCAGGCAGCGGTCGCAACCGCTTAAGAACGCACCAACTTCTCCAAAGCCGCATCCGCCAGAAATGACGAGCGGCTTTTGACGTTGTGTTCACGCACGTAACGGTCAATGCGCTGGATCACATAACCAGGCAAGGTCACATTGACCTTCTCGGTCTTGCCCAGATAAGGCGAGACATCCAGCTCCAACATGCCCCAGCCCATACCGGCGTAGTCTTCATGGGCGTGATGAGTGGCAACCGAGGTTGGCATCGGAATCACTCCGCCCTCTGCGGCAATCTCCTGCAGCAGGATGTGCGCAACCTCAACGGCGGCGTTGTAGGCCTCTTCGAAGCTGTCCCCGGCGGTGACGGCACCCGGAATGTCGGGGATCTGAATACCGGTGGCGGTAAAGTCATCGCCCCATTCGATACAGATTGGGTATTGCATGCATGCTCTCCTTAAAACTGAAACAGCCCGGCGCGTTTCCTGATGCTTCTGACGGTGCCCACAGGCAGATCCTTCTTCGGATGAGGCACCGGTATCGTGTACGGGTTATAGCGGTGGGTGAAAAGGTGATGGCTGCCGGTGACCCGATCCAGCACCCTGCCCGCTTCCAGCGATTCCTTGATCAATAGCCTGCTTTGCACCGCTGCCTCCTTGGCTCGGACCCAATAAAAATAACCCTAGAGTTATATTTACTCAAGCACAGAATGCCCAGGTCTGACTGACGGTTGTTTTACCGGATATTGGTGAGAGCGGCCCAGCATCGGGCTCAAGCCGAGGGCGCGTGGTCCAGGCAACACAGCAAACGCGCGACGGTGTGTTGCAGCGGGCCGGAGTTATCCAGCACAAACAACCGCTCGCCATTGGCAGCGATCAGCGCTTCGGTGAACCGCGCGTTGCGCGCCAGGCGTTCATCGATATCCGTCAGGGATTCACGCCCGCGCGCAACCAGGCGCTGGCGCAGTACGGCTGGATCGACTGTCAGCAGCAGCACCGTCAACGTCGGGTAACGCTCACGGGTTTGCGCCAGATGCGCGCGGGAGCCATTGACCAGCACGTCCTCCCCGGCCGCCAGCCACTCGTCAATGTCCTTGGGAATGCCGTAGGACAACCCATTGGCCTGCCAACTGAGGGCAAACGCGCCCTGCGCCTGCATCGCCGCAAACTGCACCGGGCTCACGCCTTGCGCCGCTTCACCCACCGCCTCCGCCGAGCGCGTGATCACGCGGCGCACAATGCGACAACCGCGCTCGGCCAACCGGGGGCGTGCGGCATCCAGCAGGCTGTCCTTGCCCGAACCCGATGGCCCGATGAGATAGATCAACCTGCCTGCCATCACACCACTCTCTTTGCTTGTTTTCGCACGGGTTGGCCCATGTGCCGGTTTGTCCGGTATCACAGAGTATATCCAGCGATTGCCAGGCAACCAGGCCGGCGGTGGTCACCTTACCGGGAAAGCGTGAGCCATGACAGACGTGGAGGGCTGCGCTGCTTTCCTCGTCTCATTTCAGACGGCGCAGCTTGAGCCAAACAAGATCGTTCCCATGCTCTGCGTGGGAATGCCGCTCTGGACGCTCTGCGTCCTGCTTTTTGCGCACTGGTGACGCGGTGTGTCACGGGATGCATTCCCACGCGCGTGGGAACGATCAATTTCAAGGCCAATAAAAAAGGCGACCCGAAGGTCGCCTTGCGTCATTGCGTGTACTGCTTGCTCAACCCTGGCGGCACGCCCTGCACGTTGGTCTCTTCCCATGGCCCGTTGGGGCTGATGGAGCGGCTCCAGCCGTTGCTCCAACGGTAGTAGGTGCGCTGGCGGTAGAAGGTATCGGGCTGGTCGTCGAGGACGTACACCTGCATCTTGCCGTCCCAGTGGCTGGCCGCGCCTGGGGGTGGGGCGAAGGTCGGCGATTTGCTCGGCAGCGGTTTTGGCGGCGGGGTCACCGGGCCGGAGGGTTTGCTGCCGGGCTGGGTCGACGGGCCCGACGGCGGGATGGTCGGGCCGGTGGGACCGGGAGGTGGCCGGTGGACCGCACAGGCGCTCAGGCCCAATACGAGGCTGAGCAGGGTCATACGTGCAAATGCGGTCATGGGCGTTTCCTTAAATTACTGGTCCGGACTGTCAATGGTCAGCTGCTGCAGCGCAGTGGCGGTGCTGGCCAAGGGTTGGCTGCGGCCGATCCACTCGCCAGCGGTTGGAACACCTGCCCGGGATATGCGCGCAACCAGTTGGACTTCAGGGAAGTTGGACAGTTTCAACTGCGGCATCATCGCGTCGGCATCGCCCAGTTCCACGCTGACCGGCAGTTCGGCAACGGTGACCCGCTTGGCCGCGAGCGGTGCAGGCGGACCGCCGACGGCGCGGGCGAAGATGAACACGCTGTCGCCTGGCAGGGCCTTGGCTTTCACCTCGGCGGACAAGTCCACGCGGACTTTCAGCACCGCCTTTTGCGCGACAGTACCACCGCTCTCCCGGAGTTTTTCCGCAGCGCGATCAATACCGCCTTGCAGTGCAACGCGGGAATTGTCTTCGGGTGGCAGTTGCGCCAGCAGACGGTTCCAGTAGTCGATAGCCTCCTGGTAGCGCTGGCCTTCAAAGGCAGCGATACCGAGCAGGCCGAGGCTGGTGACTTCCTTTGGATCGAGCTTCAAGGCTTCGTCGGTCAGCGCCTGAACCTTGGGCGACCACTGTTTGTTGTCGGCAAAATACTGCGCCTGGGCCCACTGCCCGAGCAGTTCGGGCTGACGACCGGCCAAGGCAACGCTGCGTTCAAACACCCTGGCGGCGTCGGCGGAGCGATCCTGGGCCATATAGGCGCGCCCTAGAAAGTACAGGCCTTCAGCCGAATCCGGCTGGGCCGCCGCGGCGCGTTCCAGGCGTTGCGTCATGTCGGCCATCGACACCGGCGGCTGGGAGAATTCACGCGTCAGCTCGACCTTGTCACTCGCCCCGTAATGCAGGTACAGCGCAACGCCCAGCACCGGGACAAGAAACGCCGCCAACAATGGCAGAGGCTTGCCCAGGCGTGATTCGCGCGGCCTGTCCACGCCTTCGGTATCGGCCAGCAACTCACGCGCAGCTTCGGCGCGGCCGGTATCGAGTTGCGCAGCATTCAATACGCCTTCGTCCCGCTGCACTTGCAGTTCGGCGACGCGCTCTTGATACAGCGCCACGTTCAGCGCGGTGCGGTCCTCTTCACGTTGGGCACGACGGCCACGCAACACAGGGATCAACAGGAAACTCAGGGCAATCAACAGCAGCAGCCCGGCTGCAAGCCAGAAATCAATCATCAGTCTTGGTGTCCAGCAATTGGTCGAGACGTTTACGCTCTTCGGGGGACAGCGCGTCGCTGCCCTCGGCAGGCGCGGCGCGGCGGCGGCTCACGATGACGGCCATGACCACTATGCCGGTCAGCAGCAGCCCGGCGGGGCCGAACCAGAGCAGCGCAGTCTTGCCGGTAAGGGCCGGTTTGTAGCGCACGAAATCACCGTAGCGGTCGACCATGAAGTCGATGATCTGCTGGTTGTCCTTGCCCTCCCCCAGCATGCGGAAGATTTCCTTGCGCAGGTCGGCGGCGATGGGCGCGTTGGAGTCGGCGATGTCCTGGTTCTGGCATTTGGGGCAGCGCAGTTCCTTGGTCAGTTCGCGAAAACGCTCGCGGTCACCGTCGTTGGCGAATTCATAGGTGTCGATGGCGGCGTGAGCAATTCCAGCCAATCCCAGTACCAATACAGCAGCGGCTAACAGGCGCTTCATGGTTTGGCCTCGTCGACCAGCGCCTGGTACTTGGCGGCGAGTTGTTCACGCCAGACCACTTCGTCGATCACGCCGACGTACTTGTCGCGGATCACGCCTTCAGCGTCGATAAAGAAGGTTTCCGGAGCGCCATAGACGCCGAGATTCAGGCCGAGGTTGCCGTCTGCATCACGGATATCCAACTGGTACGGGTTGTGAAACTCAGCCAGCCACTTCAAGGCCGCTGCATTGTCGTCCTTGTAGTTGATGCCGTAGATCACCACGCCCTTCTCGGCAAGTTTGTTCAACACCGGGTGTTCGACGCGGCAGGAGATGCACCAGGTGCCCCACACGTTGACCAGCGCCGGCTTGCCCAGCAGGTCGGCGCGGGTCAACTGCCTGTCGCCCTGTACGTTGGGCAACGAGAATGCCGGGAACGGCTTGCCGATCATGGCCGACGGCAACTCGGCCGGGTCCAGGTACAGGCCGCGATAGAGGAACACCGCCACCACCAGGAACGCCGCCAACGGCAACACCATCAACCAGCGCTTCATACCGCCGCTCCCATGCCGAGGGCTTCACGCACCCGGCTCTTGACCTTGACCCGATACCGCCGGTCCAGCGCTGCGAGCAAACCACCCATCCCGGTCAGCAAACCGCCGAACCAGATCCAGCGCACGAACGGTTTCACATGCACGCGCACCGCCCAGGCGCCGTCGCCCAGGGGTTCACCTAGCGCCACATACAGGTCGCGGGTGAATCCGGCATCGATACCCGCCTCGGTCATCATCGAACTCTGCACGGTGTACAAGCGCTTTTCCGGGTGCAGCACAGCGATTTCCTTACCATTGCGCACCACGCGTACGGTGCCTTTGTCTGACGTGAAATTCGGCCCTTCAAAGTGTCTGGCGCCGTCAAAAATGAACTGATAACCGCCCAGGTCCATGGACTCCCCGGGCGCCAGGCGCAGGTCGCGCTCGGCGCTGTTCTGGCTCGACAGCACCACGCCCAGGGCGCAGACGGCGATGCCGAGGTGGGCGATCTGCATACCCCAGTAGCTGCGGGTCAAGGTCGGCAGGCCTTTGATCAGGCCCTTGTGGCGGGTCTTGTCGGCGATATCGCGCACGCCGGCCAGCAACACCCAGGCTGCGAGCAGGAACGTGGCGAGCACCGCCCAGTTGAAGTCGCCGTAGGCAACCCCGGCGATCACGGCCAGGGCCACACTGCCCAGCAGTACCGGCATCAGCATGCCGGCCAGCCATTTCACCGGAGTGTCTTTCCAGCGCACCAGCACGCCGACCGCCATCACCACCATCAGCAAACCCATCAACGGAATGAACAAGGCGTTGAAGTACGGCGGGCCGACGGACAGCTTGGCGCCGCTCAAGGCATCCAGCACCAGGGGGTACAGGGTGCCAAGCAGGATCATTGACGCGGCCACCACCAGCACCAGATTGTTACCCAGCAGCAAGGTTTCCCGCGACCACAGGTTAAAGCCGACCTGGCTCTTGACCACCGGAGCGCGCAGGGCGAACAGGGTCAGCGAACCGCCGACCACAAACAGCAGGAAGATCAGGATGAATACGCCGCGCGCAGGGTCGGAAGCAAATGCGTGCACCGACGTCAGCACGCCCGAACGCACGAGGAAGGTGCCGAGCAGGCTGAGGGAAAATGCTGCGATGGCCAGCAACACGGTCCAGCTCTTGAACACACCGCGTTTTTCGGTGACGGCCAGCGAATGAATCAAGGCGGTGCCGACCAGCCAGGGCATGAAAGAAGCGTTTTCCACCGGGTCCCAGAACCACCAGCCGCCCCAGCCGAGTTCGTAGTAGGCCCACCACGAGCCAAGCGTGATGCCAATGCCGAGGAAGGCCCAGGCAACGATGGTCCATGGCCGCGACCAGCGCGCCCAGGCCGCATCGAGACGACCGCCGAGCAAGGCGGCGATGGCGAAGGCAAAGGCCACGGAGAAGCCGACGTAGCCCATGTAGAGCATCGGCGGGTGCACGATCAGGCCGATGTCTTGCAGCAGTGGGTTGAGGTCATGCCCGTCCATGGGAATCTGCGGCAGGATGCGGCTGAACGGGTTGGAGGTCATGATCAGGAACAGCAAAAAACCGATGCTGATCATGCCCATCACCGCCAGCACCCGCGCCAGCATGACCTGCGGCAACTGCCGGGAGAACACCGACACAGCGAACGTCCAGCCGCCGAGGATCAGCGCCCACAGCAGCAGCGAACCTTCGTGGGCGCCCCACACGGCGCTGAATTTGTAGTACCAGGGCAGCGCGCTGTTGGAGTTATTGGCGACATAGGCGACGGAAAAGTCGTCGGTCATGAACGCGTAGGTCAGGCAAGCGAAGGCGAACAGCAGGAACGCGAACTGCCCCCAGGCAGCCGGCCGGGCCAGACTCATCCACAGGCGGTCGCCGCGCCAGGCGCCGAGCAACGGCACCACGGCCTGGACGACGGCAAAGCACAGGGCGAGGATCATCGCCAACTGGCCGAGTTCCGGAATAAACAAAGCGGCGCTCATGACTCAGCCCTCCTTGGCAGGGGTTGGGGCGGATTGGCCGCTGTCCTTGAGGGCTTTGGTCACCTCCGGCGGCATGTATTTTTCATCGTGCTTGGCCAGCACTTCATCGGCCACCACCACGCCACTGGCGTTGAGCTTGCCCAGGGCGACGATGCCCTGGCCTTCGCGGAACAGGTCCGGGAGGATGCCACGGTAGGTGATGGTCACGGCTTTGTTGAAGTCGGTGACGACGAAGCTCACGTCCAGGGAATCTGCCGAACGCTTCAAGGAGCCCTTCTCCACCATGCCGCCGGCGCGTATGCGCGTATCGACCGGCGCTTCGCCATTGGCGATCTGGGTCGGGGTGTAGAACAGGTTGATGTTCTGCTGCAGGGCACTCAAGGCCAGACCCACGGCAATGCCGACGCCGGCCAGGATGGCGAGGATGATCAACAGACGCTTTCTGCGCAACGGATTCACTTTTCGGTCTCCCGGCGCAGACGGCGCGCCTCTTGTTGCAGGTAACGCTTGCGCGCCAGGAGCGGCGCGGCGACGTTGAGGGCCAGCACCGCCAGGCAGATGCCATAGGCCGTCCAGACATACAGGCCGTGGTGGCCCATGGCGAGAAAATCGCTTAATGAAGCAAAACTCATGCGCGCGCTCCCAGGCTGGCTTGAACTTCGGCCTTGACCCAGCTGGTGCGAGCCTCACGCTTGAGCACTTCAAGGCGCATGCGCATCAGCAGCACGGCGCCGAAGAAGCAGTAGAAGCCCAGCACCATCAGCAGCAGCGGCGCCCACATCTCCACCGGCATTGCCGGTTTTTCGGTGAGGGTGAAGGTGGCGCCCTGATGCAGGGTGTTCCACCACTGCACCGAATATTTGATGATCGGGATGTTGATCACGCCGACAATCGCCAGCACCGCGCAGGCCTTGGCGGCGCTGTCGCGGTTGCTGATCGCATTGCCCAGGGCGATCAGACCAAAGTACAGGAACAGCAGGATCAACATCGAAGTGAGCCGCGCATCCCACACCCACCACGAACCCCAGGTGGGCTTGCCCCAGATCGCGCCGGTGACCAGTGCCACGGCGGTCATCCATGCACCGATGGGCGCCGCGCATTGCAGGGCGACGTCGGCAAGTTTCATCTTCCACACCAGACCGACAATGCCGCACACCGCCAGCATCACGTAGCACGATTGCGCCAGCATGGCGGCGGGCACATGGATATAGATGATGCGAAAGCTGTTGCCTTGCTGGTAGTCCGGCGGCGCGAAGGCCAGGCCCCAGACCAGGCCGATGCCGATCAGCAATACGGCGGCGACGCTCAACCACGGCAGCAGCTTGCCGCTGATGCCATAGAACCATTTGGGCGAGCCGAGCTTGTGAAACCAGGTCCAGTTCATTGCTGTTTCTCACGGTTGCCTCTTGTCGTGGCAAGAAGCGTAGGGTCTTTACTGGCCAAGCGTGTCACGCCTGGCCAGACCTCATTATTCGCCGACGCTGATCTTCAGGCCGGCCGCTATGGCAAAGGGTGTCAGGGTTACCGCCAGGGCGGCCAGGCTGCCAAGCCACAGGAGGTAACCGGTCGCCGGCATCCCCATCAGCGCGGCCTGCAACGCGCCGCTGCCGAGGATCAGAACCGGGATGTACAAAGGCAGAATCAGCAGGGCCAGTAACAGGCCGCCGCGCTTCAAACCGACGGTCAACGCTGCGCCCACCGCCCCCAACAGGCTGAGCACCGGCGTACCGAGCAACAAGGACAGGAGCAACACCGGCAAGCACTCGACGGGCAGGCCCAGCATCAGCGCCAGCAGCGGCGAAAGCAAGACCAGCGCGAGGCCGGAAAAAGCCCAGTGTGCCAGCACCTTGGCCAGTACCAGAAGTGGCAAAGGGTGCGACGAAAGGACCCACTGTTCCAGGGAGCCGTCTTCGAAATCACTGCGAAACAGCCCGTCCAGCGAGAGCAGCACGGATAAAAGCGCCGCGACCCACACCAGTCCCGGGGACAAGGTTTGCAACAGTTTAGTCTCGGGACCGACCGCCAGGGGGAACAAGGCGATCACGATGGCAAAGAACACCAGCGGGTTGGCCAGTTCTGCCGGGCGACGACACAACAGGCGTGCTTCGCGGGCGAGCAACAGGGCGAATACGCTCATGCCGACCACCGTCCCAGATCCAGCTCATGGTAACCGGCGGGCAAGCGCGTCAGGCTGTGGTGGGTGGTGAGCAGCACCGCGCCGCCCTGCTCGCAATGCCGCGCCAAGTGCTCTTCAAGTTGGGCGACGCCTTGTTTATCCAGCGCGGTGAAGGGTTCGTCGAGAATCCACAGCGGCGGGCCCGGCAGGTACAAACGCGCAAGGGCCACACGGCGCTGCTGGCCGGCGGACAGGGTGTGACAGGGAACGTCTTCGAACCCCTTGAGGCCCACGGCGGCCAGGGCCTGCCAGATGGCGTCGCGGCTGGCGCGGTGATGCAGGGCGCTGAGCCAACTGAGGTTTTCTTCGGCGGTGAGCACGTCCTTGATACCGGCGGCATGGCCGATCCATATGAGATTGCGCGCCAGTTCCGTGCGTTGCTCGCCGAGGGGCTTGCCGTTGAGGCGCACCGCTCCGGCCGTTGGCTGCATCAACCCGGCCAGCAGGCGCAACAAACTGGTCTTGCCGCTTCCGTTGGGGCCGCTGACCTGCACCATGTCGCCGCCCGTCAGGCGCAGGTCGAGGTGCTCGAAGAGCAGGCGCAGGTCGCGTTCACAGGAGAGCGCTACGGCTTCAAGAAGAGGGCTGGTCAAAAGATCGCGGGCCTTTACGGTTCAAGTCGGCGGTGCAGCGGCCGTTATAAAAGAAATGCACAATAACGGCTTCGGCGACCGGTTTTAGAGAGCTGGATCAAATAGTTGTGAGGTTTTACCGCTCTCTTGCAGACGGGCGGCATTATACATGCGATGCCCTACGCTAACATGCGATGCCCTACGCTAGAGAGAGCAATTTCCCCAGAGACGATGCGCACCATGACCGGCGAGATCAACCTTCCTACGCTTCCTCCCACCCCGGCAGCCGGGCAAAGTCCTGCGCCTGCGCCCGGGGCACTGCTCAAACTGCTGGAGCCGCAGATCGGGCTGATCGACCCTGGGAAAACCGCCAATGCCGAAGTCATCGCCCTTAAACAAGGCGGTGAAGCCTTTCAGTTGCTGCTCAAGCTGACCCTGGACGGCGGCCGCCAGACGCTGGTGCAGGCCAGCAGCGCCCAGCCCTTGCCCTTAGGCAGCAATGTGGCGGTGAGCCAGACGCCGGCGGGCAACCTGACCCTCAGCCTGCAACAGGCCTTCAGTGCCAACATCGCCGCCCTCACCCGCATCGATACCACCCAGGTCCCGGAAGGTACGCTGTTGCAGGCCAAGGTCCTGACCACGCAGATGCTGCCCCAGGGCACGGCGCAACCGGCGATCTATCGTTCGTTGGTGACGGTGCTCAATAACGCCCTGGCTGGCGCGACACTGACGGTGGAAAGCCCACAACCGCTGCGCGTGGGCAGTTTGCTCAGCGCTGTGGTGCAGAACGCGCAGACCTTGAATTTTGTGCCGCTGAGCGGGCTCAAGGATCAATTGGCGGTTACCCAGCAACTGTCGACCCAGCAAAGTCGCCAGGGCTCCCTGGATGCGGTCTTCACCGCCCTGCAAAACCTGCCCCGCGGCGACAGCACCTCCGCCGACCTGCGCGCGGCGGCCGAGCGTCTACTGGCGGCTCTCCCTGATGTGGCGCAGGTCAGCAACCCCAAAGTATTGGCGCAACTGGTGCAGAACAGCGGGGCCTTTCTGGAGGCCAAATTACTCGCAGGGCAGAATCCCCAGATACCACCACTGGACATGAAGGGGGCACTGCTGCGCCTTGTCGCGGACTTATTACCCGCCCTTCCCGCCAGTACCAACCTGAACGCCATTCTTGCGGCCAATACGCTTGCCCAGGTACTGCCCAATTTTGTGCGCAGCCCGCTGAACACGCTGGGACAGGTCAGCGCGCGGCAGGCCCCGGTCAGCTTTCCACTGCCCGAGCGGCTGATGGCCAAACTGGAAGGCGAAGGCGACCTGGAAAACCTGCTGCGCCTGGCCGCCGGGGCGATTGCCCGATTGCAGAGCCACCAGCTGTCGAGCCTGGAACAGACCGGCACCACCGCCGATGGTCGCCTGCAAACCACCTGGCAACTGGAAATCCCGATGCGCAGTCTGCAGGACATCGTACCGCTGCAGGTGAAGTTCCAGCGCGAGGAGCCGACGCCCGACAAGGAACCATCCGACCGCAAAGACCGCAAAGAGCCCAAACACATGCTTTGGCGTGTGGAACTGGCGTTCGACATGGAGCCGTTGGGGCCGTTGCAGGTACAGGCACAGCTGACCCAGGGCAGATTATCGAGTCAGTTGTGGGCGACCCGCGCCTTCACCGCCAGCCTGATCGAAAACCACTTGGGCAGCCTGCGTGAGCGCCTGGTGGCATCCGGGCTCGACGTCGGCGACCTGGATTGCCACCTCGGCACGCCGCCGCGCGGGCCGAAAACCGGACTTGAACAACGCTGGGTGGATGAAACCGCATGAAGAACGCAGCCCCTCCCCGCCAGGCGATAGCGCTCAAGTACGACGGCCAGCAAGCGCCCACCCTGACCGCCAAGGGCGACGAGGCCCTGGCTGAAGCGATTCTCAAGCTGGCGCGGGAAAACGAAGTGCCCATCTATGAAAATGCCGAGTTGGTAAAGCTGCTGGCGCGCATGGAATTGGGGGACAGTATTCCAGAGGAGCTGTACCGCACCGTGGCGGAGATCATCGCCTTTGCGTGGACGCTCAAGGGCAAGTTTCCGGTGGGGTACGACCCGGATGCGGGGCCGGTGGAGCGCGATGTCACCGAGCGTGGCGATGATTACTGAATAGCCACAGTCCTACACACATCCAAATGTGGGAGGGGGCTTGCCCCCGATGCGGTGTGTCAGCCAGCGCCGTAGTCGCTGACCCACCGCAATCGGGGGCAAGCCCCCTCCCACATTTGGATCGCGGATCGGCAAAAGATACCGGTCGGCTCTAAGGCCGCCGCGCTTTTGCTTTTGATCTGCTTTTGATCTTAGACGCCCCGTTAAACCACGCTGGCCGAACGCAGGCTTGAATCCGTGGGTAACCCGGCAGGACGCCGGGTTAGCCGCACTGGGCCAGGGATGGCCCATTGCGGCGGCCCACGGATTCAAGCCTGCGTTCGGGCACACCGAGCCTAAGCGAGGTGCCGAGTGGTGGGGCAAGAGCGTTTTGCTTACTTTTGCGCTTTTCAAAAGTGAGCCGCTGTAAAAGCGGAACCCTAAGTAGCCGTTACCGCAGAAACGGATATGTACTCGGTCCAACCAGCATCCTGGTCGGCTCGGAGGCCGCCATCGGGGGCAAGCCCCCTCCCACATTTAAATCCAGGTCAGTTCAGGACTTCGTTCAGGGGAATGAAATTGACTGGGTCGCCGGCGGCTAATGTGGTCCCTTCCATCACCTCCACAAATCCTTCAGCCCACGCCGCGCTGCGCAGCACGCCGGAGCTCTGGTTGTGGTAAATGACCGCCTTGCCCTGCTCGATGCGCCCGCGCAGGTACTCGCGACGGTTGCCGGGCTTGGGCCAGACGAACCCGGCCGGCACTTCGAAACGCAGTGGTTGCACATCCTCCACACCCTGACGACGCAGCAGGTACGGCCGAGCCAATAACGCAAACGTCACCAGGGTCGACGCGGGGTTACCGGGCAGGCCGATCACCGGTACGCCACGAAAATGCCCGAAGGTCAGCGGCTTGCCCGGCTTGATCGCCAGTTTCCACAGCGCCAGCTCGCCTTCTTCACGCAGGGCAACGCCCAGGAAATCCGCCTCGCCCACCGACACACCGCCCGTGGACAGGATCAAGTCGACACTGCCCAGCTCGGCCAACCGCGTGCGGGTCTGTTCCAGGTCGTCTGGCAGGATGCCGGCATCGATTACTTCACAGCCCATTCGCGTCAGCCAACTGCACAGCACGCGGCGGTTGCTGTTGTAGATCTGGCCCGGCACCAGGGGCAAGCCAGGCTCGATCAGCTCATCGCCGGTCGACAGCACGGCGACCCGCACACGACGCACCACCTCCAGACGATCAAACCCAAGCGAAGCGGCCAGACCCAATTCGATCGGGCCCAGGCGCGTACCGGCCGGCAGCACCAACTCGCCGACCGTGGTTTCCTGGCCTTGCGGGCGGATGTTCTGACCCGCTTGCAACGGCTCGCTGAAACTCACCCGCTCATCGCCGTGAATGATCGCGTTTTCCTGCATTTCGACGCAGTCCGCACCCTCGGGCACCGGCGCCCCCGTAAAGATGCGCGCACAGGTGCCGGGCGCCAACGGCTCAGGCGCATTGCCAGCGAAAATACGCTGGCTGACCGGCAAAGGCTCGCCGGTCCAATCCACGACGCGCAGGGCGTAGCCGTCCATGGCGCTGTTGGGCCAGGGCGGCAGGTCGAGGGTGGAGATCAAGTCTTGCGCCAATACGCGGCCATCGCACTCGGCCAGGCGCACGGTTTCGCGCCCGTGGATCGGCGCGGCGTCGGCCATGTCCAGCAAACGTTGCAGGGCCGCTTCCACCGGCATCAAGGCGCCGGTCTTGCCGGGCTTATCCACGGGTTTCACAGGGCTCGGCCTGCTTGAGGTGGGGTACGAAATTGCACGGCCGATGACGGTTGTCCAGTTGTTCGGCCAGGATCCCGTCCCAACCGGTGCGCACGGCATTGGTGGAGCCCGGCAGGCAGCACACCAGGGTACCGTTGGCCAGGCCGGCCAGGGCGCGCGATTGCACGGTGGAGGTGCCGATATCGGCCACGGAGATCTGGCGGAACAGTTCGCCAAACCCATCGACCTGCTTGTCCAACAGGCAACTGACCGCTTCGGGCGTACTGTCGCGACCAGTAAAGCCGGTGCCGCCGGTGATCAGCACCACCTGCACCACGTCTTCGGCGATCCAGTGGGCCACCTGGGCGCGGATCTTGTAGAGGTCGTCCTTGAGCAGCACGCGCTCGGCCAGGTTGTGGCCGGCGGCGGTGAGGCGGTCGACGAAGACCTGGCCCGAGGTGTCGGTGTCCAGGGTACGGGTGTCGCTGACGGTCAATACAGCGATATTCAGAGGTACGAAAGGCGCATCAGCCTTGGCTTTCATGGCACGGTCCGGTTGTCGAAGGAACAGCCCGATGTTATATCACAAGCCTCTGTTTACCTGCCGCAGCGGAACCCTCATGCCCCTTGAATCCTTACCCCTGCCCTGCTCGATTCTGTTGCTGGCCGGTGGTCGCGGCCAGCGCATGGGCGGCCAGGATAAAGGCCTGCTGGAGTGGCGCGGCCAGCCATTAATCGCGCACTTGCAAAGCCTGGCACGGCCACTCACGGACGACCTGATCATCTCGTGCAACCGCAACCATGGGCGCTATGCAGCCTACGGCGATCAGCTGGTGAGCGACGACAGCGCGGACTTTCCCGGCCCCCTTGCCGGTATCCGTGCGGGACTCTTCGCCGCACGCCATGGGCATCTGCTGGTCCTGCCCTGTGATGTGCCGCACATCGATACGCGATTGTTGGCCGATTTACGTGCGACAACACACCGCAATCCGCAGCTCCCGGTGATGGTACGCCATGGCGAGTTCTGGGAACCGTTGCTCTGCATCATCCCTGTCGCCCTGAAAGATCAGGTGGAGCGGGCCTGGAAAGCCGGTGAACGCAGCCCACGTAAAATCCTCCTGCAGCTGGGCGCCGTGGGCCTGGAATGCCCGGCCGATGACCCGCGCCTGGCCAATCTCAATACACCGGACCTGTTGCACGCAAGGCCTGGCGTGTCAGAATGAGCCTTGCATCAGGAACTTTGCCGGCGTTGCACACGTCACAAGGTCAGCATTTTAAAAGTATTCTCTCGGAGACAAACTCATGACTCAACGGACCATCGCCGCTCTCATGCTTGCACTGGGCCTCGCCACCCTCGCCGGTTGCGCCTCGCCGACAGTGATCACCCTGAATGACGGTCGCGAAATCCAGGCCGTCGACACCCCGAAATTCGACGAAGATTCGGGCTTCTACGAATTCCAGCAACTTGACGGCAAGCGCACCCGCATCAACAAGGATCAGGTGCGCACCGTTAAAGACCTGTAAGCCTTACCGCTTGCCCACAAGGCCCGCCTCGCGCGGGCCTTGTCGTTTCCGGCGCTTACCAGTCCAGGGTGATTTCACTGCGAAAGCTGCGTTGCTGGCCGCTGACCGGGTCGATAAAACGCACGCCCTGAGCCAGCAACTTGAGCGGGTTGGCGTAATCGTCCACGGCGTCCTTGATCACATCGGGATAGAACGGGTCATTGCAGATACTTGCCCCGAGTGCAGTCATGTGCACACGCAACTGGTGCTTCTTGCCGGTGACCGGGAACAGGCCGTAGCGCCATAGATCGCCATGTTTCTCGCGCACTTGCACCGCCGTTTCGGTGTTGCTGGCACCGGGGCCTTCCTGCATGCGGAAGAAAGGCTCGCCGTCCACCAACCGGCTCTTGTGCACACGGGGGAACGTCAGGTCAGGCAAGGCCGGCGCAATGGCTTCGTAGAATTTATCGATACGCCGTGTGGGAAACAGTTGCTGATAAGCCGCGCGGCTGACGGGATTGGCCGAGAACAGCACCAGCCCTGCGGTATGCCGGTCAATGCGGTGCAAGGGAACAAGGGCGGGATTGTCCAGACGCCGGATCAAACGGCGCAACAGCGTTTGTTCGACGTACTCGCCGGCGGGGGTCACCGGCAGAAAATGCGGTTTGTCGGCCACCACCAGGTGTTCATCGGCGTACAGGATGGTTTCTTGTACCGGTATCACTTTCTCGTTGGGCACTTCACGAAAGTAATAAATGCACAGGCCTTCCTTGTAAGCCAGGCCCAGGCTGATGGGGTGCCCATTGCTGTCCAGCACCCGACCACGGGCAATGCGGTCCAGCCATTGTTCACGGGCGATCGCCGGGAAATGCTCGCACAGACACTCGAGTACCGTCGTCCACGAGCCAGGCGGCAGGTACAAGGTGCTGGCTTGGTGCTGTGAAGGGGAAAAACCGGTAGTGGACATGCAGATGCTCAAAGCCTGGAATAAACAGGCGGGCATTATCGCGCATGGCGCGCGATTGAGCCTAGGGCAGATCTCAGGCCTTGGCCAACTGCACCCGTAGAACCGGCGAAGCGCTCGCCGCCTCGGTAAACTCCTTGAGCCAGCGCAGTACGTCCACGGCCTCCCAACGGCCCGGGTCATAGAGCGCGTAGAGCAGGCCCTGATAGCCCACCACATCCAGCTGCTTGTGATAACCGGCACGCTGGAACAGCGCTTCGATTTCCGCAAAACAGGTGTTGAAATGCACCTTGTTGAAGGGCGTCTTGCCTTCCGTGACCAGGCCATCGAGGCGCAGCTCGTTCACCGCATCGCGCACGATGTCGGCGGACATGCGATTGACGCTGCTTTTCAATTGTTCAACATTCACCACGGGCGTTCCCTCTATTCAATCGCTGTACAAACATACAGTAACGTAATATTCGGAAACCCGCCATCGCATAAACGTCAGCGCAGGAAAGCCACAACCTGCTCAGTGTCGAACGGCCAGTCCAGCTCTGCGCCCGTGTCGACCCGCCTGAGCACCGGAATCCGCAGGCCGTAGACCTCGGTCACGTCGACGGGGTCGGTGATGTCCACCAGCTCCACGAGTAACCCGTGTTCGACGAGCGGCATGATTTCGGCTTCGGCAATTTCACACAGATGGCAACCCAGGGTGCCGAACAGCTGGCATTCAGGAAGCATGGCAAATGCACTCGGATGGAAAACACGCCACCATTCTAAGCCCAACACTGCTCGGCAGGCGCGCGTCGATCAATCCTGACTGACCGCGCCGATCTTGTGGATCGACAGGTCCGCTCCGTAATACTCTTCTTCCTGGCTTAAACGCAGCCCGCAAACGCGCTTGATCACGCCGTACACCAGCAGGCCGCCGACCAGCGCGACGGCAACGCCAAGGACGGTACCGATCAACTGGCTGATCAGGCTCACACCGCCAAGCCCACCGAGCGCCGCCTGCCCGAAGATACCGCAGGCAATGCCGCCCCATACGCCACACAGACCATGCAGCGGCCACACACCCAGTACGTCGTCGATTTTCCAACGATCCTGGGCGGCCATGAAGCACCACACGAACAAGCCCCCCGCGACCACACCGGTTACCAGCGCTCCCACCGGATGCATCAGATCGGAACCGGCACAGATCGCCACCAGTCCGGCCAACGGGCCGTTGTGCAGAAAACCCGGGTCATTGCGGCCGATCACCAACGCAGCGACGGTGCCGCCGACCATCGCCATCAACGAGTTGACCGCCACCAGGCCGCTGACGCCATTGAGGGTCTGCGCGCTCATCACGTTAAAACCGAACCAGCCCACGATCAGAATCCACGAACCCAGCGCCAGGAACGGAATGCTCGAGGGAGCAAACGCCACCAGCCGCCCTTCGCGGTAGCGTCCGTTGCGCGGCCCGAGCAGCAACACCGCCGCCAGCGCCAGCCAACCGCCCATGGCGTGGACCACCACCGATCCGGCGAAG
The DNA here is from genome assembly GCF_022807995.1 of Pseudomonas orientalis. NCBI lineage: Bacteria > Pseudomonadati > Pseudomonadota > Gammaproteobacteria > Pseudomonadales > Pseudomonadaceae > Pseudomonas > Pseudomonas orientalis. Next base: position 1,836,496 of record NZ_CP094351.1, on the reverse strand, counting down.
TCATGGAAGCTGGCGCCAAAGGTTGCGAGCAGCCAGGCTTGCAGACCGAAATTGCCATTCCACACCATACCTTCGAAGAACGGGTAGATGAACGCCACGATCAAGGCCGTTGCACACAACTGAGGCGCAAATTTCGCACGCTCGGCAATCCCTCCGGAAATGATCGCCGGGATTGCTGCGGCAAAGGTCAGCAGGAAGAAAAATTTCACCAGGCCATAGCCATGATCGGCGCTGATCACTGCCGCTGGCTGCATGAAGCTGACCCCGTAGGAGATCCAATAGCCTATAAAGAAATAAGCCAGGGTGGAGATCGCGAAGTCACTGAGGATTTTCGACAATGCGTTGACCTGGTTCTTCTGGCGCACCGTACCGACTTCCAGAAAGGCAAACCCGGCGTGCATGGCCAGGACCATGACCGCGCCAATCAGGATGAACAGGGTGTTGGAGCTATGGACAAGCGTGTCCACCGCACTTTGCAAATTTTCCATGGAGGTTGGCAGGCCTGCAATAAGGCAAAAAGCACCAAAGCGGTTCAAGCCAGCATTGTTCGCACTAAATTGGCACCAAGGCGCCCGACCTTCTTCAGAGGGCGTGAACCGCTTTGGCGCAGCGATCAACACAATTGGCGATCCCCGACAGGGTATTTGCGCGAGTGTCAGTTAATTAGGGTAAGGTTTTTCAAGGCTTGCACCTCGACCGCCCGGATCCGGCGCAGTCCCCAGGACGTGCGCACCAAGGCAAAGCAAAAGCTGTACCACACAATTGCAGTGAACCTTCGGCAAAGCCGGCGACTCGAAACCACACGTACAGATCAGCCACACACGGAGATAACCATGGCCGGTACATCAGCAAAGACTGCTCAAGAAATACTGATGGCGGATTTTCAGACCCTCGTCGCCGACACCGAAAGGTTGCTGGACGACACCGCCGTCCTGGCCGGTGACCAGGCCGATGAGCTGCGCACTAAAATCCATGAAAGCCTGCTCAAGGCCCGTGAAACCCTGCAGTTGACCGAAGACTCGCTGCGCGAGCGCGGCCAGGCGGCTATTACTGCGACAGAAGATTACGTACAGGCCAACCCCTGGCAGTCCGTCGGCATCGCTGCCGGCGTGGGCTTTTTGATCGGTCTGCTGGCTACCAGGCGCTAATATCATGGCTATCGACGAATCCAGCTCGTCCAAGGGCGCAGGTACCACGTCTCGCCGTCTGGGCGCCGCCGTACTCGGCTTGCTGCACAGCCATGTCGAACTGTTCGGCATCGAGTTGCAGGAACAGAAAGCACGTACCGTCAGCCTCTTGCTGTTTGCCGGTCTGGCGTTGGTGTTTGCCCTGCTGCTGCTGGTGGGGTTATCGACATTGGTGATGATCCTGGTATGGGACACCGGCTACCGCCTGACCGGGATCATCTGTCTGTGCGTGTTTTATACCCTGGCCGCAGCCTTCTGCGGGGTCCGCTTGAAAGCGGCGGTGTTCGATGAGTCCACCCCGTTCCATGCCACCCTCGAAGAATTGGCCAATGATCGGGAGCGCCTGTTGCCATGAGCCTGCCTGAAATCCCGCAAAACACGTCCCGTCGGGAAATGCGCAAGGCGTTGATTCGCCTGCGCATGGAAATGCATCGTCAGGAAATCCGTCATGAATCCCAGCAACTGATGGCGCCCCTGCACAAAGTGCGCGACATGCGCCACAACTGGCAGGACAGCCTGGGCATCAAGCACGCGCCGCTGTGGGGCGTGGCGGCGGTGACCCTGATGGGGTTCTTTACCGGCAAGGGCGCCAAGGGCGGCAGTATCAGCAGCGTAACGCGCCTGGTACGGCTGGGCGCCGGATTGATCCCGCTGATCAAACTGGCCATGCAAGGCGCTTCGCGCAAGCGATAAGCCCCGCTCGCTCAACACGCCCACCTGACCGCCGGGAAATTATGCAACGGCGGTCAGTGCGTGCTGTTCATCACTTTCGAAACAATCGACTTCAACATTTGCGCTTGCCCCGCCAGCATGGAAACGGGAAGCTGCACCTGTCATTCACCGTACGGAGCGTACCCGCCTTGGATTGGCCCACCCTGTTGACCCGCGAACGCCTTGGCAAGCCGCTGCACAGCCCTGAAGAACTGGGCCGCAGCCCTTTTCACAAAGACCATGACCGCATTATTTTCTCCGGTGCTTTCCGCCGCCTGGGGCGCAAGACCCAAGTGCACCCGGTTTCGAGCAACGACCATATCCACACGCGCCTGACCCACTCGCTGGAAGTCAGCTGCGTTGGCCGCTCCCTTGGCATGCGCGTTGGCGAAACGTTGCGCGATGCCCTCCCCGACTGGTGCGATCCAAGCGACTTGGGCATGGTGGTGCAATCGGCCTGCCTGGCCCATGACATCGGCAATCCGCCCTTCGGGCATTCCGGCGAAGACGCTATCCGCCACTGGTTCCAGCAAGCGGCCGGGCGCGGCTGGCTGGATGACATGAGCAGCGCCGAACGCAATGACTTCCTCAACTTTGAAGGCAATGCCCAGGGTTTCCGTGTATTGACCCAGCTTGAATACCATCAATTCGACGGCGGCACGCGGCTGACCTATGCCACCTTGGGCACCTACCTCAAGTACCCCTGGACTGCCCGCCACGCGGACTCGCTGGGCTACAAGAAACACAAGTTCGGCTGCTACCAGAGCGAGCTGCCGATTCTGGAACAGATCGCGCAAAAACTCGGCCTGCCTCAACTGGAGGAACAACGCTGGGCGCGCCACCCGCTGGTGTACTTGATGGAGGCCGCCGATGACATCTGCTATGCGTTGATTGACCTGGAAGATGGCCTGGAAATGGAGTTGCTGGAGTACGCCGAAGTCGAATCACTGCTGCTCGACCTGGTAGGTGACGACCTGCCGCAGACGTATCGACAACTGGGCGCGTCGGACTCGCGCCGTCGCAAGCTGGCAATCCTGCGCGGCAAGGCCATCGAGCACCTGACCAATGCGGCGGCGCGCGCCTTCGTCGAGCAGCAGGACGCTCTGCTTGCCGGCACCCTGCCTGGCGACCTGGTTGAGCACATGCACGGCCCGGCAAAGCGTTGCGTACTGGATGCCAAGGACATGGCGCGCAAGAAAATCTTCCAGGACAAACGCAAGACCCTGCATGAAATCGGCGCCTACACCACCCTGGAGATCCTGCTGAACGCGTTTTGCGGAGCGGCGCTGGAGCAACATGGCGGGCGTACGCCGTCGTTCAAGAACCGGCGCATTCTCGATTTGTTGGGCAATAGCGCGCCGGACCCCGCCTGGTCGTTGCACGCCTCCTTCCTGCGCATGATCGATTTTATCGCTGGCATGACCGACAGCTATGCCACCGAGATGGCACGGGAAATGACAGGGCGCTCCAGTCCTCAATAACTGCTCGAGCGTGGCGCTCTGCTCCCTGAAAAGAATTGCCCTACGACGGGAACAGAGCGGCCTGATCGAATTCGTACAGGTTCCAGAGGAATAATCGCGCATTCCCCCGTGGACTAGACGAGCAATTCCTACGCTCCCATCGATATTTGACTCACTGTGTGCACTTTATGCCCAGACACCCCCTTCGTATTCTTTTGGTGGAGGATCACCCTTTTCAACTGCTGGCCACCCAGTGCCTGCTAAGAAGCTTTGGTTTCGACCAACTCACCCCCGTCGAAAATGCCGAACACGCCATCCGCACTATGGCCCAGTCAGAATTTTCTTATGACTTGATGTTATGCGACCAATGCCTGCCTGATCTGCCCGGCCTTGAATTGGTAGAAATCGCCAGCCGCGGTCGGTTTATTACCAGCGCGATTCTATTGAGCGGGCTACCGGCGGCAGACTTGCTCAAGCTGACTACACAAGCTGAGCAGCGTAACCTCCCACTATTGGGCTGTTTGTCAAAACCGTTAAATCGAGATGAACTTGAAAGTTTAATCCCCTCCCAACTTAAAACTTCTGGAGGTAGGACTTATAACCCTATGAACCGCGAAAAATAACGGGAGAGTCTTCGTAAAACGCTTTTTCCCGTCAACCACGTGACGCGCCCTGAAAACCCACACATCAAGTGTCACAATTACCGATCGACTTGTAGGCCCCTACCTTTTTTGATGTAGGAAACTTCCTGTTTTATGCTTGTCTGGTCCCCGTTCCATGCTGCTGCCTCTTCTTCTGAGCTAATGTGACCGCTTTATTTGCACCTGCATGGAATTTGATTATGAACACCGTTTTTATTATCGACGACCACCCGGTTATACGGCTTGCCATCAGAATGTTACTGGAACACGAAGGCTACAAAGTCGTTGGGGAAACGGATAACGGATGCGATGCCATACAAATGGTCCGCGAATGCCTGCCCGACCTGGTCATTCTCGATATCAGCATCCCGAAACTCGACGGCCTTGAAGTACTCTGCCGATTCAACGCCATGAATACGTCAATGAAGACCCTGGTACTCACGGCTCAATGCCCAACCCTGTTTGCCACGCGCTGCATGCGATCGGGCGCAGACGGTTATGTCTGCAAAGAGGGAGACCTGAGCGAACTACTCAGTGCTATTCGCGCAGTACTGTCCGGTTACAACTACTTCCCCAGCCAGGCATTGAATGCAAATGGAACGGAGGGCGCGGACACTCAGGAGTTGGAACTGTTCAAAACCGTCAACGACCGGGAACTCATGGTCTTGCAACTTTTTGCACAGGGTCGCACCAACAAGGAAATAGCCAAAGGCATGTTCTTGAGCAACAAAACAGTCAGCACTTATAAAAAGCGGTTAATGCAAAAATTAAAAGCCCAGTCTTTAGTCGAGCTCATCGAGATGGCAAAACGAAACGCGCTAGTGTGAGAAAGCGGATGCCCAGCCGTATCAAGGATTATTTGATCATATTGAGTGCCAGCTTGTACTTCAGCACTACCGTGCTCGCGGACTCCCCCATCACCCCGCAACAATTCACCTTATTGAGTCGCGCGGGAACCGTTCAACTGGACACTCGACTGGACAGGACCCAGCGCCAGTGGCTGCAATACAAGCGCGAACTGGTACTGGGTACTGCCGCGCCTGACTACCCGCCGTTCGACCTTACCTCCAGTGGCCGCGACTACGAGGGGCTCACGGCAGATTATGCAGGTCTGTTGGCCAAGGCGCTTGGCATACCGGTCAAGGTTCTTCGCTACCCTTCACGGTTGTCCGCCATCCAGGCCCTGGAAGCCGGCGACATTGACTTGCTGGGCTCCTCCAATGGCTTTGAAGCCGCAAACCCCAATCTGACACTGTCTGCACCTTATGCGGTGGACCAGCCGGTACTGGTCACGCGCGAGGGAGAAACCCGTAGTCTCGGCAATGGCCTGGAAGGGCTGCGCTTAAGCCTGGTTTATCATTATTTGCCCCTGGAAGAGGTGGAGAAGCTGTACCCCAAGGCGGATATCCGCCCCTATCCTTCTTATCAGAACGCGCTGAATGCCGTGGCATTCGACCAGGCGGATGTGTTTCTCGGCGACACCATTTCCACCCACTTCATGATTAACAAGGGCTATCTCAAAAACATTCGCATGGCCAATTTCGGCAAGCATGAAGCTTATGGTTTCAGCTTTGCCCTGCGCCACGACAACCTCATTCTCTTGAGCATTGTCGACACGGTGCTGGCGGCTGTGCCCATCAACGAACGCGATAGCATCGCCAAGCGTTGGAGCGCCGGCAGCGATATCCTGCTGTCCGATAAAAAACTGCAACTGAGCCCACGCGAAGAACGCTGGCTCAAGGCGCACCCGGTCGTAAAGGTCATCGTCAACGAAACCTTTGCGCCCCTCACGTTCTTCGATGCGGACGGCAACTTTCGCGGTATCACCGCCGACCTTCTTGAACTCATTCGCTTGCGTACCGGCTTGCGTTTCGCGGTTCAGCGTGGGCGTGAAGTCGACGATATGATCGAGCAGGTCGCCACACAGAAAGTCGACATGATCGGGGCCATCGTACCCAGTAACCAACGGGAGGCGCAGTTGAGTTTCAGCCGTCCCTACCTGGAAAACTCGTATGTGCTGCTGACCCGCAAAGAGCCTGGAGCGCCCTTGAATCTGGAGCAGATGACGGGCAAGCGCCTGGCGGTGACCCTGGGGACCCCACTGGCCGATACCTTGCGCAGGGATTATCCCCGGATTCAACTGGTGGAAACCGGCGATACCTTCAGGGCATCCGAGTTGCTTGCACAAGGACAAGTGGACGGCGCGGTGAACACGCTGTTGATTGCCAACTACTTCCTGTCCTCGAAAGTTTTCCGGGACAAATTGCAGATCATGACCAGCATTGGTACCAGCCCGGCCACGTTCGCCCTGGCCACATCACGCCATGCCACCGAATTGAGCTCGATTCTCGACAAAGCGCTGCTCAGTATCGCCCCGGATGAAATGGGCGTGATCAACAGTCGCTGGCGTGGCTACACCGTCGAGTCCGACAGCTATTGGCGCAATTACAACCAACTGATTGCCAGGATCGTCATCGGAACCGGGTTGTTGCTTCTGGTTTCGCTGACCTGGAATGCCTACATGCGTCGCCAGATCAAGCACCGAAAAATGGCAGAGCGCGCCCTCAACGATCAGTTCGAATTCATGCGCGCGCTGGTCAACGAAACGCCACATCCCATTTATGTCCGTGATCGTAACGGCTTGCTGCAAACCTGCAACGACAGCTATTTGCAGACATTCGACGTGAAGCGAGAGGACGTGATCGGCAAAAGCGTGACCCAGATGAGCATGGCCCTGGCCCCCGAAGCTGCGCAATACCATGCCGACTACCTGCGGGTGGTGGCGGAAGGGAATCCATTGATCCTGGATCGTACTCTGCATATCCATGAGAGAAAGCTGACGATCTACCACTGGATTCTGCCCTACCGCGACTCCACCGGCGAAGTCCAGGGCATCATTGGCGGCTGGATCGACATCAGTGAACGACGCCAGTTGTTTGATGAGCTGCGTGCCGCCAAAGAACGCGCCGATGAGGCCAACCGCGCCAAAAGCACGTTCCTTGCCACCATGAGCCACGAGATACGCACCCCCATGAACGCCGTGATCGGCATGCTCGAACTGACGCTCAAGCGGGCCGACCAGGGGCATCTCGACCGTCCGGCGATAGAAGTAGCGTACAACTCGGCCAAGGATCTGCTGGAGCTGATAGGCGACATTCTCGACATTGCGCGCATTGAGTCAGGCCGTCTGAGTTTGGCGCCCGAACGCGTCAACCTGCGGGAGGTGATTGAGTCCGTGGTGCGTGTCTTCGATGGGCTTGCACGTCAGAAAACCCTCAGTCTGCTGTTGGAGTTCAAGCCCGACCGAAGCGACATCGATGTCTTGATCGACCCGCTTCGCTTCAAGCAGGTGCTGTCCAATCTGGTGAGCAATGCCATCAAGTTCACCGAACATGGACAGGTGAAAATCAAGGTGGATGTGCAACCGAGCGAGGCACCGGAACAGGTCGAACTGAAGCTGGTGGTGGAAGACACCGGCATAGGCATCAACCGCGACGACCAACTGCGCCTGTTCGAGCCATTCGCCCAGGCCGACAACTCCGGGCATCTGGCCAGAAGCGGTGCCGGCCTGGGCCTGGTGATCTGCCGCAGCCTTTGCGCAATGATGGGTGGCCACTTAAGCCTGAGCAGTGTGCCAATGGTCGGCACCCAGGTACACGTCAACCTGAAAATGCCACGCCTGCATCCGGTCACGACCGTGGACGAGCATGCGCCAGCCAAGCCGGCCTCTACGCCGGTGTTCAATGTGCTGGTGGTCGATGACCATCCGGCGAACCGTCTGCTGATGTGCCAGCAACTGGGCTACCTGGGCCATCAATTCACCGCCGCCGAGCATGGTGCCGCCGGGTTCCAGGCGTGGCGACAGGAACAGTTCGACCTGGTGATCGCCGACTGCAACATGCCCATCATGAATGGCTACGAGTTGAGCCGCTCCATTCGTGAATACGAACAACGTGAACAGTTGCCACCCTGCGTGGTACTGGGGTTTACCGCCAATGCCCAACCGGAGGAAAGACAACGCTGCCTGGAAGCGGGCATGGATGACTGCCTGTTCAAACCTATCAGTCTCACTGTACTTGAGCGGCAACTGGCACAAATTACTGCGCAACCCACCGAGCAGCGGCTGGACCTGGGGTGCCTGGACGCGCTGACGGGAGGAGACCCGCAATTGAGTCGACGCTTGCTCGAAGAACTGCTGAACAGCAGCGTTCATGATCGTCAGGCACTCATCGCGCTGCTCGATCGCAAGGCTTCCTCCATGGATATCATCGAGCAAGCCCACAAGATCAAGGGGGCCGCGCGCATCGTTCAAGCCAGTGCACTGGCCGCACAGTGCGAAGCACTGGAGCAAGCCTGTTCCCGCGACGATGATCGTCGAGTGGTCGAGGCGGGTATCAAATCCCTGGAGAAATTCATGCTGGAGCTGGAACGGGCACTGCAAGTTCAACTGCATGACCTGGACAGCCAATAAGTCAGTGTAGGAGCGAGCTTGCTCGCGAAAAACTCACAGGCACCGCGTTCATCCAGGAAGCACGCGTTATCGTTGACATTTTTCGCGAGCAAGCTCGCTCCTACAAAGGCATTCCCCGCTCGCTCAGCAATCGGTCAAGCGCAGGAAAATAGCCGCCAGTTGTTCGATACCCACCTGGTCCTGAGGGGTAAAACGAGCCAGCGATGGGCTGTCGAGATCAAGCACGCCGATCAATTGGCCGTTCTTGACCAGCGGCACCACCAATTCGCTGTTCGAGGCGCTGTCACAGGCAATGTGCCCGGCAAACGCATGCACGTCTTCCACTCGCTGGGTCTGCCGGGTTGCGGCGGCGACGCCACACACGCCACGACCGAAAGGGATCCGCACACAGGCAATCTGGCCCTGGAATGGACCAAGCACCAGTTCCTCATTGCGATTAAGGTAGAAACCTGCCCAGTTCAGGTCGTCCAACTGATTGAACAGAAAGGCGGAGAATTGCGCGCTGTTGGCGATGAAATCCCGCTCATCGGCCAGCAGTGACTCCAGTTGCGCGCACAGCAAGGCATAGCCATCCAGGCCGGTGCCGGCCTGTTGCAAATCAATCATGGTTGACGCTCCAGCAATTTGAGACCCACCCAGTAACGGGCGAACTGATAGGCGCAGCGGCCATTGCGGTTTCCGCGTCCGGTCGCCCAGCGCACGGCGAGAATGTCGAGCTGTTCATCGCGTTGCCACTGTAGGCCTGCCTTGCCTGCAAGCTCACCGATCCAGTGCTCGACCACATTCAGGAAATGTTCCTGAGTAAATGGATAAAACGACAGCCACAAGCCGAAACGGTCGGACAAGGCGATCTTGTCTTCCACCGCCTCGCTCGGGTGCAGTTCGCCATCCACGCGCTTCCAATTGTCGTTGTCACTCTGGTTCTCCGGCACCAGGTGACGGCGGTTGGAGGTGGCGTACAGCAACACGTTTTCCGGCGCCTGCTCCAGGGAGCCATCCAGTACACTCTTGAGCACGCGATAGTCGCCTTCGCCGGCCTCGAACGACAGGTCGTCGCAGAACAGAATGAAACGCTGCGCCAGCTTGTTCAGTTGCTCGACCACGCGCGGCAGGTCGGCCAGATGGTCACGCTCGATTTCGATCAAGCGCAGGCCGGCCTTGGCATGCTGGGCGAGCAAGGCGCGGACCATGGAAGATTTGCCAGTGCCACGCGAACCCCATAGCAACGCATGGTTGGCGGGCAAGCCGTCAAGAAACTGCTGGGTGTTACGCGCCAGCGTTTCCCGTTGCTTGTCGACGCCGATCAGGTCCGACAGACGCATGTCCAGGCTGACGTCCAGCGGTAATAGAAAGCCTGTGCGGCCTTCGCGCTGCCAGCGCGCGGCCAGGCAGTGCTGCCAGTCAATGGCTTGGCGCGGGGCGGGTAACAGCGGTTCCAGGCGCGCGAGCACTGCGTCAGCCCGCTCAAGAAAGGCATTCAATCGAGAATCCACATCTATTCCTCTGGCAAGTTCTTGTAAAAGATGGCGTATTGGCAACCCTGTGGCAGACCGTACAAGGCTGCATCAAGAAAAATTGATTCATGCCGGGCAAGTCAGCATTGGTGGATGTTCAGCTATGCTTGCCGGGCGAAGGGAAACGTGAAGTGGTTCAACACTCGATGGATATCAAGTTCGCCCACCGCTTGTCTTATAAACAAGCCAGATTGACTGTGCTGGTCGGTTTCGTCTTGGGAACCTTGCTCAGTCTTATCCAAATCGGCATTGATTATGCCAGCGAAGACGCATCCATCAACCGTGAAATACGCTCGCTGATCGAAATCAGCCACAACCCCGCCTCGCGCATCGCCTATAACATCGATGCCGAACTTGCCCAGGAATTGACCCTGGGCCTGCTGCACTCCCCTGCCATTGTTCACGCCCAGTTGATCGACAACAACGGTGTGGTGCTGGCCGATGTCGACCGGCCGCGCCAGGAAAGCCATTATCGCCCGCTCAGCGATTTTCTGTTTGGCGCCAACCGTCAATTCGAAGACCGTCTGTACCTCGGCCATATGCCCAACGAATCCCTCGGCGTACTGCGCCTTGACGTAGACACCTACGCGTTTGGCGGCCGCTTCCTGCGCCGCGCCGAGGTCACGTTGCTCAACGGCTTTGTTCGCAGCCTGCTGCTGACCGGGATCCTGCTGGGCTTGTTCTACGTGATGCTCACCCAACCGCTGGTGCGCATTATTCGAGCGTTGAGCACGCGCAGACAGGCGCGCCTGGACTGCCCGCCAGGGCATGAGCATGACGAAATCGGCGTGCTGGTCAACGTCGCCAACCAGCAGTTCGAAAACCTGGAAACCGAGATTCAGCAGCGACGCCATGCCGAAGATCGACTTACCGAATACCTGGGCCAGCTCGAAGACATCGTTTCTGCGCGCACCCTTGAGCTCAAGACCAGCAACCAGCGCTTGAGCCAGTTCAATGATGAGCTGGAGGCTGCCAGATTGAATGCGCTGAGCATGGCCCAGGCGCGGGCGGCGTTTCTGGCCAATATGAGCCATGAAATCCGCACCCCGCTCAATGGCCTGCTGGGCATGATTGCCCTGTCGCTGGACAGCCCGCTCAACCCCGAGCAGCGCCAGCAACTGTCCATCGCCCATGACTCCGGCAAGGTACTGGTGGAGTTGCTCAACGATATCCTCGACCTGTCCAAGTTTGACGCGGGTCAACTGGAGCTTGAGCGCATCCCGTTCGACCTTGGCTCACTGGTGGAAGACACCGCCAACCTGTTGTCGCAAAACGCCGCGCCCAGTGTTGAACTGACCTGCCTGATCGACCCGTTATTTCCTGCCCAGGTCATTGGAGACTCGACGCGGGTACGGCAAATTGTCAGTAACCTGCTGTCCAATGCCTTGAAGTTCACCCGCTTCGGCCGCGTAGATGTGCGCCTGAGCCAACACGGCGAAGGGGTGCGCATTGAAGTCTGCGATACCGGCATCGGCATTGCCCAGGACGCCCAGGTCAAGATCTTCCAGCCGTTTACCCAGGCCGGTGCCGGTATCACGCGCCAATATGGCGGCACGGGCTTGGGTCTTGCATTGACCCATAACCTGTGCGAAGCCATGCAGGGCCGCTTGAGCATCAGTTCGGAGGTCGGCTTCGGCAGTCAGTTCTGCGTCGACCTGCCGCTGCCTGCCCACCTGCCGGCGGTTGCTCAAGCGCCATTGACGGGGGATGTGATCGTCATTACCAACCAGAGCAGCGGTTTGGGAGAGTTGCTCAGCACGTTGCTGCCCCACTGGGGACTGGCGCCGCGTTGCTATTGCATGGAAGACGACCTGAGCGGGCAGCATCCCGACCTGTTGATCACCGATTGCCCGGAGTGCCTGTTCCGCCTGAGGCCGGGCATTACCGCGCCGATCCTGGTGGTGACGGCCTATGGCAATTTCATGCCCGGCGAAGAAGTCGCGGCCCTGGCACCGCTGCAGCAACAAGCCCGACCACTGAGCCGTAATGCGCTGTATCAGATCCTGCAGCGTTATTTGCACAGCGACACGCAGCCGCTTCCAGACCCGGTCCAAATCGACGCCACCTCCCTCAGCCACCGCGCGCGCATCCTGCTGGTGGAGGACAACCCGGTCAATCAACTGGTGGCCAAAGGTATGCTCGGCAAGCTTGGCTGCGAGGTCATTGTGGCCGGCCATGGTGGCGAAGCCCTCAAGTGTCTTGAGGACCAGCGTTTCGATATGGTGTTGATGGACTGCAACATGCCCGTGATGAACGGCTACGAAGCAAGCCGGCAGATTCGCCAGAGCGGCCGCTGGCCGGACCTGCCGATCGTTGCCTTGACCGCCAACGCCCTCTCCGAAGAGCGTGAGCGTTGCCGTGCGGCAGGGATGAACGATTACCTGGCCAAGCCGTTTCGCCGAGAAGAACTCAAGGCCCTGCTGGACCTGTGGGTGCCTGAGACGACAAGCCTCTGAGCTGCGTCAGCATCTGTCATTTGAGCAGCGCTTCGATCTCCTGGCTCAGATCCTGAGGCTTGGTGGTCGGTGCAAAACGCTTGACCTGCCTGCCATCACGCCCGATGAGGAACTTGGTGAAGTTCCACTTGATGTTCTTCGAGCCCAGCAGTCCCGGCGCCTGTTTTTTCAACTGCACGAACAGCGGGTGGGCATCACTGCCGTTGACGTCGATCTTTTTGAACAAAGGGAAACTGACGCCGAAGTTCAGCTCGCAGAACTCCGCTATCGCGCCTTCATTGCCCGGCTCCTGCTTGCCGAACTGATTGCATGGAAAGCCCAGCACCACCAGGCCCTGGTCCTTGTATTGCTGCCAGAGCTGTTCCAGGCCCTTGTACTGCGGGGTGAAACCACACTTGCTGGCGGTGTTGACCACGAGGATGGCCTTGCCGGCGAAATCGGCCAAGGTCTTTTGCTCACCCTTGATCGTGGTGCAAGGGATGCTCAGCAGGTTGTCGCTCATGGCAGTGACTCTGGCAAAGGGGATGCAGAAAGATAGTCCGCAATTGAATGGTGTACAAACTAATAAGCGGGAATGATGACGCCCCATCAACCCAGAACCCAAGGCATTTTGTAGGAGCGAGCTTGCTCGCGAAAAACTCACAGGCACCGCGTTCATTCAGAAAGCACGCGTTATCGTTAACGTTTTTCGCGAGCAAGCTCGCTCCTACAAAGGGCGGTGTACGCTTAGTGGCCAAACAGGCGCTTTCTCAGCGCGGCACCAGGTCCAGGCACACCGAGTTGATGCAGTAACGCAGGCCGGTCGGCGGCGGACCGTCCGGGAACACATGCCCCAGGTGTGCATCACACTTGGCACAGGTGACTTCGGTGCGAATCATGCCGTGGCTGACATCGCGAATCTCGACCATGGCACGATCGTCAATCGGCTCGTAGAAGCTGGGCCAGCCGCAACCTGAATCGAACTTGGCGGTGGAATCGAACAGCGGCTCATTGCAGCAAATGCAGTGGTACACGCCGTCGGTCCTGGTCTCGTTGTACTTGCCGCTGAAAGGTCGCTCGGTGCCCTTGAGACGGCACACGTTGTACTGCTCCGGATCGAGCATGGCTTTCCATTCTTCAACGGTTTTCTGCAGCTTTTCCATCGATACACCTCGGCAACTGAAAAACCCTGATCTGTGGCTTTTCCGTGGATCAGGCGGCACGTATGATTGCGCCTCTTCAAAACGCCAGTCTGGCACCCGCACCACCGGCATTCAAACGTATTTAAAGGTGCGGGCCGCGCAGGATTCACAGTACGGTAGTGTCCACGCCGTCTGGATCGTTCATTTTCAGGATCACATCGCCATGCAGGTCAGCAAATCGAACAAGCTCGCCAACGTCTGCTACGACATTCGCGGCCCGGTGCTCAAGCACGCCAAACGCCTAGAGGAGGAAGGACATCGCATCCTCAAGCTGAACATCGGCAACCCGGCGCCCTTTGGTTTCGAAGCGCCCGACGAAATCCTCCAGGACGTGATCCGCAACCTCCCCACGGCCCAGGGCTACAGCGACTCCAAGGGCCTGTTCAGCGCACGCAAGGCGGTGATGCAGTATTACCAGCAGAAGCAGGTGGAAGGTGTCGGTATCGAAGACATCTACCTGGGCAATGGCGTGTCCGAGCTGATCGTGATGTCGCTGCAGGCCTTGCTCAACAACGGCGACGAAGTACTGGTACCCGCGCCGGATTACCCGCTATGGACCGCTGCCGTGACCCTGGCCGGTGGCCACCCGGTGCATTACCTCTGCGACGAAGGTGCCGACTGGTTCCCTGACCTGGCCGATATCAAGGCCAAGATCACCCCGAACACAAAGGCCCTGGTGATCATCAACCCGAACAACCCCACCGGCGCCGTGTACTCCAGAGAAGTGCTGCTGGGCATGCTCGAACTGGCGCGCCAACACAACCTGGTGGTGTTCTCCGATGAGATCTACGACAAGATCCTCTACGATGACGCCGTCCATGTGTGCACCGCCTCCCTGGCACCCGACCTGCTGTGCCTGACCTTCAATGGCCTGTCCAAGTCCTACCGCGTGGCAGGATTCCGCTCCGGCTGGATCGCCATTTCCGGCCCCAAGCACAACGCCCAAAGCTATATCGAAGGCATCGACATGCTGGCCAATATGCGTCTGTGCGCCAACGTGCCGAGCCAGCACGCGATCCAGACCGCACTCGGCGGCTACCAGAGCATCAACGACCTGGTCCTGCCCCAAGGCCGCCTTTTGGAGCAACGTAACCGCACCTGGGAGCTGCTCAACGCAATCCCGGGCGTCAGCTGCGTGAAGCCCATGGGAGCGCTGTACGCCTTCCCGCGGATTGACCCGAAAGTCTGCCCGATCCTCAACGACGAAAAATTCGTGCTCGACCTGCTGCTGTCGGAAAAGCTGCTGGTAGTGCAGGGCACCGCATTCAACTGGCCGTGGCCGGATCACTTTCGCGTAGTGACCTTGCCGCGCGTGGATGAACTGGATATGGCCATCGGTCGCATCGGCAACTTCCTGAAGTCCTATCGCCAGTAAGGGAAAGGCTGCCGTCCGACTCTCATTTGGTCTTACAGCGATTATCTGGCAACACTTCTCTGGCAATGAGGGTCTCGGACCGGAAGATGGCATCGCGCCAGCCGCCCTGCCCTAGTGTTAACGGGACGTGCGACACGCCAGGCGGCTAATCGGCAAAGGATTTTTTGTGGGAAATTCCCTTCAAGGCGCTACATTTTCGCTGTAGGACACAGTTTGAAATAGTCGCTCGGTTGAATCACCCCAGGCCGCACCTTATATACCCCGCAGTAAGCGACATATTAAGCATGAGGAGAACTCTACAACCATGATGCGCATCCTGCTGTTCTTGGCCACTAACCTGGCAGTCGTACTGATTGCCAGCGTCACCCTGAGCCTTTTTGGCTTCAATGGGTTCATGGCGGCCAACGGGGTTGATCTGAACCTCAATCAGCTGCTGATTTTCTGTGCGGTCTTTGGTTTTGCCGGTTCGCTGTTCTCGCTGTTCATCTCCAAGTGGATGGCGAAAATGAGCACCAGCACCCAGATCATCACTCAACC
Source organism: Pseudomonas orientalis (assembly GCF_022807995.1). NCBI lineage: Bacteria > Pseudomonadati > Pseudomonadota > Gammaproteobacteria > Pseudomonadales > Pseudomonadaceae > Pseudomonas > Pseudomonas orientalis. Next base: position 1,820,963 of record NZ_CP094351.1, on the reverse strand, counting down.
ACGCACTCGCCATGAACAATGGCTGATGCAAACTGTGGAGCAGTTGTCTCAAGAAGCAGGCATCAAAATGCCCGAGGTAGGGATTTTCCCTGCTTATGAGGCCAACGCGTTCGCCACCGGCTGGAACAAGAACGACGCACTGGTCGCCGTCAGCCAGGGCCTGCTGGAGCGTTTCTCGCCGGACGAAGTCAAAGCGGTGCTGGCACACGAGATCGGCCACGTGGCCAATGGCGACATGGTCACCCTCGCGCTGGTGCAGGGCGTGGTGAATACCTTCGTGATGTTCTTTGCACGGATCATCGGTAACTTCGTCGACAAGGTGATCTTCAAGAACGAAGAAGGCCGCGGTATTGCCTACTTCGTGGCGACGATCTTCGCCGAACTGGTCCTGGGCTTCCTGGCCAGCGCCATCGTTATGTGGTTCTCGCGTAAACGTGAGTTCCGCGCAGACGAAGCCGGCGCACGCCTGGCGGGCACCAGCGCGATGATCGGCGCACTGCAGCGCCTGCGCTCCGAACAAGGCCTGCCGGTGCATATGCCGGACAGCCTGACCGCCTTCGGCATCAACGGTGGCATCAAGCAAGGCCTGGCGCGTATGTTCATGAGTCACCCGCCGCTGGAAGAGCGGATCGACGCGCTGCGTCGTCGCGGCTGATAAGGCTGAGGCCGGGTAAGCCGAAAAGGGGCGATTGGATCGCCCCTTTTTTGTGGGCGCGATTCAGACCTTGGTCAACCGGTAAACCCGCTCGAACTTCCAGCTCTCGCCCTGAATGTCCTGTTCTTCGAGCCTGTCCAACGCCCAGTGTCCGCCGAGCAACACGTGCACTTCGTCATCGCTGACCGCAAAGGGCGGCCCGGCCTTTCGCATCTGGTCGTAATCGAGCGTAATCAACAAGCCTTTGGCGCCACTGCCCAGCAACGCATTGAGGCGTTCGGTGTATTGCGCCCGCATCAACGGCGGCAATGCGATCAACGCTGCGCGGTCATACAGCGCACTGCAATCAGCGACTGACTGTGCGTCGAGGGCGAAGAAATCCCCACACCACACTTCGATCAGGCTCGTCTGGTACACCTTGAAGCCGCCCCGTTGGCTGATCTGCGGCGCCAGCCCCTGCTCGCTGAAGAACGCCTCAACCGCCTGCTCGGACAGTTCCACACCCATCACGTGGTAGCCCTGACTGGCCAGCCATACCAGATCCAGGCTTTTGCCACACAACGGCACCAGCACCTTGGCCCCGCCCGCCACTCCCAACTGCGACCAATATCGCTGCAGATAAGGGTTAACCTCAGGCAAATGAAAGCCAATCTGGTTGCGTGCCCAACGGTCCCGCCAAAACTCAGGTTCCATGAATCACCTCGGAAATTCGATCAAAAGGCGCTAAAACTTATATTAGATTCTGATTGATGATCTGTCTGAAAATGGGCCTATGTTAATGCCCAGGACCCATCCTATGCTTCCCAGCCTGTTTATCTCCCACGGTTCGCCCATGCTCGCCCTGCAACCCGGCGCCAGCGGCCCGGCACTGCAACGTCTGGCGGCCGAACTGCCCCGCCCAAAGGCGATTGTGGTGGTATCGGCGCATTGGGAGAGCCGCGAATTACTGGTCAGCGGCAGCGCCGCCCCAGAAACCTGGCACGACTTCGGCGGCTTCCCCCGCGAGCTGTTTGCCGTGCAGTATCCAGCGCCGGGCGACCCACAGCTGGCCACTGACATCGTCGAGCTGCTGCATGCCGATGGCTTAGGCGCGCACATCGATGAGCGCCGCCCCTTCGACCACGGCACCTGGGTGCCACTGTCGCTGATGTATCCGGCGGCGGATATCCCGGTGGTGCAAGTGTCGCTGCCCAGCCGCATGGGCCCGGCGCTCCAGACCCGGGTTGGGCATGCGCTCGCCGGCCTGCGCGAGCAAGGCGTGTTGTTGATCGGCTCCGGCAGCATCACCCATAACCTGGGCGAACTGGACTGGCGTGCAGGGCCTGAGACCATCACGCCATGGGCACTGGAGTTCCGCGACTGGGTTGTCGACAAGCTGGCGGCCAATGATGAAACCGCGTTGCACGATTATCGTCGACAGGCCCCTCACGCCATACGCAGCCATCCCAGCGATGAACATTTGTTGCCGTTGTACTTCGCGCGCGGTGCAGGCGCAGATTTCAGCGTAGCGCACCAAGGCTTCACACTGGGCGCCCTTGGCATGGACATCTATCGTTTTGGCTGACGCCCGTCCCACACCGATCAATTACTGGTCATAAGTTCCAGGCATAAAAAAATCCCCGAACCAGTCGGGGATTTTTTATGTGCGATCAATCAGCCCAGGGGCGGATCAATCTTCGCGGTAGCGACGCAGCTTCAACTGCTTGCCGGCAACGCGAGTGTCTTTCAGCTTGGCCAGCAGTTTTTCCAGACCATCTTCCGGCAGCTCCACCAGGGAGAAGCTGTCACGGACCTGGATGCGACCAATGGCTTCACGTGCCAGGCCACCCTCGTTGAGGATAGCGCCCAGCAGGTTCTTGGCGGCGATACCGTCACGCGCGCCCAGCGCGGTACGGCAACGCGCACGACCTTCGGCCAATGGAACCGGAGCACGACGCTCGCGATCACCACGGTCCGGACGGTCGCCGGTACGCTCTGGACGATCACCGCGTGGCGCGTTGTTCGGTACCAGTGGGCGTTCTTTCTCGATGGCTGCCAGGGTCAGGGCCTGACCGTTGGTGGCTTTGCGCAGCAACGCTGCAGCCAGGGCACGCGGGGTGCAACCGATATCGGCGGTCAGGCGGTCCAGCAGGTCGCCGTGGGTCGATTCAGCGTCAGCCACCAGTGGCGCCAGGCTGTTGGTCAATTTCTTGATGCGCGCATCGAGAACGGCCTGGGCGTCCGGCAGACGCACTTCGGCAACTTTCTGACCGGTTACACGCTCGATCACTTGCAGCATGCGGCGCTCACGCGGAGTCACCAGCAGCAGTGCACGGCCCTCGCGACCGGCACGGCCGGTACGGCCGATACGGTGAACGTAGGATTCAGGATCGTAAGGCATGTCAACGTTGAACACGTGGGTGATACGTGGAACGTCAAGGCCACGAGCGGCAACGTCGGTCGCCACAACGATGTCCAGACGGCCATCCTTGAGGGAGTCGATCACGCGCTCACGCTGGTTCTGGGCGATGTCACCGTTCAGCGCAGCGGCCTTGTAGCCTTTGGCTTCCAGGGCGCTGGCCAGGTCCAGGGTGGCTTGCTTGGTGCGCACGAACATGATCAGCGCATCGAAATCTTCGACTTCCAGCAGGCTCAGTACAGCCGAGGTCTTCTGGTCAGCGTGAACCAACAGGTGAGCCTGTTCGATCGCGGTAACGGTCTGGGTCTTGGTCTGGATCTTCACATGTTGCGGATCGCGCAGGTGGCGTTCGGCAATGGCGCGGATCGACTGCGGCAGGGTGGCCGAGAACAGCACGGTCTGACGGGTCGGTGGCAGTGCCTTGAAGATGACTTCCAGGTCATCCATGAAGCCCAGCTTCAACATTTCGTCGGCTTCGTCGAGAACCAGGTGGTTCACGGTCGACAGGACTTTCTCGTCACGACGCAGGTGGTCGCACAGACGGCCCGGGGTGGCGACAACGATCTGTGCGCCGTTACGGATGGCTTTCAGTTGTGGGCCCATGGGCGCGCCGCCGTAAACGGCCACAACGGTTACACCTGGCATTTGCTTGGCGTAGGTTTCGAAAGCGGTTGCTACTTGCAGCGCCAACTCACGGGTTGGCGCCAGGATCAGGGCTTGCGGCTCGCGCTTGGCAGGATCGATGCAATGCAGAATAGGCAGGGCGAACGCGGCGGTTTTACCGGTACCGGTTTGCGCCTGGCCAATCATGTCCTGGCCGGCCATGATGATCGGGATCGATTGCTGCTGAATAGCCGAAGGTTCTTCGTAGCCAGTCGCGATGACAGCGGCGAGAATGTTCGGGTTGAGATTAAAAGCGGCGAAGCCGCCGGTTTCCTGGGTCATGGGTCTGCCTCTAAGTGCATCCGCAAAGACCCATGCTCCAAAGCTGCGCATGCCGTGTTGAGACTCAAGAGTCGCCCTGGCTGCTTTGTCGGCGGGGATTTGCGAAAACGAATGAATGAAAAAGATTCGTCAAGGGAGAGTCCGCTGTGCGGACGTGCAGCCGAAGCTGACTTCGGGGAATTGCGCTACCTAAACGCGGCCCGGTTAAAGGCCGGCGCGCACTATACCGGAAATAGCTGAAAAAGGGAGCTTTTTTTATCGCAAAACACTGAGAAACCGTGCGGTGTCACAGCCTTTGCAGATAAGTGCGCCAGGGTCTATTTTTCACAAGCCCGGCCCTGTTGGTTATCACGCTTAAACGATTCACCTGTCCAGGCCAGCCCTTTGGTCTGAAACCCCATCCGCGCCCGAGGGCACACCCGATGAATCAAGCCAGTACCAGCCGCGTCAGCCGTGAACTCCAGGGTCATGTCCTGCTGTTGGGACTGGATCGAGTGGCCAAGCGAAATGCTTTCGACCTGGACCTGCTCAACGAACTGAGCATGGCCTATGGCGATTTTGATCGAAACGATGATGCGCGAGTTGCCGTGGTGTTTGCCCATGGCGACCACTTCACCGCCGGACTCGACCTGGCCAATGTCAGCGGCGTAATGGCCGGCGGCTGGCAACCGCCCCTGGGCGGCTGCGACCCCTGGGGCGTGTTCGCAGGCCCCAGGGTCAATAAGCCGGTGATCGTTGCCGTCCATGGCTATTGCCTGACCATCGGCATCGAACTGATGCTGGCGGCGGATATCAACCTTTGCGCCAGCAACACCCGCTTCGCACAGATGGAAGTGCAGCGTGGGATCTTTCCGTTCGGCGGCGCGACATTACGCTTTCATCAGATCGCCGGCTGGGGCAATGCGATGCGCTGGTTGCTGACCGGCGACGAGTTCGACGCCCATGAAGCCCTGCGTCTGGGCCTGGTGCAGGAAGTGATGGCCAGCGAAGACCTGCTGCCCCGCGCCATTGAATTGGCCAATCGCATCGCACGCCAGGCGCCGCTTGGCGTGCAGGCGACACTGATGTCGGCGCGGTTGGCACACACGGAAGGCGAGACCGTGGCGGCGGCCGCATTGCCGCCGATGGTGGATAAATTGCTCAACAGCGAGGATGCCAAGGAAGGCGTGCGAGCGATGATCGAGAAGCGGCCGGGGGTGTTCAAGGGTATTTGACTTGGCAGTACTGGCCTCATCGGGGGCAAGTCGAATCGTCGCACCGCCCCTCCCACATTTGAAATGCATTCCAAGTGTGGGAGGGGGCTTGCCCCCGATGGCGTCGGTACAGGCAACTAAGTCGCCGGTCGAATCGCCTTGATCAACGCCTGCAACGAATACCCCAGACGCGGCGCCAAAGCTTCTGCACGAAACACCAGCGCCTCCAGGTCCAACTCCTGATCCAGCTCCGAAGGCACCAGCAGAATCACGTTGCCCTCCTTCACCGGCAGTTCCCAGTAATGCCGGTGGTACAACCCACGCAACAACGCCGCGCCCAGCGGCTTGCCATCGTCGGTGGCCCACTGGTTGATCACCAGCCAACCGCCGGGGTTGAGCTTCTTCTGGCAGTTCTCAAGGAAGGTCCAGGCCAGGTGGCCGACGCCCGGCCCTACATCGGTGTACAGGTCGACGAAGATCAGGTCGGCAGGTTCGGCGCTTTCGAGCAATTGCAGGGCATCGCCGATGCGGATATACAGGCGCGGATCATCGTCCAGCCCCAGATATTCCATCGCCAGGCGCGGTACGTCGGGGCGCAGCTCGATGGCTTCAACATCGTCAAGCGTCAGGAACTTGAGACAGGCCTGGGTCAGCGTGCCGGCACCCAGGCCGAGGAACAGCGCACTTTCCGGCTGCTCATGGCATAGCGCCCCGATCAACATCGCGCGGGTGTAGTCGTATTCCAGCCAGCTCGGATCGGCGGTAAACACACAACTTTGCTCGATGGCGTCGCCAAATTCGAGAAAACGGTAATCGGCCACTTCCAGCACACGGATCATGCCGAAATCATCATGGACTTCGGCCAGCAGGCGCTCCACACGCTCCTCGCTCATCACTACTCCTAACGGGTTTGCTGCAGGGCAAAGTGCGCGATTGTCAGCCAAGCGACGTCGGCAGGTCACGCACTAATTGCTGCTAACATTGACGTCCGAACTTCAACCTACCCAACGAGTGCATGATGAGCCAACCCTGGAGCCCCGACAGCTGGCGTGCCCTGCCGATCCAGCAACAACCCCGGTACCCGGATGCCGCGCACCTGCTGCACGTGGAGCAGAGCCTGGCCAGTTACCCGCCGCTGGTGTTTGCCGGAGAAGCCCGCGAATTGCGTCGCCAGTTTGCCGAAGTGACCCAGGGTCGCGCCTTCCTGCTGCAGGGCGGTGACTGCGCCGAGAGCTTTGCCGAGTTCTCCGCCGCGAAAATCCGTGACACCTTCAAAGTGCTGCTGCAGATGGCGATTGTGATGACCTTCGCCGCCGGCTGCCCGGTGGTCAAGGTCGGACGCATGGCCGGTCAGTTCGCCAAGCCGCGCTCGTCCAACGACGAAACCATCGATGGCGTCACCCTGCCCGCCTACCGCGGCGATATCGTCAATGGCATCGGCTTCGACGAAAAGAGCCGCGTGCCGGACCCGGACCGCCTGTTGCAGAGCTACCACCAGTCCACCGCCACCCTTAACCTGCTGCGCGCCTTTGCCCAGGGCGGCTTCGCCGACCTGCACCAGGTGCACAAGTGGAACCTGGACTTTATCGCCAACTCCGCGCTGGCCGAAAAGTACAGCCAACTGGCCGACCGCATCGACGAAACCCTGGCCTTCATGCGCGCCTGCGGCATGGACGATTCGCCGCAACTGCGCGAGACCAGCTTCTTCACCGCTCACGAAGCGTTGCTGCTCAACTATGAAGAAGCCTTTGTGCGTCGCGACAGCCTGACCAACGACTACTACGACTGCTCGGCCCATATGCTCTGGATTGGCGACCGTACCCGTCAGTTGGATGGCGCTCATGTCGAATTCCTGCGCGGGGTGAACAACCCGATCGGGGTCAAGGTCGGCCCGAGCATGAACCCGGACGACCTGATCCGCCTGATCGACATTCTCAATCCGGACAACGACCCTGGCCGCTTGAACCTGATCGCACGCATGGGCGCCAATAAGGTTGGCGACCACCTGCCGGAGCTGATTCGCGCCGTGCAGCGCGAAGGCAAGCAAGTGCTGTGGAGCTCCGATCCGATGCATGGCAATACCATCAAGGCCAGCAGCGGTTACAAGACCCGCGACTTTGCGCAGATCCTTGGCGAAGTGAAGGAGTTTTTCCAGGTCCACCAGGCTGAAGGCAGCTATGCCGGCGGCATTCATATCGAGATGACCGGGCAGAACGTCACCGAATGCATCGGCGGCGCACGGCCGATCACCGAGGACGGTTTGTCGGACCGCTATCACACTCACTGCGACCCGCGAATGAACGCCGATCAGTCGCTGGAACTGGCGTTCCTGATTGCCGAAACCCTGAAACAGGTCAAGCGTTAGATGGGTGTCGCCTGGACCGGCGCCAATCGGGGGCAAGCCCCCTCCCACATGTGGAGCGCATTCCCCTGTGGGAGGGGGCTTGCCCCCGATGGCGCCCTAAAGTCCAGCATCCATCTTGAGCATTGCCACGCGTAACCGCGCGGCACTCGGCCGCTGGCAATTGAGCTTGACCTGTTTCAGCCCCAGCCAATCGGCCATCTGGCGCAGGTTCAGCGCCAACGCCAACATGCCCGGCTCATCCAGCCCCCCCTCCTCCTCGTGCACCGCATGCACCGCCAGGCAGCCGTTGGCCCGTTCGGCGCGCACATCAACGCGCGCAGCGATCCGCTCGTTGTGCAAAAACGGCAGCACGTAATAGCCGTACACCCGCTTGTGTTGTGGGGTGTAGATTTCAAGGCGGTAACGGAAATCGAACAGACGCTCGGTACGGGCACGCTCCCAGATCAACGAATCAAAGGGCGACAGCAATGCGCTGGCCGGCACGCTACGTGGCACTTTCGGCTCCGCAAGGCAATACGCGGACTGCTTCCAGCCCTGCACCTGGCAACTCAGCAATTGCCCCTCCTCGACCAACTCGGCCAAGCGCTGGCGACTGTCGACGGGATCGAGGCGGAAGTAATCGCGCAGGTCTTTTTCCGTGGCCACGCCCAATGCGCCGGCGCTGTGCAACAACAAGCCGCGCAGGGCCTCGGCTTCGCCCACGAAGGTTTGCAGAATTTCGTTGGGGATCACCCGCTCCGGCAAATCGTACAGGCGTTCAAACCCTCGCCGCCCCGCCACGGTGACCAGACCGGCTGCAAACAGCCATTCCAGCGCATGCTTCTCGTCACTCCAATCCCACCAGGGCCCGGCGCGCTCCTCGCGGGTTGACAAGCTGCCCGCGCCCAATGCGCCCCGCTGTTCGACGGCCTGCAGAACGCGCTGGACAGTGTCCTGTCGCTCACGTCCGAACCGCGCCATTTGCGCATAAATCCCCCGCCCCTGTTTGGCCCGCTCCATGCGCCAGCGCATCAATGGAAACATTGCCATGGGCAACAGCGAGGCCTCGTGTCCCCAGTATTCGAAGAGCGAGCGCCGCCGCCCCTGGCTCCAGGCGGCCTGTTCGAGCATCAAGGGGGAATAACCGCCCAGGCGAGAAAACAGCGGCAGGTAATGGGAACGCACCACCGCATTGACCGAGTCGATCTGCAGCACGCCAAGGCGTTCGATCAGGCGGTTAAGGTGTGCGGCTTTTTTCTGCGCCGGCGGCTGGCGCCCGGAAAAGCCCTGGGCCGCCAGCGCCATGCGGCGTGCCTGCTTGAGGGAAAAGGAGAGGACGGCGGGCATGGATGGCTCCTTGAATGCTCGCGCCTACCCTACTGCATCCCGGGTCACTTGCGCAGCGGGTCGTCCCAGAAATGCCGATGGATCTCCTGCTCCACGTCGACACGGTTGAGCCCGATATCCTTGAGCGCATCATCACTCATGCCCGCCAGCATCCGGCGTTCGCGATGCAAAGCCGGCCAACGCGAAATGCTGTGAAGCAGCCCCGACAACGGCGACCTTGCCCTCATCCCATGATTTTTTTGACCTTTCATCTTCTCGCCCTCCAATGGGGATGACGCGAGTGTGAGCCTGGGCCTATGATCAATCCAACGAATGTTTCTTATGTAATACATCTCGGAGATTGATCAATTGTCGACTTACCCGAGCATCGACACAGAAGTGCTGCGCACCTTCGTCGCCATCGCTGACCAAGGCGGTTTTACTCGGGCCGGGGAACTGGTCAACCGCACTCAATCGGCGGTGAGCATGCAAATGAAACGCCTGGAAGAGGATGTGCTGCAGCGCAAGCTGTTCGAACGCGACGGTCGCCAGGTGCGCCTCACGCCAGAGGGCCAGGTGTTGTTGGGTTACGCACGGCGCATTCTGAAATTGCACAGCGAGGTATTCAACACCCTGCGCGAGCCGCATATGGTGGGGTTGGTGCGCATCGGTACGCCGGACGATTACGTGATGCGCTTCCTGCCGGGCATTCTCAAACAGTTTTCCAAGGCCTACCCGCTGATCCAGATTGAGCTGCACTGCGAGTCGTCATCGGTGCTGATGCAGCGACGCGACCTGGCATTGACCGTTATCAGCCGCGAGCCCGGCAACGATCTGGGGGAATTCCTGCGTACGGAACGCATGGTGTGGGCCGCCGCGCCGTGTTTTTGCGTGGACGACCACGAGGCCCTGCCGCTGGCGGTTTCCGGCGGCGACTGCCTCTATACGCAGTGGGCCCAGACAGCGCTGGACATGGCCGGGCGGGGTTATCGCCTGGCCTATCACAGCTCCAATGGCGCGGCGATCCTGGCGGTGGTCAGTGCCGGCCTGGCGGCGATGGTCAGCATGGAAAGCCTGGTGTCCCAGGACCTGCGCGTGCTCGGCAGCGACGAAGGCTTTCCGCCCTTGCCGGCGATGAACCTGCGCTTGCTGCGCAACCCGCAAATGACGTCGCCCATTACCGAATGCCTGGCTGAATATATTGTTGAAGGGTTCAGACTTTAAACGTCAGCATCACCGCGCACACCGCCAGAAAGCCACAGAACAAGCCCCGCAATACACGCTCGGGCAGCGCATGAGCGACTTTCACGCCCCAACTGATGCTGAGCAGGCCGCCCACCGCCAACGGCACGCCAATCAGCCAGTCCACTTCGTGATGCCAGGCGTAAGTGACCAGGGTTACGCCGGTACTGGGCAGCGCCAGCGCCAGGGACAAGCCTTGGGCGATCACCTGGCTGGTGCCGAAGACGCTGGTCAGCACCGGTGTGGCCACCACCGCGCCACCGACACCGAACAATCCGCCCATGGCGCCTGACGCTGCGCCGAGTACGCCCAGCCACGGCCAGGAATAACGCATTTGCGCGGTCGGCGGTGCATTACGGGTAAACATGCGCACCAGATTGTAGGCCGCCAGCACCACCAAAAAGACGATAAACCCGATCCGCATCGCCCCGGCATCCAGGCCGACCGCCCAGATCGAACCCAGCCAGGCGAAGCTGAATCCCATCGCGCCTAATGGCAAGGCGTGGCGCAGCTCTATGCGGTTGCGCTGGTGATACCGCCACAGGGCCAGCATTACGTTCGGGACCACCATCACCAGCGCCGTGCCTTGGGCGATCTGCTGATCGAGACCGAACAGCACACCCAGCACGGGGATAGCGATCAGCCCGCCGCCGATGCCAAACAATCCGCCTACCGTGCCGAGAGCCGCGCCCAACACCAGATACATCATTAAATCCAACACCGCTCGTTACTCCGCCAATCCCGAAGCCTGCATGCTACGCACTCGGCTCTAGCGCGGAAACGCACAGCAACGCACAATGGCTATGCCAACCTCGCACAAGCATGAACTAATGAACCCCAATGCGCTGACCGACCAACTGAGCCTGTTTCTCGATGTACTGGAAACCGGCAGCTTTTCCGCCGCCGCGCGCCGCCATCCATTGACCCCCTCGGCAGTGGCGCGGCGTATCGACAGTTTGGAAAACTCTGTCGGCAGCCGCTTGTTTCAGCGCAGCACCCATGCCGTAGTTCCCACTCCGGCCGGCCTGGCCTTTGCCGAGCGAGCGCGTCGGATTGTCGGCGAGTTGCAACTGGCACGCGCCGAAGCCGTGTCCCTGAGCCATGCGCCGGAAGGCCTGATCCGCGTGGATGCACCGGCGGCGTTCGGGCGGCGGCACCTGGCGCCGGTGATTGCGGATTTCCTGCAGGTGTACCCGGGGCTGGATGTGCACCTGCATCTGATCGACAGCTTTGTCGATATGCAGGGCACGCACTTGGGCAAGGTCGACCTGGTGCTGCGCGCAGGGCATATTGCCGACACCCGGCTGATCGCCACGCCGCTTGCCAGTATCGTGCGCATTGCCTGCGCCAGCCCGGCTTATCTGAAAAGCCGGGGTACGCCAACGCACCCGCGGCAATTGAGCGAACACGACGGCCTGGACTGGGACGGGCTCGCGCCGATGTTTGCCTGGCGCTTCGAACTGGATGGGCGCCGCGCCATTTATCGTCCTCGTCGTATCCGCATGAGTGCCAACAACGCCGAGGCCCTGCTCTGCGGAGCCTTGGCGGGGTTGGGTATTGCACACCTGCCCACGTGGCTGGCCAGTGAATACCTGGTGCGTGGCGAGCTGTTGCCGTTGTTTTGTGAAACCGGTCTGCCCAGCCCGGAAACCACCGGAATCTACGCACTACGCCTGGAACAGCAACCCAATGCACGCAGTCGGTTACTGCTGGAATACCTGAAATCCCGTTTCAGCCCTGTGCCACCTTGGGATCTGGCACTGCAAAGCGGCCTGGTCTGACCATCGGGGCAGAATTATCTGGCGCATCAAAGATTTGCCCGCTAGATTCCCGCTCATACCGGCTTTTCGAGGCACCGCCATGAGCAAAAATCCCAATCCTTGCGAATCCTTGATGCTGGATAACCAGCTGTGTTTCGCGTTGCACTCCACCTCGCTATTGATGACCAAGGTATACAAGCCCCTCCTTCAGGCTCTCGGCCTCACCTACCCGCAGTACCTGGCCATGATGGTGCTGTGGGAAGAAGACGGTTTGACCGTCGGTGAAATCAGCAATCGCCTGCTCACCGATCCCGGCTCCCTGACGCCGCTGCTCAAGCGCCTGGAAGCCGAAGGCCTGTTGAGCCGCACCCGCAGCCGTGAAGATGAACGCGTGGTGGTGGTGGAGTTGACCGCTGCCGGGCGGGCGCTGCAGGACAAGGCCATGGGCGTTCCACAATGCATCTTGGGCGCCAGCGGGCTGGAACTGGAGCAGTTACGCAAGCTGCAGGCGGATCTGATTGCCCTGCGCAGCAACCTGCAGAGCGCAATCTAAAGAAGCAAAATACTGAACCTGTGGGAGGGGACAAATCCTGTAGGAGCGAGCTTGCTCGCGAAAAACGTCAACGATAACGCGTGCTTCCTGAATGAATGCGGTGTCTGTGAGTTTTTCGCGAGCAAGCTCGCTCCTACAGACGGAGGTGTACCCTTAACTGACTGGCATTAGGTTTTGCCCCCTTCGCATTGTTTTCCCGTCGCCTGAAAAATACTTGTGAATTTATCTTGCGCGCAAAACATTAGCGCTATACATTCATCCCACCAATTACTTAGCGCACAAATATTTAGCGCAAACTACCAGAGGACGACACCATGCAAACGCTCTATACCGCAGTAGCCACCGCCACCGGCGGCCGTGATGGTCGCGCTGTCTCCAGTGACAACATCCTCGACGTCAAACTCTCCACGCCCAAGGAATTGGGCGGCGCCGGCGGCCAGGCCACCAACCCTGAACAGCTGTTCGCGGCCGGCTACTCGGCCTGCTTTATCGGCGCCCTGAAATTCGTTGCCGGCCAGGCCAAACGCAAAATCCCGGACGACGCTTCGATCACCGCCCACGTTGGCATCGGCCAGATCCCCGGCGGCTTCGGCCTGGACATCGACCTGCACATCAGCCTGCCGGGCCTGGCTCAAGACGATGCGCAGACGCTGGTCGACGCCGCCCACCAGGTGTGCCCGTACTCCAACGCCACACGCGGCAACGTCGACGTGCGTCTGCACGTAGCCGTTTAACCATCACAGCCCTGATCGGAGAAGAACATGAACACGTTTGCCAAAGCGCTCACCGGCGGCCTGCTCGCCCTGTCCATCAGCACCGCGTTCGCCGCCAGCGGTGATGTGGAGCAAAGCACCCAGAAGTTCCTGGATGCGCTGAACGCCGGCACCGGCAAGCCGATGGAGCAATTGACGCCCCAGCAGGCCCGCGCGGTGCTGACCGGAGCCCAGGCCGGCGTGAAGTTAAGCCTGCCCAAGGCGGACGTGAGCCAGAAGACCATTCAGGTCGACGGCCAGCCGCTGGAGCTGACCATTGTGCGTCCGGCCGGGGTCAAGGGTACGTTGCCGGTGTTCATGTTCTTCCACGGCGGCGGCTGGGTGCTGGGCGATTACCCGACCCATGAACGCCTGGTGCGCGACCTGGTGGTGGGTTCGGGGGCCGTGGCGGTCTTCGTCAACTACACGCCATCGCCGCAAGCGCATTACCCGGTGGCGATCAACCAGGCGTACGGCGCGACAAAGTGGGTGGCGGAGCACGGCAAGGAAATCAATGTCGATGGCAAGCGCCTGGCAGTCGCAGGCAACAGTGTCGGCGGCAATATGGCAGCAGTGGTCAGCCTGATGGCCAAGGACAAGGGCACGCCGGCGATCAAGTTCCAACTGCTGCTGTGGCCGGTGACCGACGCCAACTTCGACACCGGTTCCTACAACCAGTACGCCGAAGGGCACTTCCTCACCAGGAACATGATGAAATGGTTCTGGGACAATTACACTACCGACGCCAACCAGCGCGCCGAGATCTACGCCTCGCCACTGCGGGCCACCACCGATCAACTCAAGGGGTTGCCCCCTGCGATGGTGCAAACCGCCGGTGCCGACGTGTTGCGTGACGAGGGTGAAGCCTACGCCCGCAAACTGGATCAGGCCGGTGTGCCGGTCACTGCCGTACGCTACAACGGCATGATCCACGACTACGGTTTGCTCAACGTGATCAGCCAGGTGCCCGCTGTACGGTCTGCCTTGCTGCAAGCGTCGGATGAGCTGAAGCGGCACCTGAAGTAAACACCGCACGCACAAAAAAGCCCGACGCATGGTCGGGCTTTTCAGTTTGTATCGGGGCGCAGGAATTACTTCTTGGCGCGACCTTTGTACGAACCACCTTCGCGGGTGTCGATCTCGATCAGGTCGTCGATTTCGATGAAATCGGCCACTTGCAGTTCGGTACCGTTGCTCAGCTTGGCAGGCTTCATCACCTTGCCGGAAGTGTCACCGCGAGCGGAACCTTCGGTGTAGGCAACTTTACGCACGATAGTGGTCGGCAGTTCTACGGAAACCAGGCGCTCTTCGAAGAAAATAGCTTCGCAGACGTCTTCCATGCCTTCTTCGATGAACGGCAGAACGGCTTCGATATCTTCAGCGTTCAGCTCGTACATGGTGTAGTCGGTGGTGTCCATGAACGTGTAGGTGTCGCCGCTGATGAAGGACAGGGTCGCTTCCTTGCGGTCGAGGATCACGTCGTCCAGTTTGTCATCGGCGCTGTAGACGATCTCGGTCTTGTAACCGGTCAGCAGGTTCTTCAGCTTGGTCTTCATGATGGCGCTGTTACGACCGGACTTGGTGAACTCAGCTTTCTGAACCAGCCAAGGGTCGTTTTCGAGACGGATCACTGTACCGGGTTTCAGTTCTTTACCAGTTTTCATTGCATATATCCGAAATTTGGATGGGATTTACAAAAATCAAGGTGGCGTATCATATCCAACTTTCATAAAACTGTACCAGCGCCGTCGCAAGATCAGCCTGCAAGGCCTGTTCCAGACACCAGTTCTGCGCATGCCCGTTGAGTTCCGCCCTGTGCTCCTGCAGCATTTTCCACGATCGGGCCATATCGCCCTCGCTGTTCCAGGCTTGCCAGAACGCAACCAGCGCCGCCTTGGCCGCCGGCGACAAGGCGGCGGTATACAGCTCAAGAAACGCATCGAGCTTGTCCAGGTGGATGTCTTCATCCTGTCGATAGATGTGCCACAGCAACGGGCGCCCGGCCCACTGGGCGCGCACGAACGAGTCCTCGCCCCGCACGGCATTCAGGTCGCAGCACCACAGCAACTGGTCGTACTGCTCCTGGCGAACGAACGGCAGCACTTGCACGGTCAAGGCGCCGCGTTGATGAACAGCCCCCGCCGTCAGCCCCTCCTCGCCCAGCCAGCGTTGCACATCGCCCAGGATGCGCCCTTCCGGCACCAGCAGATGAGTGGCACGCCCGTCTGTCGACAACACGTCCAGCCAGCCGTCCAGCCCGGCGTTTTCATAAGCGAACAGCGAGATCAGCCGCGCACCGGCTACAGGATAGACGCCCAGGGTTTGCAGGAGTTCTCGCTGCGCATGGGCATCCTCTTGAAAAGCCTGACGCTGCTGCAGCAAGCCTGCCTCACGCAACAGCCCGCCCGTGCCCGGGCGAAATCCAGGAAAGAAGAAGTACTTCTGCACGCCCTTGAACTTCACCGACGGCAGGCGGTGACAGCCCACCACCCAGTCCTCGGCACTGAGGTAATCCAGGTTCATCCACAACGGCGTGCGCTCACGCGCGGCCATGGCTTCCATGTAGTCAGCCGGCAGTTGGCAAGCGAACGCTGCAACCACCACATCGGCCGCCGGGGTTGCCGACCATTCGCACGGCCAGTGGCGTACATCGACACCTTCTTGCCACTGCTGCTCCAGGCTGACATTGATCTGCGGGCACATGCGTTCGAAGGCGCGCAGGTCATCCACCCACAAGCGCACGTCGCACGCATGCTCGGCAACCAACTGCCGGGCCAGTCGCCAGGTCACGCCAATGTCGCCGTAGTTATCGACGACGCTGCAAAAAATATCCCAGCGGGCTTTCATTCCGGGCTCCAGTGCTCAAAGGCTCGATTGTCCGCATAAATGCGCCGATGCAGAAGGCTTGATCGCGATTATTCTGTGCCGCGGCTGTGCGACAATCGCCAACTTGCCATCAATGCCTGCCAGGAGGCCATCATGTCTGACCGTCCGATGTCGCTGTTCAAGCTTTGCATCGCCATTGCCACAGGCCTGTGGCTGGGGTTTATCGCCATCGCGCTGACCACCTGGCTGGCATCGCGCTACCTGTTCCCCCAGAGCCTGGCGCCGGTGGCCCAGGCGGTTCAACAATTGGGCACACCGCCCAGCGTTGCACCGGAGCCGCCCAACCGGATGTTCGAGCAGTACCAGCAGAACCTGCAAAAACAGGAGCAGCAACAAGCCCTGGACCAGGCGCGAAACAATGCACGCAACCTGTCCAATCCCAAATGCCAGTTCTGGCTGCAGCAGGACCAGAACGCGCCGAACGAAAAAAGCCGGGCAAATGTCCTGCAATTCTGCGATTGATCAAGCACAGCCATGAATAAACACGCCGTCCTTCAATTGATTCTGGAAAAGCTGACAGTCGACCTCGCCGTCCTCCAACGCGCCGCGCAGACCGCTTACGAGACGGCGACCCACGAAGAAAACATCGCCGAGAACAAATACGACACCCTCGGCCTGGAAGCCTCGTACCTGGCGACCGGACAAGCCAGGCGAGTCGAGGAAATCAGGCAATCGCTGGTGCTGTGCCAGAACTTGCAGCTGCGTGCCTACGATGATCAGCGCGGGATAGAACTCGGCACTCTGGTCGGCCTGGAAGACGAGGACGGTCGCCAGCAATGGCTGTTCCTGGCGCCGGACGCGGCGGGTTTGAAGGTGGAAGTGGTCGGGCAACCGGTGACCGTCATCACCCCGCGCTCGCCGTTGGGCAAGCGTTTGCTGGGCAAGTGCATCGATGATGAGGTGGAGATTCTGGTGGCGGGCACCCGGCAACATTTCACCGTGACCGAGGCCCGCTGAGCCACGTTAGTGAACCGGCAGTTCAACGCCGTCAAACAACGCTTCCAGTTCCTGCTTGTTGTGGCACTGGATCGCCTTGGCCATCACTTCGCGGGTCAGGTGCGGTGCGAATTTCTCGATGAAATCGCACATGAAACCGCGCAGGAACGTGCCACGCCGGAAACCGATCTTGGTCACGCTGGATTCGAACAGCTCGCTGGCATCGAGTACTACCAGGTCTTTATCGAGCTGGGTGTCGACTGCCATCTTGGCGACGATGCCCACGCCCAGGCCCAGGCGCACGTAAGTCTTGATCACGTCGGCGTCAGCTGCGGTAAACACCACTTTCGGCGTAAGACCACGGTGACTGAAGGCTTCATCGAGCTTGGAACGGCCGGTGAAACCAAACACATAGGTCACGATCGGGTATTCGGCCAGGGCTTCCAGGGTCAGCTTCGGCAACTTGGCCAACGGATGCCCCTGCGGCACCACCACGCAACGGTTCCAGCGGTAGCACGGCATCATGACCAGATCACCGAACAGCTCCAGGGCTTCGGTGGCGATAGCGAAATCGACAGTGCCATCAGCGGCCATCTCGGCGATCTGCATCGGCGAGCCCTGGTGCATGTGCAACGCCACGTCGGGGTACTGCTTGATGAAGTCGCGGATCACCGGCGGCAAGGCGTAGCGTGCCTGGGTGTGGGTGGTGGCGATCGACAGGGTGCCCTTCTTCTCGTTGGAGAATTCCTGGGCGATCTGCTTGATGCTCTCGACCTTGCGCAGGATCTCGCCGGCCGTGGTGATGATGCGCTCGCCCGCCGGCGTGACGCGGGTCAGGTGCTTGCCGCTGCGCGCGAAGACTTCAACGCCCAGCTCGTCTTCGAGCAGGCGGATCTGCTTGCTGATACCAGGTTGCGACGTGTAGAGGCTTTGAGCGGTAGCGGAAACGTTGAGGTCGTGGTGCGCCACTTCCCAGATGTAGCGCAGTTGTTGAAGCTTCATATGAATCCCTCAAAGCAGATAGACGCCACGGGTATCAGCGACGGTATATAACTATATTAAAGGTAAGATATATAAATCTAGAACTTTTTATCGTTTTCTACCGATCACTCTCATCACTGCGCCGACGTTGCAGCGACGGCACCAGGTAAACCGGCACACTCGCCACCTGCACCAGGCGCGCAGCGGTACGCCCAAGCGGTGTGGCCGCTGCGCTTGCATGGCTATGACTGCCTACGATCAACAAGTCGACGCAAAGTTTATGCAACTGGTCGAGAATCACCTCGCAGGGGTCGCCCTGGATCACCCGTACCGACCGAATCAACTTCAGGTCCTGCTCCCCCTCCCCCAGCTCCTCGCGAAAGCTGTCGAGCACCCGTTGCTCAATCGTCGCCATGACCGTAGTCAGCCCCTGGCGCTGCCATTCGTTGAGTGCCTTTTCATCAAGGTAACTCTGCAACACTGATTCAGCGAACAGCCCGATGGGCTCCACCACATGAATCACATATAAATCCGCCTTGAACGTCCGCGCCAACGCCAGCGCATGTTGCATGACATACGGTGCATACAGGCCAAGATCCGTGGCGTACAGCATCGAACGAATCATAGAACCCCCTGGGTTGCCAGGCTGGCGGAGATTAGATGAGCTTAGCAGCGCCTCGGGCAGTTCGGCTCAGCTCTCGCTCCGGACTTTCAACTCATTACTGATGCCATGGGGCACATGCCCGGTGGCCACCACCTCCCTGGCTCTTTCACAATGGCCGGCCTGGTCATCGAAGAACACATCGGCGGCGAAGGCTTCCAGGAACGCGGACTTATCCAGACCGCCCAGGAACAGCGACTCATCCAGGCGGATGTCCCATTCGCGCAAGGTTCGAATGACCCGCTCGTGGGACGGCGCCGAGCGCGCAGTGACCAGTGCCGTTCGAATCGGGCACGCTTCATCGGCGAACTCACGCTGCAACAGGTTGAGCGCCGCCAGGAAACCCTTGAACGGGCCACCGTGCAAGGGCTGGCGCGCCGACTCTCGTTCGCTGGCCTGGAACGCTTCCAGGCCGCCCGCCTGGTAGACGCGCTCGGACTCGTCGGAGAACAGCACCGCATCGCCATCGAAGGCGATCCGCAACTCCTCGCTCGATGCCCGGTGCGGGCCGCCCGACAGGATCGTCGCCGCGGCAAACCCGGCGTCGAGCGCACTGCGCACATCTTCTGCATGGGTCGACAGAAACAGATGGCAGCCAAAGGCGGCCAGATACGGATAGGGACTACGCCCGCCCACGAAAGCGGCGCGGGAAATATCCAGGCCGTAATGCTGGATCGAGTTGAACACCCGCAGGCCGGTATCGGCACTGTTACGCGAGACCAGTACCACCTCGACACGGGCCCGACCGAGGCTGGCGTTGAGGCTCAGGAGTTTCTTGACCAGCGGGAAGGCATCGCCGGGTTCAAGAATTTCCTCCTCGTGCTCTATCTGGTATTGGCGATACGGCTCCACCCCTTCGGCGAGGTAGACCTTGTGGCTCTCGCTCAAATCGAACAAGGCCCGCGATGAAATCGCCAGCACCAGTTTGTCGCTCAATCCCTTCACCATGTCAGTGCCCCCGAATCAGCGATTGTGCCGATCAATAAAACTCAAGGCCTGGTAAAGCGCCTGCATGCGCGGCAATTCGCAGCCGGCCGCTTTGGCGGCGGCCAACGGTCGCGCATAGATGGCCGCCAGTTCCAACGGGCGCTTGTGCAGGTGGTCGTGATACATGCTGGGCAGGTAATCGTCCATGGTTTCGGTCATGGCGAACATCTGCCCGGCGTAGCTTGCGGCGATTTCATGGCCGCAGGCGTGAGCGCCCTGCACCACTTCGGCCATCAGCGCCTGAATCAGCGCGCGGCTGGATTCGTCCGCCATCAGCGCGCGGGTGCCGGTGCCGAGCAAAACCGAGAGGCCGTTGAACGGCACGTTCCACACCAGTTTATGCCAGCGGGCCTGATGCACGCTGGCCATGGCCTGAGACTCGAGGCCCGCTTGATGAAACAGCCCGGCCCCTTCTTCGACAATCGCCTGCTGCCGCGCCTCATCATTGGCTGCGGTACCACTGTGATAGCCCAGGTTGACCCGCCCCAGTGCCTGATGCTCGACGACGCCCGGCGCGGCGCGATGCACACCGATGTAGCAAAGGCCGCCCAGCAAGTGCAGCGAAGGCGGCAGGTGCTCACGCAAGCTGTCCTCGACATCCAATCCGTTTTGCAGCAGCACTACTTTGGCACCCGGCGCCGCGACCTGGGCGATGGTCGGCGCCAGATCGACATTGCCGGTGGACTTGGTGCCCACCAGCAGCCAATCGCACGGCGGCATATCGGCAGCGTTGGCATACGCCTGCACCGGATGCAGGTGCAGGTTGCCGTGCACGCTGCTGTTGACGCGCAACCCCTGCTTGCTGACTACCGCGTATTCGCTGCGCAACAGAAAATGCACATCGAACCCGGCACGCGCCAGCATCAGGCCGTAGAAGCCGCCTATGGCGCCGGTGCCAATGATGCCGATACGTGGCGAAGGCTGTGCACTTGCGGTCATGGCAAATCCTCTGGGGTACGGGCCAATGCGTGGTTTATCGCGTCGGTCAGGTCTGGTTGCGTAAGACGTGTCTGTAATTGCCCGTGGAACTGACCCTCGCACACTAGGAACAACGCGGGCAAATGAAAGATCTGGTAACGTTCGACCGCGCCGCCGTTGTGCCCGGCATCCACCCAGCACAGTCGGTCCACCGGCAAGCGCCAGCTCGGCAACTGCTGGCGCGCCCAGCGGCAACTGGAACAACCGACGCTGGTAAACACTACCAGCGAACACCCTGGCAATCCCAGCAATTGCTGGTCGATATCCAGGTCGGTCAATTCCAGTTGCTTCACTATACTGCTGCCACTGCCGTCCATGGGACGGTGTTCGGAGTCCGTGTACATGGGTCGTTTTTTACCTCACCCTGATGATGTCGCTGTCGAGTTGATCCAACGTCCGTCTCCTCCCTTGCCCCGCCAACGCCTGCGCACCATCGGGCGCGGCGGCATCGCCTGCAACTGGCCGCGTGCCTGGCGCCCCGGCACGGCGGTCGACCTGTCTATCCCCTCCCTGGGCGCCGCCGCCCGCTATCCGGGCTATGTTGCGTGGTGCCGCAAACTGCAAGCCGGCTATCGCATCGGCATCAGTTTTACCGATGAACATGCCCTGTTCGGCGCGCGCATGGGCGAGCAAGTGTGCCAGATCGAACGCTACTGCCGCCTGCACGAAGCCGCCGAGCCCACGCCTCAGCAACTCGAAGCCCTGGCCCGCGACTGGGTGTCGCGCCATGCCCGCGAGTTCTCCCACGAGGCGGTTGTGCAGCCGGCGCTGGATTAAAGCAGGCTTTGCCCATTGTCGCGGCCCCGTATTACGCGCTAAGGTTCCTCCCCCCTGCATTCAAATCATGCTGTGCTCCGCCGCACGGGGATGGCTGGCGGCCGGCACCCGTGACCCTGACGAGTAACACGATGGCTGATTTACCGATCAATGACCTTAACGTTGAATCCAACGAGACCCTGATCACGCCCGATCAGCTCAAGCGCGAAATCCCCCTGAGCGACGCTGCCTTGCAGACCGTCACCAAGGGCCGCGAAGTCATCCGTGACATTCTCGACGGCACCGACCACCGCCTCTTCGTCGTGATCGGGCCTTGCTCGATCCACGACCTCAAGGCCGCTCACGAATACGCCGAACGCCTCAAGGTGCTGGCGGCGGAAGTATCCGACACCTTGTACCTGGTGATGCGCGTGTATTTCGAGAAACCGCGTACAACCGTCGGCTGGAAAGGCTTGATCAACGACCCGTACCTGGACGACTCGTTCAAGATCCAGGACGGCTTGCATATCGGTCGTAAACTGCTGCTGGACCTGGCGGAAATGGGCCTGCCCACCGCGACCGAAGCGCTGGACCCGATCTCCCCGCAGTACCTGCAGGACCTGATCAGCTGGTCGGCCATCGGCGCCCGCACCACCGAATCCCAGACGCACCGCGAAATGGCCTCCGGCCTGTCCTCGGCCGTGGGCTTCAAGAACGGCACCGACGGCGGCTTGACCGTGGCGATCAACGCGCTGCAATCGGTCTCCAGCCCTCACCGCTTCCTGGGCATCAACCAGGAAGGCGGCGTGTCCATCGTCACCACCAAGGGCAACGCCTACGGTCACGTGGTGCTGCGCGGCGGCAATGGCAAGCCCAACTATGATTCGGTCAGTGTCGCACTCTGCGAACAGGCGCTGAACAAGGCCGGGATCAAGCCAAACATCATGGTCGACTGCAGCCACGCCAACTCCAACAAGGACCCGGCCCTGCAGCCGCTGGTGATGGAAAACGTCGCCAACCAGATCCTCGAAGGCAATCAGTCGATCATCGGCCTGATGGTCGAGAGCCACCTGAACTGGGGTTGCCAGGCCATTCCAAAAGACCTGGCCGACTTGCAGTACGGCGTGTCGATCACCGACGCGTGCATCGACTGGGCCGCTACCGAGAACACCCTGCGCAGCATGCACGCCAAGCTCAAGGACGTATTGCCCAAACGCAAACGCACCTGAAGCCGCACATGCCTGTGAATCAGGCACACACAAAAACGCCGGGCTGAACCCGGCGTTTTTTTATGGCTGTTCGTTCACAGCTTCGCGGCATGGCGCTGGTGGCGCTCCATGTAGCGTTCCACATAGGAGCAGGACGGAATGACCGTGTAGCCTGACTCTTCGGCGAACTTCAACGCCTCTTCGGTCAACGCGGCCGCAATGCCACGCCCACGCAACGCGTTGGGCACGAACGTGCGATAGATATCCAGGGTCTGTTTTCCGAGGTCCATGTAGGTCAGATAGGCACGATGACCGTCCACATTGGTCTCGAACTGATGACCAGCCTGGTCATGGTGGATGGACAACGCCTCGCTCATCACTACTCCTCGCGGGTCTTGAATATTGACCCTACCTTACCGATGTTTTTCCGGCGAAGGAACATCTACGCCACCCCGTGCCGGTTTCGACAACGAGAAAACCCTGAGCGCTCACACCTGCACGTAGGGAATAGTAGGCACCAATTGAGCGATTGCTCAAGGCACACTTGTCATCCCCTGCACAGGTGGATTATTAGAAAGGGCCTCGATCAACCGGTGACCGAACGCCTGTACATTGCCGGCAGTTGCAGCTTGAGACGAACCGGCGCTGTTAAAGTCACCTGTAGAGAAACGAAAGATGCCCGGTGCGGCACGCGCAAGCGCAACGCAAGTGCCTGCCTGAATATATAAAATTTCATCTGCTTACAAAGCCCGAGGCATGCGGGCCGGCGCTCTCAGCGTGGATCCAATCTTCAGCAAGACGAAAAAATTTCGTCCGGCTTTTATACAAACCTCCTAAAGATTAGCCAAAACAGATTCGGTACAAGAATTTTTTTTGCTTCTTGCGCAACGTCAGTTTACTTACTACAAGTAATGGGTAGTATGTACGCCGGCTATTTGCTCACTCTGAGACAGTAGCCATCTAATAGAAAGTCCTTGAAGGGGAACACGATGAACAACGTTCTGAAATTCTCTGCTCTGGCTCTGGCCGCAGTTCTGGCTACCGGTTGCAGCAGCGTCTCCAAAGAAACCGAAGCTCGTCTGACTGCAACGGAAGATGCAGCAGCTCGCTCCCAGGCTCGTGCAGACGAAGCCTACCGTAAAGCTGATGAAGCGCTGGCTGCTGCTCAAAAAGCACAACAGACTGCTGACGAAGCTAACGAGCGCGCTCTGCGCATGCTTGAAAAAGCAAGCCGCAAGTAATAATCCTTCGGGGTTGTTATCAAGCCGATCCATTTATGGGTCGGCTTTTTTTTGCCTGAAATCTGCTGCGCCGGCCGGAGCCGTCCGCAGAAGCTTTATTGAAATTCAACCGGCGCGCTGGACACCACCGGAGCATCGCCTGGCACACCGATTTCAGTTGGCAAGCCATCCTCCGCTGCCACCACGTCACGCACCTGATCCCAGTTCACCCGCAGGCTGTTGGCCAGGTCTTCACGCTTGAGCAGGGCATTGATTACCGCCGTGTGCTTGTCGACCACCGACGGCGTGCCATCGTCGTTCAAGGGTGTATGGGCTTCGAGGTAAACCTTGCCGCCGGCGCTGCCGAACTTATAGGCATCGTTGATGATACGCACCGACGTACCGACCGGCACCATGCTGGCCATTTCCAACACGTTGTTGTTGAACATCCGGAAGCATCCGTGGCTGGTGCGCGTGCCGATCCCGAACTTCATGTTGGAGCCATGGATCAGGTAACCCGGCGTGCCCAGGGTGAACTTGAACGGGCCCAACGGGTTGTCCGGGCCGGCAGGCACCACATTGGGCAGCGGGTCACCGTTGGCGGCGTGTTCGGCCTTGATCGAGGCCGGCGGCGTCCAGGTGGGGTTCGGTGTCTTCGCGATGATGCTGGTATGGGCAATGGGTGACCCCCAGCCTTCACGACCGATCCCCAACGGGAAGGTGTACACCACGTCCTGTCCCTTGGGGTAGTAGTAGAGCCGATATTCGGCCAGGTTGATCACAATGCCTTCGCGCGGGCCCGGCGGCAGGATGAACCGGGTCGGCAACACGATATCCGTGCCCGCCCCTGGTAACCAGGCATCGACACCCGGGTTGGCGGCGACCATTTCCGAATAGCCCAGGTCATAGGTGGTGCCCAGGTCGGCAAACGTGTCTTCGTATTTGGCCTTGATCACCTGGACCTGACCGACGATGTCCTCACCGGGCGGCGGCAAGGGCAACTGCAAGGCTAACGCCGGACCGGCCGCACAGAGCGCAGCGAGAGACAGGCAGCAGGTAACCACGGAAAGGCGCGACAACATCCGGAAAATCCTTCGCAGAACGACGGTAGGAAAAAACTGATTGTATACGTGAAGCGAGCGCCTGGCATCAAGCCGGCCGCGCTAGAGCTCGAAGCGCAGCTCCGGCCAGATCGGCGGTGTACCGCGCTTTTGCGACTCCAGAATCGCCCTGCATAACGGGCACAGCCGCTGATCCTGGAAGATCGAACGGTCCACCGACGACCAGAGCGGTTGCGCCGGCAATAACGTGCCGCAGAGCGTGCGATCAATCGAGCCGCCCAACTCCAGTTGACGCGCCACCAGATGCACCCGGACTTCCTGGCAGGCGAACAAATCCAGCTGCTCGTCCGGCTCGATCAGTTGGTAGTTAAACAGGGACCAGGCAGGACGCGACATCAGGGGCTCCAAATCGGGGGGGCGCCACCTTAGCCGAAAGCCTGCCGGTAGAAAAGCGTCATAACAGCGGTTTGAGCGTCGGCCAGACATTTTCCAGCAACTTGCCCTGGGCGGCGACTGCCGGGTGCAGGCCGTCCGCTTGCATCAAGTCAGGATGGCCGCCCACTCCCTCCAGGAAAAACGGTACCAGCGGCACCTTTTTTTCCTCTGCCACCTCGCCGAAGACCTTGGCGAACGCATCGACGTAACGCTTGCCATAGTTGGGAGGAATCTGCATGCCCAGCAGCAGCACCTTGGCACCGCCAGCCTTGGACTGGTCAATCATCGACGCAAGATTTTGTTTCAATTGCGCAGGCGGCTGCCCGCGCAAGCCATCATTGCCCCCCAACTCGATGACCACGACGTCCGGCTTATGCTCTGCAAGCGCCGCAGGCAACCGCGCAAGGCCTCCGGCACTGGTGTCGCCACTGATCGACGCATTGACCACTTTATCGTCAAAACCCTCCTGCTTGAGCCGTTGCTCCAGCAGGGCAACCCACCCTTTGCGGGTATCCAGGCCGAAAGCGGCACTGATACTATCGCCAACGATCAGGACTGTACCCGCCGCTGCGTTCTGGGCCATGCACATCAAGGCCAGGCCAGCACTCAAAAACCACATTCGCATCGGATTCTCCATGGGCGCAAGCATTCTCACCGCGCGAAACCTCAGCAAAGTGGTTCCAAGCGCGGAAGGTGAACTGACTATCCTGCACGAACTGAGCCTGGAACTGAACAAGGGCGATAGCCTGGCTATCGTCGGCAGCTCCGGTTCCGGCAAATCCACCCTCCTCGGCCTGCTGGCCGGCCTGGACCTGCCCAGCAGCGGTGAAGTCACCCTGGCCGGCCAAGCCTTGAGCAGCCTCGACGAAGACCAACGCGCGCGCATCCGTGCCGAACACGTGGGTTTCGTATTCCAGTCCTTCCAGTTGCTCGACAGCCTCAATGCGTTGGAAAACGTCATGCTGCCGCTGGAGCTCGATGGCCGCAAGGATGCCCGCGAGCGCGCCACCCACCTGCTCGAGCGCGTCGGCCTTGGCAAGCGCCTGACCCATTCGCCACGCCAGCTTTCCGGCGGCGAGCAGCAACGTGTGGCGATTGCCCGCGCGTTTGCCGCCGAGCCGGACGTGCTGTTTGCCGACGAGCCCACCGGCAACCTCGACAGCCACACCGGCGAGCGCATCAGCGACCTGCTGTTCGAACTCAATAAAGAGAGCGGCACGACCCTGGTACTGGTCACCCACGACGAGCGCCTGGCCCATCGGTGCCGACGCCTGATCCGCCTTGAAGCCGGCCTGATGGTCGCGCCCCTGGAGCCTTGATGGCACGCCTGCCGCTGTTACGCCTGTTCAGTCTTGCCATGCGCCAATTACTGCGCGATGCCCGCGCCGGCGAACTGCGCGTGTTGTTCTTCGCCCTGCTGGTGGCCGTGGCCGCCAGCACCGCCATCGGGTATTTCGGCGCACGCCTCAACGGCGCCATGCTGTTGCGCGCCACCGAGTTCCTGGGCGCGGACCTGGTACTCGAAGGCAGCTCGCCGGCCCGTCCCGAGCAAATCCGATCCGGCACCGAACTGGGCCTGGATCATGCGCGCATCGTGGAATTCTCCAGCGTTATCGCCGCCGACAATGGCATCCAGCTCTCCAGTATCAAGGCGGTCAACGAGCAGTACCCGCTGCGGGGCGAGCTTAAAAGTACGGGGGAGCCCTTTGGTGCCGAAACCCCGGGCGGCGGCCCCAAACCCGGCGAAGCCTGGGTGGAGGCGCGGCTGCTGACAGCGCTGGACCTGAAGGTCGGCGACAGCATCGACGTAGGCATGAAGACCCTGCGCCTGGCACGCATACTGACCTATGAGCCCGACCGCGCCGGCAACTTCTACAGCCTCACGCCCAGGGTGATGATCAACCTGGCGGACCTGGACGCCACCGGCGTGGTCCAGCCTGGCAGCCGCGTGAGCTACCGCGAACTGTGGCGTGCGCCACCCGGCAGCACGGCGCTGCAAACCTATCGAGACCTGATCAAGCCTGGCCTGGCGGCCAACCAGCGCCTGCAGGACTCGCGCGATGGCAACCAACAGATCGGCGGCGCCCTGGGCAAGGCCGAGCGTTACCTGAATATGGCCAGCCTGGTAGCGGTGTTGCTGGCCGGTGTGGCCGTGGCGCTGTCGGCCAACCGCTTTGCCAGCCGTCGTTTCGATGCCAGCGCCCTGCTGCGCTGCCTGGGGTTGTCACGCCGCGAAGCCATGTTGCTGTTCAGCCTGCAACTGAGTGTACTCGGGCTATTGGCGAGCCTGACCGGCGCGATCCTCGGTTGGCTCGCGCAATTCGGGCTGTTCTACTTCCTGCACGATCTGCTGCCGGCGGACGTGCCACCCGGTGGGCTGCTGCCGGCGGTCGCCGGTATCGGTACCGGGCTCGTCGCCCTCGCCGGCTTCGCGCTCCCGCCCCTGGCCGCGCTGGGTCGGGTGCCGCCGTTGAGGGTATTGCGTCGCGACCTGCTGCCGATCCCCTCAAGCACCTGGATGGTGTATGGCGCGGCGCTGTTTGCCCTGGGCCTGATCATGTGGCGCCTGAGCCTTGATCTGGTGTTGACCTTCGCATTACTGGGCGGTGGCGTGGTGGCGGCATTGATCCTCGGCGGCTTGCTGCTGTTGTTATTGCAAAGCCTGCGCCGGTTACTGGCACGCGCCTCCTTGCCCTGGCGCCTGGGCCTGGGCCAATTGCTGCGCCATCCATTGGCGGCAGCTGGCCAGTCCCTGGCGTTTGGCCTGATTCTGCTATCCATGGGCTTGATCGCCCTGCTGCGCGGCGAGCTGCTTGACACCTGGCAGAACCAGTTGCCCAAGGATGCGCCCAACTATTTTGCGCTGAATATCCTGCCGGCCGACAAGGAGGCATTTGGCGCCCGCCTTCTGGACGTTCAGGCGCAATCGGCCCCGCTTTACCCCGTAGTCCCCGGTCGGCTGATCAGCATCAACGGCGAGCCCGTACAGGAGATTGTCAGCAAGGACTCCAGCGGTGATCGCGCGGTGCAACGGGACCTGAGCCTGACCTGGGCGGCCGATCTACCCCAGGGTAACGTACTGACGGCAGGCAGTTGGTGGACGGCGCAGCCGGGTGATGACATTCCCGGGGTGTCGGTGGAAGCCAAGGTGGCCGAAAGCCTGAAACTCAAGCTCAACGACCATCTGGTATTCACCATTGGCGGGGAGAATCGCGAGGCACGGGTCACCAGCCTGCGGACCATCAACTGGGACAATTTCCAGCCCAATTTCTTCATGATCTTCCAACCGGGCACCTTGAAGGATTTGCCGACTACTTACCTGACCAGCTTCTACCTGGCGCCTGGGCATGACCAACAGATCGTCGACCTGTCCCGAGCCTTCCCGGCCGTCACCATCCTGCAGGTCGAGGCGCTGCTGGAACAGCTGCGCAGCATCCTTGCCCAGGTGACGCTGGCGGTGGAATACGTGCTGCTGTTCGTGCTCGCCGCAGGCATGGCCGTGCTGTTTTCCGGCTTGCAGGCCACCCTGGATGAGCGAATCCGCCAAGGTGCGCTGCTGCGTGCGCTGGGGGCCGAGCGCCGGCTGCTGGTCAAGGCCAGGCGCATCGAGTTCGGCCTGCTGGGAGCGGTCAGTGGTTTGCTGGCGGCACTGGGCACGGAACTGGTGACCTGGGTGCTGTATCGCTACGCCTTTGACCTGGCCTGGCACCCTCACCCCTGGCTGTTGCTGCTGCCGATGATCGGTGCGGCGCTGATCGGTGCCGCCGGGGTGTTCGGCACCCGCCGCGCGCTGAACGCCAGCCCGCTGACGGTACTGCGCGAGGGCTGAAACACAGATGGCCCTTGCTCCAGCCAGAGCAAGGGCCATCTGTTGCTATTTCACGTATTCAATCCGGGTGATCCACCAACATACCTCTCCGCCGGGGGTTTGTACGATGGCTTCATCGTCCACCTCTTTGCGCAACAGCGCACGTGCCATGGGGGAGTCGATAGAGATGTAATCCATCCGGTCATAGATCTCGTCATAACCCACAATGCGAAAACGCTTGGTCTCGCCCTGCTCGTTTTCGACATCGACCCACGCACCGAAAAACACCTTGCCCTCCTGCTCGGGCATGTATTCCACAACGCGCATGTCTTCGAGGCGCTTGCGCAAGTAGCGCACCCGCCGATCGATTTCACGCAACAGCTTCTTGTTGTACTGGTAATCGGCGTTTTCGCTGCGATCTCCCAGGGAAGCTGCCCACGTCACCTTGCGCGTGGTGTCCGGGCGCTTCTCCCGCCAAAGGTAGTCCAACTCCTTTTTCAGCGCTTCATGGCCTTCTTTGGTAATCAGCTTGGTACTCAAACGCGTGCATCCCCAGGCAATGTCCGATGGTGCCGACAGACCACGGCGTCACACCCTGGCGTCGGCTTGCGGGGATCGATGATAAATCAACGGCGTAAAGTATCCAGCTCAACGATCAGCGACTCAGCCCTGCCCATCGAGGACCTGGTCCAGTTCAACAAGGGTGCCTTGCAGGCGCTGCCGCATCAGCGATAATTGCGACATCATCAACACCATCTTTTCGGTCTTTTGGCTCACCTCCAACTCTTGCTCCTGCAGCCGCGAATGATGCTGGTCCAATGCTCGGCTTCTTTCATCTTGCTGAGTCTGCTGTTGTTGCAGCCGAGCCTGCCACTGCTCGAGCATCGCTTCGCGCTCAATGACCGCCTGTTTTTTTTGTGTCAGTTCCTGGGCCACCCTGGCCAGATTGCTCAGGGTGCTGTCTATCTCGAGAATGGAGGTACTCTCCTTGGGATAGGCGGGTTGCGCCGGCATTTCGATCGGCTCTGACTGTGCGATCGGCACGTTGGATTCAACCGGCACTTGCGACTCTACCCGGGCCGTGACCTGCGCAGGCGGCTCTTCGACAAAATCTTCATCCACGGGCGGCGGGACGGGCTCCGCCTGACTCTTGCCGCGCGGCGGTGCAATCATTTGCGAGGAAAAGCGAATGGACGGCACGATGACCGCGCTGCTTTCGATGGCAGGCGCAGCGGGTGCGGACATCCCCAGCGTTATCACCTTCATTACCAGCGCTTTCTTGACGATCACTGAGTGATGGTCCTCGGGCCTGGCAGGCGGCAATCTGCAGCCTTTCAGATCAATGAAGTGAAACGGAACCTGAGACTCGGTGCCAGCACTTTCCTTATTACCCGATGCCGCCGCCATCATCAGAATTTGCTTAAACACTTGCATCGCTACTTGCAAGTCCTCCTTGGACTCAACCCCGCCAAGAAAATACCGTTCGAGCTTTTTGCGTAAGGCGGCGATATACACCCTGGAATGACCGGGTTCAGCTTCTTCATCAAGGCTATACACCAGGAAGTTGGAGGACGTCTGTGCGACCGCAAAGCCACACAACAGTGCACCGTTAACGGGAGCATCCTCGCCGCTGCGCTCAAGAACAAGGGTACGTAGAAGCATCATGGCAGTCAGGCCTCATTACAAAAAGAAAACCTTATATAAATATCAGACAAATATCCGACCATTATTAAGCACTCAGAACAAAACAATTGTTTCAGCGCATTATCAATTCAAACGTAGGACTTTGCTTATTAAGTGCACCCAGCGTTCCCAAGCGCAGGTATTGAACGTAATCTTTTTAACGCACTGACACCACAACCGAAACCTTCTTCAGACACCGCCCAATTGATTCGGTAAACCTATGATCGAAGTCAGCAACCTGACAAAATACCTGGGCAAAAAAAGCGTGATAAGCGACGTTTCGTTCTGTGCCCAACGCCAGGAATGCGTGGGATTGTTTGGAGAGCATGGCGCCGGTAAAACAACGTTGCTGAATTTGATTTCCGGCATGACCAGGCCCACCAATGGGCACATCAGCATTCAGGGTTTGAGTACGCAAACCCATTCAGCTCTCGCCAGACAAGCTGTCGGTTACCAGCTCCAAGCGGGCATCACCCACCCTACGCTGTCAATCAAAGGCCTTCTCAACTTTGTGGCAGCCGCTCGAGGCTTCAGCGGCGCCGAAAAACGCCGGCACGTGGATCGGGTCGCCACGCGGCTGGAGCTGCTTCCCGTGCTCAACTGCCCTATCGATGTGCTCAACCTGGGTTTGAAGCGCAGAGTCGCCATTGCACAAGCCATTTTGCATTCCCCCAGCGTGCTCCTGCTGGACGAGCCCACGGAAGGGCTGAGCGCCGAGCAACAGCTCAAATTCAGGGGGCTTGTTCAATCCCTGACCGAAGAAATGAGCGTCATTATTGCCTCCCGTCATTACGACGCGCTGTCCGACATCTGTACCCGCGCCCTGGTAATCGCAGGCGGGCGACTGCTTGTCGACTCTTCACTGACCCAGTTACAGCGCAGCTCCCGGCACTTCCAAGCGGTGACACTTGCAGCGGATCCGCCCGTGGATCTACTCGCACTTGCCGTATTACCCGGCGTTGCGGGCATCGAAGAAGACCGTCACAACCCGGGCAAAGTAACGGTTCTGGCCATGCCCGGACACACCATCTTCCCCGCCATCAACTCCCTTATCACCCATCGCCGCTGGAACATAACGTCACTGCATCTGGAGCCAGGTCGCCTGAACGATGTCGTTCACCATCTGAGCCATGAGGTATCCTCTTGAAGCTGCTACCCCTCATTTTCAAACGCCAACTCGCCAACTATGCCTGCGTCCCGCACACCTACCTGAGCGTGGCGTTGTTCCTGGCGCTGTGTACGGCCCTGGGGTTGCACGCCCACCATTGGTTGGAGCGCGACAGCAGTGACTTGCAGGCTTTTTTCGAATTGCATCCATGGCTCTATCTGTTGCTGATACCCAGTTTGTCGATGCAATTGTGGTCTGATGAACGCAGTGCCAGCTTTTCCGGCATGATGAAAACCTTGCCCGTCACTTCAGCAGAATGCGTGATCGGAAAATTTCTCGCCGCATGGGCAGTGTGCAGTGTCGCTCTGTTGTTGAATTTTCCTATCGTGATTGCCGCTAACTATCTCGGAACGCCCGATAATGGGGTGATCGCTTCACAATTTCTGGCAAGTTGGTTACTGGCAGGAAGTTATCTATCTGTCGGTTGTTTCATATGCGCACTCACGCACCAGCGCATCATAATTTTCCTGTTCACCATGGGTTTGCTGCTGACCATCAGCGGGCTGTCTTTGGTCCTGGATGCACTTGAACATCAGGCACCGATCTGGATAGTTGACAGCATCATCAAACTTGACCCGATTTCCCGGTTCAGCTCAATGGACAACGGCAAAATAACACTGCATGACGGTTTATATTTTGTCAGCATGATCCTTGCCTTTCTTTCTGCAACCATTGTGACACTCAACTATAAAAACAGCTAAGGAAAGTCGCTGATGCGATCCGCTCTCCGTATGGGTATGACGTTGATCGTCATATCATTACTGTTCCTGGCATTCAATCTGGTCTGGATAAACAAACTACCCGATATCCGCTGGGACTTTTCACAACAGAACATCCATACCTTATCGCCTGCGACGCAGCACCTGCTCGCGACGCTTGATAGCCCACTGGACCTGTACTATTTCAATTCGCTCACCACACCGAAGAAAAGCCGAACCGTGAAACGCTTCGGCCAGCGCGTAGAGGATTTGCTTCAGGAATTTGAGTCAGCAGCCGACGGCATGATCAATCTGCATATTATTGATCCTGCGCCTTTTTCAGAAGATGCCTACAAAGCCAGCTTGTTCGGTTTGGATGACACACAAGGATTCCTTGGCCTTATAGGCACACGCGCCGGCCAGGGTACGCAGCGCATCGAAGCATTCAACCCCGTTGACGAACCGCTGCTGGAGTATCAAATCAGCCAACTGATCGATAAATTGATGCACCCTCAACGCCGCAACGTCGGCCTGCTGTCCGGGTTGCCGTTGGATGATTCAGCCAGCCAACTGATGGAGCAGATGCGCAGGCAATTCAATCTGGTGGAACTGGCGTCGAACATCTCCCAGGTGCCTGCATCCATAGGCAGCTTGATGGTCGTTCAACCAAGGGCTCTGACCGAACAAACGCTCTATGGCATCGAGCAGTTTGTCTTAAGCGGCGGCAAGCTGATGATCTTCATCGACCCGGTGAGCGAGATGGGGACTGAAACCGTATCGGCAGACTTCAGGCTTGATGGCCTGTTGACCACATGGGGCATACAGATGCCGCCGAACAAGCTACTGGTGGACAGCCTTTACGCCTCCTCGGCCTCGCTCGGCCCAGGCATGCCCACCGTATTGCACCCCGCCAGGTTGAAACTGCCACGACAGGCGATGACCGCGTATGACATCAGCACCTGGAAACTAAACAGCCTGAGCGTATCAAGCAGTGGCGCGCTGTTACGCTCGCGAAAAAGCCGAACGACATTCACCCCGTTGCTACAAAGCTCTCGACAGTCTGCGCTGCTGGACGCCGCGCGTTTCGCTTCAGCGACGCAGTTCGACACGTTGATTGATGAAGCCGCCACTTCAGGTCAACGCCATGTGATCTCCGCACGTATCGTGGGGCCAGCCTATTCGGCATTTCCCGACGGCCTCAGGGGCCAGCCACCAGGCTTGCAAAAGGCTGTCCGAATAGAGGTGGTGGTCGTTGCCGATACCGATTTGCTCGCGGATGCTGTCAGCCAGACAACGGCCAACGACAACGTGCAGTTCGTACTCAATACACTGGACAACCTGGCGGCGCCCGCGAAACTGGCGGATATTCGCCCGCATATTACGTCACGTTCACTCAGCACCCTGGAGCCCATGCGCGAAGCGGCCGCGCAGGCGTACCGGGAAAAGGCAGCTGAGCTGGAACGTCGCCTTGAGCGTACTGAACAAGCGTGGCAGCGCTTGAATCCACAGACC
Source organism: Pseudomonas orientalis (assembly GCF_022807995.1). Classification (NCBI taxonomy): domain Bacteria; kingdom Pseudomonadati; phylum Pseudomonadota; class Gammaproteobacteria; order Pseudomonadales; family Pseudomonadaceae; genus Pseudomonas; species Pseudomonas orientalis. The sequence goes on along the minus strand of NZ_CP094351.1, from coordinate 1,786,817 downwards.
AAAAGCTTGGGCACCCAGGCCGTGGACACCAATACCCAATTGCAGGCACTCAACAAGGAACGTCTGCGCCTGCCGATGGAACTGCATGCCCTCAAGGCTCAGGCGTATGCGCCGCTGCGCCGCTTTGAACGGATCGTAAAGCTGCTGATGATCGTGACGGTACCGCTGGTGTTGTGCCTGATAGCCTGGGCGCGTTATCGCTGCCTGTGTCGACGCCGGTGGGCGCCTGTGGCCTTCGGCTGAACACGTTGCGTTGGCGATCAGCGGCGAGCAATCAGCCCTTGCCGGGCAATACGCGTCAATTGACGGATAACTTCTTCGGCATTGTCTGAGTCCGGCGCCTGGATCACAGCGAGGTCAAAGCTGTTGTTGGCGAAACGCGCGAGTGAGTCGCCGTCTTCGACAAACTGGATCAGGAACGCCGAAGGCCGACCGGTGCGACGTGGCCAGCCGTCCAGGTAACGTAACAGCGTGGGCTGGTGCTTACCGCCCAAGAGGATTTTCGGGTTGCGCTGAGTCAGGTCCGCAGTGATCGGGGCCAGGCGTATCAGGGGGCGTAGTGCATTCATCGTGTCGTGTCTCTGCCTCAAAAGTCTGCGGGCAGGTGAGAGGCAACACCGAACCAGCGCTTTAGCGGTATTTCGACCCGTGCCTGCTGATGAGTGCATGGTTCTGTCGGACTGCATCGAGTCCAGTGGCGCCCCGCAATTAGCTGTTTAAATCGGCGCATGAGCAGCATCCTAGAGAAGCTGGCGGGCCGGTGTCAAGAATCCCGAGCAACGAAAAGGCCCGCACATGGCGGGCCTCTCGTGCTTGCGAAACGGTCAGTTGGCGATGGCGCGATCGGCCGACAGTCTGCCGGCGCCTTCGAACAGTACCGCCAGCGAGCCTCCCAGCAGGGCCAGTGCAAACTCATAGCCATTGTTGGCCATGAACAGCCCGTTATGAATGTGCACCGAAAAGATCGCCACCAGCGTCAGGAAGGTCAGGCCCAGTGCCGCAGGGCGCACGAGCAGGCCGATGATCAGCGCCAGGCCGGCAAAGAACTCGGTGCCACCGGACAACACTGCCATCAGGGTGCCCGGCGCCAGGCCGATGCTTTCCATCCATTGTGCAGTGCCGGCCAGACCACCACCGCCGAACCAGCCGAAGAGTTTCTGCGAGCCGTGGGCAGCGAAGATGATGCCGACGAAGATGCGCAGAATCGTCAGGCCATAACCTGCGCGAGTGGACAGGACACGGGTGATCAATGGGCTCATGAAGGTAAATCCTTTTTCAGGTAGGGGTTGGTTGGCCGCTATATTAATCAGTTTAAAGAATGATAAAAGCCGAAAAAATGCGTTATCGACATCGATAAAATCGATTATTTGCGCGACGCAACTTTCGGCGCTGACGGTTCCAGGGACTCCCGCTCCCGGTCAAACGCCAGATAGTACTTGTTGACACTGTTAACATAGCTGACGCCGCCCATCCCTACCTGCTCCATGGCAATGCGTTCAACCTGGAAGAACCACTGATTGGGGTTGAGTCCTCGACGCCTGGCTTCGGTGCGCATGCCCTGCACCCGCTCCGGGCCCATGTTATAAGCCGCCAACACGAAGGCCATACGTTCGCGCTCATTGAGCTTGGGGCTGGCAAAAAACTTGCGCCGGATCATGGCCAGGTAGCGCGCGCCGGCCTGCACATTACTGTCCAGATTCTCGATATTGTTCACGCCCACCCGCTGCGCCGCCGAGGGCGTAATCTGCATCAGACCGGTAGGACCACCGCTGTTGCGTGCCCCAGGGTCCAGCGCAGACTCCTTGAATGCCAGGGCGGCCAGGTTCAACCAGTCCATGCCTTGCTCACGCGCATGCTTTTGCAGCACCGGGCGCAGTTTCTCCAGGCGTTGACGGTCGGCGCGGGCCAACGGGTTGCGCACCTGATAAAGACGTCGATAGATACGCTGGAACGCCACATCCTGATCGGAAGGGGTGTGGTAGGTCTTGAGGAAACGATCAATGCTCGCCCGCAGCATCGAAGCATCCTGGCGCACGAACCAGTACTCGTCGCCCGGCTCGCTGATGACCACCTGCTTGTCAAAACGCAACCTGGGCAGGATTTTCGACCAGCGCTCGGCAATCGGCTTTTCAACGATGGTCAGGTGAAAGATCCCGGCCTGCACCATCTCCAGCACGTCTTCGACCGCCAGGCTCGGGTCGACCCACTCAACCTTGATCGGCGGGCGCTTGTGCAGGGCCAGTTTCTGGTTGACCTGGCTGATCGCATCCGCCGCGGCACTGCCGGTGGTCAACGCCAGGGTGCGGCCCGACAACTGCTCCAATCGGGTAAAGCGTCGTTCACCCTTGACGCCCACCAGCCACAGCGGCACGTCGCTGGCGATAGGGTCACTGGTGCTGATCTTGTGCGCGGCCCTCATGTCCAGCAATTCGCCGGGAGCCACCAGATCGCCTTCGCCACGGGCCAGCGCGCCAAGCAACTGGTCCTTGGCCCTGGGGATGATCTTGAGGTTGATTGCCTGCCCATCGCGGGCATGGCCATTGAGGTACTGCTCGAAAGCCCGCAAGCGATGGTATTCGACACCGATAGCCTGGCCCTGCACTTCACCGGAACTGTTACGGCTCTGGTTGACCAGCACACGCAGGGTACGACTGGAGCGAATCTCCGCCAGGTCACGCACCTTGCCGGGTTTGGTCACTTCCAGCGGCCCATCCAGACGCGCGACCGCTGCCAGGGGCAGCAGTAACGTCAGGCACATCAGAAGCAACGCCGAGGGTCGGATCATCCGCTCTCCGGAAAGAATACTGGCCAACGTCTTCGTGAAAAAGAGCTGTTGGGCGTCAGAAACAGAGCGCTTTATGCGCTGGCAAAGCGTGCAACGGCGACACGGTGAGAGGCAACGGGCCCGGCACAATGTCGCTGGCGACGTTCAAAGACAGCTATAACGCGTTGTAGTTCTTCGTTTTTCTTATAAATCTACAGCTCTGATATGCTTTCCGGCCGCAGGCGGAGGTAGCACCATGCAACTCATTGATATCGGCGTCAACCTGACCAACCCCAGTTTCGACGAGAGGCACTCGGCCGTTCTCGAGCGAGCCTACGCCGCCGGCGTGCAACAACTGGTGCTCACCGGCACCAGTGTCGAAGGCAGCGAGCAGGCCCTGGAGTTGTGCGTGAACCTTGATGAAAGCGCGCAACGCCTGTTCAGCACCGCTGGCATCCACCCCCACTCCGCCAGCGCCTGGGACAGCGACAGCGCTCGACGTTTACGCGGCCTGCTCAACGAAACGCGCGTACGCGCCGTCGGCGAGTGCGGCCTGGATTTCAACCGGGATTTTTCACCGCGTCCACAACAGGAAAAAGTCTTGGAGGAACACCTGGCCCTGGCCGTCGAACTGCAATTGCCGGTGTTCCTTCACGAGCGCGACGCCAACCAGCGCCTGCTGGAGATCCTCAAGGATTACCGTGACCACTTGCCCGCCGCCGTAGTGCATTGCTTCACCGGCGAACAACAGGCGCTGTTCAGCTACATCGATCTTGACCTGCACATTGGCATCACCGGCTGGATCTGCGACGAACGCCGTGGGACGCATCTGCATCCATTGGTCAGGGAGATTCCCCGCGGTCGTCTGATGCTGGAAAGTGATGCGCCCTACCTGCTGCCACGCACACTGCGCCCCAAACCGAAGAACGGCCGCAATGAGCCCGCCTTCCTGACCGAAGTGCTGCGCGAAGTTGCCCTGCATCGCAATGAAACCCTGGAAGATCTCGCGCTGCACAGTACTGCCTGCGCCCGCGCTTTTTTTGGTCTGCCTGCCGTTGAGTGATGCGGCGCATTGACCCATGTCAAAAACCCTTTCCTGAGTAGCGGCACAATAATGGCACCTTGCCAATGCTGTTTCCGCTATCAGAGAAAACCTCCATGGGTGCCTGGCTTAGCAATATCTCGCTGAAGTACAAATTCTGGGCCGTCAATGCGGTGGCTTTCATCACCACCCTGCTGCTGGTGCTGTATGCCGTCCAGCTCGAACAACAGGCGCGCAGCCAGGGGGCCCAGGATTCGGCCAGGGCCCAGGCGCAGTTGTTCAGCGCCTGGCCGGCCGACAAGGCACTGCCCACCGGCGAAAACTGGCTGACCCTCACCCGCGACCAGGCACCACAACGGGCCGGCCAGGACCTGTCCGTCTTGCAAGGCGCCAGCGGCTGGGTCGAGCTCGGTCACCTGCCTTTGTTCGGCATAAACCCGCTGCTGGGCGCAGAGGTCGTCCGCCGCGCCGACGGACAACAGGTCGCCGTACTCGCCTACGCGCCAAGCCTGCGCCAGGTGTTCGGCGAACGCTTCGTCAACTATGCGGTAGCGGTGGCGATCCTGATGCTTGCGATGCTCGGCGCCTCCCAATTGCTGATCCGCTTCCTGCTCAGCCAGCTCAACACCCTCAAGGACGTGATGCTCCATGTAGAGAAGACCGGCGACCTGTCCGCCCGCGTGCCCCTGGCCTGCAAGGATGAAGTCGGGCAGATGGCCAATGCCTTCAACGCCATGCAAGCCGGCTACCAACGGGTGGTCAACACCGTGGCCCGTACCGCCAGGCAATTGGACGAGGGCGCCGCACGCCTGGCCAGCAGCATGAACGAGGTGCAGCACGGCATGCTCGGCCAGCAAAGCGAGACCGACCAGGCCGCCACGGCGATCAACGAGATGACCGCTACCGTCCACCATATTGCGCAGCACGCCGGGGCCACCCGCGACCTTTCGCAAACCGCCGACACTCTGGCCGGCAGCGGCCAGGAAGTGGTCACACGCGTGCAACGTTCAATCGCCGGGCTGTCCACGGGTGTGCAACAGACTGCTGAAATGATCCAGAAACTCGCCGAAGACAGCCAGAAAATCAACGGCGTGGTCGGCGTGATCCACAGCATCGCCGAACAGACCAACTTGCTCGCCCTCAACGCCGCCATCGAAGCCGCCCGCGCCGGCGAAATGGGCCGTGGCTTCGCCGTGGTCGCCGACGAAGTGCGCAACCTGGCCAAGCGCGTGCAGAGCTCTACCGACGAAATCACCCGCATGGTCTCGGCGCTGCAAGCCGGTACCCGCGACGCGGTGGACTTCATGCAGGAAAGCTCATTCAAGGCCGATGACTGCGTGCAGCAGGCCCAGGAAGCCGGCGCCGCGCTCGCGGAAATCACCGGTGCCGTGGCGCAGATGCGCGAGAGCAACACCCAGATTGCGGTGGCCGCCGAACAGCAGAGCCATGTTGCCGAAGAGATGAACCGCGCCGTGGTGAGCATTCGTGATGTAACCGAGAACACCGTGCAGCAGACAGTGGATTCGGCAACCACCAGCAATGAGCTGGCGACGCTGGCGGGAGAGTTGAATAAGGCGATTGGGCAGTTGAAGCTGTAGGTGTCAAGTCCGGGGAGACGTCGCACCGGTTGCGCCGATCTCCTCGGGACCGTCTATGACAGCCATAGCCAGGTTTGATTCGCTGCCCCGCCAACCCCCACCTAAACTCTGTCCAAGTTGTTTCAACGGACAGAGGATTCACCATCATGGGCAAACGTCACCCCAATCTCCCCGCCTGGCAATGGCGTCATTACCCAAAAAACCATCAGCACCCGGCCAACCTGGCGTTGCACCTGATTGCCGTGCCGCTGTTCATCATCGGCTTCCTGTTGATCGTTTCCGGTGTGTTCAGCCTGAGTCTGGTCAGTGTCGTCATCGGAGTGATCGGTATCCTGGGGGGCCTGGCGTTGCAGCGTCACGGCCATAGCCTGGAAGCCCAGGCCAGTGAGCCGTTCAGCGACCGTAAAGATGCGGTGCAACGCCTGGTGGTCGAGCAGTTCGTGACGTTCCCGCGCTTTGTCCTCAGCGGTGGCTGGTGGCGTGCCTGGCGTCAGCGCCACCCGCGTTGAGCGTCAGGCGAAGACCACCACGGTCTGGCGGCTGAGGGCGATCAAGTCGCCGGTCGGACTCCAGAGCGCGGCGGCGGCATGGCCGTAGCCGTCGCGGGCGTGTTCGATGTTGACGTGATATTGGCACCAATCGAGTGTAGTCAGGCTCTGCAGCGGCTGGATGAACTCGATGGTCCAGGTCAGGGTGCTGCCCGGCGCCGGTTTGTTCAAATGCGGGAGCAACGCCGGGGGCCACGCATCGACCAGTGCGAGGATATGCGCCTCGGTCAGCGGTTCTTCCTTCACATCTCCACGCAAACGCACCCAACCGCCCATGTCGCGGGATTTAGTGCCGGTGAACGGCAGGCCGCCGACACTCCAGCGCATTGCCAGGTGCCGCATGAATTCGGGCGTGACGCCTTTGATATAAGGCAGTTCCTGGCACTCGTCCCACTGTTTGAACACCGGGGGCGGCTCGCTCGCCACGTCGATTTGCGACTCGCGGGATGCACCGAAACTGGCCTGGACCAGGGTCGCCACTTCACCGTTCTGCACCACACGGCCCAGCAATTGGCTGACGGCCTTGCCCTCGCGCAACACTTCAACTTCATAACTGGCCGGCACATCCGGCGCTACCGGGCCCACGAAAGTGATCGCCAGTGAGCGCAGCGGCCGGTCTGCCGGCACTTGCGCCCGCAAGGCCTCGTATTGCAAGGCGGCGACCAAGCCACCAAACGTGGCGCGGCCCTGGCCCCATTCGGCAGGAATGGTGACATCCAACGGGTGACTGCGAGCAGCGTCGAGCAAATCACTAAAGCGCATGGCGATCTCACATCAAGCAAACGATGAGGGGATCTTAACCATCCGCCCCGCCAGGTACAGCGCCTATTCCGGCCAAAAGCCGGACCGGTTCAGAAACAATCCGCGCCGAGCTTGTCCAGCACTCGATCCGCCCGTGCCTCGGCCTTGACCATGGCGGCACGCCAGGTCGCAATGCAGGGCTGCAGGTCAGCCTGGTGCTCGGCCTGGAGCAGCCATTGCCAGCAGTCATGCCAATCACCCAGAGCGCCCTGCGCTTTTTTCAAAGCGGCCATGGCGCGGACCGGCAGCTTGTCCAACTCGGGATAGGCTTCGGCTGCGTAGCGCACGCGTTTGATCAGCAAGCGCAAACGGTGGCGATCATGTTCTGGATCTTTGAGCGCGTGCTCAAGGGTTTTCCATTGCTTGGCCAGACGTCTCTGGATGCGCGAGCGCAGGCCCTTAAGCAATTTCTGATGTTGGGAGGCACGGATAAACCGTGGAAACGCATCGAGGATTTGCAGCAGGTGGGCCAGTTCCGGGCTTTGCGCAACCTGACGATAGGCCCCAGGTTGCAGGCGCAGACGTCGCTCAGCCGCCTCATGATGCCCGTGCTGGTGCAAGTACGCTGCCAGCACTTCGCGGTCACGCAGCGGTGTGGTCAATTGGCCGACCGTGCGGGCGGCGGATTCAAGCTGTTCGACACCCGGCAACCCGCGCAAGGGCCGCAACAGGCTGCGCAGGCGGCGTACGGTGGTGCGCAGATCGTGCAGGGCTTCACCGTCGGTGACGGCGGCAAGACGAGCCTGACAGCTCAGTAACCCTACTTCCAGGCCAATGACCTGAGCGACTAACTGATTGACCAGCACTGACATCCTGCCCTCCCTTTGCATTGAAAACCCTGCGCGTGGCTGAATCAACGCCCGGCGCGTGACTCACGAATATAGAAGCGCGCCTTCTCGGCCTTGTTGGAGCAACCTTCGAACGCTTCGAATTGCTGCTGGGTCTTGGCGCCCGTCAACAGCGACAGCGCCTTGGAATAGCTCACGGTGCCGGCGAAACCCTCGGCCTTGGCCAGGTCCAGTTCTTTCCAGGCGGCATCCAACTGGGACCCGCAGCTGTCGCGATACGCGGTTTTCCCGGCACAGCCGGCCAAGGCCAACAGGATCACAGGCACACACATCCAGGCTTTCATTGATGACACCTCAAAATATACAAAATCTGTCGTAGCCTGTAGACGATGCCTACAGGAAAAAGTGCCTTGTCCCTAGCCTGAAATCGGTACTGCCCATTGCCAGAGCATACCCGAGCCTTGTGGCGATTCTGGAAAAATATTATCAGGGCTCACCGAGGATTGAAGCCGCCCCCTGGATGGGTGCATTGTGGGCACCTGTTTTGCGAAGGATCGGGGTCATGAAGAAACGTGTTGCCTTGGTACTGGGCTCCGGCGGAGCCAGGGGCTACGCCCATATCGGCGTGATCGAAGAAATCGAACGACGCGGCTATGACATCGCTTGTATCGCAGGCTGCTCGATGGGCGCCGTGGTCGGCGGGATCTACGCCGCCGGCAAGTTGGACGAGTATCGAAACTGGATCGAAAGCCTGGATTACCTCGACGTATTGCGCCTGGTGGATGTGAGCTTTCGCCTGGGCGCGATTCGCGGCGAAAAGGTGTTCGGGCAGATCCGCAAGATCGTCGGCGAAATCACTATCGAAGACCTGCGCATCCCCTACACCGCCGTGGCCACCGACCTCACCAACCAACAGGAAATCTGGTTCCAGGAAGGTTGCCTGCACCAGGCCATGCGCGCCTCGGCAGCGATTCCCAGCCTATTCACGCCGGTGATGCAGGGCAATCGCATGCTGGTGGACGGTGGTTTGCTCAACCCGTTGCCCATCGTGCCGGTGGTGTCGAGTCATTGCGACTTGATCATTGCAGTCAACCTCAACGCCACCAACCAGAAGCACTATCATCTGCCGGTGATCCAGCGCCCGCCGGCCTTCAAAAGCCGCTTCAACAGCCTGGCGAAATCATTGGGCTCGCACCTGCCGTTCCGGCGCAAACAGGCCGAGCAGTTGATGAAGCTCGAGCAGGAAGCCTTGCAGGCCCAGGCCGCCGAGATCAACCCGTGGCTGGAGTCGGCCGAGCCGGAATCCCAGCAACCCGCCGCGGCGCCGGAAAAGCCCGGCGCTCCGAGGTCTGCCACAGGCTCGTTCATTATCGACAATGTCGGGCCGGCCTCACTGCTGGACCTGATCAACCAGAGTTTCGAAGTGATGCAGACGTCATTGGCACAGTACAAGATCGCCGGTTACCCGCCGGATGTGCTGATCAACGTGCCAAAGCGGGTCTGCCGGTTTTTCGAGTTCTACAAGGCGCCGGAGTTGATCGCGTTGGGGCGGGAGATTGCCAGTGATACGCTGGATCGCTATGAGAGTGAGCAGGCCTGAAATTGCGGGTGTCTGAGCGGGCCTTATCGGGGGCAAGCCCCCTCCCACATTTAGATTTGTGAATACATTCAAAGTGTGGGAGGGGGCTTGCCCCCGATAAGGCCGGTCCGGACAGCGGTAAACTCAAGCCCCCAGCAACCGATACCCCACACCCGCCTCAGTCACGATAAACCTCGGCTGCGCCGGGTCATCCGCCAGCTTCTGACGCAAATGGCCCACCACAATGCGCAGGTAGTGGCTGTCTTCGGTGTGAGTCGGCCCCCAGATATCCTTGAGCAATTGCTGCTGGGTAATCACCCGCCCCGGATGCCGCGCCAGTTGCGCCAGCACCGCGTATTCCTTGCGGGTCAGTGGCACTTCGGCGCCGTCGAGCAGTACGCGGCGGTAAGCCAGGTCCACGGTCAGCGGGCCGAAACTCAATGCGGCCTCCTGAGCCTCCCCCGCCGGTGCATGACGCAACAATGCGCGCACGCGGGCGAGAAACTCCTGAATGCCGAACGGTTTGGTCACGTAGTCATTGGCGCCACCGTCAAGGGCTTCGACCTTCTGCGCTTCGCTGGCCCGCACCGAGAGCACCAATACCGGCACCGTCGACCACTCGCGAAACTCGCGCAGCACCTGCTGGCCGTCCATATCAGGCAGGCCCAGGTCCAGCACGAGCAAATCCGGTTTGCTCAATGCCGCTTGAGCCAGGCCTTCGTTGCCGGTGCCGGCTTCGATCACCTTATAGCCTTGGGAGGCCAGGCTGATGCGCAGGAATTTGCGGATCTGCGGTTCGTCATCAATGACTAGAATTGTCGCGGTCTGGCTCATGGTGTCTCAGTTAAAATCAATTAAAAACCAACCCATGCAGGAGCGAGCTTGCTCGCGAAAAACGTCTGGCGCCGCGTACATTCAGGAAGCCATCTTTATCGTTAACGACCTTCGCGAGCAAGCTCGCTCCTACAGGTTTTGCTCCAGGGCAGGTTGTGCCGGCAATGGCAGAAACAAGGTAATACAGGTGCCCCGCCCTTCAATACCGTCGGCCACACTGATGTGCCCACCGTGGGCGCCGACCATCCCCTGGCAGATCGCCAGCCCCAGGCCGGTGCCCTGCCCGCCGCGATCACCGCGCGCAGCGGTGTAGAACATATCGAAGATCTTCGCGCGTTCGTCCTCTGGAATTCCCGGTCCCTCATCGGCGACGGCGAAAAACACTTGGCCGTCCGACACGCCGGCGCTCAACTGCAAGCGGCCCTGGGGCGGCGAAAAGCGCGCGGCGTTTTCCATGACATTGACCAGCGCCTGCTCGATCAACGCCGCATGCACATAGAGCAACGGCAGGTCCGGCGGCACATCGGTATTGACCTGCAAGGGCGCCAGTACGGCACGCAATCGGCCAAGGGCGCTGCCGACAATATCGCCGGGCGACACCCAGTCGCGCGCCAGCTTCAGCGCGCCGTGGCCCAGGCGAGTCATGTCCAGCAGGTTCTGGATATAGCGGTCGAGGCGCTCGGCTTCATCGCGGGTGCCTTCAAGCAATTCGCGACGGTCCTCCAAAGGGATCGCCTCGCCCAGCGCCAGCAGGCTGTCGATACTGCCGCGCATGGAGGTCAGCGGCGTGCGCAAATCATGGGAGACGGAGGCGAGCAAGGCGCTGCGCAGTTGTTCGGTTTCACCGTGCAAACGCGCGGACTCCAACTCCTGCGCCAACTGCGCACGCGCCAGCGCCTGGGCCAACGGCTGGCTCAGGGCGATGAGCAGGCGACGGCGTTGGCCACTCAACGCCGTGCCGGCTTTCGCGCTGACGCCCAACAAACCCAGCGGGCCCTCTTCACCCGACAACGGCCACCACCACCAGCGTCCAAACGGCAAGGTGCCGGTGCCCATGCCTGCCGGCTGGTCGTGTTGCCAGGCCCAGTCGGCGGCGGCACGCTCGGCTTCGTTGAGGGTCAGCGGGCCGCCGGTCTCGATCGTCCAACCGCCCTGGCCATCGCGATTGACCAGGCACAGATCCAGGTCATTCCAGCCTTGCAGGTGGTGAGCCGCCGCACTGACAACCGCCTGGCGATCCGTGGCGGCGGTGAGCTTGCGTGACAGGTCGAGCAGCTCGCTGGTTTCTTCCTGAGTATCGCGCAGCGCCTGTAACTGCCGACGCTGGCGTGCGGCCAGGTTGCCGGTGAGCGCCGCCATCAACAGGAAGAACAACAGCGTGAGGACATCCTCTTCACGCTGGATGGCGAAGGAGAAATTCGGCGGGATAAACAGAAAGTCGTAAGTCATGAACGACAACGCCGCGCACACCAACGAAGGTCCCAGGCTGCTGCGCACCGCCACCAGCAGCACCGCAGCGAGAAACACCAGCGAGATATTCGGCAACGGCAGGACGCTGGACACACCCCACGCCAGGCCCGCCGCGACAAGGGTGGCTACCAAGGCCAGGCCGTAGTCGAACCAGCGCAGCCCACGCACCTCCGACAAGCGCGGCGTCGCAGGGATATCGTCGCTGTCGAGCACGTTGATTTCCAGGCCCCGCGCATTGCGCAGCAAGCGTGCGGCGAGGCCGCCGCCGAACAGCCGTCGACGCCAGCGCATGCGCGACTGCCCCACCAGCACCAGACTGGCGCGGCGCTCGGCGGCATGCTGGATCAACGTTCTGGCCACCTCGCCGGCCCGCAGCAGCACCACCTCACCGCCCAAGCGTTCAGCCAGCTGCTGGGCATTTTGCAGGCGCAGCCGCGACTGTTCATCCCGCGCGCGGCCGTTGTCGACATGCACCAGGCTCCAGGGCAAATGTCGGCGCTGGGCGACCCGACTGGCATGGCGTACCAGGCGTTCGGCGTGTGCGTCACCATCGACCCCCACCAGCAGACGGCCACGTACCGCGGGCGCGGCTTGGCCGAGCTGACGGTAACCCTGGGCCAGATCGTCGTCGACATGGGCGGCAGCGGTCTGCATGGCCAGCTCGCGCAGGGCCATCAAGTTGGTCTGGGTGAAAAACGCATCGATGGCCGCACGCGCCTGTTCCGGCACATACACCTTGCCGTCGCGCAGGCGCTCGAGCAATTCGCGGGACGGCAAGTCGATCAGCAGCAGTTCGTCTGCCTCTTGCAGCACCCAGTCCGGCAGGGTTTCACGCACCTGCACGCCGGTGATGCCACGCACCTGATCATTGAGACTTTCCAGGTGCTGGACGTTGACGGTGGTGAACACGTCGATGCCGGCCGCCAGCAGTTCCTGAATGTCCTGCCAGCGCTTTTCATGACGGCTGCCGGGGGCATTGCTATGGGCCAGTTCGTCGACCAGCACCAGCTTGGGCCTGGCCGCGAGCAGGCCGTCCAGGTCCATTTCTTCAAGCATTACGCCACGGTATTCGCTGCGCAACAGCGGTTGCTGCGGCAAGCCGCTGAGCAAGGCTTCAGTCTCGGCGCGGCCATGGGTCTCGACCACGCCGGCGATCAGACTCACGCCCTGGCGCAGTTGAGTATGGGCAGCCTGGAGCATGGCGTAGGTCTTGCCTACGCCCGGCGCGGCGCCGAGGAAAACTTTGAGCCGGCCACGGCCGTTGCGGGGCAGATCGGCTAGCAGGGCATCGGCGCGGCCGGAGTCGCTCATGCACGGGGGTCCTCAGGTGTCTAGGTAATCAGGCTCAATGGATGTCAAATGTGGGAGGGGCAAGCCCCCTCCCACAGGGGTTCAGAGTTTTTCCAGGGCCATGTTCAGGGCCAGCACGTTTACTACGGGCGGGCCTACCAATGGGCTTTCGATGTGTTCATCCAACAGCCGCTGCAAGGTCGACACCGGTACATTTCGCGCTGCCGCCACTCGCGCCAGTTGATAGGCAATTGCCTCGGGTGGCAAGTGTGGATCGAGCCCGCTGCCGGAGGTCGTCAGCGAGGCCAGCGGTACCGGCCCCTGGCCTGGCACTGACTGTTTGCTGGCATCCTCGAATATGCGAGTCGCCAAGGCCGGATTGCTCGGGCCCAGGTTACTGGCACTGCTGGAGACGGTGGCAAAGGCACCGGCTGACGGGCGCGGGTGAAACCAGCTGTCGCCGGTAAAGTCCTGGGCGATCAGGCTGGAGCCGCGCACCTTGCCGCCGGCGTCGCGCACCAGACTGCCATTGGCCTGGTCGGGGAAGGCCACTTGCGCCACGCCGGTGACTACCAGCGGATAGGCCACGCCAGTGATCAGGGTCATGAGTACCAGCAGGCTCAGGGCTGGGCGGATGATGTTGGACATTTCAGACTCCTCAGTTCAGTGATGCGGGGACGCGGAGCGTCCGGGGCGGCATTCCCACGCGGAGCGTGGGAACGATCGACCGCAGGGTTACACCAGATGCAGCGCCGTCAGCAGCATGTCGATTGCCTTGATGCCCACAAAGGGCACCAAAAGCCCACCCAGGCCGTAGATCAGCAGGTTGCGTCGCAACAGTGCCGCCGCGCTCGCGGCCTGCACGCGCACGCCACGCAGCGCCAGGGGAATCAGCACCACGATGATCAGCGCATTGAACACGATGGCCGACAGGATCGCGCTCTGCGGGCTCTGCAAGTGCATCACGTTGAGCACGCCCAGTTGCGGGTAGATCGCGGCAAACAGCGCCGGCAGTATCGCGAAGTACTTGGCCACATCGTTGGCGATGGAAAACGTGGTCAGTGCGCCGCGTGTCACCAGCAATTCCTTGCCGATCTGTACCACGTCCAGCAGTTTGGTCGGATCGCTGTCGAGGTCGACCATGTTGGCGGCTTCACGCGCGGCCTGGGTACCATCGTTCATGGCCATGCCGACGTCGGCCTGGGCCAGCGCCGGGGCGTCGTTGGCGCCGTCACCGCACATGGCGACCAGGCGGCCGTCGTTCTGTTCATGGCGGATACGCGCCAGTTTTTTCTCCGGCGTGGCTTCAGCCAGTACGTCATCCACGCCGGCTTCAGCGGCAATCGCGGCGGCGGTCAACGGGTTGTCGCCGGTAACCATCACGGTACGAATACCCAGCGTGCGCAGCTCGGCGAAACGCTCGCGGATACCGGGCTTGACCACGTCTTTGAGATGGATCGCACCAAGCAATTTGCCATCGGCGCACACCAGCAACGGCGTGCCGCCACTCTGGGCGATCTTATCGATCTCCCGCGACAGCGCCGGTAACAGGTCGCTGCGTTGCTGGCCGATAAATGCCAGCAGCGAATCCACCGCGCCCTTGCGGAAGACGCGGCCCTGATAGTCGACGCCGGATAAGCGGGTTTCAGCGCTGAACGGTACGGCGATCAGTTGGTCCAGCGTCGGCTCGGCCTGGGGGTGCAAGGCGCGCAGGTACTCGACGATGGACTTGCCTTCCGCCGTGTCATCGGCCAGGGAGGCGTACAACGCGCCTTCAGCCACTTCCCGGCCACTGACCCCGGGCGCCGCAACCACGGCCGAGCAACGACGGTTGCCGAAGGTGATGGTGCCGGTCTTGTCCAGCAGCAACACATGCACGTCCCCCGCCGCTTCCACCGCGCGACCGGACTTGGCGATCACGTTCAGACGCACCAGTCGGTCCATGCCGGCGATGCCGATGGCCGAGAGCAAGCCGCCAATGGTCGTGGGAATCAGCGTCACCAGCAGTGCGACCAGAAACACCAGGGGCAGGCTGCCATTGGCGAAGTGAGCGAACGGCTGCAGGGTGACCACCACCAGCAGGAAGATCAGGGTGAGGCCGATCAGCAGGATATCCAGCGCAACTTCGTTGGGGGTTTTCTGGCGTTTGGCGCCTTCCACCAGCGCGATCATCCGGTCCAGGGTCGACTCGCCGGGGTTGGCGGTGATGCGGATCAGCAGCCAGTCCGACACCAGGCGGGTGTTGCCGGTGACGGCCGAGCGGTCGCCGCCGGACTCGCGGATCACCGGGGCGGATTCGCCGGTGATCGCCGCTTCGTTGACCGCGGCGATGCCTTCGATCACCTCGCCGTCGCCAGGAATCATTTCGCCTGCGGCGACGCGTACCACATCACCTTTGCGCAGGCTGGTGGCCGGTACCACCTTGAAGCTGCCGTCGGCCTCTTTGCGGCGTGCGCTCAACCCTTCACTGCCGGCCTTGAGGCTGTCGGCACGGGCCTTGCCACGGCCCTCGGCCAAGGCTTCAGCGAAGTTGGCGAACAGCACGGTGAACCACAGCCACACCGCGATTTGCACAGCCACGAAGGTCGGCACGGTGGTGTCGGGCACAAAGCACAGCACGGTGGTGAGAATGGCGGTCAGCTCGACCACCAACATGACCGGAGAGCGTTGCAGTTGACGCGGGTCCAGCTTGACGAACGCCTGGACCAGCGCCGGGCGCCACAACGCAGAGATCGCGGTTTTGGCGGGCTCCTGAGTGCGCGCTGGGGCAGCATTTTTTACAGACATGTTCATTCTCATATCCCCTTGACTTAGAAGCCCATGCTCAGGTGTTCAGCAATCGGACCCAGCGCCAGTGTCGGCAGAAACGTCAGGCCACCCACCAGCAAAATGGTCACGGTCAACAGCGTCACGAACAACGGGCCGTGGGTCGGGAAGCTGTTCTGGCCAATCGGCGCGGTCTTCTTCATCGCCAGGCTACCGGCCAGGGCCAGTACCGGGAGGATGTAACCGAAACGGCCGATCAACATGCCGAGCCCGAGCATCAGGTTGTGAAACGCGGTGTTGCCGCTGAAACCACCAAACGCCGAACCGTTGTTGGCACTGGCCGAGGTGTAGGCGTAGAGCAACTGGCTGAAACCGTGGGGGCCAGGGTTACTGATGGCTCCGGCCGGGCCCGGCAGACTGGCGGCGATGGCACCCAGCACGAGCACACCCACCGGCATGACCAGCAGGGTCACTACCAGCAACTGCACTTCCTTGGCCTGAAGCTTCTTGCCCAGGTATTCCGGGGTGCGGCCGATCATCAGGCCGGCGAGGAACACCGCGATCAACACATTGAGCAACATGCCGTACAGACCGGCACCGACGCCGCCGAAAATCACTTCGCCGACCATCATGTTGACCAGCGCCACCATGCCGCTCAGAGGGTTGAGGCTGTCCTGCATGCCGTTGACCGAACCGTTGGACGCCGCAGTGGTGGTCACCGACCACAGCACGGTGCCCGTAGTGCCGAAGCGCGTCTCCTTGCCTTCCAGCGGCGCGGTCTGCTCCACGGCCGGGTTGTTCAGGGTCGGGTTGGGCTGGTACTCGGACCACAGTGACGTCGCGCCGCCAATCAGGAACAAGGCCAGCATGCACGCAAGAATCGCGCGGCTCTGACGCAGGTCTTTAACGTAATGGCCGAAGGTGAACACCAGGGCGACCGGGATGAGAATGATCGACGCCACTTCGAAGAGGTTGGCCCACGCCGTCGGGTCTTCAAACGGATGCGCCGAGTTCACCCCAAAGAAGCCGCCACCATTGGTGCCCAGTTGCTTGATGGCAATCTGGCTGGCTGCCGGGCCCAGCGGGATGACTTGATCCACACCTTGCATCGTCACGGCTTCAACGTAATGGGCGAACGTCTGCGGCACACCCTGCCATACCAGGAACAGCGCCAGCACCAGGCATAGCGGCAGCAAGCCGTAGAGGGTGGCGCGGGTCATGTCGACCCAGAAATTACCCAAAGTCGTGGTGGATTTGCGACCGATCCCACGGCAAAGCGCGACCAGGACGGCCAGCCCGGTGGCGGCACTGACGAAGTTCTGCACGGTGAGGCCGACCATCTGGCTGAGGTAGCTCAGGGAGGCTTCGCCGCTGTAGTTCTGCCAGTTGGTATTGGTCATGAAACTGACCGCTGTGTTGAACGCCAGCGTCCATTCCTGGCCCGGCAATTTCTGCGGATTGAGTGGGAGATAGTCCTGAAACAACAGGATGGCGAACAGCAGCAAGAAGCCCGCGAGGTTGAACGCGAGCAACGCCAGCGTGTATTTCTGCCAGCTTTGCTCCTGTTGATGGTCCACGCCCGAAAGGCGGTAACAGGCTTTCTCCACAGGCCCCAGCACCGGCGTCAGCCATGTGCGCTGGCCTTCCATCACCTTGTAATAGAACCGCCCCAGAAACGGTGCCGGCACCAGTACCACGGCGAAGAAAGCGATGATCAGCCAATAGTCATAACTGTGCATAGCCCGCTCCTAGTTCCGATCCGCGCGTAACAGCGCAACCAGCAGATAAATGAACAGCGCCACGGCCAATAGCAGTGACACCCCGTCCAGAACGCTCATGGAAGTTTCTCCGTTTAACGGCGAGTGCCGCGTGTGAGGCCATTGTCCGCAGGAGCGGTGTAAAGGAACGAGAGCGACGCAGGGCGCGGGGCGTAAAGATGGCGTAAAGAGTGGCTTTATGCGGGGTTTACGGGGGAATTGGCGGTGACTGAGAGGGCCTCATCGCGGGCAAGCCCACTCCCACCTTTTGATCGCGTTTTTTCCAGGCCTGACGCGGTCCACTGTGGGAGCCGGGCTTGCCCGCGATGGCGGCGGTCCAGGCAATACCGCCCCTATCTGGTGCACGCCAGGCCGCATTCAAACGCTAAACCGTCTCGCAGGCGACATAGGCGCCGCTTTGCGACAGGTTTGCGTAGCCTGGCATAGCCACTGCAACACCCTGAATCATTCCAACCGTTCAGGGAACTCATCACAATGAACACACAACTCAACCCCACCTTGGGCACCCTCCATCTATGGGGTATCGCCGTCGGGCTGGTGATTTCCGGCGAATACTTCGGCTGGAGCTACGGCTGGGGCGTAGCCGGCACACTGGGCTTTCTGGTGACCTCATTGATGGTCGCCGCGATGTACACCTGCTTCATCTTCAGCTTCACCGAACTGACCACCGCGATTCCCCACGCTGGCGGCCCCTTTGCCTACAGCCGCCGCGCCTTCGGCGAAAAAGGCGGCTTGATTGCCGGCCTGGCAACCCTGATCGAATTCGTCTTCGCGCCGCCCGCCATCGCCCTGGCCATCGGCGCCTACCTCAATGTGCAGTTTCCGGCACTGGACCCGAAACACGCCGCCGTCGGCGCCTACATCGTGTTCATGGGCCTGAACATCCTCGGTGTGAAACTCGCCGCCACCTTCGAACTGGTGGTCTGCGTGCTCGCCGTCGCCGAACTGCTGGTATTCATGGGCGTCGTCGCCCCGGCGTTCAGCTTCAGCAACTTCGCCCTGAACGGCTGGGCCGGCTCCGACACCTTCGGCGCCCCGGCGATTGCCGGCATGTTCGCCGCGATCCCCTTCGCCATCTGGTTCTTCCTCGCCATCGAAGGCGCGGCCATGGCCGCCGAAGAAGCGAAAGATCCCAAGCGCACCATTCCGAAAGCCTACATAAGCGGCATCCTCACCCTGGTGATCCTGGCCATGGGCGTGATGTTCTTCGCGGGCGGCGTGGGCGACTGGCGCACCCTGTCAAACATCAACGACCCGCTGCCCCAGGCGATGAAAACCGTGGTGGGCGAAAGCTCCGGCTGGTTGCACATGCTGGTGTGGATTGGCCTGTTCGGCCTGGTGGCGAGCTTTCACGGCATCATTCTCGGTTACTCGCGACAGTTCTTCGCCCTGGCGCGTGCCGGTTACCTGCCACCTTTCCTGGCCAAGCTGTCGAGATTTCAGACACCCCACCGCGCCATCATCGCCGGTGGCGTGGTCGGCATTGCCGCGATCTACAGCGACGGCCTGATCAACCTGGGCGGCATGACCCTGACCGCCGCGATGATCACCATGGCCGTGTTCGGCGCCATCGTCATGTACATCATGAGCATGCTCAGCCTGTTCAAATTGCGCAAAACCGAACCGCTGCTGGAACGGACTTTCCGCGCACCGGGCTACCCCGTCGTGCCGGGCATCGCGCTAGTACTGGCCGTGGTATGCCTGGTGGCGATGGCCTGGTTCAACACACTGATCGGGCTGATTTTCCTTGGTTTCATGGCCGCAGGTTTCATCTACTTCCAACTCACCGCCCAAGACCGCGCCGATGCGCCGGCGGATGCGATGTTAACCGGGTTATAAGGTGGCGAGGCAGAACGGGCCTACACTGAACTACTCAGAACGCCCGTAACTCAAAGCAGTTATTACCGTGGGAAAATTCTCCCTCGGCAACCTGCCTCAAGGAGAGCCTTATGCCGTGGTATGCGTGGTTGATTATGGTAGTTGCGATCGGATCGATCGTCGGTGGGTTGATGATGCTGCGCGACAGCGCCAACAAAGTGGAACTCACCGACGACCAACGCAAGCGCGTGGCCGAACGCAATGCGCAGGCGGATGCCAAGGATGCGCAGGATCGCTGAACCTTGGGCTACTCCCAAGCCGCCTTGGTAATCTGCAACCCGTGCTGCCCTTTATAGGCAGCACGTTCGGGCTGACTCCAGCCTTCAAGCAGCCCCTCCTCCAAGGTGTAAATCTCGACGCCCAACGGACGACACACTGTCAATGGATCCTGCGCATCCGGCCCCCACATCGGCAGCGACAAATCCCCACCCGGACACGTCGACAGCGCGCACAGCAAATCAATCTCGGCGAAAAACTCCAGGTAATCGCCCTTCTGCGCCGGACAGGCTTTCATAAAGTACATGTCATCGTGATTAAGCCCGGTGCACTGGAAAATATTCAGCACGTCGTGCACATCGAATTCCGTCAGACCGTGGGGCAATACCGCACGGGTCAGGTTCGAATGGCAATGATGATGAAAGTCCTCACCGGTAAGCATGCGGTTCACATACGGATCGCAGCGCGTACCAAGCAAATCGTGCAGACGCCCGCCATGCTCATCTATGCCGTAGCCTGCCAGGCTGTCGTCAGTGATGGTGACCAGTGGCCTCAGGAAAGGAAGGTTCGACCACAAGCGGTCGTGAGTGCTGACATGGGCACCTTGAAGTTGCCGAGTGCGAGCCGCCCAGAGACGCTCGCGCGGATCATTGGCGTTCCACACGTTGAAATCCCCCACCTGCGGACCCACCGGAGTGGTCACGCGAAAGACATGCCCGGCAGGGACTTTCCATGCCCTGCCCGTGCGGATCGGTACCTCGAACTGTTCGATCAGAGTGCGCTGGTCCTGGCGATCCCGAATACGCTCGTAGAACGCCGTATCCACCTGTAATGCCGAACCTTTACTGACTTGGTAGGCGGCCGGATAGTCTTTATACACGGGGCAATCCTCCATCAAGAGTGACTGTTGAACAATCGATGATCTTGAGGTAACCACATTTCATGCCAGGGCGCGCTAAAAACGCACATGATAAAAGGCCGATCAATGATCGGCCTCCCGGGCTGTGCCCTTTAGTTGATCACCAGCCTGTCGCGATTCTTTTCCAGCAAGGCCTTGCCAATACCCTTTACTTCCAGCAATTCGTCCACCGCCGTGAAGGGGCCATTGCTTTCGCGAAAGGCAACGATCGCTTTTGCCTTGGAGGCGCCGATACCGAACAAATCGCGTCGCAGGGTTTCTGCATCGGCCGCGTTGAGGTTGACCTTGGCGGACTGCTCGGGTTTGGCCATTTGCGCGGAGATGGGGGTCGGGACTTCAGGTTTGGCGGATGGCGCTGCGGTGGTGGCGACAGAGACGCTGGCGAGCAAGGCGAAGATAAGGGAGGAAACGTAGGTGTTCAGCATTGTGAAGCTCCATGACATCGGTAAGAGAAAAGCAGCTTTTCCGAAGCTGCTTTTCTAACTTAGGCGATGGTTGGAGAGTGTCAAAAATGGTTGAGTAACAGCGTGTTAACTCAGGGCTCCAGGCGACGTTGCTGATAGATCCAATCGACGATTTCGCCGTCGGGTGCATAGCCGCTGACCGTATCGCGCAGCAGTTGACGGACACGGGTGTAGTCATCCTCGTCAACCGCAGCAAGCAGCTCAGAGAGCTTGCCTTTAAGTACTTCCCATGACAGATGATCTTCGTTGGCACTCATGATCATCGGGTGCCGGGTCGCAACGACGTTGTCACCAATCAGCAACTCTTCGTAAAGCTTTTCGCCAGGACGTAAGCCCGAGAACTCGATGGCAATATCACCATGGGGATTCTTTTCGGAACGAACGCTCAGGCCGGAGAGATGGATCATTTTTTCGGCCAGCTCGACAATCTTCACCGGCTCGCCCATGTCCAGCACAAACACATCACCGCCAAGGCCCATGGAGCCTGCCTGAATCACCAACTGCGCAGCTTCAGGGATCGTCATGAAGTAACGAGTGATCTTGGGGTGGGTGACCGTCAATGGGCCGCCAGACTTGATCTGCTTATGAAACAGCGGGATCACTGAGCCGGAGGAACCCAGTACATTGCCAAAACGAACCATCGTGAAGCGGGTTTTATTAACGCGTGAGATGTTTGATTTATCGCCGAACAATACGGGAGCCAGTTCATGACTGAGCGCCTGCAGGGTCATTTCGGCCAAACGCTTGGTACTGCCCATGACGTTCGTCGGGCGTACGGCTTTGTCCGTAGAGATGAGAACAAAGTTGGAAACGCCAACTTGAAGTGCAGCCTGGGCAGTATTCAAGGTGCCGATTACGTTGTTGAGCACACCTTCTGCGATGTTGTGTTCAACCATCGGTACATGCTTATACGCTGCGGCATGATAAACCGTATCCACGCGCCAGGTTTTCATCACATCCAGCAGTTTGGACTGGTTACGCACAGAGCCGAGGATGGGCAATAACTTGACCGGCAACGACTCACGAACGACGCGTTGTTCAAGTTCCGACAAGATGTTGTAGAGATTGAACTCACTGTGTTCGAACAGCAGCAGTGTCGTCGGACGCAGCGCCAGAATCTGCCGGCACAGCTCGGAACCGATCGAACCGCCTGCGCCCGTTACCAGAACAGTCTGGCCCTTGATGCAGTGCTCCAGGAGCTCGTCTTGAGCAGGTACGGTATCGCGGCCCAGCAAGTCGGCGATGTCGACTTCCTGAATGTCGTCTACCTTGACGCGACCACTGGCCAAGTCCATGAAACCCGGAACGCTTCGCACATGCAGCGGGAAGCCTTCGAGGAAACCGAGGATTTCACGGCGGCGCCCGCGATTGGAGGACGGGATGGCCAACAGTATTTCCTGGGCGCCGGTGGTATCGATCATGCGCTGGATGTGCTTGGCCTTGTACACCTGCAGACCAGAAATGACTCGATCAGTAATGCTCTCGTCATCGTCGATGAAAGCCACAGGGCGCATCACCCTGCCCATCCTCAACGCCGCGACCAATTGATTGCCCGCTGCGCCCGCGCCATAAATGGCAACCCGCGGCAGACCATCTTCCCGGCTGGTGAACGGAACATGCTGAGCTGCCGTGAACCAGTCCCCCAGGAAATATTGGCGCATCGCCAGGCGCAGCCCGCCCACCATAATCAGGCTGAGCCACCAATAGTTGAAAATGATCGAGCGCGGAACCACGTTCTGGTGATTGCTGTACCAATATACGACGACACCGAGGATCAGCGATGAAAGGCTGACCGCCTTGATGATCGCAATCAGCGCATCGTTACCGAAATACCGCATCACCGCTCGGTACATTCCAAAGCGAATGAACAGGGGTATCGCCACCACAGGCGCCGCGATAAACAGCCAAAGGTGGGCGATGATTGGATTAGCCATTTCATCGACGCCCAGCCGTACGACGAACGCAAGCCACAATGCGGCCCAGACCACCAATACATCGGTGCTGACCTGAATCAGCCGCTTTTTCCGTCGAGGCAAACCGACCAAGAACGCCCGTAACTTATCCATAACCCCTTTGAACACCTCTGTACGTTCCAATGCGTAATGCTGCAAAGCCATCCACGGGCTTCTCAGGACTTGCTGACCGCCTACGATAAACCTTTACTTTTCCACTGCCATAATCTCGAGTTCGCCGGCACGATATTTTATCGCCAGCGCGATCAATGGCAGGTAGGCAATAAGCAGCGCCCAGGTCCCATCCCATCCGTTCAAGACTACACCTGCCGCAATAGGTAAAAGCCAAAAAACGTTGATGACCGCAACTGCCAGGGTCACTGGCAAGTGCTTGCCATACTTGCGGGAGGCAAACTGATAAGCGTGACTGCGATGCGCTTCGTAGACCTTGTCACCACGCACCAACCGACGAACGAGCGTACAGGTCGCGTCGACCACGAATACGCCAAGCAAAATCAACCACGCCCAGAAAAAATCCGACTTGACCCAGGCAGCCTGCAACGAGAAGAACGCCAAGGTAATGCCAAGGAAACCACTACCCGCATCGCCCATGAAAATCCTGGCCGGTGGAAAATTCCAAACCAGGAACGCACCCACTGCCGCCGCCAGCAACAAGGGGAGCCAGATCATCTGCGGGTAACCACCCAGGGCATAAAGCAAGCAGGCACCCAGGCACGCGCAAATGGCTTCCACACTTGCGATACCGTCAATTCCGTCCATGAAATTGTAGAGGTTGAGCATCCAGACGATATAGAAAGCCGCCAACACATTACCGACAACCCCCAGATCCAGGGTCCATCCAAACAGGTTCAGCGGCGCAAGTCCGTTGATCCAGAACAAGGCCCATGCCGCAGCTGAAAAGTGCCCTGCCAAACGCCAGCGAGCCGCAATGTGTCCATGATCATCCATAAAACCCAGCACAGCGACCATAACGCCGGCGCCTCCCGCTGCGACGAGCGAAGGCCACGCGACCAGGTCAAGCCACCCGACGAGCGGGAGTACCGCCAGAAAGGCCAGGACAATGGCTACTCCTCCGCCCCTTGGCGTAGGAACAGAATGTGAACTCCGTGCGTTCGGTATATCAATGATGCTTCGAGACAACGCATATCGCCTAAGCACGGCGGTCATGACAAACGAAACAAACGCAACAACCGGAACGATCCACCAATAACTCATGTGTTTTGACTTTCCATATAAGCAGACGCAGTAACCTTGAGTGCGTCATCAACCGACAGCGGAGGCGTCCAGCCTAAAAGAGTACGCGTCTTCCCGATATCGACCTGCAAGGAACCGCACAACCGTTGGGACAGGCTGCGCTTGCCCAGCATGATTGCGGCTGTGCTCAGCAAAGAGGCCGGAACCGGAAGAAGGCGCGCGGGCTTGCCCAGCGCAGACGCCATTTTGCGTAACAACACAGTGGTGGAAAGATCCTCGCCATCACTGACCATGAATACCTGGTTGGCGGCGGCTGGATGACTGATACAGGTAATCGACAGATCAACCAGGTTATCCAGCGCGACCAGACTGCGCGCGTTGTGTATGGCCCCGAAAGGCAGTGGCACGCCTTTGTGCAGCCAACGCATCATGCTTAGAAAGTTGGCCTTCACGCCCGGGCCATAAACCAGCACCGGGCGGATGATCACCACTTCCATTCCCGTCGCTGCAGCCAGTTCCAGGAGACCTTGTTCGGCCTCCATTTTTGATATTCCGTAAGGGTCCGACGGCGCTGGCGGCTGGTCGGCGGTATAAGGCGCGCCCGAGGCAGTGCCTTCACCGTTGACCTTGATTGAACTCAGGAACACAAAGCGTCGCACGCCGGCCCTGGCCGCTTGATGGGCCAACGCCAGGGTGCCCTCGACATTGACCCGGCGAAAAGCTTCAAGCGGATCGGCCGCAGAATCGTTCATCACATGGACACGGGCCGCGCAATGAACAACCGCGTCCACCCCTGTCAGAACGGCTGAAAAATCAGCTGTTGCCAGGTCATCGAACCGGACCACTTGATCGGCGTCAGAGCACGAAAACTTCGGGTCTCTGACAGCAACAGTGACTTGAACATCAGGACGAGCGGATAACACTTGGACCAACCGGCTACCAACAAACCCAGATGCTCCAGTCACAAATATGCGCACACCAATCTCCTTGTTTAGGATTTAGACCAAACGGTGCGATTAATGTAATCGGTATAACTGTGCACAATGCGCACGACTTTTTTGGAGACAGCTCCCCCCAAATAATCACCTACTACCGACATCACTCGCTCACCCCGAACATGCTGGCTGGTCACGACCCTGACAGCGTTCAGCACGCGATCAGTCGTCAGGCCACACATGATAAGCGTGCCTTCATCCATGCCTTCAGGCCGCTCGTGAGCGTTGCGAATCGTCACCGCCGGCAAGTTCAACAACGACGCCTCTTCAGTGATGGTTCCGCTGTCGGACAGAATGCAGAAAGCTTCCATCTGCAACTTGATGTAGTCCAGCAAACCGAAAGGTTTGACGAAGCGAATCAGCGGATGGTCAAGCGACTCACCCAACGCTTCAAGGCGCTTACGCGTCCTTGGGTGGGTGGAAACAATAATAGGTAGCTTGTACTCGTCAGCCAGTGCTTTCAGCGAGCCGATCAGATCCCGAAGATTATCCGGAGTATCTACGTTCTCTTCACGATGCGTGCTGACAATAAAGAAGCCACCGGAGGTCAGCCCTTCACGAGACAGTACATCCGATGCTTGGATCTTGGGCATGTAGAAGTCCAGGACTTCTGCCATGTGCGACCCGGTCTTGATGATCGTTTCCGGGCGCACGCCCTCATCGAGCAGATAGCGACGGGCGTGCTCGGTCAGCACCATGTTTATATCGCTGAGGTGATCGAGAACCTTGCGATTCAACTCCTCGGGCACGCGCTGGTCAAAACAACGGTTACCCGCTTCCATATGGAAAACCGGTATCTTTCTGCGCTTGGCAGAAATGACAGCCAGGCAAGTATTCGTATCGCCGTAAAGCAGGAGTGCGTCCGGCTTTTCCGACTCGAACAGCTCATCCGATTTAGCGATAACCTGGGCGATCGTCTGGGCCGCGGTATCGCCTACGGCGCCCAGGAAATGATCGGGTTTGCGGATATCCAGATCGTCAAAAAAGACCTGATTAAGCTCATAATCGTAGTTCTGGCCGGAATGCACCAGAATATGATGGGTCTGTTTGTCCAGTTCGGCGATCACGCGGCTCATTTTGATGAGTTCCGGGCGAGTGCCTACCAGCGTCATGACTTTAAGCATTAAGTTGCTCCCGAACAAACTCCAACTTCATCAGCAGCGCTTTAACACCCTCGACATCCAGGCGCTCAGTGTTATGCGACGTATAATCGTCCAACTCGGAAATATGCGTTTCACCTTCTACGAAATATTTCTCGTAGTTCAGGTCGCGATTGTCTGCAGGGATACGGTAGTAACGCCCCATGTCTTCGGCCTTGGCCATTTCTTCCCGAGAAATCAACGACTCGTAAAGCTTCTCGCCATGACGCGTGCCGATCACTTTGATCGAATTCATGCAGTTGAACAGCTCTTTGAGCGCTTGAGCCAAATCTTCGACCGTCGATGCAGGCGCCTTTTGTACGAAAATATCGCCTTGCTCGGCATACTCAAAGGCATGCAAAACCAAATCAACCGAATCCTCAAGTGACATCAGGAAACGAGTCATATTGGGGTCCGTTACCGTCAGTTCACCGCCCTGCTTCAACTGATTGATGAACAAGGGGATCACCGAACCTCGGGAAGCCATAACATTGCCGTAACGCGTGGAACAAATGACAGGACCGTTTTGCGGGATCATGCGGGACTTGGCCACGACGAGCTTTTCCGCCATCGCTTTGGAGATACCCATGGCATTGATTGGATACACTGCTTTATCAGTACTGAGCACCACCACGCGTTCTACATTGTTGGCAATCGCCGCGTTAAGCACGTTTTCCGTGCCCATCACGTTGGTTTTGACAGCCTCCATCGGGTAAAACTCGCACGAAGGAACTTGCTTGAGCGCCGCGGCGTGAAAGATATAATTGACGCCAACCATCGCCTGGGAAATGCTCGCATAGTCACGTACATCGCCGATGTAAAACTTTACCTTGTCGTTACCCAGCGCAATACGCATGTCTTCTTGTTTTTTTTCGTCACGACTGAATACGCGGATCTCTTTAACATCGGTATCAAGAAATCGCTTCAGCACGGTATTACCGAAAGAACCAGTACCACCGGTGATCATTAAAACTTTGTTGTCGAACATCTATAAAATCTCCTAATTATCGCTGAGCGCGCATAAATTGAATAAGGTCTGGCCAGGCAGGCGGGACATAGCCTACCGCTTGGCGGAATCGCGTAGAGTCCAGAGATCGGTCAATCGCTAATTGATCATCTGGCACGATGTCGATTTTCTTTTCATAAATCTTCGCGATTTCATTCAGCAATGTGAATTTATCGATAGGCTCAGCGGAAACATGATAGAGACCGAACAGCTCAGGATGTGGTATCACGAAATCGCTGATGATGCGGGCGAGTTCTGACGTCGGCACACCGGAAAATATGGCTTTCGTAAAACCTTTTACGGCACCTTCCTGGGACAGGAACCAGTCTACCAGGGAGGCATTGCTTGCCAGCTCGTGGCCGATGATCGAGGTGCGCAGGGTGATGGCGTGGGGTTGGTCCTGGATTTCGCCAATAAACTTGGACTTTCCGTACAAGTCGACCGCGTCTGAAATATCAGATTCCAGATACATTCCCTTCTCGCCGGTAAAGACGCAGTCGGTACTGATGTGGACAAGTCGGGCACCGGTCAGCGCGCACAACTTCGAGAGACGATGTGGCAACATCGAATTGAGGGGCAACGTCGACAGCGGATCCTTGGCCAGCGCCAACTGCTTGATCAAGCCCACGCAGTTGATAACGATATCCGGACGTGCCTGCTCGAAAACACCGACCAATGCTTCATAATCCAGAACATCCACATCTGAATAGAAACTACCCGCGTACCGCTCGTCGAAGTACTTAGCCCCCCCTTTACCACGCATAGTGCCAAATACACTATGTGAGGTATGGCTGGCGATGTACTTGAAAACAGCACTTCCGAGCATCCCTGTCACACCCAGCACTAAAATCTTCATATTGGATCTCTACGTATTTTCAATTCGATCTTTAATGATTTCGACCAAGCGAAGGCATTGGCTCTTCATTTCGTAATTATCACAGAAAAACCGATACCCTGCGGCCCCGTAGGCGCTTCTTTTTTCGGGCTCGCTGCGATAAATTTCTTCGATATTACTCGCGAGCGCGGCAGCGTCACCCGCAGCAGAGCAAAGGCCGGCACCCGCGAGTTGCACGACCCTCGCACCCTCGCCGTCCAGGGCAGCCAGGATCGGCTTCCCTGCTGCCATATAGGCCTGCACCTTGCTGGGAATGGTCAGCGTGAAGATTTCGTCCTTTTTAAGCGTCACCAGCAAGGCTTCACTTTTGGCGAACAATTCCGGCATCGATTCAGGAGGTAAACGCCCTACCAATTCCAGGTTATCCAGTGCATGGAGACGCTTCTGCTCATGCATCCACTCAAGACGACTGCCACTGCCAACCACCACGATCTTGCAACTAAGATGGGTCAGGGCTTTCGCCGCGTCGACAATAGTTTCCAGTGATTGCGCAAACCCAAGGTTACCCGCAAAGACTATGCAAAAGTGCGACGTTAACAGTTGATTTATTTCATCAGGCAAAACACTGGCAGCCCCAACCGGCAGCGCGGGCGACAGCCGATAAGAGTTGGGGTAATAAACCAGCTTGCGTCTATCTACATACTGTTCGGCGGACGATATAAATGCTTCAGACTGTACCAATACCGTATCGGTTTTGGCATATATAAACCGAACCAGCAAACCCACGGCTTTGAGCGCCCAGTGATTTTTTATAAACCCGGTTGCCTTCAACGTTTCGGGCCACAGGTCCTGCACCCAGACCATCAGGTGCGCATTCGTAGAGCGCTTCAATACGATCGCGGGGATCGCCGCCGTGATAGGAGACACCGCGAACACAATGATAGCGTCAAATTTTTTGCCCGCATTTTGCTTGGGAAAATATTTGATGCCATTGAATACGAATGACATATAGTTAAGGATCAGGTTCTTTGCACCACCTGCATAACGCGGCCTTAAAGGTGCACGATGGACCTTTATTGAATCCTTATAAAGATGCTCGCTGCACGAAGCGCTGTCGTAGCCCTTGTAGGTATTACCATCCGGATAATTAGGCTGCCCCGTAAATACTTCTACTGTATGACCCAGCAACGCCAGCTCTTCGACAATATCATTGATGATAAAGCTCTCAGGATAAAAATACTGAGTCACAATTGCTATATTTAGAGACATGTCAGCTCACACTATCGAATCTGGACTTTAGCGCTTTAGGCCCTAAAAAAATCACAGACTTAACAAATGACAACAACGCGACCCAGCGGTTAATTTTGATATCAAACCGAGGGGTGCGATTAGATTTCTCTACAAACTGAGCAGACGTTTCCACAATGTCAAAAAGCTTGGCCTTCTTTCTGTGAAGCTCGGAAACTTGCATATACTCGGACGCGTTCATCGCGTGTAGCATCGCAATGGTATCAAAAATCCCCACGCGGTTGGTGGTGGCAGACTCCTCATTGTAGGAGTACCCCGCAACATCCGAGAAAAGACCACACGTAAGCGGGCGCTCAATCGACTCGATTCCGACGACAGAAGGAATGCCTGCTGCCGAGGCCTCGATAATCGTGGTGCCTGAACCTACAAAGCAAAAAGCCCCATCCAGAATAGACGGAAGCTGCGCGTAATCGACCTCACCACAAAAATGTACATGTGCACCGACACCGTGCGACTCTGCCAACGCCATCAGCGCGATGCGCTCTGGCCCATCACCATAGATGAAATACTCAAAATCGGCCAACTTGCGAAGCTCCGCCAGCTGCGAGATGACATGGCGATTATAGATTTTAAAGTCAACCAAGCGACCGACTGAGACTATGCGCAACGACGATTGGAGCGGCTGGCGAGCGCTGTAGCTTTCAAAAGAAATGCCAAGGGGAAGAATATCAAGGCTCGATAACTCGGCACCGCTGAACTCCGCGGCCATTTCAGCGGTTCGTTCGTTAGGAAACAAAGTGAGCTGAACATTGCGATCATACAACGCCAACATCTTTTTCCGGAAATAAATGTTACGGTCGCGCCACCAGGCTATTTCCTTCGAATGATAAATACCTACACTGACCGACGTAACATCCAGTTGATCTCGATTCAAATAAACATATGCCAACGTGAGCAGGTCCACGGCGTGAACAATGTCATATTTCTTTTCATCTTTCTTTGCCGGTAACAGTGCATTTACCCAACTGGACGCGGACAAGAACGGAACATGCTCGACGATATTGACTGTCGCGTGCTGGGAGAGTTCGGTGAACAGTCCCTGATCATATTTATTGGACAGCAACGTCACCGTAACGGAATGCCCGGACAGCTTGAGATATTTGGCCAACCTGACCACGTATGTCTCAACCCCCCCAATGGCGAGCCCTCCCATGACAAACAATATGTTTTTCATACACCCCTCAACCACAATCTATAGGAAATCAAAAAACACTTCAGAACCACCTGACCACCCGGAATTACTACTGAGGTTCAGGTACAGGGTTGCAAAGGTATACGCGGCCACTATCAAGAAGCCTAATTTTCTGCCACACACATGCACGGCGATCATGGGGATCAGCACGTATTCGAACATTGAAATACTGGCATAACCGCGACCTGCCAGGATCGCGAAATCGCCAAGAACGATGCGCAAAAAGGCGGCACAGTAAAAAATGCAGAAAATCAGATTAAAACTCTGATAGCGATTTTCCATCTTTTTCCAACAGGCAAGACCCGCGATGATGACCAATAAATTCTTGATATTCACCATATCAAAAAGCGGCAACGCGTAACTGTACATATCCGCATTAAGATAGAGTTCGATTTTATCGCCTACAAAACCGAAGAGCGCCATTTGACGCAACACAGATTTAAAGTCGATCGTTGCGGATATCAGTATCAGCAACGCACTCACAATCAGGTATAAACTGCGTTTTGGCCGAAAAAAATACAGCCCCACGGGCACAATAAAAAACACGGATGACACATGAACTAACGTCGCTGCCACGATCAGCGCCGCCATCATTTTATACTTTTGCCGATCCAGATAGGTCGCGGCGACAAACAATAAGCCGGACGCCAGGCCCAAACGGATTGCATTGAGCTCTTTCGCCAAGTAAAAGTGGGTGAAGTAGACCAGTACCGCCAACGCAAAGTAAGGCGAAAAATATCTTATGCTGCGGACATTTAATGTAACGGCAGCCAACGAGCTGAAGCCAAATAGCACTATTGAGTTTTTGCCCAGAGCCGCCAATATCGACAGAAACATGAAAAAACCAAACTCGACATTAAATGTCGCATAGCTATAATCGCAATATGCATTCTTGCAGTCCAATACCGAGGGTATTTGAAACAGCATTTCGAGATATGCGGCATCATCGCTGCCAACACCTACGGCCCTGAATGTCGCCAATAAAATAAGCGGAATAGCCATCAGTACCGAAACGACTGCCGTGGGTAATTTTCTATTACTTAAGGTATCGAATGCCGCCACTAAGACTAAGAAGCCATATGCCAAGTACAGCGGAAGGCTGAATTCCAATTCCATTATCTTCGCGCCCAGCAGGCGAAGCCGACCACGCAGATGACAAAAAATATGATGTAGGCCATCATATAAGAGTACATCACGCCGTAAATGCCACCGATGTTTTTCCCCAGTGAAAAAGTCAGGCCCACAAAAAGTAGCGCTTGAACAATTTCAGACAATATATATAGCTTGGTTGCGGCCTTGGCCACTGCCACGAAACCGATCACATAAGCCGACACCTTGAAAAAATCACCCACCAACTGAAAGATTATATAATTTTCAAGTTCATTAAACTCGGCAGATAGCAGCAATGGGATGAAGAAGTGGCGCCCGAAATAAAGCACACTGCCACCGACGAGGAAGCCTGCCATTACCAGCAGCATAAATTTGATGACTTGCCGTGTTATTGCGCTTTTCTCTCGTGTCGCAGAAATGAGTGGCATATAGTAGGAGGCTA
Source organism: Pseudomonas orientalis (assembly GCF_022807995.1). NCBI lineage: Bacteria > Pseudomonadati > Pseudomonadota > Gammaproteobacteria > Pseudomonadales > Pseudomonadaceae > Pseudomonas > Pseudomonas orientalis. The sequence goes on along the minus strand of NZ_CP094351.1, from coordinate 1,754,888 downwards.
GAAAAACGCTGAAAAACCCAATATAAGCGCTTGATAGCTTAATGCTCCCCTGCCATATGCCAGCTTCACTATACCCAACCTCGGTAATCAGCGACTCCCTGATGACGATCTCCACAACAGGAAACATGACCGCGCTGACCAGTAGCATCAGCCCAAATCTGGCAAAACCTTTGCCTATGCCTGGATCATATTTTCGCCACTTGATCATTCTGATCAGCGGCATGCCTTTGATAAAAAACAAAGAAACAATAATCGGCATGACAAAGATCGCAAGCATCGCAATCGCGGCACCTGGCATCTTATAGCTGGAAATCAAAAACCATATGAGGGGAAGTGCCAGGATATTTGAAACAACCTGCACAACCGCATTCACATTCAGTTTCCCGAGCCCATTGAAGAACCCGGAAAAAAGAATATTGAATGCAAACGCCAACTGAGCCACGGCAAGGCACAGGATCACCCAGTAAAAGCGAGACTCTCCGAATACCAGAGCCGATATTTTCTCGGAGAATAAAAACAGGGCCACCAAGACAAGCAAGGAGGCTCCCAAGGCATAGAAAACCGAGGTGGAAAACAGCCTGTGCAGCTTGAACTTGCTGTCTTTGAACTCGGCTACATATTTGATGACGCCGTGCCCTAAGCCCCCTCCGGCCAACAAAACCGCGATGGAGACCAAGCTCATAAAATGTCCCAGTTTCCCTAAGCCATCTGCCCCCAAATACAGAGCAATCAGCTTAAGAATGCAGAAACCTACCAGGATTTTTGATGCTTGAGCGGCGCTCGTAAAAAAAGCGCCAGCCAGCAGTCCCCCTCGCTTTTCTCTCAATTTACCGACCGGCGGCATTAACTGCACCTATAACAGAATCAATGACGTGCTTGATTTCAACTTCTGACATCCCGTACCAGACCGGCAGACGAATGAGACGCTCACTTTCCTTGGTGGTGAAGCGATCTTCGCCATTGAAACGTCCCAGCAAAACGCCTGCCGGAGCACTGTGCAGAGGCACATAGTGAAAGACCCCACCCACGCCGGATGCGTTCAGGTGTTTAAGCACTGCGGTGCGGGCAGCGATGTCTTTAACCTTGATATAAAACATGTGCGCGTTAGCTACACAGTCTTCGGGAATAGACGGTGTTTCGATTGTGCCGGCAGCGACCAGATCTTTAAAAGCAGTGTTGTAGCGATTCCAAATGTTGCATCGGAATTCATTAATCGCATCCGCGCGTTCCAATTGACCGAACAGGTACGCGGCCTGAAGCTCACCAGGCAGATAGCTGCTGCCAATATCCACCCATGTGTATTTATCAATCATCCCTCTGAAAAATTGACTACGGTTAGTGCCTTTTTCACGAATAATTTCAGCACGCCCGATAAAGCGCTCGTCATTAATCAGCAGCAAGCCACCCTCGCCGCCACTGGTATAGTTTTTTGTTTCATGAAAACTATACGCCGCCAAATGACCAATAGTGCCCAACTTGCGCCCTTTATAGGTGGACATCATGCCCTGTGCCGCGTCCTCGACAACAAACAACTTATGGCGCTGCGCAATGTCCATGATGACATCCATTTCGCACGCCACACCTGCATAATGAACAGGTACGATGACTTTGGTTTTCGCGGTGATGGCCGCCTCGATCAGGGTTTCATCGATATTCATCGTATCCGGACGAATATCCACAAATACAATTTTGGCCCCACGCAGAACAAAGGCATTCGCCGTACTTACGAATGTATAGCTGGGCATGATCACTTCATCGCCCGGCTGTATATCAACCAATATTGCCGCCATTTCAAGCGCTTGGGTGCAGGATGGCGTCAACAATGCTTTCCTGCACGAAAAAGTCTCCTCGAACCAACGCTGGCAACTTATCGTGAAGTCTCCATCGCCGGACATCTTCGCGCTGCGCATGGCCCGCGTGACGTATTGATCCTCATTACCGGTATAAGGCGGCTTATTAAAGGGAACTTTCATCGAACTCACCATAAAATTCTTTTTCTAATTGAAGTAAATCTTTCTTACGTTCTTTGACACGTTTTGCGGGTACGCCTGCATAGACACCCCACGCGTCAGTAGGTTTTGTAACAAGCGCCATAGCGCCTACGGCGCAGCCTTCAGCCAGTGTCACACCTGGAAAAATAACGGCGCCCGCGCCCACGATGACGTGCTTATGTACATGCACCGCAGAAAACAACTCATTCTTGAATTTTTTTGGAATTAAGGAGTTGGTTAACGTCTCACCGCTGTAATCATCCGACTGAGAAAATATCTTGACGCCATACGCCAACGTACAGAAGTCCTCAAATACAATACCCGGTGTTCCACCGGCGATAAGGCACATCGGCGTTATATGATTGAAGCGGCCGAATTTGATTTTTCCTGAAATGACACAAAAATCATCAATTCTCGAAAAATCGCCTATCTCAATTTGATCGGCATTATAAATGCTGGCTCGATCGCTGATTTTCACATCTTTACCAAGCTTCTTGAACCCGATCAGGGCCAGCTGCTCGTTGGTTAAATACGCCATAAATCTCTCCACACCTAGCCGATACTGCCAGCAACCTTACGCTTGATTCTGCAGCTGGACGCTGCTGACAGGCGCATCAAAATGTATAAGCGATTTTAAACTCGTTTTTCTCGTCGCAATAGCATAATCACCTGCAGCAACCCAACAAATCAGGCAAATTTCAGACTCGGCACAAATGCAAGGCGACTGGCCATCATTTGCCACGAATGAAACCCGCGTTTTTGCTGCCGTGGGCCAGCAAAGTTAGCGCCTGTCGAGGTAGACAGACGTATTTACGCATGCTTCCTGGAACGAAAAAAACTGGAAAAGAGTGCGAAGGCAATACCCAGAACCAAACCAGTGATCAGACCACCGGCGATAACGAGCGCCTTCTTGGGTTTTATTGCACTTAAAGGCTCCATAGCCGCTCGATCAATGGCAACCAGCTTTATACGGCTCATATCGATATTTAAATTACGCAAACGAGCCAATTCCGCACGCAGCGGCTCAACGCCAGCAAGGAATATGTCTTCATTTTCTCGGCGATTGAGCACTTCAACCTGACGATTGGATTGAAGCAATTGCAGCTCCCGGGCAATTTGAGCGATACGCGCTTCAGCGAAATCGTCGGACTTACGTTGGTTGAGCGCTCGCTTTTCCGCCTCAAGCGCTTCTACACCCATGAAGTAAAGAGGTATTTGCTGATTGTTCACCTCAGTACGCATCACACTGGTGGAGCTCACGCGCTCAGCATCTCCCAACGAAGAAGGTGTGCTGGGCTTGTTAATTCCAAGAGATCTGGCAATACCGATAGCCTCATCCAATTGAGCCATGCGATCGACACGCAATGTTTTCAATTGAGCCCGTAGAGCTTTCAATTCATCCAACAATTGGGCGCGCTTTAGATTATCGGCCTCAAGCAACGTAGCTATTTTCGCTTCTTTATCAGTTTCGTAACTCGCTCGCGCGGCGTTAAACTTACCGTCAATTTCGTTAATTCTGTTTTTGACAATGACATCCATATCGGCAGCTATTTGCTTACGCTCACTGGCAATCGCGTACTGTACAAAGTCGTTTAAGATCTTTACACCATCCACGCCTTGCGGATAATTCATTTCAAGTTTGATGTACGCACTCAGCGATTCAGCCTTCTTCAAGTCAGGCACTATTAAACTGATCGAATTACGATTGAACTCTTCAAAACTCTGCTCGAGCGTACGCCCTGGTCGCTCAAACTCGCTGAACAGCTGCTGATTGGCTCTAAAAAAATTCAAGCGCGTTTCGTAGGATTCAAGGGATTCGCCAACTTTTACAAGTGCCTCACTGGGTGGCAACTTATAAACTTCCGAACGGTTTAATGCATCCAATTCATTGATTGCGGCGGGCCTAAGGACACTGCTCACTTGATATTCAGGCGTCGCCAAAAATGCATAAGCGACCGCAAGCAGCGCGACGCCGGAGGTGATTATCAGGACTGTTTTTTTCTGTCGCCAGACGACTTGAAAAAGTGCGAGGAGGTCGACTTCACCAGTCGAGGGCACAGGGGGGGCGCGGAAGCTACTACTCACAACAAAAACCTGCCTTCAATGAGAAACTGCGGGCTCGTTATGCAGACTATCTTGCGTGATTTTTTCCATCAACCGCCCAATGAAACCCAGCTTCGCTGCCTGGCCTTGAGCGCACAAAATGACTGTTCTCGAGAATATGTTGCATTTTGCCATCTCCTCGCTACATTGCAAGACTTGACAAGTCAATGAGACGCGCCTGATATACACGTAGGATACTTCCGTGGAGCAAGCAAGGGCGCGAGCCTTCCCCCCTAAAACTCTCATTATCATTAATCAAAAACAGGATCGTCCCGTAGCTGTTGCCGGAAAAAGCTGCGACCTTAAATCCCGGTATCCATTTATTGGATGTACGTCTGCGCTTGCTACGTAAAAAATGACCAGACTGGTCCGACAAACGGCGCTCCGCGCCGCCGCCAACAATCTTGTCTATCGATACGGCCCGGAGCTAGATCACGCTGCCGGTGTCTTTTTTCCTGCCCCTGCCGGGCTTGAAAAGAAGGGAAACCACTGGGCCCAGTAACAATCCGAGTATCAATGCCAACGTGACGAATACTGAAACAGGCAGAGTTGCGGACGACCACCCCAGAAACGACAGCGAGGCTGGCTGTTGGTTTTCAAGCACAAAGCCTACGGTTACGAGAGCGACGACCGAAGCAATGATGACAGTAAAAATACGCTTGAACTGACGCATGACACACTCCTGGCAAACAATCAGACTGCCTCTTCCTCATCTTCATTCACCCGGTCACGCAACTCCTTGCCAGGTTTGAAATGAGGTACAAACTTACCATCGAGACTGACAGACTGGCCGGTCTTGGGGTTACGCCCTACGCGCGGCGCACGGTAATGCAGCGAAAAGCTGCCGAAGCCGCGGATTTCTATACGATCTCCCGTGGCCAGGCACTGGGACATTTGCTCAAGCATAGTCTTGATAGCCAACTCGACATCCTTGGATGAGAGTAGCCCTTGATGGGTGACAATTCGTTCGATCAACTCCGACTTCGTCATATTTTTCCCTTCTTTTTCAAGTAGCTAGGAAAATCGCTTCGAAGGTTTTAGCATGACCTGATGATTTTGAACAGCCCACCCACTCACTTATCTGCTTGTCTATTCCAAGACAGCCATAAACACCTAAATCGTCAATTACAAATCACCAGCATTGTCCGGGTAAGAGCGCCAGCCGGGTTCCAGCCGAACGGGTAGTCTTCAGCCTCATCCTTTGCCTCACTGGACCGCGCGATGACCTTGTAACCGCGAGCTTTACATTCATGCATCGCGCGCGCATCGCATTTTTCCCACTTGTTCCCCAGACCCGAGCAGTCGATCTCAACACCGCTGCCGGCACGCGTTGCGTGAGTCCTGGCACTGGTAGCAGAGCAGCCTGCAAGCGTCAGCACTGCCAGCATTACAATAAACCGTTTCATTCAACCTCTTATTGAATCCGCAATGTGGAATAGCTTAAGACTATAGCCACTTGTGACCCTGAAGCGGACGCGTTAGTTCTTAGTATTTGAGTCATTGAATTTCAGAGCCGGTAGTAATCAGGGGCTCGATCATCATGATTCACACAGCGCCTCCGGCTCGCCTACCAGGCAAGCACATCGGACGCATCTGCGAATGACTCTGGACAGTCGCGTGCCTGGAGGCACAGTGAATTGCCATTACCTATTGATTCTTCAACCTGGCGCCGACACCGAAGGATGATCTCAGCGAATCATGCCATCGACGCCAAAGCCCGGGATGTGGCGCCACCAAAAGGAGCATCCTCATCGCTCAGCGGGTATAATTAATCTCCAAGTTAAATAGCCGACTATCATTTTTAAAATGAAAACACTCAAGGAATGCAGTAACAATGACGTTATTTAAACCTGCTAAACCAACTGAAAATAATGGCAGGATGCATGATGGAAAGACTTTTGCGCTGCTCCACTCAAGGCACTTTGCACGTTGCGTGGCCTACCTGACGCTTTTAGTCATTTGCGTCGCTTTATTTGAGCCGCTTATCAGCACGCTATCTACAAACGCATTCGACTATGTGACTCACTTGAAGTGGGCAAGCGATATAGAAAACGGTAAAAAATTGATACTGCCTCATCCGCTGTATCACCTCCTTACCATACTCACCACAAAAGCACTTTTCGTCAGCTACCCTCAAGCATCAACAATTGTAATTGTGCTTTCAATATTTTTCCTTGCAGTCTTAAATTACAATATATTGAAAACGGACACGCTGGCGCCGGTCGCCTTACTGTTCTCGGTCTGCCTGCTCGTCATAACCCCTTTGCAGCTATTTTTCCCTATTGATCAGCATCTATACTTCGGTTACATCGGGATAAGCATTTATCACAGCCCTACCATGCTACTGCTGAAGCCGTTGTCCCTTCTGGCATTTTGCTATGCACTCAAGTCAACGGACAGCCCGCAGCATAACAATCTATCCAATGGCCTTGCACTTGCGTTCGCCTTGTTCCTCAGCGGGATTTCAAAGCCTAACTTCTTGATAATCGTCCTTCCTGCCTTTGTGCTCTTCCTGATGATAACCCACAGACTCAAGTCAGCCCTGCTGAGCAAGTATATCTACCTGGCATTTTTTCTGCCGATTATCACCTTGCTCAGCCTGCAGTTCTTTCAAACGTTTTTCTTCCAGGATCTCTCACAAGCCACCGGCACCACGGAAACGCATATCGTTTTTCTACCCTTCGAGACGATGGCCCACTACTCTAATTACTTACTCCCGAAACTTGTGTTATCAATTGCATTCCCGCTACTGACATTTGTGTTCTATCCGAGAGACTTCACACAAGACAAAGCCCTCGTTTTTTCCTGCTGCTGCCTTTTAATGGGTTTGGTACTGACCTATTTTTTTGCAGAAAGCGGTTCAAGAATGTATGACGGAAACTTCTGGTGGAGCGGGCAAATGGGCCTCTATCTGGTGTTCCTGTTCTGCGTCGCATTTCTATTAAAAAACAGAACACATCTGACGTTTCGTAAAATAGACAAATTAAAATATGCATTGTGTTTGATGCTGTTCTTTTTACATGCTTTTTTCGGAATATTCTTTTATCAGCAAGAGCTTTTTTTCAACGCAAAATTTTGGTAACGATTCGCTAACCTAACTCACCAACAAGACCAAAATATCATGTCAGCAAAACTCACATCACCTCACCTCTCAGTGGTCGTTCCAGTTTACAAAGCCGAAAACTCACTGGATGAGCTTTACTCACGCTTAAAATCCTCCCTCGAAGAAATCTCATCTGATTTCGAGATCGTGTTGATAGAAGACTGCGGAGGTGATCGCTCATGGCAGATTATAGAGCGCCTCGCCAACGCGGATCCTAGAGTTCGTGGCATCCAGTTAAGTCGCAACTTCGGTCAGCACTATGGAATCACAGCAGGTCTGGACGCCTGCCGCGGACAATGGGTCGTCGTGATGGATTGCGATCTCCAGGACCGCCCTGAAGAGATTCCCCGCCTCTATGCCAAAGCTCAAGAAGGCTACGATATCGTCCTGGCCCTGAGAGGAAAACGAAGCGATCCTCTTCTTAAGCGGGCGACCTCCTGGCTGTTCTATAAGACGTTCAGCTATCTGGCGGACTTTGAATACAATGGCGACAGCGGAAATTTTCGTATCATTTCGCGTAAAGTAGTCGATAACGTCTGCCGGATGCGTGAGCAACTTCGCTTTTTTGGTGCGCTGGTTCACTGGACAGGATTCGCCAGCACGGGAGTTGAAATCTCTCATGCAGAACGCTTGGACGGAAAAAGCACCTATACGTTTTCAAAGCTCTGGAACTTGGCGATGGAGACGATCATTGCCTATTCAGACAAACCACTGCGGCTTGCGGTAAAGCTGGGTTTTACCATGGCGGCATTGGCTTTTATCTATGGGGCCTACCTGATACTCACCACCCTACTCCACGGTGCGGTTGTACAAGGCTGGACAAGCCTTATGGTTTCGACATTCTTTATTGGCGGTATTGTGATATCGATCCAGGGTATCGTTGGAATATACGTTGGCAAAACATTTGACCAGACTAAAGATCGCCCCTTGTACATTATAGGACAAAAAACTTACGATTTACCTGAAGGTATATCAGGCGCCCATACAGATGACGCTCGGCTCACAACAAGCCTTCAAGAAAAATGAAGAACAAGATGAGTTTTTTTGTCACACCCGCATTTTTGCAGCTGATACGTTATGGCATTGTTGGTCTGGCTAACAATGCCCTGCTGTACGTAGGCTACTTAGCGCTCGTGCATTTCGGAAGCGGTGAAAAGTTGGCAATGTCTTTGATTTATATCATAGGCGTTGTTACCAGCTATGCAGCCAATTATAGATGGACATTCTCCCAAAGAAAGAATCGAGGCGCCTTAGTTCGTTATCTGCAGATGCATTTAACCGGATACCTTATAAACTTTATACTGCTGTACGTGTTCGTCGACAAGTTACTCTACCCACACCAACTTGTTCAAATATTCGCAATCATCATTGTCGCTTTTTTTGGATTTTTTACCTGTAAATACTTTGTCTTTCGCGAGCGTTCGGCGCGCGCATAGTCTACCTCTTGAGGAAGCGTGCTACTCACTGCCCCTCCAGACTAAATCAGCAGGCACAAAAAGGGCGACCGAAGTCGCCCTTTTTTACAGCTTTACAGAACTTAGTTCTGCTTAGCCATTGCTTCGCGCAGCAGGGAGGCCATGGTGGTCTCGCCAGTTGCAGCTGCCGGAGTTTCTTTCAGACTCTGGATAGCTTCTTTCTCTTCCACTTCATCTTTCGACTTGATGGAGAGCTGGATTACGCGGCTCTTGCGGTCAACGCTGATGATCTTGGCTTCTACTTCCTGGCCTTCTTTCAGCACGTTGCGCGCGTCTTCAACGCGGTCACGGCTGATTTCGGAGGCTTTCAGAGTCGCTTCGATATCGTCGGCCAGAGTGATGATGGCGCCTTTAGCGTCAACTTCTTTCACTGTACCTTTAACGATGGCGCCTTTGTCGTTCTCTTGTACGTACTCGGAGAACGGATCGCTTTCCAGTTGCTTGATGCCCAGGGAGATGCGCTCGCGCTCTGGGTCAACCGACAGGATAACGGTGTCCAGCTCGTCGCCCTTCTTGAAACGACGAACAGCTTCTTCGCCAACTTCGTTCCAGGAGATGTCGGACAGGTGAACCAGGCCGTCGATGCCACCGTCCAGACCAATGAAGATACCGAAATCGGTGATCGACTTGATGGTGCCGGAGATTTTATCGCCCTTGTTGAACTGGCCAGAGAAATCTTCCCATGGGTTAGATTTGCACTGCTTGATGCCCAGGGAGATACGACGACGCTCTTCGTCGATGTCCAGAACCATAACTTCCACTTCGTCGCCGACTTGCACGACTTTCGAAGGGTGGATGTTCTTGTTGGTCCAGTCCATTTCGGAAACGTGTACCAGGCCTTCCACGCCTTCTTCCAGCTCAGCGAAGCAGCCGTAGTCGGTCAGGTTGGTAACACGCGCGGTCACGCGGGTGCTTTCTGGGTAACGGGCTTTGATAGCGACCCATGGATCTTCACCCAGTTGCTTCAGGCCCAGGGAAACACGGTTGCGTTCGCGATCGTATTTCAGAACCTTGACATCGATCTCGTCGCCAACGTTGACGATTTCCGATGGATGCTTGATACGCTTCCAAGCCATGTCGGTAATGTGCAGCAGGCCATCGACGCCACCCAGATCGACGAATGCGCCGTAATCGGTGAGGTTCTTGACGATACCTTTGACTTGTTGGCCTTCCTGCAGGGATTCCAGCAGAGCTTCACGCTCGGCGGAGTTCTCTGCTTCCAGGACGCTGCGACGGGAAACGACAACGTTGTTGCGCTTCTGGTCGAGTTTGATGACCTTGAATTCGAGTTCCTTGCCTTCCAGGTGCGTGGTATCGCGCACAGGACGAACGTCGACCAAAGAACCTGGCAGGAACGCACGGATGCCGTTAACGTCGACAGTGAAGCCGCCTTTAACCTTACCGTTGATAACGCCCTTGACCACTTCTTCAGCTGCGAAGGCTGCTTCGAGAACAATCCAGCATTCAGCGCGCTTGGCTTTTTCACGGGACAGCTTGGTTTCACCGAAACCGTCTTCAACCGAGTCCAGAGCAACGTGAACTTCGTCACCGACATTGATTGTCAGATCACCAGCATCGTTGTAGAACTGTTCCAGCGGGATCAGAGCTTCAGACTTCAGACCAGCGTGAACGGTTACCCAGCGAGCTTGGTAATCGATATCAACGATAACACCGGTGATGATGGAGCCTGCCTGAAGGTTCAGGGTTTTTAGGCTTTCTTCAAAGAGTTCCGCAAAGCTTTCGCTCATTTTAATTCCTGTTGATAAGGGCGGAGAATACGCCCATCTCCACACCCCAGACGGTGTGGGTCAGTTTCAATTAAAAGAAGCACCACAGGACTATGACTGGTCCCCTGCGGCCTTCTTGGTCACCCGGCGATATCGCGAATGGCGATCTCGCTCATGATGCGTTCCAGCACCTGCTCGATGGACAACTCCGTTGAATCCAGCTGTATGGCGTCAGCCGCCGGCTTGAGCGGGGCTACCGCACGCTGGGTATCACGCTCATCGCGTGCACGGATCTCATCTAGCAGACTCGACAGACTAACACCATCGACTTTGCCCTTCAACTGCAAGTAACGGCGGCGCGCACGTTCCTCGGCGCTGGCGGTGAGGAAAATCTTCAGCGGCGCCTCGGGAAACACTACCGTGCCCATGTCACGACCGTCGGCCACCAGGCCCGGCGGCTCCTGAAAGGCGCGCTGACGCTGCAGCAATGCATCACGCACGGCGGGCAGCGCGGCAACCTGGGAGGCCCAGGAACCCACTTGTTCGTTACGCAGGTCGTCGGTCACATCGTCGCCTTCGAGAATGATGCGCTGGGGATGACCTTCCGTCGCGCCGACGAACTGGACGTCAAGGTGTGCCGCCAGCAGCTTCAGGGATTCTTCGTTGGTCAGGTCCACGCCATGGTTGCGCGCAGCGAACGCCAGCAGGCGATACAGCGCGCCGGAATCCAGCAGGCACCAGCCCAGGCGCTTGGCCAGGATCCCGGCGATGGTGCCTTTGCCCGAGCCGCTTGGCCCGTCTATGGTAATCACCGGTGCTTTGATATTCACAATTGAGCCTCTTGGGCTACACGCATGCCGACATCGGCACACAGTGTAAGAAAGTTCGGAAAAGATGTAGCGACGTTGGCGCAGTCACGGATACGAATGGGCGCCGCCGCTCGCAACGACGCCACGCTGAACGCCATGGCGATCCGGTGATCGCCATGGGCATGCACCTCGCCGCCGCCTATCGGCCCACCGTCAATGATAATCCCATCAGGTGTCGGTTCACACTTCACACCCAGCGCCAGCAGACCGTCGGCCATGACCTGAATACGATCGGACTCCTTCACCCTCAGCTCCTCGGCACCGCGCAACACGGTCCGCCCCTTGGCGCAGGCAGCGGCAACGAACAGCACTGGAAATTCATCGATCGCCAGCGGCACCAGCGCTTCAGGAATGTCGATGCCTTTGAGCGCAGCGGCGCGCACACGCAAGTCTGCAACCGGCTCGCCACCCACTTCACGCGGGTTTTCCAAGGCAATGTCTGCCCCCATCAGGCGCAGAATATCGATCACCCCGGTACGCGTCGGATTGATACCGACATGTTCAAGCAACAACTCGGAACCCTCGGCAATCGTGGCCGCCACCAGGAAAAATGCCGAGGAGGAAATATCTCCCGGCACTTCTATATGGGTAGCGGTCAACGTTTGCCCGGACTCGACCGATGCCGTCGCGCCCTCCACCACCACCGGGCAACCAAAACCGCGCAACATGCGCTCGGTGTGGTCGCGGGTCGGTGCAGGCTCGGTCACTGCGGTTTTACCCTCGGCATACAGCCCGGCCAGCAACACACAGGATTTCACCTGGGCACTGGCCATCGGCAGTACATAATTGATGCCTTTGAGCGCCTGACCACCGTGAATGGTCAGCGGCGGGCACCCTTGCGGCCCGGTCTCGATCACTGCGCCCATGTCCCGCAACGGCTTGGCCACCCGGCTCATCGGCCGCCTGGACAGCGACGCATCGCCGGTCAATACACTGTCGAAGCGCTGCGCCGCCAGCAGCCCGGACAACAGGCGCATGGACGTGCCGGAATTGCCCAGGTAGATCGGCCCAGGCGCCGGTTTCAAGCCATGCAAGCCCACGCCATGAATCGTCACCCGCCCATGGTGCGGCCCTTCGATCACCACGCCCATGTCGCGAAACGCCTGCAACGTCGCCAAGGCATCCTCACCTTCAAGAAAACCTTCAACTTCGGTCACGCCATCGGCCAATGAGCCCAGCATGATCGAGCGATGGGAGATCGACTTATCGCCCGGCACCCGAATGCGCCCGCTCAAGCGGCCACCTGGACTGGCGATGAAAATCAGTTCGTCAGCATTCACTGCGGATTCCATATAGGCGCGGCGCGCCAGGATCTTGCTGAAGTGCTCACGCGCTACCCGCGCACGGGTGAACACGCCCAACAATTGGTGACCATCGCCCGCATCTACCGCGTCGCGCAAGGCGTCGAGGTCGCTGCGGAACGTGTCCAGAGTGCGCAACACCGCTTCACGGTTGGCGAGGAAGATATCGTGCCACATCACCGGATCGCTGCCGGCAATCCGCGTGAAGTCGCGGAAGCCACCGGCGGCATAGCGGAAAATCTCCAGATTCTCGTTGCGCTTGGCCAACGAATCCACCAGGCCGAATGCCAGCAGATGCGGCAGATGACTGGTCGCCGCCAGCACTTCATCGTGACGCTCGACCTGCATGTGCTCCACATCCGCGCCCAGCTCGCGCCACAACCGGTCCACCACGGCCAAGGCCGCAGGATCGGTCTGCGCAAGTGGGGTCAGGATCACTTTGTGCCGACGAAACAGCTGAGCATTGGACGCCTCCACCCCGCTCTGCTCGGAGCCTGCAATCGGATGGCCAGGCACGAAGCGCGGCGGCATTTCGCCAAACGCCAGTTGCGCCGCGCGCACCACGTTGCCCTTGGCGCTGCCGACATCCGTGAGAATCGCATTGCCCAACTCCAGGCCGGACAAAATTGCCAACAGCTTTTCCATGGCCAGGATCGGCACGGCCAGCTGGATGACGTCGGCGCCCCGGCATGCAATGGCCAGGTCCGCCTCACAGCGATCCACCACCCCAAGCTCAACCGCCAGCTTGCGCGACTGCGGGTCCAGGTCCACGCCGACCACTTCGCCGCACAGGCCGCTCTCGCGCAGGCCTTTGGCGAAGGACCCACCGATCAACCCAAGACCGACCACCACCAGTCGACCGATCATAGGCACAGCAGGTTGCAATGCAGTGACATCAACCACGGGCCAGAACCTTGGCCAACGCCTCCAGGAAGCGGCTGTTCTCAGCCGGCAAGCCGATGGTGATGCGCAGGTGATTCGGCATGCCGTAATTGGCGACCGGGCGCACGATCACGCCTTCGCGCAGCAGCCCCTGGAAGACCGGCGCGGCTTCCTGACCGAGATCGACGCAGATGAAATTCCCCTTGGACGCAATCCAACCCAGGCCCAATTCACGAAAACCATCCTGCAACTGCTGCATGCCGCTTTCATTGAGACGACGGCCTTCTTGCAGGTAGTCGGCATCGTTCAATGCCGCGCAGGCCGCCGCCAGGGCCAGGCTGTTGACGTTAAACGGTTGACGCACACGGTTCAGCACATCGGCGACTACCGCTGTGGACAAGCCGTAGCCGACCCGCAGCGACGCCAGACCATAGGCCTTGGAGAACGTGCGCGACACCAGCAGGTTCGGGTAGGCCGCCAGGAAGTCCAGGCCATCGGGCAGGTCGCTGCCTTCTGCGTACTCGATATAAGCCTCGTCCAGCACCACCAGCACGTCTTCGGGCACGTCCTGCAGGAATTCGTTCAAGGCCTGTTCATCGAACCAGGTACCCGTCGGGTTGTTCGGGTTGGCAATAAACACCACGCGGGTTTGCGCATCGATGGCCGCCAGCATGGCCGGCAAGTCATGGCCCCAGTCTTTGGCAGGAATAACGCGAGCGTCAGCCCCTACGGCCTGGGTCACGATCGGGTAGACCGCAAACGCATGCTCACTGAACACCGCATTCAGGCCCGGCGCCAGGTAGGCTCGACCGACCAGTTCGAGAATGTCATTGGAGCCATTGCCCAAGGTCACTTGATTCAGCTCGACCCGGCATTTTTCCGCCAGCAGCGATTTGAGAGCAAAGCCATTGCCGTCCGGATAGCGGGTCAACTCAGCCAGTTCTTCACGAATCGCCGCCAGCACCTTGGGACTCGGCCCCAGCGGATTCTCGTTACTCGCCAGCTTGACGATTCTGGCCGGGTCCAGATTCAGCTCACGCGCCAACTCGTCCACAGGCTTGCCCGGAACGTAAGGCGACAGTTGTTGCACGCCCGGCTGCGCCAGGGCGAGGAAGTTGCCACTCATGTTAACGCCTCACAAAACCGCTTTCGGGTAAGAGCCCAGCACCTTGAGTGCCACGGCCTCCTGGCTGATTTTCTCCAGCACACCTTTGACCAGTGGGTCGCGGTGATGCCCGATGAAGTCGATAAAGAACACGTAGGTCCATTTACCGCTGCGCGAAGGACGCGTCTCGATGCGCGTCAGGTCAATCCCGTTGTCGTGGAACGGCACCAGCAGCTCATGCAGCGCGCCGGGCTTGTTGCTCATGGAGACGATGATCGAGGTCTTGTCGTCGCCGGTAGGCGGTACTTCCTGGCTGCCGATCATCAGGAAGCGCGTGGAGTTGTCCGGGCGGTCCTCGATTTTCTCGGCCAGGCGCGTCAGCCCGTACAGGCCCGCCGCCATATCGCCGGCGATGGCCGCCGAGTTCCACTCACCCTTGACCCGCTTGGCCGCCTCGGCATTGCTGGAGACCGCCACGCGCTCGACGTTCGGGTAGTGCGCGTCCAGCCACTTGCGGCACTGGGCCAGGGACTGAGCATGTGAATAGATACGGCTGATGCTGTCGGTCTTGGTGTTTTCACCCACCAACAGGTGATGGTGGATGCGCAACTCGACTTCACCACAGATCACCATGTCGTGTTCCAGGAAGCTGTCCAGCGTGTGATTGACCGCGCCTTCGGTGGAGTTTTCCACCGGCACCACGCCAAAGTTCACTGCACCGGCCGCCACTTCGCGGAACACTTCGTCGATCGCAGCCATAGGCTTGCTGATTACGGCATGGCCAAAATGCTTCATGGCCGCCGCCTGGGTGAAGGTGCCTTCCGGGCCGAGGTACGCCACTTTCAGCGGCTGTTCCAGCGCCAGGCACGAGGACATGATCTCACGGAACAACCGCGCCATCTCTTCGTTGCCCAGCGGGCCCTTGTTACGCTCCATCACGCGCTTGAGCACCTGGGCTTCCCGCTCGGGCCGGTAGAACACCGGCACTTCGCCTTCGGCCAGAGATGCCATCTTCACCCGGGCCACTTCCTGGGCGCAGCGTGCGCGCTCGCTGATCAGCTCGAGGACCTTCTCGTCCAGGCTGTCGATGCGTACCCGCAGGGCCTTGAGTTCTTGTTCAGACATTAGCCGTGTTCCTTTTCGAACTCCGCCATGTAGGCAACCAGCGCGTTGATCGCGTGGATGTCGACAGCGTTGTAGATGGAGGCGCGCATGCCACCGACCGAGCGGTGACCCTTGAGGTTCAGCAGTCCGCGCTCGTCGGCACCGGCCAGGAACGGCTTGTCCAGGCGGTCGTCAGCCAGGCGGAACGGCACGTTCATCCATGAGCGATTGGCGAGATTGATCGGGTTGCTGTACAGGCCGCTGGCATCGATGAAGTCGTACAGGGTGCGCTTCTTCACTTCGTTGAGCTTGCCCATGGCAGCCACGCCACCCTGCTCCTTGAGCCATTCGAACACCAGCCCGGACAGGTACCAGGCGAATGCCGGCGGGGTGTTGTACATCGAGCCGTTATCGGCCGCGACCTTGTAGTTGAGCATGGTCGGGCACAGCGAGCGCGCGCGACCGAGCAGGTCTTCGCGGATGATGTTGACCAGGATGCCGCTCGGGCCGATGTTTTTCTGCGCGCCGGCGTAGATCATGCCGTACCGGGACACATCGATCGGGCGCGAAAGGATATCCGAGGACATGTCGCACACCAGCGGGACGTCGCCCACGTGCGGCACCCAGTCGAATTGCAGGCCGCCGATGGTTTCGTTGGCGACGTAGTGCACGTAGGCCGCATCCCTGGACAACTTCCATTCGTTCTGACCGGGGATGGCGAAGTAATCATAAGCCTTGGCGGTGCCTGCCACGTTGACATGACCGTAGCGGGCGGCTTCTTCAATGGCCTTCTGACCCCAGATTCCGGTGTCGATATAGTCAGCCGTGCCGCCTTCGGGCAGCAGGTTCAACGGGATTTGGGCGAACTGCTGGCTCGCGCCGCCCTGCAGGAACAGCACTTTGTAGTTTGAGGGGATGTCCAGCAAGTCACGCAGGTCCTGCTCGGCCTTGGTGGCGATGGACACGAACTCATCGCTGCGATGGCTCATTTCCATCACGGAGAGGCCTTTTCCATGCCAGTCGAGGAGTTCAGCCTGCGCGCGCTGCAGGACTGCTTCAGGAAGCGCCGCGGGACCGGCACAGAAGTTATAGGCTCTCTTGCTCACATCCAATCTCTCTGATCTGGTGGGACTGAAATCAAACACTGCAGGGGCGAGCTTGCTCGCGAAAAACCCGAGAGCGCAAGGGCGTATCAGGCAGCCCGCGTTATCGTTGGCGATTTTCGCGAGCAAGCTCGCTCCTACAGGGGGCGGCGTTACATTTCAAAGGGGACAAACAACAAGGGGGCGAATCTTCATCCGCCCCCTGTGTGTCCGCTTATTCCTGCGGTTCTTCTTCGCCTGCGGCAGCATCGAGGGTTGGCTCGTCGACGTTGTCATCGCCGGCTGCGATCACCTCGCCGTCGAATTCCTCACCTTCAAGCTCTTCGCCCTCAACTTCCGAAGGCTCCTGCACACGCTCAAGACCAACCAGCTTCTCGTCCTTGGCCAGCTTGATCAGGGTCACGCCCTGGGTGTTACGGCCCAGGCTCGACACTTCTGCCACGCGGGTACGTACCAGGGTGCCCTGGTCGGAAATCAGCATGATTTCCTCGCCGTCGAGCACCTGCACCGCGCCGACCAGGCGGCCGTTGCGGTCGTTGCTGACCATGGCGATCACGCCCTGGCCGCCACGCTTGTACTCCGGGAACTCGCTGATGGCGGTGCGCTTGCCGTAGCCACGCTCGGAAGCGGTGAGGATCTGGCTGCCTTCTTCCGGGATCAGCATGGAGATCAGCTTCTGCCCTTCCGGCAGGCGCATGCCACGCACACCGCGAGCGGTACGGCCCATGGCGCGAACGTCGGATTCCTTGAAGCGCGTGACCTTGCCGCCGTCGGAGAACAGCATGACTTCACGCTCGCCATCGGTGATCGCGGCGGAGATCAGTACGTCGCCTTCATCCAGCTCAAGGGCGATCAGGCCCACGCTGCGTTGACGGCTGAAGGATTCCAGCGGGGTCTTCTTCACGGTGCCCATGGCGGTGGCCATGAAGATGAAATGACCTTCGGTGTACTCCTCGACCGGCAACATGGTGGTGATGTATTCATCACTGTCCAGCGGCAGCAGGTTGACCAACGGACGACCACGGGCGGCACGGGAGGCTTCCGGGATTTCGTAGGTTTTCAGCCAGTACACCTTGCCTTTGCTGGAGAACAGCAGCAGCGTGGTGTGGCTGTTGGCGACCAGCAGGTGAGCGATGTAGTCCTCATCCTTCACGCCTGTAGCCGATTTACCTTTACCGCCACGACGCTGAGCCTGGTACGCCGCCAGCGGCTGGGTCTTGGCATAGCCACCGTGGGAGATGGTCACCACGCGTTCTTCTTCCGGGATCATGTCACCCAGGGTCAGGTCGAGGCGTGCATCGAGGATTTCGGTGCGGCGTACGTCGCCGTATTCGGCGCGGATCACTTCAAGTTCTTCGCGGATCACTTCCATCAGGCGCACGGCGCTGCTGAGGATGCGGATCAGCTCGCCGATCTGGTTGAGGATCTCCTGGTACTCGGCCAGCAGCTTCTCGTGCTCCAGACCGGTCAAGCGGTGCAGGCGCAGTTCCAGGATGGCCTGGGCCTGTTCCGGCGACAGGAAATACTTGCCGTCGCGCAGACCGTATTGCGGGTCAAGGGTCTCGGGGCGGCAGGAATCGGCGCCGGCACGTTCAACCATCGCCACGACGGCGCTGGATTCCCACGGCATCTTGATCAGCGCTTCCTTGGCTTCCGACGGGGTCGGCGAAGCCTTGATCAGGGCGATCACCGGGTCGATGTTCGACAGCGCAACCGCCTGGCCTTCCAGGATATGGCCGCGCTCGCGGGCCTTGCGCAGTTCGAACACGGTACGGCGGGTGACCACTTCGCGGCGGTGACGCACGAAGGCTTCGAGCAGATCCTTGAGGTTCAGGATGCGTGGGCGACCATCGATCAGTGCAACCACGTTGATACCAAACACGCTTTGCAGCTGGGTCTGGGCGTAGAGGTTGTTGAGGATCACCTCGGGCACTTCGCCACGACGCAGCTCGATCACCACGCGCATGCCGTCTTTGTCGGACTCGTCGCGCAATTCGGTGATGCCTTCGAGCTTCTTCTCTTTAACCAGCTCGGCGATCTTTTCGATCAGGCGTGCCTTGTTAAGCTGGTACGGAAGTTCGGTGATGACGATCTGCTGACGGCCACCGACCTTGTCGATGTCTTCGATGATCGAGCGGGCGCGCATGTAAATACGGCCGCGACCGGTGCGGTAAGCTTCGATGATGCCGGCGCGACCGTTGATGATCGCAGCGGTCGGGAAGTCCGGGCCGGGGATGTATTGCATCAGCTCATCGACGGTCAGCTCGGGATTGTCGATGAGGGCCAGGCAACCGTCGATGACTTCACCGAGGTTGTGCGGCGGAATGTTGGTGGCCATGCCCACGGCGATACCGCTGGAACCGTTGACCAGCAGGTTGGGAATCTTGGTGGGCATGACGGCCGGGATCATTTCGGTGCCGTCGTAGTTCGGCACCCAGTCCACGGTTTCCTTATGCAGGTCGGCCAGCAGTTCGTGCGCCAGCTTGGTCATGCGCACTTCGGTGTATCGCATGGCCGCAGCGTTGTCGCCGTCGACCGAACCGAAGTTGCCCTGGCCGTCTACCAGCAGGTAGCGCAGGGAAAACGGCTGTGCCATCCGAACGATGGTGTCGTACACCGCAGTGTCGCCGTGAGGGTGATACTTACCGATCACGTCACCGACAACACGGGCAGATTTCTTGTACGGCTTGTTCCAGTCGTTACCCAGCTCGCTCATCGCGAACAGCACACGCCGGTGCACGGGCTTCAAGCCGTCGCGCGCATCAGGCAGTGCCCGACCGACAATGACGCTCATCGCGTAGTCGAGGTAGGACTGTTTCAGCTCGTCTTCGATATTGACCGGGAGGATTTCTTTGGCCAGTTCGCCCATGAGAAGCCTGATTCCTTTTTCGGGTGAAACTTCGTTACATCCATTCGGGACGAACAAAGCTCGCCGCTGTCGGCAGAGTGCCTGACAACGACTTACGACAAATCAACGAGTTATGACACGGATCTGCACGTTATGGGCAACCCCTCGGGGCGGCCCTGGAAACCGCCGGATGTTATCACAATCGCCGCCACGCACCTATCCCCCTGATGCGCATGGAGGCTAGTAATTTGACGGATGACAGGCTTGAGGAGGACGAGAGGGGCTCAGAGGTGGGGTGGTGCTGTTTTTTGAGGCTGGATCCGGTAGTTTTATTGACTTTGAGGGCCAATCGGGGGCAAGCCCCCTCCCACACTTGAATTGTGAACACAGTCAAAAATGTGGGAGGGGGCTTGCCCCCGATAGCCATCGCACAGACACAACTACCCTCAATGCAGCCGCTTACGGCACATCAACCTCGCCAGCTTGGCGGTATCCGGCCGTTCCACCACCCCTTTTTCAGTCACGATCACATCAATCAGATCGGCCGGCGTGACGTCGAATGCCGGGTTGAAGGCCTGCACCTCCAACCGCTGGCCGTTCACCTCCAGCAACTCACCGGCATCACGCTCTTCCAGGCTTACATCATCGCCGGTAGCCATCATCAGATCCAGGGTCGAGCTCGGCGCCACCACCATGAAGCGTACGCCGTGATGCATCGCGCAAACGGCCAGCTGATAGGTACCGATCGTGCTGATCACATCGCCATTGGCCGCGATGCAGTCCGCACCGACCACCACCCAGGTGACGCCTTTGGTCTTGAGGATATGCGCCCCGGCGGAGTCGGCATTTACCGTGACCGGAATACCGGCGCCGGCCAGCTCCCAGGCGGTCAGTCGCGAGCCTTGCAGCCACGGACGGGTTTCATTGGCATAGACCTGCTCGACCAGGCCTTCCAGGAACGCCGCGCGGATCACCCCAAGAGCCGTGCCGACACCGCCGGTGGCCAACGCGCCAGCGTTGCCATGGGTCAGGATCGCCTGGGCATTGCCCTGATGCTTGCGAATGCGCTCGAGGCCCAATTGGGCCATGACCACATTGGCTTCGCGGTCGCTTTCATGAATCGCGATGGCTTCGGCTTCCAGCACCGCCAACGGGTCGGCATGTTGCTTGAGGCGGTCGAGGCGGTCGCGCATGCACTTCAACGCCCAGAACAGGTTGGATGCGGTGGGCCGGGTATCGGCCAGTAATGCGTAGTCTTCTTCCCACGCCGCTTGCCAGTCGCCGCCCTCAGCAAGGCGCTCGCGCGCAGCCAGCACCAGGCCGTAGGCCGCACTGATCCCGATGGCCGACGCGCCGCGCACCACCCTCGCGCGAATGGCGGCGGCCACCTCGACGACGGTCGAGCATGCCAGCCAGCTTTCCCGGGCCGGCAGCGCACGCTGATCGAGCAGGTGCAGCACGCCATCACGCCACTCGATGGCCTTCACCTTCTCTGCCGCCAACAGTCGGTCGCGCATCCCCTACCCCGTACTCATGAACAAAAGCCGCCGATTATAGCGATCCGCCAGCCGGGGCGCTCGGGTATACTTCGCCCTTCTTTTATAGCTGCCCAGGAAGAAGCCTGCGATGACGCCCACTGCCGCCCCGCTCGACCTATTACTGCTGCCGACCTGGCTGGTACCCGTCGAACCCGCCGGCGTGGTGCTCAGGGAGCATGGCCTGGGTATCCGCGACGGTTGCATCGTGTTTATCGGGCCGCGGGCGGCGGCATTGAAGCTTGAGGCCAGCGAAGTGCGCGAGCTGCCGGGCATGCTGCTCAGCCCGGGACTGATCAACGCCCACGGGCATGCGGCGATGAGCCTGTTTCGCGGCCTGGCCGATGACCTGCCGTTGATGACCTGGCTGGAAAAACACATCTGGCCCGCCGAGGCCAAGTGGGTCGATGAAGCCTTCGTGCGCGACGGCACTCAACTGGCCATCGCCGAGCAGCTCAAGGGCGGCATCACCTGCTTCTCCGATATGTATTTCTACCCCAAGGTCGCCAGCGATTGCGTGCACAACAGCGGCATGCGCGCGCAGATCGCCATTCCGATCCTGGACTTTCCGGTCCCGGGCGCCAGCAACGCCGATGAGGCGATTCGCCAGGGCATCGAGCTGTTCGGCGACCTCAAGCATCATCCACGCATCAAAATCACGTTCGGCCCCCACGCGCCGTATACCGTCAACGATGAGAACCTGGAAAAGATCCGGATCATCGCTGAAGAGCTGGACGCTGCGATTCATATGCACGTGCACGAAACCGCCTTCGAAGTGCAGCAGGCCGTGGAACAGACGGGCGAGCGGCCACTGGCCCGCCTGAGTCGCCTCGGCTTGCTGGGCCCGCGCTTCCAGGCCGTTCATATGACCCAAATCAGCGAGGATGACCTGGCTTTGCTGGTAGAAAGCAACACCAGCGTCATCCATTGCCCGGAATCGAACCTGAAACTGGCCAGCGGCTTCTGCCCGGTTGAACGCCTGTGGCAGGCTGGCGTCAATGTGGCTATAGGCACCGACGGCGCCGCCAGCAACAACGACCTCGACCTGTTGGGCGAAACCCGCACCGCCGCCATGCTGGCCAAGGCCGTCGCCGGTTCGGCCACCGCGCTGGACGCCCATCGCGCGCTGCGCATGGCAACCCTCAATGGCGCGCGGGCCATGGGCCTGGACAGTCAGATCGGCTCGCTGGAAGTCGGCAAGGCTGCGGATATCGTCGCCTTCGACCTGTCGGGGTTGGCGCAACAACCGATCTACGATCCGGTCTCACAGCTTATCTACGCGACCGGTCGCGATTGCGTGAAACACCTTTGGGTCGCCGGCAAGCAGTTGCTCGACGACCGACGATTGACCCGCATGGATGAAGCACAGTTGACCGCCACGGCCATTGCCTGGGGCCAACGCATCAGCGGGCACAGCGAATAAACCGATTTATCAGATTCAGAGGATTCACCATGAGCAACGTCGACCACGCCGAAATCGCCAAATTCGAAGCCCTGGCCCACCGCTGGTGGGACCGTGAGAGCGAGTTCAAGCCGCTGCACGACATCAACCCGCTACGGGTCAACTGGATTGACGAACGCGTCAACCTGGCCGGCAAAAAGGTGCTGGATGTCGGTTGCGGCGGTGGCATCCTCAGTGAAGCCATGGCCCAGCGCGGCGCCACCGTGATGGGGATCGACATGGGCGAAGCACCGCTGGCCGTGGCCCAGTTGCATCAACTGGAGTCCGGGGTGAGCGTGGAGTACCGCCAGATCACCGCCGAAGCCCTGGCCGAGGAAATGCCCGAGCAGTTCGACGTGGTCACGTGCCTTGAAATGCTCGAACACGTGCCGGACCCGTCTTCGGTGATCCGCGCCTGCTTCCGCATGGTCAAGCCCGGCGGCCAGGTGTTCTTCTCCACCATCAACCGCAACCCCAAGGCTTATCTGTTCGCGATCATCGGCGCCGAATACATCATGAAGCTGCTGCCGCGCGGCACCCATGACTTCAAGAAATTCATCCGCCCCTCCGAACTGGGCGCGTGGAGCCGCCAGGCCGGGCTGACCGTCAAGGACATCATCGGCCTGACCTACAACCCGCTGACCAAGCACTACAAGCTGGCCAACGACGTTGACGTCAACTACATGATCCAGACCCTGCGCGAGGAGTAAGCCTGTGAAGTTGCGAGCGGTTCTCTTCGACATGGACGGTACCCTGCTGGACACCGCGCCGGACTTTATCGCCATCTGCCAGGCCATGCGCGCCGACCGTGGCCTGCCGCCGATCAACGACCAGCATATCCGCGATGAAATCTCCGGCGGCGCGAAGGCGATGGTCGCCGTGACCTTCTCGATGGACCCGGAGTCGCCAGGTTTCGAAGCGCTGCGCCAGGAATTCCTCGAGCGCTACCTCAAGGATTGCGCGGTACACAGCAAACTGTTCGACGGCATGGCCGAACTGTTGGAAGACATCGAGAAAGCCAGGCTGATCTGGGGCGTGGTCACCAACAAGCCGCTGCGCTTTGCCGAGCCGATCATGCAGCAATTGGGCCTGGCCGAACGCTCCGCCGTGCTGATCTGCCCGGATCACGTGAAGAACAGCAAGCCGGACCCGGAACCGATGATCCTGGCGTGCAAGATGCTCGACCTCGACCCGGCCAGCGTGTTGTTCGTGGGCGATGATTTGCGTGATATCGAATCCGGTCGCGATGCCGGTACGCGCACGGCGGCGGTCACCTACGGCTATATCCACCCGGACGACAACCCGCGTCACTGGGGTGCGGACGTGGTGGTGGATCACCCGCTGGAACTGCGCAAGGTTCTGGATAACGCGCTGTGCAGTTGCTGATTTAACTGATCGATGAAGATCCAATGTGGGAGGGAGGCTTGCCCCCGATTGCAGTGTGTCAGTCACTGCATTTGTTGAATGATCCACCGCTATCGGGGGCAAGCCCCCTCCCACAGGGGATCTTCGGTGTTTTCGAATTTGAGGTTATTTATGTTTGATTATTCTGCCCCTCCAGAACTGCTCAAAGGCCGGGTGATCCTGGTTACCGGCGCCGGTCGCGGAATCGGCGCGGCGGCGGCGAAAACCTACGCCGCCCACGGTGCCACCGTGCTGCTGCTGGGCAAGACCGAAGCCAACCTGGCCCAGGTGTATGACGAGATCGAAGCCGCCGGCCAGCCGCAGCCAGTGGTGATCCCGTTCAACCTGGAGACCGCCCTGCCCCATCAATACGATGAGCTGGCGGCGATGATCGAAAAGGAGTTCGGCCACCTCGACGGCCTGCTGCACAACGCCTCGATCATCGGCCCACGCACGCCCATCGAGCAATTGTCCGGCGAGAACTTCATGCGGGTGATGCACGTGAACGTCAATGCGATGTTCATGCTGACCAGCACCCTGCTGCCGCTGCTCAAGCTGTCCCAGGATGCGTCGGTGGTGTTCACCTCCAGCAGTGTCGGGCGCAAGGGTCGGGCGTATTGGGGCGCTTACGGTGTGTCGAAGTTTGCCACCGAAGGCTTGATGCAAACCCTGGCCGACGAGCTGGAAGACGTCGCCGCCGTGCGCGCCAACAGCATCAACCCGGGTGGTACGCGCACCAGCATGCGGGCCCAGGCGTACCCGGGAGAAAACCCGATGGAGCGGCCGGCGCCGGAAGACATCATGCCGGTGTACCTGTACCTGATGGGGCCGGACAGTGCAGGGATCAATGGGCAGGCGTTCGACGCCCAGTAACCCCTGACACAACCTAAAGCAAAATGTGGGAGGGGGCTTGCCCCCGATTGCGGTGGATCAGCCCATGAATCTGTTGGCTGACACTCCGCTATCGGGGGCAAGCCCCCTCCCACATTGGTATTTCAGCCCTCGTCAGTTTTTCACCACTTCCTCGAGCGTGAAGCGGCCCAACGGGTTCTGCAGGAAGTTGCTCACATTCTTGCGTGAGATGTTGATGTACGGGCTGTAGTACAGGTCGATCCAGTTCACATCCTGCTTCGCCAGTTTCTGCAGCTCCACATACATCTGCTCACGCTTGGCCGGGTCGGCCTCGATGCGCGCCTGCGCCACCAGGGCCTTGACCTTGTCGTTCTTGTAACGGGTCATGTAATTCTGGTTGGTGTCGTGGCCCAGCACGAAGGTGGTCTTCTGGTCCGGGTCGAGGATGTCGTTGGTCCAGTACATCACCGAAATGTCGTACTCACCGTCCACCAGCATCTGCCAGCTCTGGGTCGGGTCGACCTTTTGCAGGTTGGCGGTGACGCCGACTTTGGCCAGTTGGTCCTTGATGATCACGGCAATCTGCTCGTCGGCCTCGTTGCCGGCGTTGACCACATAATTGAGCTTGAGGTCCTTGGCGCCTGCATCGGCCAGCAGCTTTTTAGCCGCGGTGGGGTCATACGGGCGTTGCAGGTTATTGGCGTAGTGGTAAAGCGAGCCTTTCGGGATGTAGGAATACGCCACGGTGCCTTGGCCGTAAGTGGCGGTTTTCACCAGCGATTGTTTGTCGATGGCCATGTCCAGCGCTTCACGCACTTCCGGCTTGGCCAGCAGGCCATGGGCGTGGTTGATCAGCAGGTGGTCTTCGCGGGTGGAGGGGTCGGCATGGATCACCACGTTCGGGTCTTTCTTCAGCTCTTCAACGCGGGAGAAAGGTACGAAGATCGCCGTGTCCAGCTCGTTGTTCTGCACCATGCGCATGCGCGTGTTGTCGTCGGTGACCGACACCCACTCCACACCGTCCAGGCTGACGTTGCCGGCCTGCCAGAAGTTCGGGTTCTTCTTCAGGATCACGCGGTCGCCCCTGCGCCATTCGTTCACGGTGAAGGCACCGGAGGTCACCGGGTTTTCCGAATAGGCGTCTTCACCCATTGTCGTCATGGCTTTTTCCGACAGGATCGACACCGTTGGCGACGCCAGTTGCGAGAGAAACGCCACCGCCGGGGTTTTCAGGGTGACCACCAACGTTTTCGCATCGCTGGCCTTGGCGGTATCGATCAGGCTGAACGGGTCACTCCACAGAGACGCCTTGTTATCGCGAATGCGCAACAGGCTGAACGCCGCGTCGCTGGCGGTAATCGGCGAGCCGTCGGAGAACTTCGCGTCGCGCAGTGTGAAGGTGTAGGTCAGGCCGTCCTTGGAAATCTCCCAGCTTTGCGCCAGGCCCGGTTCCATTTTGGTGCCCAGGTTGTCCACGCGCACCAGAGTGTCATAGACGTTGGCAAATACCCAGGTATCGCGGTTCTGCGCGCTTTTGATCGGGTCAAAGGTGGTGCTGTCTTCACGGCAACCGATGGTCAGCACGCCGGCCGCCTGAGCCAGGCCGGCAGTGAGGGACCAGGCGGTCAGCGTGGCGGCGGCGAGCAATTTCAAATGGCGCGATTGCATGTCATAACTCCTTGTTCATGATGGGCAGGAAGGGTCAGAGGGTGTTCCAGCACGCAACTGTATCGATGCTCGTGCAGTGAATGGGTGGGCGGCAATACAACGGAACACATGGCCTGGGCATAGCGGCAACGCGGGTGAAACGCGCAACCTGTGGGCAAATTCAGCGGGCTTGGTGGCTCGCCGGGCAGCGGCTGCGCAGGTAACGGACGATGGGGGTCGATCTGCGGAATCGCCTCGATCAACGCCGCCGTATAGGGATGACGCGGCGCAGTGAACACCGCCTCCACCGGCCCCTCCTCGACGATCCTGCCCAGGTACATCACCGCCACCCGGTCGCACAGGCGCCGCACAATAGCCAGGTCGTGGGCGATAAACAGGATCGCCAGGTTCATGCGCTGTTGCAGCTCCAGCAGCAGATTGATGATCTGGCCCTGGATCGACACATCCAGCGCCGCCACGCATTCGTCGGCGATGATCAGGCGCGGCTCCACCGCCAGCGCCCGGGCGATCCCCACGCGCTGGCATTGCCCACCACTGAAAGAGCCTGGTTTGCGCGAGGCCAATTCAGGGCGCAGACCAACCAGCTCAAGCAGTTCGTCGACACGGGCGCGGATGTTTTCCGGCGCAACCTTGCGCTGCACCCGCAACACTTCGGCAAGTGTATCGCCGACGGTGTGACGCGGGTTCAGGGCGGCGTAGGGGTCCTGGAAGATCATCGCGGTTTCGTGGCGCAACCGCGCAATATCGATAGCGCTGCCCTGGGCCATGTCCACACCGTCGAATAACACTTGCCCGGCACTGATCGGGTTGAGGTGCAAAATCGCCCGGCCCAATGTGCTTTTACCGCTGCCGGACTCGCCCACCAGCCCGAGGGTTTCACCGGCGGCCAGATTCAGCGACACCCCGTTCACCGCCCTCACCCACTGCTTGTTCAACCCGAACAGGCCCCTGCCGGACGCGGCGAAGCGCACCTCCAGGTCCTTGATCTGCAACAGGCTCATGGGCGTTCTCCCAAGGGATAGTGACAGGCAACCCGCGCGCCTTCCGGCAACAGTTCGGTACACAAGGCGCCTATCTGCGGGCAGCGGGGGTTGAAGCGGCAACCGCCGGGCAATGCGTCGAGCAGCGGCGGCTGGCCGGGGATGGTGCGCAACAACGCATGGCCGCTGCTGTGGGCCGGCTGGCAATCGATCAACCCGGCGGTGTACGGATGCCGTGGCTGGGCCAGCAGTTCGTATTTGCTGCCGTGTTCGCACAGGCGTCCGGCGTACATCACCGCGATGGAGTCGCAGCTTTGGGCCACCACGCCGAGGTCGTGGGTGATCATGATGATCGACAGGCCACGCCTGTCGCGAAGGTCGAGCAACAGCCGCAGGATCTGCGCCTGCACTGTCACATCCAGGGCCGTGGTGGGTTCGTCGGCGATCAGCACCTTCGGGTTGCAGCCCAGGGCCACCGCAATCATCGCGCGCTGGCGCATGCCGCCGGAAAACTCATGGGGATAGTTGTCGACCCGCGCTTGCGGGTCGGGAATACCCACTTGGCGCAGCACCTCGATGGCCTGCAGGCGCGCGTCTTTTTTCGAGGCGCCTTGATGCAGGCGGATGCCTTCGGCGATCTGCTCGCCGATACGCATCAACGGGTCCAGGTGACTGCTGGGGTTCTGGAAGATCATGCCCATCTGCCCGCCACGGACGGCGCGCATGCCGGCTTCATCCAGGCGCAACAGGTCCTGGCCGGCCAGGTGTACCGAGCCGCCTTGCACGCGCAGGTTGGACGACGGCAGCAGGCGCATCAGGCCGCGACAGGCCAGGGTCTTGCCCGAGCCGCTTTCACCGACCACCCCCAGGATTTCGCCTTCGGCCAGGTCGAAGGACACGCGGTCGACCAGGGTCAGCGCGTGCCCGGCGTTATTGGCAATCACGCTGAGGTCGCGCACTTGCAGCAGGCTCATGAACGATCCCCCAGGACTTGCGCCACACCATCGGCCAGCAGGCTGAAGCCCATGGCCAACGTCACGATGGCCAGCCCCGGGAAAGTGCAAATCCACCAGGCGGTGGTGATAAAAGCCTGGCCCTCGGCGACCATCGTGCCCCATTCGGCGGTCGGTGGCTGCACGCCCAGGCCCAGGTAGCTCACCGCAGCACCGTTGAGCAGCACCAGCACCGCGTCGGACATGGAAAACACGATCGAACCAAACATTGCGTTGGGCAGCAAATGCCGGAACAGA
This sequence comes from Pseudomonas orientalis, assembly GCF_022807995.1. Taxonomy (NCBI): domain Bacteria; kingdom Pseudomonadati; phylum Pseudomonadota; class Gammaproteobacteria; order Pseudomonadales; family Pseudomonadaceae; genus Pseudomonas; species Pseudomonas orientalis. The sequence goes on along the minus strand of NZ_CP094351.1, from coordinate 1,726,147 downwards.
ATGCGCCCATGACCAAACCCCAGGCTCCTGGCGGCCAGGGCAAAGTCGCTCTCCTTGAGCACCAGGATCTGCGAGCGGATCAACCGCGCATACGAGACCCAGCCGACCAGCGCCATGGCGATGTAAAAGCTCTGCAGCCCAGGCCCGAGAATGGCCATGATCGCCAGCATCAACACCAGGAACGGGAACGCCAGCACCACGTCGATCACGCGCATGCATACACTGTCCAGGCGCCCGCCGATATAACCGGAAACCGCGCCGATGAAGGTGCCGATCAAGAAGGGGAAGATCACCCCGACAATCGCCAGTTGCAGGTCGATGCGCGCGCCCCAGATAACTCGTGAAAGCACGTCGCGGCCGTAGTTATCCGTGCCGAACGGGTGCGCAAGACCGGGCGCCAGCAGACTCATACCGGTGTTCTGCGCAATCGGGTCGTAAGGCGCGATCCACGGCGCGAACAGCGCCAGGGTCAACCACGCAAGCAGTATCAACAGGCCCCACGCGGCGGTCAGCCGACCGTTGCGAAAACCCAGGCGCAGGCGCAGACGCCAGGGCGCTATCAATGGGCGGCTGTTCATTGCATTTTCACCCGTGGGTCGAGGGCCACCGTCACCACGTCAGCAATGAAATTGACCAGCACCGTCGCACAGGCCAGCACCATCGCCACACCCTGTACCACCATGTAGTCGCGGGTGAAAATACCGCGCACCAGCAACTGGCCGATGCCGGGAATGGCAAACAGGCTTTCGATGACCACCGTGCCGCTGATCAGCCAGCCGATATTCACAGCCAGCAGGTTGACCGCGGGCACCAGGGAGTTGGGCACCACATGACGGCGGAACACGGCGGCTTCCGACAGCCCCCGCGCCCGTGCGGCGGTGACATGATCGGCCTGCAGTTCCACCAGCATGCTCGCGCGCAAATTACGCACCAGCACCGCCGACAGCGCCAGGGCAATGGTCAGGCACGGCAGGACCATATGGTGGGCCTTGTCCAGCCAGGTGCGACCGTAACCTGACACCGGAAACAGGCCCCACCGCACACTGAGCAACAGGATCAGCATCAGGCCCAGCCAGAACGCCGGCATGCCCAGGCCGACCGTGGTGAAGACGCGGATCAGGTTGTCCGGCCAACCGCCCTTATTGCGCGCCGCCAGTGTCGCCAGCGGTACCGCGATCAACAGCGCCAGCAGCACGCTGCCGAGCACCAGCACCAGCGTCGGTTCGATACGCGTGACGATCAGCTTGAGGGCGTCGACCTTGTACAGCAGCGATTGGCCCAGGTCGCCCTTGAGCAGGTTCTTCAGGAAATAGAAATATTGCAGCCACAGCGGCTCATCGAGGCCGTACTGGGCGCGGATTTTCAGCAACGCGTCCGGCGTACTGCGCGAACCCAGCAGCGCGCGCGCCGGATCGCCCGGGATCGAGCGCACCAGCACAAAGGTGATCAGGCTGATGCCCAACAGCACCGGCAACAATTGCAGGGGCCGGGACAGGACGAAGCGGTAGCGCGCCAGGTTCATGCGTCAGCCTCGGTGACGGGCGAGAAAGTCCAGCAGCACCGGGAAATACGCCTGGGGTTCTTCGTAGAACGGCATATGGCTGCTGTTGGGAAATACATGCAGTTCGGCGTGCCGGGCCGCCATCTTCATGCGCATGGCACAGGCCGGGGTTAGTTCGTCGTGCTGGCCGGTGGTAATCAATATCGGCATCTTGAACGCGGCCATTTCAGGGATGCGATTCCAGTCCTTGAGGTTGCCGACATAGAGGAATTCGTTGGGACCTTGCATGGTTTCGTAAGGCCCCATGTTCCAATCGCCGAGGGAGCGTTTGACCGGCTCCGGCCAGTCATCCAGGCGGCACACGTGGCGATAGTTGAGCAAGGTGATTGCGGCTTGATACTGCGGGTGGTCGAGCGAGCCCATGGCTTCGTGGCGCTGCATCATGGCCACGGTTTCGCTGCCAAGGGCGCCGCGCAGACGCTCAAGTTCCTGGGACAAGTGGGGAATATCGCCAACCGTGTTTTCGAGGATCAGGCTTTTCAGCGCATCGGGGTAGTGAATGGCGTACTCGATGCCCAGCCAGCCGCCCCAGGAATGCCCGAGCAGGTGCACAGGGCCAAGGCCCAGTGCCTGGCGCACGGTCTCGACTTCTTCGACATAACGGCGAATTTCCCACAGGGAAACGTCGTTCGGTCTGGCTGATGCGCCCGTGCCAAGCTGGTCGAATGCAACCACTCGCAGGTTATGCTCTTTGAGCCAGCCATGGGCGTCGCGCAAATAGTCACACGGCAGGCCCGGGCCGCCGTTGAGGCACAGCAGCACCTCATCGCCTTCGCCAAAGCTGTAGACCACGAGATTATGGCCGTCGACTTGCACGTTGTACTGCTGGTCGGGGGCAATTTCACGCCACATGCATACATTCCTTGTGTTGTATCGGCCTGGCAGGTAGTGGCCGTTTATCACGTCAACACTACCGAGGATGCCGCGCGTCCATAACCTAGCGTTTCTTATAGGTTTGGCCTGGCAGTCCTTCGCCGGGGCGTGGCATTCTACTTGCAGCAAGTCGAGATTCAAATGAATTCGGGAGCAGAACGGATGCTGGCCAAGCTAACTGCCTTCAATAATCGTCTGATGCCGGGCAGGAGCCTGGACGAGCAGATGGACAATACGTTTATCCTCGCCCAACAGTTGGGCTTCGATGCGCTGGTGTACGACTACACGCCGGTGCCCATCGACCTCAATGGCGCGTTGATCACGCCCTCGGTGCTGGAACTGCGCAACACGCCGGCCGACTGGCACGCCTTGTGGTGCAGCGAAGGGTTCTACCAGATCGACCCGGTGCAGCACTTGGCCTTGCGCAGCGTGTCGCCGTTTGTCTGGTCGTATGAGCCAAAGGCCGAGACTGCACTGCAAACGATCATCGACCCCTGCCATGCCCCCGTTTCGTCCTATCTGCATGAACAACAGTTGACCTGCGGCGTCAGCGTGCCGATCCACCTGCCCCGTGGCGGCTTCGCCTCTTTGACCGGGCTGCGCACCGGTAAGGCGAGCACGGTATTGAAAGAGGCGCAGCACACCTTGTCGGACTTCAGCGTGATCGGCCACGCGTTGCAGGAGGCGGCTTATCCTTTGTTCAACAAGGCGTTGCGCACCTACCCGCATATCCACCTGACCAAACGCGAGCGCGAGTGCCTGAAATGGGCAGCCGAGGGCTTGACGGCCGCCGAAATAGCCACGCAATTGACCCGTTCGCTGGCGGTGGTCACGCTGCATTTGGCATCGGCCATGCACAAACTGGGCGCCAAGAACCGCGTGCAGGCGGTGGTGCGCGCCACGCATTACCGCTTGCTCGACGATTGATCCTTACGCAAAACCTAGCTGTTTTGCTAGTTACCTAAACGTCGCGTGCAGATTATCGTAGCCCTGATCCTTTTTTCAGAGCAGGGTACGAAATGGAATTCATCGACAAAGTCCGCGAAGGCTACGCCCCCTTCGGCGCCTATCAGACGTGGTATCGCATCACCGGTGAGCTGGCCACAGGCCGCACCCCGTTGGTGATCCTCCATGGCGGCCCCGGCTGCACCCACGATTACGTCGACGCGTTCAAGGACGTGGCCGCCAGCGGCCATGCGGTGATTCACTACGACCAGTTGGGCAACGGTCGCTCAACGCACCTGCCGGAAAAACCGGCTTCGTTCTGGACCGTCGAGCTGTTCCTCAATGAGTTGAACAACCTGCTCGACCACCTGCAAATCAGCGACAACTACGCGATCCTCGGCCAATCCTGGGGCGGCATGCTCGGCAGCGAACATGCGATTTTACAGCCCAAGGGCCTGCGCGCCTTTATCCCGGCCAACTCACCGACGTGCATGCGCACCTGGGTCAGCGAGGCCAATCGGCTGCGCAAGCTGTTGCCCGAAGGTGTGCATGAAACCTTGCTCAAGCATGAAGCCGCCGGTACCTACCAGGACCCGGAATACCAGGCCGCCTCTCGGGTTTTCTACGACCAGCACGTGTGCCGGGTCAACCCGTGGCCGGAAGAAGTGGCGCGCACCTTCGCCCAGGTCGATGCCGACCCGACGGTGTACCACGCCATGAGCGGCCCCACGGAGTTCCATGTGATCGGCAGCTTGAAGGACTGGAACGTGATCGGTCGCCTGCCTGCGATCAACGTGCCGACCCTGGTGATCTCCGGTCGGCACGACGAGGCTACGCCGCTGGTGGTCAAGCCGTTCCTGGACGAAATCCCGGACGTGCGCTGGGCGCTGTTCGAAGACTCCAGCCACATGCCCCACGTGGAAGAACGCCAGGCGTGCATGGGCACCGTGGTGAAGTTTCTGGATGAGGTGTGCTCAATGCCGCGCAAAGCCCTCAAGGCCGGCTGAATTCCAATGTGGGAGGGGAAGGCTTTTTGTAGGAGCGAGCTTGCTCGCGAAAAACTCACAGGCACCGCGTTCATTCAGGAAGCACGCGTTATCGTTGACGTTTTTCGCGAGCAAGCTCGCTCCTACATACTGGCATCAGGCCTTGCCCCCTCCCACATTCAGACCTCAGTGGTTTCAGGTTTGGCGGTTTTCTTCAAGGTGTCCGCCACCAGTGGAATTTCCTTGCCCTCGGCATCGAACAGCTTCCCGCCCCGGTAGTAATCGCCATCGCGCAACGCCGCCACGTCGCGAAAGCACAAACTGCGCTCAGTCCCCGCCACGAATACCGACTGCTGGTCCGAGTTACCGGCGGTGAAGTGGTTGAACGTCAGGTTGAGCAGAATCGCCATGATCGCCGAAGAGCTGATGCCCGAATGGAAAATCGTCGCGAACCAGCCGGGGAATTGGTCATAGAAGCTGGGCGCGGCGATGGGAATCATGCCGAAACCAATACTCGTGGCGACGATGATCAGGTTCATGTTGTTGCGGTAATCCACCTTGGACAAGGTGCGAATACCGCTGGCCGCCACCGTGCCGAACAACACAATGCCGGCACCGCCAAGCACCGAGGTGGGCACGGCGGCAATCACCCGGCCCATGAACGGCAGCAGGCCAAGCACCACCAGGAACACCCCGCCGGTTGCCACCACAAACCGGCTCTTCACCCCGGTGACCGCTACCAGGCCGACGTTCTGGGCGAACGCACTCTGCGTGAACGAACCGAAGATCGGCGCGAACATGCTCGACAGCATGTCGGCGCGCAGGCCGTTGCCGAGGCGTTTGGAGTCGACTTTGGTGTCGATGATCTCGCCTACCGCCAGAATGTCCGCCGAGGTTTCCACCAGCGTAACCATCACTACGATGCACATGGAAATGATCGCCGCCACATGAAAGGTCGGCATGCCGAAATGGAACGGCGTGGGAAAGCCGAACATAGGCCCCTGGGTCACGCCGGAGAAGTCGGCCATGCCCAGGAACACCGCAATCACCGTGCCGATCACCATCGCCAGCAGAATCGACAGGCGCGAGATGGTTGCGCTGCCGATTTTGCTCAGCAGCAACACCAGCACCAACGTCAGCGCCGCCAGGCCGACATTCGACATGCTGCCGAAATCCGCTGCGCGGCTGTTGCCGCCCATGGCCCAGCGGGCCGCCACGGGCATCAGGGTCAGGCCGATGGTGGTAATCACGATCCCGGTCACCAGCGGCGGGAAAAACTGAGTGATGCGTGAGAACACCGGGGTGATCAACAAGCCAATGAACGACGCGGCCATCACCGCGCCGAGTATCGCCGGCACGCCCCCTGCTCCGTCGCTGCCGACAATCGCCACCATGGTTGCCACGCCTGCGAATGACACGCCCTGCACCAGCGGCAACTGACACCCGAAGAATGGCAGGCCAAGGGTCTGCAGCAGCGTGGCCAGGCCACCGGCAAACAACGACGCGGCGATCAACAGGCCGATATCCGCGGGCGACAACCCGGCCGCCTGGCCGACGATCAAGGGTACGGCAACGATGCCGCCATACATGGTGAGCACATGCTGCAGGCCGTAAGCCATGTTGGCGGCGACGCCCAGATTCTCATCTTCGGGCCGCTGCGGTGACGCCTTCGGGATAGTCATGGTGGGGGATCTCTGTTTTTGTTGTGCGCTCACTGTATGCAATATCAAGACTGTATGTCCATAGAGTTGTATACAATCATTCAGACAAGATACCCTGCTACTGCGTTACAAAAACAATCCGGCCGTCATGAGCCAGAACGCCAAAGGACCTGACAGAATGAAAAAGGCATTGCAGGGCGCAACCGTCGCATTGACCCTCTTCGGCGGCGGGGAGGCTGTCGCGGTGGAATGGATGAACAACAGCCTGGGGTTTCGCTACGGCCAACACTTCACCAACCCGAACAACCCCGACGATTTCAACAAGCGCATCTACAGCTTCACCCACGCCAGCGGCTACCGGTACGGCAGCAATTTTCTGAATCTCGATGTGTTCCTGTCCGACAGCAAAGACCCACGCAAGGGCACCGACCACGGTGGCAGCGAGGTGTACGCGGTATACCGCCATCAGCTCTACGCCTCACGGGTATTCGATGTGCCGCAGGGTTCCGGATTGATCAAGGATTACGCACTGACGCTGGGCTTCGATGCCAACCGCAATAACAACTTCGCTTCCGCCAAGAAGCGCGCATTGGTGATCGGCCCGACCTTGAAGTTCAACACCGTCGGTGTGCTGGACCTGAGCCTGATGTACTACAAGGAAAAGAACCACACCGGCATTCCGGGCGCGAAGAAATCGAACCACACCTTCGACGACACTTATATGCTCAACCTGACCTGGATGCGCCCGTTCGAGATTGCCAACCACGCGGCTAAATTTCAGGGATTCATCAATTACGTGGGGGAGAAAGGCGAGGACTATCATGGCCGTGATACCGCGCCGGAAGCCCTGATGCGCACCGCGTTGATGGTGGCGGTGCGGCCGGGAAAAAGCGTCAAGCCGAACCTGTACCTCGGCGTAGGCTACGAATACTGGCATAACAAGTTTGGCGTGGACGGCGGTCGGGGTAGCCGCACGTCGACGCCGACGTTGAACATGGAAGTATCGTTCTAACTGAATAAACTCAATACACATGTGGGAGGGGGCTTGCCCCCGATTGCGGTGGATCAGTCAATATCTCCTGTGACTGACACACTGCTATCGGGGGCAAGCCCCCTCCCACATTTTGATCGCATTGCCAGCTCAGGCGCTGGACAGTTCGCAAGCATTACCCTTCGGCCGCGCCAGCCAGTAACCCAACACCGCCAGGGGCGCGGTCGCCAGCATCACAATCACTGTGATCAACAGCGGCCGCTCGATCATCGACGACACCAACAGACTGGCAAGAAAGCACAAGCCCAATTGCAGGGTATTTTGCAGTGCCGCCGCCTTGCCGGAATTTTCCGAAAACGGCATCAGTGCATTCGCCACCACGATCGGGTAGCTGGCGCCGTTGCACAGCGCCATCAGGCAGAACGGAATCAGCAAGGTGGTGAGGGTCGGCACTGTCAGGATTGCAACCAGGTACAACGCCACCATGCTCAGGCAATAGAAGGCGAGCAACCACGGTAGCAAGGTTTTGCCCGGCAAGCGCTGCAAGGCGCTGCGGCAACTGTAACCGCCGACGAGAAAGGCCAGGGTCGGCAGCACGTAGCTGAGGCCGATATCATTGGGGCTGTAGCCCATGCCGCCGAGGATGAATGGCGAAGCGGTCAGCCAGGCAAAGAAGCTGGCGGAGCAGGCGGCAAATATCATGACGTTGCCGGTAAATACCCGTGACGTGAGCAGCTGTGCATAGCCCAGGCGCACGGGTTGGTGCGTCTGACGCTTCGGCGCGCTGCGCAGAAACACCGTCGGCAGCAACAGGAGCAGCGACACCCCCAGCAATACACCGAAAATCGCCTGCCAGCCAAAGTGATTCAATACCATCGCACCCAACAAGGGCGCCAGTGCCGGCGACAGCGACATCAGCGGCATGATGCTGGCGAATACGCGGTGAGCCTTGTCCGCCGGGTAGCGGTCAATCACCAGTGCCTGCCAACTCACGGCCGCAGAGCACACGCCGATCGCCTGCATAAAACGCAATGCCCAGAGCTGCGGCGCGGTGTGCACCCAGAACATGCCAAGGCACCCCAGTACAAACAGGCTCAACCCCATGAGCAGGACCGGCTTGCGCCCAAGCCGGTCGGACAACGGCCCCCACAGCAACTGCCCTAGCGCAAAACCGGCAAGGAAGATGCTCAAGCTGGCGCCCACAGCCCCGGCGCCAATCTGCAACTGTTCGCCCATGGCGCCAAACGCCGGCAAGTACATGTCCATGGCGAGATAACCGAGCATGCTCAGCCCCGCCAGATACCAAGTGAAACCAAAAGAATTTTTCATTGAAGCCTTGTCGATCCTGCCATCAAACTATTTGCTGACTGGCGCCCATTATGAAGCTGGCAGTTCTCCTGTGAAGCGATAATAATTGGACAGTCTTATCAATAATTTTGAGGGCAACCGACATGTGGTCCGAATACTCCCTGGATGTGGTCGATGCCGTCGCACGCCACGGCAGTTTCAGCGCCGCCGCTCAGGAATTGCATCGCGTACCGTCGGCCATCAGCTATACGGTGCGCCAGCTGGAAGAGTGGCTGGCGGTGCCGCTGTTCATACGGCGCCACCGTGACGTGGAACTGACGCCCGCCGGCCGGCTGTTTATCGACGAAACCCGTGGCGTGATGAAAAAAATGCTCGGCACCCGCCGCTTGTGCCAGCAGGTGGCCAATGGCTGGAGCGGTCAGTTGAAGGTGGCGGTGGACTCCATCGTCAAGCCGCAGCGCTGTCGGCAACTGGTGCTGGATTTCTATCGGCAGTTTCCGGAAGTGGAACTGCTGCTGGAGTACGAGGTGTACAACGGCGTGTGGGATGCCCTGGCGGACGAGCGTACCGACATCGTGATCGGCGCCACCAGCGCGGTGCCGGTGGCCAGCCATTTCAGCTTTCGCGATATGGGCTTGTTGAACTGGTTGTGCGTGGTCAGCGCCAGGCACCCGCTGGCAACGGTGAGCGGGCTGCTCGGCGATGATCAATTGCGCCCGTTTGCCTCCCTGTGCATGACCGACACCTCACGCAACCTGCCCAAGCGGGACACCTGGACCCTGGATAACCAGCGTCGCCTGGTGGTGCCCAACTGGTCGTCGGCGCTCGATTGCCTGCGCGATGGCTTGTGCGTCGGCATGGCCCCGGCGCATCAGGTGCTGCCGTGGATCGAGCGCGGCGAGCTGGTGGCGTTGCAACTGCACCGCCCCTTCCCGGCCAGCCCGTCCTGCGTGGCCTGGGCGCAGAACAAACTGTCGCCAGCCATGGCCTGGTTGCTGGAGTACCTGGGAGATACCGACACCCTGAACCAGGAGTGGTTGAATGGAATCTGAAAGCAGCACAGAACTCTGTGGGAGGGGGCTTGCCCCCGATAGCGGTGTGTCAGTACCCAATGTGCCGGCTGAACCACTGCTATCGGGGGCAAGCCCCCTCCCACATTTTGATTGCCTTTCAATTCAGCAATCGGGTGATGGCCCGAACGATCATCTCGACTTCCCTGGCATCAAGGGTCAGCGGCGGCAACAGGCGAACGATTTTGCCCCGCGTGACGTTGATCAACAACCCGTGCTCCTGGGCGGCACGTTGGGCAAGGTCGCGATAAGGGCTGGCCAGTTCTATCCCGATCATCAAGCCTTTGCCGCGAATCGCCCGCACTTGCGGGTGCCCATCCAGCTCCACGCGCAAGCGTTCCAGCAAGTGTTCGCCCTGGCGTGCGGCGTTCTGCAACAAGCCTTGCTCATGAATAATATCCAGCACGGTGCAACCGACACGGCACGCCAGCGGGTTGCCGCCGAACGTGCTGCCATGGCTGCCTGGCGTGAACAGTTGCGCGACGCCGCCGCGGGCCAGGCAGGCGCCGATCGGCACGCCGTTGCCAAGCCCTTTGGCCAGGGTCATCACGTCGGGAACAATGCCCTCGTGCTGAAAGGCGAACCAGGCACCGGTGCGGCCAATGCCGGTTTGTATTTCGTCGAGCATCATCAGCCAGCCGTGGCGCGTACAGTGATCGCGCAGGGCTTTCAGATAGCCGGGCGGTGCCGGTAACACACCGCTTTCGCCCTGGATCGGCTCCAGCAGCACGGCGGCGATGCGCGTACCAAACTGTTGGGTGATGCGTTCCAATGCGCCCGGATCGCCAAACCCCACCTTCAGGAAATCCCCCGGCAAGCGTTGAAAACCAAGGCGCACCGATGGCCCGTCACTGGCCGCCATGGTGCCCAGCGTACGCCCGTGGAAAGCGTTCTCCATCACCACTACCAAGGGTTGTTCAATGCCCTTTTTCCAGCCATGCAGCCGTGCCAGTTTCAGCGCCGTCTCATTGGCTTCAGCGCCGGAATTGTTGAAGAACGCGCGGTCCAGCCCGGACAGCTGGGTCAGGCGCCGGGCCAGACGCTGTTGCCAATCGATGCTGTAGAGATTGGAGGTGTGCAGCAGCAGGCCGGCCTGCTCGCTGATGGCCGTCACCAGCCGGGGGTGGGAATGGCCGACATTGGTCACAGCTACGCCGGCCACCGCGTCCAGGTATTCGCGGCCGTGCTGGTCCCACAGGCGCGTGCCCAGACCGCGCGTAAAACTTAAGGCCAAGGGTTGATAAGTGTTCATCAGGCAGGCGGCGGTCATGGTGGCGGGCTCCAATGCATCGTTGTGGTATTGAAGTATCGTTAGCCACCACAGCTGGATAAACTGCGAATTACTGCAATTACTTTTAACCAGGACTTGATAATGGATCTGTTCCAGGCCATGTCGGTGTACGTGAAGGTCGTCGAGACCGGCAGCATGACCGCCGCCGCGCAGGAATGCGGAATGTCGACCACCATGGTCGGTAACCATCTGCGTGCGCTGGAGCAGCGACTGGGCGTCAGCTTGCTCAAACGCACCACGCGCAAACAGAACCTTACGGAGTTTGGCGGGCAGTATTATCAGCGCTGCCTGGAAGTACTGGGACTGGTGGCCGACTCCCAGCTGCTGGCGGAACAGATTCACAGCGAAGCGCCCAAAGGCAGCCTGCGTATCACCGCGCCGCCCGTGTTCGGCACCGAACGCCTTGTGCCGGCCTTGAGTGAGTTTTCCCAGCGCTATCCACTGATCAACCTGTACGTGGTGCTGAGCAATGAGCGAGTGGACCTGGTCGACAGCGGTTTCGACGTGGCGATCCGTCTCGGCGAACTCGAAACCTCCAGCCTGATCGCCAGACCCCTGCAGGCCTATACCCTCACCCTTTGCGCGTCACCTGAGTACCTGGCGCGACGCGGCACGCCGCAGACGCCAGATGAGCTGCAGCAGCACGATTGCCTGGCCTTCGCCTACCCTGCGACCGACAACTGGCGCGACACCGACAAACTGTGGCGCATGACCGGGGATGTAGGCGAGGTGGAGGTTCCGGTGGCCGGCTCATTGACCATCAACAGCTCGCAAGGCTTGCGCCAGGCGGCGGTAAACGGCATGGGCATCGTCATGCTGGCGGATGCCCTGGTGCAGCCGGACCTGGAGAGCGGCAAACTGGTGGCCTTGCTGACCGGCTATAAGCTACCCAGCCGCCCCATGCACCTGCTGTATCGCCAGGACCGTTATCGCCTGCCCAAGCTGCGGGCCTTCGTCGATTTTGTCATGGAGAAGTGGGCGCGCTAGAACGCCACGCCCAGCTCGCGCAAACGCGCGGCGGTACGTTCGGCCGACACATGGTGAATACCCTGCCAGCCAAGGGCGACGGCCGCGTCGACATTGCCAGCGACATCATCGATGAACACCACTTCACCCGCTTGGATATCCGGCAGATGGGCACGGATTTGAGCGAAACTGGCCTGGTAGATCGCCGGGTCCGGCTTGATCAGTTTCAATTGGCCCGAGACGACGATATCGCAGAAAAGCTGCAGAAACGGATAGTGCTTGCGGGCATAGGGAAAGGTTTGCGCCGACCAGTTGGTCAGCCCGAACAACGGCATATTCGCTTGATGCAACGCGGTGAGAATCGCGACCCCTTCCGGCAACGCGCCACGCAACATCTCGTGCCAGCGCGCGTAATAAGCCTCGATCAAGGTCTGGTGGTCGGGGTGTTGGGCAATCAGGCTGCGGGTAGCCTCAGCCAGGGTTCGGCCCGCATCCTGCTCGGTGTTCCAGGCCTGGGTACAGATGTTATCGAGAAACCATTGCCGCTCCTGCTCGTCGGCAATGAGCTTGCGATACAGATGCTGCGGGCTCTAGTCAAATAACACGCCACCGAAATCAAACACTACCGCACGGATCGTCATGGTTTGCTCCCGTCTGCAAGATGCAGTCAGGCAGTCTGGCATGTTCATGAACCGCAGCAGAAGGTAAGCAAGAGTAGGATCGGTCTGAAAAATCGCCACGCCTCCCCGCCAAGGGCCAATCTCTCTTAATGTCAGCCCTATCAAGGAGAACTGTGACTGAACGGAATCACCCAACACTGCCGCAAGACGTGACATAGAGGTATTCCAATGAAAACCACGATTCTCAGTGTTACATCACCTTCTTCATCCAGCCTGGAAGCCTTGCAACGCAACCAGTCCCGTTTCGACAACCGCGTTGCCGGGGATGCCGGCAACCTACCGCCCGACCTGCTCGAGCGGGTAAAAGAGCAAACAGGAATAGTGTCGAGCCACCTTGAACCCTTGCAACGGATCGCGGTAACCACCAACTCCATCATTGGCATACGCCCGGTAGAGTCCGTGGCTACCGGGCTGATAGAAGCCGGTCATCCCACCAAGGACTTCCACATCAAGGGCAAAAGTGCCAACTGGGGGCCGCAGGCCGGTCTGATCTGTACCGACCAGGCCCTCAGCAAGCTGGAGAGCGCGCCGGAAGAAAAAGTCGCCAAGGCCAACGCGCAGATCCTGGATTGCGTCGAGCAACGCCATGCAGTCCCGATCCCGCTGAAACTCTCGCGCCATCGCCTCGATGAGCTGGTGAACCTGGGTCATATCACTGATCTGTCCGCTAAAGGTGCGGACGGCACGGTGCAATTGAGCGCCCGAGGGCCGAGCGGGCAACGCTACACATTTCAAGCCCGCCCTGGATCGCCTGCCGACGACACCTATCTCATCACCCATCAGGGCAAGCCAGTGGAAGTATTGGCCAAGCAGGCAGAGGGCAAGCCTTTGACCGCCGATTACGATCTGCACATGGTCGCGCCGCACCTGAGCGACTTCGGGCCCCAGGATAAGCTCCCCGTACCGGATGTCGCTCACAGCGTGTTCAAGGAACGAGTCAATCGATACAGGCAGGTTCCGCAAGAACTGCGCGCAGACTTTGCAAGCGCGGCCAGTTTCTACCAGAAAGAGCATCCCCATCTCGGCAATGCCACGTCACGACTGGAACAGATGATAGGCATCATCAACCAGAAACTGGTCGGTGACGCAGAAAGGGTGGTTCACCACAATGCGGATTCAGGCAGCCCAGCCACGGAGGTAACCGCGAACTACCCGGCAACATTTTTCCTGCCAGCGAAACTGGGCAGATTCGACGAAATCTGCATCATCCATGACAGCAAGGAAATGGCCGAGCTGATAAAGACCGCCAAAGACAGCGGTTATCATGTGCCGCTCAATCCTCTTTGGGAGAAGGAGCTGGTGAATATCCGGCGATCAGACTTCACCGAGGCAAAACATAACTTGTCTAAATCCAGATATGCCTGATATCCGTAGCAACAAGCGGCGGCCTGATAAGCGAGTTATCGAGGCCGCCACCGTTACATCATTTACGCCTGCACCAGACCGTTGATCTTGACGGTCGGGTTCACGTCCGCGTCGTAGTCCACGCCATCGATCTCGAAACCGAACAAGCGCAGGAACTCAGCCTTGTAGCCGGCAAAATCACTGATCTCGTTGACGTTGTCGTCGGTGACCTGGTTCCACAGCGCCGCCACGGCGTCCTGAACCTTTGGCTCCAGCTCGGCCAGATCGGCACGCAGGCGACCGTCGGCATCCAGCTTTGGCTCGCTGCCGTAGAGGCTGTCCTTGAACAGGCCATAAACCTGCTCGATGCAGCCTTCGTGAGTGCCCTGCTCTTTCATCACCTTGAACAGCAGCGACAGGTACAGCGGCATGATCGGGATTGCCGAGCTGGCCTGGGTCACCACCGCCTTGAGTACCGACACACGGGCGTCGCCCTTGAGCGCAGCCAGGTTGGCGCGCAGGGTCAGGACTTTTTTGTCCAGGTCTTTCTTGGCTTCGCCGATGGAGCCATTCCAGTAGATGTCCTGGGTCAGCTTCTCACCGAGATAAGTGAACGCGGTGGTCTTGGCGCCTTCGGCCAGTACATCGGCGTCACGCAGGGCGTCGATCCACAGTTGCCAGTCTTCGCCGCCCATCACTTTGACGGTGCCGTCGATTTCTTCCTGGGTCGCGGGCTCCAAAGTAGTGTCGACTACCACGCCCTTGTCGGTGTTGATACCGCGCAGGGTCACGGCCTTGCCGATCGGCTTGAGGGTGGAGGTGTGCACCACGCCTTGCGGGTCGGTACGGCGTGGCGCGGCCAGGCTGTAGACCACCAGGTCGATCTTGCCCAGGTCTTTCTTGATGGTTTCAATGGTCAGGCGCTTGATCTCGTCGGAGAACGCGTCGCCATTAATGCTCTTGGCGTACAGGCCCTTTTCCACGGCAAACTTCTCGAACGCCGCGCTGTTGTACCAGCCGGCGGAGCTCAGTTTGCCATCTTCGCCTTCTTTCTCAAAAAACACGCCCAGGGTGTCGGCGCCGCAGCCAAACGCAGCACTGATGCGCGCGGCCAGGCCGTAGCCGGTGGAAGCACCGAGGACCAGCACCTTCTTGGGGCCGCCTTCGATGGTGCCTTTTTTTGATACGTAGCTGGTTACGTAGTCGATCTGTTCTCGGACGTTCGCTTCACAGCCAACAGGGTGAGCGGTCACACAGATAAAGCCACGAACCCGCGGTTTGATGATCATAAAAATTCTGCCTCTTCCAAGGTGCCGAAGGCCAATGGTGGCCATTCAACTTCAATCGTACCGGTCTATGACGCCCGAAAATCCGAAGCGTCACGATAGTCGCAAATCTTCCGTTCTCAAAATTCAATCCACGCGACACCGGGCTTCTCCGGCAACGGTTACAAAATTTGAGACGGTTTAACAATTTCGCTTCATTTAAAAACGCTCGTGGGCGCGATAAAGCCTTATCATGACGATATTGTTTCATTATGTTTCAGGTTTGGAGCCAGGTTCCATGAGCAAAAATGCGGTTGGCAAAAAGCTGATATCCCTCGTCTGGGTGATCGGCGTTCTGCTGTTTATGGACGTTTTTCCACACATCAGCCTGGTGTTCCTGCTGCTGGTGCTGTTTTGCGGCATTTATGACTTCTTGCGCAATGGCCTGTACGACCGCGACACCATCAAGAAATATTTTGTCGGCAACGGTCGCAACACCTGGATCCTGGCGCCGTTCAACACTCTGTTCGACCTGCTGAGCAGGCGCAACCGACATGTCTACACGATGCAAGACCTGCCTCCCGCCTGGCGCGAGGACTTGCAACAGGTGATCGACGACGCCATGGCCCGCAAGGAAGAAATCATCGATTACCTGGACGCGCGCATGGCCGAGAAGAAACGCGGCATGTTGTTTTTCCAGTGGTACGGCCGCCCCATCGAAACCGCCCTGGACATCCCGCAGCTGCGCAAGAAGCTGCCATTTGTGAAGACCATTGGCGTGTCGGTGTTCAACGAGAACCGCTCGACGTCGTTCCACTTCGGCCCCCTGCGCATGATGTTCCGCGTGCTCTACAACATGGCGCCGGCGCCGCACCATGAAGGCGTGTATATCCAGGTGGGCAAGCACAAGCACTACTGGCACGACGACCCGCTGTTTATCTTCGATGACACGCTGATGCATGCGTCTTTCAACAAGAACGATGCGAAACGTTACTGCCTGTTCATTGATATCGTGCGGCCAACCCTGCTGCCCTCGGTGCTTAACGCCGTAATCGCGGGCTTTGCCGGCCTGGTGTTTACCCTGCGTCGGGTTTTCTACAAAAACTGGAAGCTGATCCAGTAAGTTCTGCGGCATGATGGTGCTGGACGGTATTTGCGCTCGGCCTTGCGCCTGAGGTAAATAACCGTCTCGTGCGACCGTATACGGCGCCCATCATTCTCAAGCCACCGCGCCTGTCGTGGATGCGGTGGCTGTGCTTTCAAGGAATCAGAATGCCCCAACGTCAAGTCATCAATGCCTCCGTCAGCCCCAAGGGCAGCCTCGAAACCCTGTCCCAACGTGAAGTCCAGCAACTGAGTGAAGCCGGCAGCGGCAGCGTCTACGCCCTGTTTCGCCAGTGCGCCCTGGCGATCCTCAACACTGGCGCGCATATCGACAACGCCAAGACCATCCTCGACGCCTACAAGGATTTCGAAGTACGCATCCACCAGCAGGACCGCGGCGTGCGCCTGGAGCTGCTCAACGCCCCGGCCGATGCCTTCGTCGATGGCGAGATGATCGCCAGCACCCGCGAAATGCTGTTCAGCGCCTTGCGCGACATCGTCTACACCGAAAACGAGCTGGACAGCCAGCGCATCGACCTGAGCAACTCCCAGGGCATCACTGACTACGTATTCCACCTGTTGCGCAACGCCCGTACGCTGCGCGCGGGTGTCGAGCCGAAGATCGTGGTGTGCTGGGGTGGCCACTCCATCAACACCGAAGAATACAAATACACCAAGAAAGTCGGGCACGAACTCGGCCTGCGCAGTCTCGATGTCTGCACCGGCTGCGGCCCCGGCGTCATGAAAGGGCCGATGAAAGGCGCGACCATTTCCCACGCCAAACAACGCATCACCGGCGGCCGCTACCTGGGCCTGACCGAGCCGGGCATCATTGCCGCCGAAGCGCCCAACCCGATCGTCAACGAGCTGGTGATCCTGCCGGACATCGAGAAACGCCTGGAAGCCTTCGTGCGTGTCGGCCACGGCATCATCATCTTCCCCGGCGGCGCCGGCACCGCCGAAGAGTTCCTCTACCTGCTGGGCATCCTGATGCACCCGGACAACCGCGACCTGCCGTTCCCGGTGGTGCTCACCGGGCCCAGACATGCGGCCCCTTACCTGGAACAACTGCATGCGTTCGTCGGCGCTACCCTCGGCGAAGCGGCGCAGAAGCACTACCAGATCATCATCGACGACCCGGCCGAAGTCGCGCGCCAGATGACTCTGGGCCTCAAGGCTGTGAAGCAGTTCCGTCGCGAACGCAACGACGCGTTCCACTTCAACTGGCTATTGAAGATCGACGAAGGTTTCCAGCGCCCCTTCGATCCAACCCACGAAAACATGGCCAGCCTGCAACTGAGTCATGCGCTGCCGCCCCATGAACTGGCGGCGAACCTGCGTCGCGCGTTCTCCGGAATTGTGGCAGGTAACGTCAAGGAAAACGGTATTCGCCTGATTGAAGAAAACGGCCCGTACGAGATTCACGGCGACCCGGCGATCATGAAACCGTTGGACGAGCTGCTCAAAGCGTTTGTCGCCCAGCATCGCATGAAGCTGCCGGGCGGCGCGGCGTATGTGCCGTGCTATCGCGTGGTGCAGTGAGCCGGCGCGATCGGTCATAGTTTGTATCGGTTTGGCGCGGGGCCAAAGGTGTGGAGACCGCGAGTCCGGACTAGGGTTTGAGTACCGACTCACCCCACCTGCGAGCAACCTATGGACCAACGGATATTGTCCTCCATCATTCCTTACCCTAAGGTAAGGAATATCACGATGGAGATCTTCACTATGGCAACCGCAACACTGACTTCAAAAGGACAAATCACTATCCCTGTCCAGGTCAGGACAGCCCTCGGCCTGGAAACAGGCGACCGGGTGGAATTCGTTGAAATGGAAGACGGCAAGTTTTCCATGATCGCCGCGAGTAAAACCGTCACCGACCTCAAGGGACTGATCAGCAAGCCGGCCAATGCGGTGTCCATCGAGGACATGAACCAGGCCATCGCGACCCAGGGAGCAAAAGCCGGATGATCGGCCTGGATACCAACGTGCTGGTGCGCTACGTCACCCAGGACGAGCCCGTGCAATCAGCCAAGGCGTCCAGACTGATCGAATCACTCACCGCCGCGTCACCGGGCTTTGTCAGCCTGGTGACCGTTGTGGAATTGGTGTGGGTATTGCAGTCCTGCTACCAGTCGGCCAAAAGCGATGTGGTGATGGTGCTGGAAACCCTGTTGCACACTCGCGAGCTCACGGTTGAGCACGCCGATATCATCTGGCAGGCACTGCGCAAGTTCATTGCGAACAAGGCAGACTTTGCCGATTGCCTGATCGAACGCTGCGCCCACGCGGCGGGTTGCGAATACACCGCCACCTTCGACCTGAATGCGGTCAAGGCGACGGGTATGAAACGGATCGGCTAGGCCGTCTTTTGCAGGAGCGAGCTTGCTCGCGAAAAACGCCAACGATTACGCGAACATTCAGGTAGCACGCGGCGCCTGTGGTTTTTTCGCGAGCAAGCTCGCTCCTACAAACGGGAGAGGCCACTCGGTCAGCGAACCCAGCCACCGACCTGCCAGTGAAACCCGTCATTGCGCTGTACCCAATGCGGGTGCACATAGCGATAACCCTCGCGCACCGGCTCCCAATGGCCGTGTACCGCCACATAGCGTCCGCCTTGCCAGCGCCAGTAACCGCGTGACCAGATATAACCGTCGCGCGCCGCCGGCTCGACTTCGATCACTTGCACCGGCGGCGGTTGGGGTGCCACGACTTCCACATACTCACGCTGCACCGGTCGACGTTCATGTACGACACGCTCTTGCACACATCCGGAAGCCGCGACGACTACCGCCGCCATTGCTGCATAACGTAGCAACATACAAACCCCTCGGGCGTCATCGCCCTGCACCTGTATCAGAAAGAAATCCCCCGTGTTCCAGCCAGGCTTCCTGCTTGGGCATGGTTTATTTTTAACAGGAGATGTCTGTCAGATGGCTGAACCCACAGGCCTCAGGATGTACACGCGACGGTCGGTCGCTTCAGGCGCAATAAAGCCAGCCCGGCAATGACCACGGCAATGCCGGCATAGGTCGAGG
Organism: Pseudomonas orientalis; assembly: GCF_022807995.1. Taxonomy (NCBI): domain Bacteria; kingdom Pseudomonadati; phylum Pseudomonadota; class Gammaproteobacteria; order Pseudomonadales; family Pseudomonadaceae; genus Pseudomonas; species Pseudomonas orientalis. The sequence continues at coordinate 1,707,067 of NZ_CP094351.1, read as the reverse complement.
CATGGATCCTGTCGCCGAACATCAGCGCTGCCCAAACCAGGGTGACCGGGGGCTCCAGGTAGACCAACGCTGCAACCTGGGTAGCCGTCATGACACGCAACAGCCGCCACAGGCTCAAGTAAGCGGCAAAGGTGGAAAACACCGTCAACCACACAATCGAAACCAGTACGTCGGTGTCATGGGGAATGCTCAAGGTGTCGGTGTAAAGCACAGCGGCGGTGAAGCCGATCAGGCTCAGCAGCGATTGGATAAACAGCGGTATGAGCAAGCCGACGCTCTGGTTCTGCACCGAACGGCGTTCGTACAGAGTCGCCAACGTCAGCCCCAGCGCCGACACCAGGGGCAGCCCATACATGACCAGGCTTACCTCGGTTGCGCTATTGCTGTACTGCCCGGCGATCACAACCGCCACGCCGGCAAAGCTGACCACGAGCCCCACCCATTGCCAACCGCCGCTGCGCTCGGTGGCGCTGCCCGTCGACAATGCCGCAGTCATCAACGGCTGCAACGCCGCAATGATCGCCGCAATGCCAGGCGGCAGACCGTTCTGAATCGCCACATAGAGGCAACTCAGGTACAGAAACTGCGACAGGCAACCGACCACGGCGTAATGGCGGATCTGCGCCCATGAAACCTTCAACAACCTGACGTTCAGGAACAGCCCCAGGCACAGCGATACCAACAGGAAACGCCAGAACAGCAGGTTGAACGCACCGCCGTCTTGGGTGCCAAGCTTGGCGCCGATATAGCCCGAACTCCATGACAGGACGAACGCCACTTGCAACAGCAGCAATCCCAGGGTTGATCGCTTCATGCAGCCTCCAGCCTGTGTAGTTGACGCCAAGGCTAGGGACAGGAGACTCTTCTGTATATTTGAATAACCTGCATCACCAATCCGAAAAAACCAAACCATGGCCAAACAACTGAATATCGATCTACTGCGCACCTTTCACGCCGTCGCGCGCTTTGGCCGCTTCAACGAAGCGGCCGAGCATGTGCACCGCAGCGCTTCCACCGTGACCACGCAGATTCAGAAACTGGAAGACCAGGTCGGCCAGCGCCTGTTCAGCCGCAGCAACCAGGGCGTGGACCTGACGCTGTACGGCCGAAAACTGCTGGGCGAAACCACCGAATTTCTCAAAAGCCATGACCGCCTGCTGATCTCGCTGATGCCCCAGCGCATGCAGGGCAAGATCCGCCTGGGCGTGCCCGACACCTACGCGCCCGCCTTCATCCAGGCATTTGTGCCACGCCTGATTGCTGACAACCCGCTGCTGGAGCTGGAAATCGAAGCGCGCACCAGTGGCGAACTGTTGAATCTGTTCACGGCCAACCAACTGGACCTGGCCATTACCGTCAGCGCTCAGCCGCTGGCACAGGGTGAGCGCTTGGGCACCGTGCAACCGCTGTGGGTGGCCGCCGAGCCGTTCAGTTACCCGCCAAACGCGCCGCTGCCCATCACAGTACCCATCGCCGGTTGCCCGTATCGGGCCGCAGCGTTACAGACGCTGAAGGATCACGGGATTTACCATCGAGTGCTGCTGGAAAGTCCCAACTCGTCGGCGGTAGAGGCGTGCGTGCGCAGCGGCGTGGCCGTGGGCCTGATGGAGGAGAGCCGCATGGGCCAAGGGCTGAGACACATGACCGAGCTGCCGGCCCTCCCCGCCCAGCATCTGTATCTGCTGTGCGATACCGCTAATGCACTGGCCCTGCATTTGTACGAGCAAGTCAGGCACTTCAGGGTCTGAACGCCGCGCACAAAAAAGCCCGCTGACCGTCACCGGTTCAGCGGGCTTTTTCTATACGTTGCTTACAGCGCCAGGTCAGACGCCGGCTTGCTCGGCTCAGCCGCAGGCTTGGCAGCCTCGGTGGCCTGTGGAGCCGCCAGTTGCGGGATCGCTGGCGGCGGGGTCAGTTGCAGCACACCGGCCGTGTAGGCCCATTCCTTGGCAACCGCTTCAGGGCTGTCGTTCAACTTGGTGCCGTAGCTTGGCACGATCTGGTGCAGTTTTTCCTGCCAGGCCGGGCTTGCTACCTTGTCCTTGAAGACTTTCTGCAGCACGGTCAGCATGATCGGAGCCGCGGTCGACGCGCCTGGCGATGCACCCAGCAGGCCGGCAATGGAGTTGTCGGCGGAGCTGACCACTTCGGTACCCAGCTTCAGGACGCCGCCCTGCTCTTCGTCACGCTTGATGATCTGCACGCGCTGACCGGCTTGCCACAGGCGCCAGTCGGACTGCTTGGCGTTCGGGAAGTACTCCTGCAGCGCCTTGAAGCGGTCGTCATCGGACAGCATCAGTTGGCCGGCGAGGTACTCGACCAGTGGGTATTCACGAATACCGACTTTGGTCATGGGCCAGATGTTGTGGGTGGTGGTGCTGGTCAGCAGGTCCAGATACGAGCCTTCCTTGAGGAACTTGGTCGAGAAGGTGGCGAATGGGCCAAACAGAATCACGCGCTTGCCATCCAGCACGCGAGTGTCCAGGTGCGGAACCGACATCGGTGGCGAACCCACCGAAGCCTTGCCGTAGGCCTTGGCCAGGTGCTGCTCGGCGACCGTTGGGTTGTCGGTCACCAGGAACGAACCGCCCACCGGGAAGCCGGCGTATTCCTTGGCTTCAGGAATGCCCGACTTTTGCAGCAGGTGCAGGGCACCGCCGCCGGCGCCGATGAACACGAACTTGGCGTCGGTTTCAGTCTTGGTGCCGTCCTTGAGGTTTTTGTAGCTCACACGCCACGAACCGTCGTCGTTGCGGGTGATGTCCTGCACTTCGCTCGACAGTTTCAGGTCGAACTTCGGCGTGGTTTGCAGGTGAGCCACGAACTGGCGGGTGATCTCGCCAAAGTTCACGTCGGTGCCGATCGGGCTCCAGGTGGCCGCGATTTTCTGGTTGGGATCACGCCCTTCCATCATCAGCGGCACCCACTTGGCGATCTGCGCCGGGTCTTCGGAGTACTGCATGCCGGCGAACAGCGGGCTCGCCTTCAGCGCTTCATAACGTTTTTTCAGGAACTTGATGTTGTCATCGCCCCACACAAAGCTCATGTGCGGAGTGGAGTTGATGAACGAACGCGGGTTCTTCAACACGCCCTGCTGGACCTGCCAGGACCAGAACTGGCGGGAGATCTGGAACGCTTCGTTGATCTCGACCGCTTTAGGGATCTCAACGTTGCCGTTCTTGTCTTCCGGGGTGTAGTTCAGCTCGGCCAGAGCCGAGTGACCGGTACCGGCGTTGTTCCAGCCGTTGGAGCTTTCTTCGGCCACGCCATCGAGGCGTTCGACCATCTCCATCGACCAGTCCGGTTCCAGCTCATTGAGCCAGACACCCAGGGTCGCACTCATGATGCCGCCGCCGATCAGCAGCACATCGACTTTCTTTGCCTCTTCCGCGTGAACGGACGTGATCCCCATCGACAAAGCCAGCCCCAGCAGGGCAGTGTTTACTTTTTTAAACATCAGTAGCACCTATGATAAAACGCCATCCGCCCTGCCGCCCCTGATTGTTCAAGGCTGCAGGGTGGGCACACAAGGCCGATGGATCGACCTCACTGTTATGTCCCTTCTGCGCTGACTTCTTATCATTATTGGCTTCAGCTACCTGGGCGACAGCCAACCGCTGGGACGTATACGGGTGTACGCACCAAGGAAAGCCTAGCTCAAGACGGCGCGCAGAATATCACGCCAAACAGCGTTTATGCGCCGTTTAGCCAATTGACACCGCTAAATCACGGCTTTTATCGCGCCAGTGTCAAGACTGCCAGCCGCGACCTGGGGTCACAGGCCCGGAACTCTCGTGCCCGAGGCTGTTCTAGACACCTTCACAGTCGCCTGCGTAGCATCGGCGACTGTCTTTCGTGCACCTCATCCAAACAGAGCGATCCATGTCTATCCAGCAAACACCCGGGCACCTGCTGCCCGCGCGCAGTGCCGCCAAAATGGAAGCGGCGATGGCCGTGGGCGCATTCGCCATCGGCACCGGCGAATTCGCCATTATGGGCCTGATGCCCGACATCGCGCAGAACCTGGGCTTGAGCGAACCCCAAGTCGGCCACGCCATCAGCGCCTACGCCCTGGGCGTAATGGTCGGCGCCCCGCTGCTGGCCATCCTCGGCGCCAAGCTGCTGCGCAAACACATGCTGCTGTTGCTCATGGGCCTCTACGCCTTGGGCAACTTCGCCACCGCCTTCACCCCCACCTTCGGCTCGCTGGTGGCCTTCCGCTTTATCAGCGGCCTGCCCCACGGCGCCTACTTCGGCATCGCCGCCGTGGTCGCCTCCAGCATGGTGCCCACCGACAAACGCGCCGGCGCCGTGGCCCGCGTCATGATGGGCCTGACCCTGGCCATGCTGCTCGGCAACCCCATCGCCACCTTCCTCGGCCAACACCTGGGCTGGCGCTCAGCCTTCGCATTGGTCAGCGTGATCGCCCTGCTCACCATCGCCCTGGTCTGGCAATTCGTGCCCCATCGCCATGACGAACAACGCAGCGACCCGCGCAAGGAACTGCGCGCCTTCACCAAACCCCAGGTGTGGATGGCCCTGTCCATCGGCGCGATTGGTTTTGCCGGCATGTTCTGCGTGTTCAGCTACCTGGCGCCGACCATGCTGGAAGTGACCAAAGTGTCGCCGCAGTGGATTCCGTTTGGCCTCGCCGCATTTGGCGCGGGCGGCATCATCGGCAACATCGCCGGAGGCAAGCTGTTTGATCGCCTGCAGTTTCGGGCGGTGGGTTGGATCATGGTGTGGTCGATGGCCGTACTGATTTTCTTCACCTTCGCTGCCAGCTCACTGTGGAGCGTACTGCTGGGCATCGGCCTGGTCGGCACCATGATCGCCATGGCCGCGCCGCTGCAAATCCGCCTGATGGACATCGCCCACGAAGCCCCAAGCCTCGCGGCGGCTTCCAACCACGCAGCGTTCAACCTGGCGAACGCGCTGGGCCCTTGGCTTGGCGGCATGGCGATTACGGCCGGGCTCGGCTGGACCAGCACCGGCTACATCGGCGCCGTAACGGCGCTCATCGGCCTGGGCCTCTACCTCATCGCACGCCGCATGAAAGGCGGCAACTAACACCACAAGTCTTGCGCCGATCATAGATCCAATGTGGGAGGGGGCTTGCCCCCGATAGCAACAGGTCAGTCACCACCCCAATGACTGACCCACCCCCCATCAATCATCATGCAACACCCCGCCCCATACTCCCCGCCCGCTGCCACCAGAATTCATCTTGGCAGCTTTGCCGGGGCTATGGTCACCAAACGCCTGACCACTGAGAATCAAACTGTGGGAGGGGGCTTGCTCCCGATAGCAATGGGTCAGTCAACACACCACTGCCTGCCCTCACCACCCCATCAGTCATCATGCAACAACCCCGAACCATACTCCCCATAACTACTCCCCAACCCACTGCCTCCAAAATTCATCTTGGCGGCTTTGCTGGGGCTGTGGTCCCCAAACGCCTGGCATCCGCCTGAAAAACACGGGTCACTGCTCACGGCTGATGAAGATGAACAAGCGCTCAACAGCAACGTGCCGGTAATCATTGCGACTTTGACGAGGTTTGAGATCATGGTTTCAGTTCCCTATGGGCTGGAGGCGCTGGGGTCCTCTCTTGCAGGGGATCGTAGACCTCAACGGCGCAGAGAATTATGAAACTTTGCGGGGGGACAGCATGAGTTCAGGTTGCCGCCTTGAGGTAAGGCGGCAGGGTGGGTTGTCAGGCTTTAACTGAGGCAGCTACAGGCGCAACCTGCTCCTGGGCTCGGCCAACAAGCAGCGAGCTCAGCTCGATCAACTGCTGAATGCCCAGGGCGACGGCGCGCTGGGAGTCGTCGAGGTCGAACGCCAGGGTGGCGGCCATTTCGTTGGCGGATGCGAGGTTCTCGGCGGCGTTGGCCAGGAGGGTTTCGGGGTCGATGGTTGGGTTGACGAGGAAGAGGTTGTTGCTTGAGTGTTCGACGGGCGCAACGTCGTCGGATGGCGGCAAGTGATGGTTGATTGCGCGCTGTGCTGCGGCTTGAGGCTTGGCATCGACGGACGATGCAGTTTGATCAAGTGAAGAACTGCGTGTGTTGTTGTGCATGGGCGAAGCTCCAAATATTCATGGGAGTTAAAACGCCTTAGCAGTTCGGACTTCCACCTCCGGCCGCTGGGTTTGCAACGGCTTGAAGAGGTTAGCTACAAATAGTCTGACGAGCAAGCCTATAATGGTGTGGGAGAGTTCCTAGAAATGTCGGGAACTCACCCGACACTATCTTAATTAAAAATAGGTCCAAGAAGCTTTTGCAACTCTCCATTATTGGAATATTTAAAGCTCACATACTCAGAAAATATCGTTCGCTTCACATGAAGCTCGTCCAACCCTGTTTTAGACGTAACTACACGTACAATATGCGCCAAACGGTCCTTAGCACGATCCCGGACATTAACTTTAACCAAAAGCTTATATCCCGCAGAGGAACATATTGACTTAATATTTAGCTTATGACCACTAAACAAATTATTCACACGACTCAACAAAGCCAAATCACGAGGGGCATAAACCTCCAACATTTCAACAACACCAACTTCAGGAGTGCACGGCAGATAATCCAAATTATCCTTAGCGCTCTCAAAAAGATCCAGAGCTTTTCTATTGTTACTAGCTTTATAATCTCTCAAACTTTCCGTTTTGACATCTTCATCCAACAAAGCAAACCGTTTAACATGCTCCGGAAAAATAGTTGCTGCCGATTTAAGCATTTCTAGCACCTGTATAAAACCTCCGACAGGTACGACTTTATACAAAGGGCGCCCAGGCCTCCTCGCTTGAACGATACCTAGGTACATATCACACATGAGATCCAATAAAATCTGAGCATGTTTATCTTCTACATAAAAGATAAAGTCAGTACCATACTCCTCATCAAATGCAATTTCACCGAGAACTTGCGCTGGGTATGCATAATTCTGGACATCTACAACCCCGAAAGAGTCGGGCTTTAAAAATATCAAATTCTTCCTATTGATATTCTTTATCAGCGTCGCAGAATGCGTAGAAAACAATACAGTTAACTTCCGCTCCTTGGCTATTAAAATAACCTGCTGTAGCAACTTAACTTGTGCTAAAGGATGCAACGCCATTTCAACTTCATCTATCAATAGCAAACTACCAATCGCCGCCGTAGTGATTTTTTTTGCTAGCTTAAATACACACAGCTCACCTAAGCTGAAATTTTTTTCGGAGCAGTACATACGTTTCCCACGTACAGTGAAGGGCACTAAATAAGCATCACTTCCTGCACCTCTCCTAGTATTCACATAACACAAGCGCTGCCACTTTTCATCGCCTAAAACTTCTGAAAGAAAGTCTCTAATAGGTTTTTTTGCGGCGTGATGCTTAACATCCTTGATTTCGTCGGGAAACGGCTCAATTCTAGCCCCATTAGCCTCTACATAATCGACAGCACTAAAAGGAAACTTCTTCAACAAGCCAGCATTACTTCTAGGCGTAGCTCGCCATCGTTGACCACCGTACTTGTACGTAACCTTTTGACCATTGATAGCATACTCAATTCTTGCATCAGAAAAAGAGTCAACCTGATCTAATGACGAATTATTCCTATAGTATTTTTGGAACGCGTTTTGAGCCCCTAAACGATACAGAGCCCCAAACAGACTAGTTTTTCCAGACCCATTTAAACCAGTAACAACCCAAACACCAGGGTCGGGAATTACAAACTCTAAGCTTGTGATACTTTTCACATTATTGAGAGTGACTTTCATGTTTTACAAATCCCTGTGTAATAAAGAGCAAATGATATTCAAATGCCATCACCACGTCCAGCGATTAAGTCACTTGGAGAACAGTCAGGCATATCAATATCAGATCACGCTACCCAATTTTGAGTTTCCAGAAGAAAAGCAGACAACTCACTTCCTTAAATTCCTAACGACGAGCTGTTGATTCAACCCAGAGCTTCACGGTGTAAGATGCCCCGCAACCTTCCACCATCGAGGCCGCCATGACTGGAATATCCCTAAACCTGCCGGAAGACCTGTCCAACTCTCTCGCCGACCTGGCCAAAACCAATGGCCAAACAGCGAGCTACCTGGCGATGGACGTTCTTCGAGACCACATCGAGCACGAAAAAACGCTGACCGCTCAGATCGAACTGGCGGTAAAAGACGCCGACGAGGGCAAATTCGCCACTGATGAACAAGTGGCGGCTATGCGCGCTAGGCGCTGGAGCAGGAATGCGGGTTGAGTGGCTTGAAAAAGCACTCAAGAATCTGGAAGACGAAGCGAACTATATTGCTCTCGAAAATTCAAAAGCCGCTGACGACTTCTCGGATGCCATTTTCGCCAGCGTCGACAGACTGGCTCAGTTTCCTTCCATGGGGCGCGATGGTCGGGTGAAACATACCCGCGAATGGGCAGTTCCCAACTGGTCCTATCTGATCCCGTATAGAGTGCGAGGTGATCGACTGCAGACCCTTGGCGTATTCCATACACGGCAACGTCCTCGCTCGAAGTGGTAATGCGCGCAAAACTCGCCTCTCCGGCACCTAACATCCGTTCCTGATAAACTGCGCCCCATTCGCCTCGCTGACTCAGATTCCCCCATGCCCCTACAATCCGCACTCTCCCGCCGCTTCTCCGTCGCCCCCATGATGGATTGGACCGACCGCCACTGCCGCTACTTCCTGCGCCTGCTCTCCAAACACGCCCTGCTCTACACCGAGATGGTCACCACCGGTGCGATCCTCCATGGCGATCACGAGCGCTTCCTGCGCCACAACGAAGCCGAGCACCCGCTGGCTCTCCAACTGGGCGGCAGCGTCCCCGCCGATCTGGCCGCCTGCGCCCGTATGGCCGAAGCCGCCGGCTATGACGAGGTGAACCTGAACGTCGGCTGCCCCAGTGACCGCGTCCAAAACAACATGATCGGCGCGATTCTGATGGCGCACCCTGCCCTGGTGGCTGACTGCGTGAAGGCGATGCGTGACGCGGTGTCGATTCCGGTGACGGTGAAGCACCGTATCGGCATCAATGGGCGGGACAGTTATGCCGAGTTGTGTGATTTCGTCGGGACGGTGAAGGATGCCGGTTGTACCAGTTTTACCGTGCATGCGCGCATTGCGATTCTGGAGGGGTTGTCGCCCAAGGAGAACCGGGACATTCCGCCGTTGCGTTATGACGTTGCGGCGCAGTTGAAGCGGGATTTTCCGGCGTTGGAGATCAATCTTAACGGTGGGATCAAGACGTTGGAGCAGTGCGAGGAGCATTTGCAGACGTTTGATGGGGTGATGCTGGGGCGGGAGGCTTATCACAATCCTTATCTGCTGGCGGAGGTGGACCAGCGGTTGTTTGGCAGTGAAGCGCCGGTGATCAGCCGGGCGGAGGCGTTGGTGCAATTGCGGCCTTATATCGCTGAGCATTTGGCCAGTGGTGGGACGATGCATCATATTACCCGGCATGTGTTGGGGTTGGGCACCGGGTTTCCGGGGGCGCGCAGGTTCAGGCAGTTGTTGTCGGTGGATATTCATAAGGCGGCGGATCCGCTGGCGTTGCTGGATCGGGCTGGGGAATTGTTGGAGGGGCGGTAAGTGGGTAGCTGATGGGCTTTTGTAGGAGCGAGCTTGCTCGCGAAAAATCCATAGCCGCCGCGCTTATTCAGAACGCACGCGTTATCGTTGACGTTTTTCGCGAGCAAGCTCGCTCCTACAGTATTGGGGCAAGCCCAGTGGCGATGAAGGCGCTATCGGGCAGTTGGGTTGAACCTGCCATCGATTCTGGCCTCCTATTGAGCAGTACGGCCGGTATTTAACGGCTGTTTTCAGGTTGTTGCCCCGCGCAAACGACCGAACGTATTTGCGCCCTTGAGCGCCTGCCAGCGCTCGGGTAATGTCATCAGACCCACAGGACAGAGCACGCCCATGACTTCCAAGCTGGAACAACTCAAGCAATTCACCACCGTCGTAGCCGATACCGGCGATTTTTCCACCCTCGCCAAGCTCAAGCCGCAAGACGCGACCACCAACCCTTCCCTGCTGCTCAAGGCTTCATCGATTCCAGGCTATGCCAAGCTGCTGGACGAGTGTGTGCAGGACTGCAACGGCGATGTTGGCCTGGCCAGTGACCGCTTTGCGGTGGCGGTGGGTCAAGAGATTCTCAAAGTAGTACCGGGCCGGATTTCCACCGAGGTGGATGCCCGCCTGTCGTTCGACGAAGACGCGATTCTCAAGCGTGCGCACCGTCTGATCGACCTGTACGACAAAGCCGGCGTCAGCCGTGACCGTGTGCTGATCAAGATCGCTTCGACCTGGGAAGGCATCCGCGCGGCGGAGAAGCTGGAAAAAGAAGGCATCCAGACCAACCTGACGCTGCTGTTCTCCTTCGCCCAGGCCGTGGCCTGTGCCGAAGCGGGTGTGTTCCTGATTTCGCCGTTCGTGGGCCGTATCTACGATTGGTACAAGAAGGCCAACGGCAACGACTACACCGGTTCCGATGACCCGGGTGTGCAGTCGGTGACGCGCATCTACAACTACTACAAGGCCAATGGCTACAAGACGGTGGTGATGGGTGCGAGCTTCCGTAACCTCAGCCAGATCGAAGAGCTGGCCGGGTGTGATCGCCTGACTATCAGCCCGGACCTGCTGGAGAAGCTGGCGGCGGATGAAGGCAAGCTGGAGCGCAAGTTGTCGCCAGGGCACGCCGGTGAAGCGCGGGTGCATATGACTGAAGCGCAGTTCCGTTGGGAGTCCAACGAGGATGCGATGGCGACCGAGAAGCTGGCGGAGGGGATTCGTCAGTTTGCGCGGGATCAGGAGAAGCTGGAGGCGTTGTTGTCGGCCAAGCTGTAAAAGCGGATAGCGGCAAAAAGGGCGGCACCTTGGTGGGTGTCGCCCTTTTTTGTGAAAGCCAGTCTCAACCCAGTCGCAGATTAAATGTGGGAGGGGGCTTGCCCCCTCCCACATTGGTATGTGTTTCGATAGGGAAGCCGTCAGTGGCGTTCCAGGGCGTTGACCAGGTCGTGGAAGGCTTCGCGGTTGGACTCGTTCAGGTCCATCAGGATCTTGTGCGCTTCAAGCACCTTGATCCGTACGATTTCCTCGGACTGGTCCTGGGACGGCAGGTCGGTCAGGCATTCCGGGCAGGGGATCGGGCGGTCAACGATGTTGAACACCTGGTCAAACCCCATGGACTGCAGCAGCCGGGTGATGTCTTCGTGGGTGGTGACCACGGTCGGCAACAGGCCGACCTTCTGCCGCGACAGAATGGACAATTTGGCCAACAGGCCCAGGGTGGTGCTGTCGATGCTGCGGGTTTCGGTCAGATCGATCACGATCGCCGAGAAGTTCAGCGCTGTGAAGATCCGCTCGATCGTCGCATCCAGCGCCGAACACAGGGTCAGGCGCACTTCACCGACAAATTTGAGGACGAAGGTCCCGTCTTGCTCGGCGAATTGGATTCTTCCGGTACTCATCAAAGATTCCTGCTCAACACCAATAGGGCGATATCATCCGGCATCTCCCCTAGCGTGGCCAATCCAAAAACCTGCCGCAGACCATCCAGGCTGCCGCCCGCCGACTTGACCTTTTGGGGCAAGGCGGCTTCTTTCTCTTTGAGTGTAGGCTCTGGAAGAAGGTCCAGGATGCCGTCGGACATCAGCGTCAGGCTGAAGGTCGGCGGCAGTTCCAGAATGTGGTCTTCGTAGGTGGCTTCATTGAACAAGCCCACCGGCAGGCCACGCCCTTCCAGGTAGCGCACACTGTCAGGAGTGTACAAAACAGGCATCGGCAGGTGACCGCCAATGCTGTAGGTCAAAAGACCGGTTTCTTCATCGATCACGCCGCCGACCATCGTTACGTGCTTGCCCAGCTTGCAGCTGATCAGGCCCCGGTTGATGTGGCCCAGCACCTCGGAGGGGGTGAACTCCGGCAAGGTGCCATTGCGCTTGGATTCGAACAACAACCGCGTGGTCATGAACTTCAACAACACGGTGACAAATGCAGAGGATGCGCCGTGGCCGGACACGTCGGCCAGGTAGAACGCCACACGCCGCTCATCCACACGGAAATAGTCGACAAAATCCCCCGACAGGTACAACGACGGGATGATCTGGTGCGCGAACTGGAAATCGTCGATGGTCCAGGGGCTGACCGGCAGCATGTTCATCTGCACCTGGCGACCGGCGTTCTGGTCTTCCTGAAGCAGGTTCAGGCTGGCTTCGAGCTCGCGATTGGCGGTCTCGAGCTTATCGCGGTAGCGCTGGTTTTCCTGCAGCAGGCGTGCACGGTCCAGGGCGCGACGCACCGAGTGCTCCAGCACTGCCAGGTCTTCCAGGGGTTTGATCAGGTAATCGGCGGCGCCCAGGCGCAGGGCTTCAACGGCGTCATTCATGACCCCGGCACCGGACACGACAATCACCGGCGTTTGTGGAGCACGCTCGGTCACCTGGCGAATCAGCTCGAGGCCGCCCATCTGGGGCATGCGCAGGTCGCAGATCACGAGGTCGGGCTGGTCGCGCTCGAATACCTGAAGACCCTGTTGGCCGTTGCCGGCCTGCAGGACGCTGAAGCCACTGTCTTCCAAATAGGCCGCGAGGCTCGCGCGCACTACTTCGTCGTCATCGATTATCAGCAGCGTGGCACTGGTTTTTTGCATGTGGGCAAACGGCGCCAGAATTAGGTTGGCGTAGGTGGCTCGACAATGGCCGGGCTCACGTACTGGATTCGCTTTCTAGCCTCTCTGTCCTACAAAGCATTGGGATTTATCCCATGCACAACCGTAAAGCAGAGGTGCCCTTCTAAGGCGCAGACGGTACTCCCATCCGTGAGGGGTTTCAAGCTCATGCCGATGGTCGCCGAACGTCTTTACACCGCAAATCACCGGGAGTTATAAGAACGTTCATCACCACAACCCAAAGTAAGGACGGATGCTGTGAGCGAACATGAGCGCGACTACGCCGAAAAACGCGACTTCATCCGCATGCGGGTGGATGCCGATGTGTCCTTGATCCACGCCGGGCAAGAGATTGCAGGGGTCTGCCTGGACCTGTCCAGCTCCGGCATGCAGGTGCAGGCACCTCGCCAGTTCAATGTGGGCGACCGGCTCACCGTGCGCATCGATTCAGAGCACGCCGCGCTCAAGGGCCTTGAGGCCGATACCGAGGTGGTGTGGGCCAAGACCGTAGGCGATGAGCAGCAACTGGGCCTGAAGATTTTGAACATGCGCTGATCAGCGCGCATAAAAAAGGCGACCGCTCAAAGGTCGCCTTTTTTTATTTCAAAACGTCACAGCTTAAAAGTCGTCGACAACCTTGCCGTCCTTGACCTTGAACTCACGGTTCTGCAGGTAAGCGTTACGGATAAAGGTGTACTTGTCGCCGCTGATCAGCTTCTCGCTGTCGAGCAGGCTGGCACGGGTGTCGACAAGGTTGAGGCCCATGACGCTGTTACGCACGGACACATCATCCATGTAACGGTACGGCTGGGTGTAGCTGTCCACATACTTGGACGGCGCATCACGCAGAGTGCTTGGGCCCAGCAACGGCAGCATCACGTACGGGCCGCTGCCAACGCCCCAGTAGCCGAGGGTCTGGCCGAAGTCTTCATCGCTGCGCTGCAGCCCCATTTTGGTGCCGACATCGATAAAGCCCAGCACGCCGAACGTGGTGTTGACCAGCAGACGAGCGGTGTCGACGCCAGCATTGTGCGGCTTGAGTTGCAGCACGTTGTTGGCCAGGTTGCCGACATCGCCGATGTTGCGGAAGAAGTTGTGAACGCCGTCCTGCACAAATTGCGGGGTGACGAACTGATAGCCTTGGGCGATGGGCTTGAGGGCGTAGGTATCAACGGTATCGTTGAAGGTGAAGATGGGGCGGTTGACGCCTTCCCACGGATCATCTTCCGTCGCAGCCTGGGCGGCGAACGGTGCCAACAGGACGGTGGCACACACCGACAACTGAGCGAAGTACTGGCTCCAGCGCATAGCTTTTGCTCCTTGAATGGTCTGTCATGGGCGCTATGCCCTGAATAAGGCCGTCAGTATATGACGTAAGTGTCGATTTAGGCAGTCGCAACGAAACGACTTTCATGATTTGAACAAAATTCCTACAAATGCACCCGAATGTCATCCACCTGTCATGCCGCCCCGATAGCGTTGCAGCTATTTCAGGGACGTTCAGATGCCACATGCCGAGATAGCCGTCGCCACTGCCCCCGCGTTGACCGCCGTGTTGTTTGGCCTGAGTGGCTGCCTGGTGGATTTCGGTTCCCAGGCCCGCAGCGACTCACCCTCCCCCGATTCCCAGGCCACCCCCGGAGCGCTGAAAATTCTGCGCAGCCTGAAGGAGCAAGGCGTGCCCTGCGCCTGGCTGGATGAATTACCCCCTTCGGTCACCACCCCACTGGCCACCGCCCTGCCCGCCTGGCTCAAGGCTACCTCGCCTTCCACCATTCGCTGGCCGGCGCCCCACGCCTGCTGGCAAGCCTTGATGGAGCTGAACATCACACAACTGGCGGGCTGCGTGCTGGTCAGCGGCGAACCGCGCCTGCTGCAATCGGGCCTGAACGCCGGGCTGTGGACCATCGGCCTGGCCTCCTGCGGCTCGCTGTGCGGCGTGGCGCCGGAACAATGGCAGGCGCTGAGCGAAAAGGAGCGCGAGCACAAGCGCGGCAAGGCCACCGTGGCGCTCTATGGATTAGGCGTGCACTCGGTGATCGATCACCTCGGCGAACTCGGCACCTGCCTGGCCGACATCCGCCTGCGCCGGCTCAAAGGCGAGAAGCCCTGACAAGGATCATGCACAGTTGGCGCCGGTGGCTTAATCTACAGGTCAGTTCGTAGACCTTTCCCGGCGTGCCGCGGTCTATGCCAGTGCCTATCGATAAAAGGAAAGAATGTCATGCCTGATCGCGAGAAGTTACAACAGCAGGCCGATATCGTGCGCCAGCAACTGATCGACCATCCAGAGTTGCCCGCGGAAAAACGTGAAGCACTTGAAGAGCTGGTTGCCAAATTCGACGTGCAGTTGCAACTGGAGCCGGCCACCCAGACACCCAGCATCGCTGACGATGTAAATCGGGCAGTGGAAGGTTTTGAACTGGACCATCCAGGTATTGCCGGGACACTGCGCAACATCGTGATAACGCTGGGCAACATCGGCATCTAACCTGCCCGCGAGCCAAGCGCAGATCCAAAATGTGGGAGGGGGCTTGCCCCCGATAGCGGAGTGTCAGTCACAGCATCTGTGTCTGACCCCCTGCAATCGGGGGCAAACCCCCTCCCACATTTGGTTTTGTGTGCAGGCTTACTGGCGCGCCAGGCGTACGTTCTGGAACGCCACATCCTCGGTACTGCGATACGGGTTGATATCCAGCCCACCCCGACGCACATACCGCGCATACACAGTCAATTTCGCCGGCTTGAGCAAGCGCTGCAGGTCCAGAAAGATGCGCTCCACGCACTGTTCATGGAAGTCCGAGTGCTGACGGAAGCTCACCAGGTACTCCAGCAGGCTGGCGTGATCCAGCGCCGCGCCACGGTACTCCACCACCACACTGCCCCAATCGGGCTGGCTGGTGACCGGGCAGTTGGATTTGAGCAGGTGGCTGTGCACGCTCTCCTCCATTACACGCGAGTCATCACAGCGCAACAGCTCCGGACGCGGGTGCTCGTAGTTGCTGACGCTGATATCCAGATCATCAATGCACACGCCCGGCAATGCCATCACGCCTTGCGCTTCGATTTCGGCCAGGCTGCGGATGCGCACGCTGACCGGCTTGCCGGCGGCGGCGCTGAGGTCGTTGCGCAGGGTTTCTTCCAGCTGATGTGTATCGGCAAACGCGGTCTGGTTCAACGAGTTGAGGTACAGCTTGAAGGACTTGGACTCGATGATGTTCGGCGAGTCGGCCGGGATGCTGAACTCACCGATGGCCACCACCGGCTTACCGGACGGCAGCAACCAGGACAGTTCGAAGCAGTTCCAGAAATCCACGCCCTTGTAAGGCAGGGTCTCGGCGCTCAGGCCCAGCTCGGCCCACTTGGCGGCGCGAGGGATCGGGAACAGCAACGAAGGGGTGTAGGTGCAAATGTATTCACTGGACTTGCCCAGCGGCGAATGTTCGGCTGCGGGATGCATGGCGGAAACCTGGCTAAATAAACCGCGCCAGTCTACCAGCCTTTGCTCCCGCCCTTAAGGAACGCCTTACTCAACGGTCAGCGTGCCCACCATGCCCGCCTGGTAATGCCCGGGCAGATTGCAGGCGAACTCCAGGCCGGTGGCCTTGCTAAAGGTCCACGTCATCTCGGCGGTTTTGCCGGGTTCGACCAACACGCTGTTCGGATCATCGTGCTTCATCGCGCCGTGCCCCATTTTACTGTGGTCCATGGCTCCCATGCCGGTGGCCGTCAACATGCCGCTGGCCTGCATCTGCAACATCTCCTTCTGGTGTTCGGCGTGCATGGCCGCGTCGCCCAGGTTGAATTCGTGGAGCAACTGGCCTTTGTTGACCAGTACAAAACGAACGGTCTCACCGGCCTTTACGTCCAGGGACTTAGGCGAGAAGGAAATATCCTGCAGCGTCACCTCCACCGTACGTGTGGCTTTGTCAGCCGGTGCCGGTTGGCCAAACGCGTAGGTGCGAGACGCATCAGCCAGTGCATTGAAGCTCAACGCCAACAGGCAGCCCGCCAGCAACAGGGGTGTACGCAACGCCATCTCTCTTCTCCAAAAATACATAACCCGCTCGGGCAGCACTCTAAGATAAGCCCGCTGCCAGCGAGCTGACTGCTAGATTACAACTTTGTCAGGTTACCCCGTTGGCGCGCTCAGCCGCTTATTGTAGTAGGAGCGAGCTTGCTCGCGAAGAACATCAGCACGCCGCGTCAAGCCAGAGAGTACGCGTTATCGTTGACGTTTTTCGCGAGCGAGCTCGCTCCTACAGGGAAGCGTCCATCCTTTGCCAAGAGCCTTACATGAAACTGCTGATTGTCGAAGACCAACCGAAAACCGGCCACTATCTGCGCCAGGGCCTGGCCGAGGCCGGGTTTACCACCGAGTTGGTGGCCGACGGCACCAGTGGGCAGCACCTGGCGCTGACCGGCGACTATGACTTGCTGATCCTCGATGTGATGCTGCCCGGTCGTGATGGCTGGCAAATCCTGCAAGCGGTGCGCAGTGCCGGCCTGGACATTCCCGTGCTGTTTCTTACCGCACGCGACGCGGTGGAGGATCGCGTCCACGGCCTGGAGCTGGGCGCCGACGATTACCTGGTCAAGCCCTTCGCCTTCTCCGAGCTGCTCGCCCGCGTGCGCAGCCTGTTACGGCGTGGCGGCAGCGCGCCGCAGGACACCCACCTGCAACTGGCCGACCTGCGCCTGGACCTGATCCGCCGCCGCGTCGAACGCAGCGGCCAGCGTATCGACCTCACCGCCAAGGAGTTTTCCCTGCTGGAACTGCTGCTGCGCCGCCAGGGCGAAGTGCTGCCCAAGTCGCTGATCGCCTCGCAGGTGTGGGACATGAATTTCGACAGCGACACCAACATCATCGAAGTGGCGATCCGCCGCCTGCGCCTGAAAGTCGACGACGCCTTTCCCAACAAGCTGATCCACACCGTGCGCGGCATGGGCTATGTACTGGAGGAGCGCTTCTCTTGATCCAGCGTCTGTCCCTCGCCAGCCGCCTGGCACTGCTGTTTGCCGCGTGCACCGCCGTGGTTTCGCTGTTCGCCGGCGTGTTGTTCAACCACGCCAGCGAAGCGCACTTTATCGAGCTGGACCAGCAACAATTGGACAGCCGGCTGGTGGCGCTGCGCAGCACGTTGCAGGGTGTCGACTCGCCGCACGCCTTCACCCAACGCGAACCCCAACTGCGCGCCGACCTCAGCCATCAGCCCGACCTCACCTTGCGCATCACGGCGAGCGACCAGCGCTGGCTTGACCAGGCACCGGGCGTTACGTTGCCCGCGGGGCCCGGCCTGCACAGCCTGCAACAGGCAGACACCGCCTATCGCGTGTACAACGCGCCCTTGAACCCCGGCCAACCTGACTCAGCGCAGTTGACCCTGATACTCGACATCACCCACCACCAGCATTTCCTGCAACGCATGCAGCGCTTGATCTGGCTGACCGTCGGCCTCTCGGCCCTGGCCACCGCACTGCTCGGCGCCTGGGCGGCGCGCAGCGGGCTGCGGCCCTTGCGGCGCATGGGCGAGGTCGCCGCTGGCGTGTCCGCCCATTCCCTGACGCAACGCTTGCCGCAGCAGCAGATGCCGGTCGAGTTGGCCGAGCTGGCGCAGACCTTCAATGCCATGCTGGGGCGGCTGGACGATGCATTCCAGCGTCTGTCGGCCTTCTCCGCCGATATCGCCCATGAACTGCGCACACCGCTGTCGAACCTGCTGACCCAGACCCAGGTCATCCTCACCCAGCCGCGCCCACTGGAGGATTACCGCGAAGCACTGCACAGCAACCTGGAGGAATTGCAGTGGATGGCGCAATTGGTCAACGACATGCTGTACCTGGCCAAAGCCGATCACGGTTTGCTGACCCCCAGGCGCGAGCCGTTGGCACTGGCCGATGAAGTGGAGGCGTTGCTGGAGTTTTTTGCGCTGCTGGCCGAAGACGCGCAGGTTTCGTTGATATGTGAAGGCCATGCCCACGCGGCCGGTGATCGCGGCATGTTGCGCCGGGCCTTGTCCAATCTGCTGGAGAACGCACTCAGGTTTACCCCGGCGGGCGGTGAGGTGCGGGTACGCCTGGCAGACGATGAACGCTGCGTGAGGCTGACGGTGGAAAATACCGGAGAGGGCATTTCGAAAGATGTGTTACCCAAGCTGTTCGATCGCTTCTACCGGGCCGATCCGGCGCGGCGCGAAGGCAGCAGCGAGCATGCGGGGCTTGGGCTGGCGATCACCCAGTCGATTGTGCGGGCGCATGGGGGGAGGATTTATTGTGAGTCTGAGGCGGGGTGGGCGCGGTTTGTGATTGAGTTGCCCAGGGAAGATTGATGCAAGCCGGGCCGGCCCCATCGGGGGCAAGCCCCCTCCCACAGTGGACCGCGTTTATTCAGGAGAAAAGAGGTCAAAATGTGGGAGGGGGCTTGCCCCCGATAGCGGTCTCATCCGCTACGAATACCTGAGCGCATGCGCCGGCTCAATCTTCGCCGCCCGATACGCCGGGTAAATTGTCGCCAGGAAGCTCAGCACAAACCCCGCCGAGCAAATCAGCAACACATCACCCCCTTGCAGCTCGGACGGCAGGTTACTGACGAAGTACACATCCGAACTGAAGATGTGCTGCCCGCTCACCCGCTCCAGCCAGCCCACCAGTTCGCTCACGTTCAGCGCCGCAAGCACCCCCAGCACGCCGCCGATGAGGGTGCCGACCACGCCGATCACCGTGCCCTGCACCATGAAGATCGCCATGATCTGCCGAGGCGTGGCGCCGATGGTGCGCAGGATCGCAATGTCGGCGCCCTTGTCGTTCACCACCATGATCAAGGTGGCGATGATGTTGAAGGCGGCCACCGCAACGATCATCAGCAGCAGCAGGCCGATCATGGTTTTTTCCATCTTCATCGCACTGAACAGGCTGCCCTGGGTGTGGGTCCAGTCGTCCGCCTTATACCCCGCGCCGAGGCTGGCGGCGATGTCCGCCGAGACCTTGGGCGCCGCGTACAGGTCGGTCACCGCCAGGCGCACGCTCTGCACCTGGTTGGGTTGCCAATGCTGTATTTCGGCCGCGTCGGCCATATTGATCAAGGCCATGGAGCCGTCCAGCTCGGCGCCCACCTTGAAGATACCCACCACGTTCAAGCGCTGCATGCGCGGGGTGATGCCGCCCGGCGCGGTGCTGATTTCCGGCACGATCAAGGTCAGTTTGTCGCCCACGTTGAGGCGGAAGCGGCGTGCGGTGATGTCGCCGATCACCACACCGAACTCACCGGGCTTCAGGTCGTCCAGTTTGCCGCGCACGATGTGCTTGGCCACGATCGACACCTTGCCTTCCTGGGCCGGATCGACGCCGCTGATCTCAATCGGCTGCATCGCGCCCTTGTAGGAGAACATGCCGTCCATCTGTGTGAACGGTACCGCCGCCGTCACTTGCGGGTTCTTCATCGCGGCAGCGGCTACCGGTTGCCAGTCATCGATCGGCTTGACGCCGACGATCGTAGCGTGGGGCACCATGCCGAGGATGCGCGAGCTCATTTCGCGCTGGAAGCCGTTCATCACCGAGAGCACCACGATCATCGCCAATACGCCCAGGGCGAGGCCGATCATTGAGGTCATCGAGATAAACGAGACAAAACGGTTGCGGCGTTTGGCGCGGGTATAGCGCGTGCCGATGAAAATCGATAACGGTCTGAACATTCGCTTGCACCGCCTGAAAAAATAAAAAAGCCCGGCCTCGAAAAACCGGGCTTGCAGCCACTCAGATAGCGACCAGATGACCTTCCTGCAGATGCAGTACGCGGTCCATCTGACGGGCCATGCTCATGTCATGGGTCACCACCAGGAACGCGGTGCGCATCTGGGTGCTCAGCTCCAGCATCAAGTCCTTGATGCCCTGAGCGGTGTGGGAGTCGAGGTTGCCGGTCGGCTCGTCGAGCATCACCAGCCCCGGGTTGTTCACCAGGGCACGGGCGATGGCCACACGCTGACGCTCACCACCGGACAGCTCGGCCGGCTTGTGCTCCAGGCGATGGCCGAGGCCGACGCGCTCCAGCAAGGCGGTGGCACGCTGGCGCGCCTCGGGGATCGCGGTCTTGCCGATCAGCAGCGGCATGCACACGTTTTCCAGGGCGGTGAATTCCGGCAGCAGGTGGTGGAACTGGTACACAAAACCCAGCGAACGGTTGCGCAACTGGCCACGGGCCTTTTCATTCAGGGCCGACAGCTCTTCACCGGCCAGCCATACGCTGCCCTGGGACGGCGTATCGAGGCCGCCCAACAGGTTGAGCAAGGTACTTTTGCCGGAACCGGAACTGCCGACGATCGCCACGCGTTCGCCCGGATGCAGTTCAAGTTGCAGGTTGGCCAGCACCACCACGGATTCCGGGCCTTCCTCGTAGGATTTGCCCAGGTTGCGGCAGCTCAGGATTGCTTTTTCACTCATGCCCGATTCACTCATAACGTAATGCCTGTGCTGGCTGGGTACGTGCCGCGCGCCAGGCTGGATACAGGGTGGCAAGGAAACTCAGGACCAACGCGGCACCGCCCACCATCAGCACATCCTGGGCCTGAACCTGGGACGGCAGGTAGTCGATGAAGTAGACGTCGGCGTTGAGGAATTTGTGGCCGAGTACTTTTTCAAGCAGGGCGATGGCGGCGCTGACATTCAACGCGGCGAGAATCCCGACGGCGGTACCGATCAGGGTGCCGACCACGCCGATCACGGTGCCCTGCACCATGAAGATCGCCATGATCTGCCCCGGCGTGGCGCCCAGGGTACGCAGGATGGCGATGTCGCCCTTCTTGTCGTTCACCACCATCACCAGCGTGGAGATGATGTTGAAGGCAGCCACTGCGACGATCAACAACAGCAGCAGGCCGATCATGGCTTTTTCCATGCGGATGGCCTGGTACAGGTTGCCGTGGGTGCGGGTCCAGTCGCGGGCGTAGTACTGGGATTCACCCAGGTGCTGGGCGATTTCCCAGGCGCCGCGCGGCGCGTCGAACAGGTCGTTGAACTTCAGGCGCAGGCCCTGCACCTGGTCCGGCTGCCAGCGATGCAGGCGTGCCAGATCGGTGAGGTTGGTCAACCCAAGGTAGCCGTCGATCTCGCCGGCGCCGACGTGGAAGGTACCGACCACGGTAAAGCGCTTCATGCGCGGGAACATGCCGGCCGGTGTCACGGTGACCTCCGGCGCGACGAAGGTCAGCTTGTCACCCACGCCCACACCGAGCTTGGCCGCAGCCTTGTCGCCGATGATGATGCCGAAGCTGCCGGGCGCCAGGTCATCGAGCCTGCCCTGCAGCATGAACTTGTCGATGATCGAGACGTTGCGCTCCTGAGCCGGGTCGACGGCGTTGAGCAGGATCTTCTGCACCTTGCCGTCATTGGTCAGCAGCCCCTGCATCTGGGTAAACGGCGCAACGGCCAGCACCTTGGGGTTCTGCTTGACCTTGGCAGCCAGGCTTTGCCAGTCGCTGATGGGCGCATCGCCCTCGATGGTCGCGTGGGGCACCATGCCCAGCACGCGGGTGCGCATCTCATGATCGAAGCCGTTCATCACCGACAGCACCACGATCATCACGACCACGCCCAGGGCGAGACCGATCATCGAGGTCAGGGAAATGAACGACACAAAATGATTGCGACGCTTTGCACGGGTATAACGCGTGCCGATAAATACGAAGAGAGGTCTGAACATGTCGGGGCTTGTTCGGAGGAAAAGAAGACGTCCCGGTGGCGGGGTCTGGTCAGCAGCTTTACACTCAGACCATTACCGTTACCTGGGGTTCGCCATGTCGACATTAGATGAAGAAGAGCGCCGCGAATACTACCGTATCGACGACATGATCGCACTCCAAATCAAAAGCCTGTCGGCTCCCGACGCGGCGAGCAAGGAAGTGTTGCTGGATGATTCGCCGCTTTTCAATCTGCTCAGTGAATTGCACCTCAGCGAATTCGAAGCCCAGCACCTGCTGCGCCAGATCAACGAAAAAGACCGCAGCCTGGCGGCGTTCCTCAAAGTGCAGAACAAGCGCCTGGACCTGCTCAGCCAGGTCATGGCCCGCGGGCTGCTCAATGAGGTAGGCGCGCCGCAGCCGGTGATCCTGTCCGAAGGCGGCATCGACTTCCAGCACCCTGCCCCGCTGGCGCCCGACACCCACCTGGCGGTCAAGCTGGTGCTGATGCCCCAGGCGCTCGGCCTGCTGTTGCGCGCGCGGGTGACCCACTGCGCCCCCAAAGGCGACGGCTTTGAGGTGGGCACCGAATTCGAATCCATGACCGACGCCCAACGCCAGCTGCTGGCGCGCTATATCCTGCAGAAACAGGCCCAGGAACGCCGCCTGGCGCGAGAACAAAGCGACGATCTCTGAATGCGTATTCACGACGCCAGCCATTCTGGCGCAAAGGAGCAACTGTGACCCTGATTTACGGCCATCGCGGTGCCAAAGGCGAAGCACCGGAAAATACCCTGACCAGCTTTCAGGAATGCCTCAAGCACGGCGTACGCCGCTGCGAACTGGACCTGCACCTGTCCATGGACGGCGAGCTGATGGTCATTCATGACCCCACCCTCAAGCGCACAGCCGACCGGCGCGGCAAGGTCGTCGAGTACTCGGCGGCGGACCTGATGAAGATGGACGCGCGCAAAGGCGGCCCGGGCTGGATCAGCCCCTGCCCGATCCCGCGCCTGGAAGAACTGTTCGAAAAATGCGACTTCGATCACTGGCAGCTGGAAGTCAAAAGCGCTTCGCGCACCCGCGCCGCCACCACTGTGCTGGCAATCCGCGAGATGGCCGTGCGCTTTGGCCTGATGGACAAAGTCACCGTCACCTCAAGCTCGCGGGAAGTGCTCAAAGCGGCGATTGAACTCACCCCCGACCTGTCACGCGGGCTGGTTGCCGAATACGCCTGGCTCGACCCACTGAAGGTCGCGCAAAACTATGGCTGCGAATATCTGGCATTGAACTGGACGTTATGCACCCCCGAGCGCCTGCAAAAAGCCCAGCGCCAGGGTTTGCACGTATCCGTGTGGACAGTCAACGAACCTGCGCTGATGCGCAGGCTCGCCGACTTCGGCGTAGATAGCCTGATTACAGACTTTCCCGGTTTGGCCACTGCCACCCTCGGGAATTACTGAAATCGGTCTCCCCGGCCGGCTCAGGCCACCGGCCGGAGCCGCTCAAAAAAGCCGGTTGAGGCCGTCGTAGGCCGCTACCCGATAGGCTTCCGCCATGGTCGGGTAGTTGAACGTGGTGTTGACGAAATACTTGAGCGTATTCAGATCACCCGGCTGGTTCATGATGGCCTGGCCAATGTGCACGATCTCCGACGCCTGGTAGCCGAAGCAATGTACGCCGAGCACTTCCAGGGTTTCGCGGTGAAACAGGATCTTCAGCATGCCCTGCGGCTCACCGGCAATCTGCGCACGCGCCATGCTCTTGAAGAACGCCTTGCCCACTTCGTAAGGCACCTTGGCCTTGGTCAGTTCGTGCTCGTTCTTGCCGATCGAGCTGATCTCGGGAATCGTGTAGATCCCGGTCGGCACGTCGTTCACGTAACGCCAGCTGCCGTTGTCGACAATGCTGCCGGCCGCCGAACGGCCCTGGTCATGGGCGGCGCTGGCCAGGCTTGGCCAGCCGATCACGTCACCGGCGCCGTAGATGTTGGTCACGCAGGTGCGGTAGTTCTCGTCCACCTCGATCTGGCCACGGCTGTTGACCTTGACCCCGATGTTTTCCATGCCCAGCTTGTCGGTGTTGCCGGTACGCCCGTTGCACCACAGCAAAGCGTCGGCCTTGATCTTCTTGCCGGACTTGAGGTGCAGGATCACCCCGTTGTCCAGGCCTTCGACGCGCTCGTACTCTTCGTTGTGGCGCACGGTGATGTTGTTGTTGCTGAAGTGATAGCTCAACGCCTGGGAGATTTCCGAGTCGAGGAAGCTCAGCAACTGGTCACGGTTATCCACCAGTTCCACCAGTACACCCAGGCCGCTGAAGATCGAGGCGTATTCACAGCCGATCACGCCGGCGCCATAGATGATCAGTTTGCGCGGGGTGTGGCCCAGGCTCAGGATGGTGTCGCTATCGTAGATACGCGGGTGGTGGAAATCGATGTCCGCCGGACGGTACGGGCGCGAGCCGGTGGCAATGATGATGTGCTTGGCCACCAGTTTCTCGACCACGCCGTTGGCGCAGACCACTTCGACGGTTTGCTCATCGGCGAAGCTGCCGGTGCCGAAGAACAGGTCGACGCGGTTACGGGCGTAGTAGCCGGTACGCGAAGCGACTTGCTTGGAGATGACTTTCTCGGCGCTTTTGAGCACGTCCGGGAACGAGAACCAGCGCGGCTCGCCAATCGCCCGGAACATCGGATTGGTGTTGAATTGCATGATCTGGCGCACGGAGTGACGCAACGCCTTGGACGGGATGGTACCCAGGTGGGTGCAGTTACCGCCGACCTGGCGACGGCTGTCGACCATCGCCACCTTGCGCCCTGCCTTGGCAGCGTTCATCGCCGCGCCTTCTCCAGCCGGGCCGGAACCCAGTACCACCACGTCGTAGTTGTAGACAGCCATGCGTACTCCTCAGAACAGGCCAGGCGTACGGTTGGACGCCTGGCTAAATCATGCCGCGGCCAGCGGGCATGAAGGACAATTTGGCTCAAGTGTGTGAACCGGGGCACAGTCTATATAAGGCTCAACGCCGCGCACATTAACCCTTGGTCGCGTCGTAGGCCAGTATTGCCATACTAACAGGGCGCAAATCAGCGTCGATTCAAGGATCAGCCATTATGCGACAACTCTTTATCGGTTTGATGCTGATGATGTCAATCACGGCCCAGGCCAGTGATGTGGACCGACTCAAGCAGGCTGGCTTCCCCACGCAGGTCGAGGGGCTGGCGCTGAAAAACCAGGCGGTACTCAACTATCTCTGGGCGGATGTGTATGCGGCGGCGCTGTATGGCCCACAGGATCTGACCGCAAAACAGGCCTGGGAGCAGCAAAAATCGCTGCGCCTGGCGCTGTATTACTTTCGCGATATCGACCGTGGTGATGTGATCAAGGCGGCCACGACTACGCTGGAACGCCAGCAAACCAACCCCCGCCTGAAGCCTGATATCGACAAACTGCACGCCCGCTTTCGTGATATTCGCAGCGGCGATCGTTACGCCCTGGATTTTCGCCCGGGCCGAGGCTTGAACCTGGAGATCAATGGCCAGGTGGTGTTCAGCAGTAGCGATGATGCGCTGGCGAGGGCTTACCTGGGTATCTGGCTGGCACCTGAAGGGCTGTCTGATGAGTTGCGCGACAAGTTGCTGGATTGATGTGTCGGCTGTAGCACCGCCATCGGGGGCAAGCCCCCTCCCACAGTTTGATTTGTGAATACATTCAAATGTGGGAGGGGCTTGCCCCCGATGAGGCCCTCCCAAGCACAAAAAAGCCCCGAACCAGTCGGGGCTCTTTCATTCAACACTCAGGCTTAGCGCGGAAACGCCGGCGGGTTGACCCCAGCCATATCTTCCATCACGCGAACCACCTGGCAGCTGTAGCCGAACTCGTTGTCGTACCACACGTACAGCACAACGCGGTTGTCCTGGCTGATGGTCGCTTCGGCGTCCACCACACCGGCGTGGCGCGAGCCGACGAAGTCGGTGGACACCACTTCCTGGGAATTGACGAAGTCGATCTGCTTGTGCAGATCGGAGTGCAGCGCCATGTAGCGCAGGTACTCGTTCATCTCTTCACGGCTGGCGGCTTTCTCAAGGTTCAGGTTGAGAATGGCCATCGACACGTTCGGCGTCGGCACGCGGATCGCGTTACCGGTCAGCTTGCCGGCCAGCTCAGGCAGAGCCTTGGCGGCAGCGGTGGCGGCACCGGTCTCGGTGATCACCATGTTCAGCGCGGCGCTGCGGCCACGGCGGTCGCCCTTGTGGAAGTTATCGATCAGGTTCTGGTCGTTGGTGTACGAGTGGACGGTCTCGACGTGGCCGTTGACGATGCCGAACTTGTCATTCACGGCTTTGAGCACCGGCACGATGGCGTTGGTGGTGCAGGAAGCGGCGGACACGATCTTGTCGTCAGCGGTGATTTCGGCGTGGTTGATACCGTGCACGATGTTCTTGAGCTTGCCCTTGCCAGGCGCGGTCAGGACAACGCGGTCGACACCCGGACAGGCCAGGTGCTGGCCCAGGCCCTCGGCATCACGCCATACGCCGGTGTTGTCCACCAGCAGGGCGTCCTTGATGCCGTACTGGGTGTAATCCACCTCGGACGGGTTCTTCGCGTAGATCACCTGGATCAGGTTACCGTTGGCGGTGATGGTGTTGTTTTCCTCGTCGATGACGATGGTGCCGTTGAACGGACCGTGTACCGAGTCGCGGCGCAAGAGGCTGGCGCGCTTGGTCAGGTCGTTCTCGGCGCCTTTGCGCACCACGATGGCACGCAGGCGCAGGCCGTCGCCGCCGCCGGTTTTTTCGATCAGGATGCGCGCCAGCAGGCGGCCGATACGACCGAAGCCGTACAGCACAACGTCGGTGCCTTTACGGGCTGCGGCGTTTTGCTGGCCGACCACCTCGGCCATTTCTTCACGCACGAACTGCTCGGCACTGCGACCGGCGCCTTCCTTGCGGAATTTGTACGCCAGCTTGCCCAGGTCGACCGAAGCCGCGCCGAGCTTGAGCTCGCTCATGGCTTTGAGCAGTGGGAATGTTTCGTGGACGGAGAGTTCGCTGTCGTCGGCAGAGCGGTGGCGCGCAAAGCGGTGCGCCTTGAGAATCGCGATGACAGACTGGTTGATCAGGCTGCGGCCATAGATCGAGCTCACCACATTGTTATTGCGGTACAACTGGCCGATAAGCGGAATCATCGCTTCTGCGAGTGCTTCACGGTCGATCCATTCACCAAGACACTGGTCGGGCTTCTGAGTCACGGGAACCTTCCACATGTAGGGGCTGAAAAAAGGGGCTACATTATGTCGTCCGACTGACCGTTGAGCAATGCGCGACAGGCAATAAAAAGCCCTTGCAAAAAAATACCACCCCGCTACAGCCCAGGAAACACGCGGGTTCCAGAAGGCCACTCGTTTGGCGAGCAGCTCGACTTGTCCGTAACCCTCCAAAACATTCGCGCATTTTGGCACTACATATTGAGTCAAAACCGGCGATTGTTTGTCTTAGCCACTACATTTTCAACAAACCGTAATAGGCACAGTCAGCAACTGACAGGCGGCACCTGGGGCCGTTACAATTACCGACTTTGTCGCAACGCTTGGAGCTCAACCTTCCGTGCCCGTTCTGCGTCTACCGCTACTCCCTGCCGCGGCAGGTAAACAGCACTGGGGCAACCTGCCCGGTGCCGCCCTGAGCCTGGCCATTGCCGAGGCTGCCAGCGCAGCCAAGCGCTTTACCCTGCTGCTTACCGCCGACAGCCAAAGCGCCGAACGGTTGGAGCAGGAGTTGAGCTTCTTCGCCCCCGATTTGCCGGTGCTGCATTTCCCCGACTGGGAAACCCTGCCCTACGACCTGTTCTCGCCGCACCAGGACATCATCTCCCAGCGCATCGCCAGCCTGTACCGCCTGCCGGAACTGGCCCACGGCGTGCTGGTGGTGCCGATCACCACCGCCCTGCATCGCCTGGCGCCGACCAAGTTCCTGCTGGGCAGCAGCCTGGTGCTGGACATCGGTCAGAAGCTCGACGTGGAACAGATGCGCACGCGTCTGGAAGCCAGCGGCTACCGTTGCGTCGACACGGTGTACGAGCACGGTGAATTCGCGGTGCGCGGTGCGCTGATCGACCTGTTCCCGATGGGCAGCAAGGTGCCGTATCGCATCGACCTGTTCGATGATGAAATCGAGACGCTGCGCACCTTCGACCCGGAAAACCAGCGCTCCATCGACAAGGTGGAGTCGGTCAAGCTGCTGCCGGCCCGTGAATTCCCGCTGCAAAAGGACGCGGTCACGCGCTTCAAGGCGCGCTTTCGTGAGCGCTTCGACGTGGACTTCCGTCGCTGTCCGATTTTCCAGGACCTGAGCAGCGGGATTACGCCGGCGGGTATTGAGTACTACCTGCCGCTGTTCTTCGACGAAACTTCTACCCTCTTCGATTACCTGCCTCAGGACACCCAGGTGTTCTCGCTGCCGGGCATCGAACAGGCGGCGGAAAACTTCTGGAACGACGTGCGCAACCGCTACGAAGAGCGCCGCGTTGACCCGTCCCGGCCTTTATTGCCGCCTGCCGAATTGTTCCTGCCGGTGGAAGACTGCTTCGCCCGCCTGAAAAACTGGCCGCGCGTTGTGGCCAGCCAGCAGGATGTGGACGCCGGCAGTGGCCGCGAGCGCTTCCCGGCGAGCGTGCTGCCCGATTTGGCGATCCAGGCCAAGGCCACGCAACCGCTGGAAGCGTTGTCCAACTTCCTTGGCGACTTCCCCGGCCGCGTGCTGTTTACCGCCGAATCCGCCGGGCGTCGCGAAGTGCTGCTGGAGCTGTTGGAACGCCTTAAGCTGCGGCCGAAAACCGTCGACAGTTGGCCGGATTTTGTCGCCAGCAAAGAGCGCCTGGCGATCACCATCGCACCGCTGGACGAAGGGCTGCTGCTGGACGACCCGGCCCTGGCCCTGATTGCCGAGAGCCCGCTGTTCGGCCAGCGCGTGATGCAGCGTCGCCGTCGCGAAAAACGCGCCGACGCCAACAACGACGCGGTGATCAAGAACCTCACCGAGCTGCGCGAAGGCGCCCCGGTGGTGCACATCGACCACGGCGTGGGCCGCTACCTGGGCCTGCAGACCCTGGAGATCGACAACCAGGCGGCCGAATTCCTCACCATGGAATACGCCGAGGGCGCCAAGCTCTACGTGCCGGTGGCCAGCCTGCACCTGATCGCCCGCTACACCGGCAGCGATGACGCCCTGGCGCCGTTGCACCGCCTGGGCTCCGAGACCTGGCAGAAAGCCAAGCGCAAGGCCGCCGAGCAGGTGCGCGACGTGGCTGCCGAACTGCTCGACATCTATGCCCGCCGTGCCGCGCGGGAGGGCTATGCGTTCGCTGACCCTAAAGCCGACTACGCCACCTTCAGCGCCGGCTTCGCATTCGAAGAAACCCCGGATCAGCAAACCACCATCGAAGCCGTGCGCGCCGACATGCTCGCGCCCAAGCCGATGGACCGCCTGGTCTGCGGCGACGTGGGCTTCGGCAAGACCGAAGTGGCGATGCGCGCCGCCTTCATCGCGGTACATGGCGGCAAGCAAGTGGCGATCCTGGTGCCGACCACCCTGCTCGCGCAGCAGCACTACAACAGCTTTCGCGACCGCTTTGCCGATTGGCCGGTGAGCGTCGAAGTGATGAGCCGCTTCAAGTCCGCCAAGGAAGTGAACGCCGCCATCGCCGACCTGGCGGAAGGCAAGATCGACATCGTCATCGGCACCCACAAGCTGTTGTCGGACGATGTGAAGATCAAGAACCTGGGCCTGGTGATCATCGACGAAGAACACCGCTTCGGCGTGCGTCAAAAAGAACAGCTGAAAAACCTGCGCAGCGAAGTCGACATTCTTACGCTGACCGCGACGCCGATCCCACGCACGCTCAACATGGCAGTGTCGGGCATGCGCGACCTGTCAATCATCGCCACGCCGCCGGCGCGCCGCCTGTCGGTGCGCACCTTTGTGATGGAGCAGAACAAAAGCACGGTCAAGGAAGCGCTGCTGCGTGAACTGCTGCGCGGCGGCCAGGTTTACTACCTGCACAACGACGTCAAGACCATCGAGAAATGCGCCGCCGACCTCGCCGAACTGGTGCCGGAAGCGCGCATCGCCATCGGCCACGGGCAGATGCGCGAGCGCGAACTCGAACAGGTAATGAGCGACTTCTACCACAAGCGCTTCAACGTGCTGATCGCCTCGACCATCATCGAGACCGGCATCGACGTGCCGAGCGCCAACACCATCATCATCGAGCGCGCCGACAAGTTCGGCCTGGCGCAGCTGCATCAACTGCGCGGCCGGGTCGGGCGCAGTCACCACCAAGCGTATGCCTACCTGTTGACGCCGCCGCGCCAGCAAATTACCAGCGACGCGGAAAAGCGCCTGGAAGCCATCGCCAACACCCAGGATCTGGGCGCCGGTTTTGTACTGGCCACCAACGACCTGGAAATCCGTGGTGCCGGCGAACTGCTCGGCGACGGCCAGAGCGGCCAGATCCAGGCCGTGGGTTTCACCCTGTACATGGAAATGCTCGAGCGCGCGGTGAAAGCCATTCGCAAGGGCGAGCAACCGAACCTCGATCAACCGCTGGGGGGCGGCCCGGAGATCAACCTGCGCTTGCCGGCGCTGATTCCCGAAGACTACCTGCCGGATGTGCATGCGCGGCTGATCCTGTACAAGCGCATCGCCTCGGCCACCGACGAAGAAGGTCTCAAGGACCTGCAGGTGGAAATGATCGACCGCTTCGGCCTGTTGCCGGAACCGACCAAGAACCTGGTGCGCCTGACCCTGCTCAAATTGCAGGCCGAGCAGCTGGGCATCAAGAAGGTCGACGCCGGGCCGCAAGGCGGGCGTATCGAGTTCGAAGCGCAGACACCGGTGGACCCGCTGGTACTGATCAAGCTGATCCAGGGCCAGCCCAACCGCTACAAGTTCGAAGGGGCTACGCTGTTCAAGTTCATGGTGCCGATGGAACGTGCCGAAGAACGCTTCAATACCCTGGAGGCGCTGTTTGAGCGCCTCATCCCGAAATCTGCTTGAAGGACGCCTCCATGCGCGTGTTCCGCATTCTGAGCCTGTTGTTGGTGGTACTCGCGCCTTCGGCCTTTGCCGACAGCCCCTACCAGGTGGAAATGATCCTGGTGCGCCAGAATGCAGAGCCGGTGATCAACAGCCGCGCCGCCCCGGAAAACTGGGATGGCGGTGCGCCGCGTCTGGGCGAGCGAATGAGCCCGCCGCGCCTGGGCAGCATCGTCGACAAGCTGCGCGCCGATTCCAGTTACACCGTGCTCGCGCACAAGGCATGGAAACAGAACCTGGGCGAGCAGCCGGTGAAAATCGCGATCACCGACGGCCAGGAGCAATTCGGCCAGTTCCCTATCGAAGGCGTACTGAACCTGCAACTGGGGCGTTTCACCGACATCGATGCCGACTTCTGGATCAACCAGTTCGACAGCAACGGCAGCGTGATCGCCAGCGAACACTTGAGCCAGAAGGATGTACGCACCAAGAACAACCAGCTCAATTACCTGGATGGCGGCCACTTGGCGCTGCTGATCAAGATCACCTCGCTGACCGCCAAGCCCCCCAGCGCACCACCGCCCGACCTGCAGGACTGATCCAGCGCCATGCCCCTGACGTCATCGCTGACCAAACCCCTGGCCCCTTCGTGGGCCAATCGCTTCAAGGAGCAAAGCCTGGAGCGCGGGCGGCGTTACGCGCTGGAGAATCGGGTGCGCATCGTCGAGTCCGGCGACAGCACCATCACGGCCAGTTGCGAAGGTTCGGGCGGCAACGTGTACCGGCAAACCATCTCGTTGCGCGAATCGGCCAAGGGCATGCTGATCCTGGTGGACAGCCGCTGTACCTGCCCGGTGCACACCAACTGCAAACACATCGCTGCGGTGCTGCTCAAGGTTCAGGAAACCCTGGCCTACCCGGCGGCGGCCCAGGATGCCGAACTGCTGGGAAAACTCCAGGCGGTGCTGGATAACCGCGTGGTGCTGCCGCAGGTGGTCATGGAAGATGTGCGCCCCGTGCCGCGCCTCTGGCTGGCCAGCGTGGAGTTCAGCGCGTTCGAGCCGCGCAATGGCAAGATGCAGCGTTACATCCAGCATCGCGCGGCACTGTCGTTCAACTATCTGGGCAATTACGTCAGCGGACAGAAGAACGCCGATATTATCGTGCGCCAGGAAACCCAGAGCCTGCGCATCAAGCGCCATCCGGAACTGGAACAACCTTATCGCGAGCAAATGCGCCTGCTCGGCTTCAAGATCGCCACGCGCCAGAGCAAGGCCCTGCCGGAGAGTGCCGGCGACCTGTTCGAGATGGTCAATGACAGCGCCTGGCTGAACTTCACCCTCAACGCATCTCCCGCGTTGCTGGCCGAGGGCTGGGAGCTGCAGATTGATGAAGACTTCGGTTTCGACCTGAGCCCTGTGGACGACTGGTACGCCAGCGTCGATGAAGCCCCCGAGCGTGACTGGTTCGACCTGGAGCTTGGGATTATCGTCAACGGAGAACGCCTGAGCCTGCTGCCGATCCTGCTCAACTTGATGCGTTCCCACACCGAGATCCTCAATCCGGAAAAACTCGCCCGGCGTCGCGATGATGAATTGATCCTGGTGAATATCCCCGGCCTGCCCAACGGCCACGGTCCGCTGCAGGTGGCGCTGCCTTATGGACGCTTGAAACCGGTGCTGGCAACCCTCGGCGAGTTCTACCTGCAGGAACCCGGCACCACGACGTTGCGCCTGGCCAAGGCCGATGCAATTCGCCTTAACCCGCTGGAAGACCTGCCGCTGCAATGGGAAGGCGGCGAGAAGATCCGCAACTTTGCCCAGCGCCTGCGCGACATCAAGGATTTCACCTGCGTGGCGCCTGAAGGCTTGAACGCAACCTTGCGTCCTTACCAACTCGAAGGCTTGAGCTGGATGCAGTCGCTGCGCCAATTGGAGGTGGGTGGGATTCTTGCGGATGACATGGGCCTGGGTAAAACCTTGCAGACCTTGGCGCATATTCTTACGGAGAAAGCCGCCGGGCGCCTGGACAGGCCGTGCATGGTAGTCATGCCTACCAGCCTGATCCCCAATTGGCTCGATGAGGCGGCGCATTTCACCCCGCAATTGAGGGTGCAGGCGCTGTACGGTGCCGGGCGCAAGAAGCATTTCGCCAACCTGCAGGACTATGATCTGCTGCTGACCACCTACGCCCTGCTGCCCAAGGACATCGACGTCCTCGCCGCCCTGCCCTTGCATGTATTGATCCTCGATGAAGCCCAGTACATCAAAAACCCTACCAGCAAGGCGGCCCAAGCGGCCCGCGAGCTAAACGCTCGGCAGCGCCTGTGCCTGAGCGGAACACCACTGGAAAACCACTTGGGCGAATTGTGGTCGCTGTTCCACTTTCTGCTGCCGGGGTGGCTGGGCGATGTGAAAAGCTTCAACCGCGATTACCGCGTGCCCATAGAAAAACGCGCCAGTGACGTGCGACTGCAGCACCTCAACGGTCGGATCAAACCGTTCCTGCTGCGCCGCACCAAGGAACAGGTGGCCACGGAACTGCCGCCCAAGACCGAGATCATCCATTGGGTCGACCTTAACGAAGCACAGCGTGACGTGTACGAAACCATGCGCCTGGCCATGGATAAAAAAGTCCGCGACGAGATTACCCGCAAGGGCGTGGCGCGCAGCCAGATCATCATTCTTGAAGCCCTGCTCAAGCTGCGCCAGGTGTGCTGCGATCTGCGCCTGGTCAACGACGCCAGCCTGCCCGCCCGTGGCAGCAGCTCTGGCAAGCTCGACAGCTTGATGCAGATGCTCGAGGAATTGTTTGCCGAGGGACGGCGGATACTCTTGTTCTCGCAGTTCACCTCGATGCTGAGCTTGATTGAGGCTGAGCTGAAGAAACGCGAAATCGCCTACGCCTTGCTGACCGGCCAGACCCGTGATCGGCGCACGCCGGTGAAGGACTTTCAGAGCGGCAAGCTGCAGATTTTTCTGATCAGCCTGAAAGCCGGCGGCGTCGGCCTGAACCTGACGGAAGCGGATACTGTGATCCACTACGACCCGTGGTGGAACCCCGCCACCGAAAACCAGGCCACCGACCGTGCCTATCGCATCGGGCAGGAAAAGCCGGTGTTCGTGTACAAGATGATTGCCCGGGGCACGGTGGAGGAGAAAATCCAGCACTTGCAGAAGGAGAAATCCGACCTGGCGGCGGGTGTACTGGATGGACGTACGACTGGGGACTGGCAGTTGGGTAATGAGGATATCGAGGCGCTGTTTGCGCCGTTGCCCAATAAGCAGGAAAAGCGCTGACTGTTGGATCGCCATCGGGGGCAAGCCCCCTCCCACATTTGACCGCGTTTCTTCAGGGTGAACGCGGTCCAGTGTGGGAGGGGGCTTGCCCCCCGAAGGGCGCGCCGCGGTCGTCAGCCAGGCAAAGGCGCAAACAGCGCTTCAATATCCCGCTGCTCCAGCTTCCAACCCGCACTGGCGCCACCTTCCAGCACCCCATCGGCCAATGCAGCCTTTTCCAACTGCAACGCCTGAATTTTTTCCTCCACCGTGCCCCGGGCAATCATCTTGTAGACGAACACCGGCTTGTCCTGCCCGATGCGATAGGCACGGTCGGTGGCCTGGCTTTCCACCGCCGGATTCCACCACGGATCGTAATGGATCACGGTATCCGCAGCGGTCAAGTTCAAGCCCGTCCCGCCCGCCTTCAGGCTGATCAGGAATAATGGTGTCTTGCCGTCCTGGAAGTTTTTCACGGGCGTACGCCGATCAAGGGTGTCACCCGTCAGGAGCGAGTACTCAACCCCGCGTTGTTTGAGCTCTTGTTCAATCAACGCAAGCATCGAGGTGAACTGCGAAAACAGCAGAACTCGCCGTCCTTCGCCGAGCAGCTCTTCAAGCATTTCCATCAAGCTAGCCAGCTTGCCAGTATCAGCCTTTGCAGCCTTGGTCGTCGGTGCCGATTTGACCAACCGCAGGTCACAGCACACCTGGCGTAGTTTGAGCAGGGCTTCAAGAATGATGATCTGGCTGCGGGCCACCCCGTGGCGACTGATTTCATCGCGAACCTTTTTATCCATGGCCACACGCACGGTTTCGTAGACATCCCGCTGTGCGTCGCTCAGCTCGACCCAATGCACGATTTCAGACTTGGGCGGTAACTCCGTGGCAACCTGCTCCTTTTTACGCCGTAATAGAAACGGCTTGATACGCGCAGTGAGGTGCTGCATACGCTGAGCGTTGCCGTGCTTCTCGATGGGCGTGCGGTAATCGCGATTGAAGGTCTTGCTATCCCCCAACCAACCCGGCAACAAGAAGTGAAACAATGACCACAACTCGCCCAGGTGGTTTTCCAACGGTGTACCGCTCAAGCACAAGCGCTGGCCAGCCTCCAACTGACGAGCAGCCTGGGCCGCCTTGCTGTTGGGGTTCTTGATATTTTGCGCTTCGTCAAGAATCAACACGCTCCAGCGCTGAGCCTGCAGGACTTCAAGGTCTCGCGGCAACAGTGCGTAGGTGGTGAGTACCAGGTCGTAATCGGTCAAGCTCGTGAAGTCAGCCTGACGGCGCGCGCCGTGCAGCGCCAGGGCTTTGAGCTGTGGCGTGAACCGTGCGGCTTCGTCCATCCAGTTCGGGATCAGGCTGGTTGGCATCACCGCAAGAGCGGGGGCCTGCAAGCGCCCGGCCTGTTTTTCACAGAGCAGGTGTGCAAGGGCTTGCAGGGTTTTGCCCAGGCCCATGTCATCTCCAAGAATCCCGCCCACCTGCAGCTCGCGCAGGGTTTGCATCCAGTTCAGACCCTCGAGCTGATAGCCGCGCAGTTCCGCGTTCAGGCCCTGAGGAGCCGGTACATGAACGTGTATGGATTCTTTAAGACGCTTGGCAAAATCACGCAGTCGCTCGCCGCCCTGCCAGACCAGAGGCAGTGCATCCAGGTTACTGAGCCTTGCCGCATCCGGCGCACTCAGCCGCAGTGCGTCGCCTTCAGGTGCGCGCAGGTAGAGTTCGCCGAGGGTCGCCATCAGAGGCTTGATACGACCGTAGGGCAGCGCAACTTTGGTATGAGTGCGCGGCCCTAAACTGACCAACACGCGCTCATCATCATCACGTTCGGCCATGTAGGTGGCGTCAAGCAGCTTGGGTTGACGCCGCATCAAGTCGAGCATGATGGGCAACAGGCTGTGCCGCTCGCCATTGACCTCAATGCCCAGCTCAAGGTCGAACCACTCGTGAGCGGATGACTCTTCAATGTCCGCGTACCAGCCGTCAACAGCCTCCACATTGTAATAAAATCCCGGATGAATGACGACGTCCCACCCTGCTTCACGCAGAACCGGCAGCTGGCTTTCAATAAAAGCCAGCCAGGCTTCATCGTTGGGTAGGTCGAACATCTCTCCTGCACCGACAGGCAGTGCACCGCTTTTGCGATTGACCGTTTTAAAGCCGATTTTCGTGAGCGTCTTGCGCAAGGCTTTTTCAGCCGCGGGCTTGCGTTGGATGCGTTGGGTTTCGGTGCCGTTGAGAACCAGGATGTCCTCAGTGCCCTTGCCGCTGACCTGGCTTGTGTCGTAACGAAAAGCCAGGGCGGCGCGGTGTTCCAGGGTGGGCATCCGCCGATAGTCGGCCTGGCTGTACACGTAGGATTCGTCGCTTCCCAATGTGAGACACCCTTGAGGCTCCAACGTATCCACGACGCGCTCGGTCAGCTCGTGCGGCGGAGGAATCGCCTTGGACGCCGCGCTGATGCGATGACTGAATAAGGCGACTTGATCAGCTGGAATCACCGGCAAGGCGCAAAGATGCATGGCCAGATTTTCATCCAACCCGTGCTCGACCACCCCGATCGTCATGTTATCGAGGTCAAGATAATGAAGCGGCTTGAGGGGTAGCACTTCGTCCAACTCGCGCTTGTCGCTGACCCAGCGGGGCAAATAATTGCCATCGGGCATCACGGCCCAATCAAAACGAGCGGCGCAGGCCGGGCCAGGGTTAAGCGCCAGTCCTGGGCTCAGCTCAAGAAACAAGCGCTGGGTTTTCAGCGCCAATTGGAGAATTTCGGCCCCCATCCCGCCGGCCAACTGAAAGCTGCTGCCATAGCTCCCATAAGACCGGCCCAGCATCAGCAGTCGACCAATCCGCGTATCCAGCTCATGCATATAGCCAGGGGCACGCCGCAATGTTTCGTCCATCGAATACAGCGGCTTGATATCGCTGTAGTCACCTTTTTTCGTCACGCGCGCCCGGTACACTTCCAATGACCAGCCATTGGAATACACATCGGGAGTGATTTGGTACAGCAAGCAGGTACCGGTATTCTTGGGCTGAGTCTCACCCTCCTGGCCGGGCTTGGGGATAGTCTCAAGCCAGCTTTCGAGCTGCGGGCTCAGGCGGTCAGCCACCTGCTTTTTCGGTTCGTTCAGCTCTTCATACAGCGCGGTCAACGTAAACAGGGCCGCAGCGGCGTGCTTGCAATTGATCGCCACAGGGCAAGAGCACACGCATCTGATGCCCGTCCAACGGGATGTGGCCCCCTCCAGAGTAATCGCCAGACTATAGACATTGCGGCCAGACCCCCTGCAATGTGCAATCAGTCTGTTATGTCCGAACTCTTTGATCTCAAGACGATTTTCGCCAGCATACTCAAACCCGCGCTCCAGCGAACGAGAGTCAAAGAACTCCTGCCAATCCAACTCAACGATACGTGCAATCAGGTCATTCATGGGACAGAACTCTACAGCGGTCAGCAACGGGTTTTAAAGCAGGGCAACTCTTACACTGCGGTAAGAGACAGCTACAGCCACATCCAGACGCTTCCTACACCAAGCCTCGTCAACAGCACAGGCGACGTTTATTCAATCAACTGAGCGTCTCGCAACGCTGTGAGGGCCGTCAGCCAGCGTGGATCCTGTTTGTAATCAGTCGATGCAACCGCCTGCCCACGCATACGCGCAATGCGCGCCGACGGTGTGACCCTCATTCGCTGCGCCGCGCTCAGCGCCAATTCGGCAGCCGCACGGTCGTTGCATACCAGCCCCATGTCACAACCCGCCGTCAGTGCCGCCTCGATACGACTGGCCGCATCGCCCACCACATGGGCACCGGCCATGGATAGGTCATCACTGAAGATCACCCCGTCGAACTGCAGCTCGTCGCGCAGGATCTCCTGCAACCAGCGGCGTGAGAAGCCGGCGGGCTGGCTGTCCACCTGCGGGTAGATCACATGCGCCGGCATCACGGCGGCCAACTGCTTGCTCAGGCGTGCGAACGGTACCAGGTCATTGGCGCGAATCTGTTCCAGGCTGCGCTCGTCATTGGGAATTGCAACATGGGAATCTGCCTCGGCCCAGCCATGACCGGGGAAGTGCTTGCCGGTGGCGGCCATGCCGGCGCTGTTCATTCCACGGATAAAAGCGCCGGCGAGCACGGCAGCGCGCTCGGGATCGCTTTCGAACGAACGGGTGCCGACCACGGCGCTGCGCTGGTAATCGAGGTCCAGCACCGGCGCGAAACTCAGGTCGAGGCCTACGGCCAGTACTTCGGTGGCCATGACCCAGCCACACTGTTCGGCCAGGTACTCGGCGTTGGGGTTGTCCGCCAGCGCGCGCATGGCCGGCAAGCGTACGAAGCCCTGGCGCAGGCGCTGCACGCGTCCGCCTTCCTGGTCGACCGCCAGCAGCAGGTCCGGGCGCACCGCACGAATTGCTGCGCTCAGCTCGCGGACCTGTCGTGGGTGCTCGATATTGCGCGCAAAAATGATCAGGCCGCCCACTTCAGGTTGGCGCAACAGATGGCGATCCTCGGCCGTCAGCCAGGTACCGGCCACGTCGACCATCAGAGAACCTTGCAGGGCAGCAGTCATAAACCTTCCTTAAATAACGCGCACAACCCGTCATTCCTACCAGGTACGGTAAGCAAAACGGGTTGCGCGTAAATAGCTGAAATCGGCATGGCGGCTAGCTTAGCGGATGCAAGCGGCCACGCACACCCGCAGCGGTCAAACCTTGGCGAGGGTGGGAGTGGATTTGCTGCGCGGGCGCAATTGGGCCACGGCCATGGCCTGATCGGTCACACCGGTTTCGGCGCGCATGCCTGCGGCCAGAAACGGCACCATCAGGCGCATCACCTGCTCAATGGACGTATTGACGCCGAAATCGGTCTCGGCAATCGCGCGCAACGCCTTGATCCCGGACATGCTGAAGGCGGCGGCGCCGAGCATGAAGTGCACGCGCCAGAACAGTTCGATCGGAGGAATACGCGGGGCGGCTTCATTGACCAGCAACATATAGCGGCGGAACACCTTGCCGTACATGTCTTCCAGGTAACGTCGCAAGTGGCCCTGGCTCTGGCTGAACGCCAGACCCAGCAGACGCATGAAGATAGACAGGTCGTTGCCGCTGCGCGGTTGGACCACCAGGGCTTGCTCAACCAGGATTTCCAGCAGCTCTTCCAGGCCCGGCTTGTTGTCGGCTTTGGCCTGGCGCCGTTCAAGTTCACGGTCAAGACTGGCGCAGAACGGCCCCAGAAAGCGCGAGAACACTGCCTGGATCAGGGCCTTTTTTGAGCCGAAATGATAGTTCACGGCGGCGAGGTTGACCCCAGCCTTGCTGGTGATCAGCCGCAATGAAGTTTCAGCAAATCCTTTTTCCGCGAACAACTGCTCGGCAGCATCGAGAATGCGTTCAACGGTTTCCGACTGGGCCATGGCTACTCCGCCTGACAAACACTTGTTTGAAACATACGTTTCAGGGTATGTCTTGTCAAGCCTGCGGAGCCGTTTTCCGGCCGGGCAGTCACCTGTTTCGTCGCTATTTAATCACATCCTCCACGGTCTGTAGGCAGCGCTGTCTTCGCCTCGCAGTGCAGGTGATGAATGACCGTCCAGCGGAGGCGCAGAAAAGGATGATTGCCAAGCGCGATTCACTGTATATAATCCCAGTCACTGTATAAAAAGACAGAGCGATCAACATGCTAAAACTGACGCCACGCCAAGCTGAGATTCTGGCTTTTATCAAGCGCTGCCTTGATGACAACGGTTACCCGCCGACACGCGCCGAAATTGCGCTGGAACTGGGTTTCAAGTCTCCCAACGCCGCTGAAGAACACCTCAAGGCCCTCGCCCGCAAAGGCGCGATCGAGAT
This sequence comes from Pseudomonas orientalis, assembly GCF_022807995.1. Classification (NCBI taxonomy): domain Bacteria; kingdom Pseudomonadati; phylum Pseudomonadota; class Gammaproteobacteria; order Pseudomonadales; family Pseudomonadaceae; genus Pseudomonas; species Pseudomonas orientalis. The sequence continues at coordinate 1,666,556 of NZ_CP094351.1, read as the reverse complement.
GACCCCAGGGGCTTCACGCGGCATTCGCATCCCTGGCTTCGAAGCCAAGGCCGACGAATCGACCCTGCCGATCATTGGTCGGGTAGCCGCCGGCGCGCCGATCCTGGCGCAACAGCACGTCGAGGAGTCCTGCAACATCAACCCGACCTTCTTCCATCCTCGCGCCGACTACCTGCTACGTGTGCACGGCATGAGTATGAAGGACGTAGGCATTTTCGACGGCGACCTGCTGGCCGTTCACACCACCCGCGAAGCCCGCAATGGCCAGATCGTCGTGGCCAGGATCGGCGATGAAGTCACCGTCAAACGCTTCAAGCGTGAAGGCAGCAAGGTCTGGCTTATGGCCGAGAACCCGGAGTTCGCGCCGATTGAAGTGAACCTCAAAGACCAGGACCTGGTGATCGAAGGCCTGAGTGTCGGCGTCATTCGCCGCTAAAGGAGACATCATGCAGCTCGTGCACACCCCACAACACACACAACTGTCGCTGTTCGAGGCCTTTATGGCGCAGCCCCTCGCGCCCATCCTCAAGGAAACGGTCGAAGCGCCCTGGAGCTGCGAACCCGAGGTATTCAGTGAATTGTCGTTGCGTGGTGCTGCCGGGAGCTGCTTGAGCCTGCTGGCGCCGATTCTGCGCGAACTCAGTGAGGAGCAGGATGCGCGCTGGTTGACGCTGATCGCCCCGCCCGCCAGCCTGACCCAGGCCTGGCTACGGGATGCCGGCCTCAACCGTGAACGGATTCTGTTGCTGCAACCGCGGGGCGCGCAAAGTGCTCAACAGTTGACCTGTGAAGCCTTGCGCCTTGGCCGTAGCCATACGGTGGTGAGCTGGCTGAACCCGTTGAACGCAACGGCCAAGCAGCAGTTGATCAGTGCCGCACACACAGGTGATGCGCAGAGTTTGAATATTCGACTGGGATAAGGAATGAGCGGGTGACACCGGGCTCAGTGAAGGACCTTTGGGCCATCTTCCTTTTCCGGCTCGCCTTCAGCCAAGCGACCGGCCATTTGCACCCCAACGCTCAACATGGCTTTAGCCACTTCCACATGCTGGCCTTGCAGGAACGCTTTTGCGTCTTCGGAGAAGTCCAGGGTGACCAGAGAACCTTCATCCTCAGCCCGGCGCAGCTCGATTCGGCCGTCAGGCAGTTCAACAATTTCCAGAAAGGACGTTGGCATAAAAGTCTGTTCTCCACGAAAGCGCGGGATTATATCAGTGTTGTCGTGTGCAGGCTTGCCCGCTCAGCACTCGTTCAGGCCTTCGCGAAAGCGCAATGCCAGCTTTTTCAGCTCCTGACGCCAGCTTTCCAGCTCTTCGCGGCTCAAAGGCTTGGGTTCATCCGCTTCCACTGCAACCGCCACGATCAATGGCTGCGTCACATCCCCCTTGGGTACATGGGGAACGCGGGGCGGCTGGAACATGTCGGCATGAGCCTTGAGCAGGCGTGCTACCCAACTGTCCGGGCTCTGGGCCATTTCCACCAGCTCGGCCAATTCCGGGATAGCCATGGTTTCCAGCACTTCCCGGGTCATGATCATTTCCGCCCGAGGCGAACCTGCCTGGGGCAGGCGGTAGAACCCGGCAATTTCATGGCATAGCCCCAGCAACGCGCCATACAGGTGAAACAGAGCGGCTTCACGCCCCGCCTGGACCAGCGCGATGGCATTCATCTCCTTCCCCACCTCGGCGCGGCCTAGGGCTTCCAGGGACAAACCCGCAAAATAAATTTTCTGATTGGTACGGGTATAGAGTTCGTTGGCCATGACGGCAATCTCCACAACGAATTAGGCGTGATGCTGGCTTGTAGGAGCGAGCTTGCTCGCGAAAAACTTTAGAGCACCACTGTGTATCAGATTTCTCGCGTCATCGTTAACGACCTTCGCGAGCAAGCTCGCTCCTACACCAAGAAAAGGCCGCCTATGAAGGCGGCCTTTGTATTTCCCGGATTACTCAATCAAGCGCCCTGGCGCTTGTCCTCGACCTTCCACTTGCCGCCTTCGTAGAACGCTTTCCAGCCAGTAGGCTTGCCGTCGACTTCGGTCTGCACGTACTGCTCCTTGGTCTTGCGGCTGTAGCGGATCACGGCTGGGCGACCATCCGGGTCCTTCTTCGGCGCTTCACACAGAAAGTGGTACTTGGGATCGATCTCGTCCTTGTGCGGCACGATCTCCAGCACCAGCGGCGCACGGGTCTCGCGGTTTTTCGGGAACTGGCTGGCGGCCAGGAACAAGCCCGAAGCGCCGTCGCGCAGGATATAGGTGTCGTTGACCTTCTCGCACTTGAGCTCGGGCATCTTCACCGGGTCCATCTTCGGCGGCGCCGCGTCACCGCTTTTCAGCAGTTTGCGGGTGTTCTTGCAGGTCGGGTTGGTGCAACCGAAGAACTTGCCGAAACGGCCGGTCTTGAGCTGCATTTCGCTGCCGCACTTGTCGCATTCCAGGCTCGGACCTTCGTAGCCCTTGATGCGGTAAGTGCCCTCTTCGATCTCGTAACCGTTGCAATCCGGGTTATTACCGCAGATGTGCAGCTTGTGCTTCTCGTCCAGCAGGTAGGCGTCCATCGCCGTGCTGCAGATCGGGCAACGGTGCTTGCCGCGCAGTACCAACGACTCCGATTCACCCTCGTCATCGGCGGCGATTTCATCACCCGGTACCAGGTTGACGGTGGCCTTGCAGCGCTCTTTGGGCGGCAGGCTATAGCCCGAGCAGCCCAGGAACACGCCGGTGGAGGCGGTACGGATTTGCATCGGCCGACCACACGTGGTGCACGGAATGTCAGTCATCACCGGCTGGTTGGCGCGCATGCCGCTCTCAGGGCTCTCGGCCACTTCGAGTTTCTTCTTGAAGTCGCCGTAGAACTCGTCCAGCACGTTTTTCCAGTCGCGTTCGCCCTGGGCGACGTCATCGAGGTTCTCTTCCATGCCGGCGGTGAAGCCGTAGTCCATCAGGTTGGAGAAGCTCTCGGACAGACGCTCGGTGACGATGTCGCCCATCTTTTCCGAATAGAAGCGACGGTTGTGCAGCGCCACGTAGCCACGGTCCTGAATCGTGGAGATGATCGCCGCATAGGTCGAAGGACGACCGATACCGCGTTTTTCCATCTCCTTGACCAGGCTGGCTTCCGAATAGCGCGCCGGCGGCTTGGTGAAGTGCTGGGACGGATCAAGCTTGATCAGCTTCAACGTATCGCCCTGCGCCATATCCGGCAGCACGTCGTCGTCGCCCGGCTTGGCGATTTGCGGCATCACGCGGGTGTAGCCGTCAAACTTGAGGATCCGGCCCTTGGCGCGCAGCTCAAAGTCGGAGGCTGCCACAGTGACGGTGGTGGACAGGTATTGCGCCGGCAGCATCTGGCAGGCCAGGAACTGGCGCCAGATCAGCTCGTAGAGGCGCTCGGCGTCACGCTCCATGCCGCTGAGCTTGCTGGGCTCGGTGTTGGCGTCGGAAGGACGAATCGCTTCGTGAGCCTCCTGTGCGCCTTCCTTGCTGCTGTAGACGTTGGGCTTTTCCGGCAGGTACTTCTTGCCGAATTCGCTTTCAATATAAGTGCGCGCCATCGCCACTGCGTCTTGCGACAGGTTGGTGGAGTCGGTACGCATGTAAGTGATGTAGCCGGCTTCGTACAGACGCTGAGCCATCATCATGGTTTTCTTCACACCAAAGCCCAGGCGGTTGCTTGCTGCCTGCTGCAGGGTGGAGGTGATGAACGGTGCCGACGGCTTGCTGCTGGTCGGCTTGTCTTCACGCTTGACGATGCTGTAGCTGGAGGCCTTGAGCTTTTCCAGCGCGGCCATGGCCTGGGCTTCATTCAGCGGCTTGAACGCCTCGCCGTTCTCGCGGGCCACTTCAAAGCGTACGTTGTTGCCCTTGGCAGTGCCGAGGTCAGCGTGGACTTCCCAATATTCTTCGGGGTTGAACGCACGAATCTCACGCTCACGCTCCACCACCAGCTTGACCGCAACCGATTGCACACGGCCGGCGGACAGGCCACGGGCGATTTTCGCCCACAGCAGTGGCGAGACCATGTAACCCACCACGCGATCGAGGAAACGCCGGGCCTGCTGGGCGTTGACACGGTCGATGTCCAGCTCGCCCGGTTTGGAGAAGGCTTCCTGGATGGCTTTCTTGGTGATTTCGTTGAACACCACGCGCTTGTAGCGGCTGTCGTCACCGCCGATGGCTTCGCGCAGGTGCCAGGCAATGGCTTCCCCCTCGCGGTCCAAGTCGGTTGCGAGATAGATGGTGTCAGCATCCTTGGCGAGCCGGCGCAGCTCCTCGATGACCTTTTCCTTGCCCGGAAGGATTTCATACTTGGCCTTCCAGCCATGATCCGGGTCCACACCCATGCGCGAGACCAACTGCTTGCGCGCTTTCTCTTTAGGCGTGAGTACCGGACCTTCGCCCGCAGCCGCCTTGCCGCGCTTGGCGGCTGGCTCCTTGCTGGCGCTAGCCGAACCGCTGGTGGGCAGGTCTCGGATATGGCCGATACTCGACTTCACCACGTACTCGTTGCCCAAGTACTTGTTGATGGTCTTGGCCTTAGCCGGGGATTCCACAATGACCAGCGATTTGCCCATGGATCGGAAAATTCCTGAATTCGAGAAGTGAAAGGCAGTTGGCGCCTGACGCGGCAACGCTATATATAGTGGCAACAAGGTGAGGTCAAGCGCAGCATTCTGCGCGACCGGCCGTTATTGCCCTGAAAAAAGACTGGGTTCGAGCTGCACCAAAGCAAAGCGCGGGACTTGCTCGCCGTCAACTTCGACGGTCTCCAGGAACATGCTCAAGGGGCGCACCCAAAAGCCGTATTCGCCATACAGGGCTTGGTAGAACACCACTTCTTCTTCGGTCTCGGAATGCCGCGCCACACTGAAAACGCGGTACTGCGGACCTTTATAATGCTGGTAGAGCCCTGGTTCGACTTTCATGCTCTGACCCTCTTACAAAATGTGTTGAAAAAAAATTAAAAAAATCCAAAAAACAAAAACCGGGGCACTGGGCCCCGGCTTCCATCAAGCGAACGGTTAAACGCGTTCGAAGACGGTGGAAATGCCTTGGCCGAGACCAATGCACATGGTTGCAACCCCAAGGTTGCCGCCATTTTGCTTCATCACGTTGAGCAATGTGCCGGAGATGCGTGCACCGGAGCAACCAAATGGGTGGCCCAGGGCAATCGCGCCGCCGTGCAGGTTAACCTTCTCATTCATCTTGTCGAGTACTTTCAGATCTTTCAGCACGGGCAGGGCCTGTGCGGCGAAAGCTTCGTTGAGCTCGAAGAAGTCGATATCGGAGATGGTCAAGCCCGCGCGCTTCAAGGCTTTTTGTGTGGCCGGTACCGGACCATAGCCCATGATCGCCGGGTCCACACCCGCCACCGCCATCGAACGAATCACCGCCAGCGGCTGGATACCCAGGTCCTGGGCACGCTGCGCCGACATCACGATCATGCACGAGGCACCGTCGGTGATTTGCGACGAAGTACCGGCTGTCACGGTGCCGCCCTTTGGATTGAACGCCGGCTTCAGAGCCGCCAGGCTTTCCAGGGTGGTGTCCGGACGAATGGTTTCGTCGTAGTCGAACAGTTTCAGGAAGCCGTTCTCGTCGTAGCCGTTCATCGGGATGATTTCATCCTTGAACTTGCCTTCCACGGTCGCCTTGTGGGCGAGTTGGTGGGAACGCAGGCCGAACGCGTCCTGGGCTTCACGGGTGATGCCGTGCATCTTGCCGAGCATTTCCGCAGTGAGCCCCATCATGCCCGAGGCTTTTGCCGCGTACAGCGACATGTGCGGGTTAGGGTCGACGCCGTGCATCATGCTGACGTGGCCCATGTGCTCCACGCCGCCGACCACGAACACATCGCCGTTACCGGTCATGATCGCTTGCGCAGCGGTGTGCAGCGCGCTCATCGACGAACCGCAGAGGCGGCTCACGGTCTGGCCGGCCGCGGTGTGCGGGATCTGGGTCATCAACGACGCCATGCGCGCGATATTCCAGCCCTGCTCCAGGGTCTGGTTCACACAGCCCCAGATCACGTCTTCGACTTCGTTCGGGTCGACCTTGACGTTGCGTTCCAGCAGTTTGCTGATCAGGTGCGCCGACATGTCTTCGGCGCGGGTGTTGCGGTGCATGCCGCCCTTGGAGCGGCCCATCGGCGTGCGACCGAAGTCGACAATCACGACGTCTCTTGGATTCAAGCTCATAAATATTCTCGCTCTAGTCGTCTGGGCACTTAACCGAAGAAGCTCTGGCCGTTCCTGGCCATTTCACGCAGCTTCGCGGTCGGGTGGTACAGCGGGCCCAAATCAGCGTATTTGTCAGCCAGGGCAACGAACTCGGCCACACCGATCGAATCGATGTAACGCAGCGCACCACCACGGAATGGAGGGAAACCGATACCGTACACCAGGCCCATGTCGGCTTCGGCGGCGGTCTCGACGATGCCGTCTTCCAGGCAACGCACGGTTTCCAGGCACAGGGCGATCATCATCCAGTTGATGATGTCTTCGTCTGACACCTCACGCTGTTCGTAGATGACCGGAGCCAGCACTTCGTGCACCGACGGGTCGGCCACTTTTTTCTGCTTGCCCTTCTTGTCGGCCTCGTAGGCGTAGAAACCCTTGCCGTTCTTCTGGCCCAGGCGCTTGGCGTCGTACAGCGCGTCGATCGCCGAGCGGCGGTCGTCCTTCATGCGGTCCGGGAAGCCTTCAGCCATCACGTCGCGACCGTGGTGGCCGGTGTCGATACCGACTACGTCCATCAGGTACGCAGGGCCCATTGGCCAGCCGAATTTCTCCATGACTTTGTCGATGCGCACGAAGTCCACACCGGCGCTGACCAGCTTGGCGAAACCGCCGAAATACGGGAACAGCACGCGGTTGACCAGAAAACCCGGGCAGTCGTTAACGACGATCGGGTTCTTGCCCATTTTCTTGGCGTAGGCAACGGTGGTGGCAATCGCCTCCTCGCTGGACTTCTCGCCACGAATCACTTCCACCAGCGGCATCATGTGCACCGGGTTGAAGAAGTGCATGCCGACGAAGTTTTCCGGACGCTTGAGGGCCTTGGCCAGCAGCGAGATGGAAATGGTCGAGGTGTTGGACGCCAGGATGGTGTCGTCCTTGACCTGGGCTTCAACTTCCGCGAGTACCGCCTGCTTGACCTTCGGGTTCTCGACAACCGCTTCGACCACCAGGTCGACGTGGCCGAAATCGCCGTAGGACAGCGTAGGACGAATGCCGTTGAGCACTTCAGCCATTTTCGCCGGGGTCATGCGACCTTTATCAACGCGGCCCACCAGCAGCTTGGCGGCTTCCGCCAAGCCCTGCTCGATACCGTGCTCGTTGATATCCTTCATCAGGATCGGCGTGCCTTTGGACGCCGACTGGTAAGCGATGCCGCCGCCCATGATACCGGCGCCGAGTACGGCAGCCTGTTTCACGTCGCGGGCGATTTCGTCGTAGGCCTTGGCCTTTTTCTTCAGCTCCTGATCGTTCAGGAACAGGCCGATCAGGCTTTGGGCAGCCGAGGTTTTCGCCAGTTTGACGAAGCCTGCCGCTTCCACTTCCAGGGCTTTGTCGCGACCGAAGTTCGCGGCTTTCTGGATGGTCTTGATCGCTTCAACCGGCGCCGGATAGTTCGGGCCGGCCTGGCCTGCCACGAAACCTTTGGCGGTTTCGAACGACATCATTTGTTCGATGGCGTTGAGCTTGAGTTTTTCCAGCTTCGGCTGACGCTTGGCCTTGTAGTCAAATTCGCCGCTGATGGCGCCCTTGATCAGGTTCAGCGCGGCTTCGGCCAGTTTGTCCGGAGCCACCACGGCATCGACGGCGCCGACTTTCAGCGCGTCTTCAGCACGGTTTTCCTTGCCGGCGGCGATCCATTCGATAGCGTTGTCGGCCCCGATCAGGCGCGGCAGGCGCACGGTGCCGCCGAAGCCCGGGTAGATGCCCAGTTTGACTTCAGGCAGGCCGATCTTGGCGGTTGCGGACATGACGCGGAAATCGGCCGCCAGGCACATTTCCAGGCCGCCGCCCAACGCGATGCCATTGATCGCGGCAACGGTCGGTACGTTGAGGTCTTCGAAATCGCTGAAAATCTTGTTGGCTTCGAGGTTGCCAGCCACCAGCTCGGCATCGGGCAGCTTGAAGTTGTCGACGAATTCGGTGATGTCCGCGCCGACGATAAATACGTCCTTGCCGCTGGAAACGATCACGCCTTTAATCGATGCATCTGCTTTGATGGTGTCTACGGCCTGACGCAATTCATTCAGGGTTAGACGGTTGAACTTATTGACGGACTCACCCTTGAGGTCGAACTTGAGCTCGACGATGCCACTTTCAAGAGCCTTAACCGTGATGGCTTTACCTTCGTAAATCATCAACTGATCTCCACGATATGGAAGCTGAACAGTACACACCGGACGCTGGCCTCTGGTTGGACATTGACAGCTGCATCAATGCTCACGCCAATCCGCCAGGCACACCCGCCAGTGCGATAGTCGGGGTTATGTCCGAGCTGTCTGTAGGACAAACGCTCAATTCATACGCCCGTTTGATTTGGGTACGCCACCTTCATCCAATTCCGGGCAATTGTCAATCGCTCCAAAGGCTAGGAAAAACGCGACTTTCCAGTCAGTTCAGAACCCGAAGCGCAGGATGGCAACCCGTCAATATTTGAATATTCACAGGATCAATAATAGGAAAGATATGGAAAACCGCTGTACAGAAAGGGATCGGTGGCTAGGCTCACCGCAACTTAAAGATTTACCGGCCTGCCTGGCCAGCTCCAGCCCGATGATGAATCGGGCTTTTTATTGCCCGGCCTTCTGGTTTTTCTGTAGGAGCGAGCTTGCTCGCGAAAATCGCCAACCGTAACGCAGGTGACTCAGGTTTAACGCGTCGCTCTCAGGCTTTTCGCGAGCAAGCTCGCTCCTACAATGAGTGGGTTAAATCAGGCCAACGCCTTGAGCAGCGCATCAATATTTTCCAACACACTTGCGTCGCCCTTCTCGCCCCAATACAAGGCGATCATTTGCTTGTCGGCCTCGACCTTGTAGACGTTGGCCGGCAGCGTCGAAAAATGCGGCAACAACTTCTCATCCACACACACCTCGCGCCATTGGTTGACCCATACCCCCGGCTCCAACTGCCAGTAACTCCAGAGGGCCGGCGCACTGCCGCGTCGTGGCCGGCAGTACTGCGCGCAGGGGCTCGGCGGCTCTTGCTTGAGCCAGTGCGGCCATTGCTGGGGCGCCAGTTGCATGGCCAGCCCGATGCGGCGCGCCTCCATGCGCAGGGCCATGCGCCCGCTCTGATGGCGCGAGGGACGCAGCCATGCCAGAGGGCTCAGCACCACGACAAGGATTGACACCACTATCCAGACCGTCATATGTGTACTCCCCAATTTCTAGATGAGCGGATTTGACCTGACGCAACCGCTTGCGCTTGAAAGCAGCCATACTGAACTTTATTGCAGTCCCCCTGGAGGAACGCCCCATGCCCTACACACATATTCTGGTCGCTGTCGACCTGACCGAAGAGTGCGATCCAGTGATCAAGCGCGCGCAGGAATCATCAATCGCCAATGGCGCCAAACTGTCGTTGGTGCATATCGTTGAGCCGATGGCCATGGCCTTCGGCGGCGACGTGCCCATGGACCTTTCCCAGTTGCAGCAACAGCAATTTGACCAGGCCAAGGAGCGCCTTGAGCGCCTGATCCTCAAATACCCTAAATTGAACAAAGAGGCGTGCCACCTCACCTACGGCCAACCGCGTCAGGAAATCCATCATCTGGCCAAGGAACACGACTGCGACCTGATTGTGGTTGGTAGCCATGGTCGCCATGGTTTGGCGTTGCTGCTGGGCTCTACTGCCAATGATGTATTGCATGGTGCGCCGTGTGATGTGTTGGCCGTCAAGCTGGTTAAAGACACCAGCAAGTAAGGCCGCTGAAAATCAAGTGTGGGAGGGGGCTTGCCCCCGATAGCAGTCTGTCAGTTGATGCATCGGGTGACTGATACACCGTTATCGGGGGCAAGCCCCCTCCCACATTTGGATCGCATTTCATATGAAAAAGCCCGGCGCTCATGGAAGAGCGCCGGGCTTTTTCATTGCGGGCCGATCATTCAGGCATCCAACTCAGCCCAACGCTCAACCAACGCTTCCAGCTCCTGGTTCAACGTCTCCAGGGTGGCGATGACCTTGGCGGTTTCCGCCGCCGGGCGCTGATAGAAACCGGCGTCAGCCATCTCTGCCTCTACTGCGGCGATCTGCTGTTCCTTGGCGTCGATATCGCCCGGCAGGGCTTCCAGCTCGCGCTGCAGCTTGTAGCTGAGCTTTTTCTTGGTGGCAGGTGCAGCTTCCTGTGCCGGAGCAGCGGCGGCCACAGGCGCGACGACCGCAGAGGTCAGGTCGGCCTTGCCGGACTTGCTCTCGGTCACGCCCAAAAGGCGCGGCGAGCCTCCTTGGCGCAGCCAGTCCTGATAACCGCCGACGTACTCGCGCACCTTGCCCTCGCCTTCGAAGACCAGGGTGCTGGTGACCACGTTATCGAGGAATGCCCGGTCGTGGCTGACCATCAGTACGGTACCGTTGAAGGTCAGCAAGACCTCTTCAAGCAGCTCGAGGGTTTCCACGTCGAGGTCGTTGGTCGGTTCGTCGAGCACCAGCAAGTTGGCCGGCTTGCTGAACAGCTTGGCCAGCAGCAGGCGCGCGCGCTCACCACCGGACAGGGCTTTCACCGGTGTACGCGCACGCTGCGGGCTGAACAGGAAGTCGCCCAGGTAGCTGAGCACGTGGCGGCTCTGACCGTCGATGTCGATAAAGTCGCGACCTTCGGCGACGTTGTCGATCACGGTTTTTTCCAGGTCCAACTGGTGACGCAACTGGTCGAAATAGGCCACATCGATGCGCGTGCCCTCTTCCACCGTGCCGCTGGTCGGCTGCAGACCGCCGAGCATCAGCTTGAGCAAGGTGGTCTTGCCGGTGCCGTTGGCGCCCAGCAGGCCGATACGGTCGCCGCGCGCCAGGACCATGGAGAAGTCCTTGATCAGGAACGGACCTTGCGGATGATGGAAGCTGACGTTTTCCAGCACCATCACTTGCTTGCCCGACTTGTCGGCGGTGTCGAGCTGGATATTGGCCTTGCCGGTGCGCTCGCGGCGTTCGCTGCGCTCAACCCGCAGCGCTTTCAATGCGCGCACGCGGCCTTCGTTACGGGTGCGGCGCGCCTTGATGCCCTGGCGGATCCAGACTTCTTCCTGGGCCAGCTTCTTGTCGAACAGGGCGTTGGCGGTTTCTTCAGCCGAGAGTGCGGCTTCCTTGTGCACCAGGAAGCTGGCGTAGTCGCCGTTCCAGTCGATCAGGCCGCCACGGTCCAGTTCGAGGATGCGGGTGGCCAGGTTTTGCAGGAAGGAACGGTCGTGCGTGATGAACAGCACGGCGCCCTGGAAATCCTTGAGGGCTTCTTCCAGCCAGGCAATGGCGCCGATATCCAGGTGGTTGGTCGGTTCGTCGAGCAGCAGCAGATCCGGCTCGGACACCAGCGCCTGGGCCAGCAGCACGCGACGACGCCAGCCGCCGGACAACTGGGCGAGGGTCTTGTCGGCCGGCAGTTGCAGGCGGCTCAGGGTGCTGTCGACCAATTGCTGCAAGCGCCAGCCGTCACGGGCTTCGAGGTCTTGCTGGACGTGCATCAGTTTGTCCAGGTCGGCTTCGGTGACGCAGTTCTGCGCCAGGTGATGGTATTGCGCAAGCAATTCGCCAACTCCGTCCAGGCCTTCGGCAACCACGTCGAACACTGTCCGCTCGTCGGCTACCGGCAATTCCTGCGGCAATTCGCCAATCTTGAGGCCCGGAGCGCGCCAGACAGAGCCCTCATCGGGCTTCTGGTCGCCTTTTACCAGCTTCATCATGCTGGATTTACCGGTACCGTTGCGGCCGATGATGCACACCCGCTCACCACGGGCGATCTGCCAGGACACCTTGTCCAACAACGGCATAGCGCCGAAAGCAAGGGACACATCGCTGAATTTGAGCAGGGTCATACGCTTCTCCAAAAACTGGGCGCGCATTCTACCTGAGTTGAGGGTGGGATGCGGCCTGCATTTTCGCTGCCGACACGTTCTGCAGGACATTTGCCGCGAACTTGAACCAACCGGCCGGCAAAGCTTTCGCCGGCCGCTGGCAAAAGGCTAAGCTAGGGGCAATCAGTGTCGGCGATGCCGGTGCTAGTCGTGATTTCTCTGCACGGACGTCTCATGCGCAGTCGCCTTTTCAACTTTTTATCCTGCCTGCTTCTTTCCGCCACCGCCGTTCAATCTGCCCAGGCCGTGGACCTCACTACCCAACGTCAATATTACGATGAAGCCAAGCGCGCCCTGGCCAAGGGTGACAGTGGCCCGTATATGCAATACAGCCAGGCCCTGGCCGACTACCCGCTGACGCCGTACCTGGCGTATGACGAACTGACCGCACGCCTTAAAACCGCGAGCAACCAGGAAATCGAACAGTTTCTCGCCAAAAACGGCGACCTGCCCCAGGCCAACTGGATGAAACTGCGCTGGTTGCGCTGGCTGGCCGAACGGGGCGACTGGCAGACCTTTGAAAAGTACTACGATACCAAGCTCAATTTCGTCGAGCTGGATTGCCTGCACGGCCAGTACCAACTGACCCACAACCTCAAGGCCGAAGGCTACAAGACCGCCGAAAAACTCTGGATGACCGGCAAATCCCAACCGGCCGCCTGTGATGTGACCTTTGGCCAGTGGGCATCTGACGGCCAGTTGACCGAACAGAAAATCTGGGACCGCACCAAGCTTGCTGCCGAAGCGCGCAACTACGCACTGGCCAACAGCCTGGTGAAAACCCTGCCGACGCTCGGCGCCCAGGGCCGCCTGATGATCGACGTGGCGCAAAAACCCGACATGCTGGGCGACCCGTCCCGTTTCCTGCCGGCCACCGAGGCCATGTCCGACGCCGTAGGCCTGGGCCTGCGCCGACTGGCCCGCCAGGACCCGGACAAGGCCATGGCCCTGCTGGACGGTTACGCCAGCACCATGCACTTCTCCCGTGACGAAAAAGTCTCGATCGCTCGGGAAATCGGCCTGACCCTCGCCCGTCGCTACGATCCCCGCGCCCTGGACGTGATGACGAAGTACGACCCGGAGCTACGTGACAATACCGTCTCCGAATGGCGCCTGCGCCTGCTGCTGCGCCTGGCGCGCTGGGAAGATGCCTACCAACTGACCCGCAAGCTGCCCCAGGACCTGGCCACCACCAACCGCTGGCGCTACTGGCAGGCGCGCAGCCTGGAGCTGGCCGAACCGAAAAACCCGCAGGCGCTGGTGCTGTATAAAAACGTGGCCAAGGAGCGCGACTTCTACGGCTTCCTCGCCGCCGACCGCTCCAAGACCCCTTACCAGTTGAACAACAAGCCGCTGGTGATGAGCCAGGCGCTGATCAATAAAGTGCGCAATACCCCAGGTGTACGCCGTGCTCTGGAATTCTACGCCCGTGGCCAGATCGTCGATGGCCGCCGCGAGTGGTACCACGTCAGCCGTCACTTCAACCGCGATGAAATGGTCGCGCAGGCGAAGCTGGCCTATGACATGAAGTGGTACTTCCCGGCGATCCGCACAATCAGCCAGGCGCAATATTGGGACGACCTGGACATCCGCTTCCCGATGGCCCACCGCGATACCCTGGTGCGCGAAGCCAAGGTGCGCGGCCTGCATTCGAGCTGGGTATTCGCAATTACCCGTCAGGAAAGCGCCTTCATGGACGATGCCCGCTCCGGCGTCGGCGCCAGCGGCCTGATGCAACTGATGCCGGGTACCGCCAAGGAAACCGCGCGCAAGTTCAGCATTCCCCTGGCCTCCCCGGCCCAGGTACTGGACCCGGACAAAAACATCCAGCTCGGCGCCGCCTACCTGAGCCAGGTGCACAGCCAGTTCAACGGCAACCGTGTGCTCGCCTCCGCCGCCTACAACGCCGGCCCCGGCCGTGTGCGTCAATGGCTGCGCGGTGCCGATCACCTGAGCTTCGACGTGTGGGTGGAAAGCATCCCGTTTGACGAAACCCGCCAGTATGTGCAGAACGTGCTGTCTTATTCGGTGATCTACGGGCAGAAGCTTAATTCGCCGCAGCCGCTGGTGGATTGGCATGAGCGGTATTTTGATGATCAGTAAGAGGGGCAGCTTCAAGCGGCAAGTTTGAAGCTTTAAGAGGAATGCCCGCATTGTGAGATGCGGGCATTTTTTATGAAGTCAGTTTTACACCGCCTCGGCCAACGCCAGGCTCAAGGCTTGCAACATGAACTCAACGAAGGGCGTCGCTTCTGCCTGCTGATCCGCCGCCGAAAGCGCGGCATAGTAGTCGTCCTGCTGATCCCGAATGACCGCCTCCACTGGCAGATAAGCCAGCGCCGGGCGCCATTGGCTGAGTATCAACGTCTGCCAGAGCCGCCCCATTCGTCCGTTACCGTCTGCAAAGGGATGGATGAATTCGAACTCGTAATGGAATACGCAACTGGCAATCAAGGGATGCCAATCTGAAGCTGACTGCCATTGCAGCAAATCATCGATCAGCTGCGCCACGCGGCTCGCAGGCGGCGCCATATGGACCAGTTGTTCGCCACGATAAATACCAACCCCCGACTGACGAAACCGTCCGGCATCGTCTATCAATCCGAACATCAGCAATTCGTGGGCCTTCAGCAGGTCGGCACGATCACCCGGCGTCCAGTGCGGCATCGCCTCATAGGCTGCAAACGCATTGCGCACTTCCTGGATTTCCCGTGGCAGGCCCAGGACTCGCTTACCCTCCAGCACAGCGGTGACTTGCTCGACACTGAGGGTATTGTTCTCGATCGCGAGCGAAGCCTGAATGGTGCGGATCCGATTACCGCGCCTTAGCTGAGGCGTCTGGCGGCTATCGTCGCCGGCTGAGAGCTGGCCGATCTGCTCACTGATGTCGGCTACCAGCGCCAGCATCTTTGTCGTCAGCGTCAACGGAGGTTGATAACGGCTCATATCCTCATCCAGATCATTTATAGAAAGGCCCTATGATGCCCTAAGGCGCAGGCACACCGCAGCTTCATTCCAACTGCTTGCCATCGCTGAACTGCAACGCCGCCAACCGCGCATACAGCGGATTGCTCGCAATCAACTGCTGATGCGTGCCCACCGCCACCAGCTTGCCCTGGTCCATTACCGCTATCCGATCGGCGTTTTTCACCGTGGCCAGGCGATGCGCGATCACCAGGGTCGTACGGCCCTGCATCAATTGCGGCAGGGCTTGCTGGATCAGGTGTTCGCTCTGGGCATCGAGGGCGCTGGTGGCCTCGTCGAGCAGCAGGATGGGCGCATCCACGAGCAACGCGCGGGCGATAGCCAGGCGTTGACGCTGGCCGCCGGAGAGGCCCATGCCGCCTTCGCCCAGGTGGGTCTGGTAGCCGTCGGGCATTTGCAGGATGAAATCATGGGCATGGGCGATACGCGCAGCGGCTTCGACCTGTTCGCGGGTGGCGGTGGGGTTACCGTAGCGGATGTTGTCTTCGACGCTGCCGAAAAACAGCGCCGGGCTCTGGGAGACCAGGGCGAAGTGGTGGCGCAGGTCCAGCGGGTCGAGTTCGGTCAGCGGCTGGCTCTCAAGCAGGATGCGGCCTTGCTGGGGGTCGTAGAAGCGCAGCAGCAGGTCGAAGATCGTTGATTTGCCCGCCCCGGAAGGCCCCACCAACGCGAGGGTTTCGCCGGGGTTGATGGTCAGGCTCAGGCCGTCGATGGCGTAGCTGTCTGGACGCGACGGGTAGGAAAAGCGCAGGTCCTGCAGTTCCATGCGCCCGCTGACACGCGCCGGCAAGCGCACGCCGCCGCTGGTCGGTGCCTGGATGTCGTTGTTCGACTGCAACAGTTCGCCGATCCGCTCTGCCGCACCGGCGGCCCGCTGCAATTCGCCAAGCACTTCACTCAACGTGCCGACAGCGCTTCCGACGATCAGGCTGTAGAACACGAATGCCGCCAGCTCACCGCCAGAGATGCGCCCGCTGATCACGTCCATGCCGCCGACCCACAACATCACGCCCACGGCGCCGAGCACCAACATGATCACCAGGGTAATAAGCCAGGACCGCTGCAGGATGCGTTTGCGCGCGGTGATGAACGCCTCTTCCACGGTCAGGGCGAAACGCTGTTCGTCCTGCACCTGATGGTTATAGGCCTGCACGGTCTTGATCTGGCCAAGGGTCTCGGACACATAACTGCCGACATCGGCGATGCGGTCCTGGCTCAGCCGCGACAGGCTGCGCACACGTCGGCCGAAAATGAGGATCGGCGCCAGCACCAGCGGCAATGCCACCACGACAATACTGGTGAGCTTGGGGTTGGTGATGAACAGCAGCACGATGCCGCCAATGACCATCAAGGCATTGCGCAGAAACAGCGACAGCGATGAACCGATCACCGATTGCAGCAAGGTGGTGTCGGTGGTCAGCCGCGACTGGATTTCCGAGCTGCGGTTGTTCTCGTAGAAACCGGGATGCAGGTAAATCAGGTGATTGAAGACTTGCCGGCGAATGTCCGCCACTACCCGCTCGCCAATCCACGAAACCAGGTAGAAGCGCGTGAACGTGCCCACCGCCAGGCCCAGCACCAGCAGCATGAACAGGCCGATGGACTGGTTGAGCAGGTGCGGTGACTGGGTCATGAAACCCTGGTCGACCAGCAGGCGTATGCCTTGTCCCATGGATAAGGTGATGCCGGCGGTGACGATCAGCGCCAGCAAGGCGCCCAGCGCCTGCCAGCGATAGGGCGCGATAAAGCGGCTGGCCAGGCGAATCGCGCGGCGTTGACGGGTTGAGAACATACGGGCTTCACCACTGACGGAGTCTAACCCTCAACATTGGGGGAACTTGCGCAAATAACAATGAGTCAGGTTAATTATGCCCGCCGATGGATGCCGCTAGAGGCTATCGGTCTAAGACTGATCTGGAAATATGTGCCGGTTTCTGGTGGACTGGGTGTTCGAACCGGCGAACGTGTATGGAGTTGTAACAGCGCGGTCACGCGGGGGAATTAGAGTAGGTACACAACCTGATGAGGAGACAGGCCATGACCTTGCAGAACAGCAGTAATGCCAAGATTGAAGTGATCCGCCAACCGCAGGAGCTGCCTTTTTGCTCGTATATCGATGCCAAGGGCCGCGAAGTGCAGATTACCGAAGACATGATCCAGCAAGCGTGCAGCGAACTGGAACAGCGCTTGGTCAAGCCTGCACAGCGAGGCTGAAGCGCCGACGCTCTTGCGAACCCGGCCCAGGTGGCCGGGTTTTTTATGGGGGTCTAAACGGACAGAGCGCCCAGCGCAGACACCATGTTCGATAACACGACCGACTCGCCGTTGATGCGCACCTTCAAGCCATCGATCTCGCGGCGCTCAGGGTAATGCTTGCGCAGCAGGTCAAAGGCGGTGCGCTGTTCTTCCACTGTTCCTGCAAGGCTGCGACGCAAATCCGCATCATCGCGGCGCGGGTCGTACACGCTGCGGCACAAGGTCGCCAACGCCCAGGCCGGGTCGGCTGACGCGTTCAACTGCACCTCGGCCAGCCAGGGTTGCGGCAGCAGGTCGCTCAAATGAATGCCCGGCTCCTGGCCGAGGTGGGCACAGAACGCCTGATAGATCTGCGCAGTGCCGCGCTGCTTGCCGTCCAGGCTGTAGCCGGCGATATGCGGGGTGGCCAGTACGCACAGGTCAGCCAGGTCGGCATCCACCTGCGGCTCACCTTCCCACACGTCCAGGACGGCTTGCAGGTCTTCACGTTCCAGCAAGACTTCGCGCAGGGCGGCGTTGTCCACCACCGCGCCTCGGCTGGTGTTGATCAGCCAGGCGCCGGGCTTGAGTTGCGATAGCCGCTGACGATCGAACAGATGCCAGGTGGCGCCATTCCCGGACTTGATCAGCGGCGTGTGCAGGCTGATCACGTCGCACTGCTCGATGATCTGTTGCAGGCTCACGTAATCGCCGTCTTCGGCGATCTGCCGTGGCGGGTCACAAACCAGTACGTTCCAACCCAGGCCCTTGAGCACCTGGACCAGCCGCCCGCCGACCTCACCGGCACCCACGATGCCATAGGTGCGCCGGGTGAGGTCGGCCCCTTCGATTTCGGCCAGGGTCTGCAGGCTGCCCAGCACATAATCCACCACGCCCCGGGCATTGCAGCCGGGCGCGCTGGACCACTGGATACCGGCCTGCCGGAAATAGTCGAGGTCCAGATGATCGGTGCCGATGGTGCAGGTGCCGACAAAACCCACCTTCGTGCCCTCGAGCAAGGCCCGGTTGACGTTGGTCACCGAGCGCACCAGCAGCACGTCGGCCTGCTCTACCGTGGCGCGGTCAATCGAACGGCCGGGTACGCGGCGTATCTCGCCAAATCCCTGGAAGAATGCATCGAGCAGCGGAATATTTTCGTCGGCAACAATCAGCATGGCAGGCTCCTTTGGCGGATCAGCAGTGTACAGCCATGGGATTGAAGTAACACCCGGGATCCTTGTGGGAGGGGGCAAGCCCCCTCCCATATGGGTTCTGGGGGGCCTGGGTAGTCGCATTACAAATCAGCAACACAGGTTTTTTCCTGACCGTTGCGTCAAGGCGTAGAATCCGCCGTCCTTGCGACTGCCTTTTTGATTGGACACCCGTACGTGAACACTGCCACCGCCCCCCTCACCCGCCCCGCCCGCATCCGCCGGGAAGTGCGCGGCCTGCTGACGCTGGCCGTGCCGATCATCATCGGCCAACTGGCAACCACCGCGATGAGCTTTGTCGATGCGGTGATGGCCGGGCGCGTCAGCCCCAAGGACCTGGCGGCGGTCGGCCTGGGTAACTCGATCTGGATCCCCGTGTACCTGCTGATGACTGGCACCCTGCTGGCCACCACGCCGAAAGTCGCGCAGCGCTACGGCGCGGGCCAGTACAACGAAATCGGGCCTTTGGTGCGTCAGTCATTGTGGCTGGCCGTGGTAGTCGGCCTCTGCGGCGCGCTGTTGTTGCTGTGCGCCGAACCGATACTGCACGCAATGAAGGTCGACCCCGACCTGATCGAACCGTCCATGGGCTATCTGTATGGCATCGCGGCCGGGATGCCGGCCATTGCGCTGTATTACGTGTTTCGCTGCTTCAGTGACGGCCTGGGCCGTACGCGGCCAAGCATGGTCATGGGCCTGATTGGCCTGGCGCTGAATATTCCACTGAACTACATCTTCATCTATGGCCATCTGGGCCTGCCGGCCATGGGCGGCGTGGGTTGCGGCTGGGCCACGGCGATTGCGATGTGGGTGATGATGCTCGGCCTGGCCGTCTGGACGCGCTGGGGCCCGGCGTATCAGAGCAGCGAATTGTTCAAGCGCTTCGACTGGCCGCAATGGGCGGTGATCAAACGCGTACTGGGCATCGGCCTGCCGATTGGCGTGGCGATCTTTGCCGAATCGAGCATTTTTGCGGTGATTGCCCTGCTGCTGGGCAGCCTGGGAGCCACGGTGGTGTCCGGCCATCAGATTGCGCTGAATGTCAGCTCACTGGTGTTCATGATTCCCTACTCCCTGAGCATGGCCGTCACCGTGCGCGTCGGCCAGGCCCTGGGCCGTGGTGAACCGCGCGAAGCACGCTTTGCCGCAGGCGTCGGCATGGGCACCGCGCTGGCCTATGCCTGCCTGTCCTGCAGCCTGATGCTGGTGTTTCGCGAGCAGATTGCGGCGATCTACACCCCCGACCCGGTGGTGATCCACCTGGCGTCGATGCTGATCGTGTTCTCGGCGCTGTTCCAGTTCTCCGACTCGATCCAGGTCACCGCCGCCGGCGCGCTGCGCGGCTACCAGGACACCCGGGTGACCATGCTGCTGACCTTGCTCGCCTACTGGGGCGTGGGGTTGCCGGTGGGTTACGCCCTGGGGCTGACCGACTGGCTGGGCGAGCCCAGCGGCCCGAGCGGCTTGTGGCAGGGCCTGATCGTAGGCCTGAGCTGCGCGGCCGGCATGCTGCTGGTGCGCCTGGCGCGCAGTGCACGCCGGCGCATCCATGCCGACAAGGCACTTACGCGCGCCGTGTAGGAGCGAGCTTGCTCGCGAAAAGCCTGAGAGCGCCGGGTTAAACCAGAAGCGCTGCGTGATCGTTGGCGTTTTTCGCGAGCAAGCTCGCTCCTACAAGGGTTCGGCGGCTTTTTTGCGGATCCAGTAAAGGTACGTGCCGGCCTCTTCTTGTTGACTGACCAGTTCATGGTCAAGGAACACACAGAACTTGGGAATATCGCGGCGGGTCGACGGGTCGGTCGCGATCACCTTGAGCAGGCCGCCCGCCGGCAGGTCACGGATGTGCTGGTGCAACATCATCACCGGCTCCGGGCAATTGAGGCCGGTGGCGTCGAGGGTGGCGTCCACGGGCAATTCAAGACTCATACTTCACTCCTAAACGAACCCGACTTCCTGTGGGAGGGGGCTTGCCCCCGATGATGGGGGCACATTCAACATAAATTTCGACAGTTATACCGCTATCGCAGGCAAGCCAGCTGCCACATTGGGTATCAGTGTCTCTTGGGTTTCTTTACGTCCACAAGTCGGCGCAGGTGGCACGTCACTTCCTCGCGGTCGTGGTACAGCTGCTTGCAGCCGATTTCCACCCGAATGCCGCGCGCCTTGAAGCCGTCTTCAATGCGCTCGAGCAAGCGCTTCACCTCGGCATAACGCTGCTTCATCGGCAGCTTGAGGTTGACCACCGCCTCGCGGCAATGCCCCTCGCCGATCCAGGTTTCCAGCAACGCCGCGTTGCGCGCGGGCTTCTCGACGATGTCGCACACCATCCAGTCCACCGGCTGCTTGGGTACGAAAGTAAAGCCGTCGGCCATCAAGTGCTGCACCAGGCCAGTGTCCATCAGGCTTTCGGCCATGGGGCCGTTGTCGATGGCGGTCACCAGCATGCCCCGATTGACCAGTTGCCAGGTCCAGCCACCGGGGGCTGCGCCGAGATCGACACCGGTCATGTCGCCATGCAGGCGCTCGTCCCACTGTTCGCGGGGAATGAAGTGGTGCCAGGCCTCTTCCAGCTTCAAGGTCGAGCGGCTGGGCGCGTCACGCGGGAACTTCAAACGCGGAATACCCATTGGCCACATTGCCGAGTTGTTCGACTCGGCCAGACCCATGAACACTTCGCGGCCGCTCTTGAACGTCAGCAGCAGACGCGGCTTGCTCGGGTCGTCCACCAGCTTGCCGGCGTTAAGCAAGGCTTTGCGCAGGTGCACTTCGAATTTCTTGCAGAAGTTCGACAGTTCCTTGCCATCGTTGGTATCGACCATCTCCAGCCACAGGCTGCCGCACACCGGGAACTCGCGCAGGTGGGCGAGGATCACGCTGATGCGGTCGGTTTCCGGCAGGTCGATAAACACCCCGCGCGCCCATTGCCTCGGGAAGATCAGCTCGGCGAAACGCTGGCCGTGCATCAGGCGCTGCGCGCCGTCTTCTTCAGTGCAGACAAATTCGGCGCAAGCGCTGCCGGTCTTGGCCTTCGCGTAGCCGGACACGTTCAGGCGCGCGGCATGTTCCGCGATCTCGGAACAGACTTCGCCTTCAAAACCCGGGCGGCAGTGCATAAAAAGGGTGTTCAATTGAATCTCCTGGCAACTGGATTGCTCTATCGCAATACCTGTCATGAAAACGCGCGCATGATAGCCGAGATCGGAACCTTGGACTTAACCATAGAGTCCAGTTATTAGCCTGCTAATGAAAACAGCGCTACCTTGATAGTTCTGTTCGTCCCGTCAGGTCCGTAGCCGTGCGGACCATAAGGAGCCATGTCATGTCATCGCTTGATAGCCTGAGAACCCTTAAGACACTGCAAATAGACAACAATACCTACCACTACTTCAGCCTGCCCGAAGCCGCCAAGAGCCTGGGTGACCTGGACAAGCTGCCGATGTCGCTCAAAGTGCTGCTGGAAAACCTGCTGCGCTGGGAGGACAACAAAACCGTCACCGGCACCGATCTGAAGGCCATCGCCGCCTGGCTCAAGGAACGCCAGTCCGACCGCGAGATCCAATACCGCCCGGCCCGCGTGCTGATGCAGGACTTCACCGGCGTACCCGCCGTGGTCGACCTGGCCGCGATGCGCGCCGCCGTGGCCAAGGCCGGCGGCGATCCGCAGCGCATCAACCCGCTGTCGCCGGTGGACCTGGTGATCGACCACTCGGTGATGGTCGACAAGTTCGGCAACGCCGATGCCTTCGAGCAAAACGTCGACATCGAAATGCAGCGCAACGGCGAACGCTACGCCTTCCTGCGCTGGGGCCAGAGCGCCTTTGACAACTTCAGCGTGGTGCCGCCGGGCACCGGCATCTGCCATCAGGTCAACCTTGAGTACCTGGGCCGCACCGTGTGGACCAAGGAGGAAGACGGCCGTACCTACGCGTTCCCCGACACCCTGGTGGGCACCGATTCCCACACCACCATGATCAACGGCCTCGGCGTACTTGGCTGGGGCGTGGGTGGGATCGAAGCGGAAGCGGCAATGCTCGGCCAGCCGGTGTCGATGCTGATCCCGGAAGTGATCGGCTTCAAGCTCACCGGCAAATTGAAGGAAGGCATCACCGCCACCGATCTGGTGCTGACCGTGACGCAAATGCTGCGCAAAAAAGGCGTGGTGGGTAAATTCGTCGAATTTTATGGCGACGGTCTGGCCGACCTGCCCCTGGCCGACCGTGCCACCATTGCCAATATGGCGCCGGAATATGGCGCCACCTGCGGCTTTTTCCCGGTCGACGAGGTGACGCTGGACTACCTGCGCCTGTCCGGTCGCCCGGCGGAAACCGTCAAGCTGGTCGAAGCCTATACCAAGGCCCAGGGCCTGTGGCGCAACGCCGGCCAGGAGCCGATCTTCACCGACACCCTGGCCCTGGACATGGGCAGCGTCGAAGCCAGCCTTGCCGGGCCGAAACGCCCGCAGGACCGCGTCGCCCTGCCCAACGTAGGCCAAGCGTTCAGTGATTTCCTCGACCTGCAATTCAAACCCACCAACAAGGAAGAAGGTCGCCTTGAAAGCGAAGGCGGTGGCGGTGTCGCCGTGGGCAATGCCGACCTGGTGGGCGAAGCCGATTACGAATACGAAGGCAACACCTATCGCCTGAAAAACGGAGCCGTGGTGATCGCCGCCATTACCTCCTGCACCAACACCTCCAACCCTAGCGTGATGATGGCGGCCGGGCTGTTGGCGAAGAAGGCCGTGGAAAAAGGCCTTACGCGCAAGCCATGGGTCAAGAGCTCCCTGGCGCCAGGTTCGAAAGTGGTTACCGACTACTACAACGCGGCCGGCCTTACTCAGTATCTGGACGCACTCGGCTTCGACCTGGTGGGCTACGGCTGCACCACCTGCATCGGCAACTCCGGGCCTTTACCGGAGCCGATTGAGAAAGCCATCCAGAAAGCCGACCTTACCGTCGCTTCAGTGCTGTCCGGCAACCGCAACTTCGAAGGCCGTGTGCACCCGCTGGTGAAAACCAACTGGCTGGCCTCGCCGCCGCTCGTTGTCGCCTACGCCCTGGCCGGTACGGTACGCATCGATATCAGCAGCGAGCCGCTGGGGAATGACAAGGATGGCAAGCCGGTTTACCTGAAAGACATATGGCCCAGCAGCAAAGAAATTGCCGACGCCGTGGCGCAAGTCAGCACAGGCATGTTCCACAAGGAATACGCCGAAGTGTTTGCCGGCGACGAACAGTGGCAAGCAATCGAAGTGCCGCAGGCGGCGACCTATGTCTGGCAGCAGGATTCCACCTATATCCAGCATCCGCCGTTCTTCGACGACATTGCCGGCCCGCTGCCAGTGATCAAGGACGTCAAGGGCGCCAACGTGCTGGCCCTGCTCGGCGACTCGGTGACCACCGACCACATCTCCCCCGCCGGCAACATCAAGACCGACAGCCCCGCCGGCCGTTACCTGCGCGAACAAGGCGTGGAACCACGGGACTTCAACTCCTACGGCTCACGCCGGGGCAACCATGAAGTGATGATGCGCGGCACCTTTGCCAATATCCGTATCCGCAATGAAATGCTCGGCGGCGAAGAAGGCGGCAACACGTTGTATATCCCCACCGGCGAGAAAATGGCGATCTACGATGCCGCCATGAAGTACCAGGCATCGGGCACGCCGCTGGTGGTGATCGCCGGCCAGGAGTACGGCACCGGTTCGAGCCGCGACTGGGCGGCCAAGGGCACTAACCTGCTGGGGGTCAAGGCGGTGATCGCCGAGAGCTTCGAACGTATCCACCGCTCCAACCTGGTGGGCATGGGCGTGCTGCCGCTGCAGTTCAAACTGGACCAGAACCGCAAGGCGCTCAAGCTTACCGGCAAGGAGAAGATCGATATCCTCGGGCTGACGGATGCCGAAATCGAGCCACGAATGAACCTGACGTTGGTGATTACTCGGGAGGATGGCAGCAGCGAGAAGGTTGAGGTGCTGTGCCGGATCGATACGCTTAATGAAGTGGAATACTTCAAGGCGGGTGGGATCTTGCACTATGTGCTGCGCCAGTTGATCGCCAGCTAAAGATCGCTGGAGATCAAATGTGGGAGGGGGCTTGCCCCCGATGGCGGTGTGTCAGGTTAAACATCTTTGCCTGATCCACCGCTATCGGGGGCAAGCCCCCTCCCACATTGATGGCATTCCAGATTTCAGATCAGCCGAACAACCACTTCCACAGCAGCACCAGCACAAGCACCGCCAACACCGGCCGCGCAATCCGGTAGGCCTTGGGATGCTTGCGCTTCCACTGCTTGACCTGGCCGCTGAACCTGTCGCTGAAAGTCTTGCTCCAGGCATAGGCCTGGTTGATCCCGCCCACGCGCTCGTCGTCCAGGTTCTGCGGTGCGGTCGCACGCCCCAATTGCTTGCTGACCCAACGGTTGATGCGGGTCATCAAGCGATTGCTCAGCGGCCGTTCAATGTCACAGAACAGGATCACACGGGTCTTTTCAGTCTCGTTCTTCACCCAGTGCACGTAGGTTTCGTCGAACATCACGTCCTCGCCGTCGCGCCAGGCATAGACCTGACCGTCGACAAAGATACGGCAGTCGTCGGAGTTCGGCGTGGACAGCCCCAGGTGATAGCGCAGGGACCCGGCGAACGGATCGCGATGCGGGTTCAGGTGGCTGCCGCCCGGCAACAGCGCGAACATCGCGCCCTTGACGTTGGGGATGCTGCTGACCAGCGCCACGGTTTTCGGGCACAGGGCCTCGGCCGATGGCAGCGGTTTGTCGTACCACTTGAGGTAGAAACGCTTCCAGCCCTTCTTGAAGAACGAACCGAAACCGGCATCGTTGTTCTTTTCGGCGGCGCGGATGTAGCCCTCGTCGAACAGGTGCATGGCCTCTTCGCGGATCACCTCCCAGTTGTCCTTGAGCACGTCCAGTTCCGGAAACTTGCTCCGGTCCAAATAGGGCTTGGACGGCACTGCGGAAAACAGGTACATCAAGGCGTTATACGGGGCGAACAGCGCCGAATGGTTGACGAACTGACGCAACATCGGCAAACGGGCCTTGCCGCGCAGGTGCACATACAGCGTACTGCCGATAAACAGCAGCAGCACCGACAGTTTGGCGGCCAAAGAAAAGGTCATGCAGCAACTCCTGGAAATAAGCGCCTGGTCAACAGCTTCCCGTCGCGGGGAAACCAGACGTAGCAGCCAGCCATGATAAACACTTGGCGCATTATGCAGAAGGCCCATGCCGATCGGCTGACCTGGATCAACACGCCTCCCCCTGTAGGAGCGAGCTTGCTCGCGAAAAACCTGAGAGCGCCACGTTGAATCAGTAAACCCGCGTTATCGTTGACGTTCTTCGCGAGCAAGCTCGCTCCTACAGCCGATTCAAGCCTGGTTTTCCTGCTCGGTGAACAAATCGCTGAACAGCATGCTCGACAGGTAGCGCTCACCCGAGTCCGGCAGGATCACCACGATGGTCTTGCCCTGCATTTCCGGTTTTTCGGCCAGGCGCACGGCCACGGCCATGGCGGCGCCGCAGGAGATACCGCACAGAATGCCCTCTTCCTGCATCAAGCGTCGGGCCATGGCCTTGGATTCGTCGTCGGTGACCAGCTCCACGCGATCGACCATCGACAGGTCGAGGTTCTTCGGCACGAAACCGGCGCCGATGCCCTGGATCTTGTGCGGGCTTGGCTTGATCTCTTCGCCGGCCAGGGCCTGGGTGATCACCGGCGATGCGGCCGGTTCAACCGCCACCGACAGGATCGGTTTGCCTGCGGTGTGCTTGATATAGCGCGACACACCGGTGATCGTGCCGCCGGTGCCCACGCCCGCCACCAGCACGTCCACGGCGCCATCGGTGTCGTTCCAGATTTCCGGGCCGGTGGTTTTCTCATGGATGGCAGGGTTGGCCGGGTTTTCGAACTGGGCCGGCATAAAGTAGGTGCTCGGGTCGCCGGCGACGATTTCGCCCGCTTTGTCGATGGCGCCCTTCATGCCCTTGGCCGGTTCAGTCAGCACCAGCTCGGCGCCGAGGGCCTTGAGCACCTTACGGCGTTCGATGCTCATGGACGCGGGCATGGTCAGCAGCAGCTTGTAGCCGCGAGCCGCCGCCACGAACGCCAGGCCGATCCCGGTGTTGCCGGAGGTGGGTTCGACAATGGTCATGCCCGGCTTGAGTTTGCCGCTGCTTTCCGCGTCCCAGATCATGTTGGCGCCAATGCGGCACTTCACCGAGTAGCCGGGGTTGCGCCCCTCGATCTTGGCCAGGATAGTGACCCCGCGCGGTGCGATGCGGTTGATCTGCACCAGGGGCGTATTACCGATGGAGTGCGCGTTGTCTGCAAAGATGCGGCTCATGACGGGTCCTGTTTGGCAATGTCGGAAAGGCCCCAAGGGTATGCCTCGTGCCACGGGGCGTCCAGTCGGAGGAACGTTGCGCCGCTTGCAACAGTCAATCTCCTACGAGCAAGGAGAACTGCCCCATGAAACGTCGCTACAGTTGGCCGCTCTGGACCGTCGCCGGGCTGGTGCTGGTCCTGGTTGCCGTACACATCGCGCTGCCTTACCTGGTGCGCAACTACCTGAACGAAAAGCTCGCCGACATGGGCGATTACCGTGGCGAAATTGCCGATGTGGACCTGGCCTTATGGCGCGGCGCCTACCGGATCAACGGCCTGCAAATCGTCAAGGTGGACGGTAAGGTCCCGGTGCCGTTCGTCAAGGCGCCGCTGATCGAGTTCGCAGTGAGCTGGCATTCACTGTGGTACGACCATGCGGTCGTGGCCGAAGGGCATTTCGTACGCCCCGAAATCAACTTCGTCGACGGCGGCGCCAACAAGCAGGCGTCCCAGACCGGTAAAGGCACCGACTGGCAGGAACAACTGAGCAAGCTGCTGCCGATCACCCTCAACGAAGTGCGCATCGAGGATGGCAAGATCGCCTTCCATAACTTCAGCTCCAAGCCTGAGGTGAATATCAACGCCACCGGGGTCAACGCCAGTGTCTACAACCTGACCAACGTGGTGGACGTCCAGGGCAAGCGTGACGCGCGCTTCGAGGGCAAGGCGCTGCTGCAAGGCCAGGCACCGCTGGAAGCCAGTGCCACCTTTGACCCGCTGAGTGATTTCGAAGAGTTCGAGTTCCGCTTCCGCGCCCGGGACCTGCAACTCAAACGCATGAATGACTTCGCCTCGGCCTACGGCAAGTTCGACTTCAAGGCCGGCACCGGCGATGTGGTGGTCGAAGCCCAGGCGGAAAAAGGCCAGTTGAGCGGCTATATCAAGCCGCTGTTGCGCGATGTCGAGGTATTTGACTGGCAGCAGGACGTGGAAAACAAAGACAAGAACATCTTCCGCTCGATTTGGGAGGCCGTGGTCGGCGCCAGCGAGACGGTGTTGAAGAACCAGCGCAAGAATCAGTTCGCGACCCGCGTGGAGCTGAGCGGCAGCGTGCATCAGCAGAACGTCAGTGCGTTTTCAGCGGTTATCGCGATTCTGCGCAATGGGTTTATCCAGGCGTTCAATGCCCGCTACGAACAACCCAAGCCCAGCGCCGATTAAAACTGTGGGAGGGGGCTTGCTCCCGATGGCGGTGTGTCAGGTTAAATATCTATACCTGATCCACCGCTATCGGGGGCAAGCCCCCTCCCACAGTTCCCCCATTGGCCAAGAGATTGAAGTGACCGGCCATTCAGAGACTGAATGCCCCGTCTGCGTTCACAGTCGCCGGGGCTGCGCGGTATAGTCGGGCATTGATGAATTCGAGGAATGACCGATGAAGTTCGAAGGCACCCAGGCCTATGTGGCTACCGATGACCTGAAACTGGCCGTCAACGCCGCCATCACCCTGGAGCGGCCGCTGCTGGTCAAGGGCGAACCGGGCACCGGCAAGACCATGCTCGCCGAACAACTGGCCGAGTCCTTCGGCGCCAAATTGATCACCTGGCATATCAAGTCCACCACGAAGGCTCATCAGGGCCTCTACGAGTACGACGCGGTCAGCCGCCTGCGCGACTCCCAACTGGGTGTGGACAAGGTCCACGACGTGCGCAACTACCTGAAAAAGGGCAAGCTCTGGGAGGCGTTCGAATCCGAAGAGCGGGTGATCCTGCTGATCGATGAAATCGACAAGGCCGACATCGAGTTCCCCAACGACCTGTTGCAGGAACTCGACAAGATGGAGTTCTACGTCTACGAAATCGACGAGACCATCAAGGCGAAAAAACGCCCGATCATCATCATTACCTCCAACAACGAGAAAGAGCTGCCGGACGCCTTCCTGCGCCGCTGCTTCTTCCACTACATCGCCTTCCCCGACCGCACGACCTTGCAGAAAATCGTCGATGTGCATTACCCCGACATCAAGAAAGACCTGGTCAGCGAAGCGCTGGATGTGTTCTTCGACGTGCGCAAGGTCCCGGGCCTGAAGAAAAAACCTTCCACGTCCGAACTGGTCGATTGGCTCAAGCTGCTGATGGCCGACAATATCGGCGAAGCCGTGCTGCGCGAGCGTGACCCCACCAAGGCTATCCCGCCGCTGGCCGGCGCCTTGGTGAAGAACGAGCAGGACGTGCAGTTGCTGGAGCGTCTGGCGTTCATGAGCCGCCGCGGTAACCGCTGATGCTGCTCAACCTGTTCAATGAAATGCGTGCCGCCAAGGTGCCGGTGTCGGTGCGTGAGCTACTGGACCTGATCAACGCCCTGAAACAGCGCGTGACCTTCGCCGACATGGACGAGTTCTACTACCTGGCGCGGGCGATCCTGGTCAAGGATGAACGGCACTTCGACAAGTTCGACCGGGCCTTCGGTGCCTACTTCAACGGCCTGGAAAAACTCGATGACCACTTGCAGGCGCTGATCCCCGAAGACTGGCTGCGCAAGGAGTTCGAACGCTCGCTGAGCGACGAGGAACGCGCGCAGATCCAGTCCCTCGGCGGCCTCGACAAGCTGATCGAAGAATTCAAGAAACGCCTGGAAGAACAGAAGGAACGCCACGCCGGCGGCAACAAGTGGATCGGCACCGGCGGCACCAGTCCTTTTGGTTCGGGCGGCTACAACCCCGAAGGCATCCGCGTCGGCGATGCCGGCAAGCGCCAGGGCAAGGCGGCGAAAGTCTGGGACCAGCGCGAGTACAAGAACCTCGATGATCAGGTTGAACTGGGCACGCGCAATATCAAGATCGCCCTGCGCCGCCTGCGCAAGTTTGCCCGCCAGGGCGCGGCGGAAGAGCTGGACATCGACGGCACCATCGACCACACCGCCCGCGATGCCGGGCTGTTGAATATCCAGATGCGCCCGGAACGGCGCAACACCATCAAGCTGTTACTGCTGTTCGACATCGGTGGCTCGATGGACGCTCACGTGAAGATCTGTGAGGAGCTGTTCTCGGCGTGCAAGACCGAGTTCAAGCACCTGGAGTACTTCTACTTCCATAACTTCGTCTACGAGTCGGTGTGGAAGAACAACCAGCGCCGCACCTCGGAACGCACCTCCACTCAGGATCTGTTGCACAAATACGGTGCGGACTACAAAGTGATCTTTATCGGCGATGCATCCATGGCGCCCTATGAAATCACCCAGGCCGGCGGCAGCGTCGAACACTGGAACGAAGAGCCGGGGTATGTGTGGATGCAGCGGTTCATGGCCAAGTACAAGAAACTGATCTGGATAAACCCGTATCCCAAGGACACCTGGGGCTATACGGCGTCGACCGGGATTGTGCGCGAGTTGGTGGAGGATCAGATGTACCCGCTGACGTTGCGCGGGCTTGAGGAAGGCATGCGCTTTCTGTCCAAATAGCCCACATGCCTCATCCAACACCTATCCAATGTGGGAGGGGGCTTGCCCCCGATAGCAGTGGTTCAGTCACAGATGTGTTGACTGACACACCGCTATCGGGGGCAAGCCCCCTCCCACATTTGGACCTCTGTGTTTATCAGCCAGTGCTCAGCCGCTGCAAATAGTTGACATGCTGCCGATGTGCCGTCTCCTGCACCATGGGCGCCAACCTTACTTTCTCCCCGGGCAAACACTGCGCCAACCGCGCCAGCGATAACGGCGTCAACGCGCCCAACCGGGGATAACCGCCAATAGTCTGCCGATCATTGAGCAACACAATCGGCTGCCCATCCGGCGGCACCTGGATTGCGCCCAACGGAATGCCTTCGGAAATCAACGACGGCCCCTGGTACTGCAGCGGCGTGCCCAGCAAGCGCATGCCCATGCGGTCGGCGCGGCTGTCGAGGGCCCATTCGGTATTGAACGCATCGAACAGGCTCTGGCCGCTGAACTGGCCGATCTGTGCGCCGACAATCACATCCAGTGAGGCAACGGCTTGCACATCCGGGTCGGCCAGCACTTTCATCGCCCCGCCGGTACCGGAATAAACCAGGCGCCCGCCTTGGGCCAGTGCCTTGCCCAAACCGTCCACGCCGCCCAGTTCCTCACGTACCACCGTCGCACAACTGCCCAGCACCTGCGGCGCATCGAACCCGCCCGGCGCCGCCAGGTAAGCCCGCGCGCCCTTGAACGGCTGGGTAAAGCGCAAACGCTGGCCTTTTTGCAGGATGAAACTGCGCCCTGGGCTGATCGCACGTTCATCAATGAAAGCGCCCAGATCAGCACCGGCCAGGGCCAGCAGGCAATAGTCCTCCGCCTGCACAGTAAAACCGCCAAGAGTGATTTCCACCACCGGCGCATCGGGGGCGTTGTCCAGCAACCAGTTGGCCCAGGACATCGACACCCAGTCCAGTGCCCCGCCCTGGGTTACGCCCAGATGGCGTACGCCAAAACGCCCAGCATCCTGCAACAGGCACAGCGATGTGCTGGCCTCGATGATCAAGCGGCTCATGCGTGCGCCTCCAGTGGCGTGTCGTCGCCACCCAGATTGACGAACTCAGCGTGGCCGACCGCTTCGAAGCGCACCGTGTCGCCGGGCTGCATCAGGCTGTAGCCGTCGCGTTCGCGGTCGAACAGTTTGGCCGGGGTGCGCCCGATCAGATTCCACCCGCCTGGGGACACCACCGGGTAAGCGGCGGTTTGCCGCTCGGCGATACCTACGCTGCCGGCCGCCACGCGTTTGCGCGGAGTGTTGAGACGCGGCGTGGCGAGGATTTCGTCCACCAGCCCCATAAAGGCAAACCCGGGAGCAAAACCCAGAGCGAACACTTGATACAGGTGGGCGCTGTGACGACGAATCACCTCAGCGACCGCCAGCCCGCTGCGCTGCGCCAGCACGCTCAGCTCCGGCCCGACGCTCGTGTCGTACCACACCGGCAGCACATGACAGCGGCCGCCGCCCTGGGCCTGGGGCTGCAGGTCGGTCAGGGCCTGGTCGATCAACGTCCGCGCCTGGGCCGGGGTCAGGGTGATGAGATCGTAATGCACCATCAAAGTGGTGTAGGACGGTACCAAGTCCATCAGCGCGCTGCCGAACCCGCTGCGCAGACGCTGGCTGGCGGCGAGCATCCAGGGCATGTTGGCCTCGGCAATCGTATCGAACAGCCGCACCATCAGGCAGTCGATGGCCACCACTTCAATCCGTGGCTTCATGCTGGCTTCAACGCCTCACGGATACGCTGCACGGCGGCCATGGAGCTGGCGTTATCACCGTGTACGCACAGCGTATTGGCCTGCAGGACCAGAGGGCTGCCGTCGCTGGCAGTCAAGGCCTCGCCACGGGAAAGGGTCAGGGCCTGTTGGACGATGGTGTCGGCGTCATGATGCACCGCGCCCGGTAATTGACGCGAAACCAGATGGCCCTGGCTGTCATAGGCACGGTCGGCAAAGGCTTCGAACCACAGGGTCACGTCGTACTCATCGCCCAGGGCCTGGGCCGCGCTGTTATCGCGCGTGGCCAGCAACATCAGCGGCAGGTCGCCGTAAGCGGCCACGGCCTGGATCACCGCACGCAGCTGTGCGGGGTTGGCCATCATGTCGTTGTACATCGCGCCATGGGGTTTCACGTAACTGACGCGACCGCCTTGTGCGCGGCAGATGCCCTCCAGCGCACCGATCTGGTAGTGCAACAGGTCCTGGATCTCCTGGGGCGTGTACTGCATGGAGCGACGGCCGAAGCCTTGCAGGTCCTGATAGGCCGGGTGTGCGCCCACTTGCACGCCGTGCTTGAGCGCCAGGCTTACGGTCTTGCGCATGATGCTCGGGTCGCCGGCATGGAAGCCGCACGCCACGTTGGCGCAGTCGATGAACGGCATGACTTCGGCGTCCAGACCCAGGGTCCAGTTGCCGAAGCTTTCGCCGATGTCGCAATTCAATAGCAGGCGGCTCACGGGGTCGCTCCTGTAGGCTTTGTTTTTTGTAGTGTGGGATCTTTTACCAACATCTCGCAACGATGTTGTCCTCGAACCCAACGACGCTTATCGTGGAACAGCTCGATTTTTGGCGCCGGCACGCTGCGGCGTCCAACTAATAAAAACCGATCCATGCATAAGAAAAAGTTGATCCCATGAATTTGAAGTTCCTCGAAACCTTCGTCTGGGTGGCCAAGCTCAAGAGCTTCCGCCTGACCGCCGAAAAGCTGTTCACCACCCAGGCGTCGATTTCCAGCCGCATTGCTGTGCTGGAGAGCGAGTTGGGGGTGAAGCTGTTCCTGCGCGATTCGCGAGGCGTGAGCCTGACCCCGGAAGGCTTGAAGGTGCTCGATTATGCCGAGCAGATGATGGTGACCCTGCAGGGCTTGAAGCAGTCCCTGGAAACCACCAGCAGCAAGGTCGGACGGATTCGGATCGGCGCGATGGACACTGTGATCCACACCTGGCTCAGCCCGTTGGTCGCTGAATTGATGAACCTGTTTCCGCGGGTGGAAATCGAACTGGTCGCCGATACCGCGCTGAACCTCAGCGATCAGTTGCAAAAAGGCTTTCTGGACCTGATCCTGCAGACCGACCTGCTGCGCCTTGAAAGCGTGCGCAGCCTGGAGCTGGGCAGCCACCCCATGGCCTGGATTGTCGCCAGCCACTCCATTTACAACCGCGACTACGCCTCCCTCGCCGAACTGGCCCAGGAACGCATCATCACCTACTCGAAAAACTCCTGCCCCCATCAGGATGTGTTGAGCCTGATGCAGGCCAATGGCGTGGCGGCCCCGCGCATGAACTGCGTCAACTCGGTATCAGCCATCACCCGGCTACTGCGCGATGGCTTCGGCATTGGCGCGCTGCCGCCGGTGCTGGTCAGCGAAGAACTGGCACGGGGCGAGCTGGTGATGCTGCCGATGGCGCAGCAACTGCCGAACCTGCAGGTGGTGGTGTCGTGGCGCGTGGGGGTGGAGTTGGTGGAGGAGATTGTGGGGTTGTGTCAGAAGGTCGTCGCCCGCTATGCCGAGGAGGTCGGTAAAGAGCGGATGGTACTGAGCAACTGACTGAACCGGATCCAAATGTGGGAGGGGGCTTGCCCCCGATAGCGGTGGGTCAGCTAAACATATGTTGGCTGACACACTGCCATCGGGGGCAAGCCCTAATGCCAGTCAGTTAAGGCTTTTTGTAGGAGCGAGCTTGCTCGCGAAAAACGTCAACGATAACGCGTGCTTCCTGAATGAACGCGGTGCCTGTGAGTTTTTCGCGAGCAAGCTCGCTCCTACAGAGGGCCACGTACGCTTAACTGACTGGCATTAGGGCAAGCCCCCTCCCACATTGGATGTGTGCCAGGACTTAGAGCCCCTTCAGGTCCCGCTCTTCAATCGGCCGGCTCTGGCGCAGGCGCCGGCCGCCCAGCACCACCCAATCGATCAGGCGATACAGGCATTCGATACCGAACGACAGCAGCATCGCCCCGCCAAGCCCCCAACCCATGGCCTCGGGCGTCAGCAGGATCTGGTAGCTGTAGCCATTCCAGGTTTCCAGGCGAATATCCGGATCGGCGGCCACCGCCACTTGCAGGGCGCGGATGTACCAGGGGCCTTGCATGGCCTGGAATTGCTTGTCCAACTCCAGCTGACGGTCGAGCATCGCGCCCAGGCTGCTGGCGTCGCTCTGGAACACCGGGTCATCGCTGGCACGGTAATGCGCCACCAGGGCTTGCATGTCGCCGTTGAAGAACTGCCGCGCGGTGGACTCGAACCCGCTCAGGCCCGTCTGGGCCTCGATGAGGTGGGCTTCGACGCGCTTGGCGTAATCGCTGATAAACCCCGGCACTTGCACGCCGACCAACAAACCTATGGCAAACAGCACCAACCGCAGATAGCTGAGCAACATGGTCGATTCCTTATTCGGTAACGCCCTGGCTGACGCATTCACCGCGTCGCCACAGGCTCCATTGGCCCGGTTCGTAGCGGGTCCAGTTTTCATTGTCGGTCAGCGGTTCGGTGGCGATCACCGTTACCACGTCATTGGGGGTGGTTTCGGCCTGAAAATCCACGATCACGTCGACATCTTTCAAGCGGGCCGGGCCAAACGGCGCGCGTCGGGTAATCTGCGCCAACTTGGTCGAACAGTAGCAAAACAGCCAGTCGCCATCGCTGAGCAGGCAGTTGAACACGCCTTTACTGCGATATTCGGCGCAGGCGGCGATCAGGTCCGGCAGCATCTGCTCGATGTCCACCGGTTCCGGGAAGGCTTCACGCACACGGTTGAGCAAGTCGCAGAACGCCGCTTCACTGTCGGTGTCGCCCACCGGTCGGTAGAAGGTGGCGCGGGGGGCGAAGTCCGCCAACTGGCCGTTGTGCGCAAAACACCAGTTGCGCCCCCACAGTTCGCGCACGAACGGGTGGGTATTGGCCAGGCTCACCTTGCCCACGTTGGCCTGGCGGATATGGCCGATCACCACTTCGCTCTTGATGGGATAGCGCTGCACCAGCAGCGCGACTTCCGACTCGCTGCTCGCGGCCGGGTCCTGGAACAGCCGCAGGCCACGGCCTTCGTAGAAGGCGATGCCCCAACCGTCGCGGTGCGGGCCGGTTCGCCCGCCCCGCTGCATCAGCCCGGTGAAGCTGAACACGATATCGGTGGGGACGTTGGCACTCATGCCCAATAATTCACACATGCCGGGGCTCTCGCTGCAGGGCGGACAACGTTAAAGGCGCGGTTCGACCCGCATGCCGGGGGCGGGAGCCGGGCGACGGAACGGTTCGTCTTCTTCCGGCTCGGCGGCCAGCGCGGCATCGGTGGCGGCCTTGCGTTCGCGACGGACGTTGGCGGCGCGCTCGATGGGCCAGCGGATCAGTACGAACACGATGTACAGCGCAAACACGATCATGGTGTACATGAACAGGTCGGAGATGGCGCGCCAAGCGTTATTGCCGACCTTGAGCAGCAGGTCCAGGGCGGTGATCGCCACGGCCGGCGCGAACTGGGTCTTGATCGGGTCGACGATGGTGGGGCTGAGCAACAGCACCGCCATCAGTAACTGCAACGGCTCGCGCAGCCAGCGCCAGATCCAGCGGGTCATGCGCCACCACACCAACAGGCAGCCCAAAGCGGCGAAGGCGTAAAGGCCCCAAGCGGTCAGATAGTCGTTCTCGGTCATGGTGTCCATGGCAAGGCTGGCAAAGAGGCGGCTATGATAACGGCTTTTGCGTGTCGCGGCTGCAATGCCGGCCACCGTCTGCCAGATAGAGAATTATCCATGCCTATTTCATCCGCACCGATTGCCCGCAAGGCCCCAGGCCCAGACCCGTACGCCTGGCTGCAGGAACGTGACACCCCTGAAGTCCTCGATTACCTCAAGGCGGAAAACGCCTGGCAGGAAACCCAGCTCGCCGACCAGCAGGCGCTGCGCGAGACACTGTTCGAGGAGATCAAGGGCCGTATCCTGGAAACCGACCTGTCGCTGCCCTCCCCCTGGGGTCCTTACCTGTATTACACGCGCACCACCGCCGGTGACGAATACGCGCGTCACTACCGCTGCCGGCGCCCGGCCGATGACAGCAACCAGGTGGATGACAGCAGCGAACAATTGCTGCTGGACCCGAACGTGCTGGCCAATGGCGGTTTTTTCTCCCTCGGCGCGTTCAGCATCAGCCCCGATCATCAGCGCCTGGCCTACAGCCTCGACACCACGGGTGAAGAGATCTACACCCTGTACGTGAAGGAATTGGCGACCGACAAGGTCAGTGAACTGGCGTTCGACAACTGCGACGGCAGCATGACCTGGGCCAACGACAGCATCACGCTGTTCTTCGGCGAACTGGACGACACTCATCGTCCGCACAAGCTTTACCGCTACCGCCTGGACGGCACGGCGGCGCAGGAAGTGTTCCACGAACCCGACGGACGCTTCTTCCTGCATTGCTACCGCTCCAGCTCCGAGCGCCAATTGCTGCTGGCCCTGGGCAGCAAGACCACCAGCGAGATCTGGGCTCTGGACGCCGACCAGCCGCACCTGGACTTCACCTGCCTGGCGCCGCGGGTGGAAGACCACGAATACGATGTCGATCACGGCCAGTTGAACGGCCAGTGGACCTGGTTTATCCGCAGCAACCGCGACGGTATCAACTACGCGCTGTTCGTCGCGCCTGACACCGGCACGCCCCCGATCGAAGCCGACTGGCAGAACCTGATCCCCCACAGCGACGAGGTGATGCTCGACGGCGTCAGCCTCAACGCCAGCGCCATGACCCTGAGCCTGCGCATCGGTGGCCTGCCGGTGATCGAAGTGCATCCTGAGGGCGTAGCGGCCTATCGCGTGGAACTGCCTGACGCGGCTTACAGCCTCTACGTACAGAACAGCCTGGAATTTGCCAGCGACAGGATTCGCCTGCGCTATGAAGCACTGAACCGTCCGGCCCAGGTGCGTCAGCTGGAACTGGCCAGCGGTGCACAGCAGGTGCTCAAGGAAACCCCGGTACTGGGTGTGTTCAACGCCGACGATTATGTCAGCCAGCGCTTGTGGGCCACCTCCGCCGACGGCACTCAGGTGCCGATCAGCCTGGTGGTCAAGCGTGACCGGCTCGGCAAGCCGACGCCGCTGTACCTGTATGGCTACGGCGCGTATGGATCAAGCCTGGACCCATGGTTCTCCCATGCACGCCTGAGCCTGCTGGACCGAGGCGTGGCGTTTGCCATCGCGCATGTGCGCGGCGGTGGCGAGCTGGGTGAAGCCTGGTACCGCAACGGCAAGCAGGAACACAAACAGAACACCTTCAGCGATTTCATCGCCTGCGCCGAACACCTCATCGCCCAGGGCCTGACCACCTCCAGGCAATTGGCGATCAGCGGCGGCAGCGCCGGCGGCCTGTTGATCGGTGCGGTGCTCAACCAACGCCCGGAGCTGTTCCAGGCGGCGATCGCCGAAGTGCCGTTTGTCGATGTGCTCAACACCATGCTCGACCCGGAGCTGCCGCTGACCGTCACCGAGTACGACGAATGGGGCAACCCGCAGGAGCCCGAGGTGTATGCGCGCATCAAGGCCTATGCGCCGTACGAAAACGTGCGTGCCCAGGCCTACCCGCACCTGCTGGTGATTGCCGGTTACAACGACAGCCGCGTGCAGTACTGGGAAGCGGCCAAGTGGGTGGCCAAACTGCGCGACACGAAGACGGACGATAACCTGCTGCTGCTCAAGACCGAGCTGGGCGCCGGGCATGGCGGCATGAGCGGTCGCTATCAGGGATTACGAGACGTAGCCCTCGAATATGCCTTCGTGTTCAAGGCACTCGAGCTGATTTAGGAACAGGTGAGTCAGGAACTTAGCCGGGCGGTCCTGTCTGAACACAGGACGCCCACAGAATTGATGGACCAAGATTGCAGCCATGTCACAACCCACTCTGCTTAACGACGAAATCCGCGACATGCTCATGGACTGCGGGTTGTTCGACCCGCTGCTGCCGGAAGATTTTCATATCGCCGCAGGCTATTTCAATATCAGCAGCATTGCCCGGGAAGAAGTGATTTTCCTCGAGGGCGATGCCGGCACCTTCATGTGCATCCTCCACAGCGGCCAGGTGGCGGTGCAGAAAACCAACCCCGCCGGTCAACGCCTGACCATCGCCACGTTGCGCAGCGGCCGGGCCTTTGGCGAAATGGCGGTGCTCGACGGCGAACGGCGCTCGGCCAGTTGCATAGCGGCCACCGATTGCGTGCTGCTGAACCTGGGCAAGGATGCCCTGGAAAAAATGCTCAACGAAGCGCCCCGGGTCGCGGCCAAGATCATCCGCGCGATTGCCATCGCCCTGTCCAGACGCCTGCGCATGGCGGATGGGCAACTGCTGGCGCAACAGTTTTAACCGCCGGGCGTCTTCGGCTTGTTGTCGTTCTGCTGCAGGCCCGGGACAGTCTGGTCCTTGGGCGGTGCCGGCAGCACGATCGGCGCCAGCGGCGGCGTGCCGTTGGTCTTGGGCACGACGGGCGGGGTGACCTGCGGGTACAACGTGGGCGTTGGGGTGCCCGGTGCGCCGGGGGTTGGCGCGGGGGCGACCGGCACGGTTTGCAACTCCTGCGCCTGCGCCGCACCCAATGTGAGCGCGCCAAGCACAATGACCGTTAGAATGCTGCACTTCATCGATGGCTCCATGGCCTGACCGGAATGTCACAAGGCTACTCCCAACCGCGCAAGAATGCCCTTCCCAATGAGATTTCCATGAAACGTTTCGTTCTGCTGGACACCACTCCAATCCCCGACAACGGCGGCGCCTTGTGCCTGTTCGAATACGGCGAGGATTTCGTCATCAAGATCCAGGGCGGTGACGGTGGCCAGTTGATGAACACGCGCATGCACGGTTCCGAAGATGCCCTGGCGGAAATTCCGTGCCGCAAAGTCGCCGGTCGCCCGGGCTCACGGGTACTCATCGGCGGCCTGGGCATGGGCTTTACCCTGGCCTCGGCGCTCAAGCATTTGGGCAAGAGTGCCGAAGTGGTGGTGGCGGAGTTGGTGCCGGGCGTGGTGGAGTGGAATCGTGGGCCGCTCGGCGAAAAGTCCGGCCGCCCTTTGCTCGACCCGCGCACCGTGGTGCGCATGGAAGACGTGGCCAAGGTGCTGCAGGCCGAGCCCCAGGGGTTTGACGCGATCATGCTCGACGTCGATAACGGCCCTGAAGGCCTCACGCAAAAAGCCAACAGCTGGCTCTACTCCGCCGGTGGCCTGGCCGCCTGCGCCAAGGCCTTGCGCCCCAAGGGCGTGCTCGCCGTATGGTCGGCCAGCGCCGACAGGCTGTTCAGCGACAAACTGCGCAAGGCCGGTTTCAAGTCCGAAGAAGTGCAGGTGTTTGCCCATGGCAATAAAGGCACGCGGCACACCATCTGGATTGCGGAAAAGCTCAAGGGCTAATTGCGCTGGGATTAGCTAGAATCAACCTGTCCGTGACCACCCAATAGCCAGGAGCCATGATGAGCTCGACCAACCCGCCCTCCCACACCGCCAAGCTGGACCGCATCCTCGCCGATGCCCAGC
This sequence comes from Pseudomonas orientalis, assembly GCF_022807995.1. Classification (NCBI taxonomy): domain Bacteria; kingdom Pseudomonadati; phylum Pseudomonadota; class Gammaproteobacteria; order Pseudomonadales; family Pseudomonadaceae; genus Pseudomonas; species Pseudomonas orientalis. Next base: position 1,626,708 of record NZ_CP094351.1, on the reverse strand, counting down.
GCGACCGGGAAATGGGCTACCGCGATAAAGCCCTGAAAATGTACCCCCATGTGTGCGGCCGCTGCGCCCGTGAATTCGCCGGCAAGCGCCTGAGCGAACTGACCGTGCACCACCGCAACCACAATCATGACGACAATCCCCAGGACGGTTCCAATTGGGAACTGCTGTGCCTGTACTGCCATGACAACGAGCATTCGCGCTACACCGATCAGCAGTACTTCGGCGAAGGCTCCACCAGCAGCCCGATGATTGCCAAGGCGACGCACAACCCGTTTGCGGCGTTGGCGGGGTTGATGAAGAAAGACGACTGAGATCATCGTTGGCTGTACTGGCCTCATCGGGGGCAAGCCCCCTCCCACATGTGCAATGTATTACCCTGTGGGAGGGGCGGTGCAACGATTCGACTTGCCCCCGATAGCGATCGCTCAAGCACCACACTGCCCGAGACCGTATAATCGCGGTTTTTCCTGCAAGGCACCCTTCCCCGTGGGCAATAAACGCTACAGCTGCATCGGTCTGTATAACCCCAAATCCCCCGAAAATGTCGGCTCGGTCATGCGCGCCGCCGGCTGCTACGGCGTGGCTTCGGTGTTCTATACCGGCGTGCGTTACGAGCGCGCGCGGGATTTCATCACCGACACCAAGAAGGTGCATCACGACATTCCGCTGATCGGCATCGATGACCTGAAAAAGATCCTGCCCCTGGGCTGCATTCCCGTGGCCGTGGAACTGGTGGAGGGCGCCCGCCCGCTGCCCGAATACACCCACCCGGACCGCGCACTGTATATCTTCGGCCCAGAAGACGGCTCGCTGGACAAAGAGATCCGCGACTGGTGCGAGGACGTGGTCTACATCCCGACCACCGGCTGCATGAACCTCGCCGCCACCGTCAACGTGGTGCTCTACGACCGCCTGGCCAAGGGCAATAACACCCGCTCGGGCCCCAAGTACTGAAACAGCGGGAACAAGCGGCCCTCGCCGACAGTCAGCTAATGACACTTGCCTTTGTTGGAGATGGATCATGAGCGACAGCAAAACCCTGCGACCTGTGATTGAACACCTGCAGCCCGACGCCCAGCGCACGCAGAACGTACACGGCTGGGAACGCATCGGCTCGGTGGCCGGTGGCGTGATGATGGTAGGCAAAGGCCTGCGCCGTGGCGGTCTGTTCGGGCTGATCCAGGTGGCGATTGGTGGCGTGGCACTGGCACGCGGTTTCACCGGGCACAGTTCGCTCAAGGACAAGCTGGAGCAAGGCCGCCAGGAAATGAACAGCGTACGTACGAAGATCGAGCGAGCAGGCGCGGAACTGAAGAACTTGAAGACCAAGGCTGAAGTGGCGGCTGAAAAAGCGGTGAAAACCACAGGCTAAGCCGAGTAATCGGGCCGCTGGAGATTCAAATGTGGGAGGGGGCTTGCCCTAATGCCAGTCAGTTTAGGCTTTTGTAGGAGCGAGCTTGCTCGCGAAGAACTCACAGGCACCGCGTTCATTCAGAAGACACGCGTTATCGTTGACGTTTTTCGCGAGCAAGCTCGCTCCTACAGACGGCCGGGGGCAAGCCCCCTCCCACATTTGCTTTGCGCAAGGTCTGAAGATCAGTGCAGCAGTTTGCTATCGAGCACCACCGACGACTCGCCAATGATATTTTCGGCCAGTTGCACAAACTCTTTCGTGGTCACGCTGCCCGCGCGCATCACCGCTTGCGCCAGGTCGTCCAGCGAACGCTTGTTATGGGTTTTCACGCGGATCTCCCGGTCCAGTTCCTGTAACACCACCACCGCCCGTGACACCGTCGCGCCGCTGACGTGTTCGCCACGCAGACTGGTCACGTCCTTGCCCTCCTTCGTCAAACGCGCCTGTATCGTCTGATATCGCTCGTCGGTGATCCCCCCGGCGCGGCGTACCAGTTCAATGGCGTAGTACTCGGCCAGGCCTTCGCTGATCCAGTCACTGGTCTCGTGGTCATTGAAACGGGCGATGGCCTGCACCACCTCGCGGATCAACGGGCTGCTGCCGTCTTCACTGACCAGCGGCGTGCGGCTGTTGAGGTAGATCGAGTCACGCGCCGAGAAGGCGCCACGGCGCATCGGATCGCTGGCGCCCACCACCAAAAGCTTGGCCGGGTGGCGCGGGAATGCGGCTTCCACTTGCGGCCACACGAAGGTCAGCAGCGTCAGCACATCCATGCGCCGCATGCCCTGGCCCTTGGGCGAGGTCACGGTGACGTCGGTCTGTCCCAGGCGCATGCGCCGGCTGCCCAGGCTACCTGCGAGCATCCAGCCGGTGGGGCGGTCGAACAGGCGGGACACGTTGTCGATGCGAAACTTGTGCTTGCCGACGCGCGGCCAGGCGGTCTCGACGCTTTTCCAGCCCGGCGGCAGCTCGAACGTCAGGCGCGAGACCAGCTCGACCCCGTCCTGCTGGTCCAGCCGTGCTGTGGGCACCAGGTCGTCGCCGCGAAACAGCGCCCAGGCCGGCGTCATCCGCGCTTCGTAGGTGCCGGGTTTGTGCGCGTGGCTCAGGCGTACGCGGTAGTTCAGGCTGGCTTTGTCGACGCCGGGTTGCCAGTGCCCACGACGACCATCGACCGTCCATTGCCCATCGGCCTTGAAATCGCTGTAGTCGCCGTCGGGGCCAAGGTCGAAATCCAGGCTGCGCACCGCAGAGCCCTGGGACAGGCTCACGCGCACCTCGGCCTGATCGCTCTGGGGCAAAAGTTTGACGTGGTAATCCAGGTCGACTTTTTTGGCGCACCACGCCGGCATGCTCAGCGCCAGTAACAGCGCCGCTGTCGCCAGCTTGAATTCCACCCTCATACACATTCCTGGTTCACCCCGCACGGAAGATCAGGTAATCCTCCCAGTCGTCCTCTGGCACGCTGCCTTCGCTGAGCATGCGCCCGGACTGGGAAATGCGTTCGTGGTGCACGGCATCGCGGTCGCCGCAGACCAGGTGGTGCCACAAGGGCAAATCCTTGCGCTCGCTCACCAGGCGATAGCCGCAGGTGGGCGGCAGCCACTTGAACTGGTCGGCCTGCCCTGGGGTGAGCTGGATACAGTCCGGCACCGAGGCCCGACGATTGGGATAGTCGGTGCACTGGCAGGTTTTCAGGTCCAGCAGCTTGCAGGCGATGCGCGTGTAATAGACGCTGTTGTCGTCTTCATCCTCAAGCTTTTGCAGGCAGCACAGGCCACAGCCGTCGCACAACGACTCCCATTCCTCCTGGTCGAGGTGTTCGAGAGTTTTGCGTATCCAGAAAGGTTCGACTTTGGCGGCCATGGCTCTGCATCAGTATCGGTAGGTTCAAAGGCCGCCAGTCTAGTGTCCAAGCCCTCCGGGGCCAAGTGCTTACGACTGGCGGTGTAACAACACTTGTCAGTCTGGTGGCCGCACAGTAGTTTTGAGCGCCGAATTGACCATCAGGAACTGCTCATGACTCGTGTTGCCGATTATCCGATCCACACCCAGTTTACCGAGCGCTGGTCGCCTCGCGCCTTCACTGGCGAGAACATCTCCCGGGAGACCCTGCTGAGTTTTTTCGAGGCGGCGCGCTGGGCACCTTCGGCCTACAACTCGCAGCCCTGGCGCTTTCTCTATGCCCGCCGCGACACGCCGGACTGGGAGCGCTTCCTGGGTTTGCTCAATGAATTCAACCGGGGCTGGGCGCAGCATGCGTCGGCGCTGGTGATCATCGCCTCGAAAACCGATTTCATCGCCCCCGGCGCCACGGAAGAAACCCCGGCCCTGTGGCACACCTTCGACACTGGTGCCGCCTGGGCTCACCTGGCCTTGCAAGCCAGCCTCGCCGGCTGGCACACCCATGGCATGGCCGGCTTCGATCAGGAACTGACCCGCAAAGAGCTGAAGATTCCCGCAGGCTATGCGCTGCATGCCGCCGTGGCGGTGGGCAAGCTGGGCGACAAGTCGAGCCTGCCCGAGTACCTGCAAGGCCGCGAAGCGCCGAGTACGCGCAAGCCGCTGAGCGAGCTGGTCTCGGAAGGTGACTTCAGTCTTTGATTCCTGCGCAAAAACCAATGTGGGAGGGGGCAAGCCCTAATGCCAGCTTGTAGGAGCGAGCTTGCTCGCGAAAAACGTCAACGATAACGCGTGCTTTCTGCATGAACGCGGTGCCTATGAGTTTTTCGCGAGCCAGCTCGCTCCTACAGACCGGCATTGGGGCAAGCCCCCTCCCACATTTTGTCCACGCCCGCGTTCGTGTCAGTAGCCGCGTTCGAAATCCACTTCCCCGCGTAGTGCCTGTTTTGCCTGATACGCCCGCACATTCTGCACAAACAACTGCACCATCATCGACGGCGAAGTCGGTGCCGAGCTGTGCCCGGTCAGCAGCAAGCCCCACGCCGTCCAGAACGGGTGGCGTTGCGGCAGCGGTTCCTGGCGGCAGACGTCGATCACGGCTCCGGCCAGGTGTCCTTCCTTGAGGGCTTCGACCAGGTCGGCATCCACCACCGCCACGCCGCGCCCGACGTTGATGAACAAGGCGGTCGGCTTGAATTGCTTGAACAGTGCGGCGTCGTACAGATCATGGGTTTCAGGGGTGTTGGGCAGCAGGTTGATCACATAATCCACCTCTCCCACCAGCCGGCCCAATTGATCGAGCCCGACAACTTCGATAAACGGCGCCTGCTCGCGGGGCCGGCTGGCAATGCCATACAGCTCGACGCCAAACGGCAGCAGGAACTGCGCCACGCTCTGGCCGATATCGCCGGTGCCCACCACCAGCACTTTGCGCCCCGCCAGGCTCTGGCCCTGGCGGCTGTCCCACTTGCGTTCGACCTGGCTGACCAGCCGCGCCAGCACTTCACGTTCGTGTCCGAGCATGTAGGTCAGGACGAATTCGGCCATGACCTGGCCAAAGATGCCGACCGCACGGGTCAGGCGATAATCACGCGGCAGGCCTTCGGCCAGCAGTGGCGTGATACCGGCCCAGGTCGACTGCAACCACTGCGGATGATGGCCCTGGCGCAACAGCGTCGCCAGCAGGTCCGGCTGGCCCAGCCACACTGGACAATCGGCGGCCAGGCGCGAGAGTTCGGCCGAGTCGCCGCTGGTCAGTACCTCAAGGTCCGGCGCGGCTTCGCGCAGCAATTGAGCGTAGAGCGGGTGATCCTGTTCAGCAATCAGAACACGCATGGTTCAAACCTTTCAAAAACAGTGCAGACGGCCGCCCGCATCCTTACGGCCACCGTCCTCTAATACAATTCCATTCAGCCTGCGCCCTGATACGGGCGCTGATCGATCACATCGGGTCGTTGCGGCGCAGCAACTCTTCAGGCAGGTGCTCGATGTATTCGTCCTCGGCGGGCGGCATTTGCAGGTGATAGCCCTGCTTGTCGAGGTTTTCCAGCACCACGGCGATGTCCTCGCGTGACAGTTTGCGCTCGGGGGTCAGCACCATGTCGAAGGCGTGATGGGGTTTGCCGAAGGCAGCCATCAACGGCTCCGGCACCCGTTCCAGGGCGTCGCTCTTGAGGACATAGAGGTACATGCCGTCTTTTTTCAAGCTGCGATAAATCGAGCAAATACGTTTCAAGGCTGTTCTCCGGCACTGGCCAGGCTGTCGAGCAGCGCCTGGCCCATCAATTCGCGGCGCCAGCCACGCAGCGAATCGGGTAATTGGTAGGGCCCATCGGGGTAGCCACTTTTAACCAGGGCTTCGAGGGTTTTCTTGCGCAGCATCAGTTCTGGCGCCATGTCCAGGCGCTCGGCGAACGTCTGGCCCAGGGCGCGCAGTTGCTTGATCAGCGCGGCGGCATCGACCGGCAGCGGTTCAGGCACGGCAGGCGGCCATTGGTCCATCGGTACGCTGCCCGCACGCTTGATCAGGTCGAGCAGGAACTGGCCGTCCTGACGCACGGTGCGCGGGTGCATGTCTTCGATCTTGCCCAGGGCGGCGAGGTTATCCGGCTGGGATTTGGCCAGGGGCCATAACGAGTGCTCACGCACGATGCGGTTGCGCGGCAGGTCACGGGCGCGGGCCTGCTGCTCGCGCCAGGCGCACAGTTCACGCAATACGGCGAGCTGGGCGCGGGACAGTTTCCAGGCCAGCTTGGCGTCGCGGTACACCTCGTACGGGTCGACTTCGCGGCGCAGGTTGGCCACCAGTTCGGCACCGTCTTCCAGGACCCAGGCGTATTTGTCATCGCTCAATTGCGGGCGCAGGCGGATGTAGACTTCGGCCAGGTGTACGGCGTCTTCGGCGGCATAGCTCACCTGGGTGTCGGACAGGGGCCGCTGCAGCCAGTCCGAGCGCGTCTCGCCCTTGGGCAGATCGATGTCCAGCACCGCTTGCACCAGCCGCGAGTACCCCATGGAGAACCCGAGGTTCAGGTAGGCCGCAGCCAACTGGGTGTCGAACAACGGCACCGGCAGGCTGCCGGTCAGGCGTAACAGCACTTCCAGGTCTTCGCTGCAGGCATGCACCACCTTGATCACGCCCGGATTTTCCAGCAAATCGGCCAGGGGTTGCCAGTTGTCGATGGTCAGGGGATCGATCAGGTACGCGCGCACGCCATCACCGATCTGGATCAGCCCGGCGATGGGGTAGAAGGTGTCGACCCGCATGAATTCGGTGTCGAGGGCGACGAATGGCAACTGCTGCCATTGGGCGCAATGCTGGCCGAGGCTATCGTTGTCGCAGATCCAGTGAATATCGATGGCCACACGGCTCTCCCTTGAAGAATGGCGCGCAGTATATATCGCGAAAGGGACTTGCGAGCATCCGCAGTGCACAGGCAACCATGAAAACTCAGACAGACTATGAAGAATAATCCGACAGGCGGGAGTTATCCCTTCTTACGCAGGACGTAGACACACCAGAGTTTGGAGCCGGGCAGGAACTCCCGGTGATTCAAGACCTTGAAACCGGCCTGGCGAAACTCATCCTCAACCGGTGTACGCGCGTCCACGGACACAATCACGGTGTCGCGGCTGACTCGGTGGAATTCGCGCAGCAAGGCCAGGCGCACCTCGGTATCGGGCGCATGGCGAAACAACTCAAGGCAGAAGATGCAATCCACCGCATTCGCTGACAGGCCAATGGAAAACGCCGAGCCGGGGAATGTCTTGATGCGTTTGAGCAACGCCGCCGGGTGATGGGTGCGGGCATGGTCGAGCATCTGTGGGGAATGGTCCGACGCCAGGATCACCCGATTGACGTGCTCTGCAAGCACCGGCCAGAACCGCCCGGAGCCGCAGGCCAGGTCGAGGATCAATCCGGGCTCTCCGGCGACCTTCAATGCATGGCGCACCAACCGAGCATCGCGCCACGCAGCCAGACGCTGCAACAGCCCAGGCGGACAGGTGTCACCACAGACCCTGGCATGCTCACGGTCATAGCGCTCGGTGAATTCGGTCTCGATCGAGGATGGAGGTTGTGACGACATCGCGTGCTCATGTGGATATAGCTGAAGTGAACGACCTTGATCGGCAGCTTAACCACCGCAACGTGAAAAAAAGGTCGAAAGCCGCAGCACCGTAATCCGGCACCTTGCCACCCTGCCCCGCGCTGGAAATAATGATCGCCCGACCTGCCCCCCAAGGACTCGACCGCATGAAAGCTCTTCTGGCCCTGTGTGTACTGGCGAGCGTGGCAACCACCGCCCTGGCCGATCCCGATTCGTCGCGTCTGGACGAGGTTATTCAGCGCGGCACGCTGACGGTGTGCACCACCGGTGACTACATGCCTTACACCTCGCTGCGTGCCGATGGCCGCTACCAGGGCATAGATATCGCCATGGCCGAGTCCCTGGCCAAGAGCCTCAACGCGACGATCACCTGGGTGCCCACCACCTGGAAAACCCTGATGCCGGACTTTCTGGCCCAACGCTGCGACATCGCCGTAGGCGGCATCTCGGTGTCACTGGAGCGCCAGAAAACAGCCTTCTTCAGCCAGCCGCTGGGTGTCGACGGCAAGATCCCGCTGGTGCGCTGCGCCGACGTGCAGCGCTACCAGAGCGTCGAGCAGATCAACCAGCCCCAGGTGCGGGTGATCGAACCGGCGGGCGGCACCAATGAAGTGTTTGCGCGCACCCATCTGGGCCAGGCGCAGATACGCCTGCATGACAACGTGAGCATTTTTGACGAACTGCTGGCGGGCAAGGCCGACGTGATGATCACCGATGCCAGCGAAGCGCGTTACCAGCAAAAGCAAAAACCGGGACTGTGTGCGGTCAACCCCGAGCGGCAGATGCAGTACAGCCAGAAAGCCTTCCTGCTGCCGCGCGATGATGTGGCCTGGAAAAGCTATGTCGACCAGTGGTTGCACTTGAGCGTGGCGACCGGCGTGTATGACGGCATAGTCAGTCAGTGGCTGGCGACGCCTTGATCAGTGCGACAAAGGCCGCGCACGCAGCGCTGCGATAGGCGCCCCTGCGGCTGAGCAGCCCCACGGTGCGGTGCGGCAGCGGCGGCTCGATGGCCACGGCATGCAACCCGGCCTGCGCCTGGGCCAGTGCCTGGGGCAGGATGGTCGCCAGTGAGGTGTTACGCACGATTTCAATGATCGCGCCGATGGAATTGGCCTCCATGACAACGCGCGGGTTCACGCCTTGCCGGCGGCAGTACTCATCGATATAGCGGCGCGTGGCAAAGCCAGGATCGAGCAACACCAGCGGCTGCTCGAACCACGCCGACCGACTCCCCTGGGCATGATCGGCCCGTACCACCACGCTCAACGCTTCGGCAAACAGCGCCTCACACTCGATATCCGCGCCATGCTCGCCGGTAAAGCCGATGCCGATATCCAGCAAGTCCTCGCCCAGCGCAGCTTCGATGCGGTCCTGGGTCAGCTCTTCGACGCTCAAAGTGATGCCTGGGTACAGCTCATGGAACCGCGCCAGCAACGGGCCGATCAGGTAGGCGGTAAACGTCGGGGTCATCGCCAGGCGCAGATGCCCGCGGCTGAGGTCCTGCACGTCATGCATCGCACGAGTGCCGGCCTCCAGGTCCTGCAACGCCAGCCGCGCAAAGCGCACATAAGCCTGACCCGCATCCGTCAGGCTGACGCTGCGCCCGGAACGATCGAGCAGCGGCGCGCCCAGGGTGTCTTCAAGTTGCTTGATCTGTTGCGACAACGTCGGCTGCGACACATGCAGCGCCTGAGCGGCGCGGGTGAAATTGCGGTGCTCGGCAACGGCCAACAGGTAACGGATATGGCGCAGCAGCATCAATGACGCTCCAACTATAGGCAGGACTTATATAAACCATAATAAGCCGGTCTTGGACGCTATAGTCGAAAACTTCCATCCTTGCCCCATCAGCCACGCAAGGACAAACCTCATGCAGCACCTCATCGACGGCTTTCGCAAATTCCAGCGCGACGCCTTTGCCCAGCGCAGCGACCTGTTCAAACACCTGGCCACTACGCAAAACCCCGGCACGCTGTTCGTGTCGTGCTCCGATAGCCGTGTCGTCCCGGAGTTGCTGACCCAGCAGGAACCCGGCGACCTGTTCGTGATCCGCAATGCCGGCAATATCGTGCCCTCCTACGGGCCGGAACCGGGCGGCGTATCGGCCACGGTCGAATATGCGGTGGCGGTACTCGGCGTGAGCGACATCGTGATCTGCGGCCACTCCGACTGCGGCGCAATGACCGCCATCTCCACCTGCACCTGCTTGGACCACCTGCCGGCAGTAGCCAACTGGTTGCGCCATGCCGAGTCGGCCAAGGTCATCAACGCCGCCCGCCAGCATGCCTCGGACGCGGCGCGCCTGGATGCCCTGGTGCGTGAAAACGTAGTCGCCCAGTTGGCTAATCTCAAGACTCACCCATCCGTCGCCCTGGCGCTGCAACAAGGCCGGCTGAACCTGCACGGCTGGGTATACGACATCGAAACCGGTGGCATCGACGCACTGGACGGGCCCAGCGCACGCTTCGTGTCCCTGCTCGAGCACCCGACCACCCGCGCTCATGCCGCCTGAACCCTATTCAACCCAAGAGGACTTCATCATGCTGCAATCGAACTTTGCCCAAACCCCTCGCCTGGCCCTGGCCGATACCGTTATCGACCTCAAGGCGCGCAAGGACCTGTCCTGGCAGGACCTCGCCGACGGCACCGGCCTGAGCCTGGCCTTCGTCACCGCCGCCCTGCTCGGCCAGCATCCGCTGCCCAAGGACGCCGCCGACGTGGTGTGCGCCAAACTCGGCCTGGACGAGGACGCCAGCCGCCTGCTGCAAAGCGTGCCCCTGCGCGGCAGCTTCCCCGGCGGCGTGCCGACCGATCCGACGATGTACCGGTTCTACGAAATGCTGCAGGTCTACGGCTCCACCCTCAAGGCCCTGGTGCATGAGCAGTTTGGCGACGGCATCATCAGCGCGATCAATTTCAAGCTGGACATCAAGAAAGTCGAAGACCCGGAGGGGGGTTCGCGCGCGGTGATCACCCTGGACGGCAAATATCTGCCGACCAAACCCTTCTGATCGTTCGCCGAACCGTCTACGCTCTTGTCATTCCAACAAGACCGAGGGACGGGTAGATGAACACACTGCTACGACTCGCCTGGCTGCTGCTGTTGTGCGGCAGCCAGGTGCACGCCGACACGGCCAATGACGCAGACGCTCAAGCGGCCAAGGCGTTGCTGGAAAAGGCCCTGGTTTACTACCAGAACAATGGCGACAAGGCATTCGCCGCTTTCAGTCGCCAGGGCGAATTCATCGACCAGGACCGCTACGTCTTCGTGGTCGACACCAAAGGCGTACTGCTGGCCAGTGGCGGCCCCTCCTCGGCCTTGATCGGTCGCGACGTGTCCACCGTACTCGGTCCGGATCTGCAAGCCTCGTTCAAACACGCCATCAACGCGCCCGAAGGCCAGGGTATTCAACAGGCCGACTATCGCTGGCAGAACTGGAATGACGGCAAGGTCGAACACAAGCATGTGTTTTACCAGCGCGTGGGCGAGCGCATCCTGGCGGTCGGTTACTACCTGCCACGTGCCACACCGGAACAGGCGCGGGCGCTGCGCAACAAGGCGGTGAACGCGTTGGTGAAGGATGAAGCGGGAACGCTCAAGGCGATCAACTCATTGGACGGTGGTTTCCTGCAGGATGATCTCTATGTGTTCGTGGTTGATCTGGAGACGCGGCGCTATGTGGCGCATGGCACCGATCTGCGTTTGATCAACACGGATTTCGCCAAGGTCAAGGACCCGGATGGCAGGCCTGTCGGGGAACCGATCCTCGCGTTGATGGACGAGCAGGATCAGGGCGAATACAAATACCGCTGGAAAAACCCGGTGACCGGGAAGGTTGAGAATAAGCATGCTTATGTGCGCAAGGCGGGGCATTGGATGGTGGCTGTGGGGTATTACAGCCCCTGATTCGTCTGGCGAGTACCTATCTAACGGATATGTACGCTGTCGGCTTTGTGTGGGAGGGGGCTTGCCCCCGATTGCGGTGTGCCAGTCCCTGATGCACTCACTGACCCTCCCTCATCGGGGGCCCCCTCCCACCTTTGGACCAGGATCGGCAAAAGATACCGGTCGGCTTTAAAGCCGTCGCGCTAACGCCCCCGCAACACCCGATCAGGCATCGCAATGGCCGCCGCCAACCCCAACACCGACACCCCCGCACTGACCATCAGCAAATGCCGAAACGTCACCGCCAACTCCCCCCGCAACGCATCCCGTGCGCCCCCCGGCGCGGCATTGAGCCCATCAAGCAGCACGTTACCGGAACGACCCTCGCTCACCAGCGCACCACTGGCCAAGTGGACAAAACTTGCATCCTGTAACAACGCCAACAGCAACGCCGACATACACGCCACCCCGACCGCCCCGCCCAGGGAACGGAACAGGTTGGTGGTGCTTGTCGCCACCCCAATATCGCGCTGCTCCACCGAGTTCTGTGTGCCCACCAACGAGGTCGGGAACTGCATGCCCGCGGCGATCCCGCACAGCAGCATGAACAGCGAGGTCAGCCCGACGGCCTGGGGCGCGCTGAAGGCCATGCCGAGAATCGCCAGGGGACTCAACACGGCGCCACTGAGGATCATCGGTTTATAACGGCCGGTCACTGACGTCATGCGCCCGGCGAAATAAGCGCCCATCGGCAAGCCCATCGCCAGGGGCAGCAGGTGCAGGGCCGCGCTGTCGGCGCCGGCACCGGTCACGGTCTGGTAACGCAAAGGCATCAGCACCGTCAGGGAAATCGCCTGGAAGCTGGTGATGAAAATCGTACACCAGCACAACACCGCACTGCGATTGACGAACAGGTGCATAGGCAACAGCGGCTCGCGCGCGCGGCGTTCATGCCAGACGAACAGGCTCAACGCCAACAGCGCACAGGCCAGCAGCCCGAGCACCTGGTCGTCACGCCATGCATGGCCCTGGCCGATTTGGGTGATGCCGAGCAACAAGGCGGTCAGGCCGATGATCATCAGCACGGTGCCCAGATAATCGATGACCGGCTTGCGCTGCGGCACCGGCAACCCCACCAGGGTGCGATGGGCCACATACCAGGCGACCGCGCCCAACGGCAGGTTGATCAAAAACACCCAGCGCCAGGACAGGTACTCGGTCATATAACCGCCCAGCACCGGCCCGGCAACGCTGGCCACCGCGTACATGCTGCTGAAGTAGCCCTGGTAACGCCCGCGCTCACGGGGCGCGATGATGTCGCCGATGATCGCCTGGCTCACCGAAATCATGCCGCCGGCACCGATGCCCTGGATAATCCGCGCCAGCACCAGTTGCTCCATGCTGTGCGCCAGGCCGCAGAACAGCGAGGCGACGGTGAACACGCCCATGCCGATCAGCATCATCGGCCGCCGCCCATACAGGTCACCGAGCTTGCCGTAGATCGGCACTGCCACCGTCATCGCCACCATGTAGCCGGAGATCACCCAGGCCAGCAGGTTGACGTCATGGAACTGCGCGGAAATGGCCGGCATCGACACGGCGACAATGGTCTGGTCCAGGGCGCCAAGAAAGATCGCCAGCATCAGCGCAGCGAGAATGCTGCGCACGGCAGGAACGGTGGGAGTGGGCTGATTGAGAGGGGTCACGGCAGAACCTTCGAGCAGGGCCCGCAGGCAACGGCAGCCTGCGCAAATGCTGAATACGATAGCAGGCTATTCGATAGCCTCGTAAGGAAGCCCGACGTAATTTTCCGCGATGGTTGTGCGCCCGGCCTCGGAACCCATGAAGTAATCCAGCTCGCTCTCGGCAATGCGCTGAGTGAAGCCGTCCGCCTGGGGAAACTGATGCAGCATCGAGGTCATCCACCAGGAAAACCGTTCGGCCTTCCACACCCGCCGCAGGCAGATGGCAGAGTAGCGCTCAAGCAAGTCCACGCGCCCCTCGCCGTACACCTTGAGCAAGATTCGAAACAATGTGCTCACATCGCTGGCCGCCAGGTTCAAGCCCTTGGCCCCGGTGGGCGGCACGATATGCGCGGCATCGCCGAGCAGAAACAGGCGCCCGTACTGCATGGGCTCCACCACGAAGCTGCGCAGCGGTGCGATGCTTTTTTCAATCGCCGGGCCGGTGACCAGTTGTTCAGCCAGGTCGGCCGGCAGACGAGTCTTGAGCTCAGCCCAGAAGCGCTCGTCCGACCAGTCGGCCAACGGCTCCTGCGCGGAGACCTGCAAGTAGTAACGGCTGCGGGTCAGCGAACGCATGCTGCACAGCGCAAACCCGCGCGGGTGCGTGGCGTACACCAGCTCCGGGTGCACCGGCGGCGTATCGGCAAGCACGCCCAGCCAGCCGAAGGGGTAGACGCGCTCGAACACCTGCAGCGCCTCGGGTGGAATCGACCGACGGGCCACGCCATGAAAGCCGTCACAACCCGCGACGTAGTCGCACTCCAGGCGAAAGGCCTGGCCCTGATGCTCGAAGGTCAGCCAGGGTTGATCACGTTTGAGGTCATGGGGCTGCACGTTCGAGGCTTCATAGAAGGTCGTGGCGCCGGCAGCCGCACGGGCTGCCATCAGATCGCGGGTGACTTCGGTCTGGCCGTAGATCATCACTGACCGGCCACCGCTCAGCGCCTTGAGGTCGATGTGCGTGAGTCGGCCATCGCGCGCCAGGGCGAAGCCGTCATGCACCAGGCCCTCGGCGTCCATACGTCGGCTGACGCCGGCCTCGCGCAGCAGATCGACCATGCCTTGCTCGAGCACGCCTGCACGGATGCGGCCCTGCACGTGATCGGCGCTCTGGCGCTCCAGGACGAGGGTCTGAATGCCCGCATTGTGCAGCAGTTGACCGAGCAGCAGTCCGGACGGACCGGCGCCAATAATGGCGACTTGGGTTTTCAGCGTTTTCATTATTGTTATGGCCTGCTGGCATCACCCGAACCGAACGAGTGAAAGAGTTGTCATTGGACGTGTGGCTGACATTTTTCACGTGAGCGAGCAGCATAAGAAGGTGAAAACTGCTTCAAAGCCTGCACTTTTTGCCAATCGGGGCGATTACCGAACCACTATCCTGAGTATCGGATTGAAAACATGACCAACACCGCGATTCCGGTCTTCAAGCTTTACGGGGAAAGCCAACAGTGGCCGACTCCCGATTTGTTGCACTGCGAAACCATTTCCCGGCGCAGCCGGGAATACCAGTGGGAGATCCAGCCCCACCGGCACGCGGACCTGTGCCAGTTGCTTTATGTGCATAAAGGCCAGGCACACCTGGAAATCGAAGGCCAGCGCACCACGCTCAACGAAGCGAGCCTGCAAGTGCTGCCGCCACTGTGTGTGCACGGTTTTCGCTTTTCCGAAGATGTCGAAGGTTATGTGGTAACCCTCTCCGCGCCCCTGGTCGGCCATTTACAAGCGCAATTGGGCAGCACCGTCGACGGCCTGCACTCCCTCGGCAACTACCCGGCGGGCAAGGACAGCGACTACCTCAACAACCTGTTCGCCCGATTGCAGGACGAATACGCCGATGAACAACCGGCACGGGACATGATGATGCACGCCCTGGTCAGCGTGCTGCTGGTATGGGTCAGCCGCCAGGCGATCCAGCGCCGCCACCCCAGGACACCCCGCAACCGGGAGTATTTCCGGCGGTTTACCCAACTGGTCGAACAGCATTACCGCGAGCACCCCAAGATTGAAGACCTGGCCCACAAACTGGGCATCTCGGTCTCACATCTGAATGGGACGTGTCGGGAGTTGGGCGGGCAGCCGGCCCTGCAGATCATGCACGACCGCCAGTTGCTGGAGGCCAAGCGTTTGCTGACCTACACCAGCATGACCATCAATGAAATGTCCGAAGTGCTGGGGTTTTCAGACCCGACCAACTTCTCGCGGCTGTTTCGCCGCCGGGTGGGATTTTCGCCAAAGGCGTTTCGCGAGCAGCTGAAGCAGAACTGAATGTGGGAGGGGGCAAGCCCTGATACTGTAGGAGCGAGCTTGCTCGCGAAAAACTCACAGGCACCGCGTTCATTCAGGAAGCACGCGTTATCGTTGACGTTTTTCGCGAGCAAGCTCGCTCCTACAGACTGGCATTGGGGCACGCCCACTCCCATAGTGATTTGCGGCGCTTTGAGAATCAACGCAGGGCGCTGAAACTGCCGGTGTGCGGGACGCAATGGTTTTGGTGGCAACTGATGGCGAACGCCGCCGGCTGCATTCGCGTCTGCTCGACGCGATAGGCGGCTGTGCCATACAGCGCAGTAGCCAAGGCGCACAAGCTGAAAATCGTCAGGTATTTTCTGGTTTTGATGCTCATGGCACAGACCTCTGAACGCATCTACAGGGTGCTGTTTAAAGCATAGGTCAGTTAGGGCAAGTTGCCATGATTACAGGCCATTCAACGCGCTTATATCGCTCAGAGATCCGCATCCCAAACAGGCTGCTCGGGAAACCGCACCACCAGGAAATCCAGCAGGCTGCGCAACGCCGAGGGCATGTGCTTGCGCGAGGCGTATACCGCGTAGATATTCATCTGCCGTGGCTCGGCCTCAGGCAGCAGGCGCACCAGTTCGCCGCTGCGGATCAGGTCACCGGCCTGGTAACTGGGCAACATCGCCACCCCTGCCCCGGCCAGCGTTATCCGCAATAGCGTACTGGCCTCATTGGCGGTGATATTGCCGTGGACCGGCACCGACACATGCTCGCCGTGTTCTTCAAAATGCCACAGGCTCTTGCCGAAGTAGGAATGGGTCAGGCAGTTGTGCCGCGCCAGGTCTTCGACTTTCTGCGGTGCCGGGTGCTCCAGCAGATAAGCCGGCGAGGCGCACACCACCGAGCGGCACACGGTCAGGCGTCGGGCGATCAGGTTCGGATCCAGGTCATTGCTGGTGCGAATCGCCAGGTCGATGCGCTCATCCACCAGGTTCACCGTGCGGTCGAGCATCTGCAGGTCGACTGTCACCAGCGGGTAGCGTTTGACGTACTCGGCAATGGCGGCGCCCAACTGCGCCTGGCCGAACGAAGTGCTGACACTCAGGCGCAACAGGCCACGCGGGGTTTCATCGGGCTCGCTGACGGCGGCCTGCATATCACCGCACAGTTCCAGCAACTGCCGGCAACGCGGCAGGACTTCACCGCCGGCGGCAGTGAGGCTGAGCTTGCGCGTGGTGCGGTGCAGCAGGCGTGCGCCGACCCAATCCTCCAGCTCGGCCAGGTAACGCGAGACAACCGGGCGCGACAGGTCCAGATGATCGGCGGCGGCGGATTGGCTGCCCAGGTCCACCACGGTGACAAACACGCGCATTGCTTGAAGACGATCCATGATTTGCCCACTTTCAGAAACAAACTATGTTCCAGCATCGCATTTTTTGTAGCGTTTTATGCAACTAAGCTCTGTCCACCCTTAGCGATGGCAGGAGCTGCCCGATGTTCTCGACCTTCAAACGCTTGACCCTGGCGACTGCCGCCCTGGCCTTTACCGCTCATGCCATGGCGGCAGATTTGAAACTTGACGTATACAACCCAGGCGAGGCCGCGATCTTCCCGGTCAGCTCGGTGCTGGTCAGCGGCGCCAGGGATGCGATCCTGGTGGACGCGCAATTCGGCAAGGGCCAGGCCGAGCAACTGGTGCAGAAAATCCGCGCCAGCGGCAAGCACCTGACCACCATCTACATCAGCCACGGCGACCCGGACTACTACTTCGGCCTCGACACCCTGACCGCCGCCTTCCCCGACGCGAAAGTGCTGGCGCCACAGCCGGTGGTCGACCATATCAACGCCACCGTCGCCGGCAAACTGGCGTTCTGGGGCCCGAAAATGGGCGCCGACAAACCGGCAAGAACCCTCGTGCCGCAAGTGCTTGAGGGCCACAGCCTGACGTTGGAAGGACAGCAACTGGAAGTCATCGGCCTGGACGGCCCGCAGCCGGATCGCAGTTTTGTATGGATTCCATCGATCAAGGCCGTGGTCGGTGGCGTAGTGGTCGCGCAAAACATCCACGTGTGGATGGCCGATACCCAGACCGCACAGTCCCACAAGGATTGGCTTGCCACCCTGCAACGTATTGAAGACCTGAAGCCGACCACCGTGATCCCGGGCCACTACCTGGGCACTCCATCGCCTGCTTCGGTCGCGTTTACCGCCGACTACATCAAGGCCTTCGACATCGAAACCGCCAAGGCCAAGGATTCCGCTGCCCTGATCGCGGCCATGAAAAAGCGTTACCCGAACCTCGCCGACGAGAGCTCGCTGGAGTTGAGCGCCAAAGTCGCCAAGGGCGAAATGAAGTGGTGACTGGTTTTAAACCCTGACCTTTACTGGAGAACGTCATGAGCAAGATCGCAATCATTGGTGCCACCGGCCGTGCCGGTAGCCAACTGCTGGAAGAAGCGCTGCGCCGCGGGCATACCGTCACCGCCATCGCGCGCAATACCGAAAAACTGGCCGTACGCTCGGACGTCACGGTCAAACAACTGGATGCGCTGGATGCCGAGGCCCTGCAACAGGCCATCAGCGGCAGCGATGTGGTAATCAGTGCCGCGCACTTTGCCACCTTGCCCGCCAGCGCCGTGATCGGCCCGGTCAAGAAGGCCGGAGTAAAACGCCTGTTGGTGGTGGGTGGCGCCGGTTCGTTGCTGTTGCCGGACGGCAGCCGCGTGATCGACAGCCCGGACTTCCCGGCAGAATACAAAACTGAAGCCAGCGCAGGAGCGGCGTTTCTCGACGTGCTGCGTCAAGAGCAGGAACTGGATTGGACCTTTCTGTCGCCGTCGGCCCTGTTCGATGGCACCGAGCGCACCGGTCAATTCCGCCTGGGCCAGGATCATTTGCTGGTGAGCAATGACGGTAACAGCTCGATCAGTTTTGCCGACTTCGCCATCGCCATGATCGACGAAGTGGAAACGCCGAAGCACTCGCGTCAGCGCTTTACCGTGGGCTACTGATACATCGGGAGCAAGCCCTGATGCCAGTCTGTAGGAGCGAGCTTGCTCGCGAAAAACTCACAGGCACCGCGTCCATTCAGAAGGCACGCGTTATCGTTGACGTTTTTCGCGAGCAAGCTCGCTCCTACAAAAGCCTTAAGGCTTGTCCCCTCCCACATTTGAATTTTGCCGTATCCGGCGCCTGCAATTTTTCAATAGCGCCAATGACTTTCTCATTTGCCCACCCTCTCCCACCCATGGCCTGATTCGCCCTTGTTCACCCAAGGCAGGCCCATGGAAAACGTTCAGGAAAAACCCGCCACCGCCGCGTGGCTGATGATCAGTGTGGTGCTGGTCGCCCTTAACCTGCGCCCGTCGATGGCGGCCGTGGGGCCCTTGCTGTCGTCGATCCGCGCCGATGTGCCGCTCAATTTCAGCAGAGCGGCGTTGCTGACCATGCTGCCCGTCATGAGCATGGGCCTGGCGATGTTCTTTGGCATGGGCGTGGCCAAGCGCTTTGGCGAGTACCGCAGTGTCGTGATCTCCCTGCTGGTGATTGGCGCGGCGACGCTGTCGCGGTTGTGGCTGGATTCGGCGCTCGAGCTGATTGTCAGCGCCATGGCGGCAGGCGTCGGGATTGCGCTGATCCAGGCGTTGCTGCCAACGCTGATCAAGTCGCGCTCGGGCGATAACGTTTCCGTGTTCATGGGCCTGTATGTCACTGCAATCATGGGCGGCGCCGCACTGGCTGCGTCGTTTGCGCCGTTTGTGCAAGAGCACACCGGCAGCTGGCGCATCGGCCTGGCGATGTGGGCAGGGCTGGCACCGCTGGCACTGCTGTTCTGGTACGCCCAGCGCTCGGCGTCACCCACCTTGCCGCAGGTCGACAGCGGCCCGCGGGCATCCTTTTTCGGCAATCCCCGGGCCTGGTTGCTCGCACTGTTTTTCGGCCTCGGCACGGCGTGCTACACCTGCGTGCTGGCGTGGCTGGCGCCGTATTACGTCGAGCAGGGCTTGCGTGAGCAGCATGCCGGCTTGCTGCTGGGTTTGCTCACCGCCATGGAAGTGGTCTCCGGCCTGGCAACGCCCGCCATCGCCAATCGCCGCCGGGACAAGCGCGGCGTGGTTGCGGTATTGCTCGTGCTGATCATCATCGGCTTCGGCGGCCTGATTCTCAGCCCCGGGCACCTGAGCCTGCTGTGGCCATGCCTGCTCGGTCTGGGTATCGGTGGCCTGTTTCCAATGAGCCTGATCCTGTCCCTCGACCACCTCGACAACCCGCGCCGCGCCGGAGACCTGACCGCGTTCGTGCAAGGCATCGGCTACCTGATCGCGGGCCTGTCGCCACTGATCGCCGGGATGATCCGCGACCGGTTGGGCAGCTTCGAAGGAGCCTGGTGGGCATTGGCGGCTGTGGTGGTGGTGATGCTGCTGATGGTTACACGCTTCAATCCGGCGCACTACGCACGACATATCCGCTGAGGTCGTGTTGTAAACACTATTTGTCCCACTCAAAACATAGAAGAGTCCTACAGAGCTTTCTATTGGTACGAGCGTTCCGTTAACATTTTGCTCAGTCTTGTACTGAGTTCGGTACAAAGGGTTTACGGACGAAACCGATGCTAAACAGTAACTTGCTCAGAAAGCTCGATATGCAGGACTTGATGGTGTTTGTCGCTGTCTACGACCAGAGCAGCGTTACCGACGTATCAGAAACGCTGTTCGTCAGTCAGTCCACCGTCAGCTACAGCCTGAAGAAACTGCGCACCAGTTTTGAAGACGAGTTGTTTATCAACACGCGAGCCGGCATGCGTCCGACGTATAAAGCCACGACGATGTACGGTCATGTGCAGAAAATCCTCGAAAGCATCAACCTGTGCCACGCCGGTGGCCAGGCCTTCGATCCGACCCGCGATACCGTGACCTTCAATGTGTGTGCCCCGGAATACTTCGAACACCTGATCCTGCCGCGCCTGCTGAAAAACTTCGACCGCGCCGACCTGCCGGTGATCGTCAATGTGCAAAAACTGGAAGCCGACATTCCCGCCGACGACTTGCGCGAAGGCCGCCTGGACCTGGTGATCTGCTTCGGCCCGAACTTTCACCGCGCCCATAAAGACTTCAAGACCCAAATGCTGCTCGAAGACGACCTGGTGTGCGTCTTCGACAAACGCTCGGCCCCGCGCGAAGCGGCGTTCAGCCTGCAAGCCTTCGTCGAGCGGCGCCACGTGTTTCCCACGCCCTGGACGTCCACCACCAACATGATCGACGGCTGGCTGGCGCGCCAGGCGCACAAACGCCAGGTGGTGGCGCGGGCCAACAGCTACAGCGCAGCGTTGAAGATGATCAGCGGCACCGACTTCATCGTGACCCTGCCACGCCGCGTACAAAAGCTGCTGGCGTCGACCCCGGCGTATGGGTGTTGCGAAGCCCCGCAGGGTTTGCCGGGCTTTACCCTGGACATGCAATGGAATCAGGCCAGCGAACAGGACAGCGCCAGTACCTGGTTTCGCGAGCAAGTCGTCAAGGTGTGTGCAGATCAGGGGCTTCTGTAGGCGGTGTCAGCCAATCGCGACTTTGCTGTAGGCATCGCGATCCATGTCGCGCAATTCAACGCTCAGTTGCACCTGCACACCCTCGGGCCACGGGCCCAGGTCCTGCAGCACCGCCAGCAGGCTTTGCGACAGCTGCTGCTTGGTCTGCGGCGAGCGCCCGCTGAGCAATGCCAGGCGTGCCGCGACAAAACCCCGCTCATTCAAGCCGGTGCCTACACGAAAGTTCTCCACTTTCAGCGCCCGGCTCTTGATGTCGAACTCGGCCCCAAACTGACCGGAAGCCACCAGCGCATGGTTGAGGCGCAACAGAGCCTTGTCGGTGTCCAGTTGCGTCAGGTTGGCGGTGTATTCGAGGTGCAGATGCGGCATGGGTTTCTCCGAGTTTTTTGTGGAAGAGTCTTGAATATACACCACGGGCTTTACACCGGGAGCGCGAGCCCTCGATCACTCATGAACGCCTCCAACCGTGAGCGCATCCAGCGTTCCGCCGGGTCGGTGTCGACGTGGCTGAGCCAGACCATCGACAAGTCCAGGGTCGGGGTCTCAAATGGAAACGCCTCGCAGAACAGGTTACCGCCGGCGGCCATGGCTTGCGCCGCATAGTCCGGCAGGCTGGCGATCATGTCAGTACCAGCGAGCAACGCCGGCAGCGAGCTGTATTGCGGTACCGACAGCACTACGTGGCGCTTGCGGCCGATCTCCGCCAGCCATTCATCGGCAAACCCGGCCACGTTGGCGGTGTGGGACACCAGCACATGGGGCCGCGCGCAATATTCGTCGAGGGTCAGCGGTGTGTCGCAGGCATCGGCGCGCAACAGGCAAGGCCGGATATGCCGCAGCAGCTTGCGCTTGGCATTGGCCGGCAGGCCACGGGTCTGGGTGATGCCGACGGTGATATCGCCGGAGGCCAGCAGGTCGGGAATGCGCCAGTAATCCACATGCTGCACCACGAACACCACCTGCGGCGCTTCCTGGCGCAGCGCCCGCAGCAATGGTGGCAGCAGGCCGAACTCAACGTCATCGGACAGGCCGATACGAAAGGTCATGGTGCTGATGGACGGGTCGAAATCATGGGTCAGGCTCAAGGCCGACGAGAGTGAATCCAGGGCCGGTGACAGGTGCTGGATGATTTGCTCGGCGCGCGCGGTGGGCTCCATGCGGTGGCCCACGCGAATGAACAACGGGTCATTGAAGAGCGTGCGCAGACGATTGAGCGCCGAACTGATGGTCGGCTGGCCGAGAAACAGCTTTTCCGCCACCCGCGTCACATTGCGCTCAAGCATCAGCGCTTCGAAGACCACCATCAGATTGATATCGGCTTTGCGTAGTTCATTGCGATTCATCAGCGCCTGCCCCTTCCCCAAGACAAGCCGCAGTTTAGGAAGGCAATGGGGCGGCGTCTATGTCGGTTGATGCATCGGCTTCTATGGATCGCGTCGTGGAAAAGAGGCAATCCTATGGACGATCCTTTCAATTGATAAACAGAACGCATCAATCTATCCAAATTTGTCACTTATCATTTCTAAATGTGTCAGCCACTATCCTAAGTCTTAAGCGAAACAAGCACTTTAAAAAGAACGCTGGAGACACAAAACCATGACTAGCCCTTCCCGGCCTGCGGCTGCCCCCTCGAAAGCAGGCGCCGTACTGCGCGTTACTTCGGGCAACTTCCTCGAACAGTTCGATTTTTTCCTGTTCGGGTTCTATGCCACCTACATCGCTGCCGCCTTCTTTCCCGCCGCCAATGAATTTGCCTCGTTAATGATGACCTTCGCCGTGTTCGGTGCAGGCTTCCTGATGCGGCCATTGGGCGCGATCATCCTGGGTGCCTACATCGACGACGTGGGTCGTCGCAAAGGCTTGATCGTCACGCTGTCGATCATGGCCAGCGGCACACTGTTGATCGTGCTGGTGCCCGGTTATCACACCATTGGCCTGTGGGCACCGCTGCTGGTGCTGTTGGGTCGCCTGTTGCAAGGCTTCTCGGCCGGTGCCGAGCTGGGGGGTGTGTCGGTGTACCTGTCCGAGATGGCCACCCCGGGCCGCAAGGGCTTCTACACCAGCTGGCAGTCGGGCAGCCAGCAGATCTCTATCGTGGTTGCCGCTGCGCTGGGCTATGGCTTGAACGTGTGGATGGAGCCGGCGGTCGTTGCAGACTGGGGCTGGCGCATTCCGTTCGCCGTGGGTTGCGTGATCATCCCGTTTATCTTCGTGCTGCGCCGTAACCTGCAGGAAACCGAAGAGTTCGCCAAGCGCAAGCACCGCCCGACCATGCGTGAAGTGATGGCCACCCTGGTGAAAAACTGGACCGTGGTCATCGGCGGCATGCTGATGGTGGCCATGACCACCACCGCGTTCTACCTGATTACCGTGTACGCACCGACCTTCGGCAAAACCGTGCTGCAATTGAGCACCTCCGACGCGCTGCTGGTGACGTTGCTGGTGGCCGTGTCGAACTTTGTCTGGCTCCCGATCGGCGGCATTCTGAGCGACCGCTTCGGCCGCAAGCCGGTACTGATCGCCATGACTGTGCTGACCGTTCTCACGGCTTATCCAGCACTGTCCTACGTGGTCAACGCGCCAAGCTTTGCACACATGCTGGAAACCCTGCTGTGGTTCTCATTTCTCTACGGTATGTACAACGGTGCAATGATCCCGGCGCTGACTGAAATCATGCCGGTGGAAGTGCGCGTGGCGGGTTTCTCCCTGGCCTACAGCCTGGCGACCGCCGTCTTCGGCGGCTTCACCCCCGCGATCTCGACCTGGTTCATTCACATCACCGAAGACAAGGCTTCGCCCGCCTACTGGATGATGTTCGCTGCGCTGTGCGCCCTGTGTTCCACCCTGGCGCTGTATCGTCGCGCCAACACCCGGGGCCAGGTCATGCAGGGGGCTGTGCAATGAAGCCGCTGTTCAAAACCCTCACCGCCCTGGTCCTTGGCGCCCTGGCGCTGTCAGCCCAGGCTGAGGAACTCACAGTGATGACCTCCGGCGGCTTCACCGCCGCCTATAAACTGCTCGGCCCGCAATACGCCAAGCAAAGCGGTGACACCCTCGACACTGTCCTCGGCCCGTCCATGGGCAAGGCCCCGGAAGCGATTCCCAACCGCCTGGCCCGTGGCGAACATGCCGATGTAGTGATCATGGTCGGCTACGCCCTGGATGAGCTGATCAAACAAGGCAAGGTCGACCCCGCCTCCCGCGTCGAACTGGCGGATTCGCGGATTGGCCTGGTGGTGAAGGAAGGCGCGGCAAAACCTTCAATCAATACTGACGCCGAGCTCAAGGCGGTGCTGAGCAAGGCAAAATCCGTGGCGTATTCGGACAGCGCCAGCGGCGTGTATGTCGAGAAGGAGCTGTTCAAGAAGCTCGGCATGCCGGCCAAGGGCACCATGATCGAACGCGTCCCGGTGGGCGAACAGGTGGCCAGGGGTGACTACGAAGTCGGCCTGCAGCAGGTGGCGGAATTGCTGCCGGTCAAGGGCGTGACGTTTGTCGGCAAGATCCCGGAGGACGTGCAGTCCGTCACGCGGTTCGCGGCGGGCATTCCGGTCAACGCCGAACACCCGCAAGAGGCCAAGGCACTGCTGCAGTTCATGGCGTCGCCCCAGGCTCAACCGGTGGTGCAATCGACCGGCCTGGACTCGGTGTCACGCTGACCGAAACGGCATCTCCCGCACCAATCGCTCCAACTCCAGCGCCGCTGGCGGCAATGTCCGCCCGCGGCGCTTGATCAACCCCACATTGCGCATCACCTGCGGCTCCACCAGCGGCACACTCACCAGAATCGGGTGCTCGCAGGCCGGCATCGCAATCGACGGCACCATCGCCACGCCCAGCCCCGCCTCCACCAGCCCGATCATCGTGGTCACATGGTGGGTCTCGCAGATACTCGGCTTTTTCACCCGCACACCGCGCAAGGCCTGGTCCAGCAGGAAGCGGTTGCCCGAGGTTTTGTCCACGCTGATGTAGTCATGCTCGTAGGCTTCGGTCCACGTCACGCTCTCGCGTGCGGCCAACGGGTGGTCACGACGACAGGCCAGCACATAGCGCTCCTGCAGCAACAACTCGAACTCCACTTCATCGGCCAGGCTGCCGCTGAAACTCACGCCAAAATCCGCCTCGCCACTTTCCACCGCGCTGCACACCTCACCGGCACTGGCATCCAGCACCCGCAAGCGAATTTTCGGATACAGCTTGTGGAACTCTGAGATGACGTGAGGCATGAAGTAATACGCAGTAGACGGCACACAGGCAATGGTGACATTGCCCATGCGCGTGGACGCGACGTTGCTGATGCCCATCAAGGCGATGTCCAGGTCGTCGAGCATGCGTTCGACCTGAGGCAGGAATGCACGGCCGACCATGGTCAGGCTGACCCGCCGTGTGGTGCGCTCGAACAGCTTTACATCCAGGGCCGACTCGAGCTTTTCGATGCGTCGGCTGAGCGCGGGTTGCGAGATTCGGATGGCCTCGGCGGCCCCACGAAAACTGCCCTTGTCTACCACGGCGCGGAAGGCCTGGAGGTCGTTGAGGTCGAAATTGATGATCATGGAAGGCAGGCCAAGGTGATCGAGGTGGCAGGCATTATCGTATGGGAACGGGTGGGACGCGAAGTGATTCCCAGGCGCTGCTGATTACAGCCGAAACCGCGCCACCGCCTCGTTCAGCGAAGCCGCCAACTGCGCCAGCTCGCGACTCGATCCGTTGATCTGCCCGGCGCCGGATGAGGATTGGGCAGACAAGTCGCGAATGTTGACGATGTTGCGGTCGACTTCCTTGGCGACTTGCGCCTGCTCTTCGGCGGCGCTGGCAATCACCAGGTTACGTTGGTGGATCTGATCGATGGAGTCGGTGATCTGGCTCAACGCGCCACCCGCCCCTTCGGCCAGGGCCAGTGTATCGGTGGCGCGCTGGGTGCTCGACTGCATTGAGGTCAGAGCGTGATCCGACCCTGTGCGCATCGCGGTGACCATCTGGTCGATTTCCAGGGTCGATTGCTGGGTCCGATGCGCCAGCGCGCGCACTTCGTCGGCAACCACCGCAAAGCCGCGCCCGGACTCACCGGCCCGCGCGGCTTCGATGGCGGCATTGAGCGCCAGCAGGTTGGTCTGTTCGGCAATCGAGCGAATCACATCGAGCACCTTGCCGATGTCACGCGATTGTTCGGCGAGGTTCTGCACCAACGTCGAGGTTTCACCTATGTTGGTGCTCAGGGCCTGGATGGCGCTGACGGTTTCGCCAACACGGTGCTGGCCTTCACGCGCCGTTTCATTGGAAACACGCGTGGATTCGGAGGTGGACACTGCGTTGCGCGCCACTTCATCCGCTGCGGATGTCATCTCGTTGACGGCAGTAGCGGCCTGTTCGATTTCGGCAGTCTGCTTTTGCAGGCTGCGGCTGCTCTGGTCGGTGATGCCATTCAAGTCGGTGGCGGATGCGGCCATCTGCCCCGCCGACTGACGGATAAGCTGCAAGGTCCCGCGCAGATTGGCCTGCATGGTCTTGAGCGCAACCAGCAGACGCGTCACTTCGTCGTCACCGGTCACGTCCACCGTCTGGGTCAGGTCGCCTTGAGCCACGTTTTCGGCAGCCCGCACCGCATGGCTCAGCGGCCCGACAATGCTGCGCGTCAGCAACCAGGCCAGCGCCACGGTGCTCAACGCGGCCAGAAGTACGAAGCCGAACACCATGGTGCGCGAGCGGCTGTACTGCGACTCGGCCAGTTGGCCCTGTTGGTTGATCTGCGCGTTGTAGTAGTCCGCGAGGGCATTGAGCTGCGTGCCGGAGCCATCGATTACAGTTTTCATGTCCACCAGCAGCAACTTGTTCAGCTCGGCACCCTGCTGCTTGTCGGCAAGCACGAAGGATTGGGCCAGCCCCTGTTGGTACTGACGCAGCGAACCCTGGAACTGATCGTAGAGCGCGCGTACTTCTGGGGTATCGATCACCGCATCGAGTTCGGCCAGCCGTTTAGTCAGGTCCTGGCTGCGAGTGTCCATCTGGCTGCGGTATTGCGGAATGCTTGCCGGATTCGGGTCCAGTGCCATGCGCAAAGAGATCGTCCGAATGCGCAGCATGATTTCGCGAACGTCCGCCACCAGCCGCATCTTGGGCACCAGCCCGCTTTCAACCTGTACCGCACTGGCGCGGATGGTTGCCATGTTCGACAGGGCAAAGAAACCCAGCAGTGCCACGAGCAAAGCGATCAGGGCGAAACCCAGACCTGCACGGCGAGCGATGGACAGGTTGCGAAGGGACATTTCGGGGGGATCTCTTATTGGGATATGACGTCGTATGAGAGGGTTTCGGCCTGCGCAGGCGGGACTTTAGAGCGTAAGTGGAAGGGAAATTAATTGTCATGAATATCAGGGAGTTATTTGACCTGTTGACGAGCAAAAAGCTACTTGAGGGCAATACTGGGTTCGGAACGTATTCCTTCACCGTTACAACGGGGATTCCTTATGCGGCAAAACCTTTTCTGACCTAAGGCGGCTATCCAAAAACAACCGTTACCAATAATACGAACTTGCATAAGTCCCATCATGGGACTAGGATTTCCGCATGAGAATCATCGCGATCAGCCAACTCAAAACTTTTTGGCGCAAGTACCCGGACGCCGAGCAATCGCTACTGGCTTGGATAGATGAGGCAAAAAACGCCGACTGGTCCACCCCGGCTGACATCAAGGAACAGTTTCGTCATGCAAGCGTCCTCAAGAGCCGCAGAGTCGTCTTCAATATAAAAGGCAACGACTACCGGCTCGTGGTCGCAGTGGCCTATCGCTACGGCGCTCTCTACATCAAGTTCGTCGGTACGCATAAGCAGTACGACGCGATTGACGCCGACACCGTTGAAACGGAGTAACCCATGAATATCCGCCCCATCCATACCGAGCAAGACTATAAAGACGCACTGAAGTCAGTCTCCCCGCTGTTCGATGACGAACCGGAACCCGGTACGCCAGAAGGTGATTACTTCGACGTGATGATCACCCTGATTGAAGCCTATGAGGCCAAGCACTTCCCGATTGACCTGCCCACCCCAATCGACGCCATTCGTTTCAGAATGGAACAGTCTGGTCTTTCGGCAGCAGATCTGGTGCCCGCCATTGGCCGCCAAAACCGGGTCTATGAAGTGCTTAATGGAAAACGCGCACTCACTTTGCCAATGATTTGGAAACTGCATGAAATGTTTGGAATTCCGGCCGAGAGCCTGATTCGGCCGGTAAAAAATGCGTGAAATCTATAGTCGTAACGACTGAATCCAGACGCATCGATTGCACTGATGATTACTATCGAACCGAGCGCCTGCTCAATTACCACCACTGGTTTCTATAATCGCTCCAAATTCCCTCCCCCTCG
The DNA here is from genome assembly GCF_022807995.1 of Pseudomonas orientalis. Lineage (NCBI taxonomy): Bacteria > Pseudomonadati > Pseudomonadota > Gammaproteobacteria > Pseudomonadales > Pseudomonadaceae > Pseudomonas > Pseudomonas orientalis. The sequence continues at coordinate 1,598,499 of NZ_CP094351.1, read as the reverse complement.
CCTGGTTTCAGGCGACGCTCACCCCGGAACTGAACTCCATGCCAAATGCCAGCCAGGCCCCTCGCGGCCTTCCCGAACATAATCAACAAAGTGTCAAACAGCAGTGGCTGGCGATTCTTTCGGTCGCTGTGGGCGCCTTTGCCCTGGTGACCAGCGAGTTTCTGCCGGTGGGCGTGCTCAACGACGTTGCCAGCGACCTCGGCATCAGCGCCGGCCACGCGGGCCTGATGGTGACCCTGCCGGGCATCATGGCCGCCCTCGCCGCGCCGCTGCTGTCCGTGATCATTGGAAAGATGGATCGCCGCTATCTGCTGATCGGCCTGACATTGGTCATGATCATCGCCAACCTGGTCGTGTCCCTGGCCAGCGACTTCAGCCTGCTGCTGTTCGGCCGCGTGTTGTTGGGCATCAGCATCGGTGGTTTCTGGGCGACGGCCATCGCCCTCAGCGGTCGCCTGGCGCCCAGGGGAGTGGACGTCGCCAAAGCCACCTCGATCATCATGATGGGCGTCACCCTCGCCACCGTACTGGGCGTGCCCGTCGGCACCTGGCTGAGTGGCCTGATGGGCTGGCGCATGACCTTTCTGGTTACCGCGCTGCTGGGCGTGCCGGTACTGCTGGCACAGGTCTTCCTGTTGCCCCGCCTCTACCCGGAGAAGGCCATTCTGGTCAGTGACCTGCCGGCGCTGTTTATCAACCCACGCGCTCGGGTCGGACTGATCGCCGTTTTGCTGATCGGCCTCGCGCACTTTGCCGCCTACACCTACGTCGCGCCGTTCTTCAAGAACAGCGCCGGCTTCGACGGGCCGACAATCGGTTCGCTGCTGCTGATGTTTGGCGTGGCCGGTGTCGCAGGCAATATTTTTGCCGGTTTCGCCGCCAATCGCAGCGTGCGTCACACCCTGCTGCTGGTCGCGCTGATGATCGGCACCAGCACCGCTCTGTTCCCCTACTTCGCCACCGGCATGATCGGCGCCACGATGCTGATCGCGTTGTGGGGCTTCGCCTTTGGCGCCTTCCCGGCGTGCGCCAGTATCTGGATGTTCGTGGTTGCGCCCAAGGATGTGGAACGGGGCATGCCGCTGTTCGTTGCGCTGTTCCAAGTGATCATTGCGCTGGGCTCGTTCTTTGGTGGACAGATCGTCGACCACCTGGGCACCTCGGTGTTATTGAGCCTGGCTACGGCGCTGGTGGGCGTGGGTTTTGTCACGGTGTTGGTGCTGGGGCGTAACATCAGCAATCGCCTGGTGGTGCAGCCGGCCTGACAGGTGCCCACTGGCATAGGTATCCACACAACTTTCAGAGTCTGAAAATGCTCCCTGTAGTGAGCGGGCTTGCCCCGCGCTGGGTGGCGAAGCCGCCCCAAACCAGGCGACTCGATTCTATCTGGGGCTCGGCGGTGTCTTTATTGGGGCCGCTGCGCAGCCCAGCGCGGGGCAAGCCCGCTCACTACAAAGCCTGCTGAGCGTTGAGTTCAGCAGGCTTTTTTGTTTCAGGAGCTGGTGGTTATTTGGACGCCGGGAAATCACGTTCAAGGACTGCCCTCACCAACGTCTGGCCATTGTCGATGCCCCGGCCAACGCAACCCTGCTCGGAAACTGCCTATCCTGCATATCGTCAGTAATTATTTTGGAAAAGCCCAGTAACGAGAATGACCATCGTGAAGCTTGTGTGCGTAAGCCTCTGAGCTAGCCTCAAAAGGGTCACCGACGTGGCGACTATTGCCAGGGAGCTTATATGCCAACGAGATATCGAGATGCGGTCACAGGGGAATACGTGACAGAGGGTGAGGCAAAGAAAAGGCCAAGAGAGACGGTTAAGGAAACGGATAAAAAGCCGTCAGCAAAACCGAAGGGAAAAAAGTAGGGTCAACGAATGAAAGCGATTGCCGTATGTCCAGACAGACTTGCCAAAGGGACGCATCTGACTCAATGTAATGACCAACGTCATTACACGAGGACCTTTCCCATGGCATCTATCAACGTTCGTATTGATGACGACCTGAAAGCTCGCGCCTACCTCGAATTGGAGAAGCTCGGCGTCACGCCCTCTGAGCTGATGCGTCAGGCGCTGCAGTACGTAGCCGAGCGTGGTCAGCTGCCATTTAAGCCTGTGCTGATGACGGAGGAAGATGAAGCCTTGATGGCCACCGTACGTGAACGCTTGGCATCTCCCCAGCGAGTGAAGGTTTCGTTAGATGACCTATAGCCTTGATTTTGATGCGCGCGCATTGAAGGAATGGCAAAAACTCGGCGACACCCTTCGTCAGCAGTTCAAGAAGAAGCTGGCGAAGATTCTGAACAATCCCCGCAATGAAGCCAATCGCCTGCATGGACTCCCTGACTGCTACAAGATCAAATTACGCAGTAGCGGTTACAGGCTGGTCTATCAAGTGATCGATCAGGAAATTACCGTCGTCGTGGTGGCCGTGGATAAGCGGGAGCATGATCAAGCGTATCGGAAGGCGACTGACCGCTTGAGCTAACCGTGGGGTGATAGCCCAAAAGACGCCCCAAACGGAAAAGCCCCGTAGCTTATTCAGCTACGGGGCTTTTTCATGTAATGGCGGAGAGATAGGGATTCGAACCCTAGGTACCGGTGAAGGTACAACGGATTTCGAATCCGTCCCATTCGGCCACTCTGGCATCTCTCCAACGGCGCGCATCATAACAGCATGATTCGAGGATGCAAAGCGCCGAAGCGATTTTTTTCCGTGCTATCAGATGCTTGCGTTGATTAAAGCGGTACGCCGAGGCGCTGGGCGACTTCTTCGTAGGCTTCGATCACGTCACCGAGGCCCTGGCGGAAGCGGTCTTTGTCCATCTTCTTCTTGGTGTCCTTGTCCCACAGGCGGCAGCCGTCCGGGCTGAATTCGTCGCCCAGAACGATGGAGCCGTCGTGGAACACGCCAAACTCCAGCTTGAAGTCCACCAGCAAGAGGCCTGCGTCGTCGAACAGTTTGCTCAGCACGTCGTTGACCTTGAGGGACAACTCTTTCATGCGCGCCAATTGTTCAGCGGTACCCCAGCCGAACGCCACGACGTGGGATTCGTTGATGAACGGGTCGCCCTTGGCGTCGTCCTTCAGGAACAGTTCGAAGGTGTACGGGTTGAGCTTGAGGCCCTCTTCCACACCCAGGCGCTTGACCAGGCTGCCGGCGGCGTAGTTGCGCACGACGCATTCGACCGGGATCATGTCGAGCTTCTTGACCAGGCATTCGTTATCGCCCAGCAGTTTGTCGAATTGGGTCGGAACGCCGGCTTCTTCGAGCTTCTGCATGATGAAGGCGTTGAACTTGTTGTTCACCATGCCTTTGCGATCAAGCTGTTCGATGCGCTTGCCGTCGAACGCCGAGGTGTCGTTGCGAAACAGCAGGATCAGGCGGTTGGCGTCATCGGTCTTGTACACCGACTTGGCTTTGCCGCGGTAGAGTTCTTCACGTTTTTCCATGATGGGCTCCGCTTTGAGTGAGGTGGGCTAGGCGATGTGGCGCCAGTCGAGCCCTGAATCTTGATCGGCCAGTTGCAGCCAGTCCGGGTCGCACCCGAGGGTGTCGACAAAACATTGCCGGGCAAGCGTCGGCAGGTTGTTCTTGCTGCTGAGGTGAGCCAGGACCAGATGTTGCAGGTCTTGCCAGCCCAACTCATACACCAGGTACGCCGCCTGGTGGTTGTTCAAATGGCCCAGTTCGCCGCCCACCCGCTGCTTGAGAAAGTAGGGGTAATGACCACGAGCCAGCAAGTCTCGGCAGTGGTTGGACTCGATCATCAAGGCATCGAGGTCGCGGTAACCGTCCAGCACCTTCGCGCAGTAGGAACCCAGGTCGGTGAGCACGCCCAGGCGTCGCTCGCCGTCGCTGAATACATATTGCGTCGGCTCCTGGGCGTCGTGAGCGACTGTGACGACACTGATGCTCAGCGCACCGATCTGCAGTTGCTCGCCACCGGCCAGGAAACCTGCGGGTTCAATGGGTTTGCGCATCCCGCGCAACGTGCCGCGACTCAAGTACACCGGAAGATTGTAGCGCCGAGACAGCAAACCCACGCCATGCACGTGGTCGGCATGTTCGTGGGTCACCAGGATCGCGCTCAGCTGCGCGGGGTGAACCCTCAGGCGCAGCAGGCGCCGCTCGGTTTCCCTTAACGAGAAACCACAATCTACCAATATGTAAGTGTCGTCATGGGCGACCAGCGTGCCGTTCCCTTGGCTACCGCTACCGAGAACAGCAAAACGCATCGGATCAGCCCAGGTTGTCCTGAATCACGCCCAACACTTTGCGCGCTGTTTCAGCCGGCGCGACGGTGTTGATGTTCTTCTCGACGGTGACTTGCACGCTCTCGCCAACCTTGCTCAAACGAACCTGGTAACGCTCGGCGCGGGTCTCGACTTCTTCCTTGGTCGGCTGGCTGCCGAACAATTTGCCGAAGAAACCTGGCTCGTCATCTTTTTTCTCGGCCTTTTCAGCCACGTTGATGTAGTACAGGCCCAGGCTGCGGTTGATGTCCTCAACGCGCCAAGGGCCCTGCTCCAACGCGCGACCTACGCTCGCCCAGGCACGGTCGAGGTCTTCACCCAGGTTCAGTACCACGTTGCCGCTGCCATCTTCGGTGAGGCTGACGCGGCTAGGGGTGTCGTAATCACGTGCGGCGAGCAGGGAAACCGAGCCGCCCTTCTCGGAGATACGGCTCATGCTGGCCAGCATCTCATCGACCAGCGCGGCGTCGACACCGGTATTGACCGAGCGCGGCGTGAAATCGACGTTGGCCGTGCTGCCGGCAGGGCGCTCGGCGCTGACCACATACACTTCACTGGTATTGCGCTGTACGCCTGGCTCGATGCGCACACGCACACGGGCTTCACTGTCGGCGGCTACACCGCCGGCCAGCAGGCGCTGGGCCATGTTGGCGGACAACTCACGGCCCTGCTGCCACGCCGTGGTGAACTCACCGGTTTGCGGGCGCTGCTCGTCGATGCGAAAACCGTTGTCCTGGAAGAACTGCACCGCCACCGGCCAGACTTCGGCAGGTGGGCGCTGCGCCACGATCCAGCGGTTGTCGCCGCTTTTTTGCAGACTGTAGTCGCTGGCATCGGCCACTGCCGTGATCGGCTGCGGGCGTGGCACTACGTACTCGCCCTTGACGGTGTCGTCGGCCACATTGCGCGGAATCGGCAGCAGCGGGTCGAGACGCTTGGCCACGTTCACGTCAGGCGGCAGTTGCATCGGTTTGGTGGCTTGCGCTTCAAGATAATCGCTGCCGCGGTCACGGAAGTAGCCTTCCGGGCCCCATACCCAACCGCAGCCACTGGTGCTGGAGATAATCAAGGCAAGTGCGGAAAGTCCGGCCAATCGCTTCATGCGTAGTGCTTCCTCAATTAAACCAGGACGCCGGACTGGCGCAGGGCCTGTCGCAGCGGTTCGTGAAAGGTTTCGCTGAGACGGGTGAGCGGCAGACGGATACCGTCCGGCATCATGCCCATTTCAGTCAGCGCCCACTTCACGGGAATAGGGTTGGATTCGATAAACAGTGTCTTGTTGAGCGGCATCAGCTTCTCGTGGATCGCGCGTGCGGTCACGGCATCACCGGCAATGGCGGCGGCGCACAGGTCGCTCATGGCACGCGGGGCGACGTTGGCGGTCACGCTGATATTGCCTTTGCCGCCCAGCAGGATCAGTTCCACGGCAGTGGCGTCGTCACCGGAGTACAACAGGAAGTCGCTGCTGACACCGGCCAGGATGTCCTTGGCGCGTTGCAGGTCGCCAGTGGCTTCCTTGATGCCGATGATGTTCGGCACGGTGGACAGGCGAATCACGGTCTCGGCCTTCATATCGCACGCGGTACGACCCGGTACGTTATAGAGGATCTGCGGGATCTGGACGGCTTCGGCGATGGCTTTGAAGTGCTGGTACAGGCCTTCCTGGGTCGGCTTGTTGTAGTAAGGCGTCACCAGCAGGCAGGCGTCGGCGCCGGCCCTTTTGGCATTCCTGGTCAATTCGATCGCTTCACGCGTCGAGTTGGCGCCCGTACCGGCGATCACGGCGATGCGGCCCGCAACGCGCTTGACCACGAACTCGATCACCTGGATGTGTTCTTCCACGTCGAGGGTGGCCGACTCACCGGTGGTGCCGACGGCCACGATGGCGTTGGTGCCTTCTTGCAGGTGGAAGTCCACCAGTTTGCCCAGGCTGTCCCAGTCGAGATGACCTTGTGCATCCATGGGTGTGACCAGTGCCACCATACTGCCCGCAATCATGCAACCGCTCCTGCCGGAAAAAGAGAGCCGTAATGGTACTGGCGCCAAGATGCTTGTACAAGCGAAGTACCGTGCGAGGATGCGTTCTGACGCAACTAAACGATGGGCAATGCCATCATTGTGTCAAAGCAACGCCTGAAGCAGGTCGTTCACGCAATGAAAACGCCACCTCCTAGCCCTTGGCGATGGTTTTCGCTACCCTTGATCCTTTGATCGATACAGCTCTGCCGGTATCGACCGCTCATCGCTTTAGGAAGGCTGCATGTCCACCCCCACAGTTCGCGAACAATTCCTTGTTATCAGTGCCCTCGGCGCCAACCCCATGGAGCTGACCAACGTCCTGTGCCGCGCCAGCCATGAGAACCGCTGCGCCGTGGTGACCTCGCGCCTGACCCGCCATGGCGAGTGCAGCGCGCTGGTGCTGCAGATTTCCGGCAGTTGGGACGCCCTCGCGCGTCTTGAGACCAGCCTGCCGGGCCTGGCCAAGAAACACGATTTCACCGTCAACGTCGTGCGCAGCGCCGCCCTGGAAAATCGCCCGCAGGCCCTGCCTTATGTGGCGTATGTCAGCTCGGCCTACCGCTCGGACATCGTCAACGAGTTGTGCCAGTTCTTTATCGACCATAACGTCGACCTGGAAAACCTGACCTGCGACACCTATCAGGCGCCCCAGACAGGCGGCACCATGCTCAACGCGACCTTCACCGTGACGTTGCCTGCCGGCGTGCAAATCAGTTGGCTGCGCGATCAGTTCCTGGACTTCGCCGACGCCCTGAACCTTGACGCGCTGATCGAACCTTGGCGCCCACAGAACCCCATGTAAGGACGTACCCATGCCGGTAGCCATCGACACACCAGTAGCCGATTTCGAAGCCCAGGCCACCAGCGGCCAGACTTTCAGCCTTGCGGCCCTTAAGGGCAAACAGGTGGTGATCTACTTCTACCCCAAGGACAGCACGCCGGGCTGCACCACTCAGGGCCAAGGTTTTCGAGATCAACATGAAGCGTTCAGGGCCGCCAACACTGAGGTGTTTGGCGTATCGCGTGACAGCGTGAAGTCTCATGAGAATTTCAGGGCCAAGCAGGCATTCCCCTTCGAGCTGATCAGCGACAAGGACGAGGCGGTGTGCCAGCTGTTTGATGTGATCAAGCTCAAGAAGCTCTACGGCAAGGAATACCTGGGCGTGGATCGCAGCACCTTTCTGATCGACAGCGAAGGTGTACTGCGTCAGGAGTGGCGCGGCGTGAAAGTACCGGGGCACGTGGACGCGGTTCTGGCGGCGGCGCAGGCGCTGAACAAGGCCTGACCTGGGCTTACAAGACCATCAGGCCTTGCGCAACCAGTAGCGATACACACCGGCAGCCTCTTCTTCCTGGACCAGTGTGTGGCCAGCCAGCCTGGCGAAGGTGCGGAAATCTCGCTGGGAACCAGCGTCGGTGGCGATGACCTTGAGCACGGCACCGCTGGCCAGTTGGTTGAGTTCCAGCTTGGCCTTGAGCAAGGGCAGCGGGCAATTGAGACCGCTGGCATCGAGTTCGGCGTCAAAGGCAACAGCGTCGGTCATGGTGTTACTCCAAGCAAACATTTGAGCGGCTTAGAATATCTGGTCCCAAGCTCAGTGTCCGGCTACAGTAAGCTCTTTGTCGAAAGGCTTTGTGCATGACTTTTCTGCGCCCTACCCTGCTGACGCTGGCCTGCCTGCTGGCCTCTCCGGCCTTCGCTGATGAGCTGCCGTCACTCGGCGACGCCAGCTCTGCCATTGTCTCGCCTCAGCAGGAATATCAACTGGGTCGCGCATGGCTGGCCTACCTGCGCGGCCAGGTCTCGCAGCTCAATGATCCACAGCTCAAGGATTACGTCGAAACCAGCGTGTACAAGCTGGTGGAGACCAGCCAGGTCAACGACCGACGCCTGGAATTCATCCTGATCAACAGCCCGCAACTCAACGCCTTCGCCGCACCCGGCGGGATCGTCGGAGTCAATGGCGGCCTGTTTCTCAATGCCCAGACCGAAGGTGAATACGCATCGGTGCTGGCCCACGAATTGGCGCACTTGTCCCAACGCCACTTTGCCCGGGGCGTGGAAGCGCAGTCGCGCATGCAGATCCCGATGATGGCTGCCCTGCTCGGCGGCATCATTGCTGCCGCTGCGGGCGCCGGCGATGCGGGCATTGCCGCGATTGCCGGCTCCCAGGCCGCCGCCATCCAGGAGCAGCGCCGGTTCTCCAGGCAGAACGAACAGGAAGCCGACCGTATCGGTATCGTCAACCTGGAGAAAGCCGGCTACGACCCGCGCTCCATGCCCACCATGTTCGAGCGCCTGATGCGCCAGTACCGTTTCGACGCCAAGCCACCGGAATTCCTGCTGACGCACCCGGTGACCGAATCGCGGATCGCCGACACCCGCAACCGCGCTGAACAGGCCAAGCCTGGCGGCAAGGAAGACAGCCTGCGCTATCAGCTGATCCGCGCGCGGGTGCAATTGAAGTACGAAGACACGCCAGGCCTCGCGGCCAAGCGCTTCCAGGCACAGCTGGACGAGAACCCGAAAAACGATGTGGCGCGCTATGGCCTGGCCATCGCCCAGATCAAGGGCACCCAGCTCAAGGAAGCACGGGAAAGCCTGGCGCCATTGCTGGCCAAGGCGCCCAACGACATTACCTACAACCTGGCGCAGATCGAACTGGACATCACCAGCAACCGCATGCCGGACGCACAACAACGCACCGACCGTATGCTCACCCAGTACCCCAGCAACTATCCACTGAACCAGGTACGCGTCGACTTGCTGCTCAAACAAAACCGTACCGCCGATGCGGAAAAAGCCCTGGATGGCTTGCTCAAGTCGCGCCCGGATGATCCGGACGTGTGGTATCAGGTCGCCGAAACGCGCGGTTTGTCGGGCAATATCATTGGCCTGCATCAGGCACGCGCTGAATACTTCGCCTTGGTAGGCGATTTCCAGCAAGCCATCCAACAATTGGATTTTGCCAAACGCCGCGCCGGCAACAACTTCCCGTTGTCCTCGCGAATCGATGCACGCCAGCGTGAGCTGATCGAACAGGAACGCCTGGTGAAAGGGATGATGAGCTAAACCCATCACCCACAAAAAAGCCCCGCCATCATTCAATGGCGGGGCTTTTTATTGGCTGGAAGGTTACTCGGCCAGCTTGAAGGTGATGAAGCTGGCACGCCCCTGACGCAACACGCGCATCGACACCGAGCGATTCTTCGGCAACGCCTTGGCGATATCGGTAAATTCCTTGGTGTTATCGATCGCCTGGTTGTTCAGGTGAGTGATCACATCGCCCGGCTGTAGACCGATCAAGGCGGCTGGGCCGTCCTGGACTTCCTTGATCACGACACCGCTCTTGAGGTCGAAGGTCTTCTTCTGCTCTGGCGTCAGCTCAACCACGGCAATACCCAAGCGGTTACTGCTGCGCTCGGCACCTGGCTTGGCGTTACCCAGGGCATCCAGGGTTGCACCCTCTTCCGGAATTGCGCCGACGGTGAGTTCGACATTCTGGCGCTTGCCATCGCGAATCACTTCCAGCTTGGCTTTGCTGCCTGCCTTGAGTGCACCGACCAGATGCGGCAAGTCGGCCGACATGATGATCGGTTGGCCGTTCATGCTCAGGATCACGTCACCGACCTGCAGGCCACCCTTGGCTGCCGGGCCGTCGTCCTGGATCTGCGCGACCAGCGCACCCGCCGGCTTGTCGAGACCGAACGACTCTGCAAGGTCCTTGTTCACTTCCTGGATCACCACGCCCAGCCAACCGCGACTCACTTTGCCGCCGGCTTTCAACTGATTGGACACATCCATGGCCACATCGATCGGAATCGCGAAAGACACCCCCATAAAGCCACCGGAACGGGTGTAGATCTGCGAGTTGATCCCTACCACTTCGCCCGCCAGATTGAACAGCGGACCACCGGAGTTACCCGGGTTGATCGGCACGTCGGTCTGGATAAACGGAACATAGTTTTCGTTTGGCAGGCTACGGCCAATAGCGCTGACGATGCCTTGGGTGACGGTGTGGTCAAAACCGAACGGCGAACCGATCGCCACCACCCACTGACCCGCTTTCAGGTCCTGGGATTTGCCCAGTTTAAGCACCGGCAAGTCCTTGCCTTCGATTTTCAGCAAGGCCACGTCGGAACGCGGATCGGTGCCGACCAGCTTGGCTTTCAACTCACTGCGATCGGCCAGGCGCACGAGGATCTCGTCGGCATCGGCGATCACGTGGTTGTTGGTCAGGATGTAGCCGTCAGGCGAAATGATAAAACCCGAACCCAGGGACTGCGCTTCACGCTGGCCACCGCCACCACCGCGCGGGGCGCGAGGTTGCGGCATGCCACGCTCGAAGAACTCGCGCAGCATGGGCGGCAGGCCTTCCAGGTCCGGCATCTGCTGGTTCGACACTTTGCGATCCGGCAATTTCTGCGTGGTACTGATGTTCACCACCGCAGGCGAGGCCTGCTCTACCAGTTGGGTGAAGTCAGGCAGCTCGACCGCTTGCGCGGGCACGGCCTGACCCAGCACCAGCAGCGTGGCGACTATGGATAGGTAAGACTTCAAACGTGGTATCGACATACAGCTCCCGTTACGACGAGCAGGGTTGAGCGACAGGGTTCAAAAGACGCCGAAAACCGCGACCGACATTTTTTGTACCGCGAACAAACAAGGCCAGGGCCGAGAAGCCCTGACCTATAAAAAACATGAGGATTTTTTGCAAGTGAAAATGCTGATCCAGACATTTCATGCTCTCGGCAGGCACCCTGACAGGGACGCAGAGTGAAAGATCAGGATGAACACTGGATTAACACCTCAGGGTTTGACTGCGGTCTTTTCACCGCGAACCGACAATGCAATGCGTTCGGCAGTACCGATCGGAATTTCTCCTACAACGGTCACCATTACCTCGCCGTCCACCGTATTCAGATGGCGAGACACTGCAACCGTTGGCCCAAGCTGAGTACGCGTCTGCGACACGCTCGCACCGTCGGTGGACTCGAGAAACACCGAAAAACGTGCAAGCCCATCGTCATACATTAAGCTGTCGATGATGGACTTCGTTTGAGGGTCTTTGCGAGATGTATTCCCAATCAGCTCAAACCCCGGAGGCAGCCAATCCAGATGCCACGCATTGGAGGCCGGCGCTTGCGCCGCCTGGGTACGGCCAATCGCAACAGGTGTGCATTCCCCGCTGGGCTGCAAGTCATGATCCGTGGGCGCTGTGGACGTATTCAATCGCACAAACTGAAAGCGCTCCAGCAGTTGCCCTTGTTCACTGAGCAACAATGACTTGAGGGGCAATGCAGTTTCACGATCCAGATGCAGCTCGAACCCATACCGATAATGGTCACGCGGCGTGATCGACACGATAACCGCATTACGACCGGCCACCCGCGATTTGCCAATGACAGCTATTTCATAGAATTGATTGAGTTTCTGCGGATTCAACGAACGTGACGAACCGTCACGAGAATTGCCAAGACCGGCTACAAGTGTGCCGCTGACGCACTGGGCATGACCGTCTACCCGCACGACTTCCTGGGCAGAACCATCGAGCTGCAATAGCCGCTCCCGGACCCGGCCGTTCTGGACGAGATGCCAGATGTCATGGGTAGAAAAACTGCCATTACGCTCATAGATGAACGTACCTTGAAAGCTTTTCTGCTGCTCTGCACGCCCAAGTCGAGTCAGCCAGTCTTGGGCATCATCGGCATGGGCGGGTAGTGCAAACCAACTACTGAGCAAAAGTGTAAGGAGCGGTATGGCGCGCATAGGGCTCCTTAACGGTTCAGCGGTTTTCCAGGCTTGCTGCGCGAGCGTATGGCAGGGCACTTTCAGCATTCTTGCCAGCCGCTTCCTGCGCATGTTGGCGCAGGTAGCCTGGAAGACGCTGATCCTGCCAGCCGGATTGCCCCTGAAGCACACCGTTAGCCATAGGGCCGGCGGTGTCAGAGCTTTCCTTGTAGCCAGCCAGTACAGCCGGGCCTTTGACTTGCGGACCGGCCATGACCGGTTGCTGAGTCTGCTGGGCCAGTTCGGCACCGGCGATTTCGTCCTGGTTGTACAGACGAACACCGGCCAGTACGGCGACGGTCACCGAAGCAGCGACTGCCAGACGGCCCAGGCTACGCCATGGACCACGAGCAGCTTTTGCCGGAACGGCTTCATCAGCCAGCGCGGCAGAAACGGCCGCAGCAATATCCAGACGAGGGATTAGAAGATCCTTGTGCATCACCGCCCGAGCGACTTGGTAACGAGACCAGGTATCACGGGTTTGGGCATCATCAAATGCATTGAGCACTCGACGAAGTTCCAGTTCATCCGCTTCGTTATCCATCACTGCGGACAGCGATTCCTGCAGGGCATCACGACTCATGGCGGTTCCTCTCTTGGCTGTCGCCGCTGTCTTTAGTTTTCCTGCAACAACGGTTGCAAGGCTTTGTCGATGGCTTCCCGGGCCCGGAAAATCCGTGACCTTACAGTCCCCACCGGACATTGCATGACGCTCGCAATGTCTTCGTAACTCAGACCATCGAATTCACGTAAAGTTAACGCCGTACGCAAATCTTCTGGCAGTTGCTGAATCGTTCGATGAACGGTTCCCTCGATCTCGTCGCGCAGCAAGGCACGCTCCGGCGACTCGAGATCTTTGAGGCCGTGATCACCATCATAGAATTCAGCATCTTCTGAACTGACATCACTGTCTGGTGGGCGGCGGCCGCGAGACACCAGATAGTTCTTCGCCGTGTTAATGGCGATGCGGTACAGCCACGTATAAAACGCACTGTCACCGCGGAAATTGCCCAGTGCACGATACGCCTTGATAAAGGCTTCCTGTGCAACGTCCTGCGCTTCATGGGTGTCGTGCACAAACCGCACGATCAACCCGAGAATTTTGTGCTGATATTTCAGCACCAGCAGATCAAATGCGCGCTTGTCGCCGCGTTGTACGCGCTCGACCAGCTGCTGATCCTCTTCCTGGGTTAGCATGAACACTCCTCGTTGTACTTGGAGGAGGCTTGCATAACTAAACGATCAGGCTTGTAAACATAGACTCGGGCTTTTCGCAAAAGTTCTCCCCCTTCAAGCAAGTTTCCGGCACGCACTGATTTGGCACACACGAAAAACGCAGCTCAGGCAACACCGGCTGCGCGAATAATCTTGTCGTCGGTCTTCTGACGCGTCCAATGCTCCCGACGGGCCAATAAACTCAACGTTTTCCCAGCTTTCGGGCAACCTGCTATTGAGTCGGGGCCTATGCAAAAAGTTCCCGCTCGCTGACTGGATGTGAACCGGAGCTGTGCACCGTAATCTCACAATGCCACGAATGCCTGGCTATTGTGCCGCTCCACCCCTCTATATACTAGTGTCCCGTGTGCCCCTTTGATTCGCCGATCCAGGCGTCCTGCTTGCGCCTCCTCTTCGGATCGCTTTTTGCGGAATCCATTCAATGAGCCAACAGTTTCAACACGATGTGCTGGTGATCGGCAGCGGAGCCGCCGGCTTGAGCCTGGCGCTGACCCTCCCCGGCCACCTGCGCATTGCCGTACTGAGCAAAGGCGACCTGGCCAACGGCTCGACATTCTGGGCCCAAGGCGGCGTCGCAGCCGTGCTGGACGACACCGATACCGTCCAATCCCATGTCGAAGACACCCTCAACGCCGGGGGCGGTCTGTGCAACGAGGACGCAGTGCGCTTCACGGTCGAGCATAGTCGCGAGGCAATCCAGTGGTTGATCGACCAAGGGGTGCCCTTCACGCGTGATGAGCATGCAGGCAACGACGACGGCGGATTCGAGTTCCATCTGACCCGTGAAGGCGGCCACAGCCACCGTCGCATCATCCACGCCGCCGATGCCACCGGTGCCGCCATCTTCAAGACCCTGCTCGACCAGGCTCGCCAGCGTCCCAATATCGAATTGCTGGAACAGCGCGTAGCCGTTGACCTGATCACCGAAAAACGCCTGGGCCTTGCCGGCGAGCGCTGCCTCGGCGCGTACGTGCTGAACCGCGCCAGCGGCGAAGTCGACACCTACGGCGCACGCTTCACCCTCCTCGCCTCAGGTGGCGCAGCCAAGGTCTACCTCTATACCAGCAACCCCGACGGGGCCTGTGGCGACGGCATCGCCATGGCCTGGCGCTCGGGCTGCCGGGTAGCGAACCTGGAATTCAACCAGTTCCACCCCACGTGCCTGTATCACCCCCAGGCCAAGAGTTTCCTGATCACCGAAGCCTTGCGCGGCGAAGGTGCGCACTTGAAGCTGCCCAACGGCGAACGCTTCATGCAGCGGTTCGACCCACGCGCCGAGCTGGCGCCGCGCGACATCGTCGCCCGCGCCATTGACCACGAGATGAAGCGCCTGGGTATCGACTGCGTCTATCTGGATATCAGCCACAAACCGGAAGCCTTCATCAAGGCGCACTTCCCCACCGTCTACGAACGCTGCTTGACCTTCAATATCGACATCACCAAGGGCCCGATTCCGGTAGTACCTGCCGCGCATTACACCTGCGGCGGCGTGATGGTCGACCAGCATGGCCGCACCGACGTGCCCGGCCTGTACGCTATCGGCGAAACCAGCTTCACCGGCCTGCACGGCGCCAACCGCATGGCCAGCAACTCGCTGCTCGAATGCTTTGTGTATGCGCGCTCAGCGGCGGCGGACATCCTTGAACAACTGCCGCGCATCCCGGTGCCGGCCGCCCTGCCCCGTTGGGACGCCAGCCAGGTGACGGATTCGGACGAAGACGTGATCATCGCGCACAACTGGGACGAGTTGCGGCGCTTCATGTGGGACTACGTGGGGATCGTGCGCACCAACAAGCGCCTGCAACGGGCACAGCACCGGGTGCGTTTGCTGCTGGATGAGATCGACGAGTTCTATAGCAACTATAAAGTCAGTCGCGACCTGATCGAATTGCGCAACCTGGCTCAAGTCGCCGAGTTGATGATTCGCTCAGCCATGGAACGCAAGGAAAGCCGGGGCCTGCATTACACCTTGGATTACCCGCAGATGCTGCCCGAGGCCCGTGACACTATCCTGGTGCCAGCCACCTACGGCGACTGAACTTCAAGCGCACGCGCAGGCGCCGGTGCATATCGGCGACCAGCGAGTCGCGAGGCACGCAAATGGAGCGCACCCAGCGCTCACCTTGCACCCGGTAGCGCAGCACCACGACCAACGGCAGCGCCAGGCTGTCGGGCCTTAGCTGTACGCTGTGCCAGCCACGCTCGGCACTGAACAATTGCCAGCCATCGTCATCGCGGCGCAAGCCACGAACCGACGAACGATGGGTCAGCAGGACCTGCCGCGGCAACACCCACGCGGCATGGGCCAGGCACACCAGCAGGCCAAGGGATGCAAAAGGCAGGTCGACAATCAGGCAGGCACCCAGCGCGAACAGCTGGGCGGCCAGATAGGCCGCCAGCAACAGCCGTGAGGCCTGCCAGCGGCACTCGAAACGGTTATTTGGGCTGGACACGATCCAGGATCATCCGAACCATGCGCTGCAGCTCCGGGTCTTGCGATTCGGCGCGCTCCATGAACCAGCCGAACATGTCCTGGTCTTCGCATTCCAGCAGTCGCACGTAAAGGTCGCGGTCTACCTGGTTGAGCGTTGCGTAGACTTCTTTGGTGAATGGCACCAGCAACACATCCAATTCCAGCATGCCGCGACGGCTGTGCCAGTAGAGGCGATTGATTTCTACATCTTCGACCATGGAGCGCTCCTCAAATAGAGTGCAAGTATACAGGCCCGACGCCGCCGGACCAGTCGGCTTTGGTCGCGCCCCATGGAAACTATGCATTTGCCGGGCGCCCCTCTATGATGCACCCATGACTCTTTTTGACCTGCGATGACCCATGGCCGACTCTGCTTTCTTCTGTCCCCTGACCCACGAAGGCGTTCTTGCCGTCCGCGGTGCTGACGCTGCCAAGTTCCTGCAGGGTCAACTGACCTGCAACCTCAACTACCTGAGTGACACCCAGGCCAGCCTGGGCGCGCGCTGCACGCAAAAAGGCCGGATGCAGTCCAGTTTTCGCATCCTGTTACAAGGTGACGGCGTGCTCCTGGCGATGGCCAGCGAACTGCTCGAGCCGCAGCTGGCGGACCTGAAGAAATACGCGGTGTTCTCCAAATCCAAACTTACCGATGAAAGCGCCGCCTGGGTGCGTTTCGGCCTGGCGAACGCCGATCAGGCCTTATCCGCCCTTGGCTTGGCCTTATCGGTCGAGACGGACAGCGTGGTGCGTACCGAGGCACTCATCGCCATCCGCGTATCGCCGGGCCGCGCTGAACTCTGGGCACCCGCCGAACACAGCGAGAGCCTGCTCAGCCAATTGGCGGCCATTCTGCCGCAAGCCGAGCTGAACGAATGGCTGCTGGGCCAGATTCGCGCCGGTATCGGCCAGGTGATGCCGCAGACCCGCGAACTGTTCATCCCGCAGATGCTCAACCTGCAAGCCGTGGGCGGGGTCAGCTTCAAGAAGGGCTGTTACACCGGCCAGGAAATCGTCGCGCGCATGCAGTACCTGGGCAAACTCAAGCGCCGCCTGTACCGCCTGAGCCTGGTTGCGGCCCAATTGCCCGAGCCAGGCACCTTACTGTTTGCCCCCAGCCATAACAGTTCGATCGGCGAAGTGGTGGTCGCGGCAAACGCTGGCCAGTCAATTGAACTTCTCGCCGTGCTGCAAGCCGAAGCTGCCGACAATGGCGACATCCGCCTGGGCAGCCTGGAAGGCCCGGGCCTGCAGTTGCTTGACCTGCCCTACGCGCTGGATCGCGATCGCGAGATCCAGCGTTGATTGCCGCACTTTTTTTGCAACACCCTAGAGAGCATGAATGAACGAGCTGGCGGAAAAAGTCCAACAGGCTTTGGTGAAGGCCATCGACAACGACGACCTGGTTCTGCCGACATTACCGGAGGTGGCCCTGAAGATTCGCCAGGCCGCCGAAGACCCGGAGATCAGCATCAGCCACTTGAGCAAGGTGATCGGTCGCGATACGGCGCTGTCGGCGCGCCTGATCAAAGTGGTCAACAGCCCGTTGCTCAGAGCGACTCAGGAAGTCACCGACCTGCACACCGCCATCACGCGCCTTGGCACCAATTACAGCAGCAACCTGGCCATCGGCCTGGTCATGGAGCAGATCTTTCACGCCCGCTCCGAAGTGGTGGAACAGAAAATGCGCGATGTGTGGCGTCGCAGCCTGGAAGTAGCAGGCGTCAGCTATGCCTTGTGTCGCCGGCACAGCCACCTCAAGCCGGACCAGGCAGCCCTGGGTGGCCTGGTGCACCAGATTGGCGTGCTGCCGATCCTCACCTACGCCGAAGACCATTACGAGTTGCTGTCCGATCCGGTCAGCCTTAACCACGTGATCGACAGTATCCACCCGGTACTGGGCGACAAGTTGCTCAGTGGCTGGGACTTTCCGGAAATGCTGGCAAAACTGCCGGGCCAGTACCTGAACCTGGAGCGCGACTGCGGCCCGCTCGATTACATCGACCTGGTGCAGATCGCCGTGCTGTTCTGTCACCACAATACCGAACATCCCTTGGGGCAAATCGACGTGACGGGCGTGCCGGCGATGAAAAAACTGCGCGTCGACCCCTACAGCGAGAAATTGCAGGTTGAGCTGGATGAAGCACGTTCCATGTTTTATTGATCGCCGGCGATAAAGCTCACCCGCACTTTCAACCCCGCCGATTCGCCATCATGCAGGCTGATCTGCGCCAGATGCGCACGGCAGATCTCCCCGACAATCGCAAGCCCCAGGCCCGACCCCATACCCTGCTGGCTGCGCCGATAAAACCGCTCGAACACCCGGTCCCGCTCATCCAGCGGGATGCCCGGGCCATCGTCTTCAACCTCCAGCACCGCCGGCGCCGTCACCCGTAAAATCACGTTGCCACCCGGCGGCGTGTGAGCCAGCGCGTTATCCACCAGGTTGCTCAGCAGCTCGTTGAGCAGCGTCGGTTCGCCGCGCAGCCACACCGGCTCGTCCGCCTCCAGCGCCAAGGCCACGCCGCGCGCATGGGCCAGCGGCGCCATGGCCATGCCCAGCTCCCGGGCCAGTTGACTGAGGTCGAGCAACTGCGCGCCGCCTTCGGCGATAGCCCTGGCACCGTTTTCGATGCGCGCCAGGGACAACAACTGATTGGCCAGGTGAGTGAGACGGTCAGTGCCCTGGGCGGCGGTTTCCAGGGTGCTGCGCCACGTGGCCGGGTCTTCGGCGCGCAGGCCCAGTTCCAGGCGGGCCTTGAGCGCGGCCAGCGGCGTGCGCAACTCGTGGGCGGCGTCGGCAATGAACTGCGCCTGGCGTTCGAACTGGCCGCGCAGGCGTTCGGTGAAATGATTGAGGGAACGCACCAGCGGGCCGAACTCATCCTGCACCTCCACCAGCGGCAAGGGCCGCAGGTCGTCGGGCTGGCGCTCTTCCACCGCCGTGCGCAGGCGCTCCAACGGGCGCAGCGCCGCGCTCACGGCAAACCACACCAGCAACAGCGCACCAATGGCAAGCATGCCCAGGCGCAACAAGGTGTCGGCCATCAGGCTGCGGGCCATGGATACACGGGCTTCGTCGGTTTCCGCCACACGCACCTCTGCCATGCCGTTCATGTTCGGCTCGGAAACAGCCTTGAGCAGGCTCACCACACGCACGGGCTGACCCTGATATACGGCGTCGTAGAACCGAGCCAAGGCCGGATAATCGTCAGTGCGCGGGGTGCCGGGCGGTGGACCGGGCAGGTTTTCGTAACCCGATATGAGCTTCTGGTGGATGTCGTTGACCTGGTAATAAATACGCCCGGCACTGTCGTAGGCAAAGGTGTCCAGGGCCACGTAGGGCACGTTGGCGCTGAGGGTGCCGTCCACCTGGGTCAAGCCGGCGGCAATGGTGCGCGCCGAGGCCAAGAGCGTGCGGTCGTAGGCGGTGTCGGCGGCTTCGCGACCGTTCCAGTAGGCGCTCATGCCGCTGGCGAGCATCAGCAGCACCAGCAGCAGCGCCAGGTTCCACAGCAGGCGCCAGCGCAGGCTGCTGGGCTTATGCATCGCGGGCTTCCAGCAGGTAGCCGAGGCCACGGAAGGTGACAATGGCGATGGGCTGGCCGTCGAGTTTCTTGCGCAGGCGGTGCACGTAGATTTCGATGGCATCCGGGCTGGCTTCTTCGTCAAGACCGAACACCTGGGAGGCCAGTTGCTCCTTGCTCATCACCCGACCAGGCCGGGCAATGAGCGCCTCGAGCACGGCTTGCTCACGGGAGGTCAGCGTCATCAATTCGCCACCGACCGTAAAACGTCGCGTGTCGAGGTCGTAAACCAGCACGCCGCACGCCTGCTGGCGCTCGCCGCCCAACACGCTGCGCCGTAGCAGCGCCTTGACCCGCGCTTCGAGCTCGGTGAGTTCAAACGGTTTGGCCAGGTAATCGTCGGCGCCCAGGTTCAAGCCATGCACGCGGTCCTTTACATCGCTGCGGGCCGTCAGCATCAACACCGGCACGTTTTTTCCACGGGCGCGCAGGCGTGCCAGCACGTCGAAACCATCCATGCGCGGCAGCCCCACATCGAGGATCACGGCCGCGTATTCCTCGCTGCTCAAGGCCAGGTCCGCAGCCACGCCATCGTGCAGCACGTCGACGGTCAACCCCGTGCTCTTGAGCGCTTGGGCGACACTTTCGGCGAGTTGCAAATGGTCTTCAACCAGGAGGACGCGCATGGATTTCTACCTCATTCGGGGTGGTCGGCGCCACGCTTTGCGAGGCAGTTTACAGGCGCCGACTGCCCTGTGAAGCCCGAAAACAGTGAACGGTAGTTGAAAGGTTACTGAAAGCTTCGCCGTTTAGCATCGGGCGACGGCAGGTTACGCCTGCCAGGCTATTGAGCGATAGCACCCGAAAAACGCCTCGAAGCGTTTTCGCCAAATAAGAACAATAAATGGAGACACACATGACGTTCCCCCTACGTAAGCTCGCCCTCGCCGCTGGCTGCATGCTGTTTGCCGGCCACCTGCTGGCCGCCGACGAACCCAAGCGCCCCGAATGCATCGCCCCGGCCTCACCGGGCGGTGGTTTTGACCTGACCTGCAAACTGGCGCAAAGCGCGCTGGTCAACCAGAAGCTCTTGAGCAAGCCAATGCGCGTGACCTACATGCCCGGCGGCGTGGGCGCCGTGGCCTATAACGCAGTGGTCGCCCAGCGCCCTGCGGATGCGGGCACCCTGGTGGCCTGGTCCAGCGGTTCGTTGCTGAACCTGGCCCAGGGCAAGTTCGGTCGCTTCGATGAAAGCGCCGTGCGCTGGCTCGCCGCAGTAGGCACCAGCTACGGTGCTATCGCAGTGAAAAGTGATTCGCCCTACAAGACCCTCGACGATCTGGTAAAAGCCTTGAAGAAAGATCCAGGCAGCGTGGTGATCGGTTCCGGCGGTACGGTCGGCAGCCAGGACTGGATGCAAACCGCCCTGATCGCCAAAGCGGCCGGGATCAACCCGCGTGAGCTGCGTTACGTCGCGCTCGAAGGCGGCGGCGAAATCGCTACCGCGTTGCTCGGCGGTCACATTCAGGTAGGCAGCACCGACATCTCCGACTCCATGCCACACATCCTCAGCGGCGACATGCGCCTGCTGGCGGTGTTCTCCGAAAAGCGCCTGGACGAGCCGGAAATGAAAGACATCCCGACCGCCAAGGAGCAAGGCTACGACATCGTCTGGCCAGTGGTGCGCGGTTTCTACCTCGGGCCAAAAGTCAGCGATGCCGACTACGCCTGGTGGAAAGACGCCTTCGACAAGCTGCTGGCCTCCGACGAGTTCGCCAAGCTGCGTGACCAGCGCGAGCTGTTCCCGTTCGCCATGACCGGCCCGGAGCTGGACACCTACGTGAAGAAACAGGTGGCGGACTACAAGGTGCTGGCCAAAGAGTTCGGCCTGATCCAGTAAACGCCCCCTCTTTTGTGTAATGCCCCTGTAGGAGCGAGCTTGCTCGCGAAGAACCCAAGGACATCCACGTGCGTCCAGACAGCACGCGTTATCGTTGACGTTTTTCGCGGGCAAGCTCGCTCCTACAAGAGGGGCCTTGGAGTTTTCTATGCTCTTACAACGCATTTTTGCCGCCGTGCTGCTGCTGGTCTGTGCCAGCCTGGCGCTGATGGCCTGGCCGTATCAGGCAGCCTTTTCCTACGAGCCGGTCGGGCCACGCGCCTTCCCGCTGCTGATGCTCGGACTGATGAGCCTGGCGCTGGTCTATATGCTGATTCGCCCGCAAGCGACCAAACACACCGAAGAAGAACCGGCGCTGGACCGCGACACCCTGGTCAAGATCGGCGTGTGCGTCGCGTTGTTGATCGTGTTCGCCGCCACCTTCGAACCCCTGGGTTTCATCCTCAGCAGCCTGCTGATCGGCATCCCTATGGCACGCCTGTATGGCGGCCGCTGGTTGCCCAGCGTTGTGATCGTCGGCCTGATGGCCATCGGTCTATATCTGCTGTTCGATAAAGTCATGGATGTGCCGCTGCCCCTTGGCCTGCTCGACGTTCTGGAGAACTGACATGGATACTTTCGGCTATTTGGGCCAGGGCTTCGGCGTTGCACTGTCCCCTTACAACCTGATCACCGCGTTGTGCGGCACCTTGATCGGCACCGTGGTCGGCCTGTTGCCGGGCCTGGGGCCGATCAACGGCGTGGCGCTGTTGATCCCCATCGCCTTCGCCCTCGGCCTGCCACCGGAGTCGGCGTTGATCCTGCTGGCCGCCGTGTACCTGGGCTGCGAGTACGGCGGCCGTATCAGCTCGATCCTGCTGAACATTCCGGGCGAAGCCTCCACCGTGATGACTACCCTGGACGGCTACCCGATGGCACGCAAAGGCCTGGCCGGCGTGGCACTGTCGTTGTCGGCCTGGAGTTCGTTCATCGGTGCCTTTATCGCCACCTGCGGCATGGTGCTGTTCGCCCCGCTGCTGGCCAAATGGGCGATTGCCTTCGGCCCGGCGGAATATTTCGTGCTGATGGTGTTTGCGATTGTGTGCCTGGGCGGCATGGCCGGCGACAAGCCGCTGAAAACCTTTGTGGCGGCCCTGATCGGCCTGTTCCTCTCGGCCGTGGGCATCGATGCCAACAGCGGCGTGTACCGCTTTACCGGCGACAACATTCACCTCACCGATGGCATCCAGTTCGTGGTGTTGGTGCTGGGCCTGTTCTCCATCAGCGAGATCCTGTTGCTGCTGGAAAAAACCCACCGCGGCCAGGAAGCGGTCAAGGCCACCGGGCGCATGATGTTCAACCTCAAGGAAGCGGGTGCGGTGTTCGTGGTTAACATCCGCTGCGGCTTGCTCGGTTTCATCATGGGCGTGTTGCCGGGTGCCGGTGCGACCCTGGCATCCGCCGTCGCCTACATGACCGAAAAACGCCTGGCCGGTGCCAGCGGCAAATTCGGCCAGGGCGACATGCGTGGCCTGGCCGCCCCGGAAACCGCGATCGGCGCCTCTGCCTGCGGCGCCCTGGTGCCGATGCTGACCCTGGGCGTGCCCGGCTCGGGCACCACGGCGGTGATGATCGGCGCCCTGTCGCTGTACAACATCACGCCCGGCCCGCTGCTGTTCCAACAGCAACCGGACATTGTCTGGGGCCTGATCGCCTCATTGTTCATTGCCAACATCATGCTGGTGATCCTCAACATCCCGATGATCCGCATCTTCACGCGCATCCTCGCCGTGCCGAACTGGGCGCTGGTGCCGGTGATCGCCATCATCACCGCAATCGGTGTATACGCGGTGCATGCCACCACTTTCGACCTGTTCCTGATGGTCGGCATCGGCATCTTCGGCTACATCCTGCGCAAGCTCGACTTCCCGCTGTCGCCGGTATTGCTGGGCTTTATCCTCGGTGGCCTGATGGAGCAAAACCTGCGCCGGGCGTTGTCGATTTCCAACGGTGCGCTGGAAATCCTCTGGTCGAGCCCGATCACCTTTGGGGTTTGGGTACTGACCGCGCTGATGCTGCTGTTCCCGCTGGTGCGCATCTACCGTAAACGTGCCCTGCAGCGTCGTGCCCTGGCCGATGTCTGAGGTCACCCTCAAACATTGGTGGGGAACACCGCTGGTCGGCCTGGCCGGCGGTTACCTGGCCAGCCTCGTCGGCTGGCCTTTGCCCTACATGGTCGGCTCGTTGCTGGCGATCATCCTGGTGCGCTGCCTGACGCCCTGGCAGTTGGCGGAAATCCCCGGTGGGCGCAAATGCGGCCAATGGGTGGTGGGCATCGGCATCGGCCTGCACTTCACACCGGTGGTGATCGAGCAAGTGATGAGCCACTTTGGGCTGATCTTCTTCGGCGCGCTGGTCACCAGCCTGTCGAGTGTGATCGGCGTGTGGCTGATGCGCCGCAGTGGCGAAGATCGCGCCACCGCGTTTTTTTCGAGCATGCCGGGCGGGTCCGGCGAGATGGTCAACCTCGGTGCGCGCAACGGTGCGGTGCTCAGCCGCGTTGCAGCCGGCCAGAGTTTGCGCGTGTTGCTGGTGGTGTTGTGTGTACCGGCGATTTTCAAGTACGTGTTGGGCGGCGGCGCGCCGCAGTTTCATCCGGCACCGGTGAGCTGGCCTTGGTTGTTGATGCTGTTTCCGATCGGCGCGCTGGTAGCCTGGGGCTGGCAGCGCTTGCGTCAGCCGAACCCCTGGTTGTTCGGGCCATTGCTGGTGAGTGGAACAGCCAGTGTGGTGTTTGACCTGCATATCGGGCTGCCCGATGGAGGTAGCCAGATCGGCCAATGGCTGATCGGCAGCGGTCTGGGCTGTCACTTCAACCGTCAGTTTTTTCGCCGGGCGCCGTCGTTCATGGCCCGTACTTTGATCGGCACGGTCTTGACCATGGCACTGGCGACATTGGCGGCCGTGGGCCTGAGTGCACTGACGCACCTGGATCTGCGCTCGCTGACCCTGGGCATGATGCCCGGCGGCATTGCCGAGATGAGCCTTACCGCCGAGACGCTGCAATTATCCGTTCCCCTGGTAACGGCCATGCAGGTGATGCGGCTGCTGTTCGTGCTGTTCCTGGCCGAGCCGCTCTTCCGGCACTGGAACCGCCAACCCTGACAATCCGCTGTGAGAATGGCCCGTACCTGGGCCGTTACCGTTGGTCGGTACTGTCAACTCTCACAGCTGGTTGCGCCTCTCATCGCGAGTTACACCTCTTCGCAGTTACGGCCACTCCGAAATGGCCGTAGACATCGCGTGTCTCACTGACTGAAGAGGGTATCACCATGGCTAACAATGAAGAGTCTTCACCATCCGGCCAACACCTGACCGAGCATTCAGAGCAGCAATCACTGTCCGCCCCGCCCTCTTCCACGCAGGAGGAAAGAAAAAAGACACCGTCTGCACGGCGGTCCCACATCGACACGCGTTACCTGGTCCCCCCGCCCTCCGATGCCACCTTGAATTCGATAAAGGCCGGAGAAAGCGTGCCGCTCTCAGACCTGACACTGTACATACCGGCACGCACCCCAGGGGTGCAGGGCGTTGACGCAGGTATCAACCGCATCGCGGTCATGTCGCAGGAGGAAGGGTTGTTGATCGCCCTATTGCCCTTTCTGGGGGCGGCCGAGTTGGACGATGCGGAATGTTATTGGGGAACCCTTGAGAAACCCGTTGCGCATACGATCATCCAGAAGCAACACCTTGACGGCCACCAATTGATAGTTTTGTTCGTACCGCAGTCGGTGATCTCCGATGGTTTGGTTTCCGCATACATTAAAGTGACGCGTCTCGGCCAAGCCGTTGGAGAAACAAGAAAAACCTTACTTAAGGTCGATACACGCCAGCCCGGCGGGGAAAACCCGGCCAGCCCTCACCCTGTAAACCCGAACCTGCGCAAGCCGGTCATTGACCCGAAGTATCTGCAAGACGGCATCACCGGGACGGACATCAGCAATGGCAAGTGCATAGCCATCGGAATTCCTTCCTACCCCGCCGACACTTCGTTGCCCCCGCCCACTCATCGGGCAGTACGTGATGTTATTCACCTGAAAATCGGTGACTTCACCATCAAGCGCACTGTACTGCCGGAAGAGGTTGGAACCTACGAGGACATCGTCATTGAAGTGTGTGAAAGCGATTGGCGAAGCATCGGCTACGGTTCTCACGCTTGCTTGTTCAGCGTGGAAGATGAAGTTGGCAACCCTTCCGACGGTTGGTCGGAGGCCGAATACCTCCAAGTCTACCTGGACGATGAGTCAAAATACTTGTTGCCGGCTTGCCACTTCCTGGAGGCTGACGAAGACGGCAAACTCGACCTGAGCAAGGTGACCGGCCCGACAGTGACGATCCTCGTTTCGATCGAACCTCGCAACTATGCCATTAACGATGTGATCAGGGTACGCCTCAACGGCACGGCGGCTGGGTTACCGGTGAGGAAAATCTACAGTTCAGACCCGCTGCAATCCACTACATCGCGACTGCTTAGAATTCCATGCCCTGTAATCGACCTGGAGCCTCTGACTGGCGGTCGTAGTTTCCTTCAATATGAACGAATCCGTTACAACGAGCCGAATCTAGGCTCCTTTATCACGGAAGTCTACGTGACCGGCGCCGCCTCCGGAGGCCTTCGCGCGCCCAAAGTGCGGGAGGCCGTCAACGGACGAATTCCTGATGATCTAACCCAAGTGCATGTCGACATTGAAGTTCACGGTTTCAGTTACTACGACAAAATCGAACTCCATGTGCTGGGCAAGTCCCCTGGGCACAATTACTACGATAAGAGGCTCGACAAAGTCGGCTCCGGTCAAGTGTCCTTTGAGCTTATCCGGGAACTGGGCGTGCCTATTGCCCTGCTCACGGGTGGCACCCTGAAAATCTGGTACACGATAACTGCCGAGGGTCAACATCTATCTCCGATAACAACGGTTTATATTGATGCGCGATATGCCGCCCTGCCCGCGCCGGAAATCGACGAGGCTCCGCCGCCCGATTACGAGTTTGACGTAGGGACGTCCGAACGGGCCAACATTTGGGTCCGCGCCAACCCCGATATCAAAGACGGAGATACCGTCATCTTGTATGCAAGAGGTGACGCGCCTGGAGGAGACGCACCCTCACAACCCTTCCCAATCGACTCCTTCTGGGAGGGTCGGGACCTGCCATTCAAGGTCGAACTTGGCTACATCAAACCCAATAAACAGATGGATATTTCCTACGAGCGTGTACGGTCATACGTAGCGCGCCGTTCGCAAATCGTCCCCATGAAAATCATCGCCGCGCATGATCTCCCCGCGCCGTTGGTTTATAACAGCACGCCTCTGGACGACGAAAACGCTACGATTGATCCGAAAATTGCCGACAGCACGCCAAATGTGACCGTTCGGGTGCAGTTTGCAATGTCTGACAGGGACTTTATTAAACTCGAGTTGACAGGCAGGCCCGGTATCGCCCTGCCGACCATTGAGCCTCAATACGGCGACCCGCGCGTAGGCTATGTGCTATTTGTGTTTCCCAACTGGGTACTGGCCTACCACCTCGCCAGCGTTCTGCGTATTCAGTACCACGTGACAAACGGCGCCACCAGGGACTCAAGGGTGCTGAACCTGCGCGTCCTGGGCTTCGATGAGATACCGGGCGGCAATCCGCTGCCGCAGCCGATACTCAACAGCTTGAAACCTGGCTCGGTCCTGGACCTCAATACAGTCAGCACCAACTATTGCTGGGTGGATCTGGCAAGATGGCTGCTCAGCAGGAAGGACCAACTGATCTGGCTCAAATGCCACAGCACTGATGCATCAAAACCGTTAACGCTGCTTGACGGCGATCTCATCACTCAGGAACAGGCCGAACACGGTATAGTTCGCGAGCCGGCGGAGCTCGGTTGGTTCACTGCGCTTCCCGATGGCAGCACGGTTAAAGTGACGGCCGCAGTGGGGTACACCGACAGTCCTGTTGAAGCGAACGCGACGCTCTTTCCGTCGAGTACTTACTTCATCAAAGCGCTGCGCCTCTCTGATTTCACGGATTTTGAAGTGTTCTTCTGGAATGGTTGGGCCAATTTGATCAACGGGCTTGGCGAGATCAGGAACTTCAATAACAATAATTACTGGCATGCAAGGCTCAATGGCGGTAGCCCTATCATGCCGGGCGTGATTAAAACCTTTTTTATAAAAAGTGCTAGAACCTACCGTATCAGTTTCAAAATGAAAGTTGACTTGTCTCCTTATCAACCCCAGGCGTTCGTTGAGTTTGGTAGTCAGTCAAAAAGCTTCGTCTATGTTCACGAGGGTAACTGGTACACCTACCAGCTGGACTTTGCGTTGCCGGCCGGGGCTCCGTCTCAATACTTGCCGCTGCGTATTTCCTTCAAAAGCACGCTGTCACCGGCGAATTTTTCACTGGATGATATTCTGGTGGCAGAACTTCCATAGCTCCATTTTTTTGAAACGGTGCCGAGTGGCGTTGTGCACGGAACGTTCCCGGACGTTATTCGATACGCGCTTCAGCGCCACCCGGGGCACTTATCCTGCAAAAAAAAGCCTCTCGACCGTACGGAAGAGAGGCTTATTGATGCGGCATTTATGTTATTCGCATTTCCTTGTGGCGGGATTAAATTCCTGGCCTGGGGGGCATTGGTTCGGATATTTTATCCAACGATTGATGCTGTTGCTGTATACGCACCTGTAATACCAGCCAGGCGTTACGCTTTTGAAATAGCCTGCACTTGTGCAGGGTGGATCCACGTTCGGATAACCATCCACTCCTATATCTTCAGGGTTGCTGGAACACGCGGCGAGCAGCACTGCCATCCCTGCTGCCACTAACACCCCAGGTACAGCCCGCATCATTTTCTTCTTCAACGAATAACCCATGGGAATCTCCTTATATAAAAGAATGCCCATCCAGTTAGCGTCAAAAAAAAATAACCGCCTACTGTCAAACCTGACAGGTTTTAAACTTGACCGACGAACGGAAGCACCTCCTTTCCTATGAAGGAGGCGCCCGCCCAAGTTACCCGCGCGACTTAGAATGCGTAGCGCAACCCGACATTGATCCCCAACGGTTGCTTGATATTCTTGCCCACGCTGCGTTCCACGTCCGCATGCACGCTCAACTCCTGGGAGACCGACATCGCTACACCCGCGCCGAGTTTCAGCCGTGAGCCCGACAAATCGTTGTTGAACGCGTTGTCGTTGACGAACACTTTGTTGCTCTGGTCGAACTCATGACTGACGGCGGCCTTCAAGTAAGGCTGCAGGATGCCACCGCTGTCGAGTTGGATGTTGTTGCCAGCAGTGACCCCCACTTCACCAATGACCGAACTTGAACGGTCACCCTTGGCTTTCAGACCGTTGTCCAGCGTGTAACTCTGGGCCTGAGTGATTACCGCCGACAATTGGCCATAGGGCTCCACGAAGTAACCGTCATCCAGCGTGATATGCCGACCGAATTCCGCCGAAGCGCCGGTGGCATTTTGCGTGTAGTTGCCTTTGCTTTTCTTGCCGTCGCTCATGGCGACATTGGATTCATTGTGCAAGCGGTTGAACTTGAGCACGCCGTCGAAGTAAAAGCCGCTCTCGCTGTCCAGCCAGGTGGCATAGCCACCCATGTAGTAACTGTTGATGGTCGCTTTGCTGCCCAGGTTAAGGTCCAGGTCCGACTGACTGTGCCCGGCCATCACGCCGATCAACCACTGCCCGTCGCCGGCCTCCAGCGGCGCATCCGCGCCCAGGGTGAAACCACGCTGGCTCTGGTTATAACCCAGGCCTGTCTTGTCGTTGGACACTTCATATTTGTTGCCATAGGCGCGCGTCCACAAGCCGGCGCTCTGACCACCATTGAAACGCAGTTCACCCATGCGCGTGCGCAAGGTGGTCATTTCACCCAACAACACACTCGGCGCCGCGTTGAACAGCGCCAGCACAGAGTTGGTGCTTGGGCTGATGATTTTGTTATCCGGGTCAAGGTACCAGTCATGGTTCTGGTTGTCGGACACGAGGTCGTATGAATAGGTACCGAGGTCGACCCGCCCACCCACCAGGCTGAAGTTCGCCACGCCGTCGGCGGTGTGAACCATCTGCAGGCGCTCGGACAGCGGATCGGCTCCCGTACTGGCGATCAGCAGCTGATGATCACCGGAAGAGGTGCCCGTCACATTCAGGAAGTCACCGGTCATCTGGCCAAAATCCGCCTTCATGATGAACGTACCGCCCGTGCCGGACAGGTTGCCTACATCCAACTTATAGAAGGCCCCCGAATCGCCGAACTTGACGTTACCGCCATTCATCGACAACGCGTTGAGCGCCTGCTGCCCGTCGACCATCACCCAGGTGGCATCGCTGTTGACCGACAGTTTATCGACATTGTCCAGGCGTCCAGTCAACACCGAGCCGTTGTTCAGGCCAACGTTAGCAATGCCACCGTTGTTGACGATATCGCCATTCATGAAAGCGGCATCCATCTTCAAGTCCAGGGCGCTGTCTTTGCCAACCTGAACGTTACCGCTCAGGGCACTGTTGAACACATTCACATCGGCCGCACCACCATGGTCGATTTCGAGCATGTTGCCGTTGCCGCCGTTCAGGGTGGTGCCATCGTTGATATTGATCCGGGTGCCGCCGGGGTAGTCCACCAGGATGGCGGCGCCTGTGCCGCCCACCACCTCGGTCTGGTTGAGGTTCAGCACCGAGGGGTTATCCACCGTAGGCAAGCGATACGCCACGATCCCGTTGGTGCCGCCGTATATGCGGCCGCCCTGGGCGGTGAGTTGTCCGTCGTACGCTCTCAAGCCGGCTTTTTCACCACTGACCTGGGTGTTGTTCAAGGCCAGCGTGCTCGAGCCACTGAGCACGATGCCATCTGTGCCGCCGGATATCGTGCTGTCGAACACCTCCACCGTCGAGCCACGATTCGATTGGGTGCCGACAATCATGCCTTCGGCCCCACCGCTGGATACGGAAGCATCGCGCAGCGTGCCCTTGCTGCCGTAAAGCGCCACGCCGACTTCCTTGCCTGCGGTATTTTTGACCGTGCCGCCATTCATGGTGAACGTGGAATCATGCGCCTGGACGCCCACAATCCTCGCCCCGTTGGACGTCAGGGTCGCCTCTTTGACAACGTACCGATCGTCCTGCGAGGCCCCGTCTATCACCACGTTCTGGCCTGGGTAGATGTTCAGTGCGTTGGCCTGTGTGGCCACGAATGTCATGGGCATCACAGCCAATACTTTGATAGCCAGCGATAAGCGAGAAAGACAAAATGTTGTTTCAGTAGTCATGGTAAGTACCTCTAGTCGGTGACTGAACAAGCCAAGCGATTTAAGGACCATCGACTCAGGCTTTCAGAAGCGGCAAGGGTACGTACAAGAAGGATAGGTTCATGTAGGCATAGTCCCAGTGATCGTAGGACTAATCCTAAATATGCGTAGGTAGCAAGTTTATTGCGGATAGGTATTTACAACGAGCGAAGGATACGAACCGTCATTACTGCCACTGCCAATGACGGTTCGTACCTTGATGCACTTAAGGCGTAGCGGGCGGGGCGCCGCAAACGGTGTTATCGGCATTGCGCCGGCTTACATAAAGCACTGTCGTGGGCGACTTGCCCTGTGTCACGCCGTCGGCCTTGAGTACTGTGTAAAAGAATTCAACACGGCCCAAAATCGCAGGCTGCACATAGGTGGCGAAGTCCACGAGGAAACTCTCCCCACCGCCGGGCAGGCTATGATCATTTGCCACCACAATCGGGGGCAGTATTTCCGCTTCGACGAGCTTGTTGGTGGACGTTAACCCCTCTCCGTACAGGGTCCAGAAGCGCCTGATCGTGTCATCCTGTTTCAAGTTGACCCGGTCCACGATGCTCGTATCGATACCCAGTTCAACAGACTGCTTGCAACTGATCGAGCGAAGCCCGCCGCCTGCGTCTACAGACTTGGGGAACTGTGGCGGCGTCAAATTCTGCAGCTCGCTGGCAAATACATCGACCAGCGTAGACTGGGAGGTGTCCACGTTGGCGTTTACTCCATTCGTCAGGCTGTACCAAACCTTCTTGTCCAGTTCGTTTCCGCCTGCTGCGATGACGGCCGCCGTAATAATGACGGCGAATGTCCCCGAGTCCAGGTCAGCCTGAGTCACGGTACGTGGGGAGGGGTAAATCGGTGTCCCTCCCCAGTAGCACTGAAGCTCGTGGTCCACGGCCGCGCCCGGATACACATCAAACTCAGCCGTCGCATTGCCGGTATCACCCGGGCCGATTTCATTGACAAGCCCCTCGCTGGACGTCACGGTGACCAACGGCAGGTAATCCCTGACCGGGCCCGGATCGTCTGGGTCCCCAGCGGCAGAGCTGAAGTCCGCGGCCACCGTGATCGTGTTGGACCAGGCTGAAGGGTTGCCCTCCTCTACCACACGGTAACGAAGACTGGCGGTGCCCGGCCCGCTGATTCCATAGATCGCGAAGAGAATGAGCCAGGGAATTTCGATTTTCGCTGGGTCAGTGGGGGTAGGCTCGGTAAGCAATGTGTGAGGAAATATCTGAGTACCGAGCGCACTCACCAGCTCGATTTGCACGATCTGGCCGGATCTGAAATTGTCATAGCCGAAAAGATGCACTTCTGCCAATTTCAATTGTGCGTCCCGAAGATCCAACGGCGCCGCCGGTACCGCTGGATCGCTCAAGTTCTCCGGTTGCGGCGTCAATATATATTCAACTTCTCTGAGTTTTGGCGGATAAATGGTTGAGTTTTTTGAATAGTCAAAGTAACGATACGCCATACGATCCACGCGTGTACCGCCATCGACAACTTCGTCCTTGGTCAGAGAAAACTCGATCGGCGATGTATCAAGCGGCAAGTTTGTTATTATTTTTATCGGATCAGCATCCGTATAGGTCTTGTAGATGTGAAGTGTATCGAGCGGACGCGCAATCAAGCGTCCAGGCACACTGCAGGTCAGCTCATCGCCATTGGCTGCCAGGGAACTCAGCGTGACCTTCCCGTCCTCCGCACCCGCCACCAAGGTAATAGCGTCCAACAAAATACCGCCGGCAGGGCCCACCGTATCGACGTTCACCAGAGTAGGGCCGGAAGGCTCACTACCACCAATCCCCAAAAAAATCTCATAGGTTAAGCGATACTCCCCGTGGTTGGTTATATCATCGCCTTTGATGTTAATTTCATAGGGCCACGTCAGGCTTGACAATGGTTTGGGAAAATCATGACGGTTTCCGTAAGGCACGCCATTAAGATAGAGCTGTAACATATCCGGGTTAGAAAGGGGATTAGGAAATGTATCCTCCCACATATTAATTTCGAGATTGGCCCCTTCCGTTTGCGCGACGATAGTTTCCATCAGGTTAGGCGGAAGACCCGACTCGGGGGGCAGGGCATTGGTGACTACAATGTCGGACACAGCTCGCGGCGCGTGAGGCGCAAGCCCTTGAGGCACAGGCTGTGCCAATGGACCGTTACTTGGATTACAGTTAGCCCCCGTAGCACTCGACCTGCTTTTTTTATCGATTGAAGCGGGTTGTGTATTGTTCGACTTAGCCATTGCTACATACTCCTTTGAGTAAGAGACGCTTTGCATTTATCGCCAGCCGCACGAGACGATTGACCGTTTGATTAAACCCCCTTTTTCCCCACTGCACAGCCTGTCAAACTTGACAGCTGCGTACTCGCACAAAATGTGTTTCTAACTAAAAGCATGGCGTGGGTGTTTTTTAATAGCCTACTTACGCAAAAACCAGCGCCGTTGATGCTATTTAATCTAAATCCGTCGCAGTCGATCTTTATCAGACAAAAAAAGGGGCTTTCGCCCCTCTTAACAAACACCAACATTTATTCACTGCCGTTATGCGGCCCCAGGCAAGTTCCACCGCCACTTATTTTCAAATCGATATAGATGAGTTTTCTGGAAGACAAGCCGGTGTCGCCCGTTCTCTTGAACAACCGGTACTGTACGACCGCCGAGCCAAAGCCCGGTACCAATCCCGGCGCGGTGATCAAGTCGAAGGGCAGAATGCGAATTTGCGCATGGCCCCTGTCGTAATCATCGCTGGTCAGTTCATGCTCAAAAAATACCTCAGTGCCAGGGAACGGTTTACCACTGCCGTCATTGGTCGGGTAACTTGCCCAATATAAATGCACGGTGTCGCCAGGCTCGAAATGGATCGCATGCCAGGGTATGCCAATGTATACGCCCTCATATGGCGCCGGCCTGGTTCCACACGCGATAAAGCCCAGTTCGCTGTCATTGAGTAATAACGGGCTTTTCAAACCGGTCAGCGTATCAAGACGCACCCGCACCGAAGCAGAGGGACTGCGCTGCCTGTTTATCCCGTTATCTGTCCAGTAATAGACCTCGGCCAAGGCAATGGAGGATGCCACTGCCCACGAAACCCATAAGGTGATCAATTTCCCGGCATGATCGCCCGGCTGCACATCATAGATAGCAACGATACGCTCATCGCTGTTCCAGCACAGTTCCAAGTGTTCGCCCACTGTGGGGTCTACAAACAAGAGCACCTCCACAGGCACGGGCCCCGGGCTGTCAGCGGAGGTCAGAACATTGTCGCCCGTCTTGCCTTTCACAATCGGAAGGGCCAACTTGCGATTGATCGGATCGGGCCCGGTCGGGTCAGGGCCGGCCACCCTCAAATCGACTTCATAGAAGCTGTCCGGCGAATCCTTGGAGGCAGTGCCTCGCCTATACACGTAGCGCACACGTAACGGGTAGCGCGTGGAGAAGCCGCCCGCCGCAACAATGGACCACGGCACGCTCACGGGAATCGGCCATGTCTGCACTTCGCCAATCGGCTTGATTTCAAGGGCATGGGTGTTCCAGAAGGGATGAATCTCGTCGCCCGCCTCGGCCTCGCCTATACGCGTGATCGTGACCGCCAACCACTGCCTGACGTCGTCCAGAGTGACTAACCCATCCAGTTCAGCCGACTCAATAAAGGGGCGTGGCAAATCCGGCAACACAACCGGGGAGGCGTTGAGCGTGATCTCGTTGGAAAACTGCCCGACGTTCCCGGCCCGGTCTTCAAGCCGGCAGGAAGCGAACCTTTCACCCCGGCCACTGGCGCGCACGTGCGCCTCAGGAATGACGTATAGGATGGGCGCGCCGAGGACGTGTTCTCTGGTAATAAAAAGCGTGCCTGCGAAGCCCAAATTTGGCAGATCTGCGTAGAAAAAGTGGCACATATCCCCAATGCGCATATCGAACCAACGCGCCAGCTCGACAGGCAAGCCGCCATGCCTGACCAGATAATCATCGGTAAGCTCATCGCGAGCCTCTTCATCAATCTGCAACTGCGGGCCAGGATTGCCGCCATTTGGCGGCGTTTTATCGACATTGACCAGGGTCGGAAATGAGTCGGTCGTGCCGATTAAAGGCGCGCTCACCCTGAATGTCAGTCGGCTGATACCGCCGCTCGACAGAATCGACCTGGGTAAATACTGCACCAATGGGAATATAACGTCAGGGTCGTATGGGCCCTGAATACAGAAGGTGTGCTCTGTCACATCATTCCAACGATATTCCACCGTCGTTTCCATGTCCTCCTCATGGAGATTGAATGGCCAGACCTGTGCAATCGTTACCTCCAGGTCCTGCTCATGGAGGCTGAGCGGCAAAGTCCTGGCCGCCTCGTCCCACTCCAAAGGCAATGCCCGGGAAGGGTTCGGAGCGTCCAGTTCCAGTATCGTCGGGTCATCTGCGCCTGGAGTTCGCGGCCGCAGAGCGCGCCTGCGTCGTGCGGGCGAGTTCGAATCAGACATATCTCCACCTCCTTGAACATTCAATTGGCAATCGACCGAGACGGTCGGCACGCTCAGGTCTGGCTACTTATTGAATGCGCAAAAAAGTGCGGCGGATACTGTCAGATATAACAGGTGCCCGGCGTGACCGATGGACGTACCCACCAGGGAGAGGGTCAAGCAAAGGGCGATGCGTCACCGCCCGATCATATCAAACGGGCGGCAACATCCAATTGATCGGCGTCTCACCGTTCTGCTCAAGGAATTTGTTGGTACGACTGAAATGCCCGCACCCGAGGAACCCGCGATACGCCGACAACGGCGACGGGTGCACCGAGGTCAGCACCAGGTGCTTGGTGGCATCGATCAGCTTCTGCTTGCTCTGGGCATGGGCGCCCCACAACAGGAACACCAGATGCGGTTGATGCTCGCTGACCACCTCGATAACCCGATCGGTAAAAAACTGCCAGCCCTTGCCGGCATGGGCGTTGGCGTTGGCGCGTTCCACGGTCAGGGTGGTGTTGAGCATCAGCACGCCCTGGTCGGCCCAGCTTTGCAGGTAGCCGTGGTTGGGGATATCGATGTTCAGGTCACGCTTGAGTTCTTTATAGATATTGACCAGCGAGGGCGGCGCCGGCACGCCCGGTTGCACCGAAAAGCACAAACCGTGGGCCTGGCCGGGGCCGTGATAGGGGTCCTGCCCGAGAATCACCACCTTGACCTTGTCCAGCGGCGTGGAATTGAGTGCATTGAAGATCAGCGGGCCCGGCGGATAGATCTCTTTGCCAGTGGCGTGTTCCTGACGCAGAAACTCGCGCAGTTCGCCCATATAGGGCTTGTCGAACTCCTCGCGCAGAGCGTGTTTCCAGGTGGGTTCGAGTTTGATGCGGTCGCCGTCGGTCATGATGAGGTCATCGATTAAAAACAATGGGGCGAACCCTAGGAAAGCCGACCCCGCTTGTCAATTGATCTGACACACCAACGGCAGTTTCCCACGGAGCGATCATACTGATCCTCCACCTTCTGGATTGAGGTCACGATGAACCTGCACTTCGAAGAACTCACTGGCACCCATGGCGCGCGCATCGGCATCGCCAGCCTGGATGCGCAACAATCCCTTAACGCGCTCTCCTTGCCGATGATCCTGGCCTTGAGCGAACGTCTGGATGCCTGGGCCAAGGACCCGAATATCGTCTGCGTATTGCTGCGCGGCAACGGCTCCAAGGCCTTTTGCGCAGGAGGCGAGGTGCGCAGCCTGGCGATGGCCTGCCGTGAACAACCTGGCGTTGTGCCCGACTTGGCCGCGCAATTTTTTGCCGCCGAATATCGCCTGGATTATCGCCTGCATACCTACCCGAAACCGCTGATCTGCTGGGGCCACGGCTATGTGCTGGGCGGCGGTATGGGCCTGTTGCAGAGCGCGTCGGTGCGGATTGTAACGCCGAGCAGTCGCTTGGCCATGCCGGAAATCAGTATCGGCTTGTACCCGGACGTAGGTGCCAGCTGGTTCCTGTCGCGCCTGCCCGGCAAGCTCGGCTTGTTCCTGGGCCTGACCGGTGCCCATATCAATGGCCGTGATGCCCTCGACCTGGGCCTGGCCGACCGTTTCCTGCGCGATGACCAGCAAGATGCATTACTCGATGGTCTGCTGCAATTGAACTGGCAAGAGCAGACCGCGCTGCAGCTCAACAGTTTGCTCAAGGCCCTTGCCCAGGAGGGCATCGACCAGCTACCCGAGGCACAGTGGTTGCCGCGCCGGGGGCAAATCGACCAGTGGCTGGATGTGGGTAATGCGGCAAGTGCCTGGCGCGCGTTGAGCCTGCTCAAGGATCACGCCGACCCACTCGTGGCCCGCGCCGGCAAGACCCTCAATGAAGGCTGCCCGTTGACGGCGCGTCTGGTGTGGGAGCAGATCCGGCGCGCTCGCCATTTGTCATTGGCCCAAGTGTTCCAGATGGAATACACGCTGAGCCTCAATTGTTGCCGTCATCCGGAATTTGCCGAAGGGGTACGGGCGAGGCTGATCGATAAGGATCAGGCGCCGCGCTGGCACTGGCGGGACATCAATACGATTCCCGAGGCGGTGGTGCAGGCGCACTTCAATAAGGCATGGGAAGGTAGGAATCCTCTGGCAGATTTATCCGACTATTGACAGCCTATCGTCGCGGGTCATTTATCTCGAACGCGCAATTATGAGGTTGATTGTCTTCGCATACATATACCGGTTGTTCGAATGAAGCTTTGTCTTGAGCCCAGCGCAGGCTGTCGGTCAGTGACATGTTATTTGCACTGCCCGAAATGCGTGGCCGCAAGACAACCTGCTGTTCACGGTAGTTTTTATAAACGCACTTTTCAACATAGCCAATTTTCTGGTCGCCATCCCTTTCAGGTGCGAATACAGCGCCAAGAAAACGATTTATAAATTCGTTTGGCTCAACCTTGGGACCTTGCCAGAGCACGCCATCCTGCCGGTATTGAAAGTAGCCTTTGACGTTTCGGATCATCGATTTATCCGGACAAGACTGCCTCGACCACGCTTGATCAATGACGCAGCCGGTCAACAAAAGCACGCAGATCAGTTGTTTGAACATAGAAGGCTCCCTTCGACAAGCACACCGCGTTTGCCGAAGTGAAATACATCTTTAGCCTCAAGGATAGCTGTTAATTCTGACAGTACCGACAAACGGCAGGCAAAAAAAGCGGCGCATGATGCGCCGCTTCGTCCAGAACCTGTTTGTCAGCGGTGACCTCCGCGCCCACCGCCATGATCGCCACCCCGCCCATGCCCGCCGTTGCCCCACCGATTGTCTCCCCATCCCTGGTTTGGATAAGGCCGGTAGGCAGACCTTGGGTAGTAACGTGGAGCGGGTTGGTAATAACGCGGCGCCGAGTAATAACGGGGCGCCGAATAGTAGCGAGGCGCCGGCGTGTAATAACTGCGCCCGTAGTAACGAGGACCGCCGTAATAATAGGCGGGAGCCGGTGCGGTATAGACCTCGGAGCGATAGTAAGTGGTACCTCCATCGTAATAGGGCACACAAGCTGACAGGGTCAGGCCGAGTAATGCAGTGAGCAGCAGTCGTCGATACATGGCGGCCTCCTGGACCGCGGAAGAGCTCCTCCAGCGACGCTGGAGAGCGTCATTCGGGTTTAGCCAAATGACACAAGATAAGACATCAAAAGCCGAATCTGGTGCGTTTCAGTAACAACTTGATACATCACAGCGGGCCAGGAGAAGCGAGCTGTATCGATTCAGTATTTGTTTGAGAACCGAAACTTTGTCGCTTACGATGATGTCATTGTGACATCGCACAGCGCCGCTGAGGCTCTGGAGTGCGTTCTCCCGCTACCTAACGCCGGATTCAAGCCATGAAAATCGCTACCAAGCTGCTGCTTTCATTTTTACTCTGTGCCGTGATCACCCTGGGGGTCGGCCTGCTGGGCATCAAAGGGGTCGTGCGGCTCGCTGCGGCTTTGGAATCAACGTTTTCCAACAACCTGGTCTCGGTCAGCAACACAGCCGCCACCCTCAACGGGCTGGTAGCGCACAATCGGGGCCTGTACCGTTTACTCGACGCCGGTAACGGTGACGTGGCCCAGCAAGACCGCGACCGCGTGCGTCAGGATATCGCCAACGAACTCAAACGCAGCCAGGCGGCGTACGCCACCTACCGCGCAACGCCTCTGGAAGATGACGAGCGAGCGGCGGGTGACACCTTCGACCAAGTCTGGCCGACGTACCTCAGTAGCTCGGAACGCATCCTGAGCCTGCTCGACAAGGGCCAGATCGAGCAGGCACGCACCGAGCTCAATACCACCAACAATGAACTGTTCCGCCAAGGCCGAGAGCTGATCCGCGTGATGGTCGAGTCCAACAACCGCCAGATCAAGGAAGGCACCATCGCCGCCGAGGCGCTGCGCAACAGTGCGCTCACCTGGATGATCAGTGGTATCGTCCTGGCGTTTATCATCGCCATCATCGTCGGCGTGCTGATCACGCGCCTGATCACCCGCCCCATCGCGCAAGCCGTGGTGAGCGCGCAACGCATCGCCGACGGCGACCTGACCCACGCCATCACCACCGAGCGCACCGACGAAGCCGGACAACTGCTGGTGGCACTGTCGGACATGCAGGGCGGCTTGAAACACACCCTGCTGGAAATCGCCAACGCCTCCGACCAACTGGCCTCGGCCGCCGAAGAACTGAGTGCGGTCACCGAGGAAAGCACCCGAGGCCTGACCCGCCAGAATGACGAAATTCAACAAGCTGCCACCGCCGTGAACCAGATGACCGCAGCCGTTGATGAGGTGGCCGGCAACGCCGTATCGACTTCCCAGGCATCGAGCCAGGCGACCGCCGAAGCCGAGGAAGGCCGCGAGCAGGTGGCACAGGCCGTCTCCGGCATGAATTCGATGGTGGTGGAGATCAACGATTCGACGCAATCGGTGGAGGGGCTCGCCAGTCAGGTCCGCGAGATCGGCAAGGTGATCGATGTGATTCGTGGGATTGCCGACCAGACCAACCTGCTGGCCCTGAACGCAGCGATCGAGGCGGCCCGTGCGGGCGAGCAAGGCCGTGGTTTTGCGGTGGTGGCGGATGAGGTGCGGGCGCTGGCCCATCGCACCCAGGTGTCCACGGTGGACATTGAAAAAATGATCGGTGAAGTGCAAATCGGTGCCGACGACGCGGTGGCGGCGATGAACAAAAGCCTGACGTGGGCCAACAACACCCAGGTGCTGGCGCAGAATGCCGGTGAAGCGTTGCAACGTATCACCGCCAGTGTGGCGAAGATCAACGAACGCAACCTGGTGATCGCGTCCGCCTCGGAGGAACAGGCCCAAGTGGCGCGTGAAGTTGATCGCAACCTGCTCAACATTCAGGATCTGTCGACCCAGACCGCCGCCGGCGCGCATCAGACCAACGCGTCCAGCCAGGACCTGTCGCGCCTGGCCACCTCCTTCAGTGTGCTGGTCGGCAAATTCAAGCTGTAAGTAGCCTGGCGCCCATCGGCGCTGTATCGTGCAAGCCCAGGCACACCTTGTCCGATACAGCCCGACCCGCCCATGACCACCCCAACCCTTTGTCCCGCCTGCGGTGCCCGTAACGACTGCAGCCTGGCCGACCCGCGCACCGCCGACCAGGCCTGCTGGTGCTTCAGCGTCACCATCGACCCGGCAGTGCTCCAGGCGCTGCCCGACGAACAGCGCAACAAGGCTTGTCTGTGCCCTCGTTGCGCCGAGGTGGATCAACAATTGCCTCGTCACGATGCGTCTTGATCGCTTCCTCAGTAACCTGCCGCGCTTTAATCGTAAGCAAGTGCGGCTGCTGTTGGCCGAACGCCGGGTGAAGGTAGATGGCGCGACGGTAAGCGACCCTCTTCATGAGGTGCTGGCGTTCAGTTGCGTGCACGTTGATGGTGAGACACTGCAGGCTGGCAAACCTGCGCGCTATTTCATGCTGCACAAGCCGCAAGGGTACGTCAGTGCCACCTGCGATCCGCAACACCGCACGGTGCTCGACCTGCTCGATGAACCGCACAAGGACGCACTGCATATCGCCGGGCGCCTGGACTACAACACCACCGGGCTGATGTTGATCACCAATGACGGCCAGTGGTCGCGACGCCTGACGCAACCGGCGACCAAATTGCCCAAGGTGTACCGGGTGGAAACCGAGCAGGACATCGGCCCAGACTACGCGGCGACCTTCAAGGCGGGCCTGTACTTCGCCTTCGAAGACCTCATCACCCAACCCGCCGAGCTGGAATTACTGGGACCGAGGACGGCGCGCTTGAGCATCATCGAAGGCCGCTATCACCAGGTCAAACGCATGTTCGGGCATTTTGATAACAAGGTGATTGCCCTGCACCGCGAGCGCATGGGCCCGCTGCACCTGGATGCGGCACTCGCACCGGGGGAGTATCGGGCGCTGACTGACGAGGAAATCCGCCTCGTCTGACGGCCGCTCAGCCCTGACAACCGCTGCGGGCCGCCGCAATCGGACCGCCCTGGGCGCTCATCTTCCAGGCGTATGCCTACCTGTCATAAAGCTCGTGCAAAGTCGTGTGCGCGCCCTACCCGCTTGCCAGGAGTCTTACGACATGAGGCCAGAAATCGCTGTGTTGGATATACAGGGTCAATATCGGGTTTACACGGAGTTCCATCGCGCGGATGCCGCTGAAAAGACCATCATCCTGATCAACGGCTCAATGGCCACCACCGCCTCCTTTTCCCAGACAGTGAAAAGCCTGTACCCGCAATTCAATGTGGTGCTGTACGACCAGCCCTATGCCGGGCGTTCCAAAATCCACAACCGTCACGAGCGGATGCTGACCAAGGAAGTCGAGGGTCAGCTCCTGCTGGAGCTCATCAACCGCTTTGCCGCCGAACACGTGCTCTCCTTCTCCTGGGGCGGCGCCGCCACGCTGTTCGCCCTCGCCCAGCGCCCGCAGCGCGTTGAAAAGGCCGTGATCAGCTCGTTCTCCCCGGTAATCAATGCACCGATGCGTGATTATCTGGAGCGCGGCGTCGACTACCTTGGCAATCTGGACCGCGACCGCGTCGGCCATCTGGTCAACAGCACCCTCGGCAAGCACCTGCCGTCGCTGTTCAAGCGCTTTAACTATAAGCACGTGAGCAGCCTGGCCGAGCATGAGTACGGGCAAATGCACTTCCACATCAGCCAAGTGCTCAACAGCGACCGGTTGTGTTACCTCAAGGCCGCCCGGCAGATAGATATTCCGGTGCTGTTTCTGAACGGCGAATGGGACGAGTACACCAGCGCAGGCGATGCCAGGCTGTTTGGCCAGCATGTGACGAACAGCAGTTTCAGCACGGTTCAGGCGACGGGGCATTTCCTGGATATGGAGCATAAAGCGGCATGCCGGGACAGCCGGGAGGCGGTGGTGGGCTTCTTGAAAGGGCAGCGGCCGGCGAGTCGGTTACGCTATCAGCCGGGTCAGGCGCACCAGGCCTTTGCGCTCTGAAGTGAGACCTGCTGCGGGAGCGCACTCCTGCAGTGGTGCCACTGAGCGACGGACGGTGCGAATGCAACCTGTGATTTTTTCAAAGAAAAACTTCAAATCCGGGCGAACATCTGGTACAAAGTCAGCCGCTTTGAGCGGGTATAGTTTAGTGGCAAAACGAAAGCTTCCCAAGCTTTAGTTGAGGGTTCGATTCCCTCTACCCGCTCCAATCAATCAGCTTTCCTGTCATGCCATGGCTGACACGGAGTGCATAAAAAACCGGTCCTCGTGACCGGTTTTTTTATGCCTGGCGTTCAAGGCCAGATAACGCCTGTGTTCGCGCCGCCCCATAAAACTGTACAAATATAAAATTCTGTACAAGTATTGTGCACTGGGTACCAAAACACATTGACCAACCGTTCGAGCACGCCCAAGTCGGCGTCCAATGAGGTCCAATTCATGAATGTGCAAATGCTGACCGAGCTGGCGGCGAATGGCGAGATCCGCGAGCTGCAATTACTGTCGCTGGAAGGTGGCTTGTATCTGGCACGGGTCCGGCTGGATCGCGATGAAAAAACGCTACAGGGCGATGACGGGCAGCCGCTGCGCATCCGCTCCACCACCCACTTGCGCGACCTGTTGCAGGGCTTGCCCGCGTTTCCCTGCGTGCTGGTGCAACACAGCGTGCATGATGAGATGTGCGGGGTGCGCGAAGGGCCGATTGGAGGGTTGCGCATCCCGTTTTCGCTGAACGCGGCGCTCTAGGCTACATTTATTGTCGGACCCGTTTCCGACTATCAGCGATGTTGATTTAAGCAGCGGCCTACAGGGAAGTGCCGTCCAGACCAAGAGAATGCAGCAACCTCAGTTAGCAGCAGGACCTACAGGATGTCTTCCCCTGAGCAGGAAAATTCAAGGCA
The DNA here is from genome assembly GCF_022807995.1 of Pseudomonas orientalis. Taxonomy (NCBI): domain Bacteria; kingdom Pseudomonadati; phylum Pseudomonadota; class Gammaproteobacteria; order Pseudomonadales; family Pseudomonadaceae; genus Pseudomonas; species Pseudomonas orientalis. The sequence goes on along the minus strand of NZ_CP094351.1, from coordinate 1,555,631 downwards.
AGCGGTGAGAAAAGTCGTGGGGCTGGTGCTGATCATCCCCTTGCTGCTGCCATTGACCCCGATCCCGTTCGGACTGCGCCCCATGGCAGTGATAGCGACCCTCGCGGGCTCCGTCTACGGCGCCTGGTACTCAATGCGACACACCAGCCGGAGGGTAGCCTTCGGCGCTATCATGCTGGCCCTGCTCAATCTCGGCGCGTGGGGGGCAATGTCGGTCCCCTCGATCCTCTGGTTGATCTTCAATATCGCGGTGGCCTATGGGTCTGGCAATTGGATTCACTGGCGTTTTTAGCGCTGGCGAATTCGACCGCAAGAAACCGGTTTCTCCTATGATTCACCGAGGGGATAGTTGCACTGTACAGCCTCAAGGACTAAGCCCATGTCATACGCCTACACACTCATGCCCTCCCCCGTCGGCCAGCTCACCCTGGTAGCACGCAATGGCAAGCTCGGCGCGGTGCTATGGGAAACGGAACGCGCAAATCGGGTGCGCCTGGGCCAGTTGCACGAAGCCAACGACAGCCCGGTACTTCTGGAAACACAGCGCCAGCTCGCGGAGTACTTCGCTGGCACGCGCAGCCGTTTCGAGTTGGAACTGGACTTCTACGGCACTGATTTCCAGAAGCAAGTCTGGCAGGCTTTGCTGACCATCCCATTTGGTGAAACCCGCAGCTACAGCCAGATAGCGCGGCAGATCGGCAACCCGAGCGCCGTGCGCGCCGTAGGGGCGGCAAATGGGCGTAACCCCATTTCAATCATTGCTCCCTGTCACCGCGTCGTCGGGGCTTCGGGGGCGCTGACGGGGTTTGCCGGTGGGCTTGAGGCCAAGCAATACCTGTTGACGCTGGAAGATCGAGGCCAGGCAAAACTGGCCTTTTGATCATGGGTTTGGAACAGGCCCGCGAACAAAAGACGCGCAGTCGAATAACCGTTGGAAACCCAACTTTCGATACAGCGGGACAGCCATCATCGACCCCTCGAGAAAACACCTGCGTGCCCCAAGGTCCGAGGCATGAAGCAGGGCCGCCTGAATCAAGCGCGTGGCGTAGCCTCTTCCACGAAAGCCGGCAAGCGCGCCGACATCACTGAGCCGGGCCTCACCCTCGCATAACGACAAGGTCAACGAACAGCTCACCTGCCCCTCGACGGACAAGGTGAAGTGATAAAGGGCTTCATCGGCGTCCAGCGCCCGCTGGTGCCGGGCCTGATAATTGGCGACCGTCTCGGGCGATATCGAAAACGCACTGCCAAGCGCAATCGCCCATTCGTTCAGGTTACGCGTCAGGCTGATCTGCACAGCGTCCTCACTTATTGATGACGCAAAGCGCGGCAATGGGAGGACCATTGTGGTGCTCTGTTCAGCAGGCTCAAAGCCAAGCCCAGTGAGCGTGTCGCGTAAACCATCGACCTGTACTTCAGGAATCACGATGCGTACAGGGGTCACGGTACGGCGAATCAACTCCAGAATCACCTGCGTCGCTTCGCCCAGCGCAGCGCTGCCCACCCGAATAAACAACATATTCCACGGCGTGGAGTCGTCCTCAGCGAAATAGGTATTGATACCGCCGCTATGCCGACGATACCTCGCGCAGGTCGCCGCAAAAAAATGATCTTCAGTCAGGTAATAACGGGCGGTCAGGTCATAAGCGGCGTTGACGTGCATAAGCAAGATCCAGGTAAAAAACCCAGTTTTGCGCTCGAAATTGCGCAGCGCCGTAGGCCCGTTCCTAAAGCCCGGACGGAAAAACGCATACGATTGTCCGACTGCAAAGTTGTAAAAAGAAATTTCAGCGAATGCCTGCGGTCAGAATTTTCATCACCCTTTACGAGGAAAACGGTCATGAAATTCTCTGCAGTCTCCCAAACCCTATCGCGCTGGGCCGGCAGCCCCCGAACCTTCTACGCGGCGGTGGCGTTGATCCTGGCGTGGAGCCTGAGCGGGCCGTACTTTCATTACAACGACACCTGGCAATTGATCATCAACACCTCGACCACCATCATCACCTTCCTGATGGTGTTTCTGATCCAGAACACACAGAACCGCGACAACGACATCCTGCACATCAAGATCGACGAATTGTTGCGTGTGTCCAAGGACGCGCAGAACGCCGTGTTGAGTCTGGACGGCCTGGACCGTAAAGAGCTTGAAAAGCTTCGCCAGGAATACCGCGAGATCGGCAAAGCCGGCAGCTTGAGCCTCAACAGCAGTTGCGGGCCCGCCGCCGACGATGCGGCGCCGCCGAAAACCGATTTGAACCAGGCATAAAAAACGGCGGTTGGAGAGCATCCAACCGCCGCTTTCATTTCAAGGGGCCGCTTCAACCGTCACCCTGGTGCCCCTTGCCGTAGGTCGATGCAAGGGCCCGGGCTTTTTGCAGACGCTCTTGCAACTTGGGCAGCGTCTCGTCCACCAACGCTTTTATCTCAGGCACATTCGATGCCGCGCCTTCCTGCTTGAACAGGGCGATGGCGTCTTCGTTTTCCTTGACCTGCTGCGCGGTATAGGCGGCGTCGAAGGAGTCGCCGTCCTTGAGTTCGGGCATCAGGGTTTCGGCTTTGTCGACGATCTTCTCGCGCGGCGCCACCGGCAAGTCGAGTTTTTTGGCGATGGCCGCCAGATGCTGGTTGGCCAGGGTGCGCTCGTTGATCACCTCGATGGTGTAATCCTTGATTTCCTGGGACGAGGTTCTGGCGTGGGCCATGCGACTGGTTTCGATATCGGCCATGCCTTTGGCCGAGGCCTGCTCGATGAATTCGGCAGGCGACTGGGCGAAAGCATTGCTGGCGCCGAGGCCCAGCAGCATCGCGAAACTGGCGGTGCGTAACCGGATAGCCATGCGGCTCATGATGGGTTCCTCCAGTGCAAAAATAGGGGCGAGGGAACTGCACCTCGCCCTGGATTCGAATTTTGCACGCGGCAAAGGTTTAGAAAAAACTTTCCAGTGCGACGAACGGTCGTTTCCGATTCAGGCGGATCTGCTTGCAAACAGGCCCGGCAATGCGTGCGCTAGAGCGTTGATGGCGAACCCGATAAACATCACGCCGCACAGCTTCGTGATGAGGATTTCGTGACGCTGATACACCATACGCACACCTCGGGCACCGACTACGCCAATCAGGATCGCGTAGGCCAGCAGGCCGCCGATAAAACTCAGAAAAATCAGCGACGGCAGCATCGACCACGTCAGCAACTCGGCACGACTGGAGAGCAATGCCGTGAAGGTCGCCACCGCCACCGGGTACGCCTTGGGGTTGGTCAGGCCGAACAGAATGCCGTGCCAGAACGGATGCCGCGCTGCGCCCTGAGGGGCGTCGCCGCTACGGCGCTGAGTGCGGATGGCGCGCCAGCCGAGCCAGAACAGATAAAGCCCGCTGAGCACGCCGAGTACATCAAACGCACTGCTGCCGACTTCCCGCGCCCCCACAATCGCCACCAGAGCGGTGCTGCACCACACCACGTCGCCGAGCAAATGCCCACCCAGGAAACCGGCACCGGCTCGACGGCCACGGGCGGCGCCGATGCCGAACACGGCCAACACGCCAGGGCCGGGCGTAATACCGTAGATAAACCCGGAAGCAAGGACCGCTAACAGCAGGGATGGGGTCATTGGCGTGGCTCTGGCAATTGTTGAAAGAGGCAGCGATTCTGCAGGTTCCGGGGCTACGGGTAAAACTTCATTTGTTGCGCCATTCCCTACGCCGGCAATCGTCCGCAATGCCCTGACGAACGGGACAAACGCTCCATCGGATGACGCTGTAGTATGGCGCACTACATATCACTACATCGAGGTTTGTATGTCTGTTATGTCTCTGCGGATACCGGAAGACGTCGCCGATACACTTGCCAGTCTCGCCAAAGCGACCGGTCGCAGCAAATCGTTCCTTGCTGTTGATGCGTTGCGCGAATACCTGGCACGTGAAGCATGGCAAATCGAAGAGATTCAAAAAGCACTGGAAGAAGCCGATGCGGGAGATTTCGCGACGCCTGCTGAGGTAAAAGCCGTCGCTGATAAATGGCGCAACAATGCAGGTTGAGTGGCTGAGGGCAGCCCTCAGAAACCTTGATGACGAAGCGGCCTTTATCGCTGAAGAAAACCCCAAAGCCGCATCCGAGTTCGTCCAGGCGATGTTGACCGGGCTCGAACACATTGCGCAATTTCCCGCGCTGGGAAAAAAGGGCCGGGTCCCGGGGACGCGTGAATGGGTGGTGCCGCGATGGCCCTACATCGTTCCTTACCGTATTCGTGACGGGCGACTGCAAGTTATGCGAATTTTTCACACCCGCCGTCAGCCACCCACCTCGTGGTAGCGACTGCTCAGCCCTTCAGCACACCTTGCATCCGCCCCCTCAACCACTGCAACCCGGTATCCCCACCCCGCCGCGCATGCCAGGCCAGTTCAAACGCAAACGATGGAATTTGAAACGGCGGCGGTACGCTTATCAGGTGTGCTTGATCGATGTTGAGCAGGCCCCGGGATGAGACGGTCAGGATCAGGTCTGTGCCCTGAATCAACTGCGGTGCCACCCCCCAGTGCGGCAGGCTGATTGCCACATGCCGCCGCTCACGAATGGCGGCCAGCGCACGCTCGATTTCCGGCGTGCCGCTGCCGCGCATTTCCAGCAGGACATGGGGCCGTGACAAGTAGGCAGGCAGGTCCAGCACGCCGGTTTTCGGCAGGCTGTCGCGGTCGATCAGGCAGGTGTAATGCTCCTCGAATAATGGCGTCGTGCGCAGTTCGGCCGGCATGTCAGGGAAGACCCCAGCGGCCAGATCGAGATCACCATTGAGTACGCCGTCGACCATGCCTTCGCGACTGGCCTGGATGATTTGCAAGTCGATGCCCGGCGCTTCGCGGCGCAACAGACGCACCAGCCCCGGCAGGAAAATCGCCGCGCTGTAGTCCGACATCGCCACCCGAAACCGGCGCTTGGCCGACGCCGGGTCAAAACGGTTCGGCGCCAGCAACGCCTGCACCTGGCCCAGGGCCTCTGCCAACGGCGTAGCCAACTCCAACGCACGCGCCGTGGCTATCAATGCGCCGCCCTGACGCACCAGCAACGGGTCGCCCAGCAGGTCACGCAAACGCGCCAGCGCATGGCTGACCGCCGGTTGGCTCAGGTGCAGGCGCTCGGCGGCGCGGGTGACGTGTTGCTCGCTGAGCAGGGCGTCGAGAATCACCAGCAGGTTGAGATCGAAACGGCGCAGATCATTCATCAGCTGCATGCTCGGCATAAGAATTTGGAATTTAAATTTGCGCGAGGAATAACCTAGAGTCCAGCAAAACCTTTTGGGAGATTCACATGACAACATTGCATTGGCTGGGTTTGTTGCTGCTGGCGGTGATCGCCGGCGCCGTGGTGCCGTTTCAGAGTGCGATCAACGCCAACCTGGGTCGCGGACTTGGCCATCCGCTGTGGGCAACGCTGGCGTCCCTGCTGGTGAGCATCATTGTATTGCTGCCGGTGATCATCGCACTACGGCTGCCCTTGCCGAGCCTGACATTTATCACCCAGGCACCGCTGTGGATATGGGCCGGCGGCGCATTTGGCGTGTGCTTCATCTCGCTGGCCTTGATGCTGTTGCCCAAGCTGGGCGCATCAGGGTTTATCGCCCTGGCCATGGCCGGGCAGATTCTGGCGTCATTGCTGCTCGACCATTTCGGGCTGTTCGGCCTTGCGCAGCGTGAATTGACCACGCCGCGGGTGCTCGGAGCTTTGTTGCTGATTGGCGCGGTGGTGTTGATTCAGTTCAGCGCCGCGCCGGTGCGGGCAGCGACGGCGGGTTGATCAGCCGCGCTCAACGGCCAGGTGATGGATATCGCGCTGCTCGACCACCGGTTGCGGCGCGCCATGGCCCACCGCCTGCAGCATCGCACGGCCGACGGTCTCGGTGCTGATCACCCAGCTCGGCTTCATCCGACGCAAAAACGAGAGCAGCGGCCCGAGCACGCGATAGAACGCTTGGTACAACGGCGTCTTCGAACGCACGCCGTGCAACGGTTGGATGATCCCCGGCCGGAACAGATAGACCGCCTTGAACGGCAAGCGCAGCAGGGCGTTCTCGGTCTTGCCCTTGACCCGTGCCCACATTGACTTGCCCGCCTCGGAACTGTCAGTGCCAGCGCCGGACACATAGATAAACGTCATCTGCGGATTGAGCCGCGCCAGGGTGCTGGCGGCGACTAACGTCAGGTCGTAAGTGAGGTGGGTGTACTTGACTTCATTCATACCCGCCGAGGAAACGCCCAGGCAGAAGAAGCACGCATCAAAGCCTTGCAGCAGGTTTTCCAGGGGCTGGAAATCCAGCATGTCGCTGTGCAACACCTGATGCAGCTTGCCGTGCTCCTGGGTCAAGGGCGTGCGCCCGACAGCGACCACTTCCTGCACGTCGGGCGCCAGCAGGCACTCGCGCAGCACGCCCTGACCGACCATGCCGGTGGCGCCGAATAACAGAACTCTCATGGGGGGACCTCAGCCGCAAGCTTCACGCTCAAGTTGAACGCATTCAGCTTGTAGCTTACCGCTTGCAGCTCGAAGCTGTCCCTGTCAAAACGCGCTGCGAAAGATCTCCTCGATCTGGCGCTGGTCCGCCCGCCGTGGGTTGGTCAGGCCACACGCATCCTTCAGCGCATTGCTCGCCAGCAGCGGAATATCCTGCAACCTGGCGCCGAGTTCACGCAGGCCGGCGGGAATTTCCACGTCCTGGGACAAGGCGCGAATCGCGACGATAGCGGCCTGCGCGCCCTCTTCCGGGGTGACCCCCTTGATATCGGCACCCAACGCGCGAGCCACGTCACTCAAGCGCTTGGCGCTGACACTGGCATTGAAACTCTGCACGTGGGGCAACAACACCGCATTGCACACGCCGTGGGGAAGGTCGTATAGGCCACCAAGTTGGTGCGCCATGGCATGCACGAACCCCAGCGATGCGTTGTTGAACGCCATGCCTGCGAGGAACTGCGCATACGCCATGTTCTCCCGCGCGGCCATGTCGCTGCCGTCGCGTACCGCCAGGCGCAGGTTGGCGCTGATCAGTTCGATGGCCTTGATTGCGCACGCGTCGGTGATCGGTGTAGCGGCGGTGGACACGTAGGCTTCAATGGCGTGCGTCAAGGCATCCATGCCGGTGGCGGCGGTGAGGCCCTTGGGCATGGCGACCATCAATGCCGGGTCGTTGACCGACAGCAGCGGCGTGACATTGCGATCGACGATGGCCATTTTCACGTGGCGGGTTTCGTCGGTGATGATGCAGAAACGCGTCATCTCACTGGCCGTGCCCGCAGTGGTGTTGATCGCCACCAACGGCAATTGCGGCTTGCTCGACCGGTCGACCCCCTCATAGTCGCCGATACGCCCGCCATTGGTCGCACACAGCGCTATGCCCTTGGCGCAGTCATGGGGCGAGCCGCCGCCCAGGGATATCACAAAATCACAGGCGCTCTGTTGCAGCAACGCCAGGCCCTTCTCGACGTTTTCCACATTGGGGTTGGGCTTGGCGCCGTCATACACCACCGAATCGATGTCCTGCATCGCCAGCTTCTCGGCGATCATGCCTGCCACGCCGGCTTTGCACAGGCCCTGGTCAGTGACGATCAACGCCTTGCGAAAGCCGTAATTGGCGATGGCGAGCATGGCTTCTTCGAGGCAGTCGATGCCCATGATATTGACGGCGGGGATAAAAAACGTGCTGCTCATGGTCGATCCTCAGGGGCTTTATAGCCACAGAATCCACCGGTACCGCTTGCCGCATGTTGATCAGGATCAATGCCGGCTCGTGATAAAGTCACCGTCCAGCCGATTTCGAGTAGACCCGCCGCAATGAAGGATTTCCAGGATATTGACGCCCACCTTGACGACTGGAGCGCACTGCGCGACGCCATCGACTTCAATGGGATTCTGATCGGCAACGGCGCAAGCCGCACGATTTGGGAAGACTTCGCCTACGACTCGCTGTTTGAAAACGCTCGCACGGTGGAAGAAAAGCCCCTGAGCCAGTCCGAACTCAGCGTGTTCGATGCCCTGCAAACCCGCAGTTTCGAGCAGGCCCTGGGCGCGCTGAAAACCACCAGCCGCGTCAACAAGGCTCTGGCGGTCAGCTCGGCGGCGCCACGCAATCGCTACTACGCGATCAAGGAAGCACTGATCAATACGATCCACACCGTGCATATTCCCTGGCGCCTGGTACAGCCTTCGACCCTGGCGACCATCAACGCGGAGCTGGCCCGCTACACCACGGTGTTTACCAGCAATTATGACCTGCTCAACTACTGGGCAATCCTGCACACGCCGGGTATCGACGACCTGTTCCGCAGCGCCGATTCAAGCTTCGACCTGTGCGACACCCGCACCGACGCCACACGTATTTTGTACCTGCACGGCGGCCTGCACCTGGTGCGCAACCTCGACGGTACCGCGCGCAAACTGCCGTCCACCGACAGTACGTTGCTCAGCAGTTTCGCGATCAACAACACGATCAAGACATTGGACGATGTGCCGCTGTTCGTCAGTGAAGGCAAGGTGGAGGAAAAGCTCAAGACCATCCGCAGTTCGGATTATCTGTCGTTCTGTTATGAGCAGTTGCTCACTCACGAAGGCGCGCTGTGCATGTTCGGCCATGACCTGGGGCCGCAGGACAAGCACTTGGTGGATGCGATCCGCCAGGCCAACATCACCACCCTGGCCATTTCGGTATCGGGGCGCAGCGACGGGTTCATTCGCCAGCAGAAGCAGCGGTATTCGCAGTTATTCCAGGGCACCGGCATGGCACTGAAATTCTTTGCAGCGCGCACCCATCCGCTGGGTAACCCAACGCTGTCAGTGCCTGTCGAACACTGATCCAGTGAACAAAGAAGATCACATGTGGGAGGGGGCTTGCCCCCGATTGCGGTGTGTCAGCCTACAAATTCATTGGCTGGTCCACCGTTATCGGGGGCAAGCCCCCTCCCACATGTGTATGGGTACAGGCTTTAAATAGAGACAAATGACAATAATTCTCGATATCATTCACGACCTTTTCCAAGCCGTGCTGCGTCAAGAAGGATATCCATGTCTCGTCCCAAGCCCGACCCGTTGTCGGCCGATGCCTGCCGCGGGTTCTACGCAGATATCCTGCATTTCCTGCGCAAACGCACGGACAACGCCAGTGACGCGGCGGACATGACCCAGGATGTGTTTACCCAATGGCTGGACTACCGCGACCGGGCCAAGGTCGAACAGCCACGGGCGTTTCTGTTTCAGATGGCGCGCAACCTGTTGCGCGATCACTGGCGTAAACAGCAGGTACGCCGCAATGTCCATGCCGATTCGGCCGACGCCCCCGCCGAAGCCGTCACCGACGAGCAAAACGAGCCCATGGCCGCGGCGCTGCGCCTCCAGCGCCTGGAGCACTTGAAAGAGGTCCTCGCCGAACTCTCGCCCCGTCGGCGCGAAGCCCTCATGCTGCATCGCTTCGAAGGCCTGAGCCAGGCACAGATCGCCGCACGCATGGGCATTTCAACGAGCATGGTGGAAAAGCACATCGCCTTTGCCCTGCTGCACTGCAAGCGACGTCTTCAACCTGGACCCGGCACGGAGCAGCCCCAATGAACCGCTTGAGCGACCTCGACGTGCCGGACAATGAAGCGAGCGACGCCATCGATGCCCAGGCCGCCAGCTGGTTCGCGCGCAATCGCAACCACGCGGACCGTGTCGACCGCAAGGCCTTCGCCGCCTGGCGGGCCAACCCGGCCCATGCGCGGGCCTATGCCGAGTTCGAGCAATTGTGGACGGACCTCGCCCAGTTGCAGCCATTGAACAAACCCTTGGCGCTGCCCCGGCGCAAACCGATATGGCGCCCCGCGCTGGCAATCGCGGCCGCCTTGCTCTGCGCCGTTCTTGCCCCTCATCTCGGTGCGCCACGCGAGCTGTATCACGCCCAGGTTGCCGGCCATGCCAAGGGCATGCGCACCCTGCACCTGCCCGATGGCAGCACCCTGTATGTGAACGCCAACACCCGCATTCACGTGGATTTCACCGCGCACCAGCGCATCCTTCACCTGGACAAGGGCCAGCTGTACATCGAAGTGGCCGCCGACCAGGAGCGCCCGCTGTACGTACAAGCCGGTGAGGCGAATGTGCGGGTGGTGGGCACCGGTTTCGATGTGCGCCGCAGCGAACGGCAACTGGTGGTCAGCGTGGCCCATGGTCAAGTGGCCTTCGAACCGGATGCAAAGCGCCCGGTCATATTGCTCCAAGCCAGGCAACGCGCTATTTACCAGTACGCCAAAGGCACATTGCAACAGCAAACCCTCAACGGCGAAGACGTCGCCGACTGGCGCAGCGGGCACTTGGCGTTTCGTAATCGCGAGCTGGCCAGCCTGATCGACGAATTGAGTCTGTACCGTCCCCAGGCGCCTGTGCAGGTCAACAAGGCCGTGGCGCAACTGAAGGTGTCGGGCAACCTGGATGTGAATGACCCGGACGCATTGCTCAACGCCCTGCCCGCCCTGCTACCGGTGAAAACCGTGACGTCCGCCGACGGCATTGTGCGAATCGAATCGAGCCGGTAAGCCACACATGAGAATATTTTGCATTCGCATGTGTGGATTTTTTTGCCTGCACCGTCTTCCTCCCGTCTGCGTTTGATACGCACACCTTTTTGGCTATTTAGCCGCACCGGGGGATTTCATGTTTCGCGCGCCTTGCCCTGCTTCGCACCTGTTTCTTCGACCGACCCTGCTTGCCGCCTGCCTGGCGTTCAACGTCAGCGCCCAGGCCGAGTCATTCACGCTGCAACTGCCGGCCCAGCCGTTGGCGACCTCCCTGAGCCAGGTCGCCCGGCAGGCGAAAATCCAGCTGCTGTTCGATGAAGCGCTGCTCAAGCATGTGCAGGCCCCGGCCCTCAAGGGGCAATACAGCGCGGAAGTGGCGATTCGCACCTTGCTCAAAGGCGGGGAATTCACCCTGATCAGGGTTGGCACGACCTATGTGGTACGCGCCGATGCGGGCAAGACCACACAAGGCAGCACGATCCAGCTCGATACCTTGAGCGTGATCGGCACCGGCAACGATGTGGACTCCAGTACCGTCAATCGCTCCACCCTGACCCAGGCCGACATTGACCGCTACCAGTCCAATAACATCCCCAGCCTGTTGCAGACCCTGCCCGGCGTGAGCCAGGGCGGCTCGCTCAAGCCCGGCGGCCAAACCATCAACATCCGTGGCTTCGGCGATGCCGAAGACGTACCGATGACCGTGGATGGCGCGACCAAGAGCGGTTTCGAGCGCTACCAGCAGGGCACGGTCTTTATCGAGCCCGAGCTGATCAAGAGCATCGAGGTAGAGAAAGGCCCGAACTCGCCTTTCACCGGCAACGGCGGCTTTGGCGGCACGGTCAACATGACCACCAAGGATGCCCCGGACCTGCTCAAGGATGGCCGCAACAGCGGCGCAATGCTCAAATACGGTTACTCGAGCAACGACCATGAACAGGTCTACAGCAGTGCCGTGTATGGCCGCACCGACGACGGTCGTTTCGACGCGCTGGCCTACCTGACCCAGCGCGACGGCGGTGACATGAAGGTCGCCGCCAAGCTGCCCAACGAGAACAACCAGTACCCGATCAATCCTCAGCGCCTGCCCAACAGCGCCCAGGATGTGGACGGCAAGCTGTTCAAGGTCAACGCGTACTTCACCGAGGAGCACAGTGTCGGCCTGTCCTACTCGCGCTCCCACAGCAATCGATGGACGCCCTTCTCCGCCGCCAGCTACCCGACACCGCCGACCCAGGCCAACATCGACCGCTACGGTTATGAAGGCGCACTCAAGCGCTTTCTGGCGCACCGCGATACCGTCGACACCACCTGGTCAGGCAAGTACCACTACCAGCCGCTGGACAATCCGCTGGTGGACGTGACCGTCAAGTACTCCCAGTCCAACACCGAACAGAGCGACGAGCGCGACGCCACCGCGTTTTTCCAGTTGGCCACCGGCGGGCGCAAGATGGACACCGCCTACACCGACAAGCATCTGGATATCCGCAACGTCAGCCTGTTCGACACCGGCCCCCTGCAGCATGCGCTGACAGTCGGCGGGCAGGTGCGCAAGCACGTGCGTGAAACAGAAATGTGGATGCCCGGCGCCACCTACAATACGCCGCGCTACAACTATGGCCGTTTTCAGCCGGGCTTCATGCCCCACGGCAAGGTCGACACCAACAGCTTCTTCATTCAGGACGCGGTGACCCTTGGCGACCTGACCATTACCCCGTCGCTGCGCTACGACCATGTGCGCAACCGAGGCGAAGGCAATGATGCGCCGTACTACAACAACCCTGACCCTGCGATCGGCCACGACTACAGCGACCGCACCTACACCGGCTGGTCGCCGCGCCTGGCGCTGTTCTGGACGGTCACGCCCAACGTCGGCCTGTTCGCCAACTGGAGCCAGACCTGGCGTGCGCCGGTGATCGACGAGCAATACGAAGTGCAGGGCCTGGGCAGCCGCACCGCCACCAGCGTGGACCTGGACCCGGAGCGCATCACCTCGATCACCCTGGGCAACATCACCCGCTTCGACAATCTCCTCGTCCAGGATGACAACCTGCTACTGCGCACCACCTTGTTCCACAACAAGGTCGAAGACGAAATCTTCAAGGCCACCGGCGTGGGCTGCCAGAACCAGGCCGTCAACGGCGGCACGATTGGCTCCGCCTGCCCACCGGGGGCGATGTCCAACTACCGCAATATCGGCGGCCTGACCATCAAGGGCATTGAAATCGAGTCGATCTATAACTCTACCTATTTGTTCGGCTCAGTGTCGTTCGCCTACGCCAAAGGCCAGCACGAAGGCGCCTACACCAACCCCTGGGGCCCGGATGTGGGGGCGCGGGATATTCCGCCAACCAAATGGGTGCTGGTGCTGGGCACCCACATCCCGGCCTGGGATGCCCAGGTGGGCTGGATGGGCCAGTTCATCGGCGCCACCGACCGCCTGCCCAGCGACAAATATTCCGGCGGCCCGGGCTCCGGTGTGGGCGATCTGTTCTACGACCAGTACGGCAACAAGCGCTACAACACCCAGGGCCTGTTCGCCAAATGGACACCGCAGCAGGCGTATCTGAAAGGCACCGAGGTGAACTTCACCGTGGACAACCTGTTCAACGAAAACTTCCGCCCGGCGTTGAGCGGCGACCGCGCCTATACCAAGGGGCGCGATGCGAAGATCAGCGTGACGCGGTTCTTCTGATTGCGACACCGGTAGGAGCGAGCTTGCTCGCGAAAAACTCACAGGCGCCGCGTTCATTCAGGAAGCACGCGTTATCGTTGACGTTTTTCGCGAGCAAGCTCGCTCCTACAGAGGGCGGTATACGCTTAACTGACTGGCATTAGGGCAAGCCCCCTCCCACATGGGCCCCGCGCCTAGTTCAAGAAACCATCGGCGCGCAGCAGGGTTTCCAGGCAATGTTCGGTGATGTGGTAGAACGCCTTGAGTTCCTGGATTTTCGCCAGCAACTGCGTATTGTCCAAAGGCTCGGCACGCTTGATCGCCAGGATCATCTTGTTCTTGTTGGTGTGCTCCAACGAGATGAACTCGAACACCTTGGTCTCATACCCGCAGGCTTCGAGAAACAACGCACGCAAGCTGTCGGTGACCATTTCCGCCTGTTGGCCCAGGTGCAGGCCGTATTGCAGCATCGGCTTGAGCAGCGCCGGGCTCTGGATCTGCAGGCGAATCTGTTTGTGGCAGCACGGCGAACACATGATGATCGACGCGCCGGAACGGATGCCGGTGTGAATCGCATAATCGGTGGCGATATCGCAGGCATGCAGGGCGATCATCACGTCCAGCTGGCTCGGCGCAACGCTGCGTACATCGCCGCACTTGAACACCAACCCCGGGTGTTCCAGGCGCGCGGCCGCTTCGTTGCACAGGGTCACCATGTCCTGGCGCAACTCGACACCGGTCACTTCGCCTTCGGCCTTGAGCGTGTTGCGCAGGTAGTCGTGAATCGCGAACGTCAAGTAGCCCTTGCCCGAGCCGAAATCGGCGACGCGCACCGGTTGGTCGAGCTGCAACGGCGACGACGTCAGCGCGTGGCTGAACACTTCGATGAACTTGTTGATCTGCTTCCACTTGCGTGACATCGACGGAATTAATGCCTGCCTGGCGTCGGTCACGCCCAGGTCGGCAAGGAACGGCCGGCTCAGGTCGAGGAAGCGATTTTTCTCGCGGTTGTGCTCGGCCGATGGCGCCTCGCGCAATTGCTGCGGCTTGCTTTTGAACAACGAGCTTTTGTTCTTCTTGCTGTATTCCAACTGGGCTTCGTCAGTCAGCGACAACAAGTGCGCGTTCTTGAACGAGGCCGGCAGCAGCTCGGCTACTGCCGCCACGCCGTCGGCCAGCGCCAGGTTCTTGGTGATGTCGCGGGTCTTGTAGCGGTAGACGAAGGACAGGCATGGCTGCTCCTTGACCGTCACAGGCTTGATGATCAGCCGCTGCAGCTCGGCTTCATCACCGACGTACTTGGCCAGCACCAGCTTGATAAAGGCGTTCTGCGCCAGGCTTGCGTTCAGCAGGTCGATGAACTGGGCATGATGATCCGGCGCAGGGCTGGCGGAATGAGCGGTGACGGACATGAACAAAAACGCCTCGGGCAAAGAATGCCGGGCATTTTAGGGGGGATAACCGACCAGGGCACGGAGTTATTTGACCAATGGTCAGTTCCAGCAGCCAAAGCAGATCCAAATGTGGGAGGGGGCTTGCCCCCGATGGCAGTCTGTCAGCTACAAATGTATTGGCTGATCCACTGCTATCGGGGGCAAGCCCCCTCCCACATTTGGAACTGTGTTGATCTGGTTATTCAAGTACGACCAGGCGATTGGGCAGCTCATTGCGTGTCTGCGTCACCGGCACATGCACCTTGAGCAATTCACCACACGCCTCGATGCAGGCAATGAACCCTGCCAGCGTTTGCCCCTGTTTCACCTGCTGGGTAAACGCCTGGACGATGGCGTCCCAACTGCTGTCATCCAGGCGATTGGAAATACCGTCATCGACGAGAATTTCCACATAACGCTCCGCCTCGCTGACAAAAATCAGCACCCCGGTGCTGCCCAGCGTGTGGTGCAGGTTCTGCTCGAGGAACTGGCGACGCGCCAGGTTCGAGGCGCGCCAATGGCGCACCGAGCGGGGGATCAAACGGGTGGTGACCTTGGGCAAGCGAAACACCAGGCACAGCACAATGAAAGTCGCCCACTGCGCCAGCAACAAGGTGTACATGGTCAGGTAGCCCGACAAGTAATGCACCACACCGGGCACCACCAACGCGATCAGGCTGGCCCACAGCAACGGGATGTAGGCGTAGTCATCGGCACGCGCCGCCAGCACCGTGACCAGTTCGGCGTCGGTCTGTTGCTCGACCCGGGCGATTGCCTCGGCCACTTGGCGCTGCTCGTGTTCAGTCAGTAATGCCATGGTTGTAGATGCTCTATTTTCGTTATTGTCATTACCAGCCGCCCGACGCCCCGCCACCACCAAAGCCCCCGCCGCCGCCGCGGAAACCACCGCCACCGCCGCCCCCACCGCCGCCGCGTCCACTGCTGCTGAGGATCGCCAGCAAGATGGCGCCCACCGGCAGGCCCATGCGGTTGCACAGCCACAACACGCCGATCAGCAGGACGAACAAACCGATGGAAAACCCGGGATTGTCCTTGGCGAAATTCGCCTCCGCCACATGGGCCGGCACCGCCAGCGGTTCACCGCCGACCACCTGGATCATCGCCGCGACACCGTCGCTGATCCCCTGGCTGAAATTGCCGGCCTTGAACTTGGGCGCGATCACCTGATTGATGATCACCCAGGACTGCGCATCCGTCAGCACGCCTTCCAGGCCGTAGCCGACTTCGATGCGCAACTTTCGCTCGTCGCGGGCAACCAGCAACAGCGCGCCGTTGTCCTTGCCCTTCTGGCCGATGCCCCACGCGCGGCCCAACTGATAACCGTAGTCCTCAATCGGCACGCCCTGCAGGTCGGGCACGGTGACCACCACAATCTGGTCACCGGAGGTCTGCTCCAGCGCCTGCAATTGCTGGGTCAGCTGCTCGCGCACCGCAGGGTCGATCATCTGGGCGTTGTCCACCACCCGCCCGGTCAAGGCCGGGAAGGTCAGGGCCGCCTGGGCCATGCCCACGCAACCCAGCAGCCACAGCGCCAGGCCTATCCGTAATAAACGCATCGACACCTCAAGGCAGCGTTATTTGAACTTCACCTGCGGTGCCTTATCGGCATCGGCACTGGTGGCTTCAAATGTGGCGCGGATCGGCAAGTCGCTGTACATCACGCTGTGCCACAGGCGGCCCGGGAACGTGCGGATCTCGGTGTTGTAGTTCTGCACGGCCTGGATAAAGTCGCGACGGGCCACGGCGATACGGTTTTCCGTGCCCTCAAGTTGCGATTGCAGGGCCAGGAAGTTCTGGTTGGCCTTCAGGTCCGGATAGCGCTCGGACACCACCATCAAACGGCTGAGTGCACCGCTCAGGCCGTCCTGGGCCTGCTGGAACTGCTTGAGCTTTTCCGGGTTGTCGAGGGTGCTCGCATCCACCTGGATCGAGGTGGCCTTGGCCCGCGCTTCAATCACCGCAGTGAGGGTGTCCTGCTCGTGAGCGGCGTAACCCTTGACCACCTCCACCAGGTTGGGAATCAGGTCGGCACGGCGTTGGTACTGGTTCTGCACCTGGCCCCAGGCCGCCTTGGCCTGTTCGTCCAGGGTCGGGATGTTGTTGATGCCGCAACCGCTCAGCACGCTGCTGATCAATAACAGCGCCGCGGCTTTCAAGCCCCAGCGGTAACCTTGTGCTGCTTGCATGGTGTTTCTCCTGCCCAATCTGGATGGAATGTGATGACTAACCCTATAAACCACGCGCTTGGGGCATAATCCGCCACCACTGGAATGCTTCGAGCCAATCAGCTACAAAGATGCCCAGCGCGAAAAAGAGTTCAGAGTGTGCTGCATTTATCTGAACAACACCCGAACAACAATAGATGCTCCCCACATTTTGGCCGATCAGCCTGACCGCTGTGCAGTGAGCCGAAAAAGGATATTCATGAAGAAGCTGTGTTTGCTCGGCCTTGTTGCCACTCTGGCCAGCCACCCCGTATGGGCAGAAACAAAGCCTGCTGCGCTTAAAGACAAGGACGCCTTCGTCAGCGACCTGCTCAAGCAGATGACCCTCGATGAAAAGATCGGCCAGTTGCGCCTGATCAGCATCGGCCCGGAAATGCCCCGCGAGCTGATCCGCAAGGAAATCGCCGCCGGCCGCATCGGCGGCACCTTCAACTCCATCACCCGTCCGGAAAACCGCCCGATGCAGGACGCGGCCATGCGCAGCCGCTTGAAGATCCCGATGTTCTTCGCCTACGACGTGATCCACGGCCATCGCACGATTTTCCCGATCAGCCTGGCCCTGGCCTCGAGCTGGGACATGGACGCCATCGGCCGCTCCGGGCGCATCGCCGCCCAGGAAGCCGCCGCCGACAGCCTCGACATCACTTTCGCGCCGATGGTCGACATCTCCCGCGACCCGCGCTGGGGCCGCACCTCTGAAGGCTTCGGCGAAGACACCTACCTGGTGTCGCGCATTGCCGAAGTGATGGTCAAGGCCTTCCAGGGCGCCAGCGCCGCGAATGCCGACAGCATCATGGCCAGCGTCAAGCACTTCGCTCTGTACGGCGCGGTGGAAGGCGGCCGCGACTACAACGTGGTCGACATGAGCCCAGTCAAGATGTACCAGGATTACCTGCCGCCCTACCATGCGGCGATCAAGGCCGGTTCCGGCGGCGTGATGGTGGCGCTCAACTCGATCAATGGCGTGCCCGCCACCGCCAACACCTGGCTGATGAACGACCTGCTGCGCAAGGACTGGGGCTTCAAGGGCCTGGCCGTGAGCGACCACGGCGCGATCTTCGAACTGATCAAGCACGGCGTGGCCAAGGACGGGCGTGAAGCCGCCAAGCTGGCGATCAAGGCCGGCATCGACATGAGCATGAACGACACGTTGTACGGCAAGGAACTGCCGGGGCTGCTCAAGTCCGGCGAGATCGAGCAGAGCGACATCGACAACGCCGTGCGCGAAGTGCTCGGCGCCAAGTACGACATGGGCCTGTTCAAGGACCCGTACCTGCGCATCGGCAAGGCCGAGGACGACCCGGCCGACACCTATGCCGACAGCCGCCTGCACCGCGCCGATGCCCGCGACATCGCGCGCCGCAGCCTGGTGTTGCTGAAGAACCACAACGACACCCTGCCGCTGAAAAAATCCGCGACCATCGCGCTGGTCGGCCCGCTGGCCAAGGCCCCGATCGACATGATGGGCAGTTGGGCCGCAGCCGGTAAGCCGGAACAGTCGGTGACCCTGCTTGACGGCATGAACGCCGTGATCGGCGAAAAGGGCAAAGTGATCTATGCTCGCGGCGCCAACATCACCGGCGACAAGGCGGTGCTCGACTACCTCAACTTCCTCAACTTTGATGCCCCGGAAGTGGTGGATGACCCGCGCCCCGCCCAAGTGTTGATTGATGAAGCGGTAAAGGCTGCAAAGAATGCTGACGTGATTGTCGCGGCCGTGGGCGAGTCCCGTGGCATGTCCCACGAGTCGTCGAGCCGCACCGACCTGAACATCCCGCAAAGCCAGCGCGACCTGATCAAGGCGCTCAAGGCGACCGGCAAGCCGTTGGTGCTGGTGCTGATGAACGGCCGGCCGCTGTCGATTCTCGAAGAGAACCAACAGGCTGACGCGATCCTGGAAACCTGGTTCTCCGGGACCGAAGGCGGCAACGCCATCGCCGACGTGCTGTTCGGTGACTACAACCCGTCGGGCAAGTTGCCAATCACCTTCCCACGCTCCGTGGGACAGATTCCCACCTACTATAACCACCTGAGCATCGGCCGGCCGTTCACGCCGGGCAAGCCGGGCAACTACACCTCGCAGTACTTCGATGACACCACAGGTCCCCTGTTTCCGTTTGGCTATGGCCTGAGCTACACCACGTTCGGCCTGTCGGACATGGCGCTGTCGTCCACTACCTTGAACAAGACCGGCAAGCTCGACGCCAGCGTCACCGTGAAGAACACCGGCAAGGTCGATGGCGAAACCGTGGTGCAGTTGTATATCCAGGACGTGGCCGGCTCGATGATCCGCCCGGTGAAAGAGCTGAAGAACTTCCAGAAAGTCATGCTCAAGGCCGGTGAAGAACGCACCTTGCACTTCACCATCACTGAGGAAGACTTGAAGTTCTATAACGCCCAGCTCAAGTTCGCCGCAGAGCCGGGTGAGTTCAATGTGCAGATCGGGCTGGACTCCCAGGATGTGCAGCAGCAGAGCTTCGAGCTACTTTGATCTAAAGCTGTATGTAGGAGCGAGCTTGCTCGCGAAAAACTCACAAACGCCGCGTTCATTCAGAAAGCCCGCGTTATCGTTGACGTTTTTCGCGAGCAAGCTCGCTCCTACATTTGATTGAGGTGATTCGACTAGCCGCGCCGGTCGAGAAGGTTCACCACCAACCGATCAATCCACCCCCACACCCGCTGCTTCACCCGCCGCCACAACGGCCGCGCCTTCCACGCCTCCAGGCTGACCGCCTGGCTTTGCGCAAAATCGCGCTCGAAACTGCCCGCCACCGCCTGCGTCAACTCAGGGTCCAGCGCTTCCAGGTTGGCTTCCAGATTGAAGCGCAGATTCCAGTGGTCGAAATTGCACGAACCAATACTGACCCAGTCATCCACCAGCACCATCTTCAGGTGCAAAAAGCACGGCTGGTATTCAAAGATCTGCACGCCTGAACGCAGCAGACGCGGGTAATAACGGTGCCCGGCATAGCGCACCGACGGGTGATCGGTACGCGGGCCGGTGAGCAGCAAACGCACATCCACACCGCGTCCGGCCGCACGGCGCAAGGCGCGGCGCACGCTCCAGGTCGGAAGAAAGTACGGCGTCGCCAGCCAGATACGCCCTTTGCTGCTGTTCAAGGCGCGAATCAACGACTGCAGGATATCGCGATGCTGACGGGCATCGGCATACGCCACACGACCAAGCCCCGGCCCGGTGGCAGGCACCTTGGGCAAGCGCGGCAAACCGAAATGGGTCGCCGGTTTCCATTCACGGCGCGCCGCATTGGCGTGCCACTGGCGGTCGAACAAGGCCTGCCAGTCCAGCACCAGCGGGCCGCTGATCTGCACCATCACTTCATGCCAGTCAGCCGTGTCGTGTCCAGGCGTCCAGAATTCATCGGTAACGCCGGTCCCGCCGATCACCGCGATATCCTGGTCGATCAGCAGCAGCTTGCGGTGGTCGCGGTACAGGTTGCGCATCCAGCGCCGCCAGCTCAGGCGATTGTAGAAGCGCAGCTCCACGCCCGCATCCGTCAAACGCTTGCGCAGCCCAAGGGTGAATGCCAGGCTGCCGTAATCATCGAACAGGCAGCGCACCTGCACCCCGCGCTCAGCCGCGAGCACCAGCGCCTGCACCATCGCTTCGGCACAGGCCCCGGCTTCCACCAGGTACAGTTCCAGATCCACTTGCCGCTCGGCGCGGGCGATGCCCACGAGCATCTGCGGGAAAAAATTCGGTCCGTCGATCAACAGCTCGAAACGGTTGGCGCTGCGCCAGGGAAACACCGCGCCGCCCATGTCAGCGCGCCGTGAAGATCAGCACCGCACCCACCGGCACCGACAAACTGATCGACTTCAACCCCGCCGCCTTGCGCAACGCGGCCACACCGGGCTGCAGCTCGAAATCTTCGGCGCGCACCACCACCGGCTCCAGGGTCACGACCTGAAAGCGCCGGTCATCCAGACGCGTGGCCAGCAGCTCGGCGTTGTAGGTGTGGGTCTTGCCATGCAACGTGATGCTCAGCGGCAGGCGCAACTCCAATTGCGCGCCGGACGCCAAGTCATTGATCGGCTGCAGGTTGATCTGGGTGCTGATCAACGCTTCGGGAAACTGCTTGATCTCGAACAGCTGCTTACGCATACGCTCGTCACGCAGCGGGATACCACTGTTGATCGACTCCAGCTCCACCTGCACCTGGGCCGCACCCTGGCCGTCGACCTTGCCGTGCAGCACCAGGAAGCGGTGCACTTCTGCAATCTCGGTGTTTTTGGTGGTAACAAAGGACAGGCGTGAGGATTCGTTATCCAGGTACCAGTCGGCGTGGGCAGGCACGGTGGCACAGGTCAGCAACGCGAAGGCCAGCGGTTTGACATTGAACATAAAGACTCATGGGGCAAAAAACCTGGGCGAACCTTAAGCGCAATCTCATAAACGGCGCAAATCCAATGTGGGAGGGGGCTTGCCCCCGATGACGGAGTGTCAGCCAAACATTCGTAGCTGACCCACCGTTACCCGAGCATCCCCCTCGCCACAACAGCCATCTGCCACCGGTTGCGAGGCCGCGTGCATAGCGTTAATCTCCCCACCGTCGCTGCTCATCAGCGACCGGGCGTGGAATCCCGAGAAAGAAGCTCTTTTTGGTTGTACCAAAGGAGCAAGCTTATGCCGTACGAAATACCCTCAGCCGAAACCATCGGCGCCGCCACCTTCGCAGACTGCGGAGAAAACAAAAGCCACATCAAACTGTTCCGCGTCAACGCCGGGGTTCCGCTCGTGGAAGCCCTCGAACACGCCTCCCACGTGCTCTACTACGCCAAAATGCTCTCCCTTGAAGCCGCCATGGACCCAAGGGCCGAGAGGTTTGCATTCGCCTCGCATTACCTGGGCGAAATGGGCAAAGCCATCATTGATGACCTGCTGCTCGCGATGCAGCCCGGTAGTCAAACTCCGCAGTAGGTAGTACACGCCCGGTGCACTGCATCGGGCGCCGCTGATGCATCAGATTTTTACGACGAAAACCTCGGAACCGTCTGACTTTACCCTAAGTAAATCCCTCTCCAAAGTTTGGCTTGCCACTGACTTTCTCCTGCTCGTTTACCTCGATTGAAATGCGTCATGCGTCAGTTTTCTTATCGAGACGAGAAGGAAAGTACGGGTCAAAACTTCATGGACAAAGGGAAAAACAATGAGCGTAGGTTATTTCATTGGCCTGGGTGACAAGACCACCTGCGGCGGGCAAGTGCTGGACGGGGATGGAAGAGTCAACATAAATGGCCTTCTCCATGCGTGCGAAGGTGACCGAGTCACCTGTGGCAAGGACGGACAGACTTATAAGATCGTCGGTGGCGTTTCCCACATAAACAGCCATGGTCGGCTGATGGCCGGTACGTTGGATAGTTACAGCGACTGTCCCTGTAAAGCCGAGCTGGTGCCGTCGGTGTTTTCAGCCAAGTACCACAACACAGGTGGCTCGGTTGTGAGGGCCAACAGGCAAGCCGCCGAGCCGGTCCGGCCAACGGCTTTTCAAAACGCTTACGCCCCGGCAAACCAGTCGGCGCCGCCCGTATTTAACAGCCTCTCGAGCCAGGAGCCAGGTTTTTACATCGTACCCAAAAGCGTGACTCGCGAAGCGTTGGAAGCCACGCTGTTTCCAATTCGTGATCCGGCTGTGATGCGCAGGTTTCAATCATTGAATCCCAATACAAGCCATGTCAAAGCCGGATCGATGATCGTGCTCAGCGATCCGAACAACACCTCCTGCACCTATCAGGAAGCGCAACTGATGCAGGCGGCACAACAAGTCAGCGCATCGCTGGATTCGCTGACGCCGGACGAGGCGGATTTTCTGTATCGCCACGGTGCCGAAATCGCCGGTTTCATCGGCCACACCTCAACCTGGCTTGGCGTCAGTGCGGTGGTGATGGAAAAACACCTGACCAGTCTGCGCGACACCCTTCAAGCCATCGAGCGTCTGCATCAACAAAATTATCGCCAGCACGGTCATCTTCAATCGCCGCAGTTCTTCACGGACCGCCAACGTCTAATGAACCAATTGGATGCCCATCTGCTGAACTCAACGCGCTTACGTGGCCAAACCACCCTGGGCGATCATCCCAAGTTGAAAACGGCCTTGGGTATATCCAGTCGCAGTTTGGTGCATCACTGGGACAAAGCGGGTGGGCCTGGGCAGATTCCGGGTTACTCGGCGCATGTGGAAGCGACCAGCCGCGCTACCCGATACATGAAGGGGGGCGGTTACATCGGGATTGGCCTTGGCGGTGTATCTTCCTCGTTGGCGATACAGCAGGTTTGCAATAACGATTCCGGGGCGGCTTGCGAAAAAATCAAGTTCACAGAGAGTGGAAAGTTCGCCGGCTCGGTTGGCGGCGGTGCATTTGGCGGATGGGCAGGTGGTGTTGCTGGTAGTACGGTTTGCCTAGGGCTGGGTGTTACGACAGGTATAGGGGGCGTTATCTGTGTGGCGGCTTTGGTTGGGACGGGCGCTTGGGTGGGTACGACTATCGGTGGTAAAGGTGGCGAAATGGGCGGAGAGATTCTCTATGAGAAAAGTTTGCCATGACGACAGAAGAGTTTTGGAAATCCTGGCTGGCGTTCTGGATTGTGGCTGGCGGCCCGCTCTTGCTTGGATTTACTGGCCTCGCATTCAGCCTGTACCTCACCCACCGTCACTTGGACACCATAAAGGAGGCTTTGAAAAACAGCCGTTATATCTACCTTTGGGGAGACAGCCTCGGGAAACGAGGTTTGATTTGGTCTCTTTTGGAAATGTCAAAAATCGCTGGAATGATCTTGTTGCCAAAATCCCACATTCGCTTAGGCGACTTGGACCCCGTCGACTTTAAAAACTTTCCACCCTATCTGAAACGGTATCTCACCATC
Organism: Pseudomonas orientalis; assembly: GCF_022807995.1. Classification (NCBI taxonomy): domain Bacteria; kingdom Pseudomonadati; phylum Pseudomonadota; class Gammaproteobacteria; order Pseudomonadales; family Pseudomonadaceae; genus Pseudomonas; species Pseudomonas orientalis. The sequence goes on along the minus strand of NZ_CP094351.1, from coordinate 1,531,865 downwards.
GTTACGACGATGATCTTTACAGCCCTGATTTGGATGGCAGCTGTAGCCATTGCTTTGGAGTTCAGGTAGTTCAACCGGGCCTCACCCGAGGCCCGACATCAGCAAAGAATCAGGCGCAATGCCAGCCAATACGTAAGTTGACTGGCCCACGGCCTTCGCGAGCAAGCCCGCTCCCGCAGGGGTAACGTGGGGTGTCAAGGAATCAGGCGACACCCCTGCCTCTCCCCCATCCACCTCGCCGTGTGCGTACGCCCCAACCCACTCGCCGTCACTTCACTGCGTTCCGGCGTGTCGGTGAACGCACTGGTCGGCACGTACTGTTTCACATACCCCAGGCAATACTGCGCCGGATTGTTCTGCACATACCGGCACGAGCAATACTCCTTGGCCGTGTACGCCGCGATGATGTCAGGGAAGGCTTGCAGGTTGACGCGCTCGTGCCAGATCCACCCCAACAAGGCGAGCAACAGCAGCACAAACAAGCTGGTAAACGGGCGACGGCGAATCATGACCGCACCGCCGCCAGCACGCGCTTGAGCAGTTCGTTATGCCGATAGCTGCCGTCGCGGTCATCGCCGTAGCGCACGATCACCAGGTGTTCGTCGGGCAGCACAAACAGTGCCTGGCCCCAGTGCCCCAGTGCGGCGAAGGTGTCGGCGGGTGCGTCGGGCCAGGGTTGTGGCACGCCCTTGTTGAGCCACCATTGGCCGCCAGGCACAGCTTCATCCTGGCCCGCTTTGTAGTTGTCGAATGGCTGCCGATTGAAGGCCACCCACTCTTTGGGCAACAACTGTTGTTCACCCCAGCGCCCATCCCGCGCCATCAGCAAGCCGACCCGCGCCAGATCGCGCGCGGTGAGGTAGGTGTAGGAGGAAGCGACGAAGGTTTCGTCGGCATCGGTTTCCCATGTCGCGTTGCGAATGCCCAACGGCTTGAACAGCGCATCCCACGGGTAGCTCATATAGGCCTTGTGGCCGAGCATGCCTTTGAGCGCAGCGGACAAAATGTTGCTGTCGCCGCTGGAATAACGGAACGCCTGGCCGGGTTCGGCGGCGGCTTCGGTATCAGCGGCAAATTGCGCCATATCGCCACGCCCACGGGTGTAGAGCATCGCCACGACAGAAGACTTCAACGGCGCGTATTCATAGTCCTCCTGCCAATCCAGACCCGAGGCCCAGTGCAGCAAGTCGGCCATGCTCACCTTGGGGTGCTGTTTCATCGGCGGATAGAAGCGCCCGACGGCGTCGGTGAGTTTGAAACGGCCTTCACCGTAGGCCACACCGAGCACCGTGGCCATCAGGCTTTTGCTCACCGACCAAGTCAGGTGCGGCGTGCTGGCGGTCGTCGGCGCAGCGTAGTGTTCATAGATGATTTCGCCATCGCGAATCACCAGCAGCGCGTCGGTACGGATGCCTTGGCGGGTGGCGTCGTCACGGGCTGGGAAAGCATAGGCGTTCAGGGCATCGACAGCGGGGCCCTGGAGTGGCTTGCCGGTGGTCCATTCTTTTTCGGGCCAGGTTTCAGCGCGAGCGGTAACGCTGACTAACAGCACAACAACACACAACAGGCCTCGGACCATGGGCACACACTCAAGGGGGCATTCAAGCCCGCGAGCCTAGCGCAGGCCCATGACAGATTTGCGACATGAGGCTTGTCACCCAACCGTCACCGTAACTTCATGGAGATGACACCGAGGCTACATAGCCTGACTTTGGACAACAAAGTCGACCGGCCGCAACCTGGCCGGCACTCGGAGACTCGCTATGACTCAGATCGCCCGCATCAGCGACAAAGGCAATGAACGCCGCCTGCAAGCCGAACGCCTGATCGGCGCACAGGCCTTGCAGGAAGCTCAGGCCCTGCGGTTCAACGTGTTCAGCGGCGAGTTCAACGCCAAGCTGAAAGGCGCGGAACTGGGCCTGGACATGGATGACTATGATGTTCACTGCAGCCACATCGGCGTGCGGGATTTGAACAGCGGTCGACTCGTCGCCACCACCCGTTTGCTCGACCACCAGGCCGCCAGCACCCTGGGCCGGTTCTACAGCGAAGAAGAATTCAGCCTGCATGGCTTGCTGCACTTGCAGGGCCCGATCCTGGAAATCGGCCGCACCTGCGTCGACCCGGCCTACCGCAACGGCGGCACCATCGCGGTGTTGTGGGGTGAGTTGGCCGAGGTGCTCAACCAGGGCGGCTACAGCTACCTGATGGGCTGCGCGAGCATCCCGATGCACGACGGCGGCATCCAGGCCCACGCGATCATGCAGCGCTTGCGCGAACGCTACCTGTGCAACGAGCACCTGCGCGCCGAACCGAAAAAACCGCTGCCGGCCCTGGACCTGCCCTCCAACGTCATCGCCGAAATGCCGCCGCTGCTCAAGGCCTATATGCGCCTGGGGGCGAAAATCTGCGGCGAACCGTGCTGGGACGAAGACTTCCAGGTGGCCGACGTGTTCATCCTGCTCAAGCGCGATCAGCTGTGCCCGCGCTATGCGCGCCACTTCAAGGCGGCGATGTAATGGACCGCCTGCGCGTGTACGGGCGCATCGCCCGGGTGCTGGTGGTGGTGGCGCTGGGCTTGAGCATGGCCAGTGTGTTTGGCCTGTTCGAGCGCCTGGGGGTGGCCAACTCGATGGTGCGGCGCCAGCGTTGGTCGCGATTCTTCATGGCACGGCTGACCAATGCCCTGCCCTTTCGCGTGACGGTGCACGGCGAGGTGCCGCAAACGCCGATGTTGTGGGTGAGCAATCATGTGTCCTGGACGGATATTCCGTTGCTGGGCGCAGTGGCACCGATGTCGTTTTTGTCCAAGGCCGAAGTGCGCACCTGGCCGGTGGCCGGCTGGTTGGCGGCCAAGGCCGGCAGCCTGTTCATTCGTCGCGGCGCGGGTGACAGCCAGCTGATCCGCAAGCAGATGACCCGTCATCTGGAACAACAGCACCCGCTGCTGATGTTCCCCGAAGGCACCACCACCGACGGGCGCAGCCTGCGCACCTTTCACGGACGCTTGCTGGCCAGTGCGATCGATGCGGATGTGTCGCTGCAACCGGTGGCGATCCGTTATTTGCGCGACGGCCAGGTGGACTCACTGGCGCCGTTCATTGGCGATGACGATTTGCTGTCGCACTTGATGCGGCTGTTTGGCAATGACCAGGGCGATGTGCAGATTCATCTGCTCAAGCCGATAGCCTGCGCCGGGCAGGAACGCGCGGCGCTGGCCTACCAGGCGCAGCAGGCGGTGCAGAAGGCGTTGTTCGGGCCTTTGCCGGAAGCTGAGCCAGTGGCTGCTCGACCAGCGTTCGCCGCCTGAACTCTGTGAACACACTCCAAATGTGGGAGGGGGCTTGCCCCCTCCCACATTTAGATCTCAGTGGTCAGTTGGATATGTGCAAAGCTCTGTAATTGGGGGTAGAAAACCCGGAAATCCTCACTCAAAGGCTCGTAAAGCTCGCGCAACTCACGCATCGCAAATCCCAGCGCTTCAGAGTCCGTCAACCGCCGCGAAATCCCGCGCAACACCGGCTCCATCACCGCAAACTCGCGGTACGAGCCTAGCCAATCATCCGCCGCCATATACGGCGCAATCTGCGCCAGCCGGCCCGGCAACGCGGGCTCTGCGGCGAGCACGCGGTACACCTGCGCGGTGAAGCGCTCCAGCGGCTGGTCGGCATACAGCGCCCAATCCCGCGCCAGGCAATGATCGAAAAACACGTCGAGCACAATCCCGGCATAGCGCCTGCGGGTCAGGCTGAAGCGCGACAACGCTGCCCCTACCAAGGGGTGGCTGTCGGTGAACCGGTCAATGGAGCGATGCAACTGGATCGCCGCTTCGATTTGCGGGCTGAACTGGCCCTGCAGGCGGCCTTTGACGAAGTCGCCATAAAGGCTGCCCAGCAATTGCGCAGGAAGTTGGCCGCCCAGGTGCAGATGTGCGAGATAATTCATGGCGCGCAGTCTACCACCGCCGCCCACATATCGTTATAACCCGATATACCGATTCACACTGATATCAGATCAAAATCATATTGGTATATCGGGATGCGACGATTTAAAGTTCGCCTCATCGCGATATAACGTTTTACGACACCGAGCATCCTGCCATGTCCATCGACCTCGACGAACTAATAAAAGCCCTGGCGCACCCGGTACGACGAGACATCCTCACCTGGCTGAAAGACCCGAAAGTGCAGTTCCCCGAGCAACTGCACAACCACGAATACGGCATTTGCGCCGGGCAGATCGACCAGCGCTGCGGCTTGTCCCAGTCGACCGTGTCGGCCCACTTGGCCACGTTGCAACGGGCGGGCCTGATCACCAGCCAGAAAGCCGGACAGTGGCACTTTTTCAGACGCAACGAAGAAACGATCCAAGCCTTCCTCGCAGCGCTCATCACCGAACTCAGCGCTACTGAGCTGCAATAAGGAGCCGCAAATCCCGCTCTCATTGCTCATGATGCTTGCACTGCTGGTGACCCTGATTACTTTCCGCCAGAACGGCAATGCCGACCTGGCCCCCGCGACCAACTGATCAACTTGAAGAGGAAGGTGCTTTCCATGACGACTATTTTCGATCCGATAAAACTGGGCGACCTCGAACTGTCGAACCGCATCATCATGGCGCCGCTGACCCGCTGCCGTGCCGATGAAGGCCGCGTGCCCAACGCACTGATGGCCGAGTATTACGTGCAGCGCGCATCCGCCGGGCTGATCCTCAGCGAAGCCACTTCCGTAACGCCGATGGGTGTGGGTTACCCGGACACGCCGGGCATCTGGTCCAACGACCAGGTGCGCGGCTGGGCCAACATCACCAAGGCTGTGCACGGCGCAGGCGGCAAGATCTTCCTGCAACTGTGGCACGTCGGCCGCATCTCCCATGAGTCGTACCTCAATGGCGAAACCCCGGTGGCGCCGAGCGCGATCCAGGCCAAAGGCCACGTCAGCCTGGTGCGCCCGCTGGCCGACTACCCTACCCCGCGCGCCCTGGAAACCGCTGAAATCGCCGACATCGTCGACGCTTACCGCACCGGCGCCGAAAACGCCAAGGCCGCCGGTTTCGACGGCGTGGAAATCCACGGCGCCAACGGCTACCTGCTCGACCAGTTCCTGCAAAGCAGCACCAACCAGCGCACCGACCAGTACGGCGGCTCCCTGGAGAACCGTGCGCGCCTGTTGCTGGAAGTGACCGACGCCGCTATCGAAGTCTGGGGCGCCGGCCGCGTGGGCGTACACCTGGCACCGCGTGCCGACGCCCACGACATGGGCGACGACAACCTGGCGGAAACCTTCACCTACGTCGCCAGCGAACTGGGCAAACGTGGTATCGCCTTCATCTGCTCCCGGGAAAAAGAAGGCGCGGACAGCCTCGGCCCACAGCTGAAAAAAGCCTTCGGCGGCGTGTACATCGCCAACGAACGCTTCACCAAGGACAGCGCCAACGCCTGGCTGGCCGCCGGCAAGGCCGACGCCGTGGCCTTCGGCATACCGTTCATTGCCAACCCGGACCTGCCGGCGCGCCTGAAGGCCGATGCGCCGTTGAACGAGCCGCACCCGGAAACCTTCTATGGCAAAGGCCCGGTCGGCTATATCGACTACCCAACCCTGCCGATCTAATTAACTGAAACACAAACCAATGTGGGAGGGGGCTTGCCCCCGATAGCAGTGGTTCAGTCAACCCATCAGTGACTGACACACCGCCATCGGGAGCAAGCCCCCTCCCACATTTTTGACCGCATGTTTCGTCTTGGAAACATCACTTCACAGAACCGCAACAATATCGCTACAAAATACTTAGGCGGCTACCTATCAACCGCCCGCCAGCCCGTATATAAAGTCACCCCACAAATCAGGCAGAAGGACGATTGACCGTCCTTGGGCTTTACTGTTGACACAACTGGTCGCAATTACGCATTTTGTCTCAATTGCGCAGGCTGGGGCTCAGGCGCAGCATGTCCAGCCCTGCGTCCACCCAGCGCTCGGCGTCCTGATGCAATTGAAAGCTGTCAGGCACCAGCAGCCACTGGCCGATGAGGCCGTGGATATAGGCATGAATGCACACCGCAGCACGGTTGGTATCAAGACTTTCGGGTAATTGACCGCGATGCACCGCGTTACGCAACGTCAGGCCGATGCGCAGGTTGCACTCCAGGCTATGGGCCTGGCGCTGGCGGCGCATGTCACACATTTCATCGGTGAACTCGCACTTATGAAACAGGATTTCGTTGATGCGCCGGGTTTTCGGGTCCAGGGCCACTTGATGATAGAGATGAATCAGCAGCTTGCGCATGCACCCCAACGGGTCGACTTCATCCTCGCTTTCACTCGCCCGGGCCAACTCGTCCAGGGGTTCGTGCAGCGTGTCGAGCAGGGCCTGCAGCAAATCGGACTTGTTACTGAAGTGCCAGTAGATGGCACCGCGCGTCACGCCGGCCAGGGCGGCGATGTCCGCCAGCGTGGTCCGTGCAACGCCACGTTCATAAAAGGCTTGCTCGGCGGCTTGGAGGATCTGGCTGCGGGTTTCCTGAGCTTCCTCTTTGGTGCGACGAACCATGGCAGTAAAACCTCAATCAGAACACTGGGGACTATCGTTAACGCAACGTTAATAGACGTGAACGATCATCTGAATAATTGTGGGACGACACCGTCATGGGCGCCGAACGTACTAAAATCGAGGCTTTGGGCATTGCTTTGTCAACATTGCGCCGAGCCTGTCAAGAGTTTACAAACAACCATGAACGTAAGTATATTGCGTAGCAAGCTACTTATCCACTCACGGCTTGTTTTTTACCCTTCCACACTTCTTGTGCGCACTCTGCGCGCCTGACCCGAGGATCTTCATGCAACTTAAGCCAGCTGTTACCGCTCTGGTCACTGCCGTCGCCCTGGCATCGCTGCTCAGCGGATGTAAAAAGGAAGAAGCGGCTCCGCCCGCTCAAACCCCTCAGGTCGGCGTGGTCACTATTCAACCGCAAGCCTTCACCCTGACCACCGAGCTGCCGGGCCGCACCACGGCCTACCGCATTGCCGAAGTGCGTCCTCAGGTGAACGGCATCATTCTCAAGCGCCTGTTCAAGGAAGGCGCGGACGTGAAGGAAGGGCAGCAGCTCTACCAGATCGATCCGTCGGTGTATGAAGCCACGCTCAAGAGCGCCCAGGCCAAGCTGACGCAGACCAAGTCGATCACCGATCGCTACAAGCAACTGGTCGATGAGCAAGCTGTCAGCCGCCAGGAATACGACACCGCCGTCGCCGACCGCATGACCGCCGAAGCCGACCTGCAGAGCGCGCAGATCAATGTGCGCTACACCAAGGTGTTCGCCCCGATCTCCGGGCGTATCGGCCGTTCCGCGGTCACCGAAGGCGCGCTGGTCAACAACGGCCAGACCGATGCCATGGCCGTGATCCAGCAACTGGACCCGATCTACGTCGACGTCACCCAGTCCTCGGCCGAAATGCTGAAACTGCGTCGCGACCTGGAAAGCGGCCAGTTGCAGAAAGCCGGTGACAACGCCGCCATGGTCAAGCTGACCCTGGAAGACGGCAGCGACTACGGCCAGCAAGGCAAACTGGAATTCTCCGAAGTGTCGGTCGACCAGACCACCGGTTCCGTGACCCTGCGCGCTGTGTTCCCCAACCCTGACCATGTGCTGCTGCCGGGGATGTTCGTACACGCCCAGTTGCAAGCCGGTGTGAACAGCAAGGCCATTCTCGCGCCGCAACAGGGCGTGACCCGTGACCTCAAGGGCACCCCGACGGCCCTGATCGTCAATGCCGACAACAAGGTCGAGCAGCGTGAACTGGTGGCCAACCGTACCGCCGGCGCCTACTGGCTGGTGGAGAAAGGCCTCAACGCGGGTGATCGCGTCATCACCGAAGGTTTGCAGTACGTCAAGCCGGGCGCCGAGGTGAAGGTCACTGAAGCGGGCAACGCCAAGCCCGCCGGTTCCGCCGCTCCTGCTGCCGCTGCCGGCAAAGGGGAGTAATCCATGTCGAAATTTTTTATCGACCGTCCCATTTTTGCCTGGGTAATTGCCCTGGTGATCATGCTGGTCGGGGCACTGTCGATCCTGAAGCTGCCCATCAACCAATACCCGGCCATTGCGCCAACCGCCATTGATATCCAAGTGACCTACCCGGGCGCGTCCGCACAAACCGTGCAAGACACCGTGGTGCAGGTCATCGAGCAGCAGCTCAACGGTATCGACAACCTGCGCTATGTGGCCTCGGACAGTAACTCCGACGGCAGCATGACCATCACCGCGACGTTCAACCAGGGTACCAACCCGGACATCGCCCAGGTTCAGGTGCAGAACAAGCTGAACCTGGCGACCCCACTGCTGCCGCAAGAAGTGCAGCAGCAGGGTATCCGCGTGACCAAGTCGGTGAAGAACTTCCTGATGGTGATCGGTCTGGTGTCGGAAGACGGCAGCATGACCAAGGACGACCTCTCCAACTACATCGTGTCCAATATCCAGGACCCGATTTCCCGTACCTCGGGTGTGGGTGACTTCCAGGTCTTCGGTTCGCAGTACGCCATGCGTATCTGGCTCGACCCGGCCAAGCTGAACAACTTCCAGCTCACGCCGGTGGATGTCAGCAACGCCATCAAGGCCCAGAACGTGCAGGTGGCCACCGGTCAACTGGGCGGCCTGCCCGCCCTGCCCGGCACTCAACTGAACGCCACGATTATCGGCAAGACCCGCCTGCAAAGCGCCGAAGAGTTCGCCAAGATCCTGATGAAGGTGAACGCCGACGGCTCGCAGGTGCGCCTGGGCGACGTTGCGCGTATTGAACTGGGCGGCCAGAACTACAGCATCAGCGCGCAGTTCAACGGCAAGCCGGCGTCCGGTATGGCGATCAAGCTGGCCGCCGGGGCGAACGCCCTGGACACCGGCAAAGCGATCCGCGCCACCGTGGCGTCCCTGGAACCGTTCTTCCCGCCTGGCATGAAAGCCGTGGTGCCGTACGACACCACCCCGGTGGTGACCGAATCGATCTCCGGTGTGGTGCACACCCTGGTCGAAGCGATCGTGCTGGTGTTCCTGGTGATGTTCCTGTTCCTGCAGAACTTCCGCGCCACCATCATCACCACCATGACCGTTCCGGTGGTATTGCTGGGGACCTTCGGGATCCTGGCGGCGTTCGGTTTCACCATCAACACCCTGACCATGTTCGGCATGATCCTGGCCATCGGCCTGCTGGTGGACGATGCCATCGTGGTGGTGGAAAACGTCGAACGGGTCATGGCCGAGGAGCACCTGTCGCCCAAGGAAGCGACCATCAAATCCATGGGCCAGATCCAGGGCGCCCTGGTGGGTATTGCCCTGGTACTCTCGGCGGTATTGCTGCCGATGGCCTTCTTCGGCGGCTCCACCGGGGTGATCTACCGCCAGTTCTCCATCACCATCGTGTCGGCGATGGCGTTGTCGGTACTGGTTGCCCTGATCTTCACCCCGGCCCTGTGCGCCACCATGCTCAAGGCGATCGATCCGGAAAAGCACGGCCAACCCAAGCGCGGCTTCTTCGGCTGGTTCAACCGCACCTTCGACAGCGGCGTACTCAAGTACGAGCGCGGCGTGGGCGGCATGATCAAGCACAAGATCCCGGCTTTCATCGTGTATGCGCTGATCCTGGCCGGCATGATCTGGATGTTCACCCGTATTCCGAGCGCGTTCCTGCCTGAGGAAGACCAGGGCGTGATCTTTGCCCAGGTACAGACACCGGTGGGCGCCTCAGCCGAGCGTACGCAAAAAGTCATCGACGACATGCGCGCCTTCCTGCTGCATGACAAGGAAGGCGAGCCGGGCGAAGGCAAGGCCGTGAAATCGGTATTTACCGTAAACGGTTTCAACTTCGCCGGTCGCGGCCAGAGCTCGGGGCTGGCATTCGTGATGCTCAAGCCGTGGGACGAGCGCGATTCATCCCAGTCGGTGTTCGAAGTGGCCAAGCGCGCCCAGGGTTACTTCTTCGGGGCCTTCAAGGACGCCATGGTATTTGCCATCGTGCCGCCTTCGGTCCTGGAACTGGGTAACGCCACAGGCTTCGACGTGTTCCTGCAGGACCAGGGTGGCGTCGGCCATGACAAGCTGATGGCAGCGCGTAACCAGTTCCTCGGTGCGGCGGCCCAGAGCAAGATCCTGGCGGGCGTGCGGCCCAACGGCGTGAACGATGAGCCGCAGTACGAACTGACCGTCGATGACGAGAAAGCCAGCGCCCAGGGCATCAGCCTGTCGGACATCCAGCAGACCCTGGCCATCGCGTTGGGCGGCAGCTACATCAACGACTTCATCGACCGTGGTCGGGTGAAGAAGGTGTATGTGCAAGGTGATGCCGCCAGCCGTATGTCGCCGGAAGACCTGGACAAATGGTACGTGCGCGCCGACTCCGGGAAGATGGTGCCGCTGTCGGCCATCTCGTCGGGCAAGTGGATCTACGGCTCGCCCAAGCTCTCGCGTTACAACGGTGTAGCGGCCATGGAAATCCTCGGCACGCCGGCGCCTGGCTACAGTACCGGTGACGCAATGGCGGAAGTCGAGCGCATTGCCAAGGAACTGCCGGCCGGCATCGGCTATGCCTGGACGGGCCTGTCGTACGAAGAACGTCTGTCCGGCTCCCAGGCGCCTGCGCTGTATGCCCTGTCGTTGCTGGTGGTGTTCCTGTGCCTGGCGGCCTTGTATGAAAGCTGGTCGATCCCGATTGCGGTGATTCTGGTCGTGCCGCTGGGTGTGATCGGTGCGCTGATTGCCACCAGCATGCGCGGCTTGTCCAATGACGTGTTCTTCCAGGTAGGCTTGCTGGTCACGGTGGGCCTGGCGGCGAAGAACGCCATCCTGATCGTGGAGTTCGCCAAGGAGCTTCACGAGCAAGGCAAGGGCATTGTCGAGGCGGCCATCGAGGCGTCCCGCATGCGTCTGCGCCCGATCATCATGACGTCCATGGCGTTCGTGCTCGGCGTATTGCCGCTGGCGATTTCCACCGGAGCAGGCTCGGGCAGCCAGCATGCAATCGGTACCGGCGTGATCGGCGGTATGATCACGGCAACGGTGCTGGCGATCTTCTGGGTGCCGTTGTTCTACGCAACCGTGTCCTCCGCCGGCGAACGTAAAAAGAAAGACACCACTGAAACTCCTAAAGAGGCTGGCCAATGAGCAAGTCGCTACTTTCCTTAGCCGTCACCGCCTTCGTGCTCAGTGGCTGCTCGCTGATCCCTGACTACCAGCGCCCCGAAGCGCCGGTAGCGGCGCAGTTCCCGCAGGGGCCGGCGTATTCGTCGGCCCAGGCGCCGGGCCAGGCTGCCGCCGAGCAAGGCTGGAAGCAGTTTTTCCATGACCCTGCCCTGCAACAGCTGATCCAGACCGCGCTGGTGAACAACCGTGACCTGCGCGTCGCGGCCCTGAACATCGACGCCTATGCGGCGCAGTACCAGATCCAGCGTGCCGACCTGTTCCCGGCCGTCTCGGCCACCGGCAACGGCACCCGCTCGCGTACCCCGGCGCGGCTGTCGCAGACCGGTGAATCGAACATTTCCAGCCAATACTCGGCGGGCCTGGGGATCAGCTCTTATGAGCTGGACCTGTTCGGCCGCGTGCGCAGCCTCAGTGAAGAAGCACTGCAGAAGTACTTCGCCACCGAAGAAGCGCGGCGCAGCACCCAGATCAGCCTGGTGGCCAGTGTGGCCAATGCCTACCTGACCTGGCAGGCCGACAAGGAACTGCTCAAGCTGACCCAGGACACCCTCGGCGCGTTCGAGCAGAGCTTCAAGCTGACCTCGCGCAGCAACGAAGTCGGCGTGGCCTCGGCCCTGGACCTCAGCCAGGCGCGCACCTCGGTGGAAAACGCCCGGGTGCAGCTTGCCCGCTATACGCGCCAGGTGGCCCAGGACGAAAACAGCCTGACCCTGCTGCTGGGCACCGGCCTGCCGGCGAATATCGCCAGCAAGCCACTGTCCGATGACCTGCTCAGCGAAGTACCGGCCGGCCTGCCGTCGGACCTGCTGCAACGGCGTCCCGATATCGTGCAGGCCGAGTACAACCTCAAGGCTGCCAACGCCAACATCGGTGCGGCCCGCGCGGCGTTCTTCCCGAGCATCAGCCTGACCGCCAGCGCCGGTACCGCCAGCCCGAACCTGGGCGGCCTGTTCAAGGGCGGCTCGGGCACCTGGTCGTTCGCACCGCAGATCAACATCCCGATCTTCAACGCCGGTAGCCTGCGCGCAAGCCTGGACTACTCGAAGATCCAGAAAGAGATCAACGTGGCCAACTACGAGAAGGCCATTCAGACCGGCTTCCAGGAAGTTTCCGACGGCCTCGCCGCGCGGGCGACCTACAAGCAGCAACTGGACGCCCAACGTGGTTTCGTCGCCGCCAACCAGGATTACTACCGCCTGGCCGAGCGTCGCTACCGTATCGGTGTGGACAGCAACCTGACCTTCCTCGACGCCCAGCGCCAACTGTTCAGTGCCCAGCAGTCGCTGATCACCGACCGCCTGGCGCAGCTGACCAGCGAGGTCAACTTGTACAAGGCTCTCGGCGGTGGCTGGAACGAGCAGACCGCGAAAAATGAGCCGGTGAAAGAAGAAGCACCGCCGCTTAAGTTGTTCTGATAGCCCCGTTGTAAAAAAACCGCTTCCCCGGAAGCGGTTTTTTATGCCTGGTTTTTAATTGCCAACTTACGTTCGATCACCGCCCACAACCCGCTCTGCCCCACTTTCATCGCCCCCGCGGCACCCAGCACCATGGCGGCCACCTGCATAACCCCAATAACAACAGGTCCGACACCATGAGCACTTTCCATCCGCGCCAGCTCCTGCTGGCCAGCGTTGTCAGCAGTCTTGCCCTCCCCGCTTTGGCCGAAGAACACGGCTTTCTCGAAGACGCCAGCGCCAACCTCAACCTGCGTAATTTTTTCTTCAACCGCAACTACACCAACCCGACCAAAACCCAGGGCGGCGCGCAGGAGTGGACGCAAAGCTTCATCCTCGATGCCAAGTCCGGGTTCACTCAAGGCACCGTCGGCTTCGGGGTGGACGTGCTGGGCTTGTACTCGCTCAAGCTCGATGGCGGGCGCGGCACCGGCGGCACGCAGTTATTGCCGCTGGATCACGACGGGCGCCCAGCCGATGCGTTCGGTCGCCTGGGCGTGGCGTTCAAGGCGCGTTTTTCCAGGACCGAAGTGAAAGTTGGCGAATGGATGCCGGTGCTGCCGATCCTGCGTTCGGACGATGGCCGCTCGTTGCCGCAAACCTTGCGTGGCGGCCAGATCACGTCCAAGGAAATCGACGGCCTGACCCTGTATGGCGGTCAGTTTCGAGCGAACAGCCCACGGGACGACAGCAGCATGCGCGACCTGTCGATGACCGGCAAAACCGCCTTCACCTCCGACCGCTTCAACTTCCAGGGCGCCGAATACGCCTTCAACGACAAACGCACCCAAGTCGGGGTGTGGAATGCCCAGCTCAAGGACATCTACCGCCAGCAGTTCGTCAACCTGATCCACAGCCAGCCCGTGGGCGACTGGACCCTGGGCGCCAACCTGGGCTTCTTCTACGGCAAGGACGACGGCAGCGCCCGCGCCGGCAGCCTGGACAACAAGACCTGGTCCGGCCTGTTTTCTGCCAGGTACGGCGGCAACACCTTCTACGTCGGCCTGCAAAAGCTCACCGGCGACAGCGCCTGGATGCGTGTCAACGGCACCAGCGGCGGCACCCTGTCCAACGACAGCTATAACTCGAGCTATGACAACGCCGAGGAAAAATCCTGGCAGGTTCGCCACGACTACAACTTCGCGGCCCTTGGTGTACCCGGCCTTACCCTGATGAACCGCTATATCAGCGGCAGCAACGTGCACACCGGCACGGTGACCGACGGCAAGGAGTGGGGCCGCGAAAGCGAATTGGGCTACACCGTGCAAAGCGGCAGCCTGAAAAACCTGACCTTGCGCTGGCGCAATTCGAGCATGCGGCGCGACTACAGCAACAATGAGTTCGATGAAAACCGGTTGATCGTCAGCTACCCGATAAGTCTGCTGTAAACCGGCGCCGCAGTTACTGTATGGTGCGCGCCTGCCGCTGCCGATCGCCCCAGCAGCGGCCTCTCATTCGGGCCCGCGCACAGCATGAAAACCTTCGCCTCAGCAATCGCAGTGTTCGCCCTGGCCCTGACTCTGGGCGGCTGTATCGGTTCGCCCATCGCCCTGACGCCGCAGACCGAGCAACGTCTGCAAGCCCGGGCGCCGATCCGCTTCCTGCTGACCTTCGATGACGGCCCGAGTGCCTCGGGCTACAACAACCCGAGCCGTTCGGTGGTGGCCGATCTGGCTCATAACCCGGTATTGCCGGGGATCAAGGCGGTGTTCTTTGTGCAGACCGAAGCCGCCCGTTCAGGGGGCAGCGCGCGGGGCCGCAAGACCCTGGTGCGTGAGCATGCCGCCGGCCATGTGCTGGCCTTCCACACGGCGACGGCGTTTCATACCAACCATCGCTGGCTCAATGACGCCGAACTGGAACGCACCCTGAGCCAAGGCGCCGCGGACATTGCCGCCATCACCGGCACGCCGCCCCTGCTGGTACGGCCACCGTTCTGGAACTACGATCGTCGCACGTTCGCCGCCTACCAGCGCCACGGCATGCAGGTTCTGTTGACCGACCTGAGTGCCAATGACGGCAAGATCTGGGGCTTCAATGGCAGCCCACGCCGTCGCGCCAATCTCTACCGCCAGCTGTCAGTGGTGCGTGAGCGCATCGCATTGGGTGAGTTGCCGACGGTGGACGGCGTGATACCGGTGGTGGTGACCTTCCATGACATCAACCGCTACACCGCACGGCATATGCAGGAGTACCTGCAGATCCTGATGGACAGCGCCCGCATCAACGGCCTCAAGACCGCCACCGAGCCCTTCTACACCGATACCGCCACCCTGCAACGCGCAGCGCTGGCACGCACGGTCAAGGAGGTGAACGAGCCGGTGCATCTGCCAGGGGTGTGGAATTGGCTGTGGGATGCCGATTCCAACTGAGGTCTACAGTCAATGAAGATCCCCTGTAGGAGCGAGCTTGCTCGCGAAAAACGTCAACGATAACGCGTACTTTCTGAATGAACGCGGTGCCTGTGAGTTTTTCGCGAGCAAGCTCGCTCCTACAGACGGCATCAGGGCAAGCCCCCTCCCACACTTTGAGCGCATTTCAATTCAGGGTTGGTGCGATTCGATACCCAACTCATCCCACACCGACTCGGCCAGATGGAACGTCGCATTCGCCGCCGGTATCCCGCAGTAAATCGCACTCTGCATCAGCACTTCCTTGATCTCGGCACGGGTCACGCCGTTGCTGGCGGCGGCCCGTAAATGCAGCTTCAGCTCTTCGCTGCGGTTCATGCCGATCAGCATGGCGATGGTGATCAGGCTGCGGGTGTGCCGTGGCAAACCTGGGCGGGTCCAGATATCGCCCCAGGCATGACGGGTGATCATGTCCTGGAACTCGCTGTTGAATTCGGTCAGGGCATTGAGGCTGCGCTCGACATGGGCGTCGCCCAGCACTTCGCGGCGCACTTGCAGGCCCTCGGCATACCGTTGTTTCTCGTCCACGAAAAGCTCCTCAGCGGCCCAGCAGAAATTCAATCACGCGGTCGCTGAAGGCAGCGCCGGCTTGCACATTGGACAGATGCGCCGCATAGAACTCGGCGTATTCGGCACCCTTTACATGGTTCTGGATAAAGTGTCCGCCGGCTGGCGGTGTCACCGCGTCTTCGGTGCCGGCAATCACCAGCGTTGGCACTTTGATCGACGCCAATTGCTGACGGAAATCCGCATCGCGCACCGCCGCACAGTTGGCGGCATATCCTTGGGGCGAGGTGGCCGCGAGCATGTCGGTGATCTGCTCGGCCTGGTGCGGGTTGGCCGCGGCAAAATCGGCGGTGAACCAGCGCGCAATCGAGGCATCGCGCAACGCGGCCATCGCGGCGGCGCCATCGCGCAATACCGTTTCGATACGCGGGTTCCACACCTCAGGCGTGCCGATGTTGGCGGCGGTGTTGCAGAGCACCAGGCGGTTCAGCCGCGTGCCGGCGTGGATGCCCAACCATTGGCCGATGAGCCCGCCCATGGACAGCCCGCAAAAATGCGCGCGCTGAATATTCAGCGCATCCATCAGCGCGATCACATCCTCGCCCAATTGTTCGATGCGGTAGGGCCCCTCGGTGACCAGAGATTTGCCATGGCCGCGGGTATCCAAGCGCAGCACGCGAAAATGCCGGGTGAATGCCGGGATCTGGATGTCCCACATATGCAGGTCGGTGCCCAGGGAGTTGGACAGCACCAGAACCGGTGCATCGGCAGGCCCATCGAACTGGTAATGCAGTTCGCCCTCGGCGAGTTGTACGAAAGCCATAGCGTTCTCCTTACGCGGTCAATGCAAAGTGTTCGGTCACGGCGCGGCTGACCCAGGTATGGGCCTGGCCCAAATAGTTGGCCGGGTCGAGCAGACGGTCCAGTTCGGCCGACGACAACTGGGCAGTGACCTGCGGCTGGTCCGCCAGCACGGCACGCAAATGCCGCTGCTCGGCGACCGCGCGTTTGCAGCACTGCTCGAGCAGGTGGTGCGCGGTTTCACGACCCAGGCGTTGGGCCAGCACGCTGCTGACGGCTTCGGCCAGTACCAGGCCCTGGGTCAGGTCGAGATTACGGGCCATGCGCTCGGCATCCACCTCCAACCCTTCGCTGACCAGCAGCGCCTGTTCCAGTGCCCCCGAGACCAATCGGCAGATCTGCGGCAAGGTTTCCCATTCGGCATGCCACAGTCCCAGGCTGCGTTCGTGCTCCTGGGGCATGGCACTGAACATCGTCGCCACCAGACCGGGCACACGGGTCGCAGCGCTGATCAGCACGGCGGCGCCGACCGGATTGCGCTTGTGCGGCATGGTCGAAGAGCCGCCCTTGCCCGGCGCCGAGGGCTCGAACACTTCCGCCGCCTCGGTTTGCATCAACAGGCTGATGTCGCGGCCCAGCTTGCCAAGGCTGCCGGCGATCAGGCCGAGCACGCTGGCGAACTCCACCAGACGATCACGCTGCGTATGCCACGGCTGCTCGGGCAAAGCCAGCTGCAGCTCGGCGGCCAAGGCCTGCGCCACCGCCATGGCCTGCTCGCCGAGCGCGGCCAGGGTGCCCGACGCACCGCCGAATTGCAGCACCAGCAAACGCGGTTTCAATTCCACCAGGCGCTGGCGACTGCGCGTCACCGCGCCCAGCCAGCCGGCGATCTTCATGCCCAGAGTGACGGGCGTGGCGTGTTGCAGCCAGGTGCGCCCCGCCAGAGGTGTCATCGCATGCCGCTGCGCCTGGGACGCCAGTACGTCGCCCAGGCGAGCCAGGTCCGCTTCGATTAGCTCCAGCGCCCGGCGTAGTTGCAACACCAGGCCGGTGTCCATCACATCCTGGCTGGTTGCCCCCAGGTGCACATAGCGCTCGGCCCCGGCATCCTCGGCAGCAATCAGCTTGCCCAGCGCCTTGACCACTGGAATCGCCGAGTTGCCCGCCGTGGCAATGGCCACGCTGAGCGCATCGACGTCATACAACGATGCCAGGCAGGCCTGGGCAATCGGCGCCACGGCGGCCTGCGGGATCAACCCGACCTGGGCCTCGGCCCGGGCCAGCGCGGCCTCGAAATCCAGCATGCCCTGCAAGCGGCCCTGGTCACAGAACACCTCGGCCATGCTGTCAGCGGTGAAGTAGGCGTCGAACAGTTGGTTGCTCGTGCGCAGTGTCATAACTCATCCCTTACAGATCGTGATGCAGGTACGCCGCCTGTTTCGGCAGGCGTAAGCTGAACAGGAAAGCCACCGCCATCATCGCAGTGACGTACCAGTAGAAGGTGTTTTCCATACCGATGGACTTCAGGCTCAACGCGACCACTTCCGCCGAACCGCCGAACACCGCGTTGGCTACCGCATACGCCAGGCCAACGCCCAATGCACGCACCTGGGGCGGGAACATTTCGGCTTTGACCAGGCCGCTGATGGAGGTATAGAAGCTGACGATCGCCAGGGCCAGCGTGATCAGGACAAAGGCCAGGAACGGACTGGTCACGGTTTTCAGGGTGAGCAGGATCGGCACCGTGAACAGCGTGCCGAGGCCGGCGAACCAGAGCATGGAATTACGACGGCCGATCTTGTCGGCGAGCATGCCGAACAGCGGCTGCATGCACATGTACAAAAACAGCGCGCCGGTCATGATGTAGCTGGCGGTCTTGGCGTGCATACCGACAGTGTTCACCAGGTACTTCTGCATGTAGGTGGTGAACGTATAGAAAATCAGCGAGCCGCCGGCGGTGTAGCCCAGCACGGTGATGAAGGCTTTGCCGTGGTCACGGAACAGCGCGACGATACTGCCGGCGTCCTTGTCTTCGCGCATTTCCTTGCTGGTGGTTTCCTTGAGGGTGCGGCGCAGCAACAGGGAAATCACCGCCGCAATGGCGCCGATCACGAACGGAATGCGCCAGCCCCAGGCACGCAATTCTTCCTCCGTGAGGATCTGCTGCAGGATCACCACCACCAGCACCGCCAGCAGTTGCCCGCCGATCAGGGTCACGTACTGGAACGAGGCGAAGAAACCGCGCTGGCCCTTGAGCGCCACTTCGCTCATGTAAGTGGCCGTGGTGCCGTATTCGCCCCCCACCGACAACCCCTGGAACAGCCGCGCCACCAGCAGCAGCGCCGGGGCCCAGGCGCCGATATCCTTGTAGGTCGGCAGGAAGGCGATGACCAGGGAACCGGCGCACATCATCAGCACCGAGATCATCATGGAATTCTTGCGGCCATGTTTGTCGGCCACCCGGCCAAACAGCCAGCCGCCGATCGGGCGCATCAGGAACCCGGCGGCGAACACGCCGGCGGTGTTGAGCAACTGCACCGTGGGGTCGTCCGAGGGAAAAAACGCCGGGGCAAAGTAAATGGCACAGAAGGCATAGACATAGAAGTCGAACCATTCGACCAGGTTGCCGGAGGACGCACCGACAATCGCAAAAATCCGTTTGCTGCGTTCTTCTCCGGTGTAGTGACTGGTTTTTGTTGTCATGGTTTTTACTCAGTGGGAACGGTTATAGCCTAGACATACTTTGCAACAACCGTGTCATGCAAGCAGACTTTTGGCTATGGAGTGCTTGTAAGGGCCCCATCGGGGGCAAGCCCCCTCCCACATTTTGATTTGTGAATACATTCAAGTGTGGGAGGGGGCTTGCCCCCGATAGGGCCCTACAGCCAACTCAATAATCGAAAAACACCGTTTCCCTGTCTGTCCCCTGCAAAACCACATCCCACTGATAAACCCCAGCCGCATCCGCCTTGGCAATCAGCGTGCTACGACGCTGCGCCGGCACACACGCCAGCAATGGGTCATCCCCATTCAATGCCTCACCGTCAAAATAGATCCGCGTCAGCAAGTGCTTCACCAACCCACGCGCAAACACCAGCACCACCAGGTGCGGCGCCTGGGTGGTGCCTTGAAGCCCGGGCACACTGCCCGGCTTGATGGTGGTAAAGCGAAACCGCCCCTCGGCATCCACCGGCACGCGGCCAAAGCCTTCGAAGTTGGGATCCAGCGCTTTGTCCTGCTCGTCTTCCGGATGGTCGTACTTGCCGGCGGCATTGGCCTGCCAGACTTCAAGCATGGCGTCGTTGACCACATCACCGTTGCCATCCACCACCTGCCCGCTGATTGCCACCCGCTCGCCCAGGGTGGCGGCGACGGTCAGGTCTTCGCGGTTCAGCCAGGTCAGGCCAATGTGGTAGTACGGCCCGACGGTGTGGGACGTGGTTGCATAAAGGCTCATCTCATTTCTCCATCGGCGTGGCGTCGCGGCCGCGCAGGACGATGTCCCAGCGGTAGCCGAGGGCATAGGAAGGAATGGTTTTTTCCAGATCGAAGCTGGCGATCAGGCGTTGCTTGGCGCGGGTGTCCGGCACGCAGTTGTAGATCGGGTCGTATTCGAGCAGCGGGTCGCCGGGGAAGTACATTTGCGTCACCAGCCGCGTCAGTACGCTGGGCCCGAACAGCGAAAAATGGATATGCGCCGGACGCCACGCGTTGTGGTGGTTGCCCCACGGGTAGGCGCCGGGCTTGATGGTCTGGAACTGGTACCAGCCCTCGGCGTCGGTGACGGTGCGCCCGGTGCCGGTGAAGTTCGGGTCCAGCGGCGCATCGTGCAGGTCGCGCTTGTGGTTGTAGCGACCGGCGGCGTTGGCCTGCCAGATCTCCACGAGAATGCCCGGCACCGGCAGGCCGTTTTCATCCAGCACACGCCCGTGAATGATGATGCGTTCGCCCTGGGGCTCGCCTTCATGCTGGGCGGTGAGGTCGTTGTCTTTCTCGCTGATCCGTTCGGCGCCGATAGTCGGGCCGGTAATTTCCGACAACGAATGGGGCAGGAACACCAACGGCTGGGACGGCGAGCGCAAGTTCGTCGACTGGTAGGCCGGGTGCAGGTAATCAGGTTGCGTGCCCGCTTGCGGGCGCCGGTAACCGGGCTTGTCATTCATGCAGCAATCCTCTTTTATCAGACGCGTTCAATCGCCAGGGCCAGGCCTTGGCCAACGCCCACGCACATGGTCGCCAGGCCTTTGCGGCCACCGGTTTTTTCCAGCTGGTGCAGGGCTGTCAGTACCAACCGCGCACCGCTCATGCCCAGGGGATGGCCCAGGGCGATAGCGCCGCCGTTGGGGTTGACCTGCGGCGCATCGTCGGCGATACCCAGTTCGCGCAGCACGGCCAGGCCCTGGCTGGCGAAGGCTTCGTTGAGTTCGATGACGTCGAAGTCGGTGACCGCCAGACCGAGGCGTTCCACCAGCTTGCGCACCGCCGGCACCGGGCCGATCCCCATCACGCGCGGGGCCACACCGGCACTGGCCATGCCCAATACGCGGGCGCGGGCGGTGAGTCCGTGTTTTTTCACCGCGTCGGCCGAGGCCAGAATCAGCGCGGCGGCGCCATCATTCACACCCGACGCATTGCCGGCGGTGACGGTCTTGTCCGGCCCGTTGACCGGCTTGAGTTTGGCCAGGGCGTCCAGGGTCGTGTCCCGTGGATGCTCATCATGCTCCACTAGGGTTTCGCCTTTCTTATGGGCGACCCGCACCGGCACAATCTCTTCGGCAAAGAATCCGGCGGCCTGTGCGGCAGCCGTACGTTGCTGGCTGCGCAGGGCGAACGCGTCCTGGTCGGCGCGGGACACCTTGTAGTCGTCGGCAACGTTATCGGCGGTCTGCGGCATCGCATCCACGCCGTATTGGGCTTTCATCAACGGGTTGATGAAGCGCCAGCCAATGGTGGTGTCTTCCAGCTTCATGTTGCGCGAAAACGCGGCGTCGGCCTTGCCCATCACGAACGGCGCACGGGACATCGACTCGACGCCGCCGGCAATTGCCAGCTCCATTTCACCGCTGGCAATCGCACGAAAGGCAGTGCCGATGGCGTCCATGCCCGAAGCGCACAAACGGTTGAGGGTCACGCCGGGAATACTCTCCGGCAGGCCGGCCAGCAGCAGCGCCATGCGTGCCACGTTGCGGTTATCTTCGCCGGCCTGGTTGGCACAGCCGAGGAACACTTCATCCACCGCGGTCCAGTCTACCCTTGGGTTGCGCTCGATCAGCGCCTTGATCGGCAAGGCCGCCAGGTCATCGGCGCGCACCGTGGACAAGCCACCACCGAAGCGGCCGATGGGGGTGCGGATGGCGTCACAGATAAAGACCTCGCGCATCAGGCTTCTCCCGGTGCTTGGCCGTGGGCAGCTGCGGTACGTGCTTCGAGGTCACGCAGGGCGTTCAACTCAACCTCAGTCGGTTCGGCGGTCACCTCGACCTGGTCGGCAAAACGAATGGCCCAGCCGGTCGCCGCTATCACTTGCTCGCGGCTCACCCCAGGGTGCAATGCGGTGACCACGAACTCATGGGTGCCCTCTTCCGGCTCCATGATGCACAGGTCGGTAATGATGCCGACCGGGCCGGCGCCCGGCAGCCCCAGGCGTTTGCGCGAATCCCCGCCTTCGCCGTGGCCGACCGAGGTGATGAAGTCCAGTTTGTCGACAAACGAGCGGGATGACTGCTTGAGGATGATCAACACGCTTTTGGCGGAACCTGCGATCTCCGGCGCGCCGCCGGCACCCGGCAAACGCACCTTGGGCTGGTGATAATCACCAACTACCGTGGTGTTGATATTGCCGAAACGGTCAACCTGGGCCGCGCCGAGAAAACCCACGTCGATACGCCCGCCCTGCAGCCAATAGCGAAAGATCTCACCGGTGGGCACCACGGTATCGGCGGTTTCCGCCAGCTCACCGTCACCGATGGACAGCGGCAGCACCGATGGCTTGGCGCCAATCGGGCCGGACTCGTAGATCAGCACCACGTCGGGCGAGGAGGTCAGGCGCGCCAGGTTGGCCGCCTTGGACGGCAGGCCGATGCCGACGAAGCACACCGAGCCGTTCTTGAGGCGGCGCGCGGCCGCGACGGTCATCATTTCATTAGTCGAGTAGGTCATTACCTGGCCTCCTGCGCGGCGGCCAGCTTGGCCTGGAACTCGCTGAAATCAGCAGTGCCGTGGATGAATTCGTCGATCCAGGCGGTAAAGGTCCCACGGTCGCGGGCAATCGGGTCCCACGCCTGGTAGAAACGGTTGTCCCGCTCGTTGTAGCCGTGGGCGTAGGACGGGTGCGCGCCGCCGGGCACATGGCACACGGCGGTCAGGGCCCAGGTCGGTAGCACGCAGCTGTTCATCGGTGCGTTCAGGTCATCGACGATTTCCTCCACGGTCACGATGCAGCGCTTGGCCGCCAGGGCCGCCTCCTTCTGCACCCCGAGAATGCCCCACAGCAGCACGTTGCCCTTGCGGTCGGCCTTCTGCGCATGGATCACTGTCACATCCGGGCGTACCGACGGCACGGCCGCCAGCACCTCGTTCGTGAAGGGGCACGTGACGGTCTTAATCAGCGGGTTGACCTTGGGCAAGTCGGAACCGGCGTAGGCCCGCAGCACCGCAAACGGCAGACCGGAGGCGCCGGCGACGTAGGCGTTGGCCAGGTCGGCATGGCTGTGTTCTTCGATCTCCAGCGGCTGCGGCCACTGCTTTTCCACCGCGTCGCGCAGACGATGCAGGGAACCCACGCCCGGGTTGCCGCCCCAGGAAAAAATCAGCTTGCGTGCACAGCCGGCACCGATCAACTGGTCGTAGATCAGGTCAGGCGTCATACGCACCAGCGTCAAGTCTTTCTTGCCCTGACGAATGATTTCATGACCTGCGGCCGTGGGGATCAGGTGAGTGAAGCCTTCGAGAGCGACGGTATCGCCGTCGCTCACGAAGCGCTTGACCGCATCACGCAGGGTGAGAATTTCAGCCATGGGGTTGGGCTCCCGGTGTTGATCGAAAAAGGCGCTGAGGTGGCGCCGAAGTGCATGAAGGTTAAGCCGGGGAAATGGGCCGAACAATCCGATAATCGACTCAGTGTTCGGTTATCGAACGCATTGTTGCCTGGCTGATTTTTCTTGAAACGACGCTATCAACTGTGGGAGGGGGCTTGCCCCCGATGGCGGTGTATCAGTCAGCAATCATCAAGCTGACCCACCGCCATCGGGGGCAAGCCCCCTCCCACATTTTTCAACTGCGCCAGAGGTCAGGTCGCGTCGGCGTGGCTGACCATGCCTTTGATGACCACCGCTGCCGTAGCCAACGCCGCCGGAATCACCAGCGCCGTCAGCACCTGCTCGAAGTTCCAGCCCAGGCCCAGCAAGGTCGCGCCCATCCACGCACCGAGAATTGCACCGAAACGGCCAATGCCGAGCATCCACGACACA
Source organism: Pseudomonas orientalis (assembly GCF_022807995.1). Taxonomy (NCBI): domain Bacteria; kingdom Pseudomonadati; phylum Pseudomonadota; class Gammaproteobacteria; order Pseudomonadales; family Pseudomonadaceae; genus Pseudomonas; species Pseudomonas orientalis. The sequence goes on along the minus strand of NZ_CP094351.1, from coordinate 1,508,041 downwards.
CCGGTGGCGCGGCCCTGGGTGGGGTAGAAGCGTGCAGCCAGCGAGGGCATGGCCGACTGCGCACCGTTGACGCACATCCCGGCAATCAGCACCAGGGTCGCCAACAGCGTGATATTGCCCAGGCTTTGCCCGACCGCGTAGGCAAATACCCCCGCCAGCAGGTAGAAGGTGCCAATCACCTTGTGCGGATTGAACCGGTCCATCGCCCAGCCCACACCGACTGCGCTCAGAACGCCGCCAAACTGGAACAAGGCACCGATAAAGGCGGCCTGCTCCATGCTGGCGCCGCTGTCGCGCATCAGGGTGGGCAGCCAACTGGTGAGCAGGTAAACGATCACCAGGCCCATGAAATAGGTGAGCCACAGCAACAGGGTGCCGGCGCTGTAAGTGCCGGAAAAAATCACCGCGAACACGTTGCGCGCCTTGACGGTCTGTTGCTCCGGCACGCTGAAGCCACTGGCCTGGGCGACAATGCCTGGCTCAATCGGTGACAGGGTCTTGCGTACCTTGTCGGTGCCACGGTTGCGCACCACCAGATAACGCGCCGATTCCGGCAACCACACCAGCAGCACCGCGGCCAGGATCAACGGCAGGACGCCACCGATCAGCAACAGGCTGTGCCAGCCGAACGCCGGGATCAACTTGGCCGAGATAAACCCGCCACCGGCCATGCCCAGGTTGAAGCCGCAGAACATGCTGGTCACCAGCAGCGACTTGTGCCGCTCGGGGGTGTATTCCGACAGCAGCGTGGTGGCATTGGGCATGCCGGCGCCCAGGCCCAGGCCCGTCAGGAAGCGCAGCACCAGCAGTTGGTCGACATTGGTGCTGTAGGCCGAAGCCAGGCTGAAGGCGCCGAACACCAGCACCGCGCCCACCAGCACCCCTTTGCGCCCGAAGCGGTCGGCCAGCGGGCCGGAGCCCAGCGCGCCGAACACCATGCCGATCAGCGCGGCGCTCATCACCGGGCCGAGGCTGGCGCGGTCGATGCCCCAGTCCTGGGACAGTGCAGGCGCGATAAAACCCATGGCGGCGGTATCGAGGCCGTCAAGGAAGACAATCAGGAAACACAGGATCACCACACGCCATTGATAGCGTGACAAGGGCTGGGCATTGATGAAGGACTGCACGTCCAGGGTAGTACCGACAGAGGGCTGATTCATTATTTTTATTCCACACCGAGGGCGGGCCAGCGACCTGGGGTCGCCATTATTATTGGAGCGCGCCCTGAGGCGCTGCCGCACATTAATAAGCCAGGCGAAACAGCGTCAATCGGTCAAGTCGGGATCTGTGCGGTCACCGAACACTCAGGCAAACAGTTGCGTACTCAACTCGCGACTGGCGCTGAGCATGCTCGGCAGGAAGCGCTGCTCCAACTCGCTGCGGCTGACCCGCCCGGCATGGGTGCTGACATTGAGTGCGGCCAATACCTGGCCGGACGCGTCATATACCGGCACGGCGATTGAACGCAGGCCCTGCTCCAGTTCCTGATCGACGATGCACCAGCCCTGCTGACGCACTTGCTGCAGGCACTCGAACAAGGCTTGGGGCGTGGTCAAGGTGCGACTGGTCTTGGTTTGCAGGTCCGCGTGGTCGAGGTAATCCTGCAACGAGGCGTCATCCAGGGCAGCCAGCAGGATGCGGCCCATGGAGGTGCAGTAAGCCGGTAACCGTCCGCCCACGGAAAGGTCGACGGAAATCAGGCGCTGAGTGGTGGCCGAACGGGCAATGTAAAGAATGTCGTCGCCTTCGAGGGTCGCCATGTTGCAGGCTTCGTGAAGCTGTTCGCTCATGCGGTCCAGATAAGGCTGGGCCGATACGGCCAAGGGGGTCGACGATAAATAAGCATGCCCGAGGGTGAGTACCTTGGGCAGCAACGAGTAGGTACGCCCATCGGTGGTGGCGTAACCGAGCTTGATCAAGGTGTGCAGGCATCGGCGCACGGCGGCGCGCGGGATTTCGGTGCGATGGCTGATCTGGGCGATGGTCAGGTGGCGCTTGCGCTCCTGGAACGCTTGCACCACCGCCAGGCCACGGGCCAGGGAGGTCATGAAGTCCGGATCGCCCGTGAAGGCCTGGATGCGCTTGGCGGGTGATGCCACGATCGGCGGCGCCACTGACGCGAAGGAATTGCGCAATTGATCGTTCATGCAGGGATCCTTTTCTTGTTTTCAACCACAAAAGGGCTGGTTGCTATTACTAGCGGCACGGTTAGCGATGTACAAGGCAAGGGCGGCAAGATTGGGCGATTATCGGACGATCATTCGATTATCGCAATTCTCGGCGACCAGGCCTGCCGCAGTGCCCGGCACGGTAAAAACAGTTGTTCAGGGCAGCTATGTGCAACCAGGACTTACGGGGTGATGTAACAAAACTCGTACATGCAGTTGAGGCTTTTAACTTTATGCCGATAGCGTTATTCAAATGCGTCGCTATAATGCAGCCTGTGCAGAGGTCAGCCCATTCACCTATTGGGATCAGAGCTCGCCCAGCGCCACATGCCGCGCGCTATGATCAATTAAAGTATCGGATTGAAAAAGCGCTTCCGAGTCCTTACCTGTAACTTGAGCATCTGTTCAAGTGGGTATACTCCGAGGCTGTCTTTTGGCATGACGTCGTACCCTTATCAAACTCAACTCAATTAGGTAACACTGTGACGAAAGATGAACTGCGCGCGGAACTTGAGCGCCAGGAGCAACGTTACAAGGACGTTTACGGCGGGGAAATCACTACCTACGCCGCCCAGCCTGAGCCGGAACGTAAGCCATGGCGCAAGCGTGCCAGCCTGCTGGACCAGGCATTTGCCCAGGAAATCCAGAAGATCGAACAAGAACTCAAAGCTGAAGAGCCTTAGGGCGTTGGGTGAGTCTCCAGGCGCCTGCTGTTTGCGCCGGTCAACACCGGCGGAGGGCGATACCTTTCAAAGCCACTGGTCGGTGCCTTACTGCTACCGACGAAATTTCATACAAATGTTTCACACATGACATTTTCGTGTCGAAACCGTGTCTTTTTGCACCCTGGCTTTATAAATCAACCACTTGCCAAAGCCCCGAAAACCCTGGGATGTACCCGCGCGGCCCGATTTTTTTCAAGGTAGATTGTTACCGATGAGCAGCTAATGCATCGATTACTGAGGTTTTCTGGCATAATCGCGCCCCCTTACGACCGGGTCAGAAAACCTTCATGATCGATTTATTCAGCGGACTGGATGCTTGGGTTCTAGTGAGCCTGTTGCTCGCCCTGGCCTTTGTCCTCGCCTTCGAGTTCATCAATGGCTTTCATGACACCGCTAACGCGGTGGCCACAGTCATCTATACCAAAGCCATGCCGCCGCACCTGGCTGTGTTCTTCTCCGGGGTTTTCAACTTCCTCGGCGTGTTGCTCGGTGGTGTGGGTGTCGCCTACGCCATCGTGCATCTGCTGCCGGTGGAGTTGCTGATCAATGTGAACACCGGCCATGGTCTGGCGATGGTCTTCTCATTGTTGGCGGCGGCGATCACCTGGAACCTGGGCACCTGGTACTTCGGTATCCCCGCCTCCAGTTCCCACACGCTGATCGGCTCGATCCTCGGTGTGGGCCTGGCCAACGCCCTGATCAACGATATTCCCTTGGCTGACGGTGTGAACTGGCAGAAAGCGATTGATATCGGTGCGTCCCTGGTGTTCTCGCCGATGGCCGGTTTCCTGGTCGCAGCCCTGGTGCTGATCGGCCTGAAGTGGTGGCGCCCGCTGTCGAAGATGCACAAGACCCCGGACCAGCGCCGCAAGCTTGACGACAAGAAGCACCCGCCATTCTGGAACCGCCTGGTGCTGGTGATTTCAGCGATGGCCGTAAGCTTCGTGCACGGTTCCAACGATGGGCAAAAAGGTATCGGCCTGATCATGCTCGTACTGATCGGTATCGTGCCGGCGCAGTTCGTACTCGACCTGGGCAGTACCACCTACCAGATCGAACGGACCCGCGACGCCACCGTGCATTTGAGCCAGTTCTACCAGCGCAACAATGCCACCCTCGGTGAGTTCCTGGCCCTGGGCAAAAGCGTGAAAGACGATCTGCCGGGCAAGTTCCAATGCAACCCGCAGCAGACCGAGCCGACGATCAACGCGCTGGTTGACACGCTCAAAGGCGTTTCCGATTACCACGCCTTGAGTGCCGACCAGCGTATTGAAGTCCGTCGTTACCTGCTCTGCCTGGACGATACCGCCAAGAAAGTCGGCAAGCTGCCCGGCCTGGATGCGCGTGAAAAGTCCGACCTCGACAAGCTGCGCAAGGACCTGACCGCCACGACCGAGTACGCGCCGTTCTGGGTGATTCTCGCGGTCGCACTGGCCCTGGGCCTGGGCACCATGGTTGGCTGGAAACGTGTGGTGCTGACCATCGGTGAGAAGATCGGCAAGCAAGGCATGACCTATGCCCAAGGCATGTCGGCACAGATCACCACCGCCACCATGATCGGCTTTGCCAATATCTTCGCCCTGCCGGTGTCCACCACCCACGTGTTGTCTTCCGGCGTGGCCGGCACCATGGTCGCTAACAAAAGCGGCCTGCAAGGCGGTACGGTCAAGACCATCCTGATGGCTTGGGTGTTGACCTTGCCGGCGACCGTGGGCCTCTCGGCCGGGTTGTTCTGGCTGGCGTCCTGGGCGCTGGGCAGCTGATTAGCCGCCTGCAATGAAAAAGGTGCGATTCGCGGGAATCGCACCTTTTTTATTGCCTGATGATCATTCCCACGCTATGAACGATCGACCAACAATCAGCCAAAAAAAAGGGCGACCGAAGTCGCCCAAAATGCCTTGCGTGCTCTGTAATCCGGAAAAACCTAGGGTTTTTTACGCTTGTTTGCGTCTTTCCAGATGAAAAATCCAAACCCTGCAAAAAACAGCACCATGAGGCTCACGGTCAGCACTCCGGCAAATACCACATTATCGATAAACATGACCGGCCTCCTGCACTTGCCCTGTTGCGATAGGGCTAAGTTAATCGAGAAGGCGAAGTGGAAAATTGACGGGGATCAATGTCGCCCGCGACGGGGCGTAAAGAAGGGCAATAACTGACCTGGATCAATCAAGGCAAGTTGATTCAACGTTTTTTCGGCTTGTCTTCGACTTCTTCTTGGCTTTACCCAAAGGCATCGCCTGTTCAAACGCCTGGCGCACTTCGTTCAGGCGTTTGTCATTGAGGTCATGCACGCGCTTGGCGCGTTCGGCATTCAGGTCGATCAGCTTGTCGTCGTCACTCATGGCTTGGCTTACGTTATGGCGGGAGTGCCCAATAATGCGGTCTCCCGCGCCCGACGGCAAATCAGCGGGCGACAAAATGCAGGGTATCGACCAGAATCGGCCCTTTCCTTCCTCCCAGGAGACGCAACCCGGTGGCACTGCACAAGGACCTTCCTCCGTTGCTGGCCCTGCGCGCCTTTGAGGCTGTGGCACGGCACTTGAGCTTTATCAAGGCGGCAAATGAGTTGTCGGTAACCCAGAGCGCCCTGAGCCACCACGTGCAAAAACTTGAGCAACACTTGGGCAAACCGCTGTTTATCCGGCGCACACGTGCGATAGATCTGACGGTGGACGGCCAGCATTACTACAACGAAATCCGCCCGGCCCTGGATGCCATTGCAAGCGCCACCCGCCACCAAAAAAAAGTACCCGGCCCCAGCCTGTTGCGCGTCGGCTTGCTGGCGTCTTTCGCCACGCTGTGGCTGGCGCCGCGTCTGGCCGGGTTTCTCAATCGCTACCCGCATATCCAGGTTGAATTGCTGCCCGCCATTCAATTGGCCAACGTCGCCGGTGCCGAGGTGGACCTGGCCATCCGTTACGGCAAGGGCGACTGGCCCGACGTGCACGCCACGCGACTGATGACCGAAACCCTGTCACCGGTATGCAGCCCGGCCTTCAAGGCCGGCCAATCGCAGGATAGCCCGTTGTTGATGGCCACCTCACACCGCCCGTTCGAGTGGACGGACTGGTCGCAGCATTATCAGGTCGACCTCGAGCGCCACCCTCGCGTGATGCTGCATGACTACAACATCGTGGTCGAAGCCACCGTGGCCGGCCAGGGAATCGCCATGGGCCGCCATCGCCTGATTCAGCGCAAGCTTCGCGACGGCAGCCTGGTGGAGGCGTTCGACTGGCCGCCGTACCACAGTGAGATCGGCTACTGGCTGATCACACCCCACAGTCCGCCGAGCGAAGCGGCGGCATGTTTCATTCAGTGGCTGCAGGAAACCTGCGCCGACGCATGATTTTTTTCGATGCGTCGGTTGAGATCTATCCGTTTGTCGGCGACCGGTGCAGTCAACATGCTGGAACCTCACCCCTCAAGAGGTTGCATCATGAGCGACTCCATCCGTCAACGCGTTCACGCCCTTGGCCTGACACTGCCAACTGCCAGCCAGCCGGCGGCCAACTACATCAACCATGTCGCCAGCGGCAACCAACTCTTCATTTCCGGGCAAATTCCCCTGCTCGATGGCACGCCCGCCTACGTCGGTCGCGTCGGCGACACGCTGGATGATCAACAAGGCGCGCAGGCGGCGGAACTCGCGGCGCTGGGCCTGCTCGGGCAACTGAGCGATGCCCTGGGCGATGACCTGTCGCGCGTGGTGCGCATCGTGAGGCTGGGAGTGTTCATCGCCTGCACTGCCGATTTCCAGCGCCAGAGCGTGGTCGCCAATGGCGCATCGAACCTGTTGGTCAACGCCCTTGGTGACAAAGGCCAGCATGTGCGCACCGCCGTCGGCGTGAGCAGTTTGCCGGCGGGCGTGGCCGTGGAAGTCGACGCCATTGTCGAGTTGCAACCCTGACCCCGCTGGCCATCCGACAACTGCGAGCGGTCACGCCCGGCTGCCGGACCGGCATCGTGCATTTCAATCATGCCGGCGCTTCTCTGCCCAGCCAGGCCACCCTCGACGCCATCGTCGCCCAACTGCAACGCGAAGCCCAGGACGGTCCGATGGAAGCTGGCGAGCATGGCGCCGTGCTGGTGGAGCAGGCCCGTCACGCCGCCGCGCAATTGCTCAATGCGCCCGCGTCCTCGATTGCCTTCGCCAGCAGTGGCTCGACGGCCTGGAACCTGGCGTTCCAGGCGCTGGGCCCGTGGCAGCCAGGTGACCGCATCCTGGTGGGCCGGCATGAATGGGGCGGTAACCTGGCGAGCATGGCAATGGCCGTGCAAGCTGGTGCTCGAATCGACGTCATCCCCTGTGACGCGGCCGGCGCGGTGTGCCCGGTGGCGCTGGAGGCGATGATCGACGCCGACGTGAAGTTGATCAACCTCACCTGGCTACCGGCCAACGGTGGCCTGATCAACCCTGCCCAGGCCATCGGCGAAGTGGCGCGGCGTCACGCCATTCCCTACTTTATCGACGCTGGCCAGGCGCTCGGCCAGGTGCCTGTGGATGTCCAGGCGCTGCACTGCGATGTGCTCAAGTGCGCCGGCCGCAAGCACCTGCGCGGGCCACGGGGCACGGCACTGTTGTATGTAAGACCGGCGTTTTTGCAGCGCCTGAATCCTGCCCAGCGCGATGTATTTTCAGCGCCCTGGACCGCCGCAGGTTTCGATTTGCGCAACGACGCGCGGCGCTTCGAAACCAGCGAAGCGTCCTTTGCCTTGCTGGCCGGACTCGGCAATGCCTTGCAGGAGATCAACCAACTGGGGGTCGAGCAGGTATGGGAAGGCGTCTCGCGCACCAGCGCGCAAATCCGCGAAGGGCTGCGCCAGATCCCGGGGATTTGCTTGCATGACTTGGGCACGCTGCAGTCCGGACTGATCGCCTTCAACCTGACCGGTTGGGACGCCTTCGAACTCAAGCAGCGCCTCGGCTTGCAGCGCATCAACATCGGCGCCAACGGTGTGGCCTACACCCCATTGGACATGCAGGCGCGCGGGCTGGACAGCATTGCGCGAATCTCCGTCAGTCCACTCAACGACGACCGGGACTGCGAGTTACTGCTGGGGGCCTTGCGAGCACTGCGCGACTAAACCTCGATGTCTACCCACAAGCCCTGGCGTGGCGCGTCTTCAATCAACGGTGCGACGGGAACGGTGTTGTCGGCGTTGAGCAGATCCCCGGGGATCGGCAGGTGCTGCTCAGGGTCGTCATCGGCTTCACGCTGACGTTTTTGCTGCTCTTGCTGGCGGCGTTGTTCTTCGCGCAGCAGAAAGGTCGACTGCTCCGCATCGCCCTTTTTCAGGTCGATGGTGCTCTCGTTGGAGCCCGCTTGAACCGGCACGACGGGCGGGATATCCGGCTTCTGGCGCACCGGATCGAGTTGCGACGTGACCGGCACGACACTGACGGGCAGCATGGGTGGCAACATAATCTTGATTCTCCTGGTCATCAGGCTGTCGGCGCGCCACAGGGCGACTTGAGCGCTGGCTTGCCAAGCTGTGACCCAGTCGACAGTTGTGAGTGCCCGCCACCCGTCGATTTAGCCGGCGGGCGCGTGCACCGACCCAGTAGTTTTCGTCAGAGTCCTTGGGCGTGGGGCCGTGTTCCGTTAAGATAGTCGGCTTTTTCACGGCGGGAGTCAGGCAGCATGGCGCAGCAGTATCAACCGGGGCAACGCTGGATTAGTGACAGCGAAGCAGAGCTGGGGTTAGGCACCGTTCTGGCACAGGACGGCCGCTTGTTGACCGTGCTCTATCCGGCCACTGGCGACACTCGCCAGTATGCGCTACGGAATGCGCCCCTCACCCGCGTGAGGTTTTCGCCGGGCGACAGCATCACCCATTTCGAAGGCTGGAAAATGACCGTACAGGAAGTCGATGACGTCGACGGCCTGCTGGTCTACCACGGCCTCAATGGGCAGAACGAGCAGGTCACCCTGCCGGAAACCCAACTGTCCAACTTCATCCAGTTCCGCCTGGCCAGCGACCGCCTGTTCGCCGGGCAGATCGACCCGCTGGCCTGGTTCTCGCTGCGCTACCACACCCTGGAACACACCAGCCGCCAATTGCAGTCCTCGCTGTGGGGCCTGGGCGGCGTGCGTGCGCAACCGATTGCCCACCAACTGCACATCGCCCGTGAAGTCGCCGACCGTATCGCGCCGCGGGTATTGCTGGCCGACGAAGTGGGCCTGGGCAAGACCATCGAAGCGGGCCTGGTGATCCATCGCCAGTTGCTCTCGGGCCGCGCCAGCCGCGTGCTGATCCTGGTGCCGGAAAACCTGCAGCACCAGTGGCTGGTGGAAATGCGCCGCCGCTTCAACCTGCAGGTCGCATTGTTCGACGAAGAACGCTTTATCGAAAGCGATGCCACCAACCCGTTCGAAGACACACAGTTGGCGCTGGTCGCCCTGGAATGGCTGGTGGACGACGAGAAGGCCCAGGACGCGCTGTTCGCCGCCGGTTGGGACCTGCTGGTGGTCGACGAAGCTCACCACCTGGTGTGGCATGAAGACAAGGCCAGCGCCGAGTACTCGCTGGTCGAGCAACTGGCCGAAGTGATTCCAGGCGTGCTGCTGCTCACCGCCACCCCGGAACAACTCGGCCAGGACAGCCACTTCGCGCGCCTGCGCCTGCTCGACCCGAACCGCTTCCACGACCTGCACGCCTTCCGCGCCGAGAGCGAGAACTATCGCCCGGTGGCCGAAGCCGTGCAGGAGCTGCTGGACAAGGGTCGCTTGTCGCCTGCCGCGCACAAGACCATCCAGGGTTTCCTCGGCAACGAAGGTGAAGCCCTGCTCACCGCCGTCAACGATGGCGATACCGAAGCCAGCGCACGCCTGGTGCGTGAACTGCTCGACCGCCACGGCACCGGCCGCGTGCTGTTTCGCAACACCCGCGCCGCCGTGCAGGGTTTCCCCGAGCGCAAGCTGCACGCCTACCCGCTGCCGAACCCGGACGAATATATGGAGCTGCCGCTGGGCGAACACGCCGAGCTGTACCCGGAAGTCAGCTTCCAGGCGCAACCGGACATCGAGGAAGAGCACCGCTGGTGGCGCTTCGACCCGCGTGTCGAGTGGCTGATCGACCAGCTGAAAATGCTCAAGCGCACCAAGGTCCTGGTGATCTGCGCCCACGCCGAAACCGCCATGGACCTGGAAGACGCGCTGCGCGTACGTTCCGGCATTCCGGCCACGGTGTTCCACGAGGGCATGAACATCCTCGAACGCGACCGCGCCGCAGCGTACTTCGCCGATGAAGAATTTGGCGCCCAGGTGCTGATCTGCTCGGAAATCGGCAGTGAAGGCCGCAACTTCCAATTCTCCCACCACCTGGTGCTGTTCGACCTGCCGTCCCACCCGGACCTGCTGGAACAGCGCATCGGCCGTCTGGACCGGATCGGCCAGAAACACGTGATCGAACTGCACGTGCCGTACCTGGAAACCAGCCCGCAAGAGCGCCTGTTCCAGTGGTACCACGAAGCGCTCAACGCCTTCCTCAACACCTGCCCGACCGGCAACGCCTTGCAGCATCAGTTCGGCCCGCGCCTGCTGCCGCTGCTGGAGAACGCCGACGACGGCGAGTGGCAGGCCCTGATCGACGAGGCCCGTGCCGAGCGCGAGCGCCTGGAGCAGGAACTGCACACCGGTCGCGACCGTCTCCTGGAACTCAACTCCGGCGGTGCCGGTGAAGGCGATGCGCTGGTCGAGGACATCCTCGAGCAGGACGATCAGTTCGCCCTGCCGATCTACATGGAAACCCTGTTCGACGCCTTCGGCATCGACAGCGAGGACCATTCGGAAAACGCGCTGATCCTCAAGCCCAGCGAGAAGATGCTCGACGCCAGCTTTCCCCTGGGCGACGACGAAGGCGTGACCATCACCTACGACCGCAACCAGGCGCTGTCGCGTGAAGACATGCAATTCATCACCTGGGAGCATCCGATGGTGCAAGGCGGCATGGACCTGGTGCTGTCCGGTTCCATGGGCAACACCGCCGTGGCGCTGATCAAGAACAAGGCGCTCAAGCCGGGTACCGTCCTGCTGGAACTGCTGTATGTCAGCGAAGTGGTTGCCCCGCGCTCGCTGCAACTGGGTCGCTACCTGCCGCCGGCGGCCTTGCGCTGCCTGCTGGATGCCAACGGCAATGACCTGTCCGGCCGCGTGTCGTTCGTGACCTTGAACGACCAGTTGGAAAGCGTGCCGCGCGCCAGCGCCAACAAATTCGTACAGGCCCAGCGCGACCAGTTGACGCCGCGCATCAACGCCGGCGAAGAAAAGATCGCCCCGCGTCACGCCGAACGCGTGGCCGAGGCCAAGCGTCGCCTGGCGGCAGACACCGACGAAGAGCTGGCACGTTTGACCGCGCTGCAAGCGGTCAACCCGACCGTACGCGACAGCGAGTTGGTCGCCCTGCGCAACCAGCGTGAGCAAGGCCTGGCCATGCTCGACAAGGCCGCGTTGCGCCTCGAAGCGATTCGAGTGCTGGTGGCGGGCTGATCACTGCCTGCTGAAAAAGAAAGGCCCGCACACAATGCGGGCCTTTTTTATGTGCCTTCAGGGCCTCATCGGGGCATAGGTATCTACACAACTTTGTAGCGCCCACCGTTAAAAAACCGCTAACCACGATGCGAAGCGAGTCGCTCTTGATCTTGATCTTGATCTGCTTTTGATTTTAGGCGCCCCGTTAAACCACGCTGGCCGAACGCAGGCTTGAATCCGTGGGCAACCCGGCAGGACGCCGGGTTAGCCGCACTGGGCCATGGATGGCCCATTGCGGCGGCCCACGGATTCAAGCCTGCGTTCGGGCACACCGAGCCTGGGCGAGGTGCCGAGTGGTGGGGCAAAAGCGTTTTGCTTACTTTTGCGCTTTTCAAAAGTGAGCCGCTGTAAAAGCGGAACCCATAGCAGCCGTGACCGCAGAAACGGATATGTACTCGATCTGATCCAACATCCTGGTCATTCCTGAGGCCGCCATCGGGGGCAAGCCCCCTCCCACAGTGTTCACAAATCAAAATGTGGAGGGTGCCCCGATAGACTCACCTCGGTCTCAAGCTGTCGCCGCAGCAGCCGGCACCTCCACCGCAATCAACCCCTCCTTCATCCGCTTGGCATCACGCACAAAACTGCGGGACGCCTGAAACAGAAACAGCATAGTGAGAAACAACGCCACCGGGATCAGATACATGGCGTCATGCAACCCCACCGCCTTATAAGCCTCGGTCATCTGCTGCGCCCCCGCCGCGTACATCGCCGCATGCGCAAAGTGATCAGACAGTCCGCCCACCACGATTGGCCCCATCCCCCCACCCAGCAGATACAGGCCGGCGAAGAACAACGCCATCGCCGTGGCCCGCAGGCGCGGTTCAACCACGTCCTGGATCGCCGTGTACACGCAAGTATAGAAGTTGTACGCAAACAACCAGCCCACGCTGAACAGCAAGACGAACACGCCGATCTCGATACGCCCGGCATGCAAGGCCCAGGCGGTGGTGACCGTGGAGATGATCAGGCTGCACGCGGCGAACAGCAGCCGGCCATTGGCGACCCGTTGATGGATCTTGTCGGCAATCCAGCCACCCAGGGTCAGGCCCACCAGACCGGTCAGGCCGACGATCACACCGGTGGCCACGGCCGCCTCCTGCAAAGGCATCAGGAAGTAACGTTGCAGCATCGGCACCAGGAATGAGTTGCACGCGTAGGTGGCGAAGTTGAAGCACAGCCCGGCCAGCACCAGCCACAGGAAGGTCGGCACCGCCAGGACCCGGCGGATCGGGCGGTCGACGCGCTCCTGGGACACTTGCACCGATTCCGCCGCGCCGCGTTTGGGCTCCTTGATGTAGAACATGAACACCGCGAGGATCAGCCCCGGCACCGCGGCAATAAAGAACGGCGCACGCCAGCTGTCGAATGCCTTGACCATCGCGCCAATGGTGAAGAATGCCAGCAACAAGCCCAACGGCAGGCCGAGCATGAAGATGCCCATGGCGCGTGCACGGCGGTGGGCGGGGAACAGATCGCCGATCAATGAATTGGCGGCGGGGGCATAGCTGGCTTCCCCGATGCCGATGCCCATGCGCACCAGCAGAAAGCTCCAGAAACTGCCAACCAGGCCATTGATCGCCGTCAGCCCGCTCCAGGCAAACAGGCCCCAGCCCATCAATTTGCTGCGCGAACCCGTGTCGGCCAGGCGCCCCAACGGCAGCCCGGCGATGGCATAGACGATGGTGAAGGAAGTACCGATGATGCCGAGCTGGAAGTCGCTCAGATGCCACTCCATGCGGATCGGCTCGATGATGATCGCGGGAATGGTGCGGTCGAAGAAATTGAACAGGTTGGCGAGGAACAGCAGGAACAGAATGCGCCAGGCATTCGCCGCTTGGGTCGAGTTCTGCATGGGTCCGTCTCTTTATTGTTATGAGAGCCGCGATGCCCACTGCATCCTGCTCAGTAGCTGCAACATAGTCAGGCTGGCGGCGCTTGTCTGTAATGATTCGTAAAGCTGATAGGGCGTGATATCCCCGAAACTACGGGACTTTCCCTACGAAAAATATATCCATGCGCCCCCCTTCCCAACGGCCATGGCCCAGATAGAATGGCGAGCCTTCCCGCTGTCCCCCCTTACCCACTCCTATCGATGACGCCCATGTCCGAAGCCAGTCCGTGTCTGAATTGCGGTGCCTGCTGTTCACACTTTCGCGTGTCTTTCTTCTGGGGCGAATGCGCTTCGTCGGGCGGTACGGTGCCCGATGACCTGGTGGTGCAGATCAACCCCACCCGCGTGGCAATGATCGGAACCGACCAGAAGCCTGCACGCTGCTGCAGCCTCGAGGGAGAGGTAGGTAAAGGCACGCGCTGTTCGATTTATGAACAGCGCTCAAGCCCCTGCCGCGAGTTCGACGCCTCGTGGAGCCAGGGCGTGCAAAACGTCGACTGCGATGCCGCCCGCGCTGCCTTCGGCCTGGCCCCTCTTCAGGAGCGACCTTTCGAGCTGCGCCTGCCCATCAGCGCTTAGCATCAAACGCTATGGGCGAAATGCAAAAAGAGTTGAATCAAAGTGCCATTATTCATGGCAAATCCCGCGAGGCTTCTATACTCGATGTCATAGGTCATCGCCTCAGGCTGTGACGCGACGCTATGACGGGACATGCTATGGAATGGCTGGGGCTGCATTTTTTCACCGACCTTCCAGACAACGGGCACTTATTACTCAATTGCAGTCATAACCCCTTTCTGGTGCTACTGGCGTACCTGGTCGCCTGCGCGGCGGGCTTCGGCACGCTGGACATGGCCGAACGCGTGGGCCACGCGGAAGATCCCAAAGCCCGCCGCAACTGGCGTTGGTTGGGCGCAGGCTGCCTGGCGGGTGGCATCTGGTCGACCCACTTCATCAGCATGCTGGCCTTCCAGGCGCCCATTGCCATTCATTACGAATTGATCATGACCTTCGTCTCGCTGGTCATCGCGTTGATCGCTTCGCTGTTCGCCATGCAAACCCTCAGTCATGCGCGCCTGCGGTTTCACCAGTACTTGCTGGCATCGGTGTGGATGGGTGTGGGTATCGCCCTGATGCACTACGTCGGCATGTCGGCCATGCGCTCCCAGGCCCAGGTGTACTTCGACTCCGCGCTGTTCATGGCGTCGGTGGCGATTGCCATCGGCGCGAGCCTGGCGGCGTTATTGCTGTCGAGCTATCTGCGTAACGGTACCGGCGTATTTCATCAATTGCTCAAGTATGCCGCCAGCCTGGTGCTCGGCGCCGGCATCCTGATCATGCACTTCACCGGCATGGCCGCCATGCAAATGCTGGTACCCAACGGCGTGAACCTGGCATTGCCGGTGGATAACAACCCTATGCAACTGGGCCTGTCGGTGGCAGTGATTACCTTGCTGGTTATCGGCAGCAGCATCAGCGCTGCCCTGGCGGACAAAAAACTGCAGCACAAGGAACGTGACCTGCGCCGGGTCAACGCGCTGCTCAGCGAACTGGACCAGGCCCGCGCCTCGTTGCAGCAGGTGGCCCACTACGATGCGCTGACCAGCTTGCTCAATCGGCGCGGCTTCAACCAGATCTTCGCGGAAAAAGTCGTGGAAAAAACCGCGACAAACGGAATGATGGCGGTGATCTTCCTCGATATCGACCATTTCAAGCGTATCAACGACAGCCTTGGGCACGATGCAGGTGATCAATTGCTCACCGTGCTGGCCAGCCATATCAAGAGCTCGGTGCGCAGCCATGCCGACGTGGTCGCGCGTTTTGGCGGCGATGAGTTCTGCATTTTGATCAATATCCATCATCGCGACGAAGCCCGGCACATGGCCCAGCGCATCATGCAAAAAATGAAAGAACCCATCGAGTTGGCAGGCCGGCGCATGGTCATGACCACCAGCATCGGAATCAGCCTGTTTCCCGACGATGGCCAGACTTGTGAAGAACTGCTCAAAACCGCCGACCTGGCGCTTTACCAGTCCAAGGACGCCGGGCGCAACAGCCTGCACTTCTTCAGTTCCAACCTCAAAACCCGCGCCTTCCTGGAGCTGCAACTGGAGGAAGAACTGCGCGCCGCCCTGCGCACGCGTAACGAGCTGGTGCTGTTCTATCAGCCGATCTTCGACATGAAGCTAGGCAAGGTCACACGCCTGGAAGCGCTGGTGCGCTGGCAGCATCCGCAACACGGGCTGCTGGCACCGGACCGGTTTATCGGGATTGCGGAAAGTAACGGGCTGATTGCCGAACTGGATCACTGGGTATTGCGCCAGGCCTGTCACGACCTGAGCCTGCTGTCTGATCGTGGCTACACCGGGTTGACCATGGCTGTGAACTGCTCGGCCCTGAACCTGGCCCGCGATGAGCTGGCCGATGAAATCGAGGCCGCGCTGGGCTTTGCCGGCATTGCCGCCAATCGTCTCGAGTTGGAAGTCACCGAAAACGCATTAATGGGCAATATCAGCAGCACCCTGGCCTTGTTGCGGCAAATCCGCGCCTTGGGTGTGTCCCTGGCGATCGATGATTTCGGCACCGGCTATTCATCGCTGGCCTACCTCAAGCGGCTGCCGCTTAACACGTTGAAGATCGACCGCTCGTTTATCCAGGACGTTCCCAAATCCACGGCGGACAGCGAAATTGTCCAGGCCGTCATCGGCATGGCGCACACGCTGCACTTGCAGGTGGTCACCGAGGGTGTAGAAACCCAAGCGCAATTCGAGCTTTTGCACACCTATGGATGCGACTACATTCAAGGCTACCTGCTCAGCGCGGCAGTACCTTTCAACGACATCATCGGCGTGATGCAGGGCCTTGCGATGCGCAATCCGCTCCACGCACTCAGCGCGGATGGTAATAAAGATGCTCCACCTACCAAGGAATCGGCCCCGGTGCGCGCTAACTCACCTTCTACCGTCAGGCCCATCCGCTGACGCCCTGCCCGGCCATTTTGGGCTCACGGCTTGATCATGAAAACAAGCCATGCCCATGGGTTACAAATAAAACTGAGCACTAGACAGCCAACCTGATAATGAACAGTTGAGGCCGCTGGACGCTACGCCTGTTGTGCTGGAGTCCGCCAATCAGATTAATGACCTTCTGGTGATGCAGCGCCGTACCGAAGTCCGTATTTCTGAAGCTGGTGTACTGCAGCTCGAATTGCCCACTACTCACCGCCCGATGGTCCCGGGGTCGCTGTAAAAATCTTCGGAACCCCCGGTCAGCGATAAACGCCTCCGACGTATCGACCAGGTGCAAACAATAAAACCTATCGTCCCCTGCTCGCCTGAAGAGCAGTTTGGTGCCTGACACCTCAAGAAGCTCTCCATGGGCAACCTTGGCCATTACTTCGGTCATCAATGACCGCAGCGTCACCGGGCCCGGACGCGTGACGGCGTGATTGAAGTGCGGTTCAAAGCGATCCGAAGCAAAATCCACCCGCCGCCAGAGTGCTGGCTGCGTACCTTCGTGTGCACGCCCCAGAGGAATCCTCGGGTTCGATCCTATCGTGTGCCGCGTCGGTTCGAGCAGTGACAAAGGGGTATCCAAGGCTGTCTGCCCAGTGCGCCACACCCGCAGCATGTCCACATACTTGTAGTCCTGGCGATACTTATTGAATACAGCCCGAGCGATCTGCGTGTGGCTCACGGAAGTCATGTCTGGAAACGCATCTTGAACATAGGCGGTAATCGTCTTTTCAAATGGTTTTCGCTCCACCACCTGCCAGGTTTGCGCGCCCGAATCATAGGTCGCGATCATCGGTTGTTCGCCAGGGCTGTTGCGCAACATCAGTTCAAAACTTTCAAAGTCACCATAGGCAGTGCCGGGCTTACGGATGGCTACAACGTGCCTGTACCAGCTCACGTTTTCAGTAATGGGATAGTAAAGATCATCGACTTTGATAAAGTTGCCTTCGGTTTGTGACCAACCCGATTGCTGGCTGTAAACCGGTTTGTATTCCCAGATTTGGGAGGTGTCACGCTTGTACTGCAGCAATGCCGGATCGATCTTCGTGCCCCAGGACTTCCATTGCTGGGTCACGATCACACTCGCGCGCGCCGCCGGCAGGGCAACAGGCATGGTACGCCCCGGGTCTATGCCCTGTAGCCGCAGCCTGGCCTGATCGAGCGTCGTGGTCGCATTAAGGTATTGACGAAATTCGACAGGAATATCGCGCAGTCCAATGGCTTGCAATTCCAGCGGGCCATCCCCCAGACGCCGCACCAGACGAAGCTCCATGGCCCGTTCCCGCCCGGCAGGAAACTCGAACGAATCCAGGACCCGTGCCGCTTGCACATCACCAAGGTCCGGGTAGAGCCGCATCAGGTCATCACGTGCCATACGCGAGTGATAACCGCCCCTCAGGCCAATTTCGGGCGAGCGTATGATCCACTCGTTGGAGGCATTGCGAGCAATGGGTGGCAGGTGATATTGATGCCTGCCGTCGCGACGAGGGTTTTGCAAACGCCAGGTTCCGGCTGTCGTCGTCTCGTCATAGGTGACCTTGAACCACTGGTCCTTTTCCTTAAGGAAATGCTGACCCGGCGTCGAGCCCTTACCCGCACGGGTATAGATCCCTTGGCTTTCCCAGCCAGCCAAAGGCGTGACATTTTGGGGGGCCTTGCTGAGGGCCATCTGGTTCGGCAAGCCTGGCCGTGCGGGCGCCAAGCGCATAGGCGTGAACCCCACGGCGCCGTCGATCAGTGCCCCGACCAGATACGCGAAGGCCCTGACAAATTCATGGGTCGCGCCCACCTTGTCCTGGTTTTGCAAGGCATCCAGAGCAGCACTCAATGCCATTGCACTGCGCACCAGGCCGATCACAAACGTCACCTTGACCGGAAAAACCGCCAGCGCTACTTCAACCAGCCCTTCGATCACCGTCCAGGTGCTACGCACATTTGACTCATGGGTACTGGTGGTCTTGCGATCTGCCTGAGCGATGGCAGCGCGCGCCTCGAAGTCGTACGCCCGCTTCAGAAAATTGTGCTTGATGACCCCCACGGAAAACTCGCTCGCCAAGATGCCTCTTCTGAGCGTGGCCCGCAGGCGTGGGAACGTCGTGCTGTCCATCCGCTCAAACAGATAATCCTGCCACGCAGGGTTGTTGACGAACTGCTCTCGCAGTTGCGTCGTGTCGGTGTATTCGCGAAATGCCCGGCCATCCTTAGCCCGTGGGGTATACAGAACTATGGCGTAGTCTTTGGGGACTTTGCTGGTGAAGGCCAGCACTCCGCGCACGTGGGCCCCTGTTATGTAAAGTGCCGACACGGTCACTTCATAGCCATCCACCTTGGCCCGTTCATCAGTGTCGGTGGGCTGGTCAAGGGCGCTGTTGACCAGAGCATAACCTCGATGGGATGAGTCGGTCAGAATGTCCTGGGCAATCTTGGCCTCGATTATGTCGACCCTGAGCTGCTTGAGCATGATGTTCGCGAAGCTCTGCTTGAGCTGCTTGGCTTCAGGCGACGTGAGGAGGCGTTTACTGAGAAATTCAGTATAGGAGGCGCCAATATCCACTTCACGCACCAGGTCCTTGACCTGTTGCGTAGTCAACGCCGTGTAGGGCTCGCCGTACAGGCTTAATCGGGACTTGGCGACAAAGACCTTATCTAGATAGTCGACATTCTCCAGGGCCAGCTCCGCCAGGCTTTTGGTGACGATGGAATAATGCGACTGACCGGTTTGCGGGTTGGGCCTGGCGCCCGGAAAATAAAGGCCCGGTGCGGGGTTCGGTCGACGAACAGTGACCTTGATATCGGACGGGTCCGTGTCGATGCCGTATTGGTCTTCCAGCGCCTGCGCCAATTGCTTATTGCTGTAGGCCAATAACGCCTGCTGGTCACCATATTGTAAAACCGAGGGCAGCCCTTCCCCGGTATAAGCACGTTCAAGTTCGCCCAGGTAGTCACGCGCGGCTATTGCCCAGGTCTGTTTATCGGCCTCTGAGGCCGCGCTTAAAAACTGCTCGAGTTCGACCTTGGAGCGTTTGGTTTCACGAGCGCGCAACACCTCGCTTACGCCGAAGCACTTTTGCATGTCCGTGGTTCGGTCCAGACTGACTGGCAGTTGGCTGAAGTCTTCATCTGTGCCACGGCGCTGGTACCGACTCACCATGAACGCAAAATCATCGACCAGCTTTTCATACTGCGCCGCCACGCTGGCGCTGAAGACTGATTCAAGGATTTCTTTATAGTCAAAGCAACCGGTGGTCTGTGCCTTGTCACGCAGGGTCGCCGCCGGCTCGTAGTGTTTGTCCGCAAGCAGAGAGAAGAGGCCATCGAACTCGTAGTCGGTGTTTAATCGCCGATGCAGTTCCTTATCGAGAAGCGCCAAGGACGGGAACGCCTCCAGGCCTCGATTAGGTGTAAACAAAACAACGATCCCCACATTGACACTGGTTGTTACCGGCCGAGCCACGAGCGATGCGAGGGGCTTACCTCTATCGGAGGAAGAATCGAAAGGATCCTGGGCGGTCAGCATCACCGCACCATGCAAAGGCATATCAGCGCCAGTGCCTGCGCCCTTCAACACCACGGCGTAGGCCGCTGGCCTATTGGGCCTTGCTTGCCGCGCGAGCGCATCGGGATATGCCACGAACGTCTCGACCAGGCGCAAGCCGTTGGTGTTCAGCGTTCCATCGGCCCTGAGCAACGAAGCCTCCACGCTTATCTGTTTGCTACGTGCCGAGATCACAGAGTCCTGGGGCAAGCGCGGGTCGGTCGTACTGACTGCCTGTTTCCAGAAAGCGTCCAGGCAAGCCCGGTAGGCCGTCTGCAGCGAAGCCGACAGTTCATCGAGAAACGTGTCAAATGCAGCCGGTGTCAGTGACGAGGGCAAGTGCTCGTCGGCTTCCTCGTCGCGGTCAAAGGTAAACGTAGTACTGCAACTGGCAAAAGACGCGGGTTGCTTGTCAACGATTCGTCTGATTACAGCATCCATCACGCTGGGAAGCAGCCGAGTCGCCTGAACGGCGTCCTGCGCAACCACAACGTCGCTCGGATCGCTTTTGATAAACACCCGAGACGCGTCCACGTTTGCGGTCGACGTGAACGTCGCATTTACCCGTTCGTTGATGAAGGACGAGAAGGTGGGTCGAGACCGCAGGAACTGCAGTGTGGTGTCGATGCCCTGGAGTTGTTCACGGTAGTGGGTCTTGTAGTCGTTATCCTGCGTCGCCGTAAGGCTTGCGGCAGGCGTTGAGGACAATCGGTAAGTCGGTTGCATGGTCGAGCCCTGAGTCAATGATTTCAGGGCTGAGAATTACGGATGTATCGCTGGAAACAGCGTTACATACTTACGGGAAGGATCATGACATACGCTATAACAATTAAAACGGCGTGGCAGAAGTCATACAACTGTGCCCGTGACGTTAACGTCACCCTTGCGTGTGACGTTTCTCTACGGCAAAGAGCCATCACGCTACTCGATTACCCACTTTAACGCTTCGCCAGTTCGCGCCAAATGAGTGCAGGCCATCAGAGTCACGCCCTTTCCTGGATCAGGATCCATGGCGAGACCACCACCGCCCACAAGCGCGGGTCCCGTTCGACCACGTCCAATGCCCGCGTCGCAGACACTTCGCCAAGGCTCCCCGCAGCCAACCAAGCGGCGACTTTGCCACGGTTGTCTTCGGCCATTCCCTCGGCGGCTTCGATCAAATCCAGGCTGGCATCGACCCACAATAGGGCACCCTTGGCAAAGAACGGTTCAAGCTCCTTCCAGGAAATTTCGGCGGTTTCACCGAGCAGCTTGGCATAGAGGGTGCTTGGTTCTTGCGTCATGGGAATTCACCTGAGTAGAAAATCGGCGCAATCATAGCGTCGTGGCTCAGCCAGAAAAACCCAGTAGCAAATGAAGTAGCGATTGAAAGTGTCGGAATAGCCAGGGAATGCTTGAAAAGCTAGCATCATCCCGCCGCAATTCTGTCTTTTTCTTTCAGTTAAGCGACACCACCGGGTTTTGCCCCCAGCAGCCAGCTTTCCAAGCGATCAACCGGCGCTCTACACTGTACCGGTACAGTTGCCAGGGCAATGCCGGGGGGATATCCGCGATATCTGATCCGGTTCTGCAGCTCACAAGGCCGCTGGAACTATAAAAAATACAACAGTAAGAGTGGAGCACTATGAATAAGGCTACTAAGCAGATTTCCAAACTGTTTGCCGCTATGGTCCTGGCTGGGGTTGCCGGCCATTCGTTCGCAGCCGACACCATCAAGATCGGCATCGCCGGTCCCAAGACCGGTCCGGTGACGCAATACGGCGACATGCAATTCATGGGTGCCAAGCAAGCCATCGCCGACATCAACGCCAAGGGCGGCGTGGACGGCAAAATGCTTGAAGCCAAGGAATACGACGACGCTTGCGATCCGAAACAAGCCGTTGCCGTCGCCAACAAAGTGGTTAACGACGGCGTCAAGTTCGTGGTCGGCCACCTCTGCTCCAGCTCCACTCAGCCAGCGTCGGATATTTATGAAGACGAAGGCGTCATCATGATTACCCCGGCTGCCACCAGCCCTGAAATCACTTCCCGTGGCTACAAGCTGATCTTCCGCACCATCGGTCTGGACAGCGCGCAAGGCCCAGCGGCCGGCAACTACATCGCCGACCACGTGAAGCCGAAAATCGTCGCCGTACTGCACGACAAGCAGCAGTACGGTGAAGGCATTGCCAGCGCCGTGAAGAAGACCCTTGAAGAAAAAGGCACCAAGGTTGCCGTCTTCGAAGGCCTGAACGCCGGTGACAAGGACTTCTCCTCGATCATCCAGAAACTCAAGCAAGCCAACGTCGACTTCGTCTACTACGGCGGCTACCACCCTGAGCTGGGCCTGATCCTGCGCCAGGCCAAGGAAAAAGGCCTGAACGCCAAGTTCATGGGCCCTGAAGGCGTCGGCAACGACTCCATCTCGCAAATCGCCCAGGGCGCTTCCGAAGGCCTGCTGGTGACCCTGCCGAAATCCTTCGACACCGACCCTGCCAACAAAGCCATCGTTGAAGAGTTTGCCAAGAACAAGCAGGACCCGACCGGTCCGTTCGTGTTCCCGGCCTACTCGGCCATCGAAGTGATCGCCGGCGGTATCAAGGCCGCGAAAAGCGAAGACACTGCCAAGGTGGCCGAAGCCATCCACGCCGGTACCTTCAAGACCCCTACTGGTGACCTGAGCTTCGATGCCAAGGGCGACCTGAAGGACTTCAAGTTCGTGGTCTACGAATGGCATTTCGGTAAACCAAAAACCGAAGTTTCCCCTCAGTAAGCCAGGCGTTACTGGTCAACAAGCCCACTGTGAGAGCAGTGGGCTTTGTTTTACGAGGTTTATGGGCCATGTCACCCGCGATCCGGGCGCTGGCTCACCTGAAAATCTTAAAACCGTCACCAGCGGTTCGCTGGCAAACGCTTTGTGCAACCTGGTCAAAGAACAGGGCACAGGCCGGAAATGACTCCACCAGTGAAATGCGTATCGGGTTTTTAGGAGCGCTGTAATGCCTGAGCTCTATCATTTTTTCCAACAGCTGGTTAATGGGCTGACCATTGGCAGCACTTATGCCTTGATAGCCATTGGCTACACCATGGTTTACGGCATCATTGGAATGATCAACTTCGCCCATGGCGAGGTGTACATGATTGGTTCCTACGTGGCCTTTATCGCCCTTGCCGGGTTGGCCATGATGGGGATCCACTCCCTGCCGCTGTTGATGACCGCTGCGTTCCTGGCATCGATCGTCGTGACCAGTGCCTATGGCTACAGTATCGAGCGCGTCGCCTACCGGCCCCTGCGCGGCAGCAACCGGTTGATCCCGCTGATTTCCGCCATCGGCATGTCGATTTTCCTGCAGAACACCGTATTGCTGTCCCAGGACTCCAAGGACAAGTCCATTCCCAACCTGATTCCGGGGAGCATCTCCTTCGGCCCGGGTGGTGCACAAGAAGTGCTGATTTCGTACATGCAGATTCTGGTCTTCGTGGTCACTCTGGTGGCCATGCTGGGCCTGACGCTGTTCATCTCCCGCTCCCGTCTGGGGCGCGCCTGCCGGGCCTGCGCCGAAGACATCAAGATGGCCAACCTGTTGGGCATCAACACCAACAACATCATCGCCCTGACCTTCGTCATTGGTGCTGCGCTGGCGGCCGTGGCGGCCGTGTTGCTGAGCATGCAATACGGCGTGATCAACCCCAACGCCGGTTTCCTGGTGGGCCTCAAGGCCTTTACCGCGGCGGTATTGGGCGGCATCGGCAGCATTCCGGGCGCCATGCTCGGCGGGCTGGTGCTGGGTGTGGCCGAAGCCTTTGGCGCCGATATCTTCGGTGACCAGTACAAGGACGTCGTCGCGTTCGGCCTGTTGGTTCTGGTGCTGTTGTTCCGTCCGACCGGCATCCTGGGCCGTCCGGAGGTTGAGAAAGTATGAGCAGATATCTTAAATCGGCGTTTTTCAGCGCCTTGCTGGTCTGGGCCGTGGCCTTTCCGGTACTCGGTCTCAAGCTGAGCATTGTCGGCATCAACCTGGAAGTGCATGGTACCGGGCCGCTGACGTTGAGCATCATCGCGGTGTGTTCGGTTCTGATGTTTTTGCGGGTACTGTTTACCCACCAGCTTGGTGGGTTATTCAAACGCAATCGTGGTCCGTTGGTTTCACCCAAAGTCAGCCAATTCCTGACCCTCCCGCGTACACAGCGTTACATCATCATCGCCCTGATCGCCGCCGCCCTTGTATGGCCGTTTTTTGGCTCCCGAGGTGCGGTGGATATCGGTATCTTGATCCTGATTTACGTGATGCTTGGGCTGGGGTTGAACATTGTGGTGGGCCTGGCGGGGTTGCTCGACCTGGGTTACGTAGGCTTTTACGCTGTTGGCGCTTATACCTACGCACTGCTGTCGCACTACCTCGGCTGGGGCTTCTGGATCTGCCTGCCAATTGCCGGAATGATGGCTGCCACCTTCGGTTTCCTTCTGGGTTTCCCAGTGTTGCGACTGCGCGGCGACTACCTGGCAATCGTGACGCTCGGCTTCGGGGAAATAATTCGTCTGTTCCTTCGCAACCTGACCGACCTCACCGGTGGGCCGAACGGCATAAGCAACATTCCCAAGCCAACGTTTTTCGGTCTTCCGCTCGATAAAACTGCGCCTGATGGCGGACAAACGTTTCATGAGTACTTCGGTTTGGTTTACAGCGGATCTGACAAGATAGTGTTTCTCTATCTGATTGCGCTGTTGCTGGTGCTTGCGACCTTGTTCGTGATCAATCGCTTACTGCGCATGCCGATCGGCCGAGCCTGGGAAGCATTACGTGAAGACGAAATAGCCTGCCGGGCGCTGGGTATGAACCCGACAGTAATCAAACTCTCGGCATTCACCCTCGGGGCGACATTCGCCGGTTTTGCCGGCAGCTTCTTTGCTGCACGTCAGGGGCTGGTTACACCTGAGTCGTTTACCTTCCTCGAGTCAGCAATCATTTTGGCGATTGTCGTATTGGGTGGTATGGGCTCGCAACTGGGCGTGATCCTGGCTGCCGTGGTAATGACGCTGCTCCCGGAACTGATGCGCGACTTCAGTGAATACCGCATGTTGATGTTCGGCGCCCTCATGGTGCTGATGATGATCTGGCGCCCTCAAGGCCTGCTGCCCATGCAACGTCCACACATGGAGCTGCGCAAATGAGCCGCGAGATCCTGAAAGTCGAAAATCTGAGCATGCGCTTCGGCGGCTTGCTGGCGGTCAACGGCGTGGCCCTGACCGTCAAAGAGAAACAAGTGGTAGCGCTGATCGGCCCCAATGGCGCCGGCAAGACCACGGTGTTCAACTGCCTCACCGGTTTCTACAAGCCGAGCGGCGGCAGCATCCTGCTGGACGGCCAACCCATACAGGGCCTGGCCGGCCACGAAATCGCGCGCAAAGGCGTGGTGCGGACCTTCCAGAACGTGCGGTTGTTCAAGGACATGACGGCAGTCGAGAACCTATTGATCGCCCAGCACCGTCACTTGAACACCAACTTCTTCGCGGGCCTGTTCAAGACCCCGGCGTTCCGCAAGAGCGAGCGCGAGGCCATGGAGTACGCGGCGTACTGGCTGGACAAGGTCAACCTCACCGAGTTCGCCAACCGCCCGGCCGGTACCCTCGCCTACGGCCAGCAACGTCGCCTGGAAATCGCCCGCTGCATGATGACCCGCCCGCGCATCCTGATGCTCGACGAACCTGCCGCGGGCCTTAACCCCAAGGAAACCGAGGACCTCAAGGCGCTGATCGGCGTGCTGCGTGAGGAAAACGACGCCACCGTGCTGTTGATCGAACACGACATGAAACTGGTCATGAGCATCTCCGACCATATCGTGGTGATCAACCAGGGCACGCCGCTGGCCAACGGGACGCCGGAGCAGATCCGCGACAATCCTGAAGTGATCAAAGCCTATCTGGGGGAAGCGTAAAATGCTGCAATTTGAAAACGTTTCCACTTTCTACGGCAAGATCCAGGCCCTGCACAGCGTCAATGTGGAAGTGCGCCAGGGTGAGATCGTGACCCTGATCGGCGCCAATGGGGCCGGCAAGTCGACGTTGCTGATGACTCTGTGCGGGTCGCCCCAGGCCCACAGCGGCAGCATTCGTTATATGGGTGAAGAACTGGTGGGCAAGCACTCTGCCGAAATCATGCGCAAGAGCATTGCAGTGGTGCCGGAAGGCCGTCGGGTGTTCTCGCGCCTGACCGTCGAAGAGAACCTGGCCATGGGCGGGTTCTTTACCGACAAGGGTGAGTACCAGGAGCAGATGGACAAGGTGCTGCACCTGTTCCCCCGTCTCAAGGAACGCTTCAGCCAGCGCGGCGGCACCATGTCCGGCGGCGAGCAGCAAATGCTCGCCATCGGCCGCGCATTGATGAGCAAGCCCAAGCTGCTGCTCCTGGACGAGCCGTCGCTGGGCCTGGCACCGATCATCATCCAGCAGATCTTCGACATCATCGAACAACTGCGCAAGGACGGTGTGACGGTGTTTTTGGTGGAGCAGAACGCCAACCAGGCGCTGAAAATCGCTGACCGTGCCTATGTGCTGGAGAATGGCCGGGTGGTGATGCAGGGCACGGGCGAGCAATTGCTGACGGATCCGAAGGTGCGTGAAGCCTATCTGGGCGGTTGATTACCTCGCTGTGTAACGACCATGAAAGGAGCCGGGAAACCGACTCCTTTTTTTATTGATGATTTAAAAAGTTTTCTCCTACACCGTTGTAACGAATTTCTCCGTACCGTCTCTAGTGGTGTGAGCAAGCAATCAAGCCTGCCACCTCAAACCACTGCTGGAGATACACCATGACCACCAAACTGTCCGCCGCCACCCTCGTCCTTGCCCTTGGTTCGGCCCTGAGCCTGTCCGCCCTGACCACCACCGCCCATGCCGCTGACGACATGCAGAAATGCTTCGGTGTCGCCGAAGCCGGCAAGAACGACTGCGCCGCAGGCGCTGGCACTTCATGCGCCGGTACCTCGAAAACCAAAGATCAGGCCAACGCCTGGAAACTGGTCCCAGCCGGTACCTGCCTCAAGACCCCAAGCACCACCTCGCCGACCGGTTTCGGCCAGGAAGCGGCCTTCTCCGCAAAGTCCTGAAACCCTGCGTAACCTGAGTACTGATGATGACCCTTTCATCCCTGCAAGCCGTCTCCCAGGCTCAGGCACCCGGTCTGCCGCATCGGGCCGGACTGGGACTGAAGAACGAGCACTTCACCGAGGTGCTCGGGACTTCACCCGACATCGGTTTCTTTGAAGTGCATGCCGAAAACTACATGGTTGCCGGCGGCCCTTTTCACCACTACCTGGGGTTGATCCGCGAACGCTACCCACTGTCGTTGCACGGCGTGGGTCTCTCCATCGGTGGCGAAAGCCCACTGAACCCTGAGCACCTGGCGCGGTTGGCCAGGCTGATTGAACGCTATCAACCCCACTCGTTTTCCGAACACCTGGCCTGGTCCAGCCATGGCCCGGTATTTCTCAATGACCTGCTGCCCCTGGCCTACGATGCGCCGACCCTGGCTCGGGTATGCGAGCACATAGACCAGCTGCAAAGCACGCTCAAGCGGCCGATGCTGCTGGAGAACCCGTCAACTTACGTGCAGTTCCAGCGCTCCACCCTGGACGAAACCGACTTCATCAGCGAGATCGTCCGGCGCACCGGCTGCGGTTTGCTGCTGGACGTGAATAACGTCTACGTGTCTTGCATCAATCACCAGCGTGACCCGCTGACCTACATTGATGCCCTGCCGTTGCATACCGTCGGCGAAATACATCTGGCTGGCTTTGCCGAAGATTCCGACAGCCTGGGCGATCGACTGCTCATCGATGATCACGGTGCGCCGATCGACGATGCGGTGTGGCGGCTCTACGAACAAGTGCTCAAACGCACGGGGCCGGTGGCCACACTGATCGAGCGTGATAACCAGGTGCCGGCCTTCAGTGTGCTGCACGCCGAGGCCCGGCAAGCCGAACGTTGCCTGGCGCAGG
Organism: Pseudomonas orientalis; assembly: GCF_022807995.1. NCBI lineage: Bacteria > Pseudomonadati > Pseudomonadota > Gammaproteobacteria > Pseudomonadales > Pseudomonadaceae > Pseudomonas > Pseudomonas orientalis. The sequence goes on along the minus strand of NZ_CP094351.1, from coordinate 1,480,194 downwards.
TGAGGCCATGAGTGTTCAGAGCGCGTTTGCCGATGCGCTGCTCGCGGCACACGGTGGCTGCCCGGATGGCCTGTTCAGCAGCAACGGCGCCGACCCCGCCAGCCGCTTTGCGGTGTACCGCAACAATGTCCATGGCTCGTTGATCAATGCGCTGACGGCCAGTTACCCGGTGACGTTGCAGCTGGTGGGCGATGAATTCTTCCGCGCCATGGCTGGCCTTTTCATCCAGGCCAACCCACCCGCCAGCCCGCTGATCAACGAGTACGGCAGCCGATTGGCCGACTTTATCCAGGCATTCGAACCGGCCGACAGCGTCCCTTACCTGGCGGATGTCGCACGGCTGGAGCGCCTGCGGATACGTGCCTATCACGCAGCCGACACGCCGACGCTTTGCCAGCAGCACATTCTTCAACATCTGCAGGGTCAAGAGAATCTGGGGCAGTTGAGCCTGCAATTGCATCCATCGCTCGCCACGCTGAGTTCCGCCTTTGCGGTGGTGACGGTCTGGGCTGCGCACCAGACTGACGGCGACCTCGCAGGCTTGAGCCCCTGGCCTGCTCAAAGCGCCCTGGTCTTGCGCCAGGACTTGGCGGTCAAGGTCTTTGCTATCGACAGCGGCTCGGTGGCCTTTATCAACTGCCTGAACCAGGGCACGGGGCTGGAAATGGCGGTGGAGCATGCCTTGCAGGCCTCGTCCGAATTCGACCTGCATCGCTGCCTGACGCTGTTGATCAGCCACGACGCCATCACTCATTTACACCTGGAACAAAAGGTATCGCCATGAACAGTTCCGCTGCCGGCCTGCTGAAACAGGCCATAGCCCTTCTCGAAAAAATCCCCTGCAGCCTGATCGCTTTTATCGCACGCTTCTCCATCGCGGCGGTGTTCTGGAAGTCGGGGCAAACCAAGGTCGAAGGCTTCGCCATCGACCTGATCAACGGCACCTTCGAACTCGGCGAACCCAGACTTGCCGCTTCGACCTTGCCGTTGTTTCGCAGCGAATACCACGTCCCACTGTTGTCCCCGGAAGTCGCCGCGCACCTGGCAGCATTTGCCGAGCACTTCTTCCCGGTACTGATCCTGCTGGGACTGGCCACGCGATTCTCGGCCCTTGCATTGATCGGCATGACCCTGACCATTCAGCTGTTTGTCTACCCGGACGCCTATCCCACTCACGGCACCTGGCTTGCGCTGTTATTGCTGTTGCTTGCCAAAGGCCCAGGCTGCCTGTCCATCGACCACCTGATTGCCCGTCGCTATCGCTGAAGTCGATCCAGCGCCTCGCCGCTGCGCTTGAACCAGTCCACCAGATAGTCGGCCAACACCTGCGTGCGCCGTGGCAGGCCGCCCTGATAGGGATGCACCAGGTACATCGGCATGCTGCGTGTCTGATAGTCGCGCAGCAGCCAGCGCAATCGGCCGTCAGCCAGTTCCGCGGGCAGAACGTAGGACGGCAGGCGGGCAATACCGGCGCCGACCAACGCGGCTTTTTTCAGCAGGTTGTAGTGGTTGGAGGCGAAGGTGCCGCTCACCTTTACCCGCAGCAATTCGTGTTGTTGGTGGTACAGCCATTCCTCGCGGCCGCTGTAATGGCTGTTGAGCAGGCAGCTATGCGCCGCCAGGTCTGCCGGGGTCTGCGGCTCGCCATGCTGTTCCAGATAGGCCGGGCTGGCGCAGGTCATCTCATGCCAGGCCAGCAGAGGCTTGACCACAAGGCGCTCATTCTCGATGGCCCCCGAGCGAACGCCCAAGTCAAAGCCATCGCGCGCCAGGTCCCGGTAGCTGTTGTTAAGCTCCAGCTCGATCTGCACCTGCGGGTATTGCTTGGAAAATTCCAGCAACAAACCATCGAAGAATGTTTCTCCCAATGAAACCGGAACCGTCATACGCACCGGCCCGGCCAGGTCATCCTTAAGCCGCGCCAGTGCCTGACGCGCACGTTCCACCTGCACCACCAGCGCTTGTGCCTGGGGCAGTAACGCCGTACCCGCGGCGGTAAGGCTCAGCTTGCGCGTGGTGCGATGCAACAGCACCACGCCGAACCGCGCTTCCAACTGACTGATGCGCTTGGACAATTGCCCCTTGCTGCACCCCAGCTGCTCGGCCGCCAAGGTGAAACTGCCGGCTTCGATCAAGACGGCGAAGGCCGCCAGGTCGTCCATTTCGCTCATCGATTGTTTCCAAATGAAAACCAAATGTTGCCTATTAGCACGTTTATCCAAAGAAAAAGCCACTCTAGACTTAACCTCCATCTAACCTCTGGAGGAACAGCGCGATGAAAATCCTTTTGATTGGTGCCAACGGCACGATCGGTTCAGCGATCAAGGCGGAGCTGACGCAGCGTCACGACGTGATTGCCATCGGTCGTAACAGCGGCGACTTCCAGGTCGATATCAGCGACAGCGCCTCGATACGCACGCTGTTCGAGCAGACCGGCACGTTCGACGCGCTGATCTGCGCGGCAGGCAGCGTGAGCTTCGTGGCGCTGGGCGAGATGAGTGAAGCCGACTTCGAACTGGGCTTGCGTGACAAGCTGATGGGCCAGGTCAACCTGCTGCTGATCGGCCGCGAGTTCGCCAATGACGGCGCGTCGTTTACCTTCACCAGCGGCATCCTGAACCGTGATCCGATCCGCACCGGCGCCTCGGCGGCGCTGGTCAACGGCGCGCTGGACGCCTTCGTCAAAGCGGCGGCAATCGAACTGCCCCGTGGGTTGCGCGTCAATTGCGTGAGCCCGACGGTCCTGGTGGAAGCCATGGGCAGCTACGCCCCGTATTTCCGTGGATTCAAACCGGTAGCCGGCGCCGAAGTGGCTTTGGCCTACGCGAAAAGTGTCGAGGGCTTGCAGACCGGCCAGACCTTTATCGTGGGCTGAGTTTCAGGTTTGTAAGAAACGCCTGAAGCTGCGCCGCAGGCTTGTGATGCGACGCGAGCCTGCGTAACGTGACGGCACTTGTCTGGAGACCGAAAATGCGTGCCGCCTCGACCTTTACCCTGCTAGCCCTGTTCCCCTTGTTCGCCGCTTGCCAGATGTTCGACAGCGAGCCTGCCAAGCTGTCTACCGTCGGGCTGACCCGCATGCAGGGAGAATTGACGGCGGTTGAGAACAAGCTGTTGTTCCAGCCCTGCGGCGACCAGCGCAACTATGTGGTCAACGATACCGCCGGCACCAGCATCCTGCAGGAAGCCGCCTCCCTCGCGGGCCAGCAAGGCACGTTGTTTGCCGATTTGCGCGGCAAGTTTTCCGGCGTCGCCAGCGGCACTCAGGGCTCGGTGGACCTGCAACAGGTGTATCGCGTGGAGCGCTCGACTTCGGCCTGCAACGACCCGGACTTCAAACGCATGATTCTGCGGGCAAACGGCCATAAGCCGGCCTGGGCGATGAGCGTCACAGCCAAGGGCATGGTGCTGGAACGCGAAGGTCAGCCACCTCTGGCGGTGCCTTATGTCGAAGAGCAACTGGGCGATGGGCGCTTCAACCTGATGACCGACGCCAATAACCAGCACATCGAATTGTGGGTCGCCCCGCAGCGCTGTGTCGACAGCATGAGCGGCAGCCTGCAGCACATGAGCGCCGAATTGCGCGTCAACGGCCAGGTACAGCGTGGTTGCGCGGCATTTGGCGGCTCGCGGGACGACTGATTGCTGCGCGCGTCGTTTTAACCTGACGGAAAAACCCTATTGGGGCTTATAATCGCCGGTTTGCAAAACAGCCGGCCTTCTTGCCCGCCGCCTACCGGATCCTGTCATGTTACGAATCACCGAACTCAAGCTGCCCATCGACCATCCCGAAGAAGACCTGCGGCCTGCCATCGTGCAGCGCCTGGGCATCGCCAGTGATGACCTGCTCGATTTCACCCTGTTCAAGCGCAGCTATGATGCCCGCAAGAAGTCCTCGGAGCTGTGCTTCATCTACACCGTCGACCTGAACGTGAAGGGCGAAGCCGCCCTGCTGCTCAAGTTTGCAGACGACCGCAACGTCAATCCGGCGCCGGATGTCAGCTACAAGGTGGTGGGCCAGGCGCCGGAAGGCCTGGTTGAGCGGCCAATCGTAGTGGGCTTTGGCCCCTGCGGGATTTTCGCCGGGCTGCTGCTGGCACAGATGGGCTTCAAGCCGATCATCCTCGAACGCGGCAAGGAAGTGCGCCAACGCACCAAGGACACCTGGGGCCTGTGGCGCAAAAGCGTGCTCAACCCCGAGTCCAACGTGCAGTTCGGTGAGGGCGGCGCCGGGACCTTCTCCGACGGCAAGCTGTACAGCCAGATCAAGGACCCGAAATTCCACGGGCGCAAGGTGCTGCACGAGTTCGTCAAGGCCGGCGCGCCGGAAGAGATTCTGTATGTCAGCAAACCGCATATCGGCACCTTCCGCCTGACCGGCGTGGTGGAAAACATGCGCCAGCAGATCATCGCCCTGGGCGGTGAAGTGCGCTTCGAGCAGCGGGTCACCGACGTGTTGATCGAAGACGGCCAGTTGAACGGCGTGGTCATCGACGGCGGCGAGCAGATCCTCTCCAGGCACGTGATTCTTGCCTTGGGCCACAGCGCCCGTGACACCTTCCGCATGCTCCACGACCGCGGCGTGTACATGGAAGCCAAGCCGTTCTCGGTGGGTTTCCGTATCGAGCACCCGCAGTCGCTGATCGACGCCGCACGCCTGGGCAAATACGCCGGCCACCCGAAGCTGGGCGCAGCGGACTACAAGCTGGTGCACCACGCCAAGAATGGCCGTTCGGTCTACAGCTTCTGCATGTGCCCGGGCGGCACCGTCGTGGCTGCGACCTCAGAACCCCATCGTGTCGTGACCAACGGCATGAGCCAATACTCGCGTAACGAGCGCAATGCCAACTCTGGCATCGTGGTCGGCATTACCCCCGAGGTGGATTACCCAGGTGGCCCGCTGGCCGGTATCGAGTTGCAGGAGCGCCTGGAGTCCCACGCCTATATCCTCGGCGGCAGTAACTACGAGGCCCCGGCGCAACTGGTGGGTGACTTCATCGCCGGCAAACCCTCCACCGCACTGGGCAGTGTGGAACCGTCCTACAAACCTGGCGTGTCGTTGGGCGACCTGGCGCTGGCCTTGCCGGACTTCGCCATCGAAGCCATCCGCGAAGCCTTGCCGGCGTTCGAGAAGCAGATCAAAGGCTACTCGCTGCACGATGCGGTGCTGACCGGTATCGAGACCCGCACCTCTTCACCACTGCGCATTACCCGCAACGAGTCGATGCAGAGCCTGAACGTCAAAGGCCTGTTCCCGGCCGGTGAAGGCGCGGGTTATGCCGGGGGCATCCTCTCGGCAGGCGTCGATGGCATTCGGATTGCCGAAGCCTTGGCGCGGGATATGCTGGGCATCGAGGCCTGAGAACATGTGGAAGGGGGCTTGCCCCGATAGCAGTGATTCAGTCGGAGCCTCTTGGACTGACACACAGCAATCGGGGGCAAGCCCCCTCCCACATTTGGTTTGTGGTGCGTCAGATATTGGCGCGCAGGACAGTGTCGGGTAGCGCATCACCGCGCTCGACACTCGCTGCAACTGCGGCGATCAGGCCTTCCAATGCATACCCCTGCCCCGCCAGCCACGCCTGATCATAGTAAGTGGTGGCATAGCGCTCTCCCCCATCGCATAGAATCGCCACGATTGACCCCGACTCCCCCGCCGCTTTCATCTGTTGCGCAGCCACCAGCGCACCGATTAGGTTCGTCCCGCTGGAGCCTCCCACACGCCGGCCCAACCGCTCGGCCAGGTAATGCATGGCCGCCAGGGACAGCGCGTCCGGCACCTTGACCATCGCATCGATCACCGCCGGCAAAAACGAGGCTTCGACCCGTGGCCGGCCGATCCCTTCGATCCGTGAACCACAATCCAGGCGCAGGCTGGCGTCGCCGCTCAGGTAATAATCGAAAAACACCGAACGTTCGGCATCGGCACACAGCACACGGGTGCAATGCTGGCGATAGCGCACATAGCGTCCCAGGGTCGCGGTAGTGCCGCCGGTGCCTGGGCTGGAAATCAGCCAACTCGGCTCCGGATGCTGTTCGAAACGCAACTGCTGGAAGATCGACTCGGCAATGTTGTTGTTCGCGCGCCAGTCGGTGGCGCGCTCGGCGTAGGTGAACTGGTCCATGAAGTGGCCGCCGCCCTCCTGCGCCAGGCGTTCGGACTCGGCATAAATCTGCGTAGGGTCCTGCACCAGGTGGCTCTTGCCGCCATAAAAGGCAATCTGGGCGATCTTTTCCTGGGAGGTGGTGGCGGGCATCACGGCAATGAACGGCAGGCCAAGCAGGCGCGCGAAATACGCTTCGGAGATGGCCGTCGAACCGCTGGAAGCCTCGATCACGGGTGCACCGGGCTTCAGCCAGCCGTTGCACAACGCATACAGGAACAGGGAACGCGCCAGCCGGTGCTTCAGGCTGCCGGTCGGGTGGCTGGACTCGTCCTTGAAATACAGCTCGATACCCGGCAAGCCCGGCAACGGCAAAGGGATCAGGTGGGTGTCGGCGCTGCGCTGGAAATCCGATTCAATGATACGTATGGCTTCGCGGGCCCAGGGACGGTGGTCGCTCATGATGAGACTTCTCTAAGGATTTCGGCCCGATATTAGGGGGTTTCCTACACTGCACACAGATACAGTAACGACTCAATTGGACACACAATTGCTAGGCTTAGACGCAACGCCGGCTCTACCTGACGCTTATAACAAATAAGAATATAACTTTTGTTTTAACAACTAACGGTACGGGTTAGGGTACCCACCTATTGAACCTGGATTGGAGAGCATCCCTTGCCTCTGCGTAGCACTTTTACCCGTTTTTTCCAGCTGGAAGCCGCCAGTGGCCTGTTGTTGATCGCCGCAGCCGCCTTGGCGCTGATCATCAACAACTCACCGTTGTCACACCTGTACGGCGCCTTTCTCGACACGCCCGTGGTGGCCCAGGTTGGCGCGCTGCAGATCGCCAAGCCCGCCCTGCTGTGGATCAATGACGGCCTGATGGCATTGTTTTTCCTGCTGATCGGCCTCGAGGTCAAGCGCGAGCTGCTCGATGGGCACCTGTCCAAACCGTCGCAGGTGGTGCTTCCGGGCGCAGCGGCTATCGGCGGCATGGTCGTGCCCGCGCTCATCTACTGGGCGTTGAACAAGGACAACCCTGCGGCCCTCGCCGGTTGGGCGATCCCGATGGCCACGGATATCGCCTTTGCGCTGGGCGTGCTGGCGCTGCTGGGCAAGCGTGTACCCGTGTCGTTGAAACTGTTCCTGATGACCCTGGCAATCATTGACGACCTGGGCGCCATCATCGTCATTGCGCTGTTCTATTCCGCCGACCTGTCCGGGGCATCCCTGGCGGGCGCAGCGGCCTGCTTGATCGCCTTGATTGCGATGAATCGCCTGGGTGTGGTCAAACTCGGGCCGTACATGATCATCGGCCTGATCCTGTGGGTGTGCGTGCTCAAGAGCGGCGTGCATGCCACCCTGGCCGGCGTGACCCTGGCGTTCTGCATTCCATTGCGCACCCGCAATGCCGAGACCTCGCCCTTGCTGACCCTGGAACACGCCCTGCACCCGTGGGTGGCCTACGCCATCCTGCCGCTGTTCGCGTTTGCCAACGCCGGGGTGTCCCTCACCGGCGTCAGCCTCGAAAGCTTTACCCATCACGTACCCATGGGCATCGCCGCCGGCCTGTTGATCGGCAAGACCATCGGTGTGTTCGGCCTGACCTGGCTGGCCATCAAGACCGGCATCGCCTCACTGCCCAGCGGCGCGAACTGGGGCCAGGTGCTGGGGGTAGCGATTCTGTGTGGTATCGGCTTTACCATGAGCCTGTTTGTCGGCTCACTGGCCTTCGTACCGGGTGTCAGCGAGTTTGCCGGCGAGGATCGCATGGGGATTCTGACCGGGTCGATATTGGCGGCGTTTATTGGTTATGCGGTAACGGCGATGGCGAGTCGCAAGAAAGCCGTCATTTCCTAGTTTAGGTGATAGCCAAACACCAAAAAAGATCATTACATCCATGAGAACCACTGATCCTCAAGCCTTGCTCTGCGCGCTGAAAAAGCAGTAGTATCGTGAACACGTCAGTGCTCCCGTGAGACCGCAAGCCCTTGCCAAAGTGGGTTTGCAATAAAAAACCGCCCTACTAAGGCGGTTTTTTATTATGTGCGATTAAGTTCTTTCTAAACGACAAGCTCATGGCCTATCAAACAAAAAACCCCAACCAGTCACCCGGTTGGGGTTTTTCTTTGCGTTTCGCTGACCGCTTAGCGGGTAACGCGGCTGGTACCGTCAACCGTCATGATGCGTACGCGGTCGCCAATGCGGAAGATCTCATTTTCCTGCACGGCTTGTACGTAGGCGCGCATGCTGCCGTCGTCTTCGCGAACGGTGATTTCCACGCCCTGGGTGCGGGTCAGGCCCTCTTCGGTGGCCGAGCCCAGCAGGCCACCGGCTACCGCGCCGATCACAGCGGTGACGATGCTGCCACGGCCGCCGCCGATGGCGCTGCCGCCAACGCCGCCGATGACTGCACCGGCCGCACCGCCGATTGGGGTTTTGGTGCCTTCGATTTTCACCGGACGCAGGGATTCAATGGTGCCCATGCGAACGGTCTGCACGCGACGCGCCTCGTCACGGGAGTACGAGTCGCCGGTCAGACTCGAGGCGCAGCCACCCAGCAGCAAAGACAGGGTAGTAAAGCAGGCAACTAGTAAAACGGACTTACGCATAGCATCAACTCCAAAGGACAGGTATTCATTAAACGCTGCGGCTTGGCGCCTGTCACGGCAAGCCAGGCAGAAAAGTGCTTTCATTCAGCCTGAGTACAGACTGTAGGCACCACAGGACTCGACGAGCGGTAGCTAAGCCGCACCATGCCATAGCCTGGTTGATCAGTGTAGTCATACAGCCGAAAACGCCGAAATCTCGTACATAAAGACTTCGGCGCCCAGGGCATGATTCAGATGAGATGACGAAAGGAGGCGCTCAGGGCGCAAGACGCTCGCGCGTCCATTGGCCCGCTTGCAGCCGATAGTTGAGGCGATCATGCAGGCGGCTGGCGCGGCCTTGCCAGAACTCGATGCGCTCCGGCAACAAACGGTAGCCTCCCCAATGCTCGGGGCAATCGGGCTGGGTGTCGCTGAAACGTTGTTCAGTGGCCTTGAGCAACTGCTGCAGTTCTTCGCGATCGCGAATGACCTTGCTCTGCGGCGATGCCCACGCCCCCAGGCGGCTGCCCAGGGGACGCACCTGATAATAGGCGTCCGACTCTTCAGGCGTGACCTTGACCACGCGCCCCTCAATACGCACCTGGCGCTCGAGGGTCGGCCAGAAAAAGGTCATGGCCGCGAACGGCCGCGCCGCCAGTTGTTCACCCTTGGCGCTCTGATAGTTGGTAAAGAAGGTAAAGCCCTGCGCATCCAGGCCCTTGAGCAACAGGATGCGACAGTGCGGCCGACCATCCTGGTCGACGGTGGCCAGCGTCATGGCATTGGCCTCCACCGGTGCCTGCTCGGTTTTCACCGCATCGGCGAACCACTGGTGAAACAAGGCAAACGGTTCGTCCGGGGCCTGGGCCTCGCTCAAACCGTCCCGTGTGTAGTCACGGCGCATATCGGCCAGTGCCTGGGTCATGCGGCTTTATCCTTGTGGTTCAACGGATCAGTTTTTCGCCTGGTCGTTGCTCGCCGGTGCAGCAGCCTTGGCTTTGGCCGGAGCCGGTTTCTTCGCAGCCGGTTTGGCCGGGGCCTTTTTAGCGGCTGACTTGGCGGCCGGCTTGGCGGCGGCTTTCTTGGCTGGCGCTTTCTTCGCCGGGGCTTTTGCCGCCGGGGCCGGTGCGGGAACATCCTGCACGGCGACCATTTCAGCCACAGGCGGGGTCTTGCCCGAGTTGTACTGGCTCAGCAGCGCCAACATAGTTGTACGCTGAGTGAACATGATTTCCATGCGGCGATTCAGCGCACGGCCCTGGGAACTGTCATTGGCGGCACGCGGCATCAGATCGCCCATGCCACGCAGCATCAGGCGGTCCTGCTTCAAACCGCTGAGGCTGAAAATCGAAGCGATCGACTGCGCGCGCTCCTTGCTCAGAGCCTGGCTGGCCGGAGCGCTGCCGGTGGCATCAACATGGCCCAGCACCAGTACGGCGGTCTTGGGGTCCGCTTCAACGGCCTTGGCGACGCGAGTGAACGGGCCGAGGGTCACCGGCAGCAGCATCGCCGGGCGTTTCGGGTTGTAGGAACCATCTACCGGGGCAATCACCACCAGTACGTTGTCGCGGCGTTCCAATTGCAGGTTGCTGTCCTTGATGGCGGCACGCAGGCGCGGCTCATAATCGTCCAACCAGGCCTGGGTGACTTTCGGATCAGGCATCTGCACGTTGGTCACGTCGACCTTGGCCAGCGGCTTGGGTTTGGTATCGAACGGCCACCACCAGTGGGCTTCGGTGTCGGTCTTGGTCACGGGAGCCGGGGTGGCGGCCTGGAGGTCGGCTTTCAGGTCGGCCTTGGCCTCGGCGGCCTTTTCGTCGGCGCTCTTGGCGGAGAATGGCCACCAATTGAAGCCGGTATCGGCCTTGGCTATCGGAGCAGAAGCAGGAGCAGCGGCGACCGGCGCCACAGGCTTGGCATCGGCAGCGGGCTTGGTATCCGGCTTGGCGTCGGTCTGGGTCACTGCGTCCTTGGTAGCAGCCTTATCTGATCCAAATGACCACCAGTGCCCGCCTTCGGCATCATTTTGTGGAGTTTGTGCACAGCCGGTAATAGTGAGGCACAGCGCCAGTGCCAAGGACTTGTTCGATAACATGAGATATCCACAAAATGAGAAAAAACCAGGGGGCCAGATGCCCCGTTAACCAGACGCTTAAAGAACATTGAAGTTACATCATTGCGTTCAGCGTCTTCTTATACGTGCCTTTGTAACAAAAAATTGTGAAACAGCAAGGGGTTTATAGACAACCGGCCAATATTCCGACCAACTTCTGAGCTCGTGGGTCCATAAGTACATAGGGCCCCAGGGTATTAGTCACAAAACCGAAGGCTACATCATGCTCAGGGTCGGCAAACCCTACCGAGCCCCCTGCCCCCGGATGCCCGAATGCGCGCGGACCAAGGCCGAACGTAGCATTGGGCAGCTCCGGTTGATCCAACATGCAACCCAGGCCGAAACGGGTCTGGGTCAATAAGGTTTTATCCGGTCCGATACTGTGTTCACGAGTCAATTGTTCGAGCATATCGCTTTCCAGCAAACTTCCGTCCAATAAACCACTATAAAACCCGGCCAGGCTCCGTGCATTACCGTGACCATTTGCCGCGGGTTGCTGCATACGCCGCCATTCGGGTTTATTAGTGCTGGTCAGAATAGACGGCGGGTTGGCAAATGCACGTGTCGTCATCGCCGTGGGTTCACGCATCATTACTTGAAGTAAGCGTTGTGCCGCAGCATCGCCCATATTGCCTTTGCTGCGGGCAATATGGGCGACGCGGTAAAACTCTTCGTCGGCCAGGCCCACGTGGAAGTCCAGCCCCAACGGCCGCGCCACCCGCGCCACGATAGACTCGCCAGGCCCGCGCCCATCGGCACGGCGCAACAGTTCACCGACCAGCCAGCCATAGGTGATCGCCTCGTAGCCATGGCCCTCGCCGGGTGTCCACCACGGTGCTTCGGCCGCCAGGGTATCGACCATCAGTTGCCAGTCGTACAAGGCTTCGGTGGGCAGCATCTCGCGGATCGCCGGCAGCCCGGCCTGATGGCAGAGCAACTGGCGCAAAGTGATGGACGCTTTGCCCGCAGCCGCAAATTCCGGCCAGTAATCGGCCACGGGCGCATCCAGTTTCAGTTTGCCCTCGGCCACCAGTTGCAGGGCGGTGACCGCCGTGAAGGTCTTGGTGCAGGAGAACAGATTGACGATCGTGTCGCTGTGCCAGGCTTCGGCGCCATCCTTATCGGCGGTGCCGCCCCACAGATCGACGACCGTCTCGCCGCCGACCTGGATGCAAAGCCCGGCGCCGCGCTCCTGAGGGTCATCGAACAATGCGGCAAACGCTTCACGTACCGCTTCGAACTGGAGCTCATAATGACCCTGAATCTGCACCGGAACGACCTCAAGAAAACAGCGTGAACAGTGGCCGACATTGTTCCAGCCATTGTAGGATTTGTGAACCCGTCAACGACGAATCAATGACCATTTCCAGAGTGCCCCCCGGCATGCCCGGAGCCCTGGCCCGCACCTTTGCCCGCCTGGCCCGAGCGGCCACCCTCGCTTTCGCGGGCCGCACCGGCCGCCCTGGCTTTTTCGGCCTCCTTACCCAACTGGTCGACCGCCGCGAGGTTGCTCTTACGCACGCTGTCGACAAAGCCCTGAAAGGGTACATCAGTCATGCCAACCAGGCCGAAGTGACCGTTTTCACCGTCCAGCAGACGTCCGGTCACGGGCTGGTCCAGGTACTGGAACCAGTGCACGCCGACAATCGACGGCTCCGCCATGGCTTGCTTGAGGAAGGCGGCATAGGCTGCGCCCCGCTCTTCTTCACGGGCCAGTTGCGTCACCCCGCCCCAGAATGGGCCACGGTCGGTCGAGCCAAAGTTGAATTCGGTGATCAATACCGGCTTGTCGAGTGCGCGCAGGGCGGCGAAGTCATAACCGTCCTGAGGCTTGAGGGTATACATATTGAAGCTCAGCACATCGCAATACTGTGCACAGGACGCCACGGCTTCGGGGGTGCTCACGGCATAGCGTCCGCCCAGCAGCAGCTGGTTGGGCGCGTGCCATTTCAGCGAGTCGGAGATGGTCTTGAAGTAGGCATCGGCGAAGGTCTGCTGGAAATACTTGAAGTCGGCCTCGATTTCCGGGTGTTCCGGGCTGGGCATCGGCGGCTCGAAGCCGGGGTCTTCCATCAGCTCCCAACCGGCCAGGTGGATGCCCCAGGCTTTCGACAGACCTTCTTCATTGCGGTACTTGTCGCGCAATTGTTTGAGGAAGGCACGCTTGGCCGGTACGTCGGTGGTCATGCGCAGGGTGCCGTAGGCCAGGGCATAGCGCGATTTTGCATCGTTGCCAGGGCCGGCCCAGGCCAGTTCGTTGTCGGCGAAGAAGCCGATCAGCCACGGGTCGTCGCGATGATCGCGAGCGGCAATGGCCACGGCGCGCTCAGTGGCCATGGCGAAGCGCGGGTCGAACGGGTCGGGCATGCCGCCCCACCAGTCGGTGCCGGTGCTGATGCTGGCGTAGTCCCCCACAATCGACAGCGGCAGGGTGTAAGGCACACGGTCGGCCGTGGCCAGATCCGGATCGCTCCAGTTACCCACGGTGTTGAAGCCCCAGGCTTGCAGGCGGTCGAGGGTGTGGGTCACCCAGCGTTTCTGGTCGAAGCCCTCACCGCCATAGGTGCGCTGCAGGTTGGCGCCATAAAAATCGTACCAACGCCCAGCGCCAAAACCGCGCCCTTCGCCCGCGCCGTTACCGGTACGGTTGTCGCCGCTGCCGTAATACTTGTCGAAGGGTTCACCGGCCTTGGGCAGCGCCGCAAACATCCACTCACGCCCCGCCACGTAGGTCTGGCTGTTGTCGGGAGCCACGGTGTTGACACCCAGCGAGTAGAACGGATGGCCTTGGGGCGTGACCAGGTACCAGCGACCGTCGCGCTTTTCAGTGCGAAAGAAGCCGCTGGCGTCGAACGCCGGACCTTTGTTCCAGCCGCCGTACTGATCCAGGGCGGATTTGTCGCGCTCGGCAAGCCACCCCTTCAGTTGTTGCTGCTCCTTGGCGGCCGCGACCTTGAGCTGCTCGTCGCTGCTGACCTTTTCCGGCCAGCGCGTGCGGGTGGACTGACCGTAAGCGTCCACCAGTTCGCTGTAGGCGGCCTTCATCACCGGCTCGCTGTCTTGCACGCCAAAGCGCTCCAGCAGAATGCTTTGGGCGGCATCGGGTTTGATCATCGACAGCGTCACCGACACCACTTGGCTGCGGTCGACTTCCCCGGCGCTGGCGGCCAGCAACACACGCTGGCCGTCCACGGTCATCGGCATCGGCGGGCCTGCCTTCATGCCCTGGCTCAGCGGCGAGCTGGCTTGCAGTGGCACCAGCAAGGTCTGGGCCGGGCCGGCCGGCAGGTCGATGCGACTGACCAGGGTCTTGCCGTCGGCACTTTGTACTTTTACGTAGAGGGTCAACGCCCAGTTCATGGCGCTTTGGATACGCAGGCTCATGGCGCCCGACTGCGACCAGTCCCACACGCCGGTTTGCGGACTGAGCACCAGGCTTGGTTCGGCCGCCGGGTTGAAGGTGATGCGGCGCAGCACCTCGCCTTCCGGGGTTTGCTCGGCGTTGTATTGCGGCAGGCTGGCGTCCTGGGTCGCCACCTTGACCACATCAGCGGGCCGGACGAAGTTGAACAGCGTTTGTTGCCCGGCCGGCGCGGCCATCAACGGCGCGGCGAACAGCAGGGCAAAAAGAGCAGGCAGCGTGCGAATCATACGAACAAGGTTCTCCCAGACGGCCGATGAATGGCCTGATGACATACATGAGATAGACCACGAAGTGGGCGAGTTCGCCCACGGTGGCTTAAGAAATTTCGCGCCTGAACGGCGGCAAGGCATTCAGGATTGCCTTGCCATAGCGCTGGGTGACCAGGCGGCGATCAAGCAATGTGATGGTGCCCCGGTCTTCCTCGGTGCGCAGCAAGCGCCCGCAGGCTTGCACGAGCTTGAGCGAAGCATCGGGCACCGAGATTTCCATGAACGGGTTGCCGCCGCGGGCTTCGATCCATTCGGCCAGTGCGGCCTCGACCGGATCATCCGGTACCGAGAACGGGATCTTGGCGATGACCACGTGTTCGCAGTAGGCGCCGGGCAAGTCCACGCCCTCGGCAAAGCTCGCCAGGCCGAACAACACGCTGGAGTCACCGCCATCGACCCGCGCCTTGTGCTTGTTCAGGGTTTCCTGCTTGGACAGGTTGCCCTGAATGAACACCTGTTTACGCCAGTCGCGGTCAAGGCCGTCAAACACGTCCTGCATCTGTTTGCGCGACGAAAACAGCACCAGGGTGCCTCGCGAGCCTTCCACCAGCTCGGGCAGGTCACGGATGATCGCTGCGGTGTGCGCCGCCGCGTCCCGTGGGTCGGCCTTGAGGTCGGGCACCCGCAGTACGCCAGCATCGGCGTGATGGAAGGGGCTCGGCACTACCGCAGTGACGGCCTTTTTCGGCAGGCCGGCGCGCATGCGGAAGCGGTCGAAGGTGCCCAGGGCGGTCAGCGTCGCCGAGGTCACCAGGCAGCCGTAGGCCACGTTCCACAGGTTGCGGCGCAGCATCTCGGCGGCAAGGATCGGGCTGGCATTGACCTCGATATCGAACAGCGCACCGCTTTCGGCCAGGGTCAGCCAACGCGCCATGGGCGGGTTGTCTTCCGGGTCTTCAACGGTGAAGGCGGTCCACAACTCCCAGTTGCCCTGGGACCGGGACAGCAGGCTGCCGAACAACGGGTACCATTCCTCGGCCTGGTTACTGGCGATGCCGATATTGACCTCGCCATCCATGCCTTCCTTGAGCAAGTCAGTAAGACGGGTGAACAGGTCGGTCAGGCGGGAAAAGCCCTTCTTCAGTTCAATGCCCATTTCACGCATATGCTCGGGAATCATCCCACCGACAAAACGGTGGCGCGGCCGCTCACGGCCTTCCACGTCTTCGCCGGGCTTGAAGTCGGCCACCTGCTCGCAGGCGCTGAACATGAACTGCTGCTGGGTCTTGATCTCGCGCGCCAGCTCAGGCACCTGTTCGATCAGCTTGCCCAGGTCACCGGGCAGCGGATGCTGGGCCAGCAGCTTGGTGAGGTTCTTGGCGGTGGTTTCCAGCCAGTCGGCGGTAGAGCGCAGGCGCGTGTAATGGGCAAAGTGGCCGATGGCCTTGTCCGGCAGGTGATGGCCTTCGTCGAACACGTACAAGGTATCGCGCGGGTCCGGCAGTACGGCGCCGCCGCCCAGGGCCAGATCGGCCAGCACCATGTCGTGGTTGGTGACGATCACGTCGACCTTGCCCATGCCTTCGCGGGCCTTGTAGAAGGCGCACTGGCCGAAGTTGGGGCAATGGCGGTTGGTGCATTGACTGTGGTCGGTGGTCAGGCGCGCCCAGTCGGCATCTTCCAGGGCGGTGGGCCAGCTGTCGCGGTCGCCGTCCCATTTGTTGCCGGCGAGTTTCTCGATCATGCTGGTAAACAGCTTCTGGCTGACTTCGTCGACTTCGATCTTGAAGCCTTCTTCTTCGAACAGCGAGGCCGTGGCGGTCTGCGCGTGGCCCTCCTGCAGCAGCACGTCAAGCTTGGACAGGCACATGTAGCGGCCACGACCCTTGGCCAGCGCGAACGTGAAGTTCAGCCCGCTGTTGCGCATCAGGTCGGGCAGGTCCTTGTAGACAATCTGCTCCTGCAGGGCGACGGTAGCGGTGGCAATCACCAGGCGCTTGCCGGCGGCCTTGGCGGTGGGGATCGCCGCCAGGCTGTAGGCCACGGTCTTGCCGGTACCGGTGCCGGCTTCGACGGCCACGACCGCTGGGTCACCGCTGCGCCGCCCTTCGTCGTCGGTGTCGATATCCCCGAGGACCTTGGCCACTTCGGCGATCATCAGGCGTTGGCCGTAGCGCGGTTTCAAGCTCTTGGCTTCGAGAAAACGCGAGTAGGCGCCCTGGATCGTGGTTTTGAGTTCAGTGCTGATCATGGATAGTCGGGCGCAAAAAACGCTGGATAAATTTTCAGTGGTTCGGTTCGGCCGCTATCATACCCCGCTAATTAATCCCGCGCAGAACGGAGTACCACAATGACCGCGTTTAGCCTCGCTTACACCCTGCATGCAGTGGCCGCCCTGATCTGGGTCGGCGGTATGTTTTTCGCCTGGATGATCCTGCGTCCCGCCGCCATGGCGGCCCTTGAGGGACCTGCCCGGCTCAAGCTGTGGGCTAATGTGTTTCAACGTTTTTTTGTGTGGGTGTGGGTGGCGGTGCTGATTTTGCCGATAAGCGGCGTCGGCCTGCTGCACCTGCGCTTCAACGGTTTTGAAACGGCGCCGCGCTATGTACAGGTGATGATGGGCTTGTATCTGGTGATGACGGCGCTGTTTATCCGCATCCAGGCGTTGAAGTTTCCGGCGTTGAAGGCGGCGGTGGCGGCTGAGGACTGGCCCGCGGGCGCGGCTGCATTGGGGCAGATTCGCAGGCTGGTGGGGATTAACTTGATGGTGGGGTTGGTGGTGGTGGCGATTGCTTCGGCTCGGCCGATGTTCTGAGGAGACCTGTAGTCTGCCATCGGGGGCAAGTCGAATCGTCGCACCGCCCCTCCCACATTTTGAAATGCATTCAATTGTGGGAGGGGCGGTGCGACGATTCGACTTGCCCCCGATGGCGTCAGAACAGGCGACTCAGAGCCGCTGGATAGTCACTGTTCCAGCAGGCCCCGCCGGCCCCGGCTGCCCTTCCAACCCCGAGCGACCTTTTTCACCGCCATCGGCGCGGTACACCAGGCAGCCCTTGGACTGACCGCCCTTGCCGGGCTTACCCGCAACACCGGCCAAGCCCCCAGGCCCGCCGTCCACCAAGACCTTGATCTGATCAGCCGGGAAACTCTGCGGCAACTCCACGCGCACTTGCGCACCCGACGCACCCGGCAACCCATCGCCGCCGTTATCGCCATTGAACCCACGCCCGGCCGAACCCCAGGTGCAACCTGGGTCTTCGCCGTTGGCGCCATCCAGGCCGGCATAACCCTGGGCACCGGCGCCGCCACGGGCATCCACCGACAGCTCTTCTGCCGTCAGCGACTCAATGCGCAAGGTCAGGTCGCGCCCGGCCTTGGCTGGTTTTTCATGGGTGCCGGGCGCGCCGCGGGAGGTGATCTGGCTGCCGTGGTCCAGTTGAGCCTGGCGCACCTGCAACTGCAGCGTGGTACTGCCGGGCACGATGGCGATGCGAGCTTCACGCCCCAAGTGCAGTTCCTCTACCGAGATTTGACCGATGGTGGCTGGAATCAACAGGGTGCCGTAGTCCGCCACGTCCAGGCGCTCAAGCTGCAACACGCTGGTGCTGCTGGGCAGGCGCATCAATGAATGGGTTTCGACACTGACACTCTGGGCCAGGGCAATGGGGCTGACCAACAGGGCCAGCAGAAAAACCTTACGCATCATGGGGCTCCCGAGTGTTTTCAAATTTTTCTTTGGATGCACAGTAACGACTTCTGCAGGCGATTTGCCAGTGAAGCATCAAAAAACTTCAGAAGGCCCGGTTCAAGCGCCTGCGCTATTGACCCTGAGGCGCTAGGCCCGCGCGTCCAGCCGCGCTAGTCTCTACGGTCTTGATGTGAGGATCTTCAATGACCGCTGGTATTTCTTCCCGTACACCCCAGCAAGCGCTGGCTGCGCTACTGGATCTGCACGCCCCCAAACGTCTGTTGCTATTGGGCGCCAGCCAGTTTCCCGCCCTGGATGCGTTTAAAACGGCGCATCCCGATGTGCGCGTCAGCGTTGCCCATCCCGGACCGCTGCCGGCCGACCTGGCGGCGCAGCGTTTTGACCTGGCGCTGGTGGTCGATTGCCTTGAACACCTGCCCAAATCCCAGGGTCTGACGTTACTGGGCGGTATTCGCAACCTCAATGCCAGCCGCATCGCGGTGCTGGTGGACCTGGGCGCCTGCGACTGGCAGGACACCGACTTCTTCTCCCTGGCCCTGCAGGCCGGTGAGCGTTTCCAGCGCGATGAGCAGGTGCTGACGCTGTTCACCTATGATCTGCTTGACTATAAACAAGTACCCGACTGGCTCAACGCCCGCTTCTGGGCCAACCCGGAAAATTTTGGAAAGTATTGGTGGTAACACGATGAGTACATCCATTTGCCCCTGCGGCAGTGGCAATCTGCTGGACGCCTGCTGCGGCCATTACCACGCCGGCCACCCCGCGCCGTGTGCCAGCGCATTGATGCGCTCGCGCTACAGCGCCTATGTGCTGGGCCTGGTCGACTACCTGGTGGCCACCACCTTGCCGGCGCAACAGGCCGGCCTGGACCGCGATGCCATCAGCGCCTGGAGTGCCCAGAGCACCTGGCTTGGGCTTGAAGTGGAAAATTCCGAGGTGTTCGGCGGCCAACCGGAACACGCCTTCGTGACCTTCACGGCGCGCTGGCATGACAGCACTGGTGAACATAGCCACCGCGAGCGCTCTTCTTTCGTACAGAATGAGGGCCGTTGGTACTTCATCGATCCGACAGTGGAGGTGAAGGCCGGACGTAATGACCCATGCCTGTGCGGCAGCGGGCAGAAGTTCAAGAAGTGCTGTTCCAGCTATTTTTAATGACCTGACAGGGATAACGCCTATGCTTCGCACATTCAGCCTGATGCTGGCGTTAACCCTGGGCCTGAGCGGCTGCGCCTCTTGGTTCGAGGATGATTCACCGCCGCCCCACGTATCACTGGTGAACGTCGAAGTGGTGCGCGCCAAGTTGCTGGAGCAGAAGTTCAAGCTCTACTTTCGTGTGGATAACCGCGACGACGCCGACCTGACCGTGCGCGGCCTGATTTACAAGGTCACCCTGGGCGATCTGGTGCTGACCGAAGGTGAGTCCAACGAATGGCTCACCGTACCGCCGCGCAGCCATAAATACTTCAGGGTGTCGGTACGGACCAACCTGTGGCCGCGAATACGCGATGTGGTGCAAATGCTGAAAAACCCCGGGCACCCCGTGCCCTATCGCCTTGAAGGCGAGTTGAAAACCGGATTATTCATCGGTAATGACGTGCAGGTGGCCCACAATGGCGAGATAATCCCCGGCGATTTTATTCCGGAGCGACATCGATGACTCAGCAACCCCATGTCCATGGTCCCGACTGCAACCACGATCACGATCACCATGATCACGACCACGGCCATGTCCACGGCCCGAACTGCGGCCACGCTCACCAGGAACCGGTGCGCAACGCGTTGAAAGACGTGGGTCGCAACGATCCTTGCCCCTGCGGCAGCGCGAAGAAATTCAAGAAGTGCCACGGCGCTTAAGCCACACTGAAGATCAAAATGCGGGAGGGGGCTTGCCCCCGATTCAGTGTGTCAGTCAGCCTATTTGTTACTGACCCACTGCTATCGGGGGCAAGCCCCCTCCCACATTGGTACTCACGCAATTACACAACTCCCGCTTGCGTCGTTTCGCCGCGCTCACTAACGTAGCGCCTTTAATGACGCTACCCCCCGCAGGAGCTTTGCCATGGCCTCGCCAGCCCTTACACATTTTCTTCCCCGGTTCGGCGTTGCCGCGGCAGTGGTCAGTGCGTTGAGCCTGTCCGGTTGCCAGCTCCAGAACACCCAGGACACCCTGCCCCCCGCAGCCGGCGTACAGCCGATCAAGGGCCTGGCGCAAAACGTATCGATACGCCGCAATGCCCAGGGCATGCCGCTGATCGAGAGCAATACCTTCCACGACGCGCTGTTCAGCCTCGGCTATGTGCATGCCAGCGACCGGATCACCCAGATGGTCACCTTGCGGCTGCTGGCCCAGGGCCGCCTGGCGGAAATGTCAGGTCCCGGGGTTCTCGACGTCGACCGTTTCATGCGCGCAGTCAACCTTAAAAAAAGCGCCGGCGAGCTGTACAACGCTTCGTCGCCACGCCTCAAGCGCTTCTTTGAAGTCTACGCACGGGGCGTCAACGCTTACCTGTTCCGCTACCGCGACAAGCTGCCGACCGACCTGGCCCAGACCGGCTATAAGCCCGAGTACTGGAAACCGGAAGATTCGGCGCTGCTGTTCTGCCTGCTGAACTTCAGCGAGTCGAGCAACCTGCAGGAAGAAATCTCGTCGCTGGTGCTGGCACAGAAAGTCGGCGTCGACAAGCTCGCCTGGCTTATCCCCAGCGCGCCGGACGAAGCGATCCCGCTGGCCGAGGCCGACAAGCTCAAGGGCGTGAACCTGAGCCAGATCACGGGCCTTGCCGGGCTGGACACCGTCAGCCAGCAACTCAACAGCCTCAATGCCCTGGGCGTGACCACGTCGAGTAACTGGGCCATCGGGCCGCAACGCA
The DNA here is from genome assembly GCF_022807995.1 of Pseudomonas orientalis. Classification (NCBI taxonomy): domain Bacteria; kingdom Pseudomonadati; phylum Pseudomonadota; class Gammaproteobacteria; order Pseudomonadales; family Pseudomonadaceae; genus Pseudomonas; species Pseudomonas orientalis. Next base: position 1,459,165 of record NZ_CP094351.1, on the reverse strand, counting down.
GCCGCAGCGGCAAAAGCCTGCTCGCCAACGATATCGCCGCCCAGCCGCAGGCACCAACGCCTTGGAGCTACGTGCAGATCCGTGCACCGAAATATCAGGCGGTCGGCGCGTCGATTGCCGGCCTGCCGACCCTGCTGTCGGGTTTCAACGGCAAGGTGGCGTGGAGCATGAGCGCGGTCAAGGGCGACACCCAGGACCTGTTCCTGGAAAAGGTCAAACGCCAGGGCAGCGCGCTGTACTACGAGAACAACGGCAAATGGCTACCGGCCGGCGTGCGTAACGAGACCTTCTTCATCAAAGGCCAGCGCTCGATTCGCGACGTGGTGTACGAAACCCGCCACGGCGCGTTGCTCAACAGCAGCCAGGCGCTTACCAGCGGTTTTGGCCTGGCCCTGCAGACCGCCGATTTGAAGGACGACAAGAGCCTGGATGCGTTCTTCGACCTGTCCCGCGCGCAAAACGCCGGCAAGGCCTCGGACGCCACCCGCGAAATTCGCGCCATTGCGCTGAACATGATCTTTGCCGACGCCAGCAACATCGGCTGGCAAGTCACCGGCCGCTTTCCCAACCGCCGCGAAGGCGAAGGCCTGCTGCCCTCGCCGGGCTGGGACACGCGTTTTGACTGGGACGGTTACGCCGACGCCATGCTGCACCCCTATGACCAGGACCCGGCTCAAGGCTGGATCGGCACCGCCAACCAGCGCACCGCACCGCGCGGCTATGGCATGCAGTTGTCCAATTCCTGGGACGCGCCGGAGCGCAGCGAGCGCCTGGCGCAACTGGCCAGCGCCGGCAAGCATGACAGTCGCAGCGTGATCGCCATGCAATACGACCAAACCACCCCGTTTGCCGCCAAACTCAAGGGTATGTTCCAGGCGCCGGGCATGGCCCAGCCGATGAAACAGGCAATCGATGCGCTGCCCGCCGCCGAACAGGCCAAGGCACGCGAAGCACTGGGCCGCTTGATGGCATTCGATGGTCGCCTTGCACCAACGTCCGCCGACGCGGCGATCTACGAGCTGTTCCTGCAGGAAAGCGCCAAACAGATCTTCCTCGACAAACTCGGCCCCGAAAACAGCGCCAGCTGGAAAGCCTTTGTCAGCAACGCCAGCCTGTCCTACTCAGCCACCGCAGACCATTTGCTGGGCCGTGAAGACAGTCCGCTGTGGGATGACACACGCACACCGCAAAAAGAAGACAAGCCGGCGATTCTGGCGCGCACCCTGGCCGCCGCGATCAGCAGCGGCGACAGCCTGCTGGGCGCCGATCACAAGGCCTGGCAATGGGGCAAGCTGCACACCACCACCTGGAAAAACGCCAGCGGCCAGGTTATCCGTGGGCCTTTCGCCAGCGGTGGCGACCACAACACCCTGAACCCGGCACCCTACAACTGGGGGCAGGATTTCAACGTGGCCCAGGCGGCGGCGCTGCGCATGATTGTCGACTTCGGCCAGCCCGAACCGATGATGGGCCAGGGCGGCACCGGCCAGTCCGGCAACCCGGCCAGCCCGAACTACGCCAACGGCATCGATCCGTCGCTCAAGGCGCAATACCTGAGCTTCCCGATGCAGCCGCAGAACTTTGACAAGGTATATGGCAAGACCAGGCTGACCCTGACACCCGGCAAGTAACCCGGTTTCCAAATGTGGGAGGGGGCTTGCCCCCGATAGCAGTAGTTCAGTCAATGAATATGTTGACTGTCACACCGCTATCGGGGCAAGCCCCCTCCCACATTGGGTCCCGTGCATTCTGATAGAACTTCTGCGCAGCGCCCCGCCTCATAAGTAACAAGCCCATCTCCCCGGTCACCCCATGGACCTCGTCATCGCCCGACCCGAAGGCCTCTATTGTCCCGCCGGGGATTTCTACATTGATCCCTGGCGGCCGGTGGAACGCTCCGTCATCACCCACGCCCACGGCGACCACGCCCGCACCGGCAACGAGCATTACCTGGCCGCCGCCCCCGGCGAAGGCATTCTGCGCTCGCGCCTGGGCCAGGACATCAACTTGCAGACGCTGGCCTACGGCGAAAAACTCGTACACCACGGCGTTACATTGAGTTTTCACCCGGCCGGGCATGTGCTCGGTTCGGCCCAGGTGCGCCTGGAATACCAGGGCGAGGTGTGGGTCGCGTCCGGCGACTACAAGGTCGAGCCCGATGGCACCTGCGCGCCGTTCGAGCCAGTGCGCTGCCACACCTTTATCACCGAATCCACCTTCGGCCTGCCGATCTACCGTTGGCAGCCGCAGGCGCAGATTTTCGCCGGCATCAACGACTGGTGGCAGGCCAATATCGCCGCCGGCAAGGCCAGCGTGCTGTTCTGCTATTCCTTCGGCAAGGCCCAGCGCATTCTGCACGGTATCGATGCCAGCATCGGCCCGATTCTCAGCCATGGCGCCGTCGAGCCGTTGAACCGGGTCTACCGCGAGGCCGGTGTCTACATTCCCGAAACGCTGTACGCAGGCGACGTTAAAAAAAACGATCCGCTCTTGCGTCAGGCCCTGATCATCGCCCCGCCCTCCACTGGTGGCAGCACCTGGATACGCCGCTTCGGCGACTACAGCGACGCCTTCGCCAGCGGCTGGATGCGCCTGCGCGGCACGCGGCGGCGGCGCGGGGTCGACCGGGGCTTTGTGCTGTCGGACCATGCCGATTGGCCGGGACTGTTATGGGCCATCGAGCAGACCGGTGCCGAGCGGGTGATGGTCACCCACGGCTCGGTCGGCGTACTGGTGCGCCACCTGCGCGAGAAAGGCCTGGACGCTCAAGGGTTCAGCACCGAATACGGCGACGACGAAGAAGAGGCCAGCGCATGAAAGCTTTCGCCGAGTTGTACGCCAACCTCGACGCCACTACTTCCAGCAACGCCAAGCTGGCCGCATTGCAAGACTATTTCCAGCAGGCACCGCCACAGGATGCGGCCTGGGCGGTGTACTTCCTCTCCGGCGGGCGGCCGCGACAACTGGTCCCCACCCGTCTGCTGAGAGATATGGCAACAGAGGCGGCGAGCATCGAGCCGTGGCTGTTTGAAGAAAGCTACCAGTCCGTCGGCGACCTGGCCGAGACCATTTCCCTGCTGCTACCCGAATCGACCTACACCAGCGAAGATGGCCTGGCGGTATGGCTGGAAAAAAAACTGCTACCGCTACGCGGCCTTGCGCCGCTTGAATTGGCCGAGCGCCTGCCAGCGCTGTGGGCGCAACTGGATCAGCCGAGCCTGATGGTGTGCATCAAATTGATCACCGGCAGTTTTCGCGTGGGCGTATCCAAACTGCTGGTCACCCGCGCACTTGCGGCCATGGCCGGGCTCGACAGCAAGCGCGTGGCCCAGCGGCTGGTGGGCTACACCGACCTGTCCAATCGCCCGACGGCCGCAGGCTATCTCAAGCTGATTGCCGCCGAATCATCCGACGAGCATGCGCAACGCGGCGGGCAGCCGTATCCGTTTTTTCTCGCCCATGGCCTGGCGCAACCGCTGGAGCAGTTTGACGCCCTGCTCGGCTCCCCGGACGACTGGCAGGTGGAATGGAAGTTTGATGGCATTCGTGCGCAGCTGGTCAAGCGTGAGGGTCGCCTGTGGGTGTGGTCCCGTGGTGAAGAACTGGTCACCGAGCGTTTCCCCGAGCTGCACAGCCTGGTCAGTGGTTTGCCCGATGGTACGGTGATCGACGGTGAAATCGTGGTCTGGAAGAACGCGGTGCAACCCTTCGCCCTGCTGCAACAGCGGATCGGCCGCAAGACATTGAGTAAAAAAGTGCTGGAGGACGCGCCGGTGGCGGTACTCGCCTACGACCTGCTCGAATACCAGGGCGACGACTGGCGCAACCACTCCCTGGCGCAACGCCGTACGCAGCTGGAACGGGTGATCGCGCAATGCAACCAACCCGTGCTCTTGCCCTCGCCATTGCTCGAGGGGCAAACCTGGGAAGCGTTGGCCGTGCAACGCGAAGCCTCCCGCAGCCTCGGTGTCGAAGGCATGATGATCAAGGATCGCAAAGGCCTCTACGGCGTGGGCCGCACCAAGGACATGGGCCTGTGGTGGAAGTGGAAGGTCGACCCGTTCAGCGTCGATGCCGTGTTGATCTACGCCCAGCGCGGCCATGGCCGACGCGCCAGCCTGTACAGCGACTACACCTTTGCGGTCTGGGATGGCCCGCCGGGTAGCGAGCGCACACTGGTGCCGTTCGCCAAGGCGTATTCGGGGCTGACTGACGAAGAAATGCGCAAAGTCGACGCAATCGTGCGCAAGACCACCGTGGAAAAATTCGGCCCGGTCAGCAGCGTGACGCCGAGCATGGTGTTTGAGCTGGGATTTGAAGGCATTGCCCTGTCCAAGCGGCACAAGAGCGGCATTGCAGTGCGCTTCCCGCGAATGTTGCGCTGGCGCCAGGATAAACCGGTGGAAGAAGCCGATAATCTGGCCACGCTGCAGGACTTGTTGGCCTGACACAAATCAACTGTGGGAGGGGGCTTGCCCCCGATAGAGATGGGTCAGACGCAGATGCTCTGACTAACACACCGCCATCGGGGGCTTGCCCCCTCCCACCTTGGAATCTCCATATGACCTGAAATGGTGCGCTACTCTTTCAATGCACACTTGTGGGCATTTCCTGCGCTTAGAAATCCCTCATCCCACCTTTTAAAACGATCATTCGGAACTATGGTGCAGAAATTGCTACCAGGGTTGCGTCTGACACCGTTCAGTAACAGTCCTAAACGCGCCACAAGCGCTTATCTTGGTTTCCAGGGAACACATAATGAAAAAAGCATTGCTGACCCTTTCTGCACTGGCTCTGTGCATGGCTGCAGGTGTTGCAACCGCCAAGGAATACAAGGAATTGCGTTTCGGTGTCGATCCCTCCTACGCACCGTTCGAATCCAAAGCCGCCGACGGCAGTCTGGTGGGCTTCGACATTGACCTGGGCAACGCCATTTGTGCGGAGCTGAAGGTCAAGTGCAAATGGGTTGAAAGCGACTTTGACGGCATGATTCCTGGCCTGAAAGCCAACAAGTTCGACGGTGTGATTTCGTCCATGACCGTAACCCCGGTGCGTGAGAAGGCGATCGACTTCTCCAACGAGCTGTTCTCGGGCCCAACCTCATTGGTGTTCAAGAAAGGCGCCGGATATTCGACCCCTGAGTCGCTCAAGGGCAAATCCGTGGGCTATGAGCAAGGCACCATCCAGGAAGCCTATGCCAAGGCTGTGCTGGACAAGGCCGGCGTGACAACCAAGGCCTACGCCAACCAGGACCAGGTGTATGCCGACCTGACATCCGGCCGTCTCGATGCTTCCGTGCAGGACATGCTGCAAGCCGAACTGGGCTTCCTCAAGTCGCCAGCCGGTGCCGGCTACGAAGTCAGCGCCGCCATTGACGACCCGCTGCTGCCGTCGAAAACCGCGATCGGTATCAAAAAAGGTAACACTGAGCTCAAGGCGCTTTTGGATAAAGGTATCAAAGCGTTACACGATGATGGCACCTACGCCACCATCCAGAAGAAACACTTTGGCGATCTGAACCTGTACAGCGGCAAATAACGCTCGGGGCGCCCTTTTAATAAGGGGCGCTTTTTTATCGCCATAGGTCCTGATTTATGTTCGAAGATCTGTTGCAAACCCTCGGGCTGAGCGCGTTCAGCTTGAAGGGTTTCGGCCCGCTGTTGCTGCAAGGCACCTGGATGACCATCAAATTGTCGGTGCTGTCCCTGGCGGTCAGCGTATTGCTGGGCCTGCTCGGTGCCAGCGCGAAACTGTCCAGCCTGCCCTTCCTGCGTATCCCCGCCCAGCTCTACACCACCTTGATTCGCGGCGTCCCCGACCTGGTGCTGATGCTGCTGATTTTCTACAGCCTGCAAACCTGGCTGACCGGCCTCACCGACTTCATGGAATGGGAATACATCGAGATCGACCCATTCAGCGCCGGGGTCATCACCCTGGGTTTTATCTACGGGGCTTATTTCACCGAGACGTTTCGCGGCGCGATCCTCGCCGTGCCCCGTGGCCAACTGGAAGCCGCCACCGCCTACGGGCTCAAGCGCGGCCAACGGTTCCGCTACGTGACCTTCCCGCAGATGATGCGCTTTGCCCTGCCGGGTATCGGCAATAACTGGATGGTGATGCTCAAGGCCACCGCGCTGGTGTCGATCATCGGCCTGGCCGATCTGGTGAAAGCGGCTCAGGATGCCGGCAAGAGCACCTACCAGCTGTTCTACTTTCTGGTACTCGCCGCGCTGATCTACCTGTTGATCACCAGTGCCTCCAATTTCGTCTTGCGCCGTCTTGAACGGCGCTACGCCGCAGGTTCACGGGAGGCCGTGCGATGATCGAGCTTTTGCAGGAATACTGGCGCCCGTTCCTTTATAGCGACGGCCAGCACATCACCGGCCTGGCCATGACCCTGTGGCTGCTCAGCGCGGCACTGGTGATCGGCTTTGTGGTGTCGATTCCACTGTCTATCGCCCGTGTATCGCGCAGGCGCCTGGTGCGTTGGCCGGTGCAGTTCTACACCTACCTGTTTCGCGGCACACCGCTGTATATCCAGTTGCTGATCTGCTACACCGGCATCTACAGCATCGCCGCCGTGCGCGCCCAGCCGGTACTCGACGCGTTCTTTCGCGATGCGATGAACTGCACCGTCCTGGCCTTCGCCCTCAACACCTGCGCCTACACCACGGAAATTTTCGCCGGGTCGATTCGCAGCATGGCCCACGGTGAAGTCGAAGCGGCCAAGGCCTACGGCCTCAGCGGCTGGAAGCTGTATGCCTATGTGATCATGCCGTCGGCATTGCGCCGTTCGTTGCCCTATTACAGCAACGAAGTGATCCTGATGCTGCATTCGACCACCGTGGCGTTTACCGCAACCATCCCGGACATCCTCAAAGTCGCCAGGGACGCCAACTCGGCCACCTTCATGACCTTTCAATCATTCGGCATCGCGGCATTGATCTACCTGGCCGTGACCTTTGCCCTGGTCGGCCTGTTTCGACTGGCGGAACGCCGCTGGCTGGCCTTTCTCGGGCCGAGCCATTAAGGAGCGCTCATGCGTCATCAGCGACAGGACCTGATTGCGCCGGTGCCCGGCACGGCGCGGCAGATTCACAGTTTCCACTTCGGCCCGGAACAGGCCAACAGCAAAATCTACATCCAGTCGTCACTGCATGCCGATGAGTTGCCCGGCATGCTGGTGGCCTGGCACTTGAAGGCACGCCTGGCACAGCTGGAAGCAGCCGGGCGCTTGCGCAGCGAAATCGTACTGGTGCCCGTCGCCAATCCGGCTGGGCTGGAACAGGTGCTGATGGACGTTCCCCTGGGCCGCTACGAGCTGGAAAGCGGGCAGAATTTCAATCGCCTGTTCGTCGACCTCAGCGACGCCGTCGGCGATCAGGTTGAAGACTTGCTGGACAGTGATCCCCAACACAACGCCCGGTTGATCCGCACCGCGTTATCCGCCGCCCTGGCCGCGCAAACTGCGTCGACTCAACTGCAATCCCAGCGCCTGGTGCTGCAGCGCCTGGCGTGCGATGCCGACGTGGTGCTGGACCTGCACTGCGATTTCGAAGCCGTGGCGCATCTGTACACCACGCCCGAGGCCTGGCCGCAGGTGGAACCGCTGGCGCGTTACCTGGGTTCGGAGGCCAACCTGCTGGCCACCGATTCCGGCGGGCAGTCCTTCGATGAATGTTTCACCCTGGTGTGGTGGCAGTTGCAGCAACGCTTCGCCAAGCGCTTTCCGATCCCGCTGGGCAGCTTTTCCGTGACCGTCGAATTGCGCGGCCAGGGCGACGTCAACCATGGCCTGGCGGCCCTGGACTGCCAGGCGATCATCGATTACCTGACCCATTCAGGCGCAATTGAAGGCGACGCGCCACCACTGCCCGCGCTGCCCTACCCGGCCACGCCACTGGCGGGCGTGGAGCCTGTGACCACATCGGTCGGCGGCTTGCTGGTGTTCCACGTCTTGCCGGGGGAATACCTGGAGGCCGGACAGCTTGTCGCCGAAATCATCGACCCCATCACCGACCGCGTAACGCCCGTGCATTGCCGCAATGCCGGCCTGCTCTACGCCCGCTCGCTGCGACGCATGGCCACCGCCGGGATGGTGATCAGCCATGTCGCCGGCGCAGAGGCTTACCGCAGCGGCTACCTACTTTCGCCTTGAGGATGCACGCTCCATGTACAAATTGACCGTTGAAGGCCTGCATAAAAGCTATGGCGACAATGAAGTGCTCAAAGGTGTTTCGCTCAAGGCCAGGACCGGCGACGTGATCAGCCTGATCGGCGCCAGCGGCTCGGGCAAGAGCACCTTCCTGCGCTGCATCAACTTCCTGGAAACCCCCAATGACGGCGCCATGACCCTGGATGGTCAAGTGATCCGCATGGTCAGCGACCGCCACGGCATGCGCGTGGCCGACGATGCCGAGTTGCAACGCTTGCGCACGCGGCTGGCCATGGTATTCCAGCACTTCAACCTGTGGAGCCACATGAGCGTGCTGGAAAACATCACCATGGCCCCGCGCCGCGTGCTGGGGTGCAGCAGGAAAGACGCTGAAGACCGTGCCCGGCGTTACCTGGATAAAGTCGGTCTGCCCGCGCGGGTGGCCGATCAATACCCGGCGTTCCTCTCCGGCGGCCAACAGCAACGGGTAGCAATCGCCCGCGCGTTGGCGATGGAGCCCGAAGTGATGCTGTTCGATGAACCCACCTCGGCATTGGACCCGGAGTTGGTGGGTGAAGTGTTGAAAGTGATTCAGGGCCTGGCCGAAGAGGGCCGCACCATGATCATGGTGACCCACGAAATGAGCTTTGCGCGCAAAGTCTCAAGCCAGGTGCTGTTCCTGCACCAGGGCCGTGTGGAAGAGCAAGGTGCGCCGACGGACGTGCTGGGCAATCCGAAGAGCGAGCGCCTGCAGCAATTCTTGAGCGGCAACTTGAAGTAAACCTTTGGGGCGCCCGGGGGGTCTGTGCATTAGAGCCTCCAGAGCGTCCGCTGCCGCATGGCAAAACCCGTCGACTTCGCCAAACAATGGTTTGCCACCCGCGGCTGGCGCCCGTTCGCCTTTCAGAAAGACGTGTGGAAGGCCATCAAGGAGGGCCAGTCAGGCTTATTGCATGCGAGTACCGGCGCGGGTAAAACCTATGCGCTGTGGTTCGCCGCCCTCAATCGTTTCGCCGTAGCGCGCCCTCCCACTACGGGCAAGCGCAAGGCCCCGGCCGAACCCCTGACCGTGCTGTGGATCACTCCGATGCGTGCCTTGGCCGCCGACACCGCGCGCGCCCTTGAGGCGCCGTTGGCGGCGTTGCAAATCCCCTGGAGCGTCGGCCTGCGCACCGGCGACACCAGCAGCAGCGAACGTGCGCGCCAGACCCGCCGTCAGCCCACCACGCTGATCACTACGCCGGAAAGCCTGACGCTGATGCTCGCGCGCGCTGACAGCGAGGTCAGCCTGGGGCATCTGCGCATGGTGGTGGTGGATGAGTGGCACGAACTGATCGGCAATAAACGCGGTGTGCAACTGCAACTGGCGTTGGCGCGGCTGCGGCGCTGGCATCCGGATTTGCTGGTGTGGGGTATTTCCGCAACCTTGGGTAATCAGGCGCACGCGCTGGATGTATTAGTCCCACAGGGTGGCGGGGTCAATGTGCAGGGGCAGACAGCCAAGCAGCTACACGTGGACACCCTGCTGCCGCCCACTGCCGAACGCTTTCCCTGGGCCGGGCATATCGGTTTGAAGATGCTGCCGCAAGTCGTGGCTGAAGTGGACTCCAGCAGCAGTTGCCTGGTATTTACCAACACCCGCGCGCAGTCGGAAATCTGGTACCAGGCGTTGCTGGAGGCCAGGCCGGACTGGGCCGGCCTGATTGCGCTGCATCATGGTTCGCTGTCGCGGGAAACACGCGACTGGGTGGAGCGCGCGCTCAAGGATGGCCAGCTCAAGGCGGTGGTGTGTACCTCCAGCCTGGACCTCGGCGTGGACTTTCTGCCGGTGGAGCGCGTACTGCAGATCGGATCGGCCAAGGGCGTAGCGCGTCTGATGCAGCGCGCCGGCCGCTCGGGGCATGCACCGGGGCGGCCGTCACGCGTGACCTTGGTGCCAACCCACAGCCTGGAACTGGTAGAAGCCGCCGCTGCACAGGACGCGATTGCGCAGCGTCGCATCGAAGCCCGCGAATCGCCTCGCAAGCCCTTGGATGTGCTGGTGCAGCATTTGGTCAGCATGGCCCTGGGCGGCGGGTTTACGCCCGATGCGCTGCTGGCGGAGGTACGCGCAGCCTGGGCCTACCGCGACCTGACCGACGCCGATTGGGCCTGGGCCCTGGCCTTCGTGCGCCATGGCGGGCTGTCGCTCACGGCCTATCCGGATTACCGCCGCGTCGAGCCCGACGAACAGGGCATCTGGCGCGTCCCCGATGCGCGCCTGGCCCGCCGCCATCGCATGAGCGTGGGCACCATCGTCAGCGATGCGAGTATTCATCTGAAGTACTGGAGCAAGGGCGGCGGCGGCAAGAACCTCGGCAGTGTCGAGGAAGGCTTTATTGCGCGGCTCAAGCCGGGGGACGGCTTTCTGTTCGCCGGGCGCCTGCTGGAGCTGGTGCGCGTGGAAAACATGACCGCCTATGTACGCCGCAGCACCGCAAAAAAAGCCGCCGTGCCGCGCTGGAATGGCGGGCGCATGCCGCTTTCCAATGAGCTGGCGCAGGCGGTGATCGAGCGCTTTGACGCGGCGGCGCAGGGCCGCTTCGAAGGGCCGGAGATGCAGGCGGTGCAACCGTTGCTGCAGACACAATTGCGCTGGTCCGGCCTGCCGACCCGTGATCACTTGCTGGCGGAGTTTCTCAAGTCGCGCGAAGGCTGGCACTTGTTTCTCTACCCCTTCGCCGGACGTCAGGTGCATCTGGGGCTGGCGAGTCTGCTGGCATGGCGCGTCAGTCGCCAGCAACCCGTGACCTTTTCCATTGCGGTCAATGATTATGGGCTGGAGCTGCTGAGCGCCACCGAGGTGCACTGGCCCGATATCGTGAACGAGGCGCTGCTCAGCCCGCAGGATTTGCTGACGGATGTAGCAGCCAGCCTGAATGCCGGTGAACTGGCGTTGCGCCGCTTTCGCGAAATCGCGCGCATTGCCGGGCTGGTGTTCGCCGGTTATCCGGGGGCGCCGAAAAGCACTCGCCAGGTGCAGGCTTCCAGCGGGTTGTTCTTCGAAGTGTTCAAGCAATATGACCCGCAGAACCTGCTGCTGGCCCAGGCCGGGGAAGAAGTGCTGCGCAATGAACTGGACATTCAGCGCCTGGAAGAGACATTGCTGCGCCTGTCGGCATTGCAACTGGACCTGCATGTGATCCAACGGCCTACCCCGCTGGCCTTCCCGCTACTGGTGGAGCGGATGCGCGAAAGCCTGAGTTCGGAAAAACTCTCGGAGCGCATCGCGCGGATGGTCAAGGACCTGGAAAAAATCGCGGATAAAGGAAAAGCTTGATGGTGTGTTCGGTAACGATTGAGGGCGAGCAGTTGTGGTTGCTGGCGGACAAAGCGGTGTACTGGCCGGCGCGTCAAAGCCTGTTGATTGCCGACGCTCACTTCGGCAAGGCCTCGGCCTACCGTAGCCTCGGGCAACCTGTGCCACAGGGCACCACAAGCGAGAATCTGCAACGCCTGGATCGGCTGGTGTCGACGTATGTCTGCGCTCAAGTGATCTTTCTCGGCGACTTTCTTCACGGCCCCGGCTCCCATGCCAGCGGCACCTTGGGCGCGCTCAGGGCCTGGCGAGCGCGGCATGCCGAATTGCCGATCACGTTGATTCGCGGCAATCACGATCAACGTGCCGGCGATCCGCCTGCCGATTTGCGCATCGAGGTTGTACCGGAACCCCTGCTGATGGGGCCGTTCGCGCTGCAGCACGAACCGGACGCCCATCCCAGTCATCATGTGCTGGCCGGGCATGTCCATCCGGTGTATCGCTTGCGCGGCAAAGGTCGGCAGAGTCTGCGCCTGCCGTGTTTCCAAATTGGCGATCGCATCAGCCTGCTGCCGGCGTTTGGCGCGTTTACCGGCGGGTATGCAGTGCAACAGGACAGTGAGCGCCGAATCTTTGTGATCGGCGATCACCAGGTATGGCCCGTTCAGTGAACGCCGGCTGGGCGCGCGTAGATCAGGCCACGGGTGCGGGTGGCGGCTCGTCCGGCAGCGTCGGTTCACCGGGTTCGGTAGGCTGCGGATAGTCCGGCTCAGGTTGACCGGGAATGCCGCCCGCATAAGCAGGATCGGCCATCAAGGACCAGGCCAGAACACCAATCTGGTTGGGTTCAAGCCGGGCAAGTTCTGCGCTGATTCGCGGGTTGATCTTCATAGGGCACTCCTCAAGCGTGGCTCGACGCGTTTCACACGCGCCGAGGCAGTACACCTAGATAGAGTCACTTTCTGCTGACTAATTCCCTTGGAGCGTAGGAGCTTTCGATCAAGCGCGTGGGAGAGTAACGCCACGCTGGCCCTGATACTTGCCCGCACGGTCCTTATAGGACACTTCACACGCCTCGTCGGACTGCAGGAACAGCATCTGCGCCACGCCTTCGTTGGCGTAGATTTTCGCCGGCAAGGTGGTGGTGTTGGAGAACTCCAGGGTCACGTGGCCTTCCCACTCGGGTTCCAGCGGGGTGACGTTGACGATGATGCCGCAACGGGCGTAGGTGCTTTTACCCAGGCAGATGGTCAATACGTCTCGAGGTATGCGGAAGAATTCCACGGTGCGGGCCAGGGCGAACGAATTTGGCGGGATGATGCACACGTCGCTCTTGACGTCGACGAAGCTTTTTTCGTCGAAGTTCTTTGGATCGACGATCGCCGAGTTGATATTGGTGAACACCTTGAATTCATCGGCGCAACGTACGTCGTAGCCATAGCTGGAAACCCCGTACGAAATCACGCGCGCGTCGCCTTCACCACGGATCTGGCGCTCGACGAACGGTTCGATCATGCCGTGTTCCTGCGCCATGCGGCGAATCCACTTGTCCGATTTGATGCTCATGGCGATGTCCTGAATAGCGAGGTGAAAAAATTCTGTGGGGCATCTTACCGGGGCCGGCGGTGGCGTTCAAAGGGCGCAGGGCTTTTAATGACGAATACACTGGCCTCTGTAACCCGCAGCCAGCGGGGCCGGGGCTCTTGTGGCGGTTTCGCGGGACAATAAATACCACCGCCAGTCACGAAATTAGAGAAACCTTCGGAAATACCATTGGCACGTTCCGGAAAAAGGGTTAAGGTGGCGTCACTGTGTTGCTTGTGTCACTGAGAATCTCTACACGATATGTTGAATTTCGATCCAACCATCTCCAAGAATTTTTCCTGCTCTTTGCACTCAGTCTCGGCCAGGGCTTTTCCTGAGTCGCAGTTAACTTTGTTCAAGGAGTTACACCATGTCTAATCGCCAAACTGGTACCGTTAAGTGGTTCAACGATGAAAAAGGCTTCGGCTTCATCACTCCACAATCCGGTGACGACCTGTTCGTTCACTTCAAAGCTATCCAATCCGACGGCTTCAAAAGCCTGAAAGAAGGCCAACAGGTTTCTTTCATCGCTACCCGCGGTCAGAAAGGCATGCAAGCTGAAGAAGTTCAAGTTATCTAACTTGTACTGACTTAGTCAAAAAGACCCCGCCCTTAAAAGCGGGGTTTTTTTATGCCTGGGATTTGGCACTGCCGCCAATCAAATGCACGACGCAAAAAATGTGGGAGGGGGCTTGCCCCCGATGGCGGCGCGTCAGTCGATATAGGCTTCGACTGACACAGCGATATCGGGGGCAAGCCCCCTCCCACATTCAAGCATTCAAGCGGCGTCGTTATTGAAACAACGACTCACTCGACAAGCCGTTCTTCTCCAGGATCTCGCGCAAGCGCTTGAGACCTTCCACCTGAATCTGCCGAACCCGCTCGCGGGTCAGACCGATCTCCAGGCCTACATCCTCCAGGGTGCTGCTCTCATGGCCGCGCAGGCCGAAGCGGCGAATCACCACCTCACGCTGCTTGTCAGTGAGCTCCGACAGCCACTGGTCAATACTTTGAGAAAGATCATCGTCCTGCAACAGCTCGCATGGATCTGTCGGACGATCATCCGTCAGGGTGTCCAGCAAGGTTTTATCCGAATCCGGACCCAGCGAGACGTCAACCGAAGACACGCGCTCGTTCAGGCCGAGCATGCGCTTGACCTCCCCTACCGGCTTTTCCAGCAGGTTGGCGATCTCTTCGGGCGAAGGTTCATGATCGAGTTTCTGGGTCAGCTCGCGCGCCGCCCGCAGGTACACGTTGAGCTCCTTGACCACATGGATCGGCAACCGGATCGTGCGGGTCTGATTCATGATCGCCCGTTCGATGGTCTGGCGAATCCACCAGGTGGCATAGGTCGAGAAGCGAAAGCCGCGCTCAGGGTCGAACTTCTCTACCGCCCGGATCAGGCCCAGGTTGCCTTCCTCGATCAAGTCCAGCAGCGACAATCCGCGATTTACGTAGCGTCGGGCAATTTTAACCACCAGGCGCAGGTTACTTTCAATCATGCGTTTGCGCCCAGCCGGATCGCCCTTCTGCGACAGACGCGCAAAATGGACTTCTTCTTCGGGGGTAAGCAGAGGGGAAAAGCCGATTTCATTGAGGTACAACTGGGTCGCATCGAGCGCCCGCGTGTAGTCGATGTACTTGTGTTGCTTTAACGCGGAGGAGTTCTTGGATTTGGTGCGAACTGAGGGTCGTGAAGCCCCCTCATTATCTGACATCGTTTCCGTAGCGATACCGGTCTCCATAAGGAGAACCTCATCGTCGATGTCAAACTCCGGCGCTTCTTTACTGAGAGCCATTGTTATAGTCCTTTGGTGAGTTCGACCTCAAGCTCAAGCGACGCCTTTATCCTTGGCAACGCTGGAGCCTGTTCCTTCTACGTGAGGGAACAGGCTGGCAACACATCAACGACGGGGTAGGAATTGCAGTGGGTCTACAGGCTTCCCTTGTCGGCGAATCTCAAAGTGCAGTTTCACCCGGTCTGTACCCGTTGAACCCATTTCGGCAATTGTCTGTCCGACCTTGACCTGCTGCCCCTCCCGAACCAACAACCTGCGGTTATGACCGTAGGCACTGACGTAGGTATCGCTGTGCTTGATGATGACCAGCTCGCCGTAGCCCCGTAGACCACTCCCGGCGTACACCACTGTCCCATCAGACGCAGCTAAAACAGGCTGTCCCAAATCCCCGGCGATATCAATGCCTTTATTCAAACTGCCGTTTGAAGAGAATTTTCCAATTAACACTCCGTTTGAGGGCCAGCCCCAACCGGTCGGCGCAGGCCCTGCAGGTGGCAATGGCGCGGGCGCCGGCTTGCTCGCGACCGAAGGCGCGGCGGTGCCGGCCGGCCGTGTGAAGACGGTGGTTTTGCTCGAAGAGGAAGACGAAGAACCGGACTTTGTCACAACTGCGGTAGGCGCCGAACCGGAGCGCCCATCGAAACGAATCGTCTGCCCCGGATGGATCGTATAAGGCAGAGGGATATTGTTACGAGCTGCAAGCGCCTTGTAATCCCAACCGTAACGGAAGGCAATCGAGAACAGCGTGTCGCCCTTGCGTACAACATACTGGCCAGTAGTAACCATCGGCTTTTGCGGCGCCGCATTAGTGCGGTCGACCACCCGCGCACCACCGGAAGGCGTACTCGAGCAGGCGGCCAGTAAGGAACTCAAGACAAGGCCAAGCACCAGTCGCTGAAAGCTTGTTTTACTCATTCGCTGCGCAGGACCTGTGAGACTCACCCGCCGCTCCCTTTGTGGTGGCTGAACATTAACGCCTGTATCAGGCTTGAAAGATGACGCAAGTATAACTGGGCGTTGGCTTTTTATCGGCACACGGCTGAAACGAAACATTCATCATGTTTAATCCCGGCTCCGCCACTGTTGAATCCATAGACCCCGCTGTAAGACACATCCGCGACCATGGAATTCACTGCCGGCAAATAAATGTCAGGCCAGCGGGCCGTTGAGCAACGGCACGAACCGCACGGCGCCAAGCACATGCCGGGAAAAGCCCTCGTCCTCTCGGATGATGAGCATCAATTGTTGCACTTCGCCGGCGCCCACCGGGATCACCAACCGGCCGCCCGGGGCCAACTGATCCAGCAACGCTTGCGGCACATCGGTAGCCACCGCAGTCACAATGATGCCGTTGTAAGGCGCCAACGCCGGCCAGCCTTCCCAGCCATCCCCCCAACGAAACACCACGTTGCGCAGGTTCAGCTCCACCAGGCGCTCCTTCGCACGGTCCTGCAGCACCTTGATGCGCTCGACCGAGAACACCCGTTCGACCAACTGCGACAGCACTGCGGTCTGGTAGCCGGAGCCGGTGCCGATCTCGAGCACCTTGTCCAACGGTCCCGCAGCGAGCAGCAGTTCGCTCATGCGCGCGACCATATAAGGCTGGGAGATGGTCTGGTTGTGGCCGATGGGCAGCGCCGTGTCTTCGTAGGCGCGGTGCGCAAGCGCTTCGTCGACAAACAGGTGCCGAGGCGTGCGCCGTATCACTTCCAGCACCTGTGGATTGGACAAGCCTTCTTCGTACAGACGCTGGATCAAACGCTCGCGTGTGCGCTGGGAAGTCATCCCGATGCCACGGCGCAACAGATCGTCTTGTTCACGAGCCATCAGCGCAGCCCCTCCAGCCAGCCATCCAGACCACTGAAGGCATCACTGAAGGTGCGATCGAATTGCAACGGGGTAATCGATACATAACCTTGCATCACCGCATGAAAGTCCGTGCCCTCGCCACCGTCCTCAGCGTCACCGGCCGCTGCGATCCAATAGCCTTCCTTGCCACGCGGGTCGACCACCTTCAAGGGCGCCGCCGCACGGGCTCGGTGCCCCAACCGCGTCAGTTGGATGCCGCGAATATGGCCCAGAGGCAGGTTGGGAATATTGACGTTGAGCACGGTGCGCGGCGGCAGGTCCAGGGAACCGTGCGCCTCCACCAATTTGCGCGCGTAATACGCAGCTGTCGCCAAATTATCCAACTGCCGGGAAGCGAACGAGAAAGCGAACCCGACGCCACCGAGAAAACGCCCTTCAAGGGCGGCCGCCACGGTACCGGAATACAGCACATCATCGCCCAGGTTCGCGCCCAGGTTGATGCCTGATACGACCAGGTCCGGTGCGTGTTCCAGCAAGCTGTTGATCGCCAGGTGCACACAGTCGGTGGGCGTGCCATTCACGCTGATAAAGCCATTGGCCAGAAGCTTGGGGTGCAACGGACGGTCGAGCGTCAGCGAACTGCTGGCGCCGCTCTTGTCCTGGTCGGGGGCAACCACCACGCACTCGGCGTAATCCGCCAGCGCAGCATGAAGCGCGGCGAGACCGGGTGCGGTGGCACCGTCATCGTTTGATATCAGAATACGCATGGGTTGTCCGTCGGCCCCACCGGCACCAGATCAACAAGTTCGCGCACCAGTACAGTGGCGAAGCATCCGGCCGGCAGGACGAATTCCAATTGCAGAATGTCAGGCCCGGGATAATGCCACGTCAACCCGCCAATGGGCAGTCGCAGAATGCGACGTTCTTGGCTCATGCCCGCATTCACTAGCCAATCACGCAGGTCAGCTTCTGCGGCGGCTACAGATTGTTCCAATTCATATGTAGGACCTTTCGCTGGCGAGTCGCCCTCACCCCACTGCGGGCCGGTGGGATGCAGGTCCAGGATTGCCAGGCGCGGGTCGCTGCATTCAGCCTCCCCGGCCGGGAAAAAGCTGCGGCTGTCGGTGAAGGCCAGCAGGTCACCGACTTGGGCGCGCTGCCACGAGCCGTCGGCGACACGCGCCGCCAGCACCTTGTTGAACAGAAAGCTGCGGGCGGTGGACAGTAACCGCGAACGCACATTGCGCTGCTCCGGCAAGGCCTTGCGCGCCGCCCAGTCACGGGCGTCGACGACATTGCCGCCGTTATGGCCAAAGCGCTGGGCACCGAAATAGTTGGGAATACCGTGCCGGGCGATCTCCTGCAGACGCGCATCGATGGCGCCGGTATCGGCGGCCAACTGGGTCAGGCGCAGGGTAAAGCCGTTGGCTGCATGGGCACCGCGCTGCAGCTTGCGCTTGTGCCGGGCGGTTTTCAGGATCCTGAGGGTGTCGTTCTCGGCGGCACGCATGTCCGGATCGCCCTTGCCGGGCAATTGCACGCTGAACCACTGACGGGTCAATGCCTGACGATCCTTGAGCCCGGCATAGCTGACGGTGCGCAACGGCACGCCAGCGGCCTTGGCGATACGCCGCGCCGCTTCCTCGGTATTCAGGTTGCGCTTCTCCACCCACAACCACAGGTGCTCGCCCTCGCCGGTCAACGGGATGTCGAGCACCTCATCGACCTGGAAATCTTCGGCAGTCGCCTTCAATACCGCGCTGCCCAAGGCTTCGCCATAGGCACGCGGGCCGAGCAATTCAAATTCGTTCATGCGCGCAGCAACAAGGCGACGGAGTGCACGGCGATGCCCTCTTCACGACCGGCAAACCCGAGCTTTTCGGTGGTGGTGGCTTTCACGTTCACTTGGTCCAACTCTATTTGCAGGTCTGCGGCAATCAGGGCACGCATGGATTCGATATGCGGAGCCATTTTCGGCGCCTGGGCCACGATGGTGTTATCGACGTTACCGACTTTCCAGCCCCGGGCATGGATCAAGGCGACGACATGACGCAGCAGGACACGACTGTCCGCGCCTTTGAAGGTGGGATCGGTGTCCGGAAAGTGCTTGCCGATATCGCCCAATGCGGCCGCGCCGAGCAAGGCATCGCTCAGGGCATGCAGCACAACGTCGCCGTCGGAATGAGCCAGCAGCCCATGATGGTGCGCGATACGCACGCCGCCCAAAGTGATGAAATCGCCTTCAGCGAAACGGTGCACATCGTAGCCGTGGCCAATACGCATAAAAAAACGCCCCGATTTAATTCAGGGCGTGATTCTACCTACTTTTGCCTCACATTAACCGAGCAAAGCACGCGCATGATGGCGTAAATGGTCGTCGATGAAGCTGGCGATAAAGAAGTAGCTGTGGTCGTAGCCAGGTTGCAGCCGCAGTTCCAGCGGATAACCGGCGGCCTTGGCCGCCTGCTGCAGGGCCTCGGGCTTGAGCTGCACGGCGAGGAAATCATCGCGATCGCCCTGGTCCACCAGCAGCGGCAGCTGTTCGGCGGCCTCGCTGATCAGCACGCAGGCGTCCCATTCACGCCACTTCGAGCGCTCCTCGCCCAGGTAATGGGAGAAGGCTTTCTGGCCCCAGGGGCAATCCATCGGATTATTGATCGGCGAAAACGCCGATACCGACTGGTAGCGCCCTGGGTTACGCAGCGCGCAGACCAATGCACCATGGCCGCCCATAGAATGGCCGCTGATACCACGCTTGTGCGAAGCAGGGAAATGCGCTTCCACCAACGCCGGCAATTCCTGCACCACGTAGTCATGCATCCGATAATGCCTGGCCCAGGGCTGCTGGGTGGCGTTCAAATAGAAGCCGGCGCCCAGGCCAAAGTCCCAAGCGTTATCCGGGTCATCGGGAACACCGGGGCCGCGCGGGCTGGTATCCGGCGCCACGATGATCAAGCCCAACTCGGCGGCCAGGCGCTGGGCGCCGGCCTTCTGCATGAAATTCTCATCGGTGCAGGTCAGGCCGGACAGCCAATACAGCACCGGCAGCTTGCCGCCCTGCTCCGCTTGCGGCGGCAGGTAGACCGCGAAGGTCATGTCGCAATCGAGCACATCGGAGTGATGCTTATAGCGTTTATGCCAGCCGCCGAAGCTTTTCTGGCAGGAAATATTTTCCAGGGGCATGGGAATTCTCCCAGCTGCAAGTTGCAAGCTTCAAGCGGCAAGAAGGCGTACAGCCACTTGCAGCTTGTAGCTTGTCACTTACCGCTGCTTCAAAAATGAATGACGGTACGAATGCTCTTGCCTTCATGCATCAGATCAAACGCTTTGTTGATGTCTTCCAGACCCATGGTGTGGGTGATGAAGGTGTCCAGCGGGATCTCGCCGGTCTGCGCCATGTCCACGTAGCTTGGCAATTCGCTGCGCCCGCGCACGCCGCCGAATGCGGACCCGCGCCAGACGCGACCGGTTACCAGTTGGAAAGGACGGGTGGAAATTTCCTGGCCGGCACCGGCCACGCCGATGATCACCGACTCGCCCCAGCCTTTATGGCAGCATTCCAGGGCCGCACGCATCAGTTGAACATTGCCGATGCACTCGAAGGAAAAGTCCACGCCGCCATCGGTCAAATCGACAATCACGTCCTGGATCGGGCGGTCATAGTCTTTCGGGTTAATGCAGTCGGTGGCGCCCAGTTGCTTGGCGATTTCGAATTTGGCCGGATTGATGTCGATAGCAATGATGCGACCCGCCTTGGCTTTCACTGCGCCAATCACCGCCGACAGACCGATACCGCCCAAGCCGAAGATCGCCACGGTGTCGCCCGGCTTGACCTTGGCGGTATTGAGCACCGCGCCGATACCGGTGGTGACGCCGCAACCGAGCAGGCAGACTTTCTCCAGAGGCGCTTGCTTGGGAATCTTGGCCACGGAGATTTCCGGCAGCACGGTGTACTCCGAGAAGGTCGAGGTACCCATGTAGTGGAAAATCGGCTGCCCTTTGTAGGAAAAACGCGTAGTGCCGTCAGGCATCAAGCCTTTGCCCTGGGTGGAACGAATGGCCTGGCACAGGTTGGTCTTGCCCGACAGACAGAATTTGCACTTGCCGCATTCCGGGGTGTACAGCGGGATCACATGGTCGCCAACGGCAACCGAGGTCACGCCTTCACCAATGGCCTCGACCACTGCACCGCCTTCATGACCAAGAATCGACGGGAAGATACCTTCCGGGTCTGCACCCGACAGCGTGTAGGCGTCGGTGTGACAGACGCCGGATGCGACCACGCGCAACAGCACTTCGCCAGCTTTGGGCATGGCGACATCGACTTCCACAATCTCAAGAGGCTTATTGGCTTCAAAGGCTACGGCGGCGCGGGACTTGATCATCCGGGTTTCTCCAGGGAGTTGAAATTGATGTGAGGAGTGTAAACCATGGCCTATTGATTAATAATCCAGGCAAAAGCAAAACATTATTGCCGTATGGGGACAATTAATATGCTGGAGAATCGCTGGGAAGGCATCGATGAGTTCGTCGCCGTGGCCGAATGCAGCCAATTCACCGCGGCGGCCGAACGCCTGGGGGTATCGTCGTCCCATATCAGCCGCCAGGTGGCGCGCCTGGAAGAACGCCTGCAAACGCGCCTGCTTTATCGCAGTACACGCAAGGTGACGCTGACCGAAGCGGGCCAGACCTTCCTGCAACACTGCCAACGCTTGCAGGACGGTCGCGAGGAAGCCTTGCGTGCGGTGGGTGATCTGGCCAGCGAACCCAAGGGCATGTTGCGCATGACCTGCGCCGTGGCCTATGGCGAACGTTTTATCGTGCCGCTGGTAACAAGGTTCATGGCGCTTTACCCGCAGTTGCGGGTCGATATCGAGCTGAGCAACCGCCAGTTGGACCTGGTGCACGAAGGGCTCGACCTGGCGATTCGCCTCGGTCGCCTGCAAGACTCGCGCATGGTTGCCAGCCGCCTCGCCCCTCGGCGCATGTATCTGTGCGCATCGCCTTCCTATCTCGAACGGTATGGTCGGCCTCACAGCTTGTCGGAATTGAGTCGGCATAATTGCCTGATCGGCAGTTCGGATATCTGGCAATTGGCCCAGGACGGGCGGGAATTTTCCCAGCGGGTGCAGGGCAACTGGCGCTGCAACAGTGGGCAGGCGGTGCTGGACGCAGCGCTGCAAGGTGTGGGGTTATGCCAGTTGCCTGATTATTACGTACTGGAGCATTTGCAACACGGGACACTGATGTCGTTGCTTGAGGCCCACCAGCCGCCAAATACCGCTGTGTGGGCGCTGTACCCGCAGCAACGGCATTTGTCGCCGAAAGTCAGGAAGCTGGTGGATTTTCTCAAGGAGGGCTTGGGTGACCATCCGGTATATCGAGCATAAACAACTACCGCCTGTGAATTGCCTGGTTAACGGTGAATAGCCGCTTTAACCGCACACATCCAGGCAAGCCCATGACGTCCAACGCCCGACAGCTCCAACGTATCAATCATTTTGTCCGTAAGGTCCTGGCAGACTTTCCAGTACCCGGCGCTATTGCCGCCCAATTGCTGTGTGAGCATCTGCAACCGTTCAGCCAGGAAATATTGGATCCGGACACCACATTCCTGACCACACTTGAATACAACATCGACAACCCCAACGCGGCCTACAGCGCACAGATCGTCCAATCCATGAGCCTGACCGAGGCCATGATCTGCAATGCGCCCCATGCACCTGGCGGCATGATCAACACCACAGGCTTTTCCACCACCGCGCCGTACTTCAACATCGTCACTGAACTGCCGCGCCTGATGGATAACCGCATCCCGCAAATGTTCAACGAAGAGTTCATTACTTCCGGCTGGATCCCGCCCAGGCGGTATGAGGCGCTCTACCGGCAAAGCGAACCTCAGGTCTACGATCGGACTACCCAATTGGAGCTTTCGCCTGCCGTTCTCAGGAAGGTCATTGACTCAAGCAACTTCGAGCAAACCTACGACAAGGCCGTCACACTGTTCTGGAGCGAGCATAGGGACAATTACACCACCCTGATGCGCATCGCGTTCACCAAGGCTTACCTCAATCAGTACGAAGAATTCACGCTGACCGACGCAGAGCGGCGACTGGCCGCCCGGGCGGCCGGTATCGGCGTCGACAAAAGCTTCGGCAACCTGACCCTCGAAGACTTTCAGGCGCCCTATTCTCTGGATAAGAACCTGTCCGTGCGCGTGCTGCGCATTCATCAGTTCGAAGCCACCGATCTGCTCACGATTACCGATAGCCAGAGCCAGATCACTCTCCTGTACATCCCGGGAAATTCCTCCCCTCTCCATGGTTTCAAAACCCCAACGGACATGCGCAATGCGCTGGTGAAAGTGGCCAGAGACCCGACCCAGCGCAAGGCGCTGACCAATCATTTTGAACCTGACTCGATTGACTCCGGCCTGCTCTACAGTGGTGCCGAGGAAGCCTTGATCGGCATGGCGATGTACCCGGAATCGTCCAGCCCTCCCGGTTTCTTCAACAGTTTGTTGCACATCGGCTACTGGGATCCGGAGCAATACATCAATAACCCGATGTATCCGGCACTCCGGAGTGATCCCTTTGCATTTATCGCGCGGCAGATCCGCACACGCATTGCAAAAATGGCGGCAAACACCATTGTCTCGCCCCTGGACACGTTCAAGGCCGATACCCTCGACGCCTTGGATAAAGCCTGCCTGCTGGCGATCCCCGTGGCGCTGACCATGGGCACGGCGTTGCTGGCGGAGTTTTGTTTCGTGACATCGGGCTTGGCTGGAATGGCTATCGGCGCCGATGACGTGATTAAAGACAAACCCCACGCCGTCGAGCGCATTGTGTTCGGCGCCTTGAACGCGCTCCCGGTGGTCATCCACGGCATCGGCAAAGGCGTGAGCACTCTTGAGGCGTTGCGCCCTGTGCTTGACCAGGCCACGCGGGCAGAGGAAGGTCAGATCAGTGTCAGGGTCATCACTCCACCCCCCGCGTCAATCCAGACCGAGACTCGCCCACTGGTCGCTGCAACAACCCCCAGCGGCATGCAGACCATCAAGATCCAGGGCGAGATTTTTCTGACCTACACAAAACCTAACGACTGGGGTTTTTTTGAGCTCTTCGTGAACAATCCAAAAGCGCCAGAGACGATCCAATCCAGTGGCCTCTACGCTATTCAGAGCACCGACCGGCAATGGCGGCGCGCTGGCCTGGCCGGAGGTGGAGCATTTCGCAATGCCTGGCAACGGATTTACAAAATGTTCGGCGGCGCCGAGAACACGAGCTTCTTCAGCACCTACGAGATGCCTTCGCACGTTCGCGAGACCCTCGCGGACATGCTCACTGACACCAGCTCGTTTTCGGAAGACTTCGAACCCTACGGCACGGCTGCACAATCATTCAAAAACGCCCGGAAACTGTTCTTTGAGAAAAGAAGCCAATTAAACCAGGATTCAGCGATCTTCTTTAACCGCTTGCCCTATTCGCCCCTGCAGCCAGTACTCCCCCGCATGAGTTTGAATGAATCACAGCAAAACATTATCGAGAAATTGCTGCGTGCCAGCGACGGTCTTGTGATCGGCGAAAGCCACAGCGCCGAATCGAGCAAAGCCTTTCTGGTCGACAACATGCAGCTACTCGCCAGCCAAGGCGTCAAACGCATCTATTTCGAACATCTGTTGACCGATGTGCATATGCCAATGTTGAAGGCGTTTTACCGGTCAAGGAACGCGCCAATGGCCGAGGAACTGGCAAACTTTCTGAACGGGATCTACCCACTGCCCCGAAACCACTATTACTCATTCAGAAATGTGGTCACCAAAGCCCGAGACGCCGGGATCAAGATCCAGCCGATCGACTGCACCGCGAGCTACGTACTTCGCGATATGCAGGACAGCGCGGGCACCCTGCGCCAGCGGATGATGAACTATTACGCCACCGAGGTGATTCAATGGGTCCAGACCACCAAGCGCCAACCAGGTAAATGGGTCGCACTGGTGGGCGATACCCATACCAATACCTTCAGGGACATCCCTGGGATTGCCGAACTCACCAGCAGCATCGGTCTGCGCGTTGAAGACCGGGTGGGCGCCCAACCCCTGGGCATCGAAGTCGATCCGGGGCGCACTGCCAGCCTGGGCCTCAACAAAGGGGAAGGCACGGTCAAAGCCAATCTGGTCTTGCGCGTTGATCCTGCCGTCTTGCAGCACTCAACGGAACCACAGCCTGGCTCTTCGCACAGTCGAGTGACGAAGTCGGCCCGGACACTGCTGACGCAGCCTGGTCAATTCATGCTCTGCGAGGCTGGCCACATTGACTATCGCTCCCGACGTGGGGAACTGCGCAATGTCAGGATCAATAGCCAGGCGGGTCGGTACTTCATCAATGCGCCCGGCTGGTCTATCGATCAGCAGCCATTCGACAGCATTGAGGCATTGGTAAGCGAGCTGAAAAACCAGCCCGGGATGCAGCAAGTCGGCGGATGAGGGTCAGGATGCCTGATAACCCCGGCGCTGACGCAGCCATTCGAGGTCTTCGGGGCGGGTGACCTTGATATTGTCCGAACGCCCTTCGACCAGGCGCGGCGCCTGGCCGGACCATTCCATGGCCGAGGCTTCATCGGTGATTACCGCATCGGCTACCAGGCTGTCGGCCAGGGCACGATGCAAGGCGCCCAGACGGAACATCTGCGGCGTATACGCCTGCCAGATCAGGCGGCGGTCGACGGTTTCCACCACGCGGCCCTGCTTGTCGGCACGCTTGAGGGTGTCGCGAGCCGGCACCGCCAGCAGACCGCCCACCGGGTCATCCGCCAGCTCAGCCAAAAGTTTGTCGAGGTCGTCACGGTTCAAATTGGGCCGCGCAGCATCGTGTACCAACACCCAGTCCTCATCACTGGCGCCCAGGGCGTTGAGATGCAGCAGCGCGTTGAGCACCGAGCCCGAGCGTTCCGAACCACCGTCCGCACGCTGGATACGCGGGTCAGTGGCACACGCCAGGGCGGGCCAATAAGGGTCATCAACAGCAAGACTGACCACCAGGCCCTTGAGCGAGGGATGGTCGAGAAAACAGCCGAGGCTGTGTTCGAGAATAGTGCGCCCGCCCAGTTGCAGGTATTGCTTGGGACGGTCCGCGGCCATACGGGCACCGACGCCCGCGGCAGGAATCACGGCCCAGAAGGCCGGTAAATCAGCGTTCATTGGGCCAACTGGTAGAGGGTCTCGCCCTCCTTGACCATGCCCAGCTCATGGCGAGCCCGCTCTTCGACGGTCTCGGTACCTTTTTTCAGCTCAAGCACCTCGGCATCAAGGACGCGGTTGCGCTCCAGCAGACGTTCGTTTTCGGCGTGCTGGTCGGCAATTTGCTGGGTCAGCTCTTCCACCTGCGCAAAGCTGCCGTTACCGACCCATAGGCGGTACTGCAGGCCAGCCAGCAACAAGAGCAAGACGAGGAACAACCAATTGGGACTGCGCATCGAAATCCGGGTATCCAGTGAAAAAAGACAGTCATGCAAACCTTTCGCAGCAACTGATAGCACGAAGCCTGGAAAAACCAGGCTTGTGCTTGTCAGTCAGCAGAGTAGCGCCGAAATTCACACTGTCGTGAGATTTCCGACGCAATCGGCCGACTTTTTACCATTTACTGCTTAGCCGCGAAACTCGCTGCGGCCGTTGTACTTGGCTTTGCCTGCCAATTGCTCTTCGATGCGCAGCAATTGGTTGTACTTGGACACGCGGTCGGAACGGCACAGGGAGCCGGTCTTGATCTGGCCCGCCGAAGTGCCCACGGCCAGGTCGGCGATGGTGGAATCTTCGGTTTCGCCGGAGCGGTGGGAGATCACGGCCGTGTAGCCAGCAGCCTTGGCCATCTGGATGGCTTCCAGGGTTTCGGTCAGGGTGCCGATCTGGTTGAACTTGATCAGGATTGAGTTGGCGATCTTCTTGTCGATGCCCTCTTTCAGGATCTTGGTGTTGGTCACGAACAGGTCGTCGCCCACCAGCTGGATTTTCTCGCCGATCTTGTCGGTAAGGATTTTCCAGCCGTCCCAGTCGGACTCGTCCAGGCCGTCTTCGATCGAGATGATCGGGTAACGCTCGGTCAGGCCTTTCAGGTAGTCGGCAAAACCTTCGGAGTTGAACACCTGGCCTTCGCCGGACAGGTTGTATTTGCCATCTTCATAGAATTCGCTGGCGGCGCAATCCAGGGCCAGGGTCACGTCGGTGCCCAGCGTGTAGCCGGCGTTGGCCACGGCTTCGGAGATCACTTTCAGTGCATCTTCGTTGGAGGCCAGGTTCGGCGCGAAACCACCCTCGTCACCCACGGCAGTGCTGAGGCCACGGGCCTTCAGTACAGCCTTGAGGTGATGGAAAATCTCGGTGCCCATGCGCAGGCCTTCGGAGAAGGTCTTGGCGCCCACTGGCTGCACCATGAATTCCTGGATGTCGACGTTGTTATCAGCGTGCTCGCCACCGTTGATGATGTTCATCATCGGCACCGGCATCGAGTACACGCCCGGAGTGCCGTTCAGGTTGGCGATGTGCGCGTACAACGGCAGGTCCTGATCCTGTGCGGCGGCCTTGGCGGCGGCCAGGGACACGGCGAGGATCGCGTTGGCGCCCAGGCTGCCTTTGTTGTCGGTGCCGTCGAGCTTGATCATCGCGTGGTCCAGGGCTTTCTGGTCCAGCGGGTCCTTGCCCAGCAACAGGTCACGGATCGGGCCGTTGATATTGGCTACCGCCTTGAGTACACCCTTGCCCAGGTAACGGCTCTTGTCGCCATCACGCAGTTCCAGCGCTTCACGGGAACCTGTGGAAGCACCGGACGGCGCGCAGGCGCTGCCGATGATGCCGTTATCGAGAAGCACGTCGGCTTCGACGGTTGGGTTGCCACGGGAGTCGAGAACTTCACGACCTTTGATGTCGACGATTTTTGCCATTGTTGTAAACACTCCAAAGTTGACGAAAACGACGCAGCTGAAGGAAATCTTTTGACCGACCGCAAGGGTGGAACAACAGGGCAGGCTTGCAGACGACAAGGCTCAGGCCCGGGGCCTGAGCATAAAGCGTGGAAATTCTACCGGAGAAACACCGCTTACGCGGTTTCTACCGTCGGAAAACTCTTGACCAACTCGTCCAACTGCTTGAGCTGGGCCAGGAACGGCTCCAGCTTGTCCAGGCGCAAGGCACAGGGGCCGTCGCACTTGGCGTTGTCCGGGTCCGGGTGAGCTTCCAGGAACAGGCCGGCCAGGGACTGGCTCATGCCCGCCTTGGCCAGGTCGGTGACCTGGGCGCGACGCCCACCGGCGGAGTCCGAGCGACCGCCGGGCATTTGCAGCGCGTGGGTCACGTCGAAAAACACCGGGTATTCGAACTGTTTCATGATGCCGAAACCGAGCATGTCCACCACGAGGTTGTTGTAGCCGAAGCTCGAACCGCGCTCGCAGAGGATCAACTGGTCATTACCCGCTTCCACGCATTTGCTCAGGATATGTTTCATTTCCTGGGGCGCGAGGAACTGGGCTTTCTTGATATTGATCACTGCGCCGGTCCTGGCCATGGCGACCACGAGGTCGGTCTGGCGCGACAGGAAGGCCGGCAACTGGATGATGTCGCACACCTCGGCGACCACGGCAGCCTGCTCAGGCTCGTGGACGTCGGTGATGATCGGCACGCCGAAGGCTTGCTTGATGTCCTGGAAGATCCGCATACCTTCTTCAAGACCCGGGCCCCGATAGGAGGTCACGGACGAACGGTTGGCCTTGTCGAAGCTGGCTTTGAACACATACGGGATACCCAGTTTCTGGGTAACCCGTACGTACTCTTCACAGACCTGCATCGCCATGTCGCGGCTTTCCAGTACGTTCATGCCGCCGAACAGCACCATGGGCTTGTCGTTGGCAATTTCGATGTCGCCTACGCGAATGATCTTCTGGGCCATCAGGGTTATGCCTTCTTCTGATGTTGCGTCAGTGCAGCTTTGACGAAACCGCTGAACAACGGGTGACCGTCGCGCGGCGTCGAGGTGAACTCAGGGTGGAACTGGCAGGCCACGAACCACGGATGATCCGGCGCCTCGACCACTTCAACCAGCTTGCCGTCACCGGAGCGACCGGAGATTTTCAGGCCGGCTTCTTTGATCTGCGGCAGCAGGTTGTTGTTCACTTCGTAGCGGTGACGGTGACGCTCGACAATCACGTCCTTGCCGTAGCAATCGTGCACCAGGGAACCGGCTTCCAGCAGGCAGTCCTGTGCGCCAAGGCGCATGGTGCCGCCCAGGTCGGAGCTTTCGGTACGGGTTTCGACGGCGCCGGTGGCATCTTCCCACTCGGTGATCAGGCCTACGACCGGATGACCGCTGGCATGATCGAACTCGGTGGAGTTGGCGTCTTTCCAGCCCAGTACGTTACGGGCGAATTCGATAACGGCCACTTGCATGCCCAGGCAGATACCCAGGTACGGCACCTTGTTCTCGCGGGCGTATTGCACGGCAGTGATCTTGCCTTCCACGCCGCGCAGGCCGAAACCGCCGGGAACCAGGATCGCGTCCACGCCTTCGAGCAGCGCAGTGCCCTGGTTCTCGATGTCTTCGGAATCGATGTAGCGCAGATTGACCTTGGTACGGTTGCTGATGCCGGCGTGGCTCATCGCCTCGATCAGCGACTTGTACGCGTCGAGCAGTTCCATGTACTTGCCGACCATGGCGATGGTGACTTCATGCTCAGGGTTGAGCTTGGCGTCGACCACAGCTTCCCACTCCGACAGATCCGCGCCATTGCACTGCAGGCCGAAACGTTCGACCACAAAATCGTCCAGGCCCTGTGAATGCAGGATGCCCGGGATCTTGTAAATAGTGTCGGCGTCTTCCAGGGCAATCACTGCACGCTCTTCAACGTTGGTGAACTGGGCAATCTTGCGACGCGAGGAAATATCGATCGGGTGATCGGAGCGGCATACCAGCACGTCCGGCTGCAGGCCGATGGAACGCAGTTCCTTGACCGAATGCTGGGTGGGCTTGGTTTTGGTTTCGCCGGCGGTCGCGATGTAGGGCACCAGTGTCAGGTGCATCAGCATTGCGCGCTTGGCGCCGACTTCGAAACGCAACTGGCGGATGGCTTCGAGGAACGGTTGGGATTCGATGTCACCCACGGTGCCACCGATCTCGACCATCGCCACGTCGGCATCGCCCGCGCCCTTGATGATGCGGCGCTTGATTTCATCGGTGATGTGCGGGATCACCTGGATGGTCGCACCCAGGTAGTCACCACGGCGCTCCTTGCGCAGCACGTGCTCGTAGACACGGCCCGTGGTGAAGTTGTTGTTCTGGGTCATGGTCGTGCGGATGAACCGCTCGTAGTGGCCCAGGTCCAGGTCGGTCTCGGCGCCGTCATGCGTGACGAACACTTCACCGTGCTGGAACGGGCTCATGGTGCCCGGGTCGACGTTGATGTACGGGTCCAGCTTGAGCATGGTGACTTTAAGCCCCCGCGCCTCCAGGATGGCCGCCAATGAAGCGGAGGCAATGCCTTTCCCCAATGAAGAAACAACACCGCCCGTGACGAATATGTAGCGCGTCATGAAAAACCCTAGAAGTCTGCGTTAAAGCGGTCCGAGCCGCCGGGGAAAGCGAAGAGAGGCCGAAGCCCCCGATCACCTGCATTAATCACAGTGCACCTTTCAAAAAAACCGCCGCGTTGTGACAGACCAGCAATGGAACACCGGTACGTTGATCGCTACACATTTTTTGGAATCGCCCAGCAAAGACTGCTTGGTAATCGGCAACTGCTGCGATTCAGGCGAATCCACAGAAGTTGTATCAAGAAGGGAGCGTAGTCTACCGGAAAGGCGCTATCAGCTCAAACCTTGATCGCAGGTCTGTGGCAACCAATCCAATTGCCAGTGCTCACTCGATGTCGCCCACAGCCCGGCAAGGCTGGGCACACCCAGCAATTGCTCGCCCCGATACAGCAGCGGCAATCTGCCACGGACGAATCCGGGCACACCGCACTCATTGAACAGACGCTTCAGGTCGCGCCGACCGCGACCCGGCACTTCGATGATTTCCCCGCCCTGCCGGTAGCGAACCTCCAGAGGACCTCCAGGCACGTCGCCCATCAGTTTCAACTGCCCGTTACCCGGCAGCTCCAGGTTTTTTTGCGCATCGGGCCAGCTCACCGGTGCGCCGGAAAATTCCGACCACTCAGAGGGCAGCCACCAGATGCGCTCGCCGCAACGATGCAACTCGCCGTCGGCCAGACGCCATACGGGTTGTGCATCGCCCTTGGCATCGCGCAGGGAAATCCAGCCGGCCCAGTGGTCGCTGTCGGGCAGGCGGGTCAGCGGCGCCAGCCAGTGGCGCAGTGCGTTGCGCTGACGGGCATCGGAAAGCTCGCGCAACGGCGTCAGAAGCAGAGAGTGCAACGGCAGCCAGGGAAACGCCGAAGGTTGATCGGCGCGCTGCCGATCCATAACGGCCAGCTCATCGAGCAAACCCTGGGCTTCTCCCACATGCTCAGCCGTGCGGGTCAGGCTTGAAACCACTTGCGGCCAGCGCTGCGCCAGCACCGGGAGGACACGGTGCCTCAGATAATTACGGGAAAACCGTGGATCAGCGTTCGAAGGGTCTTCGATCCACTTCAAGTGATGGTCGTGGGCGTAGGCTTGCAGCTCGCTACGCTCGACATCCAGCAGCGGCCGTACCAGATGCCCCGCCGCCAGCGTACGCTGCGCAGGCATTGCGGCAAGCCCACGCACGCCCGCACCGCGCAGCAGGCGGAACAACACGGTTTCGGCTTGATCGTCGCGATGTTGACCGGTGAGCAACACTTCCCCTGCCCCGGTCACCCTGGCAAAGGCCAGATAACGCGCGTCACGGGCCGCACGCTCAAGGCTGGCGCCGGGTTGTACCTGCACGCGCAGGATGCGCAGGGGCACGCCGAGGCTGTCGCAGACCAACTGGCAATGAGCGGGCCACGCATCAGCGGCCGTTTGCAGGCCATGATGGACATGCATGGCGCAGAGGGGCGGTAACGTTTCGGACTTTGCCAGGGTGGCCAGAAGATGCAGCAGCACGGTGGAATCGAGCCCACCAGAGAAAGCGATGTGCCAGGCCGGGGCATTGCGCCAGGGGGCCAGGGCTTGCAGCAGCTTGGCGGGCAGAGCCGGTTTCATCAGAAATTACCGCCGCGAATCTGGAATACGTTGGCCGAGCATACACAAAGCAAATGTGGGAGGGGGCTTGCTCCCGATAGCGGTGTGTCAGTCACCAGATACAGTGACTGATACTCGGCAATCGGGGGCAAGCCCCCTCCCACATTAAGTTACGGCGTCGACTTAGAGGCCGTAGCTCATCAGGCGCTCATAACGACGGGCCAGCAGCGCTTCGTTATCCAGCTTCTTGAGCATCGCCAGTTGCGCGCCCAGCTCGGCGCGGATAGTGGCGGCAGCGGCAGCCGGGTCACGGTGCGCACCGCCCAGTGGCTCGGCGATCACCTTGTCGACGATCCCCAGGCCTTTGAGGCGATCAGCAGTGATGCCCATGGCTTCAGCAGCGTCCGGCGCCTTTTCGGCGGTTTTCCACAGGATCGAGGCGCAACCTTCCGGCGAGATCACCGCGTAGGTCGAATATTGCAGCATGTTCAGCTGGTCGCAGACGCCAATGGCCAATGCACCGCCGGAACCGCCTTCGCCAATCACGGTGGCGATGATCGGGGTTTTCAGGCGCGCCATGACACGCAGGTTCCAGGCAATCGCTTCGCTCTGGTTGCGCTCTTCGGCGTCGATTCCAGGGTAGGCACCCGGGGTGTCGATGAAGGTAAGGATCGGCATCTTGAAGCGTTCGGCCATTTCCATCAGGCGGCACGCCTTGCGGTAGCCTTCCGGACGCGGCATGCCGAAGTTGCGACGCACTTTTTCGCGCACTTCACGGCCTTTCTGGTGACCGATCACCATCACCGGCTGGTCGTCCAGGCGAGCGATACCGCCCACGATAGCCGCATCGTCCGAGAAATGGCGATCGCCATGCAGCTCATCGAATTCGGTGAAGATGTGCTGAATGTAGTCGAGGGTGTAAGGACGACGCGGGTGGCGGGCCAGGCGCGCGATCTGCCAGCTGGTCAGCTTGCCGAAGATGTCTTCGGTGAGCGTGCTGCTCTTGTCTTGCAGGCGGGCGATCTCATCGCCGATATTCAGCGAATTGTCATTGCCGACCAGGCGCAGCTCTTCGATCTTGGCTTGCAGGTCAGCGATCGGCTGTTCGAAATCAAGAAAATTCGGGTTCATAAGCGTCCGTCTTGGGTCGACGGCCAGGGGGTGCCTGGCCAGCCGGTTGTCTGTTCGCGCCCTACCTTAAGGGAGAGGCGCGTTCAGGTCGAGATTAAATGTTCAGCCGAGGTCAGGGGCACTGACCGTCAACGGTATTGGAGGAAGACGTTGTCTCGCCCGAACTGGTCACGCAAAGCTTGAATCAAGCCATCGGCCGGATCAATTCGCCAGGTCTCGCCAAACTGCAGCATGGCCTTGGCGTCGTTGCCGGTGTACTCCATGGTCACCGGACAGGCGCCACGGTGACGTTTGAGCAGGTCGCCCAACCAGCGTAGCTGATCACCCTTGAGTGCGTCGGTCTTGACCTTCAGTCGCAGGCTTTCGGCCAGATTGGTGCGTGCATCTTCCATGCTCATCACGCGCTTGATGCGCAGGCGCAGGCCGCCGGAGAAGTCGTCGTTGCTGACCTCCCCTTCCACCACCACCATGGCGTCGGTCTGCAGCAGCGACTGGGCGGAGTGGAACGCGTCGGCAAACAGCGAGGCTTCGATCCGGCCCGAGCGGTCATCCAGGGTGATGAAGCCCATCTTGTCGCCCTTCTTATTCTTCATCACGCGCAGGGCGATGATCATGCCCGCGACGGTCTGGGTATCGCGCGCCGGTTTCAGGTCGATGATGCGCTGGCGGGCAAAACGGCGGATCTCGCCCTCGTACTCGTCAATCGGGTGACCGGTGAGATAAAGGCCCAGGGTGTCTTTCTCGCCCTTGAGACGCTCCTTGAGGGTCAGCTCCTTGGCTTTGCGGTGGTTGGCATACACATCCGCGTCTTCTTCGACGAACAATCCGCCAAACAGGTCGGCGTGGCCGCTGTCATGGGTACGGGCGGTCTGTTCAGCGGCCTTGATCGCTTCTTCCATGGCGGTGAGCAATACCGCGCGATTGCGGTCGATATTGGCCTGGTAAGCCTTCGGCTCGTCATGGAAATACGGGCCAAGTCGATCCAGCGCGCCGCTGCGGATCAAGCCGTCGAGGGTACGTTTGTTGATACGCTTGAGGTCGACCCGCGCGCAGAAGTCGAACAGATCCTTGAAGGGCCCGTCCTGACGCGCTTCGGTGATGGCTTCCACCGGGCCTTCACCCACACCCTTGATCGCGCCGAGACCATAAATGATGCGGCCTTCGTCGTTCACCGTGAACTTGAACTCCGAGGCGTTCACGTCCGGCGCGTCGAGGCGCAGCTTCATGGTGCGCACTTCCTCGATCAAGGTCACGACCTTGTCGGTGTTGTGCATATCCGCCGAAAGTACCGCCGCCATGAACGGCGCCGGATAGTGGGCTTTCAGCCAGGCGGTCTGGTACGACACCAGGCCGTAGGCGGCGGAGTGGGATTTGTTGAAGCCGTAACCGGCGAATTTTTCCACCAGGTCGAAGATGTTACCGGCCAGGTCCGCGTCGATATTGTTGGTGGCGCACCCCTCGATGAAACCGCCGCGCTGCTTGGCCATTTCCTCGGGTTTCTTTTTACCCATGGCGCGACGCAGCATGTCGGCGCCGCCAAGGGTGTAGCCGGCCATCACCTGGGCGATCTGCATCACCTGTTCCTGATACAGGATGATGCCGTAGGTCGGCGCCAGTACCGGCTTGAGGCCTTCGTACTGATAGTCGGAGTGCGGGTACGCCAGTTCGGCGCGGCCGTGCTTGCGGTTGATGAAGTCATCCACCATGCCCGACTGCAGCGGCCCCGGACGGAACAGGGCCACCAGTGCAATCAAGTCTTCCAGGCAGTCGGGCTTGAGCTTTTTGATCAGCTCCTTCATGCCCCGGGATTCAAGCTGGAACACCGCCGTGGTTTCGGCTTTTTGCAGCAGGCTGTAGGTCGGTTTGTCGTCCAGCGGAATGAACGCGATATCCAGCGGTTCCTCGCCCACCTTGGCGCGGTCGCGGTTGATGGTCTTGAGCGCCCAGTCGATGATCGTCAGGGTACGCAGGCCGAGGAAGTCGAACTTCACCAGGCCGGCCGCCTCCACGTCATCCTTGTCGAACTGGGTAACCAGGCCGTCACCTTCTTCATCGCAGTAGATCGGCGAGAAGTCAGTCAGCTTGGTCGGCGCGATCACCACGCCGCCGGCGTGTTTACCGACGTTGCGCACCACCCCTTCGAGCTTGCGCGCCATGTCCCAGATTTCGGCAGCTTCTTCATCGACCTTGATGAAGTCGCGCAGGATTTCTTCCTGCTCGTAGGCCTTTTCCAGGGTCATGCCGACTTCGAACGGAATCATCTTCGACAGGCGGTCGGCCAGCCCGTAGGACTTGCCCTGCACCCGGGCCACGTCGCGGATTACCGCCTTGGCGGCCATGGAACCGAAGGTGATGATCTGGCTCACCGCGTTGCGGCCGTACTTTTCGGCCACGTATTCGATCACGCGGTCACGACCGTCCATGCAGAAGTCGACGTCGAAGTCGGGCATGGAAACCCGTTCCGGGTTCAGGAAGCGTTCGAACAGCAGGTCATATTCCAACGGGTCAAGGTCGGTGATCTTCTGCACGTAGGCCACCAACGAGCCCGCACCTGACCCCCGGCCCGGACCTACCGGTACGCCGTTGTTCTTGGCCCACTGGATAAAGTCCATCACGATCAGGAAGTAACCGGGGAACCCCATCTGGATAATGATATCCAGCTCGAAATTCAGCCGATCGACGTAGACCTGGCGCTTGGCCTCGTAGTCTTCGGTAGTGTCCTTGGGCAACAGGACGCGCAGGCGATCCTCCAGGCCATCGAACGACACCTTGCGAAAGTACTCGTCGATGGTCATGCCATCGGGAATCGGGAAGTTGGGCAGGAAGTGCTTGCCCAGCTTCACCTCGATATTGCAGCGCTTGGCGATTTCGACCGAGTTTTCGAGGGCCTCGGGCAGGTCGCTGAACAGTTCGGCCATTTCTTCGGCGCTTTTGAGGTACTGCTCTTCGCTGTAGTTCTTTGAACGGCGCGGGTCGTCCAGGGCGCGGCCTTCACCGATGCACACGCGGGTTTCGTGGGCTTCGAAATCTTCCTTCTTGATAAAGCGCACATCGTTGGTCGCCACCAGCGGCGCGCCCAGCTTGTCGGCCAGGGCCACGGCGGCGTGCAGATGCTCTTCATCGTTGGGACGATTGGTGCGCTGCACTTCGAGGTAAAAGCGGTCGGGAAAGACCTGCATCCACTCACGGGCGAGCACTTCGGCTTCATGCGGGTTACCGCCAAGCAGCGCGATACCAATCTCGCCCTCCTTGGCAGCCGAGAGCATGATCACGCCCTCACTGGCTTCGGCCACCCACTCGCGCTCGATGATGATCGAGCCATTGCGCTGACCATCAATAAAGCCACGGGAAATCAGTTCGGTCAGGTTGCGGTAACCCACGCCATTCATCGCCAGCAGGCTGATGCGGCTCAGGGGGTTATCAGGGTCCTTGTTGGACAGCCACAGGTCGGCGCCACAGATCGGCTTGATGCCTGCGCCCATGGCGTTTTTGTAGAACTTGACCAGGGAGCACATGTTGTTCTGGTCGGTAACCGCCACCGCCGGCATGTTCATGCCCACCAGGGTCTTGACCAGCGGCTTGATTCGCACAAGGCCGTCGACCAGGGAGTATTCAGTGTGCAGGCGCAGATGAACGAATGAAGCCGGCATAGTGATCCTGTGCAGTAACGTGGAAACAACAAGGCCCGGGATTGTACCGGGCCTTGAGCAAAACATCAGCCTGGCGGACTAGACCTCGATGAGGCTCTCGCGCAGCTCATAAGCCTGGCGCACCGGGGCGAACGAGCGGCGATGGATCGGCGTAGGGCCGAGTCGTGCCAGCGCTTCCAGATGAACGGGCGTCGGGTAGCCTTTGTGGCCGCCCATGCCGTAGCCCGGGTAAACCAGATCAAAAGCGGCCATCTCGCGGTCGCGGCTGACCTTGGCCAGAATCGACGCTGCGGCAATGGCTGGCACCTTGCTGTCGCCCTGGACCACGGCCTCGGCGCGCATCGTCAGTTTGGGGCACCGGTTACCGTCGATCATCGCCAGCCTGGGCGTGATGTGCAGCCCTTCAACCGCCCGCTGCATGGCAAGCATGGTGGCGTGCAGGATGTTCAGCTCGTCGATCTCTTCCACTTCCGCCCGAGCGATGTGCCAACTCAGGGCCTTCTCACATATTTCGTCATAGAGCTTTTCACGACGGGCCTCAGTGAGTTTTTTCGAATCATTAAGGCCCAGGATCGGACGGCTCGGGTCGAGGATCACCGCCGCCGTCACGACTGCGCCGCACAACGGGCCGCGCCCGACTTCGTCGACACCCGCCACCAGCTCGTGGGCCTGTGCAACCAGGCTGAAATCCAGGCCCATCTGCGTGCTCATAAGGCTTCCTGTTTATGGCCGATCAGGTTCAGCACCGCATCCGCCGCCTGGTTCGAGGCATCACGGCGCAAGGTGCGGTGAATATCGTCGAAACCACGGGTCTGCTCTTCGCCGCCATCAATCAAGGGTAGTAGAGTTTGCGCAAGGGCTTCAGGGGTCGCATCGTCCTGCAACAACTCCGGTACCAACAACCGCTGGGCCAGCAGATTGGGCAAGGAAATATACGGGCTCTTGACCATCTTTTTGAGAATCCAGAAGGTCAGCGGCGCCAGACGATAGGCCACGACCATTGGACGCTTGTACAACAGGGCTTCCAGAGTTGCAGTGCCCGACGCGATCAATACGGCATCGCAAGCAGCCAGGGCCAGGTGCGACTGACCGTCGAGCAGGGTCAACGGCAGGTTGCGCCCCTCGAGCAGTGTTTCAATTTGCGCGCGCCGCTGCGGGCTGGCGCACGGCAGCACAAAGCGAATGCCTGGCTTGAGTGCTTGCAGACGTTCGGCGGCATCAAAAAACAGGCCGCCCAGTCGCCCGACCTCACCCCCTCGGCTACCCGGCATCAACGCGACCAGCGGGCCAGTAGCCAACCCCAGCTCGGTACGCGCCGCATCACGGTCAGCCTGCAAAGGAATGGCATCGGCCAGGGTATGGCCGACGAACCGCACCGGCACGCCCCTCTCTTCGTAGAACCTGGCCTCGAAGGGCAGCAGGGTCAGCATCAAGTCGCAGCCTTCGCGAATCTTCAGTACACGCTTTTGCCGCCACGCCCATACGGACGGGCTGACATAGTGCACGGTCCTGATCCCGGCCTGACGCAGCTTGAGTTCAATGTTGAGGGTGAAATCCGGGGCATCGATACCGATAAAAACATCGGGCCTTTCGTCAATCAGCGTCTTGATCAGTAGCTTGCGTCGAGCGAGTAATTCACGCAGGCGCCCCAGCACTTCAACCAACCCCATGACCGACAGGCGCTCCATTGGAAAGTAGGAGGTGAGACCCTCGGCCTGCATCAACGGGCCGCCGACGCCGATAAATTCGATTGCCGGGTGCTGGACTTTCAGCGCCCGCATCAAACCGGCGCCGAGAATATCGCCGGAAGCTTCCCCGGCAACTAATGCGATACGCAACTTGGCCATGATCAGCGGGTAATACCGCGAGTCGACGCCTGGATCGAGTCACGAAACACCGCGACTTCCGGGAACGTCACTGCCGGCTCGGCCAGTTCGATCAGGGCCTGCTCAACCGTCAGCCCTTGACGGTAAACCGTCTTGTAAGCGCGGCGCAGGGCCTGGATTGCGTCGTCGCTGAAACCGCGACGGCGCATGCCTTCGAAATTCATGCTGCGGGCTTCGGCAGGGTTGCCGAACACCGTGACGAACGCAGGGACATCCTTGCCGATGGCGGTGCCCATGCCGGAAAAGCTGTGGGCGCCGATATGGCAATATTGATGCACCAGGGTAAAACCGGACAGGATTGCCCAGTCATCCACATGCACATGCCCGGCCAACGCGGTGTTGTTGACCAGAATGCAATGGTTGCCAATCACGCTGTCGTGGCCGATATGCGCATAGGCCATCACCAGGTTGTGATCACCCAGCGTGGTCTCGGCGCGGTCCTGCACAGTGCCACGGTGAATGGTCACGCCTTC
Organism: Pseudomonas orientalis; assembly: GCF_022807995.1. Taxonomy (NCBI): domain Bacteria; kingdom Pseudomonadati; phylum Pseudomonadota; class Gammaproteobacteria; order Pseudomonadales; family Pseudomonadaceae; genus Pseudomonas; species Pseudomonas orientalis. Next base: position 1,420,232 of record NZ_CP094351.1, on the reverse strand, counting down.
ACGGATGATGTTGTGGTCACCAATGACCAGGCGTGTCTCTTCACCCTTGTACTTCATGTCCGGGGTGTCTTCGCCTACCGAGGAAAACTGGTAGATGCGATTGTATTTGCCAATGCGGGTCGGCCCCTTAAGGATCACGTGCGGCCCGATGACAGTCCCCTCGCCGATTTCCACACCTGCGCCGACGATCGACCAGGGGCCGACCTCAACGTCGGCGGCCAGTACGGCCGACGGATCGATGATTGCGCGAGGGTCAATCAAACTCATAGTTTGCGTTCCGCACAGATGATCTCGGCAGAGCACACCGGCTTGCCATCCACCGAAGCCTGGCATTCGAACTTCCAGATCTGGCGCTTGCAGCTGATGAACTTGGCTTCCAGGATCAACTGGTCACCCGGGGTAACCGGATTGCGGAAACGCAACTTGTCCGAGCCCACGAAATAGTAGAGCGTGCCGTCGGCAGGCTTGAGGTCAAGCATTTTGAAACCAAGAATACCGGCAGCCTGGGCCATTGCTTCGATGATCAACACGCCCGGCATGATGGGGTGCGCAGGAAAGTGGCCATTGAAAAACGGTTCGTTGATGCTGACATTCTTGTAGGCACGAATGCGCTTTTCCTCAACATTGAGGTCCACTACACGATCCACCAGCAGGAACGGATAACGGTGAGGCAGGTATTCGCGAATCTCGTTGATGTCCATCATTTCGGGGGGAAGCCTGTAATAAAGATTGGGGGCGGGCGGACTAAAAGCACGCCCCGCTAGCAAATCAAGGAGGCAGTCTATCGGCTGTGCACACTTGATATGGAAATGGTATCAGCCTTCTGATGAAGCATTACCGCCAGGGGTCACGTCCCCAACACGCTTTTCCAGCTGTTTGAGACGTCGAGCCATGTCGTCGAGCTGTCTCAGACGCGCCGCACTCTTGCGCCATTCAGCCGCAGGCTGCATGGCGGTACCGGATGAATAAGCCCCAGGCTCGGTGATCGAGTGAGTGACCATGGTCATGCCGGTGATGAAGACGTTGTCGCAAATATCGATATGCCCCACCAGCCCAACGCCCCCGGCGAGCATGCAATGCTTGCCGATTTTAGTGCTGCCGGAAATTCCCACGCAGGCAGCCATGGCGGTGTGGTCGCCAATCTGCACGTTGTGGGCGATCTGGATCTGGTTGTCGAGCTTCACGCCATTGCCAATCACGGTGTCGGCCAGGGCCCCGCGGTCGACCGCAGTGTTGACACCGATTTCCACGTCGTCGCCGATCAATACGCCGCCGACCTGGGCAATCTTGTGCCAGACACCTTTGGCATTGGCAAAGCCGAAGCCTTCACCGCCGATCACTGCACCCGACTGAATGACCACCCGCTGCCCGATACGCACATCGTGGTAAAGGGTAACGCGCGGCGCCAGCCAGCCATCGGCGCCGATTTCGCAGCGCGCACCAATAAAGCAGTGCGCGCCTACGGTGACGCCGGCGCCAATGCGCGCCCCACTCTCGATGACCGCGAAGGCGCCAATGCTGGCCGCAGGGTCAACCTGGGCATCATCGGCAATCACGGCAGACGGGTGAATACCGCCGGCAGCCTTCGGCTTGGGATCGAACAGATGTGACGCCTTGGCGTACGACAGGTACGGGTCGGCCACCACCAGCGCATCCCCAACAAACCCTTCGGCGTCAGCGGCCTTCAGCAACACGGCTGCGGCTTGGCAATCGACCAGGTATTTACGGTATTGAGGGTTTGCGAGGAAGCTCAACTGAGCTGGGCCAGCCTCCTGCAAGGTGGCTAGCCCAGTGATTTCCTTCTCCTTGGAGCCACGCAAGGTGGCCCCCAGGAACTCGGCCAACTCGCCGAGCTTGATAGTCGCGGTCATGGCTTACTTCAGCTGGTTCATGCGCTCGATCACCTGGCGGGTGATGTCGTATTGAGGTTTGACGTCAATGACGGCGCCACGCTCGAACACCAGGTCAAAGGCACCCTTCTTGATGACTTCTTCCACGGCGCTGTCGAGCTTGGGCTTGAGCTGCTTGAGCATTTCGCGGTCGGCAACAGCCTTGGCTTCGTTCAGCTCCTTGGACTGGAACTGGTAGTCACGGGCCTTTTGCTTGAACTCAAGCTCCAGACGCTCGCGCTCGCCTTGCTGCATCTTGTCGCCACCGGCAACCAGACGGTCCTGAATGCCCTTGGCGCTGCTTTCCAGAGTCTTGAGCTTGGTCAGTTGAGGACCGAATTTCTTCTCGGCATCCACGGCGTAGCGCTTGGCCGCATCAGATTCCAGCAGGGCCATCTGATAGTTCAGCACGGCGATTTTCATTTCGGCGAAGGCCGGGGTGGTTACCAGCACAGTGGCCAGCAGGACCAATTGAGTCAACTTACGCACGATGTACTCCTACAGAATCCGTTGTCGTTATCTTAGGTCAGACGCTTAGAACGTCTGGCCAAGGGAGAATTGGAAAATCTGGGTTTCAGCGTTATCCGGTTTCTTGATCGGCATGGCCAGAGCAAAGCTCAACGGGCCCAGCGCGGTCACCCAGGTCACACCCACACCCACGGAGCTCGCCAGATTGCTGAGGCTCACGTCGTTGCATTGGGTGTTGGAGCGCGAACCGTTGGGGTTGGTGACCTGTTCACACTTGGAGTCGAACACGTTACCCACGTCCCAGAAGACCGAAGTACGCAGGGAACGCTGATCTTTCACGAATGGCAGCGGGAACAGGATTTCCGCCCCCCCCTGGATCAATACGTTACCGCCAAACGGCAGCGGGTCGTTATCAGAGTCAACCACGGTGCCTTGGTTACCGGTCGCAGCAAAACCACGGCTCGGCGTACCACGAGGACCCAAGGTGCTGTCCTTGAAGCCACGTACCGAGTTGAAGCCACCCGCGTAGTAGTTTTCATAGAACGGCAAGCCATTGGTCGAACCATAACCGTCGCCATAGCCCAGCTCGGTGTGCAGGCGCATGGTGTAGTTGTCGCTCAACGGCTGGAACAACTGGCCGCGATAATCGAGCTTGAAGAACGACAGGTCGCTGCCCGGCGTGGTGACTTCCGCAGTCAGGCTCTGGGAATGGCCACGGGTTGCCAGTACGCCTTTGTTCAGGGTCGACTCGGACCAGCCGGCAGACGCCTTGAAGTTCAGGAACTTGTCGCCTTCACGGCGGGTGAAGTCGAAAATCTCATCCACGGTGTAGACACCGGTCTTGATCTCATCCTGCTGCGCGGTCAGGCCGAAGGTGAGACGCGAGGTCTCGCTGATCGGGTAACCCACGTTCACACCGGCACCGAGGCTGTCGATCGCATAGCTTGCAACGTCAACGTCGAGGTCTTTGTAGTCGGTGGTGCGATAGAAGGCGTTGTAGCCCAGGCTCACACCGTCTGCAGTCCAGTAGGGGTCGGTGTAGCCGAAGTTGTATCGGCTCTGGTATTCGCTTCGGGTCAGGCCGATGGAGACACGGTTACCGGTACCGAGGAAGTTGTTCTGGGTAATGGAACCACCCAGGATCAAACCGGCGCTCTGGGCGAAACCGACGCTGGCGGTGATCGAGCCCGAGGCTTGTTCTTCAACGGCGTAGTTCACGTCGACCTGGTCATCCACACCCGGCACGGCCGGGGTTTCAACGTTGACTTCCTTGAAGAAGCCCAGGCGCTCAAGACGGGTCTTGGATTGATCGATCAGGTAAGTCGACGCCCAGCCGCCTTCCATCTGGCGCATTTCACGACGCAGCACTTCGTCCGAGGACTTGGTGTTGCCACGGAAGTTGATGCGGTTGACGTAGGCACGCTTGCCCGGATCGACGACGAACGTGATGTCCACGGTGTGGTCTTCATCGTTCGGGGTCGGCACGCCGTTGACGTTGGCGAAGGTATAGCCTTCGTTACCCAGGCGACGGGTGATCAGCTCGGAAGTGGTGGTCATCAGCTTGCGCGAGAACACCTGGTCCTTCTGGACCAGCAGCAGGGACTTGACCTGGTCTTCAGGCACTTTCAAGTCACCGCTGAGCTTGACGTCACGAACCTTGTACTTCTCGCCTTCGTTGACGTTGACAGTGATGTAGACGTGCTTCTTGTCCGGGGTAATGGACACCTGGGTCGAAGCGATGTCCATATTGATGTAGCCACGGTCCAGGTAGTAGGAGCGCAGGCGCTCCAGGTCACCGGACAGTTTCTCACGGGCGTACTTGTCATCGTTCTTGAAGAACGACAACCAGTTGGTGGTCTTGAGCTCGAACAGGCCGATCAGGTCTTCATCAGCGAACTTGGTGTTGCCCACCACGTTGATATGCTGAATGGCCGCCACGGTGCCTTCATTGATGTTGACCTTCAGGCCTACCCGGTTACGCGGCTGCGGAATCACTTCCGTTTCCACGCTCGCCGAGTAACGGCCCTGGGCAACGTACTGGCGTTGCAGCTCGTTACGCACACCTTCAAGGGTGGCGCGCTGGAAGATCTCGCCCTCGGCCAGGCCCGACTGCTTCAACCCTTTCATCAGGTCTTCAGTGGAGATGGCCTTGTTGCCTTCGATCGTGATGCTCGCGACGGAAGGACGCTCGACGACCGTGATGACCAGGACATTGCCTTCGCGACCCAGTTGGATATCTTGGAAGAACCCGGTTTTGAACAGCGCACGAGTGGATTCCACCAGGCGACGATCATCAGCCTGTTCCCCGACGTTCAACGGCAAGGCACCAAAGACGCTACCCGCGGAAACCCGCTGGAGGCCGTTGACGCGAATATCGGAGATGGTGAAGGACTCGGCGTGAACTTCGGCGATCATCAATACGGTGAGAACCGCAGTTAGCAGCAGACGTTTCATGAAGTCCTTTCTTATTCCAACTGGCAATAAACAAACTGCCGCAAAATGCGGCAGATTCGCAATTCAGCGAAGCGTTACAGTCGTCCCAGATCGTTGACCAGAGCTAACAACATCACTCCGACCACCAAACTGATACCGATCTGTATCCCCCAACCCTGCACCCGATCCGACAAGGGGCGACCACGCACCCACTCGACCAGATAAAACAGCAGATGCCCCCCATCCAATACAGGAATGGGCAGCAAATTCAGAACTCCAAGGCTGATACTCAAATAAGCCAGGAAATTCAGGAAATCCGCGACACCCGACTGGGCAGAAGCGCCCGCCACTTTAGCAATGGTTATCGGTCCACTCAAGTTTTTTACCGAGAGCTCGCCGAACAACATTTTCTTGAGGGATTCGAGGGTCAGCACGCTCATGGTCCAAGTGCGTTTGGCACCCTCGCCAATCGCGGCCAACGGCCCGAAGCTGACCTCTCGCACCATCGATGGCGGCCACTCGACACCTTTGACTCCGGCACCCAGGTAACCCCCCGCCGCCTTGGCCTCCCCACGAACCGACAAGGTCACAGGGACGTCGATTTGAGCACCTTCACGCTCAACTTTCAGCACAATTTTGGTATCAGGACGTACACGCACCAGGTCGACCACTTGCTGCCAGTCACCCAGTGACTGACCATCAAGGGCCAACAGACGGTCGCCGGTTTTAAGGCCAGCGGCCTGGGCCGGACCTTTGGGGTCCAGTTCGGCCAGTACTGGCGGCAACGCCGGACGCCATGGACGGATGCCCAGGGATTTGATCGGGTCCGGCTCGTCAGCACCTTGAAGCCAATGGTCCAAAGCCAGCTCACGCGGGCTTTCGGCACTGGCGTCCTGCTCGCGCACCACCACATTGACGGTACCGCTCTCGCCCAGTCGACGCACCAACTGCAAATTGACCGCGCCCCAACCGGTGGTGGGTTCGCCATCAATGGAAACAATTTCCTGCCCTGCTACCAGCCCGGCCTTGGCCGCAATACTGCCGGACTCGACCGCGCCGATGACCGGGCGCACTTGCTCGCTGCCCATCATGGCAAGGACCCAGAAAAACACCATCGCCAACAAAAAGTTGGCAATCGGGCCGGCAGCTACAATGGCGATACGCTGACGAACAGTCTTGCGGTTGAAGGATTGGTCCAACTGATCCGCAGGCACTTCCCCTTCTCGTTCATCGAGCATCTTTACATAGCCACCCAACGGGATGGCTGCGATCACGAACTCGGTGCCACGACGATCATGCCAGCGAACCAGCGGCATGCCGAAACCGACGGAAAAGCGCAATACCTTGACGCCGCAACGACGCGCCACCCAGAAGTGGCCGAATTCGTGGAAGGTAACCAGCACACCCAGAGCAACCAGGGTGCCGACAATCATGTAGAGCGCACTCATCTAATTTCTCCGCATTTCAATCCGATGCCTGAAGGCGCTCACCCGCCCACAGCCTGACGCGCGTTGCGGTCCAGCCATTGCTCGGCCAGGGTCCGGGCCTTGGAGTCCGCCTCGAACACGGCCCCCAGATCATTCACCCTCACTACCGGCTCAAGGTTCAGAACGTCCTCGATGATACTCGCGATCTGCGGAAAGCGGATGCGCCGTTCGAGAAACGCCGCCACGGCCACTTCATTGGCTGCATTAAGCATGGCTGGCGCACTGTTACCCGCCTCGGCCGCTTGACGGGCCAGACGCAGACAGGGGAAGCGCTGCTCGTCCGGCGCCTGGAAATCCAGGCGCGCAATTGCAAACAAATCCAACGGCGCCACACCAGAGTCAATACGTTCCGGCCAGGCCAAGGCATTGGCGATCGGCGTGCGCATATCGGGGTTGCCCAATTGCGCCAGTACCGAGCCGTCCACGTAATCAACCAGGGAATGAATCACGCTTTGCGGGTGAATCACCACTTCCACCTGATCAGGCCGCGCATCGAACAACCAGCACGCCTCGATCAGCTCCAGCCCTTTGTTCATCATGCTTGCCGAGTCCACGGAGATTTTTCGCCCCATGGACCAGTTCGGATGCGCACACGCCTGGTCCGGCGATACATGCTCCAGCTCATTCAGCGGAGTTTGCCGGAAGGGGCCACCGGAAGCCGTCAGCAAAATCCGGCGCACACCCACCTGGCTCAAGCCACGGGCGAAATCGGCGGGCATGCACTGGAAGATTGCGTTGTGCTCGCTGTCGAGGGGCAACAGAACCGCACCGCTCTTGCGCACGGCCTGCATAAAGAGGGCACCGGACATGACCAGCGCTTCTTTGTTGGCCAGCAGAATTTTTTTGCCCGCGTCGACGGCGGCCAGCGTGGGACGCAAACCTGCCGCCCCGACTATGGCCGCCACCACTGTATCCACTTCGGCATCCGCCGACACCTGGCACAGCCCTTCCTCACCCACCAACACTTGAGTGGCAAGCCCGGCAGCGCGCAGATCATCCTGCAGGCCACGCGCGGCAGCTGCCTGCGGCACCACGGCAAAACGCGGCGAGTGGCGCACGCACAGCGCCAGCAGTTCGCTCATACGCGTGAAGCCGGTCAGGGCAAACACTTGATAACGATCAGGATGACGAGCGATGACATCCAGACTGCTCAACCCCACCGAGCCCGTCGCGCCCAGCACGGTGACCTGTTGCAGGCGGCTCACGAAGCGATCGTCCACAACAACACGGCAAAGATCGGCAACGCAGCGGTGAGGCTATCGATACGGTCCAGCACACCACCGTGACCTGGCAGCAGGTTACTGCTGTCCTTGATCCCGGCCTGACGCTTGAACATGCTTTCGGTGAGGTCTCCCACCACCGAAATGAATACGACAACGGCAGTCCCCAACAAGGCCAGGAAAATCTGCTTCACCGACCAGTCGCGCAGCACACCGACCACCAACGCAATCAACAGCGTCAAGGCCAGTCCGCCGTATACCCCTTCCCAGCTCTTGCCCGGGCTGACGGCCGGCGCCAGCTTACGCTTGCCAAAGGCACGACCCGAAAAGTAGGCGCCGATGTCAGCACCCCAAACCAGCACCATGACGGCCAGGATCAATTCGTTGCCATTCGGGAAACGCTTGATTTCCACCAGCCCTTGCCAGGCCGGCAGCAGGATCAGCAAGCCGATTACCAACTTGCACGCCACACTGGACCACTGGCCGCTGGTACGCGGATAGGTCAGCACCAGGAACGTCGCCGTGGCCCACCACAGTACCGCCGCGCCCAGCACCCAGGGCGCAATATCGGGGAGGATGTACATCAGGAACAGCAACAGCGCGACGACCGCGGCATACGCCATACGTGGCAATTGATCGCCGAACCCCGCCAGACGTGCCCACTCCCATGCGCCGAGGGTGACGACCAGGCCGATGAACAGCGCAAAACCGGAACCCTCGAGCAGGAAAAAACCGCACAAGGCAATCGGCAGCAGGATCAGTGCCGTGATGATTCGTTGTTTAAGCATTTAAACCCGGGCTCCAGCTTCGATCTGCTCGCTCGTTTTACCGAAGCGACGCTGACGGGAAGCGAAATCGGCCAGCGCATTGCGCATGGCATCGTGTTTGAAGTCCGGCCAGAACAGGTCGGAGAAGTACAACTCGGTATAGGCCAACTGCCACAGCAGGAAATTGCTGATGCGATGCTCGCCACCGGTACGGATGCACAAGTCCGGCAACGGCAGGTCGCCGGTCACGAGGCAGGTTTGCAACAGCTCGGGCGTGATGTCGTCGGGCCGCAGATGACCGGCCTGCACTTCGCGGGCCAATCGCTGCGCGGCCTGGGCGATGTCCCACTGGCCACCGTAGTTGGCAGCGATCTGCAGCACAAAACGGTTGCTGCCGGCAGTGATAGCCTCGGCTTCACGCATGGCCGCCTGCAGTTCCGGATGGAACCGCGAGCGATCACCAATGATGCGCAGGCTGATGCCGTTGTCATTGAGGCGCTTGGCCTCACGACGCAGCGCCTTGAAGAACAGGTCCATCAAGGCGCTGACCTCTTCGGCAGGCCGTTGCCAGTTCTCACTGGAAAAGGCAAACAGCGTCAGCACTTCGACCTTGGCCTCGGCACACACTTCGATGACAGCGCGCACCGCATCGACACCCGCTTTATGCCCGGCGACACCCGGCATAAAGCGCTTCTTCGCCCAGCGATTATTCCCGTCCATGATGATCGCGACATGGCGCGGCACCACAGAGGGCACAGTCTGCTTGGTCTTTTCCATGAAGGCGTCCTGACCCCTTATACGGCCATCAGGTCCTTTTCTTTTTCTTCGGTGGCCTTGGTGATCTGGGCCTCCGCATCCTTGGTCAGCTTATCGATGTCGGCAACGGCGCGACGTTCTTCGTCTTCGCTGATTTCCTTGTCCTTGACCAGCTTCTTCAGATCGCCCAAGGCATCGCGACGGATATTGCGCACGGCAACGCGTGCATCTTCAGCCGCGCTGCGCGCCTGCTTGGTGAAGCCCTTGCGGGTTTCTTCGGTCAGGGCAGGCATGGAAATCAACAGCAACTCGCCCAGGTTGGTCGGGTTGAGGTTCAAGCCGGCGCTCTGGATGGCCTTGTCGACAGCGCCGAGCATGTTGCGCTCGAAAGCCACGACTTGCAGGGTGCGCGAATCTTTTACGGTGATGTTGGCCACCTGGGTGATGGAGGTGTCCGTGCCGTAGTACGGCACCATCACGCTGCCCAGGATGCTCGGGTGCGCCTTGCCGGTACGGATCTGGCCGAACGCGTGGCTCAGAGACTCCAGGGATTTTTGCATACGCTCTTGAGCGTCTTTCTTGATTTCATTGATCATTGTTGGCCTTCCTCGATCAGAGTCCCTTCCGCGCCGCCGTGTACGATATTCAGCAGGGCGCCGGGCTTGTTCATGTTAAATACGCGCAGCGGCATCTTGTGGTCGCGGCACAGGCAGATAGCCGTCAGGTCCATCACACCCAGCTTGCGATCCAGTACTTCATCGTAGGTCAGATGATCGAACTTCTCGGCATGCGGGTCCTTGAATGGATCTGCAGTGTATACGCCATCCACCTTGGTCGCCTTGAGCACCACGTCGGCGTCGATTTCGATAGCGCGCAGGCACGCCGCCGAATCGGTGGTGAAAAACGGGTTACCGGTGCCTGCGGCGAAGATCACCACTTCCTTGGCGTTCAGGTGGCGCATGGCTTTGCGGCGATCGTAGTGATCGGTCACGCCAACCATGGAAATCGCCGACATCACGATGGCCGAGATATTGGCACGCTCCAGGGCGTCACGCATGGCCAGGGCGTTCATCACAGTAGCCAGCATGCCCATGTGGTCGCCAGTGACCCGATCCATGCCGGCAGCACTCAGCGCCGCACCGCGGAACAGGTTGCCACCGCCGATCACCAGGCCTACCTGAACACCGATACCGACCAATTGGCCGACTTCGAGCGCCATGCGGTCAAGCACCTTGGGGTCGATCCCGAACTCTTCCGAGCCCATCAGGGCCTCGCCGCTGAGCTTGAGTAGAATGCGTTTATAGCGAGCCTGATAACCACTGCCCTGCTGAGCCATTGCGAATCTCTCCTGCGGCGTATGTTCTAAAAAATTCTTGGCGAGCCGTTTACGGCTTGCGTTCACTCTAGCTGGACGCTATCACAGCGCCATCGGAACACGGCTTTGTAAGCCAGTTCCGGCGGGAAGCCAAATAAAATTAGCCTTCCCATTTGAAAAGAGGCTGCGCGCGTGAGCGGGCAGCCTCTTTCGGGCGACAGTTGAAAACTGTCTTATTGCTTGGCGGCAGCCAGCTGGGCAGCAACTTCTTCAGCGAAGTTGTCGACCGGCTTCTCGATGCCTTCGCCTACCTTGAAGTAGGTGAAGGAAACGATTTCAGCACCGGCTTTCTTGGCCAGTTCGCCGACCTTGATTTCAGGGTTCTTCACGAACGCCTGCTCAACCAGGCTCGCTTCAGCCAGGAACTTGCTGATGCGGCCCTTGATCATGTTTTCAACGATGTTCTCTGGCTTGCCGGCGATCTTGTCGGCGTTCAGGCTCAGGAACACGGCTTTTTCACGTTCGATTGCGTCGGCGGACACTTCCGAAGGCAGCAGGAACTCAGGGTTGCTGGCCGCTACGTGCATAGCGATGTCTTTGGCCAGCTCAACATTGCCGCCCTTCAGAACAACGGCTACGCCGATCTTGTTGCCGTGCAGGTAGCCACCAACAACGTCACCTTCGACCCGAACCAGGCGACGGATGTTGACGTTTTCGCCAACCTTGCCGACCAGTACCAGGCGATCGGCTTCTTGAGCTTCGATCAGCGGAGCGGCGTCAGTCATTTTCTCGGCGAACGCTTTTTCAACGCTGGCAGCAACGAATGCCTTGAAGTCGTCCTGCAGAGCCAGGAAGTCGGTCTGGGAGTTCACTTCCAGCAGAACGGCGGACTTGCCGTCTTCTTTCAGAGCGATCGCGCCTTCAGCAGCGACGTTGCCAGCTTTCTTGGCAGCCTTGATGGCGCCGGAAGCACGCATGTCGTCGATGGCTTTTTCGATGTCGCCGCCGGCCTTGGTCAAGGCCTTTTTGCAATCCATCATGCCTTCGCCGGTACGCTCACGCAGTTCTTTAACCAACGCTGCAGTAATCTCTGCCATTTCAAAATCCTCTTGGATAGGTTTTCAACCATTCCACCCGATCAAACGGGCGATCAATTCTTCCCGAATCACCCTTGTAGGCCGCTGCACGTTACAGTCGCTAGGTTGCGCTGCCACAAGCGGGCGCCGACAAACGGTTTTCGAGGTGGCAAAAAGGGGGCCAAGCCCCCTTTTTGCTTACTGAGTCAACGCCAGGGCGTCAGTTACTCAGCGGCAGCTACCGGAGCTTCTTCAACGAACTGCTCGGTACCACCAGCAACGTGGTTGCGACCACGGATTACCGCGTCAGCCATCGAACCCATGTACAGCTGGATAGCGCGGATTGCGTCATCGTTGCCTGGGATGATGTAGTCAACGCCTTCCGGGCTGCTGTTGGTATCGACTACGCCGATAACCGGGATGCCCAGCTTGTTGGCTTCGGTGATCGCGATGCGCTCGTGATCAACGTCGATAACGAACAGTGCGTCAGGCAGACCGCCCATGTCCTTGATACCACCCAGGGAACGATCGAGCTTTTCCAGGTCGCGAGTGCGCATCAGCGCCTCTTTCTTGGTCAGCTTGGCGAAAGTACCGTCTTCGGCCTGTACTTCAAGGTCACGCAGACGCTTGATGGAAGCACGGATGGTTTTGAAGTTGGTCAGCATGCCGCCCAACCAGCGGTGATCGACGTACGGCGAACCGCAACGTGCAGCTTCTTCAGCAACGATCTTGCCAGCGGAACGCTTGGTGCCGACGAACAGAATCTTGTTTTTGCCCTGGGCCAGGCGCTCTACGAAGGTCAGCGCTTCGTTGAACATCGGCAGGGTTTTTTCAAGGTTGATAATGTGGATCTTGTTACGTGCGCCGAAAATGTACTTGCCCATTTTCGGGTTCCAGTAACGGGTCTGGTGACCGAAGTGCACACCGGCCTTCAGCATATCGCGCATGTTGACTTGGGACATGATAGTTCCTTAATAAGTCGGGTTTGGCCTCCACGTATCCCAATGACCAACCAGCGGCATCAAGGCCTCCGGCACCCAGGTCATCGTGTCGACACGTGTGTGGATTTAAGCTCTGCGGGGTATCCCCGGAAAGCGGCGCATTTTATACCACAGCATCGGAAAAAACGGAACACGCATTCACGTTTGCCGCGCGAAGCGTTCACGTAACCCCTTGAATAGCGTTGACCTACCCCTACCTTATAGAGAGAAGCGATCATCACAGGCTCATGATTTGACGCGATCGTCTGTTAGAATCGCGTTTTTTGTGGCTTGTGCGAATTCTGCAACCTTTTGTCGCACGCCCGTAAACCGAATTGATTTCAGCGTATTGCGCTAGAGAGAGCCTGTATGACCGTAAGTTTGAAAACCGCCGAAGACATCGCCGGCATGCGCATTGCCGGCAAACTGGCTGCCGACGTGCTGGAAATGATCGCCGAGCACGTCAAGCCCGGCGTCACCACCGAAGAACTGAACCAGATCTGCCACGACTATATAGTCAACGTACAAGGCGCCATCCCTGCACCGCTGAACTACAAGGGTTTCCCCAAGTCGATCTGCACCTCGGTCAACCACGTGGTGTGCCATGGGATTCCGGGTGACAAACCGCTGAAGGATGGCGACACCCTGAACATCGACGTCACGGTGATCAAGGACCGTTACTTCGGTGACACCAGCCGCATGTTCCATGTCGGCACCGTGGCGCCGTGGGCCGAGCGCCTGTCCCAGGTGACCCAGGAATGCATGTACAAGGCCATCGAGATCGTCAAGCCCGGCTGCCGCCTGGGTGACATCGGCGAGGTGATCCAGAAGCACGCCGAAAAGAACGGCTTCTCGGTGGTGCGCGAGTTCTGCGGCCACGGCATCGGCACCGTGTTCCACGAAGAACCGCAGATCCTGCACTACGGCCGCGCCGGCACCGGCATGGAACTCAAGGCTGGCATGACCTTCACCATCGAGCCGATGATCAACCAGGGCAAGGCCGATACCAAGGTGCTGGGCGACGGCTGGACCGCCATCACCAAGGACCGCAAGCTTTCGGCCCAGTGGGAGCACACCCTGCTGGTCACGGAGACGGGCTACGAGATCTTCACCCTGCGCGCCGACGACACGATTCCACGCGTATCGGCGTAAAGGCCGTGCAGGTTTTCCCAACGGTGTAATGACTGACAGATAGAAAGGAAAGCCGATCAATGCCCCAGGTGGATCCCGAACTCTTCGACCGTGGCCAGTTCCAGGCCGAACTGGCGTTGAAGGCAAGCCCCATCGCCGCGTTCAAGAAGGCGATCCGCCAGGCGCGCGAGGTGCTCGACGCACGCTTTCGCAGCGGTCGCGACATACGCCGACTGATCGAGGATCGCGCCTGGTTTGTCGACAATATCCTGCAAAAAGCCTGGGAACAGTTCAGCTGGAGCACCGAGGCGGATATTGCCCTGGTGGCGGTCGGCGGCTACGGGCGTGGCGAGTTGCACCCCTACTCCGACATCGACCTGCTGATCCTGCTGGACAGCGCCGATCATGAGATTTTTCGCGATTCCATCGAGCGCTTTCTGACGCTGTTGTGGGACATCGGCCTGGAAGTCGGGCAGAGCGTACGCTCGGTCAAGGAGTGCGCCGAAGAGGCACGTGCCGACCTGACGGTCGTCACCAACCTGATGGAAAGCCGCACCATCTGCGGCCCCGAGCGCCTGCGCCAGCGCATGCTCGAGGTCACCAGCACCGCGCACATGTGGCCAAGCAAGGAGTTCTTCCTGGCCAAGCGCGCCGAGCAAAAGGCGCGGCACCACAAGTACAACGACACCGAATACAACCTGGAACCCAACGTCAAAGGCTCGCCGGGCGGGCTGCGCGATATCCAGACGATTTTGTGGGTCGCCCGCCGTCAATACGGCACCCTGAACCTGCGTGCCCTGGCCGGCGAGGGTTTTCTGGTGGAGAGCGAAAACGCGCTGCTGGCCTCGTCCCAGGAATTCCTGTGGAAAGTGCGCTACGCCCTGCACATGCTCGCCGGGCGCTCCGAGGACCGCCTGCTGTTCGACCACCAGCGCTCCATCGCGACCCTGCTGGGGTTTGAAGGCGAAGACGCGAAGACCAGCATCGAAAGCTTCATGCAGCAGTACTACCGGGTGGTGATGAGCATTGCCCAGCTCAGCGACCTGATCATCCAGCACTTCGAAGAAGTGATCCTGGCGCCCGAAGACGAAGCGCCTCCGCAGCCGATCAACGCGCGCTTCCAACTGCATGATGGCTACATCGAGGCGCGCAACGACAACGTGTTCCACCGTACACCGTTCGCCATGCTGGAGATCTTCGTGCTGATGGCCCAGCAGCCGGAAATCAAGGGCGTGCGCGCCGACACCATCCGCCTGCTGCGGGAAAACCGTCATCTGATCGACGATGCGTTTCGTCACGACATCCGCAACACCAGCCTGTTTATCGAACTGTTCAAGTGCAAGATCGGCATTCACCGCAACCTGCGACGGATGAACCGTTACGGCATCCTCGGGCGCTACCTGCCGGAGTTCGGCTTTATCGTCGGGCAGATGCAGCATGACCTGTTCCACATTTATACCGTGGACGCCCACACCCTGAACCTGATCAAGCACTTGCGTAAGTTGCAGTACACCCAGGTGTCAGAGAAATTCCCACTGGCCAGCAAGCTCATGGCCAAGCTGCCCAAGCCGGAACTGATTTACCTGGCCGGCCTGTACCACGACATCGGCAAAGGCCGGCATGGCGATCACTCGGAAATCGGCGCGGTCGATGCCGAAGCGTTCTGCCAGCGCCATCAGTTGCCGTTGTGGGACAGCCGCCTGATCGTGTGGCTGGTGCAGAACCACCTGGTGATGTCCACCACAGCCCAGCGCAAGGACTTGTCCGACCCGCAAGTCATCCACGACTTCGCGCAGACCGTCGGCGATGAAACTCGTCTGGACTACCTGTACGTGCTGACCGTCTCCGACATCAACGCCACCAACCCCACGCTCTGGAATTCCTGGCGCGCCAGCCTGTTGCGCCAGTTGTACACCGAGACCAAGCGCGCCCTGCGCCGTGGCCTGGAAAACCCGGTGGACCGCGAAGAGCAGATCCGCCGCACTCAAAGCGCGGCTCTGGATATTCTGGTGCGCGGTGGCAACGATCCGGATGACGTCGAACAACTGTGGTCGCAACTGGGGGACGATTACTTCCTGCGCCACACCGCCGGCGATGTCGCCTGGCACAGTGACGCCATTCTTCAACAGCCGCCCGATGGCGGCCCGCTGGTGCTGATCAAGGAAACCACCCAGCGCGAATTCGAAGGCGGCACGCAGATCTTCATCTACGCGCCGGACCAGCACGACTTCTTCGCCGTAACCGTGGCGGCCATGGACCAGCTCAACCTGAACATTCATGACGCCCGGGTGATCACCTCCAGCAGCCAGTTCACCCTCGACACCTACATTGTGCTCGACACCGATGGCGACTCGATTGGCGATAATCCGGTGCGCGTGAAGAAGATCCGCGAAGGCCTGACCGAAGCCCTGCGCAACCCGGATGATTACCCGACCATCATCCAGCGCCGGGTACCGCGCCAGCTCAAGCACTTTGCCTTTGCGCCCCAGGTGACAATTTCCAACGACGCCCAGCGTCCGGTCACCGTGCTGGAGCTCAGCGCGCCGGACCGGCCGGGTTTGCTGGCGCGCATCGGCGGGATTTTCCTGGAGTTCGACCTGTCGCTGCAAAACGCCAAGATCGCGACCCTCGGCGAGCGCGTGGAAGATGTGTTCTTCATCACCGACGCCGACAATCAGCCGCTGTCCGACCCTGAGCTGTGCCGCCGTTTGCAGGCGGCGATCGTGGAGCAATTGAGCGTCACCCAGGAGCCGGGCGTCGAGCTGACACGCTTGACCTTATGAACACCGGGCTTATATGGGAGGGGGCTTGCTCCCGCTAGCGGCCAGTCAGTTGATCTCTTTTTTTGCTGATCCACCGCTATCGGGGGCAAGCCCCCTCCCACCTTTAGCTCTGCCTTGCCTGCAGACCGCATACTTTCCACCGAATTGAACGAGACTTGCGATGAACAACGCCCTGAACCAGCTGCAGCCTTACCCGTTCGAGAAACTGCGCGCCCTGCTCGGCAGCGTTACACCGAACCCGGACAAACGCCCGATTGCGCTGTCCATCGGCGAACCCAAGCACAAATCTCCGGCGTTCGTCGCCGAGGCGCTGAGCAACAACCTCGACCAGATGGCGGTGTACCCGACCACACTGGGTATCCCCGCACTGCGCGAGGCGATTGGCGCCTGGTGCGAGCGCCGCTTCAACGTCCCTGCAGGGTGGCTGGACCCGGCGCGCAACATCCTGCCGGTCAACGGTACGCGAGAGGCCTTGTTCGCCTTTACCCAGACCGTGGTCAACCGTGGCGACGACGCGCTGGTGGTCAGCCCGAACCCGTTCTACCAGATCTACGAAGGCGCCGCGTTCCTGGCCGGGGCCAAGCCGCATTACCTGGCGTGCCTGGACTCCAATGGCTTCAACCCGGACTTCGATGCCGTATCGCCGGACATCTGGAAACGCTGCCAGATTCTGTTCCTGTGCTCCCCGGGCAACCCGACCGGTGCGCTGATTCCGGTGGGAACCCTGAAAAAGCTGATCGCCCTGGCCGACGAGTACGATTTCGTGATCGCCGCCGACGAATGCTACAGCGAGCTGTACCTTGACGAACACACCCCGCCGCCGGGCCTGTTGAGCGCCTGCGTCGAACTGGGTCGCCAGGACTTCAAGCGTTGCGTGGTGTTTCACAGCCTGTCCAAGCGCTCCAACCTGCCCGGCCTGCGCTCGGGCTTTGTCGCCGGCGACGCCGAGATTCTCAAGGCTTTCCTGCTGTACCGCACCTACCACGGCTGCGCGATGCCGGTGCAAACCCAGTTGGCCAGCATCGCAGCCTGGCAGGACGAGGCCCACGTACTGGCCAACCGTGACCTGTATCGCGAAAAGTTCGACGCAGTGCTGGCGATCCTCAAGCCGGTGCTGGATGTGCGCAGCCCGGACGGCGGCTTTTATCTGTGGCCGGATGTAAACGGTGACGACGCTGCGTTCTGTCGTGATTTGTTCGTGGAAGAACATGTGACGGTGGTGCCGGGCTCTTACCTGTCCCGCGAAGTCGATGGTTTCAACCCAGGCGCAGGGCGTGTGCGCCTGGCATTGGTTGCACCCTTGGCCGAATGCGTCGAAGCGGCTGAGCGGATTCGCGCTTTCATTCAGCGTCGCGTTTGAATTTCAGGCCGCTCCCCCACCGTGGGAGCGGCCATTACCGATGTATCTTGCAACCCATAAAACGGGAACAAAGCCTGTTAAATGCTCCACCCACGTTCATCCGGTACACATGTTCAGGTGAACGACATGCCCCTCACGATCCCAACCAGCCCCGTCTCTCCTCACGCCGTGAGCGCACCTGCAAGTAGACGTAAACGCGGCGTCGCCATGCCCGACAAACTCTGGCCTCAACATTCAGTGCTGACCATCTCGCGACTGAACATGACCCAGGAACAAAAGGATCTGGTAAAGCACAACATCAATAAATGGGCGCCGCACACCAATCTCTACTTCAAGTTCATTGACAGCCCCGACGGCGATATACGCATCACGGCAGACAATACCACTGGCCCTGGATGGTCAAAAGTGGGCACCGATGCCAAAAAGGTTGCGTTATCCGAGCCCACCATGGGCATCAGCTTCACACGCTCCGCCGACAGCGTCGCCGCCACGATCCAGCATGAATTCGGCCATGCCTTGGGCTTGAAACACGAGCACCAGCACCCTGACCGGACATTGGATTTGAACAGGCAGACTATCTACGACGAGTACGAATCGCGGGGACAATTCAGTTATGAGGCCGATAACGATATCGTCAGTACATTTTCGCGCAGCCAGGTAAAGACCTCTGCAGACTATGATGACAAATCCATCATGCACTATGGCTTTTCCGCCTCAAGACTCAACAGCGGCCCCCCTATACCGCGCAACTTCAAACTGTCTGAAGGCGATAAAAAGTTCATGCAGTCGCTTTATCCAGAAGATCAGACACTGCTGGGCAAAGTGCTCAGCTCAAGCATCCGTGCAATGATCAGCAGCACCACTACTTGATACTTCCCAAGTTCGCTTCACTCATATCCAGGTCGGCCAATACTTCGCGCAGTACATCGTCGCCAATCTGGTGTTGACGACTCAAACGGTAGAGCTCCAGGCGCTGTGCGCGTAGCGCCTTGAGCCTCAGCCTGCGCTCCAGCAAATCCATCTGCAGCGCCAGTGCCTGGGCCTCGGCCGAATCATTGAATACGTCCAACTGGTGGCGATACTCCGCCATCAGCCGCGCCTTGAGTTCGGTGGCCAATGCCGCTTGAGCGGCGTCCGGCGTTTGGGCTTCGACGGGTTCTTCGACCTCCAGCGCATGGATCGCCGCCACCGCGGTCTTCTTCCAGGCCTCGCGCACTTCGTTATGGCGCTTCTCATCCGGGCCTTTCTCGACACCCCGCAGCAGCAACGGCAGGGCAATGCAGGCGGCGACCAGCGACAGCAGGATGACCCCGGCGGCGATAAAGATCAGCAGGTCACGCTCAGGGAAGTCCTGCCCCGGCGCCAGCAGCAAGGGCACCGACATGACACCCGCCAACGTCACCGCACCGCGTACACCGCCGACGGTCAACAACCAGCAGGAACGGGCGGTCGGCACCAGGGTCAGCGCACTTTTGCCGCGCAGCCTGCGCAGCAGACCGGACAGCCGCCAGATGCTCTGCACCCAGATAAAGCGCAATACCACCAACACCAGGAAAATCGCGATGACATCCAGGCAACGATAAAAAAGCGTTGGCCACAGCGTCGGTTCATGGCTCACAACCGCCTTGATGATGTCCGGCAGTTGCAAACCGAGCAGCAAAAAGATCAAACCGTTGAAGGCGAATTCCAGCAGCGACCAGACACTGCGATTGAGCAAACGCGTGCTGGTCTGGCGTGGCAGCAAGTCCAGCCAACTCTGCATCATGCCCGCCGCCACCGCCGACAAAATGCCAGAAGCGCCCAAACGCTCTGCCAGCACGTACGCCGCGAACGGCAACAACAACATGAACACCACATGGGTCGCCGGGTCATCCCACCCCCGCGCAATCATCCAGGCGCGCAGGCGGCCGACCAGCCAGCTCAACGCTACCCCGATGGCGAGCCCGCCCACGGCCACCAGTACAAACGTCAGGCTGGCATCGGCCAGCGAAAACACACCGGTCAACGCCGCCGCCAGGGCAAATTTGAAGGTCACCAGGCCCGAAGCGTCATTCATCAAGGCTTCGCCCTGAAGCATGTGCATCAACGGCTTGGGTAAACGATTCTGGGAAATGGCCGACACCGCCACGGCGTCCGTGGGCGAGAGCACTGCTGCCAGGGCAAAGGCCACCGGCAAGGGAATCGAGGGCAGCAACCAATGAATGAAGTAGCCGGCACCGACCACGGTGAACAGCACCAGCCCCACGGCCAATGTCAGGATCGGCCCGCGCAAGCGCCACAATTCTCGCTTGGGCATGCGCCAGCCATCGGAAAACAGCAACGGCGGCAAGAACAGAAACAGAAACAGCTCCGGGTCCAGCGCCACGTGCAGGCCCAGTGTTGGCCAGGCCAGCAAGGCCCCGGCGGCAATCTGCAGCAACGGCAGCGGCAGCGGGATGATGCGCCCGACCAGGCGCGAAACGCTGACCAGCATCAGCAGGATCAGAACGGTGTAAGCGGTTTGCATAACGCGGGTTTCCCGGACAATCGACTTGCAATGACACACATCAGGCAACAACCGGCCGTTGAAGTGCCCTATAACCCGGCTATGTTAACTGGCTATGCCACGCGCCGGCGCTTGCACAAAAGTCGCACCGTGCTGACGAGCGGCGCTGAAATGCGCTGGGCGTGGCATAATCCGCGATCATTCGTTTTTTCATTGGTCCAGAGGGGGCAATTCCTTGACTGTTTCAAGCAAAACCTTGCACCTTTTCGGCATCAAAGCCTGCGACACCATGAAAAAGGCGCGCACCTGGCTCGATGAGCACGGGGTGAGCTATGAGTTCCATGACTACAAAACGGCCGGTATCGACCGCGAACACTTGACCCAATGGTGCAACGAGCACGGTTGGCAGGTGGTGTTGAACCGTGCGGGCACGACTTTTCGCAAACTCGAAGACGAACGCAAAGCCGATCTCGATCAGTCGAAAGCCATTGAATTGATGCTCGCACAACCCTCGATGATCAAGCGCCCGGTGCTCGATCTCGGTGACAGAACCCTGATTGGCTTCAAGCCAGATAGTTATTCGGCGGCCCTCACGTAGGTCAGCCCTTCCATTTTTGTAGAGGTAACAGCATGTCCCATTCCCTGTTCAGCCTGGGCTTCGGCGTCGGCACTCAGAACCGCCAAGGTGCTTGGCTGGAAGTGTTTTACGCACAGCCCCTGCTCAACCCGTCGGCAGAAATCGTCGCGGCCATCGCACCGATCCTGGGTTACACCGAAGGTAATCAAGCGATAACGTTCACCATCAGCCAGGCGCTGCAACTGGCCGACGCGCTCAAAAACGTCGATGCCACCCAAGCTGCGCTGCTCAATCGACTCGCCGAGAGCCACACCCCGCTGGTCGCGACACTGTTGGCCGAAGACGCCGCACTGACCTCCACGCCAGAGGCTTACCTCAAGCTGCACCTGCTGTCCCATCGCCTGGTCAAGCCCCATGGCCTGAGCCTGGCCGGTGTATTCCCGCAGCTGCCGAACGTGGCGTGGACCAGCCAGGGCGCCATCGATATCAATGAGCTGGCCGAACGCCAGCTGGAAGCGCGCCTGCGGGGCGAGCTGCTGGAAGTGTTCTCGGTGGACAAATTCCCGAAAATGACCGACTACGTGGTGCCGAGCGGTGTGCGTATCGCTGACGCAGCCCGCCTGCGCCTGGGCGCCTATGTCGGCGAAGGCACCACCGTCATGCACGAAGGCTTCGTCAACTTCAACGCCGGCACCGAAGGCCCGGGCATGATCGAAGGCCGTGTATCGGCGGGCGTGTTCGTCGGCAAGGGTTCGGACCTGGGCGGCGGCTGCTCCACCATGGGCACCCTGTCGGGTGGCGGCAACATTGTGATCAAGGTCGGCGAAGGCTGCCTGATCGGCGCCAATGCCGGTATCGGTATCCCGCTGGGCGACCGCAACACCGTGGAGTCCGGCCTGTATGTGACCGCCGGGACCAAGGTTGCGCTGCTGGACGAGAAGAACCAACTGGTCAAAGTGGTCAAGGCGCGTGAACTGGCCGGCCAGCCGGACCTGCTGTTCCGCCGCAACTCCGAGACCGGTGCCGTGGAGTGCAAAACCCACAAATCGGCCATCGAACTGAACGAAGCGCTGCACGCTCACAACTAAGCAGCCACTCGATGCCCCCTGGCGAGTCGCACCTTCGGTTGCGGCTCGCTTATACGAGTTTTTAACATCATGCTTGTGCCCTCCCCCTGGCGCGCTGACTTTCCAGCCATCGCCACCCTGCAACGGCAGGACCAGACCTACCTGGACAGCGCCGCCACCACGCAGAAACCTCAAGCCCTGTTGGACGCGATCAGCCATTACTACGCCAACGGCGCAGCCAATGTGCACCGTGCCCAGCATTTGCCTGGGGCCCATGCGACCCAGGCATTTGAAGACAGTCGCAGCAAGGCGGCGCAGTGGTTGAATGCGAGCGACAGCGGGCAGGTGGTGTTTACCCACGGCGCAACCTCTGCGCTGAACCTCCTGGCTTACGGCCTGGAGCATTTATTCAATGCGGGCGATGAAATTGCCATCAGCGCCCTGGAGCACCACGCCAACCTGCTGCCCTGGCAGCAACTGGCCAAGCGTCGCGCCCTGACATTGGTGGTATTGCCGCTGACCAATGACGGCGTGCTTGACCTTGATGCCGCCACCCGGCTGATCGGCCCGCGCACGCGACTGTTGGCGGTAAGCCAGTTATCTAACGTACTCGGGGCCTGGCAGCCCCTCGACACCTTGCTGGGGCTGGCCCGCCTGCACGGCGCGCTGACGGTGGTCGACGGCGCCCAGGGCATCGTGCATGGGCGCCACGACGTACAAGCCCTGGGCTGCGATTTCTACGTATTTTCCAGCCACAAGCTGTACGGCCCGGACGGGGTCGGCGTGCTCTACGGCCGTAACGAAGCGTTGCATCACCTGCGCCACTGGCAGTTTGGCGGTGAAATGGTGCAACAGGCCGATTACAACAGCGCCAGCTTCCGCCCTGCCCCGCTGGGTTTTGAAGCCGGCACGCCGCCGATTGCCGGTGTGATCGGCCTGGGGGCGACGCTGGATTACCTGGCCTCGCTGGATCAACAGGCGGTGGTCAGGCATGAAGCGGCGCTGCACGACTATTTATTGCGCGGCTTGAAGGCGCGCAAGGGTGTATGTGTATTGGGTACGCCGCAGGTGGCGCTGGTCAGCTTCGTGGTCGAGGGCGTGCACAATGCCGACCTCGCGCATCTGCTGACCGAACAAGGGATTGCCGTGCGTGCCGGCCATCACTGCGCGATGCCGTTGCTGAAGATGATGAATCTGTCAGGAGCAATCCGGGTTTCCCTGGCGCTCTACAACGATTCCGACGACTTGGAGCGCTTTTTTGAAGCGCTGGATCGGGCGCTGGATATGCTGCGATGAGCTTGCCGCTGGATGCGCAAGCCGCGCTGGAAGCCTTTCAGGCCGTTGGCAGTTGGGAGCAGCGCGCGCGGATGCTGATGCAATGGGGTGAACGTTTGCCCGTCCTGGCTGATGACGAAAAGGTCGACGCCAACCTGGTGAACGGTTGCGAAAGCCTGGTGTGGCTGACCGGCCGCTTGCAGCACGGCCATTGGCAGTTTGCCGCGAGCAGCGACGCGCGGATGATTCGTGGATTGGTGGCGCTGTTGTTGGCGCGGGTAAACGGGCTGTCGGCCGCTGAGTTGCGGGCGGTTGATCTGCCTGAGTGGTTCAATCAACTGGGCTTGTCGCGCCAGTTGTCACCGTCGCGCAGCAACGGTTTGAATGCGGTCTTGCAGCGCATGCGCGAATTAAGCCGTACACAACACTAAATGTGGGAGGGGGCTTGCCCCCGATGCGGTGTGTCAGCCACAGATTTATTGGCTGATCCATCGCTATCGGGGGCAAGCCCCCTCCCACATTTTGAACGGCGTAAAGTCCTGAGATTCAGGTGGGCTTGACCCGCTCAGACGGCCTGCGCACCCCGGCCACAATCTTGTCCACCGCCTTGGTCGCCGCCACCATGCCGAACGTTGCCGTGACCATCATCACAGCGCCAAACCCGCCCGCGCAGTCCAACTTCACTCCGTCGCCAACAAAACTCTTCTGCAAACAGATACTGCCGTCCGGCTTGGGATAGCGCAGCTGTTCGGTGGAAAACACACAGGGCACGCTGTAATGGCGGGTCACCGTGCGTGAGAAACCATAGTCACGGCGCAGGGTGGAGCGCACTTTCGAGGCCAGCGGGTCATTGAACGTGCGGTTCAGGTCGCACACCTGGATCAGCGTGGGGTCGATCTGCCCGCCGGCGCCGCCGGTGGTAATGATCTGGATCTTGCGCCGCTTGCACCAGGCGATCAGCGCCGCCTTGGCGTTGACCGCGTCGATGCAGTCGATCACGCAGTCGATATTGGGCGTGATGTACTCGGCCATGGTGTCGCGGGTCACAAAGTCCGCCACCGCATGCACCGTGCACGCCGGGTTGATGCCGCGCAGGCGATCAGCCATCACCTCGACCTTGGGTTTGCCCACGGTGCTGTCCAGTGCATGCAACTGGCGGTTGCTGTTGCTGACGCAGACATCATCCAGGTCAAACAGCGAAATCTCGCCCACCCCGCAACGGGCCATGGCTTCCGCCGCCCACGAGCCCACGCCACCGACGCCGACGATCGCCACATGGGCCGCTTTCAAGCGCTCCAGGCCTTCAATGCCATATAAGCGGGCGACGCCTGCAAACCTCGGATCTTCTGTGCTCATGACCATTACCCTAAAAACCGGCGCGCATTATGGACTACACAGCGACAAGTTCGAAGCGACAAGCTACAAGTAAAGAACTTAGACGGCCTTTCGCTGACTAACGTCCGGCTTTTCTCTGTCCGCTGTACGCTCAGGGAAAGGCCGGTGTAGGATGCGCGCCGGTTGGCGTAGGCCGACACCTCTTTTCGTTCCACACCCTTTGGAACCCGACATAGCCATGGCATCGCGTAAATTTGGACTCAACCTGGTGATTGTGCTGGCAATTGCCGCGCTGTTCACCGGTTTCTGGGCGTTGATCAACCGCCCGGTCACCGCCCCCAACTGGCCTGAACAGATCTCCGGGTTTTCCTACTCGCCGTTCCAGCAAGGCCAATACCCACAGAAAGACCAGTATCCGACCGATGAGCAGATGCGTCGCGACCTCGAGATCATGAGCAAGCTGACGGACAACATCCGCACCTACTCGGTCGACGGTACCCTGGGCGATATCCCCAAGCTGGCCGAAGAGTTCGGCCTGCGGGTAACCCTGGGGATCTGGATCAGCCCGGACCTTGAGCGCAACGAACGGGAAATCCAGCGTGCCATCGAGATCGCCAACAGCTCACGCAGTGTGGTACGGGTGGTGGTCGGTAACGAGGCGCTGTTCCGCGAGGAAATCACCCCCGAAGCGCTGATCGTGCTGCTGGACCGCGTGCGTGCCGCTGTGAAAGTGCCGGTGACCACCTCCGAGCAATGGCATATCTGGGAAAAGAACCCGCAACTGGCCAAGCACGTCGACCTGATTGCCGCGCACATCCTGCCGTTCTGGGAATTTATTCCGATGGACAAGGCCGGCCAGTACGTACTCGACCGCGCCAGGGATCTGAAGAAACTGTTCCCGAAAAAGCCGTTGCTGCTGTCGGAGGTTGGCTGGCCGAGCAACGGGCGCATGCGCGGTGGCAATGAAACGTCGCCAGCGGACCAAGCGGTTTACCTGCGTACACTGGTTAATAAACTGAACCGCCAGGGCTTCAACTACTTCGTGATCGAAGCGTTCGACCAGCCCTGGAAAGTCAGCGACGAAGGTTCGGCCGGCGCCTACTGGGGCGTGTTCAACGCTGCGCGCCAGCAGAAATTCAACTTTGAAGGCCCGGTGGTCGCGATCCCGCAATGGCGCGTACTGGCCATCGGCTCGGTGGTGCTGGCCCTGCTCTCCCTGACATTGCTGATGATCGACGGCTCGGCTTTGCGCCAGCGTGGCCGCACCTTCCTCACGTTTATTGCGTTCCTGTGCGGTTCGGTGCTGGTGTGGATCGGCTACGACTACAGCCAGCAATACAGCACCTGGTTCAGCGTCACCGTCGGTATCCTCCTGGCCCTTGGCGCCCTGGGCGTGTTTATCGTGCTGCTGACCGAAGCCCACGAACTGGCGGAAGCGGTGTGGACCCACAAGCGTCGGCGTGAATTCCTGCCGGTCGAGGGAGAATCGGACTACCGCCCCAAAGTGTCGATCCATGTGCCGTGCTACAACGAGCCGCCGGAGATGGTCAAACAGACCCTCGATGCCCTGGCGGCGCTCGATTACCCGGACTACGAAGTCCTGATCATCGACAACAACACCAAGGACCCGGCGGTGTGGGAACCGGTGCGCGACTACTGCGCAACCCTCGGTCCGCGCTTCAAGTTCTTCCACGTCGCGCCCCTGGCCGGCTTCAAGGGCGGCGCGCTGAACTACCTGATTCCGCATACTGCCAAGGATGCTGAGGTGATCGCGGTGATCGACTCCGATTACTGCGTGTCGCCCAATTGGCTCAAGCACATGGTGCCGCACTTCGCCGACCCGAAAATCGCCGTGGTGCAGTCGCCGCAGGATTATCGCGACCAGAACGAAAGCACTTTCAAGAAGCTCTGCTACGCGGAATACAAGGGCTTCTTCCATATCGGCATGGTCACCCGTAATGACCGCGACGCGATCATCCAGCACGGCACCATGACCATGACCCGTCGCTCGGTGCTCGAAGAACTGGGCTGGGCCGACTGGTGCATCTGTGAAGACGCCGAACTGGGCCTGCGCGTGTTCGAGAAAGGTCTGTCGGCGGCGTATTACCACGACAGCTACGGCAAGGGCCTGATGCCGGATACCTTTATCGACTTCAAGAAACAGCGTTTCCGCTGGGCCTACGGCGCGATCCAGATCATCAAGCGCCACACCGCCAGCCTGCTGCGCGGCAAGGGCACCGAGCTGACCCGTGGCCAGCGCTATCACTTCCTCGCGGGCTGGCTGCCGTGGGTGGCCGATGGCATGAACATCTTCTTCACCGTCGGCGCGCTGCTGTGGTCGGCGGCGATGATCATCGTGCCGACCCGGGTCGATCCGCCGTTGTTGATTTTCGCAATTCCGCCGCTGGCGTTGTTCGTGTTCAAGGTGGGCAAGATCATCTTCCTGTACCGCCGTGCGGTCGGGGTGAACCTCAAGGATGCCTTCTGCGCGGCCCTCGCCGGCCTGGCGTTGTCGCACACCATCGCCAAGGCGGTGCTGTACGGCTTCTTCACCACCAGCATTCCGTTCTTTCGTACACCGAAAAACGCCGATAACCATGGCTTCTGGGTGGCGATTTCCGAAGCCCGCGAAGAAATGTTCATCATGCTGCTGTTGTGGGGTGCGGCACTGGGGATCTACCTGGTGCAGGGCCTGCCGAGCAATGACATGCGCTTCTGGGTGGTGATGCTGCTGGTGCAGTCGCTGCCGTATGTGGCTGCGTTGATCATGGCGTTCCTGTCGTCGCTGCCGAAACCGGCACCGAAGGCCGAGCCTGTCACGGCGGTGTAAAAACTTGCGCAATGCACTAAACGGCGGCCCTTGGCCGCCGTTTTGCTATAAGATAACGGCCGTTTTACACGCCTTGCACACATCACTGTAGGAGCGAGCTTGCTCGCGAAAATCGTTAACGATGACCCGGGCACCCTGAACGCACGCGGTGCCCTTGCGTTTTTCGCGAGCAAGCTCGCTCCTACAATTAGAACGTCGCTGCCTCGATTTCCGGAGTTTCCCCATGACGGCCCATGCCGACCTTTCGCCGACCCTTCAACTCGCCATTGACCTGATCCGTCGCCCATCGGTCACGCCGATCGATGCCGATTGTCAGAAGCTGATGATGCAGCGCCTGGGCGATGCCGGTTTTGCGCTTGAGCCGATGCGCATCGAAGATGTGGATAACTTTTGGGCTAGCCATGGCAAACATGACGGCCCGGTGCTGTGCTTCGCCGGCCACACCGATGTGGTACCCACCGGCCCGGTGCAGGCCTGGCAGAACGATCCGTTCGACGCGCGGATCGACGAGCACGGCATGCTGTGCGGGCGTGGCGCGGCGGATATGAAAGGCAGCCTGGCGGCGATGCTGGTGGCGGCGGAGCGTTTTGTCGCCGACTACCCGGACCACAAGGGCTCGGTCGCCTTCCTGATCACCAGCGATGAAGAAGGCCCGGCGCACCATGGCACCAAGGCTGTGATCGAACGGCTGGCCGCGCGCAAGGAGCGCCTGGACTGGTGCATCGTCGGCGAGCCGTCGAGCACCACCCTGGTCGGTGATGTGGTCAAGAACGGCCGTCGTGGCTCCCTCGGCGCCACCTTGACCGTACGCGGCGTCCAGGGCCACGTGGCCTACCCGCACCTGGCGAAGAACCCGATCCACCTGGCTGCGCCTGCCCTGGCTGAATTGGCCGCCGAGCATTGGGACGACGGCAACACCTTCTTCCCGCCGACCAGTTTCCAGATTTCCAACCTCAATTCCGGCACCGGCGCCACCAACGTGATTCCCGGTGACCTGACGGCGGTGTTCAACTTCCGGTTCTCCACCGAATCCACCGTGGAAGGCTTGCAGCAGCGGGTGGCCGCGATTCTGGATAAACACGGCCTGGACTGGCACGTGGACTGGGTGCTGTCGGGCCTGCCCTTTCTCACCGAGCCGGGCGCACTGCTGGACGCGGTATCGGCCAGCATCAAGGCGATCACCGGTCGCGAAACCAGGGCGTCCACCAGTGGCGGCACCTCGGACGGACGTTTCATCGCGACCCTTGGCACCCAGGTGGTCGAACTGGGCCCGGTGAATGCGACGATCCATCAGGTCAACGAGCGCATCCTTGCCAGCGACCTTGATGTACTGACCGACATCTACTACCAGACCCTGATCAAGTTGCTCGCCTGATGCTCGCCTGCCCCCTTTGCAGCGCACCGCTCAACGCGGTGGACAACGGCGTGGGCTGCCCTGCCGGGCACCGTTTCGACCGCGCCCGCCAGGGTTACCTGAACCTGTTGCCGGTACAGCACAAGAACAGCCGCGACCCGGGTGATAACCTGGCCATGGTCGAGGCGCGTCGTGACTTCCTCAATGCCGGGCACTACGCCCCGGTGGCCAGACGCCTGGCCGAGCTGGCCGCTGAACGCGCACCGCAACGCTGGGTGGACATCGGCTGTGGCGAGGGTTACTACACCGCGCAGATCGCCGACGCCCTGCCCCACGCGGACGGCTACGCCCTGGATATTTCCAGGGAAGCGGTCAAGCGCGCGTGCAGGCGCAACCCGGCGCTGACCTGGTTGATCGCCAGCATGGCCCGCGTACCGTTGGCCGACGGCAGTTGCCAGTTTCTCGCCAGCGTGTTCAGCCCGTTGGACTGGCAGGAAGCCAAGCGCCTGCTCAGCCCTGGCGGCGGCCTGATGAAGGTGGGACCTACACGCGGCCATCTGATGGAGCTGCGCGAGCGCCTGTACGACGAAGTGCGCGAGTACACCGACGACAAACACCTGGCCCTGGTGCCGGATGGCATGCGCCTGGCCCACAGCGAAACCCTTGAATTCACGCTGAGCCTGACCGAAGCCGCAGACCGCGCCAACCTGCTGGCCATGACCCCACACGGCTGGCGCGCCAGTGCCGAGCGGCGCCGCGAGGTGATCGAAGCCGCCGAGCCGCTGCAGGTCACCGTGTCAATGCGCTACGATTATTTCGTACTTCAATAACCGACTTTTCAGTACCCGCGAATGGATTTTCGAATCCCGCAACGAGGAACATCCATGCGCCAACCCGATATCGAGATTTACCTGAAGGACGCCGACGTCGACCACAAGGCCATCGCCGCCTGGCTGGGCGCCGCCCTGGGCCCGTGCACAGACTGGGTCCAAAGAGGCCAGACCTACAAATGCAAGGCCGGCAATGTGCCGGTGACCTGGCTGCCAAAAGCCGTCGGCAAGTGGAATAGCCTGTACCTGGAAAGCGACCAGACCCCATGGGACGACGACATCGCCTGCGCCCGCGCCGCGTTTGCCGCGCTGAACGTTGAAGTGCGCTGCGCACCGGGGACCTGGGTCGAGGAAGAGGGTGAGGAAAGCGCTGACACCTGGATTCGTATCAGTACAGACGGTGAAGAGCAGATCACCTGGAAAACCGCCTGATCCTGAGCTGCGAATCCAATCAAATGTGGGAGGGGGCTTGCCCCCGATAGCGGTGGATCAGTCAATATATCTGGTGACTGACACCCTGCAATCGGGGGCAAGCCCCCTCCCACATTGGTTCAGTGGTGAACTTACAGGCCCACCACATCCTCCGCCTGCAAGCCCTTCTCGCCCGTCACCACGGCGTACTCCACCTGCTGGCCCTCGGCCAACGAGCGGTGCCCGTCACCGCGAATGGCGCGGTAGTGCACGAACACATCCTTGCCATCTTCACGCTGGATAAAGCCGTAGCCCTTGGCATCGTTGAACCACTTCACATTGCCGGTTTCGCGCGTTGTCATCTGTTCACTCCCACTGGTTTTTATTATTGAGTCACTGGTGTTGAACTGCCGAGTATAAGACAGGTTCAAAAACCATCAACTCAACTTTACATCGCTGCTTTTTTGCCGATTTTCGGCGAATACGGCACACTACCGCCCCGAGCATCTGCTCGATTTATTCCCACTTGAAGCAGCTCGCCTATGACCCGCTCCCCGTTCCGCCGTCTGGTGTTTGGCACCTTGCGCCGACTGCTGTACCTCTGGGTTCGCTCGGAGACGATCAACCAGTCGTCCCTAACCCTCAACCTGGACCGCAGCCGGCCGGTGTTCTACGTCCTGCAATCGCCCTCCCTGACCGAATTGGCCGTGGTCGATGCCGAGTGCACCAAGGCCGGCCTGCCGCGCCCGGTGCTGCCGGTATCGGTGGGCCCGTTGATGGAGCCCGCAGCGTTCTTTTACCTGACACCGGACCCGGACTGGCTCGGCCGCCAGGACAAGCGCGGCGCACCGCCCACCCTGACGCGCCTGGTCAACACACTGAGCGAGCATGCCGAAGAGAATGCACAAATCATTCCGGTCAGCGTGTTCTGGGGCCAATCCCCCGAAAGCGAGTCGAGTCCCTGGAAGCTGTTGTTCGCCGACAGCTGGGCGGTCACCGGGCGTCTGCGCCGCTTGTTGAGCATCCTGATCCTCGGTCGCAAGACCCGCGTGCAATTCTCTGCGCCCATCAACTTGCGTGAATTGATCGAGCACAATAAAGGGCACGAACGCACCGTAAGAATGGCCCAACGCGTCCTGCGTGTGCACTTTCGTAACCTGAAGACCGCCGTGATCGGCCCCGACCTGTCCCACCGCCGCAACCTGGTCAAGGGTCTGGTCAATATGCCGCTGGTGCGCCAGGCCATCGCCGATGAAGCCGAGCGCGAGAACATTTCGCCGGAAAAAGCCAAGGCCCTGGCCCTGCGCTATGGCAACGAAATCGCCTCCGACTACACCTACACGGCGATCCGTTTCCTGGAAGTGGTGCTGAGCTGGTTCTGGAACAAGATCTACGACGGCATCAAGGTCAATAACATCGAGGGCGTGCAACAGGTTGCCCAAGGCTACGAAGTAATCTACGTGCCGTGCCACCGCAGCCATATCGACTACCTGCTGCTGTCGTACCTGCTGTTCAAGAACGGCCTGACTCCGCCGCACATCGCCGCCGGCATCAACCTGAACATGCCCGTGATCGGCAGCCTGTTGCGCCGTGGCGGTGCGTTTTTCATGCGCCGCACCTTCAAGGGCAATCCGCTGTACACCTCGGTGTTCAACGAATACCTGCACACCCTGTTTACCAAGGGTTTCCCGGTGGAGTACTTCGTCGAAGGTGGACGCTCGCGCACCGGGCGCATGCTGCAGCCGAAAACCGGGATGCTGGCGATCACCCTGCGCAGTTTCCTGCGCTCTTCGCGCATGCCCATCGTGTTCGTCCCGGTGTACATCGGTTACGAACGTGTGCTGGAAGGCCGCACCTATCTCGGCGAGCTGCGCGGTGCGAGCAAGAAGAAAGAGTCGATCTTCGATATTTTCAAAGTGGTGGGCGCGCTCAAGCAGCGCTTCGGCCAGGTCGCGGTCAACTTCGGCGAACCGATCAAGCTGGCGGAGTTTCTCGACAACGAGCAACCGGACTGGCGCACCCAGGAACTGGCCCCGAACTACAAGCCGGCGTGGCTCAATGAAACCACCCACCGCCTCAGCGAAAAGGTGGCCCGCCACCTGAACGAAGCCGCAGCGGTGAACCCGGTGAACCTGGTAGCGTTGGCGCTGCTGTCGACCACACGCCTGGCGCTGGATGAACAGGCGATGGCCCGTCAGTTGGACCTGTACCTGGCGCTGCTGCGCCGAGTGCCCTATTCACCCCACACCACCCTGCCGGACGGCGATGGCCTGGCACTGATCAAGCACGTCAAGGACATGGACCTGCTGTCGGAACAAAGCGATGCCCTGGGCAAAATTGTCTATCTGGATGAGCAAAATGCCGTCCTGATGACCTATTACCGCAACAACGTGCTGCACATCTTCGCCCTGCCGGCTCTGCTGGCGAGCTTCTTCCAGAGCAGTTCACGGATGAGCCGCGAGCAGATCCTGCGCTACACCCAGGCGCTCTATCCGTACCTGCAATCGGAGCTGTTTATCCGCTGGTCACTGCAGGAGCTGGATGCAGTGGTCGACCAGTGGCTGGAGGCCTTTGTCGAACAGGGCCTGCTGCGCTTCGAAAACAATGTGTACCTGCGCCCGGCGCCGAGCTCGCGGCATTTTGTACTGCTGACGCTGCTGTCCAAGAGCATCGCCCAGACCCTGCAACGCTTCTACATGGCGATTTCGCTGCTGCTCAACAGTGGCCAGAACAGCATCAGCGCCGAAGAGCTGGAAGACCTGTGCACGATCATGGCCCAACGCCTGTCGATCCTGCATGGCCTCAATGCCCCGGAATTTTTCGACAAGAGCCTTTTCCGACATTTCATCCAGACCTTGCTGGAGCAAGATGTGCTGCGCCGCGATGAAACCGGCAAGCTGAGTTATCACGATCTGCTCGGCGAACTGGCGGAAGGCGCGGCGAAGCGCGTACTGCCGGCGGACATTCGTCTGTCGATTCGCCAGGTAGCATTGCATCGCGTCGATGGCGCGGCCGAGCAGCCAGTGGAACCCGCGCAGACCCGCTAGATTGAACAAGGCGCCGGGCGGTTGCCGGCGCCGCTGAAAAGGAGCTTTACCATGAAAAAGATCATCCTCCTGGGCCTCACCGCCCTGCTCGGAGCCTGCCAATCCATGCCCCCCGCCCCAAAGGCAAGCCTCGACGGCGAAGTGTTCTACCTGCAACGCATCGCACTGCCGCCGACCGCCACCCTGAGCGTCAGCCTGCAGGATGTGTCCTTGATGGATGCTCCCGCCGTGGTCCTGGCCGAACAGAAAGGCCCGATCAAGGGCCAGGTGCCGCTGCCGTTTCACCTGAGCTACGACCCGGCGCAGGTCAAGCCAGGTCACAGCTACTCGGTCAGCGCTCGCATCGAGGTAGATGGCAAGCTACTGTTCATCACCACGCAGCGGCACGCGGTACAACTCAACGGCCAAGACCCACAGCCACTGCGCTTGCGTGTCGACGCGGCAGCCCACTGAATTCAACGATAAGGAAGCGCTCATGCTCCGTAACCCTCTTCGCCTCACCGCCCTGTTCGCGGGCCTGCTGCTGGGCGCCAACGCCATGGCGCTGGACCTTGGCAGCCTGTCCCAGGGCGACGCCAGCGGTGGCCTCAAGGACGCCTTGACCCAAGGCGCACAGATCGCTGTGAAACAACTGGGCACGCCCGGCGGTTTCAGCAATAACCCCGACGTGAAGATCGGCCTGCCGGGCAAGCTGGGCAAGGTCGCCGACAAGCTGAAGATGTTCGGCATGGGCGATCAGGTCACCCAGCTGGAAACCAGTATGAACAAAGCCGCGGAAACCGCCGTGACCCAGGCTCAGCCGATTCTGGTCAATGCCGTGAAAAACATGAGCGTGACCGATGCCAAAGGCATCCTCGCCGGTGGCCAGGACTCCGCTACCCAGTACCTGAACAAGAGCAGTCGCGAACAAATCCGCGCCAAGTTCCTGCCCATCGTCAAGGCCGCCACCGACAAAGTCGGCGTGGCCCAGCAGTACAACGCCCTGGCCGGCAAGGCGGCGGCGTTTGGCGCAGTGGATGCCAAAAGCGCCAATGTTGAAAACTACGTGACCGAACAGGCGCTGGACGGCTTGTTCAAGATGATTGCGCAGCAGGAAGAAACGATTCGCAAGAATCCGGCAGCTGCCGCCACCAGCCTTGCCAAGAAAGTGTTCGGCGCCCTGTAAACCTCTGTGCACCCGGGCCGGTGGGGAAGGATCACCGGCCCGGACGCCTTGTTTTACCGCACCGTCAAAACAGCTTGCCGGCCAGCCCGCCAAAGATCACCGCGCCCAGTGGCATTACGCTCACACCGAACTTGATCGAGCCGCCGCCGCCATGGCCGTCATGTTTGGGTTTGCACTTGTCGTTGCAGTCATCTGCAGGTGGCTTTGGCTTGGCGCAGTTGCCGCCGCCAAAGCTGCTGTTGACCGAAACGCTCAACGACTTACCGATGAATAGTCCCATTGGTTACTCCTTGAATCATCAGATTTGAGATCCGGTTCGCCGGCGTGAAGTTCGACGGACCGAATACCTGTCATCAGGTAGTCCATGAGTGGTGAAACCTTAAGAAACGTTCCTTGCCATAACCACTGTCATTGCTGTTTAACCCTGAACCACGCCGCGTAAAGCGCCGGTAGAAACAGCAGTGTCAGCGCCGTCGCCACAATCAGCCCGCCCATGATTGCCACCGCCATCGGCCCGAAGAACACACTGCGCGACAGTGGAATCATCGCCAGCACTGCTGCGAGTGCCGTCAGAACGATCGGACGGAAGCGTCGCACGGTGGCTTCAATGATCGCCTGCCACGGCGTCAGCCCTGCCTTGATGTCCTGTTCGATCTGGTCCACCAATATCACCGAGTTGCGCATGATCATCCCCGACAGCGCGATGGTGCCGAGCATGGCCACGAAACCAAACGGTTGGCGAAACACCAGCAGGAACAGCGTGACGCCGATCAAGCCCAAGGGCGCGGTCAGGAACACCATCGCCGTGCGTGAAAAGCTGCGCAGTTGCAGCATCAGCAAGGTCAGCACCACCACGATAAACAGCGGCACGCCGGCCTTCACCGAGTTCTGCCCGCGCGCAGAGTCTTCAACCGTGCCACCGACGTCCAACAGGTAGCCATCCGGCAACTCGGCACGTACACCTTCGAGGGTCGGCAGGATTTGCTGGACCAGGGTCGCAGGTTGCTCCTTGCCGTAGATATCGGCACGCACGGTCACTGTCGGCAGGCGGTTACGGTGCCAGATGATGCCCTCTTCAAAGCCGTACTCAAGGGTTGCAATCTGCGGTAAGGCTACACTTCTACCGTTGTCGGTCGGTACCGCCAGGCTTGGCAGCAGCGACAACTCGGTGCGTTCGTGGACGGTGCCGCGCAGGAGAATCTCGATCAACTCGTCGTCCTCCCGATACTGGCTGACGGTGGAGCCGGTCAGGGAGCTTTGCAGGAATTTCGACAGGTTGGCGGTACTCACGCCAAGCGCCCGGGCGCGGTCCTGATCGATATTCAGATAGACGATCTTGCTCGGCTCCTCCCAGTCCAGATGCACATTGACTACGTGGGTATTTTCGCGAACCCTGGCCGCGACTTTCCGCGCCAGGGCGCGGACTTCCTCGATGTGCTCGCCGGTCACACGAAACTGCACCGGGTAGCCCACGGGCGGTCCGTTTTCCAGGCGGGTTACCCGCGAACGTAGGTCAGGAAACTGTTCGTCAAGGGTTTCAATCAGCCAGGTGCGCAAGCTTTCGCGCTCTTCGATGGTGTGCGCCAGCACCACAAATTGCGCGAAGCTGGCAGCCGGCAGTTGCTGGTCGAGCGGCAGGTAGAAACGCGGCGAACCGGTGCCCACGTAGGCCACATAGTTGTCGATGCCGGCGTGTGCCTTGAGCAAGGCTTCAATGCGTTTGACCTGGTCGGCGGTGTTGCTCAGGGATGCGCCTTCGGCCAGCTTCAGGTCGACCATCAGCTCCAGGCGACCCGAGGCCGGGAAGAATTGTTGCGGCACGAAACGAAATAGCCCGACCGAGCCGATAAACAGCAACAGGGTCAGGACGATCACCGTCTTGCGCCGACGCACGCACCATTGCACCACACGCCTTACCCGCTGATAAAACGGCGTGCCGTAGGGATCAGGCCCGTCAGCACCGTGTTTGGCGGCATGAATCTTCGCCAGGTCCGGCAGCAGCTTTGCACCCAGATACGGTACAAACACCACCGCAGCGACCCATGAGGCCAGCAATGCAATGGTCACCACCTGGAAGATCGATCGGGTGTACTCGCCGGTACTCGATTGCGCGGTGGCAATCGGCAAAAAGCCCGCGGCGGTGATCAACGTGCCGGTCAGCATGGGGAACGCGGTGCTGGTCCAGGCGAAACTCGCGGCCTTGAGCCGGTCGTAGCCCTGCTCCATTTTGATCGCCATCATTTCCACAGCGATGATCGCGTCATCCACCAGCAGGCCCAGGGCCAATACCAGCGCGCCCAGGGAGATCTTGTGCAGACCGATGCCGAGGTAGTACATGGTGGCGAAGGTCATAGCCAGCACCAGCGGAATCGCCAGGGCCACCACCATGCCGGTGCGTACGCCCAGGGAAAAGAAGCTCACCAGCAACACGATGGCCAAGGCTTCGGCCAACACCTGGACGAATTCGCCGACACTGGTTTTCACTGCCGCCGGCTGGTCCGAGACCTTGCGCAACTCCATGCCCGCCGGAAGGTTCTTCTGCAAGCGTGCGAATTCATGCTCCAGGGCCTTGCCCAGCATCAGGATGTCGCCGCCATCACGCATGGCCACGGCCAGGCCAATGGCGTCAGCGCCCATGTAGCGCATGCGTGGTGCCGGCGGGTCGTTGAACCCACGGTGGATGTCGGCCACATCGCCGATCCGGAAGGTTCGGTCCCCCACCCGTATAGGGAAGTTACGAATCTCTTCCACGCTCTTGAAGTTGCCCGACACGCGCAACTGCACCCGTTCGCTCGGGGTTTCAAAGAAGCCGGCGGTCGACACCGCGTTCTGCTCCTGCAAGGCTTGCTGCACAGCGGCCAATGGCAGGCCGAGGGTAGCGAGCTTGAGGTTGGACAGCTCGATCCAGATCTTCTCGTCCTGCAGGCCGAGCAGCTCGACCTTGCCCACGTCCGCCACCCGTTGCAGCTGAATCTGGATACGATCGGCGTAGTCCTTGAGCACGGCGTAGTCGAAACCGTCACCGGTCAAGGCGTAGATATTGCCGAAGGTGGTGCCGAACTCATCGTTGAAAAACGGTCCCTGGATATCCGGTGGCAGGGTCTGACGGATATCGCTGATCTTTTTGCGTACCTGGTACCACAGCTCGGGAATCTGCGCCGAGTGCATGGCGTCGCGCGCGATGAAGGTCACCTGGGACTCGCCGGGCCGCGAGAACGAGACGATACGCTCGTACTCGCCGGTCTCCATGAGTTTTTTCTCGATGCGCTCGGTGACCTGGCGCGAGACTTCCTGGGCGGTTGCCCCGGGCCAGTTGGTCTTGATCACCATGGCCTTGAAGGTGAAGGGAGGGTCTTCGCTTTGCCCCAGTTTGGTGTAGGACAAAGTGCCGACGACCGCCAGCAGGATCATCAGGAACAGGACGATCTGGCGATTACGCAACGCCCATTCGGAAAGATTGAAACCCATCGGGGACTACTCCTTGGCCGCCAGATTCACCACGCGGTTAGCGCGATCCACCGGGCGCACTTGCTGGCCTTCATGAAGCACGTGCACGCCCGCCGCAACCACCCAGTCGGTAGGCGCCAGGCCTTCCAGTACTGGCACGCTCTTCTCGCCAAACGCGCCGATGCGCACGGGGGTGCGCTTGAGGGTGTTGTCCGGCGCCACACGCCAGACGTACGACGCGCCGTTCTCGGCACTGAGGGCAGACAGCGGCACGGACAGTGGAATCACAGCGTCGATCGGTATGAATACCCGAGCGCTCTGGCCGAGTTCTGCGGGGACTTTGCCGCCCGTGAATGCAACCCGCGCAGCGAAGGTGCGCGACTTCGGATCGGCTGCGGGCGACAGCTCGCGAATGCGTCCGGCAAAACGTTGATCCGGCTGGCTCCACAGCTCAACCGACACCGGCTGGCCGATCTTGAAGCGGCCGAAGCCTTGCTCCGGCAGGCTGATCAGCACTTCACGCTCGCCGTCGGTGGCCAGGGTGAACACGGTTTGCCCAGCGGAGACCACTTGGCCCACTTCAACCGCGCGCTTGGCGACGACACCGTCCTGTGGCGCACGCAGCACGGCATACCCGGCCTGGTTGCTGGACACGTCGAACTCAGCCTTGATCTGCTTGAGGCGTGCAACTCCGGCTCGATAGAGGTTTTCGGAATTGTCGTACTGGGACCGGCTGACCATCTGACGGTCCATCAGGGTCTTGTAACGGTCACGCTCGGCGCGCACCAGACTCAGGTTGGCCTCGGCGCCGGCCATTTGGGCACGAGCGGCTTCCAGTTGAAGGCGCACATCCTGGGGGTCGAGCTGCGCCAGTGGCTGGTTGGCCTTGACCCGTTCGCCCTCTTCCACCAGACGCTTGCTGACTTTGCCACCGATGCGAAAGGCCAGGTCCGGTTCATAGCGGGCGCGCACTTCACCGGGATAGCTGTCCATCCCCTGCGCCAGGGGCTGGGGTTGCACCACCATGGCCGGGCGGGGGGCAGTGAGGGCCGCTTCTTCATGGCCGCAGGCGGCCAACAGGAAGATCAGACTGACAGGCAACGCAAAGGGCAGGAAAGTGCTGCGCATGCTGTGGGACCTTTCGCAAATGAGGCTTGGAATAATTATACTGGCCGGTATGTTATTAATACCAAACTCGCCAGTCCAGTATTAAAGGTGAAAATGTCCGACAATCCTGTGAACACCAATAGTCCCGGGCGCCCCAAGGACATGGCAAAACGCCAGGCCATCCTCGATGCGGCGAAATCACTGTTCCTGGGCAAGGGTTACGCGAACACCAGCATGGACGCCGTCGCCCTTGCGGCCGGGGTATCGAAACTCACCGTCTATAGCCACTTCACCGACAAGGAGAACCTGTTCACCGCAGCGGTGGTGGCCAAGTGTGAAGAGCAATTGCCGGTGATGTACTTCGAGCTGCCTGCAGGCATGCCGGTGGAGAACGTGCTGCTGAACATCGCGCGGGGCTTCCATCGGCTGATCAACAGTGAGGAGTCGGTGAACCTGCATCGCTTGATGATGACCACCGGCAATCAGGACGTGAAACTCTCACAGATCTTCTTTGAAGCCGGCCCCATGCGCATGCTGCAAGGCATGGAGCGCCTGCTCGGCAAGATTGACCAGAGCGGCGCCCTGGGGATCGACAAACCCTTCAAGGCAGCGGAGCACTTTTTTTGCCTGCTCAAGGGCACGGCGAATTTCCGTTTGCTGTATGGCTGCGGCGGGCAACTGAGCGAGGAAGCGGCTGAAGAGCATGTTCGGGAGGTGGTGGGGTTGTTTATGCGGGCGTATGGGGCACAGGTATCTATACAACCCATCTGATACGCCTCGGTCCGAATGTGGGAGGGGCTTGTCCTGATGCCGATCAGTTGGCGCAGATCCCTTGTGGGAGGGGGCTTGCCCCCGATGGCGGCCTCTGGGCCGGCCGGGATGTTGGATTAGACCGGGTACATATCCATTATTTAGGTAACGGCCACTTAGGGTTCCGCTTTTACAGCGGCTCACTTTTGAAAAGCGCAAAAGTAAGCAAAACGCTCTTGCCCCACCACTCGGCACCTCGCTTGGGCTCGGTGTGCCCTCTCTCCGGCTTGAATCCGTGGGCCGCCGCAATGGGCCATCCATGGCCCAGTGCGGCTAACCCGGCGTCCTGCCGGGTTACCCACGGATTCAAGCCTGCGTTCGGCCAGCGTGGTTTAACGGGGCGCCTAAGATCAAGATCAAAAGCCAGATCAAGAGCGACTCGCTTCGCATCGTGGTTACGGTTGGGCGCTGCTGAGTTGTGTAGGTACCTGCAAACTGCGAGTGAAAGGCGCCTTTGCTTGCAGCTTGAAGCCTAAACCTTGAGCGCCTTTTTGGGATAAATGTCATAACGGCTGGACTTGCCCTCCAGCACATGGCTCGGCTTGGGCCCGTCAATGCACGGTGCCTTGCGCGGGCGCTTGACCACTACGCGATGGCTGGCCAGGGTCAGGGCCGCCGCGAGCAGGGCCGGTGCGTCCAGGTCGTCGCCGACCAGTGGCCGGAACAGGCGCATTTCTTTCTTCACCAGGGCGGTTTTCTCGCGGTGCGGGAACATCGGGTCCAGGTAGATCACCTGCGGCGGCTCGCCCTGCCAGTTGAGCATCACATCAATGGCGTTGCCCTTGAGCAGCTTCATGCGCGCCACGATGGGCGCCACGTCGAAATCCTGCGCAGCGCGTTCCAGGCCGTCTTCAAGCAAAGCCCCGATCAGCGGCTGGCGCTCGATCAGGCTCATCTCACAGCCCAGGCTTGCCAGCACGAACGCATCCTTGCCCAGCCCAGCCGTGGCGTCCAGTACACGGGGACGCACGCCTTGGGCCACGCCCACGGCCTTGGCGATCATCTGCCCGCTGCCACCGCCATATAAGCGCCGGTGCGCCGCACCGCCCTCTACAAAGTCGACGCGCACCGGGCCCGGCGCGTCCGGCCCGAGCTGTTGCAATTGCAGCCCTTGTTCCCCGACCTGCAGGGAAAAATCCGCCTCATCGCGTTGCACAGGCAAGCCCAGCAGCGCAGCCCACTGCTCGGCGCGGGCCTGGAATGCTTCGGCCAAGGCCTCGACCCGAATGCGGCTGGCCGCTGGTTGTTCGCTCATCAATCGCTACGCTCGAAAATATTAAGGATCGGCCAATACCGGCCGATAAAACCAACAGTCAGGTATTTTGCCAGAGCTGAGCGTCGACCGAGAAAAATGTCAGACATTCTTCCCCTAACTATCGGTGTACTGCCGACCCACAACCACTACGGCCTGCGCAATACTCAAGCGCTGGCCGGGGTGAGCCATGTGTGGCAGGACTTCTTCGCCCGCGCCCTGGCCGAACAGCTCGGCGCTACGCCGAGCGCGCTGGCCGCCACAGCGCCTGCACCGCAGGATCCGGCGGTGGAACCCGGCGCAGGCGCCGACCTGCTGGCGCAGATCCTCACCCAGCGCGAGTGTGACGTAAAAGACATCGAGGTCGCCCCGCCTGAGCCGCTGTTCCTGCCGATTGCCGAATTCGAGACCGAGTTGCTGCCGCCCGCGCCCGTGCCGTTCCCTGACGAAGACATCATTGCCCAGCAACGCCAGCAGCATTTCGAAAGCGGCTGGGTACGGCCGATTGTCCTGAACGCGGGCCAACCCGTCGCTGAACCCGGCCCGGCGCCACAGCCGCGCCCGCTGCACCTGCCAATTGCCGAGTTCGAGCTGGACTTGCTGCCACCGCCTGCGACCCCGTTCACCGAACAGGATCTGGCCGAACAACAGAAGGCCCTGGATTTCGACTATCACTGGGCACGTCCGTTGATTGCCAATAACCTGCGCCTGGCCGCCTGACGCTTAGCGGCACACCCACCAGCGGCCCATATCCAGATGAAAATGGTTACGGTGCGCAGCGTTGTAATCGGGGCTCAACACCCCGTTGAAAGCGTTACACGCACTGTCACGCACCTGACGCAAAAACCGTGCGTCAGCGCTGTCACCCGGCCAATCCTTGAGCACACTGATACGGCGTCCATCGGCCAGGCGAAACCCGGCGATATCCAGGGCATTGGCCGAGGCGTGCTGACTGAGACGGCCTTCGGCGCGGTTGTAGATATTGCGACAGGCAAAACTGCCCAGGTGATCGACCCGCGTCACCGCCTCGCCATAGATCGCCCGAGCCGCCGGCTGCAGGCTGTGCCGCTCGAACAATGCGAAGGCTACGGCCAACGGGCAACTGGCCAGAAAACTGCTGCTCAAGCCCACCTCCCCGCCCTGTACCCGCAACGTGTTGCGCAACGGGCAGGCGGCGCCGGGGGCTGAGTCCGCCTGGCGGGTCACCCGCAACCCCGAAGTTTTCAGCACCTGGTCGCACAGCAACGGATCATCCTGCAGCCGCCCCAGCTTGTAGCGCGTCAACAGGTTCGGACTGGCGCGCACATCCAGCGGCGCCCAGGGGTTCCACTCGGCCGGCACCGGCACCCAGCCCCGCCATGCGCCCACCGCAACAGCGCCGCCGAGCACCAGCAACGCGACCATCCACCCGATCGACCGCACGGCTCAGCCCTTGAAGAATTGATTGGCCTGCTCGAACGGCATCTTGCGTTCGGTAAAGGTGAAGGTCCCCAGTCCATAGACCTCCTGCGCCGCCCGATAGAACTCGCCATAGGCCGCCAGGGCCAGGGCCGAGCCCAGGCTGATGCGACGTACGCCCAGTTCGTTCAACTGCGCGACACTGAGGTTCAAGCCACCGGACATCAACACATTCACCGGCTTGGGCGCGACGGCCTTGACCACCGCCAGCACTTCCTCGGCACTGCGCAGGCCCGGCGCATACAGCACATCGGCGCCCGCTTCGGCGTAGGCTTGCAGGCGGCGAATGGTGTCAGGCAGATCCAGGCGACCATGCAGGAGGTTTTCTGCGCGAGCCGTCAGCGTGAACGGAAATGCCAGGCTACGGGCGGCGGCAACCGCAGCTTCGATGCGCTCGACGGCCAAGGCGAAGGGGTAGATAGGGTCGGCATTAACCCCCGTGGCGTCTTCGATGGACCCGCCGACGATACCGCTGGCCGCGGCTCGCAGAATAGTCTGGGCACAACCCTCGGGGGTGTCGCTGAAACCGTTTTCCAAGTCAGCCGCGACCGGCAGCGACGTCGCTCGGACGATGCTGCCGGCATTGCCCAGCGTGTCCTCCAGCGACAGCGCGCCTTCAGCATCCGGCCGTCCCAGGCTGAACGCAAAGCCGGCGCTGGTGGTGGCCAACGCTTCGAAGCCAAGGCTGGCAAGCATAATGGCGGAACCGGCATCCCAGGGGTTGGGCATTACAAAGGCACGATCACGCTCATGCAGGGCTCTGAAGGCTTCGGCGCGAAGGGTTTGGGCATCCATGACGGGCTCCTGGCGGGGAAAAGGAGCCTTAGAGTAACCCCAGTTGCTCCGCGACGGGTTCTCGATGCAAGGTCGGGAGCGGCGCGAGCCCTGGCAAACGCGCCATCAGCTGATCGTGGAAGCGCAGGGCCAACTGTGCGGCGAGGCGGTTATCCGAGGTGTGCAGGAACATATAGGGCGTGCGCCCCTCTTCGATCCAGCTGGCGATTTTTTCGACCCAGGGAATCAGGAACGGGTCGTTGGCTTCAAGCTCGGGATGCCCGATAAAGCGCACTTGGGGAAATTGAGTCAACGCCGCCGGGCGCGGCGGCACCCTGGGCTTTTTCGATTGGGCATGCAGGACGGCCGCCGAGGTGGAGGTGCAACTGAACAGCGCGCGCGGATCAAGGCAGACGCGCTCGACGCCGCGGTCGCGCAACAGGCGGTTGAGCATACGCTCGGCCTCACCTTTGGCGAAGAACTCATCGTGACGCACTTCAACGGCCAGTGGACGATCAATGCCATCCAGGAACCCGGCCAGCTCACCGAGGCGCTGCGGGGTAAAACCCTTCGGCAGTTGCAGCCACAGTGGCGACACGCGCTCGCCCAGGGGGCTCATCAACCCGACAAAGCTTTCGGCCGCCGGCAGTTGCTCGCGCAAGTCGCCGGCATGGC
Source organism: Pseudomonas orientalis (assembly GCF_022807995.1). Taxonomy (NCBI): domain Bacteria; kingdom Pseudomonadati; phylum Pseudomonadota; class Gammaproteobacteria; order Pseudomonadales; family Pseudomonadaceae; genus Pseudomonas; species Pseudomonas orientalis. The sequence continues at coordinate 1,376,668 of NZ_CP094351.1, read as the reverse complement.
TGATATCACCGGGGAATTTGGCGGTGAAGCGAAAATCATCAGGCATGATCTCGGCCCAGCGCTGCACGGTTGCGGCCGAGGGACGAGCATAAAAAGTGGTATTGCCTTCAACGGCGTTGAAGACCTGGGAGTAGAGCGCGAGATAATCATTGGAGCGTGCATCGGCAGGGTACAGGTACTCGCGCCAGGCGTTTTCACTCCAGGACGGGCAGCCGATGTAGTAAGGCAGGCGCATCAGATGTGGATATCGAGACCCAGCACTTCCATATCCCATTCGACAAAACCGGCGGTGGTCAGGTAGCTGGCCAGGGCAGTCGCAACGCTTTTACTCATGGAACGGGGGAAGACCATGTCTTGCTGACGGGCGGGAAGGCCACTGATGCGGGCTTGAGTGCCGGCCTGCGCTTCGGATTGGACTTCAATGAAATCCGGCGAATCCTCGACAGAGTCATCCACAGTGACGTTAGCCTTACGCGGCTTACGCTTGACGGGATAGGACGGTGAGGAAAATCCATCTATACGCATATATGCGAACTCGGCATCAGTGATGGCATTTTAGTGGCGACTTCCGTTGCGCGCAAATGCTCTGGTGATAACTAGAACACATATTTTGAAAAAGGTTTAAAAACCGGGGCGAATTCTGACGATTGGCGAAATTTGCCTCAAAATGCCATCATTTTTCGCGTCAAATAATCCCGCGTTCTGCCTTGGTTTGCGCCACCTTATCGCGCAAGTACACCGGCGCCGCCTGATCAGCGGGAATCGCCTCGCCACGCTCGAATGCAAAGCGCGCCAAGGTCAGCAAATCCTCTGCATGGGGCAGCATCGTGGCGTCATGGCCGGCCAGCTGGACGCCGATCCGCTCGCCATAGCCCCAGCCGGTGCCGGCGCCGAACCAGGCACCGCTGGCATCCTCGGGTAAAACCGATGATTCCGGCGCCTGCACCGCTTCCACGCCCACCAGGCGCATCTCGCCCGCCGTCTCGCGGTAGCAGCCCCAATACACTTCATCCATGCGCGCATCAATCGCCGCCGCCACCTGCGAAGTACCGTGTTCACGCAGCGCACGTTGGGCCAGCACCGCGAGGTTGGAAACCGGCAATACCGGACGCTCCAGCGCAAACGCCAGGCCCTGTACCACGCCAATGGCGATGCGCACGCCGGTAAACGCGCCGGGGCCACGGCCGAAAGCGATGGCATCCACGGCGGCCAGGCTGGTGCCGGCGTCTTCCAGCAGTTGCTTGATCATCGGCAACAGCTTCTGCGCGTGCAAGCGCGGGATCACCTCGTAGTGGCTGGTTACTTTCCCATCGTGCAGCAAAGCAACGGAGCAAGCTTCAGTCGCGGTGTCCAGGGCCAGCAGGGTGCTCATGGGTGTGGGTGTCCAAGTCGAAAAAAAGTGCGCCAGTATAAACAACAACGGCCCGCAAGCGGGCCGTTGTCAATGCAGCCGATCAATGCATCAGCTCAGTGCTTGCAGCACTTTGGCAGTAATCGCTTCCACGGAGCCGACGCCAGGGATATGGCTGTATTTCGGCTTGCCCTGGGCAGCGGACAGCTTCTGGTAGAAGTCCACCAGCGGCTTGGTCTGGGAATGGTAGACCGACAGGCGATGGCGCACGGTTTCTTCGGTATCGTCCTTGCGCTGCACCAGGTCTTCACCGGTCACGTCGTCCTTGCCTTCAACCTTCGGCGGGTTGTAGACCACGTGGTACACGCGGCCCGAGCCTTCGTGAACGCGACGACCGGCGATGCGCTGGACGATTTCTTCGTCCTCGACGGCGATTTCAACCACGGCGTCCAACTCGACACCGGCTTTCACCAGGGCTTCGGCCTGGGGAATCGTGCGCGGAAAGCCGTCGAACAGGAAACCGTTCTTGCAATCGTCCTGGCTGATGCGTTCCTTGACCAGGTTGATGATCAGGTCATCGGAGACCAGGCCACCGCTGTCCATCACGCTCTTGGCGATCAGGCCCAGCTCGGTGCCGGCCTTGACGGCTGCGCGCAACATGTCGCCGGTGGAGATTTGTGGAATGCCGAATTTTTCAGTGATGAACTTTGCCTGAGTACCTTTACCGGCCCCGGGAGCTCCCAGCAGAATGACGCGCATCGATGTGCTCCTCAATTTTTTATAGAGATGACGCTCGGATTCGCCGCGTGGGGCCAATCTCGTAAAAATGTGGTTCCAGGCCGATCAAACGGCCAAAGGCTGATCAAGATACACAGCGGGCCCTTGCCACACAAGCCGCCCAAAGTAGGAGAAACCCGCGCCAGGCGTGCGTCGGCCAACGGGTTTGCCTGAGCGCCACCCTGCACCTCAAACAACGACCGCCCTTTTCCGGGCGGTCGTCGCAGTTCATTCGCAAGCCGTTGAGAACACGCGAAAAACCTTAACCGGTATTGCGCAGACCTGCGGCAATACCGGCCACGGACACCAGCAGCGCCTGTTCCAGAGGGCTGTCTTGTGCCGCTTCGCGCTGGCGCGAGCGTGCGAGCAACTCAGCCTGCAACAGATGCAAGGGGTCAAGGTAGGTGTTGCGCAGGCGGATGAACTCCAGGGTGTCCGGGCTGTGGGCCAACAGTTGCGACTGGCCGGTCAGGCCAAGCACCACCTCGCAGGCCTGCGACAATAGGTCGCGTAAATGCGCGCCCAACGGCAGCAACTCGGGCTGCACCAGGCGCTCGTCGTAGAGGCGGGCGATATCGGCGTCGGCCTTGGCCAGCACCATTTCCAGCATATCGATGCGCGTACGGAAGAACGGCCACTGCTCACGCATCTGCCCAAGCAACTCACCCTCGCCGCGCGCCAGGGCCTTGCTCAATGCCGCTTCCCAGCCAAGCCAGGCGGGCAGCATCAAGCGCGTCTGGGTCCAGCCGAAGATCCAGGGAATCGCGCGCAGACTTTCAATACCGCCGGCGCGCCGCTTGGCCGGGCGGCTACCCAGTGGCAAACGGCCCAGCTCCTGCTCCGGTGTGGACTGGCGGAAATACTCGACAAACTGCGGATTTTCCCGCACCACCGCCCGGTAAGCGCTGACACCGTCGGCCGCCAATTCGTCCATCAAATGACGCCAGGCCGGTTCCGGCGGCGGCGGTGGCAACAGCGTGGCTTCGAGCACCGCAGCCAGGTAGAGGTTGAGATTCTGCTCGGCAATGTCCGGCAGGCCGAACTTGAAGCGGATCATCTCGCCTTGCTCGGTGGTGCGGAACCGCCCCGCCACCGAGCCCGGCGGCTGCGACAGGATCGCCGCATGCGCCGGGCCACCGCCGCGGCCGACGGTGCCACCACGACCGTGGAACAACAGCAACTCCACCTGTTGCTCACGGCAGATTTCCACCAGGCGCTCCTGCGCCCGGTACTGCGCCCAGGCGGCGGCGGTGGTGCCGGCGTCCTTGGCCGAGTCCGAATAGCCGATCATCACTTCCTGCGGGCCTTGCAGCCGCGCGCGATAGTCCGGCAGTTGCAACAGCCGCTCCATCACCGGCCCGGCGTTATCCAGGTCAGCCAGGGTCTCGAACAGCGGCACCACGCGCATCGGCCGCTGCACGCCCGACTCTTTAAGCAGCAACTGCACCGCGAGTACATCCGAGGCGGCGCCGGCCATGGAAATCACATAGGAGCCCAGCGACGCGGCCGGCGCAGCGGCGATCTCCCGGCAGGTGTTCAGGACTTCCGCCGTGTCCGCCGAGGGCTCGAAATAACCCGGCAGCAGCGGTCGACGATTGCCCAGTTCCTTGTTCAGGAAGTCGATGCGCGTTTCTTCGTCCCAGTCCTCATAACGTCCAAGGCCCAGGTAATCGGTGATTTCGCTCATGGCCGACGCGTGGCGAGCGGAATCCTGGCGCACGTCCAGGCGCACCAGGAACAGGCCAAAGGTCACGGCGCGGCGCAGGCAATCGAGCAACGGGCCGTCGGCGATCACGCCCATGCCGCACTCATGCAGCGACTGATAGCACAGCTGCAGCGGACCGAGCAGGTCGCGATTGTCCTGCAACACCTGCGCCGGTGCCGGTGTATTTTCCTTTAACGAGGAATGAGCCCACTGGCGCGTGGCGCGCAGACGTTCGCGCAACTGTTTGAGCACCGCGCGGTAGGGTTCGACGCTGTCTCCCGCCTGGGCTTGCAATGCCGCATTGGCCTGCTGCATGGACAGCTCGGCGGCGAGTTGATCGACATCGCGCAGGTACAGATCCGCCGCCATCCAGCGCGCCAGCAACAGCACTTCACGGGTGACGGGTGCCGTGACGTTCGGGTTGCCGTCACGGTCACCCCCCATCCACGAGGCAAATCGAATTGGCGCGGCCTCAAGCGGCAGACGCAAACCGGTGGCGGCATGCAAGGCCTGGTCAGCCTTGCGCAGATAATTCGGGATGGCTTGCCACAAGGAATGCTCGATGACTGCAAAGCCCCATTTGGCTTCATCCACCGGGGTGGGCCGCACGCGACGGATTTCCTCGGTGTGCCAGGCCTCGGCGATCAAGCGTTGCAAACGTTCACGGATTTGCTCGCGCTCGGCACGGGTGAGATCACGGTGATCCTGCAGCGCCAGTTGCGCGGCGATCGCATCGTACTTCTGGATCAGGGTACGACGTGCGACCTCGGTAGGGTGGGCGGTGAGCACCAGCTCAATCTGCAATCCCGCCAATTGGCGGGCCAGGGATTCATCGCTGTGGCCTTCGCTTTGCAGGCGCGCCAAGAGTTCCGGTAACACGCGCGACTCGAAGGGCGCCGGCTGCGACTCATCGCGCCGGTGAATCAACTGGTACTGCTCGGCAATATTGGCCAGGTTGAGGAACTGGTTGAAGGCTCGCGCCACAGGCAGCAGTTCGTCTTCCTTGAGCTGATTCAGGCTCGCGCTGAGCTCATCGCCCGCGCCGCGCCGGTCAGCCTTGGCGCCCTTACGGATCTGCTCGATCTTGTCGAGAAATTCATCGCCGTATTGCTTTGCAATGGTGTTGCCCAACAGTTCACCCAGCAGGTGAACATCCTCACGCAAGCGTGCATCGATATCACTCATCAGCCAATCTCCAGCCAGAAATCCGGGACGCGCAGGTGTTCCAGAGTGCCGTCGGCGCAGGTTTCTGACAAGACACTTTAAACCTTGCCGCTTCCAGCTAGTCTCAACATCAAGTCGCCGCGTTATGCACACCGGCGGCTGGACACTCATTATTGAGGTTGCCATGAAAATTCGAGACCTGCCCCAGCATTGGGAAGAGACCGCCAAGGGTCAATTGACCAAAACCGAATATGCGATTCATCTGGATGTGGAGGCCGCCGCGAGACTGGCGGCCCTGGCCGAGATGTACCCCAAGCGTCACGCCGAAGAACTGCTCGGCGAGCTGATCGGCGCCGCCCTGGAAGAGCTGGAAGCCAGCTTCCCTTACGTCAAGGGCCAGCAGGTGATTGCCACCGACGAGGAAGGCGATCCGCTGTATGAAGACGTCGGACCCACGCCACGATTTCTGACGCTGTCGCGCCGCCATCTGCATGATTTGTCAGCCGGCGCTGACGAACAGAAGCACTGACTGCTCCTTTACTGAAGTCAATTCAACCCTTGTATTCCGGGCCTTTCAGCAGCTCGGAATACCGCTGCGCGTGGCGAAAGTTCCAATTTTCCATAGCTGACCGATCAGTCAGTTATTTTTTTAGGCAAATCGCCATCTCCGCTGAACTTTTGAAAAAAGCCTCCGGTCACAGCCAGTAAGCCATCACTTGGAACGCTCGTTTGAACTGGCGTCATGTGCTTTACCGCCGGGCCCGCAAACGGCCACCAAGATGGATTTTGATGTTTTTCAGGAGTAATCCAATGGAGTTGAAGACGATGAAGACCAGCACTGCCAAATCCTCGTTTAACCACCTGCGCGGGCTTAAATTGGCCGCGCTGGCAATCGGCACCAGCTTCCTTCTGGCAGGTTGCGCCGGTAACCCGCCGACCGAGCAGTACGCAGTGACCCAGTCTGCGGTCAACAGCGCGGTCAGCGCCGGCGGCACCGAGTTCGCAGCCGTGGAAATGAAGTCGGCCCAGGACAAGCTCAAAGAAGCTGAAATCGCCATGCACGACAAGAACTACGACAAAGCCCGCATGCTGGCTGAACAAGCCGAGTGGGATGCTCGTGTTGCTGAGCGTAAAGCCCAGGCCGCCAAGGCTGAGCAAGCGGTGAAGGATTCCCAGAAAGCAGTTGACGAGTTGCGTAAGGAAGGCATGCGCCCGGCGGCTATTCAGCAGAAGTAAGCCGCTGCCCCTTGAATGCATCGCACCTGATATCGAATTGAAAGGACGACACGACTATGCGTAAACAATTGATGATCCCTGCCCTGTTGGCGATGAGCGTTGCCCTGGCAGCCTGCTCCACCCCGCCGAACGCGAATCTGGAAAACGCACGGACCAACTTCACGTCCCTGCAGACCAACCCTCAGGCGACCAAGCTCGCAGCCCTGGAAACCAAAGACGCCAGCGAATGGCTGGACAAGGCAGACAAGGCCTACCGCGACAAGGAAGACGAGAAGAAAGTCGACCAGTTGGCCTACTTGACCAACCAGCGTGTCGAAGTAGCCAAAGACACCATTACCCTGCGTGAATCCGAAGCCAAGCTGAAAAATGCTGGCGACGAACGTGCCCGCGCCCTGCTGGACGCCCGTGACGCGCAGATCAAGCAACTGCAAGACAGCTTGAACGCCAAGCAAACCGATCGCGGCACCCTGGTGACGTTCGGTGACGTGCTGTTCGCCACCAACAAGTCCGATCTCAAATCCAGCGGCCTGGTCAACATCACCAAGCTGGCTCAGTTCCTGCGCGACAACCCGGACCGTAAAGTGATCGTCGAAGGCTACACCGACAGCACCGGTTCCGACTCGTACAACCAGAGCCTCTCCGAGCGCCGCGCAGCTTCTGTACAGCGCGCACTGGCACAGCAAGGCGTGGACATTTCGCGCATCGTGACCCAGGGCTACGGCAAGGAATACCCGGTTGCCGACAACGGCAGCGTCTCCGGCCGTGCGATGAACCGTCGCGTCGAAGTGACCATTTCCAACGACAACCAGCCAGTCAAGCCGCGCTCGTCCGTTGCTAACTGATTGATTGAAGCGGCGTAAAAAAACCCACCTTATGGTGGGTTTTTTTTGGCTAGTCGAACTTGATGGTTCGACCGTTATCATCAGCTGGCATTTGAATCTGCTCGTCCCCCTGACTGTCCATCTGGCTGTCGCGCTTGGTCCGGCGAGCGGCTTTAGCGGCTTGCATTGCCTCGACCTCCCTATGGTGTCTTACCATAAGCGCCAATCTTTCCACTAGTGGAATCTTGAGTTCCATCCTCGCCCCAAACCGTATGAGTCACACACGTGTGTGGTTTGCGACGAAATAAGGTTCCAGGCATTCCTGCCGAGGGCGACGACCGGATATCTAATACATCATAAAAACCGCCTCTATGGGCTAATGCGGTTCAGTTAAGGTTTTTTGTAGGAGCGAGCTTGCTCGCGAAAAACTCACGGGCGCCGCGTTCAATCAGGAAACACGCGTTATCGTTGACGTTTTTCGCGAGCAAGCTCGCTCCTACAGAGGCGGCATTACCTCTATGGGCGGCTTTTTCCAGGGGCTTTGATCAGCCGCCGATCGGGCCCGCACCTTGATAGTCCGGCTGCGGGATCGGGCCCTGGCCCGCGCTCTGCCCGCCGCCTTGGCCGCCTTGGCCACCTTCCGCACCTTCCGCACCTTGAGCGCCCTGCGCGCCTTGTTTTCCCATCAATTCCTGTAGCATCTTTATCAATTTCTGAAGAAGATCTTCTTCTTCATTACTAAGGCCGCCTTTACTTTTTTTGTCCTCCAACTGCTTGATTTGGTTTTGCAGATTCTTGATCTGCTGATTGTCGCCGTGTTGAGGACCTCCCTGAATATTGCTGGCGTTACTCCCACCATTCATGCCATTCGCGCCACCCATGTTTGCGCCGCCCGAGATACCGTTGATTCCTGCCATAAATGCTAACTCCAACCTGTGAATTAATGGACCGATCAGCCTTGCCAATCAGTGAATAATCAGTGGTGGGAGAGCCAGGATGGTTCCGGACTGCTCAGGGGCCGACATGCGTCAAATCAATAGTCTGTAAAGACAAGGATGGTTTCCCACGCCAGGGAGGCAGAATTCACTGTTGCAGTTGCGGGGTTTCCTGCCCCATGCACCGCACGGCCTGTTTCTTGTTGTTCACCAGTACGCCGCTCAGGCCCTTCTGGTCGGTATCGAACATCACCAGCACACCCTCGACGCACTGCGCCACTTGAGCGGCGGGGGTCAACGAGACTTTGTAGTCCTCACCCGGCACGGTCTTGAGCATCGTGAACTCACTGAGCAGCAGTGCATCTTCCGGCTTGGCGAAGTGCAGGTAACCGTAGTACCACAAGCAACCGACCGTGCCGATAATGGTGCCGATCCCCGTGAGAATCAGCGGGATCATGTTGCGCTCTTCACTCATTGCGGACTCTCTGATGGGTCGACTTTGGATACGGGGTAATTCGGAATTTCGCCCAGACGCCGCAGGCCGTTGAAATGCTGTGGGTCATCCAGGTAACGCAGCATGACGGTTTGCCAGGTCTTGTCGGCAAACGTCTGCACATGCCCGCCTCGCGTCAGCTGCAGCACCCTGGGCGGTGGCGCCGCTTGATACAGGCGGATGCCGTTGGACACGGGCACGATCGGATCATCCAGGCTGTGAAACAGCAATTTGGGCACGCCTGTCAGTCGGGGCATGGCGTTGATCGCGCTGTCGGCGTCAGGCACCAGCCAGGACAGAGGGACCTGCAACGGCCATGTTACCCAGGAAGTGCTCAGGGCAAATTGTCCCACGTCACGATAACTGGCAGGCACACCGTCCAATACCAGGGCCTTGAGCCGAGACTGGCGCTCGGGGTGAGCCGCCAGATAATGCACCGCCAAGGCGCCGCCCAGGCTCTGGCCAAGCACCACCAGCGGCCGGCCCTGGGCTTCGGGCGCCTGATCCAGCCAGCTGAAAGCAGCGTCCACGTCCTGATAGATCGCCGGCAATGACGGCTTGCCCTGCGAAAGCCCATAACCGCGATAGTCGAGCAACAGTACCTGGTAGCCCTCCTCCGGCAACCACCAACTGCCGCCCAAATGCCAGGCCAGGTTGCCGCCGTTGCCGTGCAGGTGCAGCACCGTGCCTTTGAGGGGTACGCCAGGCTTGGCCGGCAGCCACCAGGCGTGCAGTTTCACGCCGTCGGCGGTGGTGAGGGTGACGTCGCGATACGCCAGGTGGGCTTTTTCCGGCGTGAATGGCAGACCGGGCTCCGGGTAGAACAGCAGGGAGCTGCAGCCGTTCAATGTGAGTAGCAGGCACAGAATGCCGAGGATTCTCATCCGTTGAAGCCTCGTGAGTGAGTTGAAATGGGCGGACCTTGGAGACCCCGTCCGGTCAAAGAATATTGGAGTAGTCCGCCTCGATCCGGTCCAGGCTCAAATGATTGAGGAAGTTGGAAAAGCACATCCACGCCGCCAGTGCGTTCATGTCGCGGAACTGTTCGGGCAGGTACTTGGGGGGCACCACCAGGCCTTCGTCGACCAGTTGGCGAAGGGTGCGCATATCTTCGAGCGTGGTCTTGCCGCAGAACAACAACGGCACCTGCTCCAGCTTGCCCTTGCGCACGGCCAACTGAATGTAGTTGTAGACCATGATAAAACCCTTGAGATAGGACAGATCCTTGGTGAACGGCAGACCTGTCGGCACCGAGCCACGAAACACCCGACTGGCGTTGCCGTAGCTTTCCGCCATTTCAAAGCCCTGCTCACGGAAGAACTCGAACACCTGCAGGAAATCGGCGCCCTCCTCCACCATATGGATGGCGCGGGTGCGGTTGGTCAATTTGCGCAGCCGGCTGGGGTAGGAGGCAAACGTGATGATTTCCATCAGAATCGCCAGGCCTTCCTGGGTCACGGTGGACGAGGGCGGCCCCTTCGACAGGAACGTGCAGATCGGCTGGTTCTGGCCATTGAGGGTGGTGCCCACGTGCACCAGGCCTTCGTGCACTTCCAGGGCGCGCACGTCACGGTCGTTGAACATCGCGTCGGCGCGGATCTTGATGTAGTCGGCGCCCGCTGCTGCGTCGGCAACGATGCCATCGGACTCGAATACGCGGATGGTCTCTTCAGCCTCGCCGAACACCTTGTTCAAACGTGTCTGCAGCAACGCGACGGCGTCCTTGGCGGTCAGGGTCTTGGCTTCGTCCTTGAGGTCGCCACGGCCATCGATATTGTTCAGGTAGTCCGAGAGCATCAGGCCCAGGTCCGCGAGGGTCGGGTCACCGGCGTGGAAAGCATCGGAAGCGGCTCCGTAGAGTTCCTGGGAGATCAGGCCGAAGTCCTCGGTGCCACGGGCTTCGAGCATCCGCACGACCATGCGGTACTCCCGGCACATGCGGCGCATGATCTGCCCCACCGGGCTGAACTGGCCGAGGCGGCGGGTAATGTCGCGCTCGATGTTCTGGAACTCCAGCTTGACCGCGCTTGAATCGAACGACAACGGCCGGTTCAGGTAGTAATCGCGATCCACGGCGGGCATGGCCTTGCCCTTGGCCTTGAGAAAGCCCTGACGAATGTTCTCGTCCCACTTCACGGCGTCGAGGACGCGGATCGGCGTTTGCGCCAGCACAATGCGATCGGACAGGCTGCGTATCGTCTGCTGGTAATCGTCCACCCGGTGCTTCCTCTTTGAACGTGGCGTTTGCGGTATCAGACTGAAGCCAACACCAAGTGCATGTAACGCTTGAGTATCTCCAGCATTTCGTCCCCGGTCAGCGGCTCTGCGCTGCCTAACAGCCCCTGATATTCCATCCGACTGATAATCGCCGTCAACACCTTGGCATCCTGCTGAGGCTCGCGGGAGCCCAATACCTGGAAAAACTGCCCGGTGCCTTGCAACAGAATCTGTTGGTGGGAGCGTACCAGTTCGGCCAGGCGCGGATTCAACAAGGCTTCCTGGCGAAAGGCCTGCTCGGCCATCAGGTAGTCGCGACGGTTGATCAGTTGGCGCTGTACATAGTCGGCGGTCAACCGCGCAATGTCATCGGCCAACTGCGAGCGCGCCGCCGGGCTGCCGTCACCGTAGGCGACCATTTCGCGCAACAGGCCTTCGTTGCGCACCCACAGCTTGCCCATGAAAGCGGCGCTGCGTTCGACGTATTGGGCGAAGGTGTCGGTAAGCAGGTCATCGATGTCCTTGAAGTAGTAGGTGGTGGCCGACAATGGCACGCCGGCTTCCGCCGCCACGGCTCGGTGACGTACGGCACGTACCCCGTCGCGGACCACGATGCGCATGGCCGCATCGAGAATGTCTTGCCGGCGTTGTTCGCTGCCCCGGCGGCTGGCCTTGCGGCCCTGGTACGGGACGCTTTCAGCCACGGCAGCGGCAATGCCGGCGGCGCCTTCTTGAGCCATTACGCGGTTCACCACACACATCCTTGAATAGAACAAAACCTGGCGCTGTTTTTTTGACGCGAGTAAACGCCACATAAAAAAGCCGCCTTATAAAAGGCGGCTTCGGATTTCGCGACGGTTACGCTTGTGGCCGCATGTGCGGGAACAAGATCACATCGCGGATCGACGGCGAGTTGGTCAACAGCATCACCAGGCGATCGATGCCGATACCTTCACCGGCGGTGGGCGGCATGCCGTATTCCAGGGCCCGTACGAAGTCGGCGTCGTAGTGCATGGCTTCGTCATCCCCGGCGTCCTTGTCGGCCACCTGGGCCATGAAGCGTTCGGCCTGGTCTTCTGCGTCGTTGAGCTCGGAGTAGGCGTTGGCGATTTCACGGCCGCCAATGAACAGTTCGAAACGGTCGGTGACGTTCGGGTTGTCATCGTTGCGACGGGCCAGCGGCGACACTTCGAACGGGTACTGGGTAATGAAATGCGGCTGTTCCAGCTTGTGCTCCACCAGTTCTTCGAAAATCATCACCTGCAGCTTGCCCAGGCCTTCGAAGCCCAGCACCTTGGCCCCGGCTTTCCTGGCGATGGCACGGGCCTTGTCGATGTCGTTCAGGTCGTCAGCACTCAGCTCAGGGTTGTACTTGAGGATCGAGTCGAACACCGAAAGACGCACGAACGGTTCGCCAAAGTGAAACACCTTGTCGCCGTAGGGCACGTCGGTGCTGCCCAGCACCAACTGCGCCAGTTCGCGGAACAGTTCTTCGGTCAGGTCCATGTTGTCTTCGTAGTCGGCGTAGGCCTGGTAGAACTCCAACATGGTGAATTCAGGGTTGTGACGGGTCGAGACGCCTTCGTTACGGAAGTTGCGGTTGATCTCGAACACCTTCTCAAAGCCGCCGACCACCAGGCGCTTGAGGTACAGCTCCGGCGCGATGCGCAGGAACATTGGCAGGTCCAGCGCATTGTGGTGGGTTTCGAACGGCTTGGCCGCGGCGCCACCGGGGATGGTCTGCAGCATCGGCGTTTCCACTTCCAGGAAGTCACGCTGGGCCAGGAAGCTGCGGATGTGGGCGATGACCTGCGAACGCACGCGGAAGGTCTGGCGCACGTCTTCGTTGACGATCAGGTCAACATAGCGCTGGCGGTAGCGCTGCTCGGTGTCGGTCAGGCCGTGGTGCTTGTCCGGCAGCGGGCGCAGCGACTTGGTCAGCAGGCGCACGCTGGTCATCTCGACATACAGGTCGCCCTTGCCGGAACGGGCCAGGGTGCCTTCGGCCGCGATGATGTCGCCCATGTCCCAGGTTTTCACCGAGGCCAGGATTTCTTCGGAAAGGGTCTTGCGGTTGACGTAGACCTGGATGCGTCCGGTCATGTCCTGGATCACCATGAACGAGCCACGGTTGAGCATGATGCGACCTGCCACCTTGACCGGGATCGCCGCTTCTGCCAGCTCTTCCTTGGTCTTGTCCGCGTACTGCCTCTGCAGGGCATCGCAGTAGTTGTCGCGGCGGAAGTCGTTGGGGAAGGCGTTACCCTTGGCGCGCTCGGCAGCCAGCTTTTCCTTGCGCAGGGCGATCAGGGAGTTTTCTTCCTGTTGCAGGGCTTGCGGGTCGAGTTGTTGGTCGCTCATGTCTTAAATTATCCATCAGGTTCGTTGTCCCCGGCCTGTGGCCGGGGATCGCCTACAATCTTTACAGCCCCGATTTCAGGCTGGCTTCCAGGTATTCGTCGATATCACCGTCGAGCACCTTGTCGCAGTCGCTGCGTTCGATGTTAGTGCGCAAATCCTTGATCCGCGACGCATCCAGTACATAAGAACGAATCTGGTGTCCCCAGCCGATGTCCGACTTGGTGTCTTCCAGCGCCTGGGAAGCGGCGTTGCGCTTCTGCATTTCCTGCTCGTACAACTTGGCCCGCAGCATTTTCATGGCGGTGTCCTTGTTGGCGTGCTGGGAACGTTCGTTCTGGCAGCTGACCACGGTGTTGGTCGGTACGTGAGTGATACGTACCGCCGAGTCGGTGGTGTTTACGTGCTGGCCACCGGCGCCGGAGGAGCGATAGGTGTCGATGCGCAGGTCGGCCGGGTTGATCTCGATTTCCACCTTGTCGTCGATCTCTGGCGAGACGAAAACGGCGGAAAACGACGTGTGGCGACGGTTGCCGGAGTCGAACGGGCTCTTGCGCACCAGGCGGTGCACGCCGATCTCGGTACGCAGCCAGCCAAAGGCGTATTCACCCTTGATGTGCACGGTCGCGCCCTTGATGCCGGCGACTTCACCGGCGGACAGTTCCATGATGGTCGCCTCGAAACCGCGCTTGTCGGCCCAGCGCAGGTACATGCGCAGCAGGATGTTGGCCCAGTCCTGGGCCTCGGTGCCGCCGGAACCGGCCTGTATATCCAGGTAGGCGTTGTTCGGGTCCATTTCGTGGCTGAACATGCGGCGAAATTCAAGCTTGGCGAGGTTTTCCTCGAGACGGGCCAGCTCGGCGACGACATCGCCCACTGCGCCTTCGTCATCTTCTTCGACGGCCATGTCCAGCAGGTCACGGCAGTCGGCCAGGCCGGTGTTCAGTTCGTCGAGGGTGTCGACGATCTGCGCCAGCGCAGCACGCTCGCGACCCAGTTCCTGGGCGTACTCAGGTTTGTTCCAGACACTCGGATCTTCAAGCTCGCGATTGACTTCGGTCAGACGCTCATGCTTTTGATCGTAGTCAAAGATACCCCCGAATAGTTTCGGAGCGCTCGGACAGGTCCTTGATGGTGTTAAGGATCGGGTTGATTTCCATGGCGGGCAGCACTCGTTGGCGAACTTTTGAAAGCCGGCGAGTATAACGGCAAACGCCTGGAAACGGCAGTCCACCCGGCTGAAAAGGCGGAGCGTTCCACATGTGGGAGGGGGCTTGCCCCCGATGGCAGTCTGTCTGCCAATGAAGTTGTAACTGACACACCGCTATCGGGGGCAAGCCCCCTCCCACATTTGGCTTCGCGCTGGCCTTGGGTTATTCGATGCCGACCTGGTTGCGCCCATTGTGCTTGGCCATATACAGACCCTTGTCCGCCGCCATGATCAGCTGGCGGCAATCGGTACCTTGCACCGGCGTCAAGGTCGACAAGCCAATGCTGATGGTCAGGCTCGAACCTTCAGTCGGCGCGATATGCGGGATTTTCAAGGCCTCCACCGCCATGCGCAGCTTTTCAGCCACCAGCCGCGCACCGCCCGGCGAGGTGTTGGGCAGCACCAGCGCGAACTCTTCGCCGCCATAGCGTGCCGGCAGGTCGGAAGGACGGCTGCTGGCTTCGCGGATGGTGCTGGCGACTTTGCGCAAGGCTTCGTCACCCTCGACGTGGCCAAAGCTGTCGTTGTAGGTCTTGAAGAAGTCCACATCGATCATCAGCAAGGAGAGCTGGGTCTGGTCGCGCATGGCACGGCGCCATTCCAGTTCCAGGTATTCGTCGAAGTGACGACGATTGGACAGCCCGGTCAGGCCATCGGAGTTCATCAGCCGTTGCAGCACCAGGTTGGTGTCCAGCAACTGTTGCTGGCTGACCCGCAATGCGCGGTAAGCCGCGTCGCGCTGCAACAGGGTCATGTAGGAGCGCGAGTGATAGCGAATGCGCGCCACCAGTTCGATATTGTCCGGCAGCTTGACCAGGTAATCGTTGGCCCCGGCCGCAAACGCTGCGCTCTTGATCAGCGGGTCTTCCTTGGTGGAAAGCACGATGATCGGGATATTCGCCGTGGCCGGGTGATTGCGGTATTCGCGCACCAGGGTCAGGCCGTCGAGGCCGGGCATGACCAGGTCCTGCAGGATTACGGTCGGCTTGATGCGAATCGCCTGGGCGATCGCCTGGTGCGGGTCGGCGCAAAAGTGGAAATCGATGTTTTCTTCATGGGCCAGGCCGCGCCGCACGGCTTCTCCGATCATGGCCTGGTCGTCGACCAGCAGCACCATGGCGGCGTTTTCGTCGGTCTTGAAGTCGTCGAGCTGTAAATCATTCATGTGCGGTCACCTGAATTACTGCCTGCAAACCAGCACGGCGGGAGATTTTCGATCATGCAAAGACCTCCAGCAATCGCGGCGCAATTCTGTCCAGTGGGCGAATTTCAACAGCGGCGTCAATCGCCGCCGCCGCTTTGGGCATGCCATACACCGCCGAACTCTGCTGGTCCTGGGCGATGGTCAAATATCCTTGTTCGCGCATCAACTTCAGGCCCTGGGCGCCATCGCGTCCCATGCCGGTCAGCAGTACGCCAACGGCGTCACCGTTCCAGTGGCTGGCGACACTTTCGAAAAACACGTCGATGGAGGGCCGGTAGATCTCGTTCACCGGCTCTGCGGTATAGGCTAGCGTGCCATTTTTCAACAAGCGAATATGGTGGTTGGTACCGGCCAGCAAGACCACGCCGCTTTGCGGCGGCTCACCCTCTCGGGCCAGACGCACCGGCAGGCCGGACGCACTGCTCAACCACTCGGCCATGCCGGCGGCGAACACCTGGTCCACATGCTGGACCAGCACGATGGCGGCGGGAAAGTTCCGGGGCAAAGCCTTGAGCAGCACTTCCAGGGCCGCCGGGCCGCCCGCCGAAGAACCGATAGCCACCAGGCTCTGGCGTTTGCCGGTGCTGCGCTCAGGCACGGTTTCGGCGCGCACACGGCTACCGCGCTGGCCGATCAGCCAGCCGATGTTGAGAATCTTGCGCAACAACGGCGCAGCCGCATCCCTGGGGTTGCCCACGCCCAGCGCCGGGGTGTCCACCACATCCAGGGCGCCGTGGCCCATGGCTTCGAACACCCGGCTCATATTGGCCTGGCGGTCGACGGTCACCAGCAGAATCGCGCATGGGGTCTCGGCCATGATCTGCCGCGTGGCCTCCACGCCGTCCATTACCGGCATGATCAGGTCCATCAGGATCAGGTCCGGGACCCGTTCGGCACAGCGCTGCACCGCTTCCAGACCGTTGTTGGCCACCCACACCAGTTCATGGGCGGGTTCGAAGCTCAAGGCACGCCGCAACGCCTCGACGGCAAGGGGCATGTCATTGACGATCGCGATCCTCATGCCCGGGCGCCCCCGATCAATTCAACCACGGCGTCGAGCAAGGCATCGTCGTGAAAGCTGGCCTTGGCCAGGTAATAGTCGGCACCGGCGTCGAGGCCTCGACGTCGGTCCTCTTCACGATCCTTATAGGAAACCACCATCACCGGCAACGATTGCAGGCGACTGTCTCGGCGCAAGAGTGTGACCAATTCAATACCGTCCATGCGGGGCATATCAATGTCAGTGATAAGCAGGTCGAAATCCTCGGAACGCAGCGCGTTCCAGCCATCCATGCCATCGACCGCAACGGCCACTTCATAACCGCGATTGAGCAACAACTTGCGTTGCAGCTCACGCACGGTCAGCGAGTCGTCCACCACCAGCACCCGCTTGCGCGGTGCCTCGGTGGCCTGCTGGGTGCGCCGGGCGATACGTTCCAGGCGACCGGTGTTGAGCAACTTGTCCACCGAGCGCAACATGTCTTCCACGTCGACGATCAGGACCACCGAGCCATCGTCGAGCAAGGCGCCGGCGGAAATATCCTGGACCTTGCCCAGGCGATCATCCAGCGGCAATACCACCAGGGTGCGTTCACCGATAAAGCGTTCCACGGCGATCCCATACACCGCATCGCGCTCGCGGATCACCACCACTTTCAAGGTATCCGAAGGGGTTTGGCCCGGCGGACGCTGCAACAGCTGACTGGCGGCGACCAGGCCGACATGCCGGCCCTCGTGCCAGAAATGCTGGCGACCTTCCAGTTGCACAATGTCCTCGGGCGCCAGGTCGCACATGCGTTCGATGTGCGCCAGAGGGAAAGCGTAGGCCTCTTCACCGACCTCCACCACCAGGCTGCGCACCACCGACAAGGTCAACGGCACTTCCAGATGAAAGCGACTGCCCTGCCCCGCCGTCTGCTCCAGCACCACCGCGCCGCGCAATTGACGCACCATATGTTGCACCGCATCCAGGCCCACCCCGCGACCGGACACTTCGGTCACCTTGTCGCGCAGGCTGAACCCCGGCAGGAACAGGAACGTCAGCAGTTCTTCCTCGCTCAGGCGCAACGCGGTTTCCACGGGGGACAGGTGCCGATCGACAATGGTGCCGCGCAGACGCTCAAGATCGACGCCGTTACCGTCATCGCTCAACTCCAGTACCAGCAGCCCGGCTTGATGGGACGCGCGCAGGCGAATCGAGCCTTCCGCCGGCTTGCCCGCCAGCAGCCGCTGCTCGGGCATTTCGATGCCGTGGTCGACGGCATTGCGTAATAAATGCGTGAGTGGCGCCTCGAGCTTTTCCAGCACGTCGCGGTCGACCTGGGTTTTTTCGCCCTCGATCTCCAGGCGCACCTGCTTGCCCAGGCTGCGGCCGAGGTCACGCACCATGCGCACCTGCCCGGCCAGCACATCGGCAAACGGGCGCATGCGACAAGCCAGCGCGGTGTCGTAAAGCACTTGAGCGCGCTGGCCGGCCTGCCAGCCGTATTCGTCCAGCTCGGCGTTCTTCTGCGCCAGCAACGCCTGGGCTTCACTCAACAAGCGGCGGGTATCGGCCAGGGCCTCCTGGGCCTCCAGGTTCAAGTCGACGACCTTGAGATGACCCTCCAGCGTATCCAAGGTGCGCAGGCTGTTGCTTTGCAGGCGCTTGAGACGCTGCAGGCTGGCCAGGTAAGGCTTGAGCCGCTGGGTTTCAACCAGCGATTTGCTGGACAGGTCCAACAGGCTGTTAAGGCGTTCGGCCGTGACCCGCAGCACGCGCTCTCCGCCTTCGGTCATGCGTTTGCCCTGGCGCGGCGGCTCGCTGATGACGGCGGGCGCAGGTTCAGGCTCGGGCGGCTGCACTTCGATCACAGGCATGGGAGCCGGTTCGGGTTTCGGCGCGAGCATGGCGGTGGGCTGCGACGGGTCCAGCAGGCGCTCCATCAGCGCCACATAGGCCTGGATATCCGCCGTGCCCACGTCATTGCCCGGGGTGGCGATGCGCATCAGCAAATCCGTGCCCTGCAGCAACGCGTCGATATGTTCGGGCTGCAGGTACAAGCGTGCTTCCTGGGCGCTGACCAGGCAGTCCTCCATGACATGGGCCACGCTGACGCCAGCGTCCACGCCGACAATCCGCGCCGCGCCCTTGAGCGAGTGCGCCGCACGCATGCAGGCCTCGAGCTGGTCGGCCTGGGTCGGGTTGCGCTCCAGGGCCAGCAGGCCTGCACTGAGCACCTGGGTCTGCGCATCGGCTTCCAGGCTGAACAGTTCCAACAGCGAGGCATCGCGCATCTGGTCGGGGGTCATGCAAGGCTCCGGGTCACGGCGAACAGCAATTGAGCCTCGTCCAGCCAACGCAGGCTACGGCCTTTCCATTGCAATACGCCCTGGGTGAAACGCGCGCTGGCCTGGGTACCGGAGGCCGACGCGGCGCTCAAGGTGCGCTCATCGATGGCATGGATGCCATCCACTTCGTCCACCGGCACGACTACCGGGCCATCCTGCGCGGCAATGATCAGCATGCGCGGCATGATGCGACCGCCGGTGGCGCCGTTAGAGGTGCTGTCCAGGCCGAGCAGTTCCACCAGCGACAGGCAGGCCACCAACGCGCCGCGTACGTTGGCCACGCCCAGCAATGCCCGGGAGCGCTGGTGCGGCAAGGAGTGGATCGGTTGCAACGGCGCCACTTCCACCAGGCACCGGGTGGCGATGCCAAGCCATTCTTCGCCGAGGCGGAACATCAGCAACGAGCGGGTGACCACCTGGTTATCCAGCTCGCCGGCGGCTTGTGCGGGACGCTCGTCCTGCTGCAGTGCATAGCGGTCGAGCAGGCGTGTGGCTGCGGCGGAATACACCGAGCAGTTACGGCAATGGATATGCTGCGCCAGCAAGGGGCAGGATTTGTCGCCATGAATGCCGATGCGATTCCAGCAATCGTCGATGGCTTGGGTGTCGGCCAGGGTCAGGTCCAGGCCTGCGGTATCCAGCGCGTCAGGGCTACTCATCGTTTGGACTCACTGTCGGCTCGCTCGCTACGCACGGCACGCGCCTGCAAACGACGCGCCCCCGCACTGTCGCCCTGGGACTCAAGCAACGCGGCCAGGTGCATCAAGGCCTGAGGATGCTGCGGTTCCAGGTATAAGGCTTTACGGTAATACCCTTGGGCTTGCGGAGCACTGCCGGCCACATCGCTGAGCAGGCCCAGCCAGTAGAACACCTGGGCGACCGGCGGATGGCTGCCCAAATAGCGCTCGCAGGCAGCGCGGGCCTCGGCACTTTTACCCTCATTGGCCAAGGTGGCGATCTGGTTGAGCAACTCCCCGGCCTCCGTGTGCGGCGCCTTGAGCGGTGCCTGGGCACTGACCGTGCTGAACGGGCGCGGCTTGAGCGCTATCGGCGCCGCACCGCGCTTCGGCGGGGCCGCCGGCATCGGTACAAATACCGGGGCTGGCGCGGCCGACTCCACATGCCGACTGAACGCAAAGGATTGCGGCACGCCAATCGAACGCATGCCATGACGTCCCAGCAGGCTGCCTTCGGCCGGGCCGATAAACAGCACGCCGTCCACGTGAGTCAATTGCTTGAGCACATCGAAGACTTGCTGCTGGGTGGGCTGGTCGAAATAGATCAGCAAGTTGCGACAGAACACAAAATCGTAGCTGGGCTCGTTGGCCAGCAGCGCCGGGTCAAGCAAGTTGCCAACGTGCAGGCGCACTTGTTCGCGCACCCGGTCGGCAATGCGATAGGCACCGCCGTCTTCAGTGAAATGCCGGTCACGGAATTCGAGATCGGCGCCGCGAAAAGAGTTCTTGCCGTATACACCGCGACGGGCACGCTCCACGGACAGCGGGCTGACGTCCATCCCTTGCACTTTGAACTGGTGCGGCGCCAGGCCCGCGTCGAGCAGGGCCATGGCAATCGAATAGGGTTCTTCGCCGGTGGAACACGGCAGGCTCAGAATGCGCAACGCACGCATCTGCTTGATCTCGGCCAGGCGTGCATGGGCCAGGCGCGCCAGGGTCGCAAAGGACTCGGGGTAGCGGAAAAACCAGGTCTCTGGAACGATCACCGCTTCAATCAGCGCCTGCTGCTCATCGTGGGAGCTTTGCAGGAGCTGCCAATAGGCGTCCGCTGTGGGCACCTGGGACACTTGGCAACGCTGGCGCACCGCGCGCTCGATGATCGCCTCGCCCACCGACGCGACGTCCAGGCCGATGCGTTCCTTCAGAAAGGCCGAGAAGCGCGGATCATTGCTCATAGGCTCAACTCGCTGGAAAACAGCAGCGCGCGCACGTCGTCGGTCAACAGCTCGGCCACGCCAATCCACTGCATCAAGCCCAGCGCATCTTCGCGCACCGGCCCCAGATAGGGTGCCTGGCGGTTATCCAGGCCATAGGGCAGGAACTCGGCGGGGTCGCAACGCAGGGTGTCGGTGGCCTGTTCCAGAATCAGCCCCAGCCACCGCGCCTGGCTCCAGGGTTGTGGCTGATAACTGACCAGCACCAGCCGCGTGCTGGTGCGGGCCTGGGCCGCCGTACCGAAGGTCAGTGCGCTCAGGTCGATCACCGGCACCAGCGCGCCGCGATGGGCAAAGATGCCCGCCACCCACACAGGTGCCTGGGCGATGGGTTTGAGCGGCAGGCGCGGCAGCACTTCGACCACTTCCGTGGCCTTGAGGGCAAAGCGTTCACTGCCGATGTGGAACACCAGGAACAACGCCTTTTTCGCTGCCGGGACGGCGCCGCGCTTAGCCGCGAAGTCGCTCATCAGACTTTGAAACGCGACACGCCGCTGCGCAGACCCACCGCAACCTGGCTCAGTTCATCGATGGCAAAGCTGGCCTGGCGCAGGGACTCGACGGTCTGGCTGCTGGCATCCCCCAGTTGTACCAGCGCGTGGTTGATCTGCTCGGCGCCGGTGGCCTGGGCCTGCATGCCTTCATTGACCATCAACACCCGCGGCGCGAGGGCCTGCACCTGGTGGATGATTTGCGACAGTTGCTCACCCACTTGCTGCACCTCGAACATGCCTCGGCGCACTTCTTCGGAGAACTTGTCCATGCCCATCACGCCTGCCGACACCGCCGACTGGATCTCGCGCACCATCTGCTCGATGTCGTACGTCGCGACGGCGGTCTGATCGGCCAGACGGCGTACTTCGGTGGCGACCACGGCAAAACCGCGCCCGTACTCACCGGCTTTCTCGGCCTCGATGGCGGCGTTGAGGGACAGCAGGTTGGTCTGGTCAGCCACTTTGACGATGGTCACCACCACCTGATTGATGTTGCCGGCCTTCTCATTGAGGATCGCCAGTTTGGCGTTGACCAGGTCAGCGGCGCCCATTACCGAATGCATGGTTTCTTCCATACGGGCCAGGCCCTGTTGACCGGACCCCGCGGCGACCGACGCCTGGTCGGCGGCGGTGGACACTTCGGTCATGGTGCGCACCAGGTCCTTGGAGGTGGCGGCGATTTCTCGGGATGTAGCGCCGATTTCAGTGGTGGTGGCTGCGGTTTCGGTAGCGGTGGCCTGTTGCTGCTTTGAGGTGGCGGCAATCTCGGTCACCGACGTGGTGACCTGCACCGAGGAGCGCTGCGCCTGGGAAACCAGCGCGGTCAGCTCGGTCATCATGTCGTTGAAGCCGGTTTCGACCGCGTTGAATTCGTCTTTGCGCTCCAGGTTCAGGCGCTTGCTCAGATCGCCGGTGCGCATGGTTTCGAGGATATCGATGATGCGCTTCATCGGCGCCGTGATTGCGCGCATCAGCAGCAGGCCACATAGCGCCGCGGCAAGAATCGCCAGCAGCAGCGAAACGCCCATGCTGACTTTCGCCGCCCCGACGGCATTATCGATGGCGGCGGTGGCGTCATCGGAGACCTGTTTATTCTCGCTGATGATGTCATTGAGTTTCGCACGACCTGCGACCCAGGTGGGTGTCAGCTGCTCGTTGAACAACCGGAGTGCCTCGGCGGCGTTGTTGCCCTGCTGCGCCTCAAGCACCTGGCTGAGCGCTTGATTGTAGCGCTGGTGCAGTTTTTCGAAGGCATCGAAGTCGCTGCGATCCTGAGTAAAATTGATCGTTTTCGCGTAATCGGCCATGTACTTCTCAAGGCGCGCCTCGAAAGACTTGTAGTCCTGCTTGTCGTCTTCGGAAATGCCCTGGTTCTTGTGGATCCCGACCAACTCCTGGGTTTGCAGGTAGCTGTCGACCCACGCGCTGCGAATCATCGAACTGAAAAACACGCCCGGCACGGCATCATCCCGGACCAGGTTTGCGCTGGTTTCGATTTTCAACAGGCGCGAATACGAGAGCACGACCATCAGCAGCATGATCGCGATAATGACCGCGAAGCTCGCCAAAATCCGTTGGCGCAGGGTCCAGTTCTTCACAGTAATTCCTCGCAGGGCCATTCAAATGGAGGGGAGTATAGCTGAGCGATGGCGTGTATTAACCAACGGTTTGCGGGGACACCCGGAGCCAGCGCCACCCTTGCGGCAGGCGCCCTGGCAGTTGAGCCGGGACAGGCTTGAATGTGGGAGCAGGCCCGCTCCCACATTTGGATCGGTATGCGATTCTATTCGACGTTAAGGCGCACCTGTTTCTCCAGCTCCGCCTTCAGGCCCGGCTCCAGCTTCAGTTGGCGCGCCAGTTCGTCCAGGTAGGCCTTCTCCATGAAGTTTTCCTCGTCCACCAGCATCACACTGGCGATATACATCTCGGCGGCCATTTCCGGGGTACTGGCGGCGCGGGCTACGTCAGCCGGGTCGAGTGGCTTGTTCAGCTCGGCATGCAGCCAGGTTTGCAGTTCGCGGTCATTGTCGAGTTTTGTGAATTCGCCTTCGATCAACGCGCGCTCACGCTCATCCACATGCCCGTCGGCCTTGGCGGCAGCGACCAGCGCCTTGAGAATGCCCTGACTGTGTTGCTCGACCTGGGCCGGCGGCAGGCGATCAATGGTTTGCGGCTCGCCCTGGGGCGCGCCGGCCTGCTGTGCCTGCCAGTTGCCGTAGGCTTTGTAGGCGATGACCCCCAAGGCGGCCAGGCCTCCGTAGGTCAGGGCCTTGCCGCCGAATTTGCGCGCTTTTTTATTGCCCAGCAGCAAGCCCATGGCGCCGGCCGCCAATGCGCCCCCGCCTGCGCCACCGAGCAAACTGCCGAGCCCGCCACCGCCCAGCAGCCCACCCAGGGCGCCTTTGTCGTTTGATTGACGTTGGCCGCCAGCCTTGTTCTGCAACATGTCCTGGCCAGACTTGAGCAACTGATCGAGCAATCCACGGGTATTCATTCGTAGCCTCCAGACACTTGGGTTCGTAGGACCAATAGGCCCCCAGCGTAAAACTAAGTGCCAAAAAGGCTCTATCTAGAGTGCTTCCAGATGTAACGCCCTGCCCTGCTGTCAGAAATGTCTTGTTGCACAGCGACGCCATCACGCTGCCATCAATGATTTTTCCTTCAGCATCGAACCGCTTAAGCTATCCGGCGTCTGTTTAATGTCCGTTGCGTTTGGCCGAAGGCATGTCCGAACCGTTATTTCTGATCCGTTACGTGCCAGGAACGGCGCGGGATTTGCTCACGACAGGTTGTCTCTATGCACCGCAGGAATTTGCTCAAAGCGTCCATGGCCATTGCGGCCTACACCGGGTTGTCGGCCAGTGGCCTGCTGGCCGCGCAGGCCTGGGCCGGAAACCGTGCCGCCGACGGCAAGGCCGTGGCATTCGATTTCGACACGCTCAAGGCCCAGGCCAAACAGCTCGCCGGCGCCGCCTACAAAGACACCCGGCAAGTGCTGCCGCCCACGCTGGCAACCATGACCCCGCAGAACTTCAACGCCATTGGCTACGACGGCAACCATTCGCTGTGGAAGGAACTGAACGGGCAACTGGACGTGCAGTTTTTTCACGTCGGCATGGGCTTCAAGACGCCGGTGCGCATGCACAGCGTCGACCCCAAGACCCGCGAGGCCCGCGAAGTGCATTTTCGCCCTTCGCTGTTCAACTATGAAAAAACCACGGTCGACACTAAACAGTTGACCGGCGATCTGGGCTTCTCCGGCTTCAAGCTGTTCAAGGCGCCGGAGCTGGACCGCCATGACGTGCTGTCGTTTCTCGGCGCCAGTTACTTCCGCGCCGTGGACGCCACCGGGCAGTACGGCCTGTCGGCGCGCGGCCTGGCGATTGACACCTACGCAAAAAAACGCGAGGAGTTCCCCGATTTCACCCAGTTCTGGTTCGAAACCCCGGACAAAAACGCTACCCGCTTCGTGGTCTACGCCCTGCTCGATTCGCCCAGCGCGACCGGTGCCTATCGTTTCGATATCGACTGCCAGGCCAACCAGGTGGTGATGGCGATCGATGCGCATATCAACGCGCGCACCGCCATCGAACAGCTGGGCATTGCGGCCATGACCAGCATGTTCAGTTGCGGTACCCACGAACGCCGGATGTGCGACACCATCCACCCGCAAATCCACGACTCGGACCGCCTGGCCATGTGGCGCGGCAACGGCGAGTGGATCTGCCGTCCGCTGAACAACCCGGCCAAGCTGCAGTTCAACGCCTTTGCCGACACCAACCCCAAAGGCTTCGGCCTGGTGCAGACAGACCACGAGTTCGCCAGCTATCAGGACACGGTGGACTGGTACAGCAAGCGTCCGAGCCTGTGGGTGGAACCTACCACCGCCTGGGGTGAAGGCTCGATCGACCTGCTGGAAATCCCGACCACCGGCGAGACCCTGGATAACATCGTGGCCTTCTGGACCCCGAAAAAACCAGTAGCAGCCGGTGATTCGCTCAACTACGGCTACAAGCTCTACTGGAGCGCCCTGCCGCCGGTGAGCACACCGCTGGCCCAAGTGGACGCGACCCGTTCGGGCATGGGCGGATTTACCGAAGGCTGGGCCCCTGGCGAGCATTACCCCGAGGTGTGGGCACGCCGCTTTGCGGTGGACTTCAAGGGCGGCGGGCTGGATCGTTTGCCAGCCGGCACGGGCATCGAGCCGGTGGTCACCTGTTCCCACGGCGAGGTGAAAGACTTCAGCGTGCTGGTGCTCGACAACATCAAGGGTTATCGCATCCTGTTCGACTGGTACCCCACCAGTGACAGCGTGGAGCCGGTGGAGCTGCGCTTGTTTATCCGTACCCAGGACCGCACCTTGAGTGAAACCTGGCTGTATCAGTACTTCCCGCCCGAGCCGGGCAAACGCAAGTACACCTGACACCATGACCGACAGTGTGGGAGCCGCGTGCTCCCACGCTGTTATTCAGCGGCCCTTCAGAACCGCGAGACGGTTTTCATCGCCCCGATCAGATACCGCATCGCAACCTGGTCGCTCTCGGTCAGCGCGCGATAATGCGCCAGCAGTTCGGCTTCATCCGAACTCAACCTGTGGCCACGCAAGAACATCCTGCGGGTCAGAAAAGACGCCACCACACCCGCTACACCATACGACTTGGCCATGGACTGCTTCTCCTGATATCGATCCAACACTCCTGCCGCCCATTCATTGCGTGCCGTGAAGCATCTTGCCTTCATGGGCGAACCGACTGACTTCCTGGGCCGAAAATCAGGCTTACCTTTAGCGTAGAAACAATCTGGTTACGTGTGGG
Organism: Pseudomonas orientalis; assembly: GCF_022807995.1. Classification (NCBI taxonomy): domain Bacteria; kingdom Pseudomonadati; phylum Pseudomonadota; class Gammaproteobacteria; order Pseudomonadales; family Pseudomonadaceae; genus Pseudomonas; species Pseudomonas orientalis. The sequence continues at coordinate 1,350,608 of NZ_CP094351.1, read as the reverse complement.
ATTTTTTTAGAGTATTCACTTAAATAATTGCCTCGGTAATAAATACCTACAACCGATTCTTACGCTTTCGTCGATCAACCTGCGTCATAACCACGGGCAAAAAAACCCACCGTGTCAGGGTGGGTTCTGTGGGCATGCGCTAAAGGATCAATCCCTGAGATCCGATTCATGAATCGGCTGGTCGCGGTGCGTTGCCCGCTGATATTGCGCCGGCCAGATCGCCTTGCGCCCGCCCAGGTCATCGTCGGCATGCAGTGGCCAGTACGGGTCACGCAACAGTTCGCGGGCGAGGAAGATGATGTCGGCCTGACAGGTGCGCAGAATGTGCTCGGCCTGGGCCGGCTCGGTGATCATGCCGACGGTGCCGGTGGGGATACCCGACTCTTTGCGCACCCGCTCGGCAAAGCGCGTCTGATAACCGGGGCCGGTGGGGATTTCGGCATTGGCGGCGGTGCCACCGGAAGACACGTCGATCAAGTCCACGCCCAGGTCTTTCAAGCGGCGCGCCAGTTCCACGGTCTCATCGGGGTTCCAGCCGTCCTCTACCCAGTCGGTCGCCGATACACGCACAAACAGCGGCAAATCCTCGGGCCAGACTTCGCGCACCGCGCGGGTCACTTCCAGGACCAGGCGGATGCGGTTTTCAAAAGAACCGCCGTACTGGTCCTGGCGCTGGTTACTGATGGGCGACAGGAACTGATGCAGCAGGTAACCGTGGGCAGCGTGGATCTCCACCACTTCAAAGCCGGCGGTCAAGGCACGCTTGGCGGCGGCGACAAAATCCGCAATCACTTGGCGGATCTGCGCTTCATCCAGGGGTTTGGGTTGCGTGTGCTGAGGGTCGAATGCGATGGGCGACGGGCCTACGGGCACCCAGCCTCCCTCTTCTGGCTTGACGCTGCCATGCTTGCCGATCCAGGGCCGATAGGTGCTGGCCTTGCGCCCGGCATGCGCCAACTGAATACCGGCCACCGCGCCTTGCGCCGCAATGAAGCGCGTGATGCGTTGCAACGGTTCGATTTGTTCGTCTTTCCACAAGCCCAGGTCCTGGGCGGTGATGCGGCCATCGGCGGTCACGGCGGTGGCTTCGGTAAAAATCAGCCCGGCGCCACCGACGGCGCGACTGCCCAGATGCACCAGGTGCCAGTCGTTGGCCAGGCCATCATCGCTTGAGTACTGGCACATCGGTGATACCGCGATGCGGTTCAGCAGGGTGAGTTGACGCAGGGTATAGGGTTCGAGCAGCTGACTCATGGCGCACCTCTTCGGGTTCTGTGGGCAAGCTCCAAGGCTCTCTTTCATGGTGCTTAGAGCCTAGTCGACAACGACGGATTGCACTGGGTTCAGAGGTAAAGAGTTCACAGGTAAAGAGTTCAGACGTAAACCGGGAGCCGATTGCCGGCTCCCGTCATACAGTGCCTTACATTTCGACCTGGGTGCCCAGCTCGATCACCCGGTTGACCGGGAGTTTGAAGAAACGCAGGTTGCCGTTGGCATTCTTCAACATGAACGCGAACAACGCTTCGCGCCAACGCGCCATGCCTTTGATGCGCGAGGCGATCACGGTTTCACGGCTGAGGAAGTAAGTGGTGCGCATCGGGCTGAAATCCAGCGCATCCAGATGGCACAGTTTCAGCGCCTCGGGCACGTCCGGCTCATCGGTGAAGCCGAAGTGCAGGATCACCCGGAAGAACCCTTCGCCATAGGCATCCACTTCGAAACGCCGTGTCGCAGGCACGCGCGGGATGTCTTCGTAGACCACAGTCAGCAGCACCACCTGCTCGTGCAGCACCTGGTTATGCAGCAGGTTGTGCAACAGCGCGTGGGGCACGGCATCGGGCCGCGCCGTGAGGAATACCGCCGTACCCTGCACGCGATGAGGCGGCTGCACGCGGATACTGCTGATGAAGATGGGCAGCGGCAAGCCGCCCTCGTCGAGGCGCTCGACGAGCAATTGCTTGCCGCGCTTCCAGGTGGTCATCAGCACGAACAGCACGATTCCCGCCAATACCGGGAAGGCGCCGCCCTGGATGATCTTCGGCACGTTGGCGGCAAAGTACAGACCGTCCACCAGCAGGCAGCAGAGCAATACCGGCACGGCCAGTATCGGTGGCCATTTCCACAGCAGCAGCATCACCGCAGACACCAGGATCGTGGTCATCAGCATGGTACCGGTCACCGCCACGCCGTAGGCGGACGCCAGCGCACCGGAGGATTCGAAGCCCAGCACCAGCAGGATCACGCCCACCATCAGCGACCAGTTCACCGCGCCAATATAGATCTGCCCCTGTTCGGCGCTGGAGGTATGTTGAATGTGCATGCGCGGGATGTAACCCAGCTGGATGGCCTGGCGCGTCAGGGAGAACGCACCGGAAATCACCGCCTGGGAGGCAATCACGGTGGCCAGGGTCGACAGCACCACCAGTGGAATCAGCGCCCAGCTCGGCGCCAGCAGGTAGAACGGGTTGCGCGCCGCCTCCGGATCGCCCAACAGCATGGCGCCCTGGCCGAAATAGTTGAGCACCAGCGCCGGCAACACCAGGATGAACCAGGCACGGGCGATGGGTTTGCGGCCGAAGTGGCCCATGTCGGCATACAACGCTTCGGCGCCGGTCAGCGCCAGCACCACCGCGCCGAGGATGGCCACGCCGATGCCGGGGTGAGCCTCGAAGAAGCGCACGGCCCACATCGGGTTCATGGCGCTGAGCACCTCAGGGTGCAGGGTGATGCCATACACGCCCAGGCCGCCCAGCACCAGGAACCAGGTCACCATCACCGGCCCGAACAGCTTGCCGATACGGTCGGTGCCGTGTTTCTGGATCAGGAACAGCGCCACCAGCACCACCAGTGCGATAGGCACTACCCATCTATCCAGGCCGTCGAACGCCAGCTCCAGGCCCTCCACGGCCGACAACACCGAAATCGCCGGCGTGATCATGCTGTCGCCGTAGAACAGCGCCGCGCCGCACAAGCCGCACACCACCAGGAAACTGCGCAATTTCCTGCGCTCCCCCGCCGCCCGCCGTGCCAGAGCAGTCAGCGCCATGATGCCGCCTTCGCCCTGGTTGTCGGCGCGCAGCACGAACAGCATGTATTTGATCGACACGACCCAGATCAGCGACCAGAAGATCAGCGCGAGGATCCCCAATACCCCGTCATGGTTGACCTGTACCCCGTAACCGCCGTTGAACACCTCTTTAAGGGTGTAGAGCGGGCTGGTCCCGATATCGCCGTAAACCACCCCGACCGCTGCCACCAGCATGCCAATCGGCTTGGCGTTGGAATGCTCGGCACCCGCTGCCTGACTACTTGCCTGACCCATCAACCACTCCTGCCCTTTGACCTGAGGTCTCTTATAAACAACGTGCTCAAACTGACCCTAGCATGCGCTGTTTTACTTCTCGTAACAGACGTTTTGTTGACCTTAGGATTTTACCTACACGCAACGGCGCGAAGCATAGCGCAGCACTGGTCGCATTTCTCTGCATTAAAACAGGCGTCTTTTTGCCTGCATTGACGTCATTGGGTACCAACGCTACGTTTTCGCGTGTTACAGGCACGGTGATTCCGACGTATGGATTGCCGGGCGTCACGCTTGGAGCAAAAAGCGTTTGCCCGGTTTTGACGGGTTGATCCATACTCAAGACGTAGCCACAACGTAGCTACATTTTTGATAGGGAGTCACGATATGTCTGCATTACTGAAAACCACTGATGTGCGTTGTCGCATAGACGAGGATTTGAAGGAGCGTGCCACTGCTGTGCTCAATGCCTGTGGGCTTAGCCTCAGTGACGCCATGCGTCTTTTCCTCCGTCAGGTCGTGACGACGCAAGGGCTGCCTTTCGAGGTACGCATCCCTTCGGAGAAAACCGCTCGCGCCATGAAGCAAGCGCATGCTATCCGTCGCCAGTTCGACTCGATCGATGACATGCTAAGGGACGCCGATGGCGAAGCAGGAGAAGAAGCAAAAACGCGCTGACATACCCAAGCAATGCGCACAGACGCCTGAGTTTAAAAAGTCCTGGGAGCGTTATAAACGCGCCGGGCGTCGAGACATGAATGAAGTACGGGGAGTAATGGTGATGCTTTTTTTAGGCGAACAACTACCCGCCGAGTATCGAGACCATGCGCTTACCGGAAATTGGGACGGATTTAGAGAATGCCATATTGGTGGTGATTTCCTGCTGATTTACGAGCACTCGCGGGCTGACCTGATCACCTTTGTGGACTTGGGGAGCCATGCTGAATTATTTGCTTAGGCATTGGGGTATTGAAGAGCACAGCGCTCGTCGCATTTCCCCGCATAAAGCTGGTCAAGTGCCTTGCACGCCGCTAGAATTGCGCACTTTTTGATCAGAGGCGCACCAAGCGCCCGTCCGCTGCCCGCCCTTCACGGTGGCGGCGACATTCGATACCGAGGTTAGACATGTCCACCACCATCGCAAAAGCCAACCCCAAGGTTGGCTTTGTTTCCCTGGGTTGCCCGAAGGCTCTGGTCGACTCCGAGCGCATTCTCACGCAACTGCGCATGGAAGGTTATGACGTTGTGTCCACTTACCAGGACGCGGACGTGGTGGTGGTCAACACCTGTGGTTTCATCGACTCGGCCAAGGCAGAGTCCCTGGAAGTGATCGGCGAAGCCATCAAGGAAAACGGCAAGGTCATCGTGACCGGCTGCATGGGCGTGGAAGAAGGCAATATCCGCAACGTACACCCAAGCGTACTCGCCGTGACCGGCCCGCAGCAGTACGAGCAGGTGGTCAACGCCGTGCACCAGGTGGTACCACCACGCCAGGACCACAACCCGCTGATCGACCTGGTGCCGCCGCAAGGCATCAAGCTGACGCCGCGTCACTACGCGTACCTGAAGATTTCCGAAGGCTGCAATCACAGCTGCAGCTTCTGCATCATCCCGTCGATGCGCGGCAAGCTGGTCAGCCGCCCGGTGGGCGATGTGCTGGACGAGGCCCAGCGCCTGGTCAAATCCGGCGTGAAAGAGCTGCTGGTGATTTCCCAAGACACCAGTGCCTACGGCGTCGACGTGAAATACCGCACCGGTTTCTGGAATGGCGTGCCGGTGAAAACCCGCATGACCGAACTCTGCGAAGCCCTCAGCAGCCTGGGCGTGTGGGTGCGCCTGCACTACGTTTACCCGTACCCGCACGTGGACGAGCTGATTCCATTGATGGCCGCCGGCAAGATCCTGCCGTACCTGGACATCCCGTTCCAGCACGCCAGCCCCAAAGTGCTCAAGGCCATGAAACGCCCGGCCTTCGAAGACAAGACCCTGGCGCGTATCAAGAACTGGCGCGAAATCTGCCCGGAACTGATCATCCGCTCCACCTTTATCGTCGGTTTCCCCGGCGAGACCGAAGAAGACTTCCAGTACTTGCTGGACTGGCTGACCGAAGCCCAGCTGGACCGCGTCGGCTGCTTCCAGTACTCGCCGGTCGAAGGCGCTCCGGCCAATCTGCTGGACCTGGCCGTGGTCCCGGACGAGGTCAAGCAGGATCGCTGGGAGCGCTTCATGGCGCATCAACAGGCGATCAGCTCGGCGCGCCTGCAACTGCGCATCGGCAAGGAAATCGAAGTGCTGATCGACGAAGTTGACGAGCAAGGCGCGGTCGGCCGCTGCTTCTTCGATGCGCCGGAGATCGACGGTAACGTGTTTATCGACGATGCCAGCGGCCTGAAGCCGGGCGACAAGGTCTGGTGCACCGTGACCGACGCCGACGAATACGATTTGTGGGCCGAAAAGCGCGACTGATTGTAAAAATTGAAAAAGCCCTGCTTCTGGACAAGATGCGGGGCTTTTTTAGGTCTATCGTTTTGTCCATCTACACCTATTTCGACAAGAGACAGCGGGCATGCGTGAGCATTCGGTTATCCATACCCCCAAAAATAGCGATTACCCCGAGCTGGCGAGGATCTGGGAGGCCTCGGTGCGCGCCACTCATGAATTTTTGCCGGAAAGCTACATCCTCTTGCTGAAAAACCTGGTGCTGACCCGCTACCTGGATTCAGTGATGCTCGTCTGTACCAAGGATTCAAGCCAGCGCATTACCGGGTTTGCCGGCGTAGCGGCGGGCAAGGTGGAGATGCTGTTTATCGACCCGCTGCATCGTGGCCAGGGCCTGGGCCGGCAATTGCTGCGCTATGCAATCGAACACATGAACGCCGATGAGCTGGATGTGAACGAACAGAACCCGCAGGCGCTGGGTTTCTATTGCCATCAGGGCTTCGAAGTGATCGGACGCACGGAGCACGATGGCCTGGGCAAGCCCTATCCGTTGCTGCATATGCGATTGCGCCAGCAGCAAATACGCAGTGGCTGAAATGGGGCCGGGATTAACCGGCGCCAGGCAGGTACAATAGCCGCCCCCTTTTGTTACGGCCCTTGTCATGACTGACCCCATACGCCTCTCCAAACGCCTTATCGAACTGGTCGGTTGCTCCCGTCGGGAGGCTGAGCTGTTTATCGAAGGCGGCTGGGTCTCGGTGGACGGTGAGGTGATCGACGAGCCACAGTACAAGGTCACCACCGAAAAAGTCGAACTGGACCCAGAGGCCAAAGCCACCGCGCCAGAGCCGGTGACCATTCTGTTGCACGCCCCGGCGGGGATGGACGCCGAGACGGCTATGGCGTCGATCAGCGCCGAAACCCTGTCGGAAGAACACCGCTTCAGCAAGCGCCCGCTGAAAGGCCACTTCCTGCGTCTGACTGCCAGCGCCGACCTGCAAGCCAAGGCCAGCGGCCTGCTGGTGTTCACTCAGGACTGGAAAATCCTGCGCAAGTTGACCGCCGATGCCGCCAAGATCGAGCAGGAATACGTGGTGGAAGTCGAAGGCGATATGGTGGCCCACGGCCTCAACCGCCTGAACCACGGCCTGACCTACAAAGGCAAGGAACTGCCGGCGGTAAAAGCCAGCTGGCAGAACGAAAACCGCCTGCGTTTCGCGTTGAAGAACCCGCAGCCGGGGGTGATCGCGCTGTTCTGCGAAGCCGTTGGCTTGAAAGTCGTCGCCATCCGCCGCATCCGCATTGGTGGCGTGTCCATTGGCAAGGTGCCGGTGGGCCAATGGCGTTACCTGTCCGGCAAAGAGAAGTTTTAGGCCGTTACCCTTTTCCCGACACTGCCTGACTGGGCGGTGTCTACCCGTTGAAAACCAGGATTGCCCACCATGATTCACAACGACGTACTGCGCAGCGTGCGCTACATGCTCGACATCAGCGACAACAAGATGGTCGAGATCATCAAGCTCGGCGGCATGGACGTAACCAAGGAAGACCTGCTCACCTACCTCAAGAAAGATGAGGAAGAAGGTTTTGTATTCTGCCCGGACGAGGTCATGGCCCACTTTCTCGACGGCCTGGTGATTTTCAAGCGCGGCAAGGACGAAAGCCGTCCGCCGCAGCCGATCGAAACCCCGGTGACCAACAACATCATCCTGAAAAAATTGCGTGTAGCCTTCGAGTTGAAGGAAGACGACATGCACGCCATCCTCAAGGCCGCCGAGTTTCCGGTGTCCAAGCCCGAGCTGAGCGCGCTGTTTCGCAAGTTCGGCCACACCAACTACCGCACCTGTGGTGACCAGTTGCTGCGCAACTTCCTCAAGGGTCTGACGCTGCGGGTTCGTGCGTAAGCCATGAGTTATCAGGTCGCGCCCGTCGGCTTCGTACGCTCCTGCTTCAAGGAGAAGTTCGCCATCCCGCGCCAGCCGCAACTGGCGCCGGCCGCCCGCGGCGTGCTGGAGCTGGTGGCGCCGTTCGATGGCGGCGAGGCGGTGCAGGGCCTGGAACAGGTCAGCCACGTATGGTTGCTGTTTTTGTTTCACCAGGCGCTGGAAGACAAGCCACGCCTGAAAGTGCGCCCGCCACGCCTGGGCGGCAATACGTCCATGGGCGTGTTTGCGACCCGCGCCACCCATCGCCCTAACGGCATTGGTCAGTCGGTGGTGAAGCTGGACAAGGTGGAACCGGGGCGGCTGTGGATTTCCGGAATCGATTTGCTCGACGGCACGCCGGTGCTGGATATCAAGCCGTATGTGCCCTATGCCGATATCGTCGATACGGCGACCAACAGCATCGCCAGCGCTGCGCCGCTCCTGATAGGCGTCCAGTGGCTCAAGACCGCGCTGCAACAGGCGCAGGGCCATGCCCAGCGCTTGGGTGAACCCTTGGTGGAACTGATTGATCAGTGCCTGGCACAGGACCCGCGACCGGCCTACCAGACGCCTGGGCCGGAGCGCGAGTACGGTGTGCGGTTCTGGGATGTGGATGTGCGTTGGCACTATCCCGAGGCAGGGATGATTTGCGTATTGGAAGTGGTGCCTGCTGGATAAACCGGAACCCAAATGTGGGAGGGGGCTTGCCCCCGATAGCAGTGTGTCAGTCAACTCATCTGTGACTGATCCACCGCAATCGGGGGCAAGCCCCCTCCCACATTTTTTTGATCGCGTTTATTTTTCGACGAACGCACGCTCGATCAGATAATCACCCGGCTCACGCATGCGTGGCGAAACTTTCAGGCCGAAGCTGTTCAACACTTCACTGGTCTCATCCAACATGCTCGGGCTGCCGCACAGCATGGCGCGGTCGTCCTCGGGGTTGATCGGTGGCAGGCCGATGTCGCTGAACAGCTTGCCGCTGCGCATCAGGTCGGTCAGGCGGCCTTCGTTTTCGAACGGCTCGCGGGTCACGGTCGGGTAGTAGATCAACTTTTCACGCAACGCCTCGCCGAAAAATTCGTTCTGCGGCAGGTGCTCGGTGATGAACTCGCGGTAGGCGACTTCGTTGACGTAACGCACGCCGTGGCACAGGATCACTTTTTCGAAGCGCTCGTAGGTTTCCGGGTCCTGGATCACGCTCATGAATGGCGCGAGGCCAGTACCGGTGCTGAGCAGATACAGGTGCTTGCCCGGCTTCAAATCGTCAAGCACCAGGGTGCCTGTCGGTTTTTTGCTGATGATGATCTCGTCGCCTTCCTTCAAGTGCTGCAATTGGGAAGTCAGCGGGCCATCCGGCACCTTGATGCTGAAGAACTCCAGGTGCTCTTCCCAGTTCGGGCTGGCAATGGAGTAGGCGCGCATGAGCGGGCGGCCGTTGGGCTGTTGCAGGCCGATCATCACGAACTGACCGTTCTCGAAGCGCAGACCCGGATCACGGGTGCACTTGAAGCTGAACAGAGTGTCGTTCCAGTGATGAACACTGAGGACACGCTCGTGGTTCATGTTGCTCATGTACGGGGGACTCCTGGAAATGGGTCTGCGCCAAATGTGAAGTGCGCAATTGCACAGCATTCTAATGGCGGCGACAATATCTGTTAACTGGATTATTAAGATAAGGGTTATCGGTTATATCGATATGCGATTTACTCTCCGTCAACTGCAAGTCTTCGTCGCCGTCGCCCAGCAGGAAAGCGTGTCACGCGCTGCCGGCCTGCTGGCTTTGTCTCAATCCGCCGCCAGCACGTCGATTACCGAGCTGGAGCGTCAATCCAGCTGCCAATTATTCGACCGCGCCGGCAAACGCCTGAGCCTCAACGCACTCGGTCATCAACTGCTGCCCCAGGCGGTGGCGCTGCTGGATCAGGCCAAGGAGATCGAGGACCTGCTCAACGGCAAGTCCGGCTTCGGCTCACTGGCGGTAGGCGCCACCCTGACCATCGGCAATTACCTGGCGACCCTGCTGATCGGCAGCTTCATGCAGCAGCACCCCGAGAGCCAGGTAAAACTGCATGTGCAAAACACTGCGCATATCGTGCATCAGGTGGCGCATTACGAAATTGACCTGGGTCTGATCGAAGGTGACTGCAGCCACCCCGACATCGAGGTGCAAACCTGGGTGGAGGATGAGCTGGTGGTGTTTTGCGCGCCCCAGCATCACTTGGCCAAGCGTGGCGTGGCAAGCATGGATGAGTTGACCCATGAAGCGTGGATCCTGCGCGAACAAGGCTCGGGCACGCGCCTGACGTTTGATCAGGCCATGCGCCATCATCGCAGCGCATTGAATATCCGCCTGGAGCTGGAACACACCGAGGCGATCAAACGGGCAGTGGAGTCGGGTTTGGGCATTGGTTGCATTTCGCGGCTGGCGCTGCGCGATGCGTTCCGTCGCGGCAGCCTGGTGCCGGTAGAGACTCCGGACCTGGACCTGGCCCGGCAGTTCTACTTTATCTGGCACAAGCAGAAGTACCAGACCTCGGCGATGCGCGAGTTTCTGGAGCTGTGCCGCACGTTTACCGCCGGGGTTCAGCGCAGCGACGAAATCGTACTGCCGAGCATCGCTTGATTCTTAGATCAGAATCACCGCCCATACCAGCGTGATCATGGTCAAGGCCACGAATTGCGCGGCGCTGCCCATGTCCTTGGCGTTTTTCGACAATGGGTGGCGGTCCAGGGAAATGCGGTCAATGGCCGCCTCCACCGCTGAGTTGAGCAGTTCGACGATCAGCGCCAGCAGGCACACAGCGATCAGCAATGCGCGCTCTACGCGGCTCACATGCAGGAAAAAACTCAACGGAATCAGGATGACGTTCAGCAGCACCAACTGACGGAACGCCGCCTCGCCGGTGAAAGCCGCGCGCAGACCATCCAGGGAATAGCCCCCTGCGTTGAAGATACGTTTGATACCGGTTTGACCCTTGAAAGGCGACATAGATGTAGGCAACTGAACCAAAGAAGTGGGGAAACTAGAGCACGCAAAGTCAAAAAAGCGTGAATCGGTGACAGCTTAATGCTGCGAAATTGACTCAAGTTGTTGCAAGAGCAACGCCGCCTGGGTGCGCGTACGGACCCCCAACTTGCGGAAAATCGCTGTGACATGGGCCTTGATCGTCGCTTCCGATACGCTCAGCTCGTAGGCAATCTGCTTGTTCAACAAGCCTTCGCAGACCATGGTCAACACCCGGAATTGCTGAGGTGTCAAGCTGGCCAGGCCATCACGGGCCGCCTTGGCTTCATCGGACACGTTGATTTCTTCGAACGCTTGCGGTGGCCAGGACACATCGCCGTCCAATACCGTACGCACAGCCTTCTGGATGTCTTCCATCGTGCTGGACTTGGGAATGAAGCCGCTGGCGCCGAACTCCTTGGAACGCACCACCACGTCGGCTTCTTCCTGAGCCGAGACCATCACCACGGGGATCTGCGGGTATTGCCCGCGCAGCAGCACCAACCCCGAAAAACCATAGGCACCGGGCATGTTCAGGTCGAGCAGCACCAGGTCCCAATCGGATTTTTCGGTCAAGCGCGCTTCCAGCTCGGCAATGCTGGCGACTTCGACCAGTCGCACATCCGGGCCAAGGCCCAGGGTCACGGCCTGATGCAGCGCACTGCGAAACAGCGGGTGGTCATCGGCTATCAGGATTTCGTATGTGGCCATTGATTAAATGATCCTGTTTTTTACGGGAGCCCTGATGGGCTCAGGGTTCGCCAGTACACACGGCAACGGCCAGGCAGCCAGCGCCACGGGGCACGCTCAACGTCAAAAACACGCAAAACAACGTCGAAAAACCAAGGGAGCGCCCCAATCGGCGCCCAGCATGCCCAGCGCAGCCTGGGGGGTCAAGCACTACGCCCAGGGGGATTTTAGCGGGCGCGTGATTAAGGTGCCATCATGCAAACGTCGACTGGTCATACCGCCGGGATATAGGGCGCCAAACGTGTGTGAACAACGTCCGTCTCATCCAGAGGCAACTGAAACTTCGCAGCCAGATAGTGCGTGCTGAAAACATCGAGGTAGGCGTCCAGCACTTCGCTGGCGACCTGATCATCGGCCAACTCCAGACACAGCGCAGCCACCTCGGCAGTGCAGAAATGATCATCACGCTTGGAACGGCGCAACTTGTAACGTGACAGCTGCTCCGGCGCCAGGCTCAGCACCGGCAAATGCTCCAGGTACGGACTCTTGCGAAACATCTTGCGCGCCTCGCTCCACGTGCCGTCCAGCAGGATGAACAGCGGGCGCTTGTCCTCCTCTGCGCTGACCGCGCTGACAACCCGTTCAGGCGCCACGAATTCGCCGGGGAAAACGATGTACGGCTGCCACTGCGTATCGGCGAGCAAGGTGAGCAGATGCGGGTCGACTTCGGTCCGCGACCAGGCGAACGCGCTGGTGTCGTCGATAACATCGGCGATCAGCCAGCCGGTGTTGCTGGGTTTCATCGGTTCGACATCGTGCATCAACAGGCACATTGCCGATTTGGCTTGAACCGTTGGTCGCCATGCGCACAGGCAGTACTCGGGAATCACTCGGCAACCGGCACACCGCTCGGCACGCGATCCCCGATTAAGGAAAGGCCTGACGGCTCGGGCCAGACGCTGGGTACGCAAGCGGGAGACAGCATGGCTCATGGGATGCGCCACATAGGCGGGTAAATCGACACGGGGTAACTCGAAAGCAATTGAAGTGGGCGCAGTTTACCAGCGATACGCCTGGCTGTAGTGGCCAGCGCTCACCTATAATTGCGCGCCACTGAACGCATAGCGCAGTGGCTGGTCTATGCACCAGTAACCGAATCAGGAGAGTTTGATGCTGCGTTCCATGCTGCGCCTCGTTGCCCCATCCGTCGCTATTGCGCTGGCCTTGCCCATGGGCGCCCACGCGGCCTCGCTGCTGGAGGCTCAAATGAACCGCAAGCTGCAAAGCGTCGCAACGGAAAGCAACAAGGACCTGCCCCGGGAAATCGATGAGAAAACCCTGGAAGTGGCCTACACCGTTGAAGGTATGCAACTGATCGATCATCTCAGCGTACTGCCGGACCGCGCCGAACAGATGCGTGCCAACCCCAAGGCGGTGTATTTCCAATTGGGCCGCAGTGTCTGCACCAACCCAGGCTACCGTGAGCTGATGGCGAAGGGCGCGGTCATGCGTTACGAAATCACCGAGAACAAGACCAACCGTCCTGTGGCATCGGTCAAGTTCGTCGAAGCCGACTGCCCGGCTCCGTCCAAGAAGAAAAAGTAACCCTGCCTTGCACCTTGCGCGTTGCTGCCCGGTGACGCGCCACTCCCCTGCTCCAGCGCCCGCCTGCAGCTGAACGCCGTGATCAATCACCAATAAGCGGTTGCCAGCCAAGGGTTTTGCAGCCCATGATCAGCTCATCCCATGCGCCCGCCAGAGCAGTCTTCCCTGCTGTTCTGTAATACTTTCAGGGTAAAAGAGGCCTGCCCTCCTGCGGCAAGCAACGACACATGCAGTGTCGTGCCCCCCTGACGACACGCGTCGGCTGGCCAGGCCCTGTGAAGAAGGAGAAAGTTGAATGCCTTATGAATCGAATGCCTCCCTGCTCGATCTTTTTGAACAAAACGGTACCGACCTCACACAGCAGGTTGACGCGCAACTCCAACTGGTCACGCCAAACAGCCCGAACATTCCCCTTTATCGCGACATGATTCTCACGGTCCTGCGCATGGCCCAGGACGACCGTGACCGCTGGAATGCCAAGATCACCCTGCGTGCGATCCGTGAGCTGGACCACGCTTTCCGCGTGCTCGAACAATTCAAAGGACGACGCAAGGTGACGGTGTTCGGTTCCGCACGCACGCCGATAGAAAGTCCCCTGTATGCATTGGCTCGAGAGGTCGGTGCGGCATTGGCACGTTCCGACCTGATGGTCATCACCGGCGGCGGCGGCGGCATCATGGCGGCGGCGCATGAAGGCGCGGGCCTGGAGCACAGCCTGGGGTTCAACATCACCCTGCCGTTTGAACAGCATGCCAATCCGACCATCGACGGCACCGATAACCTGCTGTCTTTCCACTTCTTCTTTACGCGCAAACTGTTCTTCGTCAAAGAAGCCGATGCACTGATTCTATGCCCGGGTGGCTTTGGCACCCTGGACGAAGCCCTGGAAGTCCTGACCCTGATCCAGACCGGCAAAAGCCCGCTGGTACCAGTAGTGCTGCTGGACGCTCCAGGCGGCGGGTTCTGGCAAGGCGCCCTGGACTTTATCCGCAGCCAGTTGGAGGCTAACCGCTACATCCTGCCGACCGACCTCAAGCTCATACGCCTGGTCTACAGCGCAGAAGAAGCCGTGGACGAGATCAACCGATTTTATGCCAACTTCCATTCAACCCGCTGGCTCAAGCGTGAATTCGTGGTGCGTATGAACCATCCGCTCAGTGATCAAGCCCTGGCCCATTTGCAGGATGAGTTTGCCAGCCTTCGACTGAGCGGAGAATTCCAGCAGCTTGCCTACACAGGCCAAGAACACGACGACCCCAGGTTCAGTCATTTGACGCGGCTGGTCTTCAACTTCAATGGCCGAGACCAGGGGCGTTTGCGCGAGTTGGTGGACTACATCAACTTGCCGGAAAATTGGGTGCAGCCTCAGGGTGAGGTGCAACAGCGAGGAATGCCACAGCCCGCGTGATTTTTTGCAGGCGAAAAAAAAGGCCCACTATTTTCATAGTGGGCCTTTTGTTTTGCATTCAGTCGTCCATGTCCCGGCCGCTTAACAAGCGACTGATCATGTCCATCGAAAACCCGCGATAACTCAGGAAACGCCCCTGTTTCGCACGCTCCCTGGCATCAATCGGCAGATGCCCAGCAAACTTGCGCCGCCAGGTCTCTTCCAACTGCGACTGCCAACTGATACTGCACTCGCGCAAAGCAAGGTCGATATCGGCACGTTGCAGGCCACGCTGGCTCAACTCTTCGCGAATCCGCGCTGGGCCATAACCGGACCGCGCGCGGTAGGACACAAAGCTTTCGAGGTATCGGGACTCCGACAACAGCCCCTCTTCCGTCAACCGGTCAAGGGCTGTTTCGATCATTTCAGGCTCTGCGCCGCGCTGACGCAATTTACGCGTCAGCTCGACTCGACCATGCTCGCGGCGAGCAAGCAAGTCCATTGCAGTGCGCCGAACGGCGACAAGTGTATCCAGTACAACAGTCATCGTTTGCTTCAGATGTCAGTGTCGGCTTCTTCCATTTCGTCAACCGGCTCGCGGTTCGCGGCGGCCTTGACGTCCGGTGCCGGGGTCAGCAGCTTGTCGCGAATCTGCTTCTCAAGCGTGGCGGCGATATCCGGGTTATCCGCCAGGAACTTGGCCGAGTTGGCCTTGCCCTGACCGATCTTGCTGCCGTTATAGGCATACCAGGCACCAGATTTCTCGACAAAGCCGTGCAGCACGCCCAGGTCGATCATCTCGCCATTCAGGTAGATGCCTTTGCCATAAAGAATCTGGAACTCTGCCTGACGGAAAGGCGGGGCCACCTTGTTCTTCACGACTTTAACGCGGGTTTCGCTACCGACAACCTCGTCACCTTCCTTCACCGCGCCGGTACGACGGATATCCAGACGGACCGAAGCATAGAACTTCAGCGCGTTACCACCAGTGGTGGTTTCCGGGCTGCCGAACATCACACCGATTTTCATACGGATCTGGTTGATGAAGATCACCAGGCAGTTGGCGTTCTTGATGTTGCCGGTGATTTTACGCAGCGCCTGGGACATCAGACGGGCTTGCAGGCCCACGTGCATGTCACCCATTTCGCCTTCGATTTCTGCCTTCGGTACCAGCGCCGCCACGGAGTCGACCACGATCACGTCGATGGCGTTGGAACGCACCAGCATGTCGGTGATTTCCAGGGCTTGCTCGCCGGTGTCCGGCTGCGAAACCAGCAGGTCGTCAACGTTGACACCCAGCTTGCCGGCGTATTCAGGATCCAGGGCGTGCTCGGCATCGACGAACGCGCACGTGGCACCCATTTTCTGAGCCTGGGCAATCACCGACAGGGTCAGGGTGGTTTTACCGGAAGATTCAGGCCCGTAGATCTCAACGATACGGCCTTTTGGCAGGCCGCCAATGCCGAGCGCGATATCCAGACCCAGAGAGCCAGTGGAAATAGCCGGGATCGCCTGACGGTCGTGATCGCCCATACGCATTACGGCACCCTTGCCGAATTGACGTTCGATCTGACCCAGGGCCGCAGCCAAGGCTTTCTTCTTGTTGTCGTCCATTAAAGTCCTCACGTAATCAATAAGGCCTGACGGCCAACACCTGTATAAGTAGACAGTATTGTTCCACAAAGATCGAAGATCGCCTACCCCTGATTGTCTATTTCTGCTGCAGCTCGTCGCAACAAGCCCTCCAGCGCGGCCTTTACCGTTTGTCGACGGACCTCGTCGCGGTTGCCGGGAAAGTGCGCACGCTCGGCCGTGACCTCATCGCCCACACCAAACGCCAGCCATACCGTGCCTACCGGCTTGTCCGGCGAACCGCCGTCCGGGCCCGCCACGCCGCTGACCGCCACGGCAAAGCGTGCCAGGCTTTTTTCCTGAGCCCCTCGCGCCATCGCCTCCACCACTTCCTGGCTGACGGCGCCGACTTTGGCAAACAGCGCTTGCGGCACATCCAATTGCCGGGTTTTCTGCCGGTTGGAATAGGTGACATAGCCCGCCTCGAACCACGCCGAACTGCCCGGGATCCGCGTAATGGCTTCAGCGATACCGCCGCCGGTGCACGACTCGGCGGTGGTGACATGGGCGTTGAGCACCTGCAAACGGCGCCCCAGTTCAGCAGCCAGTTGAGTGATTTCGTTCACGGTCGTCTCCAGGAATGGGCGATGGTTCGCCTACCCTACAGCAGCCCATCGGCCATGCAAGTTGCAGCGTGCATCAAAAGACTAACGCGCGACGGCCCGCACATAGGCCTGGCAGGCGCGCAAGGCGATCAGGGCGCTGTCGCCGTCGTCGGTGATGCGGATAATTCGTTGAGCATGCGCCGGGTCAAGTCGGGTGCGTGGGGTTGCATGAACCAGGCCGCCGGTGGCGGCGGAGGTTGGCACTGGCGCGCAGCTGGCGGTGTCGGTGGCGTCGAGAAGGACTGACAGCCGCACATCAGCAGTGGCCAGGCGCTCGCGCAAAGCAGCTTGGTGACGTTGGGCATCATTCAATTCCTGAGTGTGTTGTTGGTCGCTGATATTAAGTTGTCGTTCCAGAGCCAGGCGTTTCTGCTGTTCCGCCTGTTGCTGTTCGTAGGCAGCCTGCTGTTGCTGGCTGAGCGCCAGCGCCTGCCCGGCCGCCTGCCGCTCCAGCTGCGCGCCATAGCGCCAGGCCTGTACTTGCCACACCAGTGCAAGCAGCAGGCAAACGCCGACCCAACGCAACGTGCCTAGCCAACGCATAGCACCGCCTTCGCCCTCTCCCACAATTGCACGCGCGCCTGCAGGCCATTAAGGCCGCCGTTGATACGCCGGGTAATGGTGGTGAATTGATCTTTATCCGCCAGCTCGTTGAGGCCGTTGCTGTGCCAGAACCAGGCGGCGGACTCACATGCCCACTGCGGTTGTTCCAGCAATTGCGGCTGTTGCAACAGGCGCTCATCGCCAAACAGCGCCTGGCTGCATGCCAGGTAGTTGCGCCGCCCCGTGACCTGGATCAGCCCCCTGCCCCGGTACTTCTGCCCATCGCCATCCGCCTCGGGGGTATTGCCCAAGCGGGTGGCGAGGGGGCCGGTGTCGTACTTGCTGAGGTATTGATCGCTGCCCAGTTCGCGGACGTAGTGCAGTTGACCTGACTCGTGACCGATCTGAGCCAAGAAGGCAGCGGCGCGTTGGGGACTGTTGATTTGCCGATTCAGCATTGCCAGGTTGAGTGAGGATATGAAAACGCCCGCTAGAGAGCGGGCGCGTGGGAAGATTTGCTGAAGTTGCGTGAGTGTCATGAGATGACCTTGCCACGGGCCACCGCCCTGGCCGCCAGCGTTATTTCGGGCAGCGGGGTGTTCTCTTTAAGGTTTTTTTCCAGCGTCGACAGATCAAACATCTTTCAGGCCCTCCGTGGGCTTGGCTGGGTGGGTGGTGAGCGGATTAACGGTTCAATGGGGAAGGAAGGGGCCGCGCCTAGCCGAGACATGAGGCGTCGCGCTGTATCACATTTAAGCTGGCGCAGCCGCGTTGACAGCCAGTTCCAAGGTCAACTCGATGTCATCAGTATGGCGGCTGCCATGCCTGGCCGAGCCCGCAGGCGGACAGCTCTCCATAGTCAGTGCAATAAAAACCCGCGCGAAGGTGGGCACTAGTAGATCTCAGTCAACGGTTCAAAAAATTGACACCACCACCGGAGCCAACTCTGCTATTTCACAATGCAGGGACATAGCACCGACCAACTCGTAGGGCTGCCCGTCTTTTTGCAATTTAACGGTCATAACCTCTCGGGCGTACGTCACAACTGCTGATACTTCTTTCTCGCCCACGCCCATGCTGTAGCCCCATCCACTCCCTTCAGGCGCCAGCGGGATGAGGCCCAACGTACCGTGTACCTCATAGACACCTTGAGCCTTTCGCTTCGAAGTGATTTTCTGATTGCTGAATGGAACAACCGTACAAGCCCCCTCGGACCCGCGTAGTTCAATGACTGCTCTCATTTTCAAATCGCCTTTATCGAGCCATCGGCCTGCTTCGCGCAGTTGGCCGTATTTAGAGTGGTGATGACATTCAACGCGCCTACGTTCATGTCCGAGGTAGGCGGCCCGATGTCCGCCTCCGTGAGCCAGTTCGATGCAAAGGCTGCGGGCACTTCAAGGATGCCGGTCTGAATTGAGTACATCGCAAACCTGGGCAGGTAGACCACCCCGGGAAACCCGATGTAAATGGACATCAGGCCCGTCTCTGGACGACGATACACGATGACTTTCAACGACGATCCGCCTTGCACATTGCCGATGGCCGGAGATGCCGCATTCAACAGTGCAACGCCGGAACTGAATGAGCCTTGGTAGTAGTACCAGGATAGATCGAGCGTAAACGGTGACGTGTAGCCGTTTATGCAGCCCACACACCGAATCAACGGCGACTCGCTCTCGGTATAGGGCATGGCGGTGTGGATTGTGAGCGAGGAAACCAGCGAACCATTGGCCCTTCCCGCCTCCGTAGTGTTCTGCCCCAGCAGCCGCTCACCATCGGCCTGGAAGGCACGTGACTTGAGACCCAGCCGTTGCTGGGTGGAGGCCAGGCCCGGCCCGTCGGTGAGAATTTTCTGCCAGGGTTGCCAAACGCCCACGATCTCCACACGAACCCATTTGGAAGCGTCGTTGATGACGAAGTACTCTTGCATGGTATAGCCGGTCCCAGCCTCATTGACGGTCAACCAACCGTTTTGGCCTGTGGGGGTATGCAATCCGGATATTGAATAATAGGTGCCCGGGCTACGAACGGTATCTATGTCCGTTTGCGCAAGGCCGCTATAGGCGCCTACTCCAAAATCCCCAACCCGTACAACACGCCCCGGCGTATGGTCATCCGGGCTGGTAGTCAATGTACCCGTTGCCGCAGTACCCAGTGCATCAACACGACTGTAGAGTTCCTGGGTCATGGCGTTGATCTTGACACCTGTACTTCGGGTAGTGTCGCCTCCTGCGCCGGTCGGAAGGGTGCCTAAATTAATTTCTTGTCTTGCCATTTAATTAACTCCAAACAGTATACATCTCAACCCTGAAAACTCAGGCACCATTGCCAGTCAAGCTAGACGTTGTAATACTTATCAATTGGAAACTTACAAACAGGAATACTAAAACACGTGCCGTTCGTTCCTTGCCCATATAGGTCCCCTAAATTTTGCAACTGAACCTTCATATTCAAAGCCGGCGCATTATTCAATCGAATTTGCAAACTCGCATAGGCAGAGCGGCCAGCATACCAATTAACCCCCCTATCCATTTGCGACACGCATATAAATTCATCAGCACTTGGTGTAATATCGGATGTGTAAGTAGCGGTAAAGGTACTGCTGGTGCTTAACCAGTTTTTTGTAAACCTGCTGTACCGGACTATCCTGTCTTCTGCCGAGAACAGAATCGCACCATTGCCATCCCTCAACACCATCCCGTATTGCGAGGTCGGCAGCGCATCACTGTATTTACAAACTACAATCTCCATATTGTGATTCTGCAAATCAGTGCCCCCCGCGCCTGAAGTAAATCCGACACCCGTCCAATTACCGGCACTGCCGTACATTATGACAATGTATAATATGATTGACGTACTCGTAGCAGACACGGTACGCAGAAATATCTGAGGGGGCGCCTGAGTCTTGACAGGCTTTATAAAATTATAGATACCGATGCCCTGAGAGTCCGAGTACCTTGATTTAATTACAAACGATCCACGTTCTGAAAAAACAAGGATTTTTCTATCGGAGCTAATCACGGTAGCCCCTGAGTTATTTACAACCGACAAACCGTAATCGCCTGCCACTACAACCTCCTGAAAACTTCAACTGTGCACTCAACGGTGAACTGCTTCCATATTTCGCGAAACTTACCTCCGCCACCACCATCAGGGGTACCGTAGTTAACATACAAATACAGAGCAATACGGGTTCCGCCAAGATCCCTGTAGGTTGGCAAAAAACCCCACGGTGGCTGACGTGCACCTTGTTCATAATTGGCATACGTCGTTGGTGTGATGACCACAACGCCTGTATCTGGGCTGTACCCTGGAACGTCTATGGTCATGTAGTCAGACCTTCGGCCACTGCCATTGAGATTTGAAGCCGGTAGCACGACGGAATAGAGCAACTGTAGCGTAAAGTCCTCCATTCCAAATGTTTGCACGCCTTTCTCGTCAAAAATATTCAAACCAAAACTCATTCGGTTAAATCTCCAAGTTGAACTCGCTTAACGTTATTACTATCCCAAAAACGCATAGAGCGATGTGTCATGGTAGAGCGGCCCTGCCCTGGTACGACGCCATTCATTTCGAAGGTGCCGTCAAAGAACAGCCGCCACCCGGTACTACCGGCGACATAATTATTGGACTGAATATAATTACCGATCTTGGCATTGGTAATAGTTCCATTCCCAATAAACGCATCAGCAATAATCGTTTGACCGTTCTGAATAACGAATGGGAATTGGTTTTTCTGGCCAACCGCAAATCGATCAGCACTGATGATGAACTGACTTTCCAACCCACCCGGCCCGTTTTCCAACCCAAGCCCGATACCGGCATAGGAATACTGCCCTTTGCCCGCGTCGTACTGCATGCGCACGGACCAGTTGGCCGAGACCTTACCGTCAACTGTTTGAATGGCCGTCGAGTTGGTCTGGATAGCCAATGTGTGACCACCTACAGTGGTCTGGACGGTGTCGATACGTTGACCGAGAGCCTGGTCGCCGCTTGTTCGTGCGATGATCTCGTCCTGAACAGCCGCTTTGTTGGCGTAGGTTTGTGCAGTGGCAGTATCAATTCTGCTACCCAGCGCTCCATCGGCATTGATACGGGCAATCTGCTCGGACTGAACAGCCGCCTTGTTGGCGCGGGTCTGCGCCATAGTCGTGTCAATCCTGCCGCCCAGTGCTCCATCAGCATTGATACGAGCCGTCTGCTCAGACTGAACAGCCGCCTTGTTGGCATCGGCTTGCGCCATGACGCTGTCGATCCTGCTGCCCAATACCCCGTCGGCACTAATACGCGCAGTCCGTTCAGACTGAACAGCCGCCAAGTTCGCAGTATTTTTTACCTCCAATACGTCCGTGCGCAGCCCCTGGATCAGATCGCCCTCGATAATCGCCGACTGAATCGACCAGACGCCGACGCTCTGCCGCTCGGACCCCTGCCACTCAGTTTCGTCACCTTGCATAGAAGGGTTAACCTGCAAGGAGATGCCATCTACCCGTTCTGCCGTGTTAGTGACCTTGCCATCCAGTGTGGTCACCGTAGCCTTGACAGCGTTCAACCCATTAGCTGTAGCGCTTACGCCCGTGAGCGGATCATCAACCGTGACCCTCACAGCATTCAGTTGCTGGGCCTGAGCGTTAATGTCGTTGCCATGCTGAGCAATTGCCGCCGAGTTCTGCTGTATTTGTGTCGCCAGTGCCGCAGTGGTTTGCACAAGCGTGCCGATATCCAACCAATACGTTGCATTGGGTGGTGCATTTCCAGCAGGCACCGAAGCAACAGCCTGGTAAAGGTGATTGCCCCACCGTACAAACTCACCACTGGCATATACCTTGGCCGAATCAAACAGCAACGCATCCGTTACCTGATCAACCAGCCCTTCCAGATCCTTGCGCGTCTTGTCCAGGCGCTCATTGACCGAGCCCACGCCCTCACCGTCAATCAGCTCAATGCGATCTAACAGGTGCTTACCCAACTCCGTTTCACCAATCTTCCCTGCGATCAGATCCAGGATCGGTGAAGCATCCGAACTGGCCTGCCCATTAGTCCCTGTGCCTGTCGGAAACCACGGCCCGATATTGCCCGTGCGATCCACCAACCGCGCCCAGAAGAACAACGACGCCCCCGCCGCAAGCCCCATCATGGTCAAGTCAGTCTGCGGGTACGCGTAATCCCCCAACTTGGTCGCCATCGCCAAATCAGCGGTTTTCCCGTACCAGATCTCCGTGCGCTGCAAATCCGCAGTGCTCACTCCCTGCGGAATCTGCCACTTCACCTTGATCGCAAACACCAACGATTCCGTCGTCAGCGCAGCAACAGTAGGTGGCAGGGAGGTCTTGCCGTTGAGCACAGCCTCCACCGACTCGCTGTACAACGAGCCGATATCCAGCGCGTTGATCGCCCGCACCTTGGCCACATAGCGCCCGGCATAAATTCCGGACACCTCGATAGAACTGCCACCCGTGCGACCCGCGTAGATCCATTCACCGTCGTTCTTGCGCCAGTAAGCCTCATAGGCAATGGCATTGGCCGCTCGCTGCCAGTCGATGGTCATGACATTGATCGCACTGCCTTGCTCAACGAAATGGTCATTGGTGACCGTCACGCCGGTCGGTGCCGCTTGCACGCTCGGCGGGATCATAGTGATCGGCGGGCTGTCGATTTTCGCGCCGTTGTCGATGGCGGCAAATTTGCTCGGTACGTGCTTGACCGCGCTGAGGCTGTATTTGATTTCGTCATCCGAAAAGTCTTCGGAAATCGACAATACGCGGAACTGTTGCAAAGCCAGGGTCGCCGAATCGATAGCCCAGATCGATTGGGCCGGGGGCAGTTCGTCTAGCCTGGTTTGCAGCACTACCAGTTGCTCATCCGCGCCTGCGGCACTTACGGACTTGACCTCCCGGGACACAACCCTGCCGTTGGGCGTCACCAGGGTGATGGTGTCGCCGGCAGTGGCGGTGACTTCAGCATCCAGGGTCAGGGTGTCGAGGGTGGCAGCACGCAGGCGCCCGCCTATGCGGCGGCCGGCGCGGTCGTTATCGGCCACGCGGATGATCTGACCGGGGCGTGCCAGGGTACCGTCGAGGCCGACCGCGAAGGTCACGCTTTCGGTTTCCAGGCGGTTGGTCAGCAATGCCCATTTGCCGATGCGCTGGGCTTGCGCCTGGGAGGTGCAACCGGTGGCGCTGATTTCGGTTTGCTGGATGCCGTAGCGCGCAATGCCTTCGGCGTCGTCGACGTATTGCACCTTCTGGCGATAGAAATCCGTCGGGTCATTCCAGCTGACCAAGGCAACGGTGTATCGGGTCTTTTTCGCCGAGCCGCCGTAGATGAACTGCCCACCGATGACGTTGGCGTTGGCGTAGGTGTACACCGGGTCTTCCGGCATATCCGCCACGGCCATCACGGAACCGGCCCCCCAATAGGCCATGCCCCGGAAGGTGGTCGCCAGGTCTTGCAGCACCTTCAGTGCATCGGCACGCACCGACAGATACAAGTTGCAGGTGAAGCGCGGTTCGGTACCGCCCTTGCCGTCGGACACAGGCTGGTCGCAGTACTGGCCGATGCGGTACAGCTCCCACTTATCCACTTGGCCGGCGTTGAGCAGGTGGCCCAGGCCATAGCGTTGGTGCAACAGCAGGTCGTAGTAGATCCACGCCGGGTTGTCGGTCCAGGCGGATTTGAACGTACCGTCCCATACACCGCTGTAGGTGCGGGTTTGCGGGTCGTAATTACTCGGCACCCTGATGATGCGCCCGCGCAGTTCGAAGGAGCGCGAGGGAATCGACTGAAACTGCGCGGCATCGAACTGCAGGCCGATCAGCGCCGAACCCGGGTAGCGCAGCTTGGCGTCAATCACCTCGGTGGACGACTCCACGGTGGTGGTATCGGCAATCGTGCCACTGGTGGAGTTGGGTGTGATCCGGCGTACTCGCAGAGCCCAGCCCACTTTGGCAGCGGGCAAGTCAACGCGATGGGAACGTTCGTACTTGGTGGTGGTTTTGCCACTGAACGCTGCCGCCAGCACCTCTGTAAAAGCACCGCCGTCGGTGGACAGGTCGATGGCGTACTGCACGGTATAACCGTTGGTGTCGCCGTTGCTGGTGTTGGTCTGCGACAGCCGCGTGACCGCCAGGCGTATCCGTACTGCCGACAATTGCAGGTTGGAGTAGGACTTGGTCCAGGGCTGATCGCTGCGCAGCTCGATGGAAACCGGGCTTTCGTTTTCCACCGCTGGGAAGCCAGGGATATGTGACTGGTCCTGGCTGCCATTGCGGGTGTCGAGGGTCACGCCACTGAAGTTGAGGCTGCCATCGGCGTTGGCCAGCGGGGTCTCGTCGAGAAACACCGAGCGTTTATCGTTTTTCAAACCGACAATCTCGCCTTCGCTGACGAGATCAAGGATACGGGCATAGGCCGTACTTTGCAGGCTGTCTGGCGCCTCCACGGAGGGACGGGGTTTGGACGCACCGCCTTTGCTGCCAGCGAGAGTGAGGTCAGTCATGGCTTTCCTTCAGGCGAAATAAAGCCCGCACTTGGCGGGCTGGTTGAAGAGCAGGAACGTTAGAGTTGATCCTGGGTGTAGATCCCGGCGCTGATCACGGAGCTGCCGACGATCAGTTGGCCGTAAAGCAGGCCTACCGGGTTGCCCTGGGCACTGGTGTTGACCGGTCCGTTGAAGCTGTAGCTGGCGCGGTTGTTGGGGCCATCCTGCGCCGCCAGGCCCTTGGGTACGGGTGACAACATCTGCACCACGCCTCCCATTACCATGGAGGCGCCCATCATGATCAGGCCCGAACCAAACGGTGCGCCGGCACCAAAGGTACCGCCTGTGATAATCGCGCCAACGACGATCAGCACCGCGCCGACAATGGTCTGCAGGGCGCCCGCGCGCTTGCTGCCGATCAGCACTGGCGCCAAACGGATGTCGTCATTGCCGACCGGGGCACCGAGGTGCTCCTGGGGAATGTTGCGCTTGCCCATGAACACCGAGTAGGTCAGCCCGTTGTCTTTGGATTCCATCAGGAAACGTCCAAAGCCAGGCAGAAGGACGCTCAGGGCTCGGATGGCTTCTGAAACGCTACTGACCGCCAACCGATGCACTCTGCCAAAGCGCGCGCCCAGCACGCCATACAGGCGGACCGTGCGCACCTTGTCAGCGGCGACATGGGGTAAAGCCGGCAAACACGCTTGGGAATTCGAAGTCACCGCAATCTTCCTCATAGCTGGTCCTGTGCATAGATGCCCGCGCTGATTACCGCGCTACCCACCGTCAACTGGCCATAAAGCAGGCCCACCGGGCTGCCTTGAATACTGGTATTGACCGGCCCATTGAAGCTGTAGCTCGCACGGTTTTCCGGGCGGTCCATGGTGCCCAGGCCTTTGGCCATCGGGGACATCAACTGCGCGACACCACCCATGGCCATGGAAATCCCCATGCTCGCGGCAAAGGTCCAACCGGTGGTGGACGAAGCACCGATCAAGGCAGAGGAACTGCCCGACGCCAGGCCGCCAGAGAAGTACGACGCAGCAACGATCAAGGCCACGCCAATAATGGTTTGCATCGACCCTGCGCGCTTGCTGCCCATCAGCACCGGTGCGATACGGATATCCGCAGCGCCTGGAGGTGCCTTGAGACGATCCTGGCCAATATTGTCTCGGCCCAGGAAAATCGAATACGTCACGCCCCGGTCCTTGGACTCCATCAGGAAACGCTCAAACCCCGGCACCAGAATGCACAGCGCATGGATCGCTTCCGAAGCATTGCTCACCGCCAACCGATGCACGCGCCCGAAGCTGGCGCCCAGGCTGCCGTAGAGGCGCACCGTCCTGACTTTTTCATGATGCATGGCATCCTCCAGGCGAATGATCCGCCGATGTGGTTAGTGTTTGGCCCGCAAGCCGTGTCGCCAATAGCTCACCGTCACCTCGCCCCAATAGCCACCGTAGGTATCGCGCTTGCTGTCGCGGCCATACAGGTGGTGCAGGATGGAACCTGGGGCCGGGTAATGTTCGGGTTCGCTTTGCAGCACCCCGTCGGCCAGGTAGATCGCGGCATGGTTGGGCACTGGCGAGCGGATCTGCATCAGCACGATATCGCCCTGCTGCAGTTGGCTGACCTGCACGAAGCCGGCGGCCGGGAGGTTGTCCAGGTAGAGATTGCCGCCCGTTTCCCACCAACCGTCTTCACGCTGATAATCGCCAAGCTCGATGTCCAGCTCGCGGCGGTAGTAGTCGAGGATGATGCTCAGGCAGTCGTGCACACCGTGGGCGAAGGCACGACCGATCAGGGGCGCCTGGTAGCCGTTTGGCGTGCAACTGGCCCATTCACCGGTGCACACCTGCCCACCGTCGCCGGTGCGTACTGCAACAATATGCCAAGGCAACCCGGAGGCTTCACACGCCACGCGGTCTGCTTCACTGGGTGTCGCCGGGCAATCCGGATGGCTGTGCACCACTGCGAGGATCTCGCCCCGCTCTTCGGCGCCAGCGTAGTCCTCGGGCGCCAGGCGAAAGTGTTCGCTGGGTGTGCTCGCCGTATTTCGACACGGCACATACACACGCTTGCGCCCTTCACGAATCAGCAGGCCGCAGCACTCATGGGGATACGCGGCCACGGCGTGCCGGGCAATCGCCGCCAGGTTGGTCTTGTTCATGCTCAGCTCCGCAACAGTCCGGCTGCCGGAAATGAGCCGTAGGGCAGTGGGTTGTTCTCGCCGAAACGCAGCTTGCAGCTGGTCAGCCGCCCACCGCATTTATCCTTGGCCGCGTCGGTGACGATCACATCATTGGCATCCGCCGCTGGCCCGCCGTTGTAGCCACAATAGGGGCCACGATAACCGCCGCAACTGAGCCACCAGCACACGTTGGCGACGATCTGCCGACGTGGCAGTTGCACGCCATTGAAGTCCAGCGCGCTGGCCAGTTCGAACTTCACCGTCTCGCTGCTTTCCGCGACTTTGCGCTCGACGTACCAGATGTCCGGCGGCAGTTCCTCTTCCGGGTCGGCTTCGGGCTGGCCGTCGAGGTACTTGGCCAGAGTGCGATGGCGGATCAGCCGCGCGCCTACCAGGTCTTCGAAATACAGCACCAGCGCCGTGATGAAACCACCGACGTTGCCGACGGCCAGTGTCGGCGTCGGTTGGGTGCCATGCCCCGACATTTCAAAACCCTCGGCCTGGATCGGCCAGGGGGAATACTCGTGGCCCTGCCAGAAGATCGACGATTCTTGAGGATAACCATGGAACCTGTACAACTCGGCCCCCAGGGAAGTGGCGTCGAGCTCGAAAAGCTCCACCCAGGCCCCGGGCTCCAGGGTCTGGATATCTGCGGTGATGGACATATGATTCTCCGGGCAAAGAAAACCCCGCTTGAGCGCGGGGTCTGGGCGCCACAGGTGGCGCTAGGGGTGGAAGGCTTGCTCGAACGACGCCGTCAGGGAGTAGAGCCCGGCGCCCATGGGCGTGGGCTGGTAACCCTTGCAGCGATACAACGCAGGCTCTGCCAGTGGTGCGGTCCAGTTGAACGCCTTGGCGCCGGCATGGCGATCAAGGAAAGCAACGATCGCTTTGATGCGCGCCTCGTCACCCACGAACGTCAGTGGCCAGGACTGGGTTTTGTTGTTGATCCCGTCCGCTGCCGTCTGCTGGTAGCCATCGCCGAACTTGGCCGTCTTCAGGCGAAACTCGACGCTGCCGACGGGGTCCACTTTGGGCACCCATGTAAAAGTTTCTGTGCTCATGTTTTCTCCAGGCGTAAGCCGTTGATGGTCAGCGGCCGTTGATGGCCGACCAGATTTGCCCGCCCGGCTTGAGGTCGCGGGCGATCTGTTCGGCAGCGCCCTGGCGGGCGGAACCGGCATAGGCGCGGGCGACGTTCTGGGCGTTGGTGTCGGTGCCTGAGCCCTGGCCGTCGGCAACATTGATGGTTTGCTGGATCACCACTTGGTTGCTGCTGGTGCTGCCTGATTGAGCGTTGCCCAGTGCACGCACGCCCAGGGAGCCGTCGGAGCCACGGCTCAGAGGCATGATGGCTTCGGGGCCGGCTTCGCCGAAAAGAGCCATGGGGGCTAACGTTGGGCCAGTGGCGACGGAGTTGGTGAAGGTGCCGCCATTGGCAAAGGCTTGAACACCGTAGTTCCAAGCGCTCCCTTTCGCGTTGTAATGAATACCCGCCGTGTTGAGCTGGGGGTTAAAGGTGTAGCTGTTAGCACCGACACTGGTGGTTGTCGGAGTCGGCGTGCTGCTACCCAACCAGGCACTCACTGCCGAACTGGCCAGCCCGAACAACGAACTCAGTGCACTGGATGCCGCGGTCTTGGCCGCCATCGTGGCCATGTCCTTGAGCACTGACGTGGCGAAATCCGAAAAATTGAATTTGCCTGTGGTGGCGAACATCAGCACCGCCTGGTCCATTTTCTCGAAAGCGCTGGTAAACACTGCCTTCGATTGTTCGGCCGCCGTACCTGCCTTGTTCGAATACTCATCGAACGCACTGTTAGCGCCCTGACGCCAGTCATCAAGCAGCTGCGTCATTTCGGCGAAGTTGCTCTTTACCTGCCGGGCCTTTGCATCGTCCAAAAACGCCATCGCCGCTTCGTCACCCGAAGGCGTGGGTACAGCCTCTGCGTATGGCCCACCCACTGGAAACGTCAGCCCCGCCCGCTCGGTGTAACTGGACTGCGCATCCAACGCGCCAACAAAATCATTCTGCGCCCCCTGGCTCTGCTTGAGCACTTGCACCAGTTGCGCATTTTTCTGGATAAATTTTTCCGCCGCATCCGTGGCCGGGTCATAGGCCCGTTGAAAGCCCTTGAACTGGCCGGACGTGACCTGTAGCGCCGCTGCGGCAGAGGCGCTGACCTTTTTACCGGCGTCCTCGATCTTCTGCTGCATCTCGCGCATGCTGTTTTCGGTAATCCGTGACGCCTTCGCCAGGGCCTGCTCCAGGCTTCCGAGGTTGAGCGTCAGATTACCCTGGGAAGCAGTTGCCATAGGTTTCTCCGGGTCATGGATAAAACCCGTCGAAACGGGTTTCAAAGAAAGTGGCGTCGTCCTTAACGCCACTCGTTCATCGCACGTTCGAGCGACACACCCCGGCGCAGCTCATGGGGCATGAAGTCAATCATCTCGGCCGTGCCGCCGCCCAGCCGGTGGGTCTGCAGCGCTATCAGCGCGCTGCCCGCCTCCAGCCGCCTACCGGCGTGCAGGGAGCCATATCGGTCGATATAGCGTCCCCAGGCCAGGGCTTCGTGATAGGTCATGCGTTCCTTGGCTTCGGCGATCGTGCGGCCGCCCACTCCGTTCAACACCAGTTCGTGCCAGAACTCATCGGCGGCCGTCAGCTCTTTGCGCCGCCACCCTGGGTGCCATTGACCTCATTGACTGCATTGAGGATCACAAACCCCAATGACGGCTCAAGACCGAACGCATCGTCGTAACTCATGGCTTCATCACCCTCGGCACCCAACGACACTGAGGCAGCGAGGTAGCTGGCGTTGCGGCTTTGTGCCGACTCGCCCTGACTGAACAGACGCTCGATCACGCCGAAAGACTGGCGGCGGATGTGCAACGTAAAGGTGTCAGTCACCTCCTTGCCGGTCTTGCTGTCCAGGTGCGTCCAGCTGATGTCTTTCTTTACCGGATGGGCATCGACGATGCCGCCCTTGGCTTTCAGTTGTTTGAGGTTCATGGCATTTCTCAGGCTTTCTTGATCCAGGCGCTGGCGCCGGTGCGTTGGATGGTGACGGTGGTGGTCACGACTGCATTGAGTGCGAAGTTGAACGGGAAGTCCGACACGTAGCCGTCGAACGTGAACCAGGTGCGGGTTGCCGGCAGCTCAAAACCATCGCCCTTGGCGTTGACGGTTGGCAGCACGTCCTTGCCGTCGGACCAGCCCACGGCCCACTTCACGCCGGTATCGCCCTTGGCCTCAGAGAGCTGGTGCAGGCGGATATGGCTGGCGTTGGTCGGGTCGGCGTTCAGGCCCAGGCTCGCTGTGCCAGGGGTGCGCAAACCTTTCTTGTAGCTGCGCTCCTCGGCGTTGAGGCTGGTGTCTTCAATCTGTTCGGCCGGTGCACCACCCGGTTCGAACGAGGTGGCGTGCTCGACTTCCAGCACGGTGTAGGGCCCGGTGCCGGAAACCGGCGGGACGAGGGCAAAGATCTGGGTACCTTGGGTAAGAATCGACATCGAATGTTCTCCATGAACAATAAAAAACCCGCGAAGGCGGGCTGCGGGGTGCAACGGCTGTGTTGCTGCGTACAAGGCAGGTCGAGGCGGGATCAGGGTGCCGGCTTGCCATCCAGGTAAGGCGGCGCATTCGGGTCCGGCTCTCGGCTCTTGATCAGGTCGACCAATGCCTGGTTGCTCTGGGCCAACAGTCGAATGGCCGCGTTAAGCGCCACCTGGCCATCGGTCTGGGTTTGCAGGGCGGCGATCAAACGATTGATCGCGGCCAATTCTTCGTCATTCATAGGCATCCTGGTTCCTGTAGCGAGTCAGTGGTGACGATCAGAACGCCAAACCACCGGCCATGATTGAACTGCAATACCCCGTTGCCGCATCGCCAACTAGGGTCACCTTGGGTAATCGACCAGCGCCCTGCACGTAAACAGGCCAGGTGTCATCCACCACCAGCAACCCTTCGGCAGCCAGCAACGGGTTAGCTTTCTGCGCGTCGAACATGGGCTACTCCAACAGTGGCTTGTATTGATCGGGGTCGTCGATGTTCAAGACGTCCCAGGTAGAGGCAAACAGCGCTCGGCCTGTAGGATCGTTGAGCAACGCCGGTCCGAGGTAGAGGGTTTGAGTGAAAGAAACGCTCCAGGTTTCGTAGCCCGTTGCGGCGGCGGTAGCCATAGAAGGCACGGCAACCATATCCGTCGGTAAATCGCACTGGGACTGAGGCAGGTTCCAGCGGTTGTCCAGCGCCAGATCCATCAGTTGACTGGCCAGGTCACAGGCATCGAACGGCAATGCGCCAGGGGCAACCATGGCTTTGAGCGAAATGGCCAGGACATGGGCCTTGCGGCCTTCGCGGGAGCGAATACCCGGGCCATTGCCTTCAACCGTGATCATCACGCCGTTTTTCTCCAGGTCACTCTGGAAGTCCCGGTGGCTGCCGACCTTGAGGTCCGGAAAGGCCACATGCAGCGCCACGCCGATAGCCTGGGGTAGTTGGGACGGCTTTTCGATAAGGGTCATTTGAGTAGCGTCCTTGCGGTTACGGCGGGTCCTGGCGGGAACCTTGATTGACTCCGATGCGCTTGGCCGCCCAGCGCTCATACAGGCCGATGGCCACGTCGGCGCCGGCCATGGCGGTCAGGCAACCAATGGCGCCGGCAGTCCAGATCGACATACCGGCGGCATAACACAGCATCAGGGCCGAAACCCCGCAGACCATGCAAGCGCCGGACCTGAGCGCCAGACGGCGGATCAGTGACCAGCCGCGGGCGCCCTCCTTGTCGGCACGCCACATCTCGCCGGAAACGCCGCCGACCAAGGCCAATATGATCACCAGCCAGATAGGCATTTCCGCTAACGCTTGTTGTTCGTTTGTCATGTCACGCCTCCTGGCTGAGCACTGAATAGTCCGTTTTTCAATTACACACACTTCGATAGGTAGGCATTCCAAAAAGCCCGGCAGGCCGGGCTTTTCAGTAATGATGTCCTCGGACTTTCGGCGCTGCTGGCGCGGTACGGTCCTTTCCTCACTGTTTTTCCGACCACGATCCCTGTCTGCCGGATAACTGTTTCTGGTGCTTTACGCTGCACACCCGGGTCAGTTGCCAACCCTCTGAACCGTTGAGGCCGGTTCATCGCTGCCTGTTGTTTGCAAAACGGTGTAACTAAAGAGCGTCGGCATCCTTGCCGGTGTTGCCTGGCATCCCTGCCATCGCTCTGATGGCGTCCTTGCCGATGTTGCGTGCCTTCCTTGTCTTCCTTGGCAGCATCCTTGCCGCCTCCACCAGACCTTGTTGGCTGGCTTGAGATGAAGAATATGCATGTATGCATATACAGTCAATGCGCAAATGCATTTATTTTTGGCTCTCGGGATGCACCAACGCATTGAAGGCCTGCAGGCAACGGCTTTGCCGGTTTTCTGAAGACGAAAAAAAGCCCGCTCGTTGGCGGGCTTTGTCTTACGTAAGGAGGTTAGCGGGCATACATGCCCCACCAGAAAACATGACCGAGGATGCTGATCTGCTCATCCTGAATGTCCTGGAAGCTGTAGTCTTCATCCGGATGTTCTTCACGGTTGAAGCTGCGCAGGCGAATCCCGGAAGGCAGGCGGTAGAGCTGTTTAACCCGCAGCTGTCCATTGTGATTGATGGCATACAGGTCACCATCGACGATGTCGCCAATCCCGCTCTTGCCGGCATTTACCCCCACCGTCGCGCCATCGCGCAGTACCGGCAACATACTGTTGCCACGCACCGTCACGCATTTGGCCTGATCGAACTGCACGCCGTTGTGCCGAAGGCTGCGCTTTCCAAAGCGCAGGCTGGCTTTCTCGCTTTCCTCGATGACGAATCTCCCTGATCCAGCAGCTAATTCAACCTCGCGCAGAAAGGGGATCGACACCTCGTCATCATTAACGGGCGTGTCGTCATCCCACAGGCTTATGTCCTTGAGTTCCGAGTGCATCGGGTCGCGTCCATCGTCACGCAACGCCCCGCGCCCGCGCAGGTGGTCGGTGCTGACGCGAAAGTATTCGGCGATGCGCGAGATGTGTTTGTCCGACGGGTCAACGATCTTGCCGTTGAGGATCCGGGATAGTGTGGATTGAGGCACGCCAGTGCGTCGGTGAAGCTCCGTGGGGGAGATCCGATCGCGAGCCAGCAGCTCTTTCAAGACGATAGAAACGGTGCGTTTTTGCATGAACGGGATAGTGACGAGACTTTTCAAAGTTGGCAAATGCTAATTTGCATATTTATGCATTAAAAATTCAATTTCACTTAACCCGAAACAAAATACTGTATATACAACCAGCAACTCACACTTTATTATCCCGCCAGCTTGATATTGCCGCAGAGCGCCACCTTGCTTGTCGACAACTCAGGGCCTATGTATAAAACTCTGTAACATTGTAGCCAGCAAAGACGGGGGTGCTTATGGCTTATTCAGCGCTAGCTGTCGCTAACGCCTTCATTGAACGCGCGAAGGAAGGCAAGCTTTCGGGCCTTACGCCCATGAAGCTTCAAAAACTGCTGTTCTATACGCAGTCCTGGCATCTGCGCGAGCGGGATCAACCGCTCATGGATGACCACTTTGCCCGTTGGCAGTATGGCCCGGTCATTCCATCGCTGTACCATGAGTTGAAATCCTACGGTAATCGCCCGGTGACTTCGCTGCTGAGCAACCTGAAGCCCGACGCCGAAGACATTGTCTTCGTGACACCGAGGGTTCCTGAGAGCGATACCTACACCCATCGTTTGATTGACCGGATCATCAACAAATACGGCAAATGGTCCGGCACCCAGCTGTCCAACCTTTCCCACGAGGACGGCACAGCCTGGGCCCTCAAGGGTGCCGATGGTTCCGCCATCGACTGGGAAGACATGGCAGCACTCATTCATCCAAAGAGCCGCATCCGTGAGTGAAGAACTCGACAACCTGGAACTCACCCTGCCCCCCGTGGCAGGGCCTGACCAGGACTCCCAAGCCGGTGGCGAGCAAGCCATAGGCCCCGACGATGAAAGAAACCAGAATCTCAAAGATCAGAAAGCTGAAAGGCAACTGCGCAAGAAGTACGCGGGGCGTGCGTTTTGGTTTGCTGCCTGCGGTGTGATCTTCTGGGCGGTTCTGTTGGTGTGGAATGGGTGGTCGACGTATTACTCGGGGAAAGCGCCGTTCTCGGACAATGTATTGATTGCTATCACTACCGCGACTTCAATCAATTTGTTTGCGGCGTTTCTTGGGGTGATCAGAGGGTTGTTCCCGGCCAGTGGGCGTAAGTCCAGATAGCCGGTGTCCATGGGTATGATCGCTGGTTTGCCCGCTTGGCGGTCCGGGAAACCCAGTTCCTCTGTCACAACGATTACCTCAATCGACGTAAAATGCCTCTCGAAAGTGTTCAACGAAAGTCTCTACCAGCATTGAGTCACGTTCGTGGTGGGCAAGAACGACCTCGCTTTCACACCCTTCATCACTTATATCAATAGCGTGCAACAAAGTAGCTTTAACCATTGAAACGGGAAGCAGTGCAATACCGAATCCTGCCTGGATCAACAACGACTGTGTCGTTTTCAAAGAATAAACCTGCGCTGACTTCGGAGCAAATCCTGCGCGAGCGCAAAGTTCAAAGGAAAGATAACTAAGCCCTCCGCGTTTTGGGTGGGCTATCGACACGAATGCTTCATCCCGCAACTCAGCAAGTGATATTGAACTTCTTGATGCGAGCGGATGGGTAGAGCCAACGGCAACAACAACTTTCTCACTAAACAGAGGAAGAAGCTTGATATTATTCATTTGATGCAACACCGGCAGCCTGAACAGCCCCGCATCAATACGATTATCAACTAAATTCATTAGTTGTATTTCTGAAGATTCCTCCGACACTTCAATATACACATCTTTCATACGCTCCAGATAAAGCCCAAGCGCATCTTTCAACTTCCCGGTGAGCGGCACCGTGCTGGCATGGCTAAGCCGTAAAGTACCTCGCTGACCATTCCCTACCGAAGTCGCCAGCCGAGCGGCACTATCGACGTCACTCAAGATAACTTTGGCCCTTGGCAAAAAGGCTAGCCCAGCAGGCGTTAGATGTGGCTGCCTTGCGGTGCGCTCAAACAAAAGCGTACCCAGGTTGTTCTCCAGCTCCTTCATTTGTCGACTGAGTGCTGACTGAGCAATAAATAGTCTCTGCGCTGCAACACTGAAGCTTCCATGTTCTGCGATCTCCACAAAATATCGCAACTGCTTCATTGATATCATCATAGCTATGCCAAAATGTGATCAGTAATTTCTTATTTTCATATTAGTAGATTTTTGTTCTGTTGGGTAGGGTTACCAAACATCACGTCATGGACCCACGACAATGCCGGACGCTTTTCTCCACGCCCCTTTCGACAGCGCGACTTTGGCAATAATGTTCGTGACCATCAGCCTGGCCTACATCATTTTTTCTATTGCGGGTTTCGGGACGGCACTGCTAGCGGGGCCTGTGTTGGTAAATTACATGCCTCTGTCGCAAGCGATCCCTCTACTGGTGTTGCTTGACTGCGTGGCTGCATTTGGAAAACTGGCGCGCGCTCATAAGCACGTGGTGCGCATTGAACTCACCAGACTGCTGCCGTTTATGACCCTGGGTAGCGTGGCGGGTATAACGTTGCTGCTCAATACAAAAGCTGACGCATTAATGCTCGCGATGGGCTGCTTCGTAACCTTATATGCCGTGTACACGCTCACAAAACCAATCCGAACCCGACACCTATCTGCGACATGGGCAATGCCCCTGGGCGCCGGCGGCGGACTGTTGGGCGCTTTATTTGGGAGCGGCGGCTTCCTCTACGCGATCTATCTGAACGGCAGAACAAACACTAAAGAGGAAGCGAGCGCCACTCAAAGCACATTGATTGGAATCAGTACGCTGGTACGTATGACCATGCTCACTCTGGCAGGAGCCTATGCCGATCTTGCATTAGTGGTAACTGCCCTCTACTTATTGCCCGCTTTATTGTTGGGACTGTGGGCTGGCGAACACATCTCGTTCAAAATATCTCGCAATACATTCACCAGACTCATAAGTATTATTATATTGACTAGTGGTATTACGCTTGTGTACCGAGCCTGCTTCGGCATCAATTAAATATACTTAAATGCAACTACTCAACACCAACTTCATACAGTGAGACTTGCAATTGAAAAGTGCAAAAGTTCTTCGTGACTTATTAAATTCCGGAAAAACCATTATGGCACCTGGCGTCTATGACGGACTGTCGTCAAGGCTGGTCAGTCTGGCGGGCTTTGACGCTGTGTATGCCAGCGGTGGTGCTATCGCTCGAGCGTCCGGTTATCCGGATATCGGGTTGCTGAGCTTTTCAGAAGTTGTCGAGCGGATCGAGAAAATTGTCGAAGCCAGCGATATTCCCGTTATCGCAGATGCCGACACCGGATTTGGCGGAACTGCCAACGTACAACGTACCGTGAGAGCCTTGGAGCGGATCGGTGTAGCAGCCTTCCATCTGGAAGATCAAACATTCCCTAAACGCTGTGGACACTTGGATAATAAGTCGCTGATTGACGTCGAAGACATGTGTCAAAAAATAAAAGTTGCGCGGGCCAGTTTGCAAGACACTCATTGCCTGGTAATTGCGCGCACCGACGCAATAGCAATTGAGGGTTTCGATGCGGCGCTGGTCAGGGCGCAACGTTATGTTGAGGCGGGTGCCGACATGATTTTTGTAGAAGCGCCGCAGACCCTCGAACAAATTCAGATTATTGCCCAACGGCTTCCTGGGCCAAAGCTCATGAATATGTTCTACGGTGGAAAAACTCCTCTCGTTTCTTTGCCAGTACTTGCAGAACTCGGCTACCAACTTGTCATTGTGCCATCTGATCTGCAACGCGCAGCCATTCACGCTATGCAAAAAACGCTGGCTGAACTGCAGCGCTCAGGGGATAGCCATGCGATGGCGGATGAGTTGACCAGTTTTTCCGAACGCGAGTTGATTGTTCAGACTGCGAAGTTCCTGGCACTCGACAATTTGTAGAACTCAATTCCAGCACGAAGCACGACAAGGAGATGGCATGTTATACAGGGGCGAATGGAACTCTGATGAACTCGATTATCGCGCGCTCGCCGGGCAATGGCACGTGGTTTGTCTGAGTTCGGATGTAGGCGGTGACCAACCCAAAGCGGTGCGCTTACTTGGCGAAGAATTGGTGTTATGGCGAGACGACCAGGGAGAAGTGAATGCCTGGAAGGATTACTGCGGTCATCGGGGTGCAAAACTGTCATTGGGCTGCGTCAAACAGGGGCAGATCGAATGCCCTTATCATGGGTGGCGTTACAGTAGCCAAGGCGAATGCACGTTGGTTCCTGCACATCCGGAGCGAAAAGGCCCCTCATCACAGCGCCTCATTTTTCGCCACTTTGCGCAAGAGCGCTACGGTTACATCTGGGTGAGCCTGGAGGAACCACTGCGACCGCTGCCAGAACTACCCCAGTGGCAAGATGACGACTACCGCAAGGTATTTGCGGGTCCCTACCTTTACAACGCAAACGCGTTGCGCTCCCTCGAAAACTTTATCGATGCGTCACATTTTCCTTTTGTGCATGCCCATCTCAATGGTCTGCCGGACGCGCCTGAACCGCTGAAGCGGTACAACGTGACGGAAGACGAACGTGGTCTGCACTCTTCTGAGATTTGCGTTTTTCAACCGTACGGCGACCATCGCGGGATACCGGTTAACGCCCGCTATACCTATTCGGTGCTGAATCCCACGACTGCCTATTTCGTCAAGAAGACGGGCGAAACGGAGCGCTTCTGTACCTTTTTCAATGCCACTCCGGTCGATGAATCGCAATGCATTATCTGGCTGATAGTCGCCATTAACTTCGGCCAGGATCTCACACTCGAACAGATCCTCTCTCGGCAGAACACTGTTTTCGAACAGGATCGCCGCATTGTTGAATCCCAGCGCCCCGCCCGCCTGCCACTGGACCCACAAGCGGAAATGCATGTAGTCAGTGATCGAATGGGGATTGAGTACCGCCGTTGGATTCGTGCCCTGGGCGAGGCCGCGAGCACCCATCAACCAACGCAGGTCATTGAATCTGTTTCTATCTGACAAGGACGTCAACCATGACTGATTCATCCCTCGACTTTCTTGCACGTCGGGAATCCAATGCCCGGACGTATGCCAGAAACATCCCTAGAGTACTGAGCCAAGGTGCGGGCACTGAGGTTGTCGACAGTGAAGGGCGCCGTTACCTGGATTGCCTTGCATGTGCCGGGGCCCTTCCCCTTGGACACAATCATCCATTTGTACAACAACGTGTCATCGAGTTTTTGCAGTCCGGCCAGTTGCAACAGGCACTCGATATAGCGACCCCGGCCAAGCTGCATTTCGTCCAGGAGCTCTACGAGATACTCCCTCCAGCATTTGCTAAACAAGCGAAGATTCAGTTCTGTGGGCCTACGGGAGCCGACGCCGCCGAGGCTGCCCTGAAACTGTTCAAAATCGCGACGAAACGCCGACCGATCATCGTCTTCCAGGGGGCTTACCACGGGATGACTCATGGCACGCTGGGCATGATGGGCAATCTGGCACCCAAACAAGGGATTAGTGGTCTGCCTGGGGAAGTACACTTTCTGCCCTATCCCTACGTATATCGCAGTCCATTTGGCGCGGGCACCTCTGCGCAAGAGACAGAACGACTCAGTCTGGTTTGCCTGGAAAACGCCCTCAGCGACCCGGAAAGTGGCATTGGAAAACCGGCAATGGTTTTGCTTGAGGCGATACAGGGTGAAGGAGGCTGCATTCCAGCAAGCGCGCACTGGCTGCGCCAGGTGAGGCAAATCACCCAACGGTACGATGTGCCACTGGTTATTGACGAAATCCAAGCCGGTATTGGTCGCAGTGGCGACCTGTTTGCATTTCAGCAGGCGGATATCGTGCCTGACGCCATTCTGCTTTCAAAGGCGATCGGCGGTGGTTATCCACTGTCGGTGTTGCTGTATTTGGATCAGTACGATCAATGGAAGCCCGGCGCACATACCGGTACGTTCCGGGGCAATCAGATCGCATTGGTCAGCGGAGCCGCGACCCTGGAGTTCATCAGAAGAGAAGGACTGCTGGAACATGTCAACGTTGTGGGTGAACAGCTACGTCAAGGCCTGTTGCAGCTTCAGAAACGCTATCCCTGCATCGGTGACGTTCGGGGGCGGGGTTTGATGCTTGGCATGGAGATGATTGAACCGGATGGCAGCGTCGATGCACTCGGTCACCCGCAGGCTGCTGGAGCCATCGCTGCACATGTGAAGCGTGCCTGCCTTAACGAGGGCTTGATTATTGAAACGGGAGGGCGTCATGGCGCAGTGCTGCGCTTCCTCCCGCCACTGGTCATCACCCGCTCTGAAGTCGACCAGGTATTGGAGCGACTTGACCGTGCTCTGGCCTCGCAACGGGTCGGCTCAACTCGATCCACTGAACGTGCTCACCATGGGGAGGTGCAGGCATGAGCACTTCAGAGAAAATTTTCGATGTACTGGGTATCGGATTCGGTCCGGCAAACATCGCATTGGCAATCGCCTTGGAAGAATTGTCTCCAGGCATGAGCGTACAATTTCTCGAGAAGCGCCCAGGCCCAGCGTGGCAGCCAAACATGCTGTTGCCGGGATCGGATATCCAGAATCACCCCCTGCGAGATCTGGTCACTCCGCGCAATCCGCGTAGCCGTTACACCTTCACGAATTTTCTGTTTGAACACGGCCGCCTGTATGAGCACTTGAACCTTCCGTTGCACCATCCCTTGCGTGCGGAATATGCCCAATATATTTCCTGGACTGCTGGTTTCTTTGAGCACATCGTCGCCTACGGTTGTGAAGCGGCATCGGTAGAAGCAGTCCCCTCATCAAATGGAGAAAGTGCCCACTACACAGTGTGCTGCACCGATGGCCGAGTATTTCTTGCACGTTCTCTAGTGCTTGCCCCTGGCCGCACGCCGCACATTCCTGCACCTTTTGCGGACGTCAAAGATCGACGCGTACGCCATTTGAACGACTATATGCCCGCCCTGGCCGAAGCGGTGGCAGCCACCGGTGGACAGTGCCGCATAGCCGTAATCGGCGGCAGTCAGAGTGCCGTAGAGATTCTGCTTCACGCCAGTGGACAGAGCGGCGTTCGAGAGGTCGTGGGGTTTACGCGTAATTTCGGTTATCGCCAGAAGGATACAAGCCCGTTTTCCGATGAGGTCTATTTCCCCTCATTTGTCGACACGTTCCACAACGCCAGTGCAGAACATAAGGCACGGTTACGTCAGGAACTGGTGCATACCAATTACTCGTCGTCAGACATTGATGTCCTGAACCAGCTCTATGTACGTAAGTATGAGCAAATGCTGCAAGGTGAAGGCCTGTTGCAGCTACGAACGTGTGAGGACATGGTTGGCTGTACACCTGCCTCCGATGGGGTGCAAATCGATAGTCGCCAGTATCTTCAAGGGATCATTCATAGCCAATCATTCGACTTGGTTATTCTGGCCACCGGCTTCCTTGACCTGGGCGCCGGAGATCGTCAAGAACCGTTTCCGAGATTACTGGCTTCAATCGCCCGCGAAAATGAAATCGACACCCTGACCATTGCCAGAGATTATCGCGTCGACTTGCGCAACGGCTTACCCACTTACCTCAACGGGCTGTGTGAGTCTTCGCATGGCATGGGGGATGCAGGCTCCTTCAGTTTACTGGCGTTACGCTCGCAAAACATTGTGCAGTCGCTGATCAGCAACCTGGCAGTCAGGGAACAACCCCATGCATAACCAGGTCCTGAGCGAAATGCTGGTGGCGCCTTCTTGCTGGCAAACCCAATTGTCGTGCCGCACCGCTCACGCCGGCCACCTGCCGTTTGAAAGTGATGTCGTGATAGTGGGAGCGGGAATTGGCGGATTAGCGGCGGCCTTACGGGCACTTGAGTCGGGTTGTTCGGTCACTGTGCTTGAAGCCGGGGAAGTGGGCTGCGGGGCAAGCGGTCGGAACTCGGGATTCGTGGTCCCCATACCTTCAAGGCACTCGCCGGCGTCACTCCACCATTTGCTGGGTGAAGATACGGCGCCCTTCCTGGCCGCTCTATGTGAAACAGCGCAGTCTGTTATCGAATACGCCCCATCGGATTTAACGGTGAAAGGCTGGGTACAACCCATGGCTGGGGCTGCAAGAGGGGCGGCAGACGAACTGGTGAAGAACTGGGTACGCCTGGGGGTCAAGGTAGAGTCCATGGAGCCGCAAGCGCTGGAGAATGCTTTAGGGACTTCTGAATATGCCGAAGGCCTCCTCTTCAGCGACGCGGGAGCAATTGACCCCCTCGCATTCGTGCATCGACTGGCAGACACGGTCAACCGCAAAGGTGGCCATATCATCGAACGTTGCAGCGCGGTCGATGTTCGACCGCAGGCACGCTGGGTCAACGTGCAAACTCAGCGGGGTGAAATCAGGGCCGGACGCGTATTTATCGCCGGCAATGCCTATGGTTCTGCCGCCAGCCGCAGGACTCGGCGAGCAATCAGCCCGCTGGCCCTGACGCTTGCGACGTTCGCCATACCGCAGGTGTGCCATGGCGAACGGCTGCTGCCATTTTCCGACAACCGCAAGGACATGTGGTTTGCACGCCGCCTGGGGCCCGCAACGCTGCTGACGGGTTGCTTCGCGTTACCGCTTCAGCGCTCTGCCAGGTGCAGTGCATTGCTTCAGGATCGCATCAAGCGTCTCTACGGCATCGTGGCGCAAGCACCAGAGCAACAGTGGGCCGGTTGGGTAGGCCTCACTCCAGACGGTATGCCGAGGATTCACCATGACGACCGAATCATGGGATGGAGTGGCTGTAACGGTCGAGGCATCGCACTTTCAATGCTGATGGGGCAAACGTTGATGGATCGGCTGTGCGGGATCAACGGCCTACGTCTACCGCTTTCATCAGGTACTTTCAGGACAGGTAACGCCCTGACTTGGCTGGCGCAAATGGTCATCGCACTTGATCGCCGAAAGCAACGTCGCACCGTGCTCGCGTCCTGACCTTATCTACCCAATTCGAGTACATACCATGTCCGTATGCCCCTTTCATTACCCTCAGTACCGTTCTACAGACCCGGAAATGATCAATCGTTTCATTGATGTTTTTCCACTGGCAATGATCACATCGCACAAGCACGGACAATTTCTTTGTAGCCACATTCCGCTATGGCGCCAACCGGATGGGTCGTTGTTCGGACATGTCGATGGTAATAACCCACAGTTCAAAGGCGAACAGCATCTGAGTGCTCAAATCGTCTTTATGGGCCCATCGGCTTACATACCGCCACACGCTTACGTCTCGCGCCAACTTCCGACGTGGAATTACCTTGCCGTTCACATGCAGGCGACCATTACGGTGGTGGACGCTCCAGACCAAACACTGGAAATCCTCGAGCAAACCGCGAAACGGTTATCGAAGCAGGCCTCTGACTATCAGGTCGACAAGCGGGATCCGAGGGTGATATCCAATCTTCCACACATCTTGGGGTTGGTCATACGGCCGGAAACGATCGAAGGGCGCTTTAAACTCTCCCAAGACAAATCCTCACCGGACACGTCAGCCGCTCTGCACTGGTTACTCGACAACCAAACGCACGATCATGCCGAGTTACTGAAAGAACTCCTGCACGCCACTACCCAGCCGCATTCAAACTGAGGTCAGTATGCCCATCGTTAGAGTAGAAGACCCTGTACACCGGGACGCCGATACCCAGCACGCCATCATCGATACGATCTACAACTGCTTGAAATCGGTATTCAAGGTCAGTGACGAAGAGCTCCAGGCACGCTATGTCTGCTACGACAAGAACGCCTTTCGTTCTCCAGGAGATCGCCACGAGTTCATCCACATTGAAATCACGCTGTTCAAAGGGCGCAAACTCGAAACCAAGCGCCAGCTCTATGAATTGATCAGTAACCGTATCGCTGCGCAGCTCGGTATTTCGGCACATGCAGTGTTGATACTGCTGGTCGAGCAAGAGCCCGAGAACTGGGGTATGCGTGGCGGAGTACCGGCGAGCGAAATCGACTTTGGCTATGCTATTTCCATTTGATATCGTCGCGCTTTTGCGGCGATAGCCTAGGGCGTATACAGGCCTGTTCAGCTTTGAGCTATCTGCCGCCTGCCCTGACCCGACATTTGTTTTTACCTGGCCGTTTGCAACCTGCGAACGGCCGACCTCGCGTGTTAACCTTGCGCCCATCGCAACAAATGCTGGGCCAAGCGCCCCCTTTGCCCCATCACTTCAATGAATTTGCCTACTACCCAATGAGTAAAAACACCTCCGATCTGTCCTCTCACACGCCAATGATGCAGCAGTACTGGCGCCTGAAAAACCAGCACCCTGATCAGTTGATGTTCTATCGCATGGGCGACTTCTACGAGATCTTCTATGAAGACGCGAAGAAGGCCGCCAAGCTGCTGGATATCACCCTGACCGCGCGCGGGCAGTCGGCGGGGCAGTCGATTCCGATGTGTGGGATTCCTTACCATTCTCTGGAAGGCTACCTGGTCAAGCTGGTGAAGCTGGGCGAGTCGGTGGTGATCTGTGAGCAGATCGGTGACCCGGCCACCAGTAAGGGGCCAGTGGAACGGCAGGTAGTCCGCATTATTACGCCGGGCACGGTGAGCGATGAGGCGTTGCTGGATGAGCGGCGCGATAACCTGATCGCTGCGGTGTTGGGCGATGAGCGTTTGTTCGGCCTGTCGGTGCTGGATATCACCAGCGGCAACTTCAGCGTGCTGGAGATCAAGGGTTGGGAGAACCTGCTGGCGGAGCTGGAGCGTATCAATCCGGTGGAGTTGTTGATTCCGGATGATTGGCCCAAGGACTTGCCGGCGGAGAAGCGCCGTGGGACCAAGCGCCGTGCACCGTGGGATTTCGAGCGTGATTCGGCGCTGAAAAGTTTGTGCCAGCAATTCTCCGTACAGGACCTCAAGGGCTTTGGCTGTGAGACCTTGACGCTGGCCATCGGCGCTGCCGGCTGCCTGCTCAGCTACGCCAAGGAAACCCAGCGCACGGCCCTACCGCACTTGCGCAGCCTGCGGCATGAGCGGCTGGACGATACCGTGGTGCTGGATGGCGCCAGCCGTCGCAACCTGGAACTGG
Source organism: Pseudomonas orientalis (assembly GCF_022807995.1). Lineage (NCBI taxonomy): Bacteria > Pseudomonadati > Pseudomonadota > Gammaproteobacteria > Pseudomonadales > Pseudomonadaceae > Pseudomonas > Pseudomonas orientalis. The sequence continues at coordinate 1,306,636 of NZ_CP094351.1, read as the reverse complement.
ATACCAACCTGGCGGGCGGACGCGACAACACGCTGCAATCGGTGGTCGACCGCTGCCAGACAGCCATGGGCAGCCGCTTGCTGACGCGTTGGTTGAACCGTCCGCTGCGGGATTTGACCGTCCTTCAGGCACGTCAGACCTCTATTACCTGCCTGCTTGACGGCTATCGCTTTGAAAAGCTGCAGCCGCAACTCAAAGAAATCGGCGATATCGAGCGCATCCTCGCGCGGATCGGCCTGCGTAACGCGCGGCCCCGTGACCTGGCGCGTCTGCGGGATGCGTTGAGCGCACTGCCGCAACTGCAAGTGGCGATGACCGAACTGGACACGCCGCACCTGCAACAGCTTGCAGTCACCGCTGGCACATACCCGGACCTCGCGGCGCTGCTGGAAAAAGCCATCATTGATAACCCGCCAGCGATCATCCGTGACGGCGGTGTATTGAAAACCGGTTACGACAGCGAGCTGGATGAGCTGCAATCGCTGAGTGAAAACGCTGGCCAGTTCCTGATTGACCTGGAGGCCCGCGAAAAAGCTCGCACCGGGCTGGCCAACCTGAAGGTCGGCTACAACCGTGTACACGGCTACTTTATTGAGCTGCCGAGCAAGCAAGCTGAGTCGGCGCCTATCGACTATCAACGTCGCCAGACGCTCAAGGGCGCCGAGCGTTTTATCACCCCGGAGCTCAAAGCGTTCGAAGACAAGGCGCTGTCGGCCAAAAGCCGCGCCCTGGCTCGGGAAAAGATGCTCTACGAAGCCTTGCTCGAGGACTTGATCAGCCGCCTGGCGCCGCTGCAGGACACCGCTGCCGCCCTGGCGGAACTGGACGTGCTGAGCAACCTGGCCGAACGTGCGCTGAACCTGGACCTCAACTGCCCGCGTTTTGTCAGCGAGCCGTGCATGCGCATCGTGCAAGGACGCCACCCGGTGGTGGAGCAGGTGTTGACCACGCCATTCGTCGCCAACGACCTGTCGCTGGACGACGACACCCGCATGCTGGTGATTACCGGCCCGAACATGGGCGGTAAATCCACCTATATGCGCCAGACCGCGCTGATCGTGCTGCTGGCACACATCGGCAGCTTCGTACCAGCGGCCAGTTGCGAGCTGTCCCTGGTGGACCGGATTTTTACCCGGATCGGTTCCAGTGACGACCTGGCCGGTGGGCGCTCGACGTTTATGGTGGAAATGAGCGAAACCGCAAACATCCTGCATAACGCCACCGACCGCAGCCTGGTGTTGATGGACGAAGTGGGCCGCGGCACCAGCACGTTCGACGGCCTGTCGCTGGCATGGGCGGCGGCCGAACGTCTGGCGCATCTGCGCGCTTATACGCTGTTTGCCACTCACTATTTCGAACTGACCGTGTTACCGGAAAGCGAGTCGCTGGTAGCCAACGTGCACCTCAATGCCACCGAGCACAACGAGCGCATCGTGTTCCTGCACCATGTACTGCCTGGTCCGGCCAGCCAGAGTTATGGCTTGGCGGTCGCGCAGTTGGCCGGCGTGCCCAATGATGTGATCGCCCGCGCCCGCGAACACCTCAGCCGCCTGGAAACCACGGCCCTGCCCCATGAAACCGTAGTTGCCAGCCCTGCCAAGGCCAGCAGGAAACCCGCCGCGCCGCACCAGAGCGACCTGTTCGCCAGCCTGCCCCATCCGGTACTCGATGAGCTGGCCAAGCTCGACCTGGATGACCTGACGCCGCGCAAAGCGCTCGAAATGTTATATGCACTGAAGACTCGGATATAACGCACACGCGTGCAAGCTGGTAGACTCTCGCGCGGTTTGGGATGCTGCAGGCTTTTAGCCTGGCCTGCAGACTATCGCTCCCGAACCTCGCGAGCCCTGCCACACAGGGTTTCGCTGCCGCCGCCTGAGGAGAAAATTAGAAATGACCTTCGTCGTCACCGACAACTGCATCAAGTGCAAGTACACCGACTGCGTAGAAGTGTGTCCGGTGGACTGCTTCTACGAAGGCCCGAACTTCCTGGTCATCCACCCGGACGAGTGCATTGACTGCGCCCTGTGTGAACCGGAATGCCCGGCTAACGCCATCTTCTCTGAAGATGAAGTACCTGCGGGTATGGAAAACTTCATTGAGTTGAATGCCGAGTTGGCGGACATCTGGCCGAACATCACGGAAAGAAAAGACGCGCTGCCCGATGCAGAAGAATGGGATGGCAAAACCGGCAAGATTGCAGATCTCGAACGCTGATAGCAGCGTCGTTGCCAAAAAAGGCCCTTTGCGGGCCTTTTTTGCGTTTTCATGTAGCCGTTTTCACTTTTCTACAGGCGAAAAAAGGGGCGGTATGACCCGCCCACATTTTTTCCCTAGTCCCTTTAATCCTTTTCATCGTCCTGATGAATCGCATCCTGCGACATTCCTTCAAACCACCGTTCCTTGATGGCTGTGCCAATCCGTGGACACAGGGCTGATGTTAGAGCCTCCCAGGATAAGTTCAACGGGATCCAAACGGATGGCGGCCAACCAGCGATGCTCAAGCGACATTAAATAATTGTTTTATTTCAAGCAGTTAGAAATATCGCTCGAAGATTCGAGACGCTCGTTCCCGGTAAAAAAACCAAATACCTACATGACGGTAAGCGAATGCTTACACGACTGATTGGGAAAAGAACGTCACAAGCCTATGCGGTACTGTTCCTACAGCGGGATTCAGTCGTCGCTGACGGTGATTGTCGGCATCATGGGGTTGGTCGCCTCCTGCAGGACTATCCGCGCGCCCACATGGCGGGCCAGTTCCTGATAGACCATGGCAATCTGACCATCGGGCTCGGCAGCCACCGTAGGCTTGCCGCCATCGGCCTGTTCACGGATGGACATCGACAGCGGCAACGAGGCCAGCAGTTCGACGCCGTATTGAGTCGCCAGCTTCTCGCCGCCGCCCTCGCCGAAGAGATGTTCGGCATGGCCGCAGTTGGAGCAGATGTGCACCGCCATGTTTTCCACCACGCCCAGCACCGGAATGTTGACCTTGCGGAACATCTCCACGCCTTTCTTCGCATCCAGCAATGCCAGGTCCTGGGGCGTGGTGACGATCACCGACCCGGCTACCGGGACTTTCTGTGCCAGGGTCAACTGGATATCGCCGGTACCGGGTGGCATGTCGATCACCAGATAGTCCAGATCGCCCCAGGCAGTCTGGGTGACCAATTGCAGCAGCGCACCGGAAACCATCGGCCCGCGCCAGACCATGGGCGTGTTGTCATCGGTCAGGAAGGCCATGGACATCACTTCCACGCCCAGGGACTCGATCGGCACAAACCACTTCTGGTCCTTGACCTTGGGCCGTGTGCCTTCGGCAATGCCGAACATCACACCCTGGCTCGGGCCATAGATATCGGCGTCGAGGATGCCCACGCGCGCGCCTTCGCGGGCCAGGGCCAGGGCCAGATTGGCGGCGGTGGTGGATTTACCCACGCCGCCCTTGCCCGAGGCCACGGCGATCACATTCTTGACGTTGGCCAGGCCAGGAATCTGTGCCTGGGCCTTGTGCGACGCGATCACGCATCGGATGTCGACCTTCGCCGAGCGCACGCCGTCGAGGCCTTCGATGGCCATCTGCAGCATCTGCGCCCAGCCGTTTTTGAACAGGCCGGCGGCATAGCCCAGCTCCAGCTGGACCGATACCTGGTCACCCTGTACCTCGATGGCCCGCACACAGCCGGCACTGACCGGGTCCTGGTTCAAATAGGGGTCGGTGTACTGGCGAAGAACGGCTTCCACCGCTGCGCGATTGACGGCGCTCATGGGCTACTCCCGAAAAAGACTGAATGAAACAGGCGGCTATCCTAACCGTTCCAGGCCGCCAGCGGCATGCTTTCGCAGGATGGGAAGATTCTGAAACAGCACCACGGGGTGAAATAAATTTCCCGGCGCTTTATAGTGGCCGACCTCCGTTTCATCAAGTAGCCGAGCCCCATGTCCGAGCCACGCAAGATCCTCGTCACCAGCGCCCTGCCCTATGCCAATGGTTCCATCCATCTTGGCCATATGCTTGAGTACATCCAGACCGATATGTGGGTGCGCTTCCAAAAGCATCGCGGCAATCAATGCATTTATGTCTGCGCGGACGACGCCCACGGTTCGGCCATCATGTTGCGCGCCGAAAAGGAAGGCATCACTCCGGAACAACTGATCGCCAATGTGCAGGCTGAACACAGCGCCGACTTTGCCGAGTTCCTGGTGGATTTCGACAATTTCCATTCGACCCACTCCGATGAAAATCGTGAGCTTTCGAGCCAGATCTACCTGCGGTTGAAAGACGCAGGCCACATCGCCACGCGTTCGATCACCCAGTATTTCGACCCGGAAAAGAAAATGTTCCTGGCCGACCGCTTCATCAAGGGCACCTGCCCGAAATGCGGCACCGACGACCAGTACGGCGACAACTGTGAGAAATGCGGTGCCACCTATGCACCCACCGACCTGAAGAACCCGAAGTCGGCCATCTCAGGCGCCACCCCGGTGCTCAAGGATTCCCAGCACTTCTTCTTCAAGCTCCCGGATTTCCAGCAAATGCTGCAAACCTGGACCCGCAGCGGCACCCTGCAGGAGGCCGTGGCCAACAAAATCGCCGAATGGCTGGATGCCGGCCTGCAACAGTGGGACATTTCCCGCGATGCGCCGTACTTCGGCTTCGAAATTCCGGGCGAGCCGGGCAAGTACTTCTATGTCTGGCTGGACGCGCCGATCGGCTACATGGCCAGCTTCAAGAACCTCTGCGACCGCACACCGGAGCTGGACTTCGATGCGTTCTGGGGCAAGGATTCCACCGCCGAGCTGTACCACTTCATCGGCAAGGACATCGTCAACTTCCACGCGCTGTTCTGGCCGGCGATGCTCGAAGGTTCGGGCTACCGCAAACCGACCGGCATTGCCGTGCATGGCTACCTGACGGTGAACGGGCAGAAGATGTCCAAGTCCCGCGGCACTTTCATCAAGGCACGTACCTACCTGGACCACCTGTCGCCGGAATATTTGCGTTACTACTACGCGTCCAAGCTGGGCCGTGGCGTCGACGACCTCGACCTGAACCTGGAAGACTTCGTACAGAAGGTCAACTCGGATCTGGTCGGCAAGGTCGTCAATATCGCCAGCCGTTGTGCAGGGTTTATCCACAAAGGCAACGCAGGTGTGCTGGTCGCTGAAAACGCTGCTCCGGAATTGACCGATGCATTCCTGGCCGCCGCGCCGGGCATTGCCGAGGCCTATGAAGCCCGCGACTTTGCCCGCGCCATGCGCGAAATCATGGGCCTGGCCGACCGCGCCAACGCCTGGATTGCCGACAAGGCGCCATGGTCGCTGAACAAGCAGGAAGGCAAGGAGGCTGAGGTCCAGGCGATCTGCGCCACCGGCGTCAACCTGTTCCGTCAGCTGGTGATCTTCCTCAAACCGGTGCTGCCGCTGCTGGCCGCCGATGCAGAGGCGTTCCTCAACGTCGCGCCACTGACCTGGAACGACCACGCCACGCTGCTCGGCAACCATCAGTTGAACACGTTCAAGCCATTGATGACCCGCATCGACCCGGTGAAAGTCCAAGCCATGACCGACGCATCTAAAGAAGATCTGGTCGCCAGCCAGACCGATACCGGCGCGACTGCGCCAGCCGATGACAGCGAGTTGGCCAAAGACCCTATTTCCGAGGAAATCGAGTTCGACGCTTTCGCCGCCGTAGACCTGCGGGTTGCACTGATCGTCAAGGCCGAAGCCGTGGAAGGCGCCGACAAGCTGCTGCGCCTGACCCTGGACTTGGGCGGCGAGCAGCGCAATGTGTTCTCCGGCATCAAGAGCGCTTACCCGGACCCGTCCAAGCTCGATGGTCGCCTGACCATGATGATCGCCAACCTCAAGCCACGAAAAATGAAATTCGGTGTCTCTGAAGGCATGGTGATGGCGGCCGGCCCTGGCGGCGCAGAAATCTATCTGCTCAGCCCGGACAGCGGCGCCAAGCCGGGTCAACGCATCAAGTAAACCCTGCAGGATGCCCCCGGCGTTCGACGCCGGGGCTTTTCAGCCCGCCCGCATCGGCGGGTCGGGCGTCAACGCTATGATCACAGCATGAACCTCATTCAACGTATCGACGCGCTGCTACCGCAGACTCAATGCGGCAAGTGCGGGCACCCCGGCTGCAAGCCTTACGCCGAAGGCATCGCCAACGGCGAGGCCATCAACAAATGCCCACCTGGTGGCCAGGAAACCATCGCCGGGCTTGCGCAATTGCTGCGCGTGCCGGTACTGGCCCTGGATATCAGTCGCGGCGACGCACCGGCCCAGATCGCCTACATCCGTGAAGCTGAATGCATCGGTTGCACCAAATGCATCCAGGCTTGCCCGGTGGACGCCATCGTGGGCGCCGCCAAGTTGATGCACACGGTGATCATCGACGAGTGCACCGGTTGCGACCTGTGTGTGGCGCCCTGTCCTGTCGACTGCATCGAAATGCGCCCACTCGCTGAAGTCCTGCCGATTGTGGGTGACCTGGCGCGCAGCGACGACGAGCGGCGCGAACGTGGCTTCAAACGCGACCGGGCACGGCGGCGTTTCGAACAGCGCAACGCGCGTCTGCAACGTGAGCAAACCTGCAAACTCGCCGAACGCGTGGCACGGGCCAAGCGCATTGCGCCGGTGGCAGCAGCACAGACCGATGGCCATCAGGCCGCTCAGGATGCAGCAATCAAGCAAGCCAAAATCAGTGTCGCCATGAGCCGTGCGCAACTGCACAAATCCCTGAAGGCGTTTGGTCACCCCCCGACCTTTGAGCAACAGTCGCAATTGATTGTCCTGCAAAGGCAGTTCGAAGCCTCGGAGCAGGCGCTTGCCGCGCTGGAGGTCAACATCCCGCCACCGCTGCCGACAATCAAAAGCGTTGAACTCAAGCGTGCGAAGATCCAACTGGCAATGCGCCGGGCAGCATTGAAAAAGGCTCAGGATCAACAGGCTGACGAACAACAACTGGCAAGCTTGAGTGTCGCGTTGAACGCCGCCGAGCAGGCGCTGCAGGATGCCGAAGCCACTTGCAACGCCAACGGTAACACCTGACCCACAGCTGACGCTGCGCTGTGTATTGCTACAATCACGTCGACCGCCTGCAAGGAAACGTCCGCCCCTATGAACGCTGCAAAACGCCTGGAAATTTTCCGCAGGTTTCACGAAGACAATCCGGAACCGAAGACCGAACTGGCTTACTCCTCGCCGTTCGAGCTGCTGATCGCGGTGATCCTGTCGGCGCAATCCACGGACGTCGGTGTCAACAAGGCCACGGCCAGGCTGTTCCCGGTGGCCAATACGCCGGAAGCGATTTATGCCTTGGGTGTGGAGGGGTTATCGGAGTACATCAAGACCATCGGTCTGTACAACAGCAAGGCCAAGAACGTGATCGAGACGTGCCGCCTGCTCATGGAGCTACACGCCAGCGAAGTGCCGCAAACTCGGGAAGCCCTGGAAGCACTGCCCGGCGTGGGCCGAAAGACAGCCAACGTTGTGCTCAATACGGCATTTCGGCAACTGACCATGGCGGTGGACACGCATATTTTTCGCGTCAGCAACCGAACCGGTATCGCCCGCGGAAAGAATGTAGTGGAGGTTGAGAAACAGCTGATGAAATTCGTGCCCAAGCCCTATCTGCTCGATTCCCATCACTGGCTGATTCTTCACGGGCGCTATGTTTGCCAGGCGCGCAGGCCTCGCTGCGGCAGCTGTCGGATCGAAGATCTCTGTGAATACAAGGACAAGACCTCCGACGATTGAGGGTTGTTGGTTTTCCCAATCAATCGATTGAAAAAATCTTTTTTACGCCTTCGTGGATTATCGCTATAAGGAGCGCCAACGGCAGTCTTAGCCTGGAGTGAACCCTATGAGCACTGGCAAAGAACAACTGGAAGTGGATGACGAATTGGATGAGCAGGAAGACGATGAGGCGCCGCCGCCCGTCCAAGAGGCGGCCAAGACCAATCTGAGCAAACGCCTGGTTATCGACAACCTTCTGGAAGAGCGACGCTTGAAGAAACAATTGGCCGATTACGACTTCGACTTCTAAGCATTCGGCAGGCGGCCGGAAGCCTCCCTGACGGAGGCTTTTTTGTACCGGATTTCACGCAAAGGTCAGAAGGGTGAAGCGTGCGCCTCACACCAGGCCATTGCGCTGGGCAAGCTCAATCAGATCGACGAGTGAACGGGCATTGAGCTTCAGAAGCAGTCGCGTCTTGTAAGTGCTGACGGTCTTGTTACTGAGAAACATGCCGTCGGCAATCTCCTTATTGGTTTTGCCACGGGCCAACTGTTGCAGCACCATCATTTCCCGCCCTGACAAACGTTCGACCATGTCTGCCTCACTGGCGTTGCCCATGGTGGACCGCACCGAATTGAGCGCCTGGTTCGGGAAGTAGCTATAGCCGGACAGCACCGCCTTGATAGCACTCAGCAACTCGGTCAGGTCCTGCTGCTTGCACACGTAACCAGCGGCTCCGGCCTGCATGCAACGCATGGAAAAATGGCCGGGCGCCTGGGACGTCAGCACCAGCACCTTGAACGATACGGCTTGCTTGGTCGAGGCCAACCGGCAAATAACCTCAAGGCCATCGAGTTTGGGGATGCCGATATCCAATATGACGATATCCGGCATATGTTCCCGCGCAAGTTGCAACGCATCGACACCGTTATCGGTCTCGGCAACGACCTCATAACCATGACGCTCCATTAGCATGCGTACAGCAAGCCGAATGACAGGATGATCATCCACGATCAGCACTTTATTCATGAGAAAGTCCAATTTCGCTGTTCGAATTATTTAGAGAAAGCACAATAGCCTAGTCGTCTACTAGTTGGCATAGCGCTCCCCCCCGAGCAACAGCAGGCAGAGACCCACCCCACAACAAGATAGGAATCGACCTACAAAAATTCGCCAACTTTGATGTATTGGGTTTTATGAGGCCTTTCAGACCTTTCCCTGCTCGTACATATTTTGAGTGAAATATCTTCATCCCAAGGCCTGCGCGGTAAACGCGGCGCACAGTTTTTTCAGCAAATACCCCTTGTATGCCATTGGGGCCTACACGAACGACTGATAAAACCCTACTCGCTTTAGTTCCATTTAACATATTTATAAACATTCCATTTTCCTACAGAAAATTCCACAAACTACATCTCTATCGGGCCTACATGAGTGAATTTTCTGTAAGACATAGTTCCTATGTCACATGTAAAAAACCGTTCTCCGAAAAAGTAAATGTCTCAAACTCTAAAATAGCGCCCAAACAGATTGAGAAACTCTCTAAACACACGCTAAACATTTGTAAACGTCGAGCTTAACTAATGCGCGCATTGGTATTTTCCAGGCAAAAAAAAGCCCCTTGCGTAAGGGGCTTTTTCACGATATGCAAAACACTCAGAACAACTTGCGTCCTTTGTTGGCCGCGATGCGCATGCGCAAGGCGTTCAACTTGATGAAACCCGCTGCATCCGCCTGGTTGTACGCGCCGCCGTCTTCCTCGAAGGTCGCGATGTTGGCGTCAAACAGTGACTCATCGGACTTGCGACCGGTCACGATCACATTGCCCTTGTACAGCTTCAGGCGCACCACGCCGTTCACGTGGGCCTGGGAGGCGTCGATCATCTGCTGCAGCATCAGGCGCTCGGGGCTCCACCAGTAGCCGGTGTAGATCAGGCTGGCGTACTTGGGCATCAGCTCATCTTTGAGGTGGGCCACTTCACGGTCCAGGGTGATGGACTCGATGGCGCGGTGAGCACGCAACATGATGGTGCCGCCCGGCGTTTCGTAGCAGCCACGGGACTTCATGCCCACATAGCGGTTCTCGACGATATCGAGACGGCCGATACCGTGTTCCCCGCCGATACGGTTAAGGGTCGCCAGTACGGTAGCCGGGGTCATTTCGACGCCGTCCAGCGCAACGATATCGCCGTTACGGTAAGTCAGTTCCAGGTACTGCGGCTTGTCAGGAGCGTTCTCCGGGGAGACGGTCCATTTCCACATGTCTTCTTCGTGCTCGGTCCAGGTGTCTTCCAGCACGCCGCCTTCATAGGAGATGTGCAGAAGGTTGGCGTCCATCGAGTACGGGGACTTCTTCTTGCCGTGGCGCTCGATCGGGATTGCGTGCTTTTCAGCGTAATCCATCAGCTTTTCACGGGACAGCAGGTCCCATTCACGCCAGGGCGCGATCACTTTCACGCCGGGCTTGAGCGCGTAGGCGCCCAGTTCGAAACGCACTTGATCGTTGCCCTTGCCGGTGGCGCCATGGGAAATGGCATCAGCACCGGTTTCGTTGGCGATTTCGATCAGGCGCTTGGCGATCAGCGGACGTGCGATGGAGGTGCCGAGCAGATATTCGCCTTCATAGACGGTATTGGCGCGAAACATCGGATAAACGAAATCGCGGACGAACTCTTCGCGCAGGTCGTCAATGTAGATCTCTTTCACGCCCATGGCTTGCGCCTTGGCACGTGCAGGTTCGACCTCTTCGCCCTGACCCAGGTCAGCGGTGAAGGTCACCACTTCACAGTTATAAGTATCCTGCAGCCACTTGAGGATCACCGAAGTGTCCAGGCCGCCGGAATACGCGAGAACGACCTTGTTTACGTCGGCCATGCCATCACTCCACGGGGTTGTACGGAAAGGCGACGATTCTACCGATCAAAACCGTGAAATTACAGGGGCGCGACAGCAAATGAAGATAAAGCGACAGATTATGTCGAACGGGCGACTGACAGTCGCACGTTATGAGGTGGCCGCAGGGTTGCTCGGGGCGGTGGCTTGGGACGCCGGCTTCTCGGGTGCGGCCACACGTTCGAGTTGCACGTTGACCCGACGGTTGCGTGCCCGGTTGGCGGCATTGGTGTTGGGCGCCAAGGGATAGCTTTCACCGTGGAAACGCATGGTGATCTGCGATTCCGGAATGCCGTTGGCCTTGAAGTAGTCCACTACCGCCAAGGCACGGCGTCGTGAAACATCACGGTTGGTCAGGCGGTTGCCGCTGTTATCCGAATGGCCGTTCAATTCGATATGGTTGACGGTGGGGTCGGCTTTCATAAAGGCGACAATCACCGACAGTTTCTGCTTGGCCGCTGCATCCAGTTCGATACCACCACCGGGGAAACCGACTTCCGTCTGCTTGACCTGATCGTAGTTCATCGGCAATAGCTTGGTCGTACAGAGCTGATAGTCGTTGTAGGCCTTGGTGAACTTCACCGGCAGCAGGCGAATTTCCGAATATCCACCTTCGCGCCCATAGTGCCGGACGGTCGGGCTGCGGCCTTCGAGCAAACCGGTGAACAGGCGTCCGGCCTGGCCCTGAGAGCTGTTGAACAGCACATCACCGCTGCCGACGCGTACTGCACCCAGGTTGATGTCGCCGCGCCCCGGTTGCCAGGGCGCGGCCGCAGCCAATAACGTGGCGGAGCCGGCACCGAGCGAACCGTTATAGGCTTTCAGACGAAATATCGCCTGCTCGCCCGCCCGGCGCACGAACTCACCCGAGCCGAAATCGGTGATCGGCTGGGTCAGGCGGCACTCGAACTGATCGCCCTCCACTTTCCACTCAATATTCTCCAGACGTGTCTGGAACGTGAGGGCCATCGCGGGCAGGCTGGCGAACACACTGAGCAGGGCAAAATAATGCTGGCGCACGGGAGGCTCCACTGGTTACTACAACACTTCAAAGCGTCATACATCGTTAAGGCATACCCAGTGCTATCGGTTGCATCCTGCAAAACTTGATAGCGAGTGCCTGCACGAGTCTTTTCCGGTAGCATTCCCACCAGATTGACCCGCCTGGAATCCCCAATGTCCGACCGCCTGACCCTGCTGCGTCCCGACGACTGGCATATACATCTTCGTGATGGTGCTGTGTTACCCCATACCGTGGCCGATGTCGCGCGCACCTTTGGCCGTGCCATCATCATGCCTAACCTGGTACCTCCGGTGCGTAACGCCGAGCAAGCCGACGCCTATCGCCAGCGCATCCTCGCTGCACGACCGGCCGGCAGCCGCTTCGAACCACTGATGGTGCTCTACCTCACCGACCGCACCCAGCCTTCGGAGATTCGCGAGGCCAAGGCCAGCGGCTTCGTGCACGCCGCCAAGCTGTACCCGGCCGGCGCGACCACCAACTCCGACTCCGGCGTCACCAGCATCGACAAGATCCTGCCGGCCATCGAAGCCATGGCCGAGGTGGGCATGCCGCTGTTGATCCACGGTGAAGTAACCCGTGGCGATGTCGACGTGTTCGATCGCGAAAAGATCTTCATTGACGAACATATGCGCCGCGTGGTCGAGCTGTTCCCGACCCTCAAGGTGGTGTTCGAACACATCACCACCGCCGACGCCGTGCAGTTCGTCACCGAGGCTTCGGCCAACGTCGGCGCGACCATCACCGCACACCACCTGTTGTACAACCGCAACCACATGCTGGTGGGCGGGATTCGGCCGCACTTCTATTGTTTGCCGATCCTCAAGCGCAATACCCATCAGGTGGCGTTGCTGGATGCCGCGACCAGCGGCAATCCGAAGTTTTTCCTCGGCACCGATTCCGCGCCCCACGCCCAGCACGCCAAGGAAGCCGCGTGTGGTTGTGCCGGTTGCTACACCGCGTTCGCCGCCATCGAGCTGTACGCTGAAGCGTTCGAACAACGCAACGCCCTGGACAAGCTCGAGGGTTTCGCCAGCCTCAACGGCCCGCGCTTCTATGGCCTGCCCGCGAATACCGACCGCATCACCCTGGTTCGTGAAGACTGGACCGCCCCCGCCAGCCTGCCCTTTGGCGAGTTGACCGTTATCCCGCTGCGCGCCGGTGAAACACTGCGCTGGCGCCTGCTGGAGGAAAGCAAGTGAGTGAAGACCATTACGAGGACGACCAGGAACACGGTGGCGGCGGTTCGCGCCACCCGATGGCCGAGCGTTTCCGCGGCTACCTGCCTGTCGTTATCGACGTAGAAACCGGCGGCTTCAATTGCGCCACCGACGCACTGCTGGAAATTGCCGCAACCACCATAGGCATGGACGAGCAGGGCTTCGTTTACCCGGACCACACCCACTTCTTCCGCGTCGAGCCGTTTGAAGGTGCCAACATCGAAGCGGCAGCTCTGGAGTTCACCGGGATCAAGCTCGATCATCCACTGCGCATGGCGGTGAGCGAAGAAGCCGCACTGACCGACATCTTCCGCGGCGTACGCAAGGCGCTGAAAGCCAACGGCTGCAAGCGCGCGATCTTGGTGGGGCACAACAGCAGTTTCGACCTGGGCTTCCTCAACGCCGCCGTGGCGCGGCTGGACATGAAGCGCAACCCCTTCCATCCGTTCTCCAGTTTCGACACGGCCACGCTCGCCGGACTGGCCTATGGTCAGACCGTGCTGGCAAAAGCCTGCCAGGCCGCCGGAATCGACTTCGACGGCCGCGAAGCGCATTCGGCCCGCTACGACACCGAAAAGACCGCCGAGCTGTTCTGCGGCATCGTCAATCGCTGGAAACAGATGGGCGGCTGGGAAGATTTCGGCGACTGAAGCTGAATCCCGCGCACAAAAAAACCGGCCTTCTCAGGCCGGTTTTTTTATACCTTGAATCCGGCTTACAGTTTGCCGGCGTTCTCGGTCAGGTAAGCCGCCACACCTTCGGTGGAAGCGGTCATGCCCTTGTCGCCTTTCTTCCAGTTCGCAGGGCAGACTTCGCCGTGTTCCTCGTGGAACTGCAGCGCGTCGACCAGGCGGATCAGCTCTTCCATGTTACGGCCCAGCGGCAGGTCGTTGATGATCTGCGAGCGCACAACGCCCTTGTCGTCGATCAGGAACGCGCCACGGAACGCCACGCCGCCTTCGGACTCAACGTCGTAGGCTTTGGCGATATCGTGCTTCATATCGGCAGCCATGGTGTATTTGACTTTGCCGATGCCGCCATCATTGATGGCCGTGTTGCGCCAGGCATTGTGGGTGAAGTGGGAGTCGATGGAAACGGCGACCACTTCCACATTGCGTGCCTTGAAATCGTCCATGCGGTGATCCAGAGCGATCAGCTCGGATGGGCAGACGAAGGTGAAGTCCAGCGGGTAGAAGAACACCAGGCCGTATTTGCCCTTGATGGCTTCAGACAGTTTGAAGCTGTCTACGATTTCGCCATTGCCGAGGACGGCAGGTACGTCGAAATCCGGGGCTTGTTTGCCGACGAGTACGCTCATTGGATATCTCCTGATGAAGGGGTGACGATTGAAGTAACAGGACCAGCGTCGAGTCTGCCGCGTGTTGGCGACAGACGTGTGACGCGGTCACGCTTCGTAAAGATTGACCATCATACACCGAAAAAACCGTTCGTCAGCGCGCAGGCAATCCCCGAGGAATAGTGGGTGAAACTACTTTGACAATCATTCTCGTTAACATTAAGATCCATCGCACTTAAGCCCTGAACCCGCGACGGTCTCCCTTATGTATGTGTGCCTCTGTACTGGCGTCACCGACGGACAAATCCGCGAAGCAATCTATGAAGGTTGCTGCAGCTACAAGGAAGTGCGTGAAACCACCGGCGTTGCCAGCCAGTGCGGTAAATGCGCATGCCTGGCCAAGCAAGTGGTACGGGAAACCCTCACGCAGTTGCAGACAGCCCAGGCTGCGGCGCCGTATTCAGCAGAATTTACACACGCTTGAATAGGCGTGTTTTAAACAACCGGACCCTGTGTCCGGTTTTTTTATGCCTGCAATTCAATTAGTTAGCGCCAAGACGCGGAACACAAACATTCTTATTCCGATTAATTTTCATTTATTATTCAACAACTTAGGTTTGACACCAGGATTGTCGCCGCTCAAACTCCGCCCATACACAGCTATTACAGGGCAGGACCCCAGTCATGAAAGGCGACATCTCAGTCATCCAGCAACTCAACAAAATCCTTGCCAATGAACTGGTCGCGATCAATCAGTACTTTCTGCATGCACGCATGTACGACGATTGGGGCCTGGAAAAGTTGGGCAAGCGCGAATACAAAGAATCGATCAAGGCCATGAAAGACGCCGATGCGCTGATCAAACGCATCCTGTTCCTGGAAGGTCTGCCGAATGTGCAGGACCTGGGCAAGCTGAATATCGGCGAGCACACCCAGGAAATGATCAGCAGCGACCTGGGCTTTGAACGCAAGAGCCACAGCGACCTCAAGGCCGCAATCGCTCATTGCGAAGCCACTGGCGATTATGGCAGCCGCGAATTGCTGGAAGATATTCTTGAAGACCAGGAAGAACACATCGACTGGCTGGAAACCCAACTGGGCCTGATCGACAAAGTCAGCCTGGAAAACTACCTGCAATCGCAGATGGGCGAATAACCCCGGGCGTTCAGGTACAAAAAAGCCCCGCTCTCTGATGAGAAGCGGGGCTTTTTATTGCAAGCCAATCAAGCGTCGGTCTTGGCCGCCGCGTTTGCTGCTGCATCTTTGATCAGCGCTTGCAACGAACCATCAGCTGCCATTTCAGTGATGATATCGCTACCGCCAACCAGCTCACCGGCTACCCACAACTGCGGGAACGTCGGCCAGTTGGCGTACTTTGGCAGGTTTGCGCGGATTTCAGGGTTTTGCAGGATATCCACGTAAGCGAACTTCTCGCCACACTGCATCACAGCCTGGGAAGCTTTCGCGGAGAAACCGCACTGAGGCGCGTTTGGCGCGCCTTTCATGTAAAGCAGAATGGTGTTGTTGGCAATCTGCTCTTTGATCGTTTCGATGATATCCATGGAACACCTCTGCAGGAACTTTGCGACTCACGGGTCGGCACGGTGGCGCATTGTAACGCAAAAAACCTGCAGCATGCTCGGGCGCGCCGACAGCCAGCCTCAAGCTGCCGATACGTTCACGGGTACGCCGTTGAGCGCCGCATTGCCTGACAACTCGTCCAATTGCCGTTCGTCGGTCAAGTCATTGGCACTCGCCCCGGGCTGGCCGCTGGCGATGCTCATCTGCACACCCGGGCGCCCGTGGCCCCATCCGTGGGGGAGGCTGACCACCCCAGGCATCATGTCCACGCTGGCCACCACCTCGATTTCAACCATGCCGATACGCGAGCTGACACGCACCCGCTGGCCGTCGCTCAATTGCCGGCTGGCCAGGTCGTCGGGGTGCATCAACAATTGATGACGCGGCTTGCCCTTCACCAGTCGGTGATAGTTATGCATCCAGGAATTATTACTGCGCACATGGCGACGGCCAATCAGCAGCAGTTCGTCAGCCACCGGCGCCGGTTGCGCGGCAAAACGCGCCAGGTCAGCCAGGATCACCGTCGGCGCCGCCTGCACCTTGCCGTCGACGGTCTTCAGCCGCTCGGCCAGGTTTGGCTTGAGCGGCCCCAGGTCCAGGCCATGGGGATGATCGGCCAGCATCGCCACTGACAGCTTGTGCGCAGAGGCATCGCCGTATGTTCCGGCGCGCAATCCAAAGTCGATCATCTGCGCGGGTGGCATCGTTGGCTTGAGCACCGCGCCGGTGTGTGCGGCAAATGCCTTGGCCAGGCCGACGAAGATTTCCCAGTCGTGCAGCGCACCGTCAGGCTTGGGCAGGATCGCGCGATTGAAGCGCGTAACGTTGCGCACCGCGAACATATTGAAGGTGGTGTCGTAGTGATCATTTTCCAATGCCGACGTGGACGGCAGGATCAAGTCGGCATAGCGCGTGGTCTCGTTGATATAGAGGTCGACACTGACCATGAACTCCAGCCCATCCAGTGCTTGCTCCAGCTGACGGCCGTTGGGCGTCGACAATACCGGGTTGCCGGCCACCGTCACCAGGGCGCGGATCTGTCCTTCACCTTCGGTGAGCATTTCCTCGGCCAGGGCAGATACCGGCAGCTCGCCGCCGTACTCAGGCCGCCCGGACACGCGGCTTTGCCAGCGATTGAAATGCCCGCCTCCGGTCGAGGCAACCAGGTCCACCGCCGGCGTCGTACACAGGGCGCCGCCCACGCGGTCCAGATTGCCGGTGACCAGATTGATCAACTGCACCAGCCAATGGCACAGCGTGCCGAACGCCTGGGTCGAGACCCCCATGCGCCCGTAACACACAGCCCTGTCCGCTACGGCGAAGTCCCGCGCCAACTGGCGGATCTGTTCGGCAGGCACCGCGCACTGAAGGCTCATGGCCTCGGCGGTAAACCCGGCGATTGCCTGGCGCACGCTTTCCAGTCCCTCGACCGGCAAATGGCTGCCGCGGGTCAAGCCCTCCGCAAACAGCGTGTTGAGCAGCCCGAACAACAAGGCTGCGTCGCCGCCGGGGCGCACGAACAGATGCTGATCGGCAATCGCCGCTGTCTCACTGCGTCGCGGATCGACCACCACCACTTTGCCGCCTCGGGCCTGAATCGCCTTGAGGCGCTTCTCCACATCAGGCACGGTCATGATGCTGCCATTGGAGGCCAGAGGGTTACCGCCCAGGATCAGCATGAAGTCGGTGTGGTCGATGTCCGGAATGGGCAGCAACAGGCCATGACCGTACATCAGGTGACTGGACAGATGATGGGGCAGTTGGTCCACCGACGTGGCGGAGTAGCGGTTACGGGTCTTGAGCAGGCCAAGGAAGTAATTGCTGTGGGTCATCAGCCCGTAGTTATGTACGCTGGGGTTGCCTTGGTACACCGCCACCGCATTCTGTCCGTGCCTGGCCTGGATGCCCGCAAGGCGTTCGGCTACCAGCGCAAACGCATCTTCCCACGGGATCGGTTGCCATTGGCTGCCAACGCGCAACATAGGCTGGTGCAGGCGGTCCGGATCGTTCTGGATATCCTGCAACGCCACGGCTTTGGGACAGATGTGCCCGCGACTGAAGGTGTCCAGCGGGTCGCCCTTGATCGAGGTGATCGCCAGGCCGCCGTCTTCGGCTTGAGTGGTTTCCAGGGTCAGGCCGCAGATGGCTTCGCACAGGTGGCAGGCACGGTGATGGAGAGTCTTGGTCATGGCCAGTCTCTTTTATAAGGGCTTTGTTCAACTATGGGCTGCGCCCGCACGGTGCGCCAGCAACGTTCGCGCGGTGAATCGGCGGATATAGGCCAGGGCATGGCCAAGCGTGAGCAAATGTTTCAGAAGCGCCCCATAAGCGCCGTAAACCGATACAACCAGGCCACAGGCGCCGCTGCGCATTGCAAAAGGTCTCCAGGCCGGTGTACAAATGGGCCGCTGCTGTCAGGAAACCGTCGTCAAAAGCGCCCCGGCGCCCTGCTTGAACACCTCTAAAAACCGTAGCCCTATTGGTAAGACGCGACATTTAATGTCAATATCGCGCCTTCCCCTATTTCGTCGCCCCGTGCGGCTTTCGCCGCAGGTCTCGCCCGTTGTCACAATAAACAAGGCTTTGAGTATCTGCGGTCTGTTGCAAAAAGGTAGTTAATGATGAGCGCAAGGCACTTTCTCTCCCTGATGGATTGCACGCCCGAAGAGCTGGTCAGCGTGATCCGTCGAGGCATTGAGCTTAAAGACCTGCGTAACCGCGGCGTACTGTTTGAGCCTCTGAAAAACCGCGTGCTGGGGATGATTTTCGAGAAATCCTCGACCCGCACCCGCCTGTCCTTCGAGGCCGGCATGATTCAGCTGGGTGGCCAGGCTATCTTCCTGTCGCCGCGCGATACCCAACTCGGCCGTGGCGAGCCGATCAGCGATTGCGCCATCGTCATGTCGCGCATGCTCGACGCCGTGATGATCCGTACCTTCGCCCACAGCACCCTGACCGAATTTGCCGCCAACTCGCGCGTGCCTGTGATCAACGGCCTGTCCGATGACCTGCATCCGTGCCAGTTACTGGCCGACATGCAAACCTTCCTCGAACACCGCGGCTCGATCCAGGGCAAGACCGTGGCCTGGATCGGCGACGGCAACAATATGTGCAACAGCTATATAGAAGCCGCGATCCAGTTCGACTTCCACCTGCGCATCGCCTGCCCCGAGGGTTACGAACCCAGCGCCGAGTTCATGGCCAAGGCCGATGGCCGCGTGCAGTTGCTGCGCGATCCGAAAGATGCGGTGATCGGCGCCCATCTGGTGAGTACCGACGTCTGGACCTCCATGGGCCAGGAAGACGAAACCGCCAAGCGCCTGGCTCTGTTCGCGCCTTTCCAGGTCACCCGTGCCCTGCTCGACCTGGCCGCGCCGGATGTGCTGTTCATGCACTGCCTGCCTGCTCACCGCGGCGAGGAAATCAGCCTCGACCTGCTCGACGATTCGCGCTCGGTCGCCTGGGACCAGGCCGAAAACCGCCTGCATGCGCAAAAGGCCCTGCTCGAATTTCTCGTCCCGCCGTCGTACCACCACGCATGAGCCAGCCATTACTGCTGAACCTGCGCAATCTGGCATGCGGCTATCAAGATCAACGGGTGGTGCAGAACCTCAATCTGCACCTCAACGCCGGCGACATCGGTTGTCTGCTCGGCTCCTCCGGCTGCGGCAAGACCACCACGCTGCGCGCCATTGCCGGCTTCGAGCCGGTGCACGAAGGCGAAATCAGCCTGGCGGGGGAAGTGATCTCCAGTGCCGGCTTCACCCTGGCACCGGAAAAACGCCGGATCGGCATGGTGTTCCAGGACTACGCACTATTTCCTCATCTGAGCGTGGCCGACAACATCGCTTTCGGCATTCGCAAGCACCCGCACAAAGAGCATGTGGTGGCCGAGCTGCTCGAACTGGTCAACCTCAAAGACCTGGGCAAACGTTTCCCCCACGAGCTTTCCGGCGGTCAGCAACAGCGCGTCGCCCTCGCCCGCGCCCTGGCGCCGGAACCGCAATTGCTGCTGTTGGATGAACCCTTTTCCAACCTGGATGGCGAACTGCGGCGCAAGCTCAGTCATGAAGTGCGCGACATTCTTAAAGCGCGCGGCACCAGCGCTATCCTGGTCACCCATGATCAGGAGGAAGCCTTCGCCGTCAGCGACCATGTGGGCGTTTTCAAGGAGGGTCGTCTTGAGCAATGGGACACGCCCTACAATCTCTATCACGAGCCGCAGACGCCCTATGTGGCCAGCTTTATCGGCCAGGGCTACTTCATTCGCGGCCAATTGAGCTCGCATGAGTCCGTCAGCACCGAGCTGGGTGAACTGCGTGGCAACCGTGCCTATACCTGGCCGATCGGTGGCGCGGTGGATGTATTGCTACGGCCGGATGACATCGTCTATGCGCCGGACAGTGCGTTGAAAGGGCGGATCGTCGGCAAGACCTTCCTCGGCGCGTCGACGCTATACCGTCTGCAACTGCCGACGGGCGCGCAGCTGGAGTCGATTTTCCCCAGCCACGTCGATCAGCAGGTCGGGGCGGATGTGGGCATTCGAGTGGCTGCCGAGCATCTGGTGCTGTTCCAATTGCAAGCAGCCAATTGACGAAACCGGACTGAAAATGTGGGAGGGGGCTTGCCCCCGATAGCGCCGGGTCAGTCAGTTTATCTGTAGCTGACCCACTGCAATCGGGGGCAAGCCCCCTCCCACATTTGGTTTTGCGTACGGCTGAAAATCAGGCCCGGCCAATCGGCGCGAACCGGGCCTGGGTATGTTCAGCCAACACACTGGCTGGCAGCTCAACCTCCAACCCGCGCCGGCCAGCACTGACAAAAATCATCGCAAATGGCTGCGCGGTCACATCGATGAACGTGCGCAAGCGCTTCTTTTGCCCCAAAGGGCTGATACCGCCCAGCAGATACCCGGTGGAACGCTGCGCTGCCGCCGGGTCAGCCATTTCGACTTTCTTGACGCCTGCCGCATTCGCCAGTGCCTTCAGGTCCAGACTTCCGACGACCGGCACCACTGCCACCAGCAATTCGCCCTTCTCACTGCTCGCCAGCAGCGTCTTGAACACTTGCGCCGGGTCGAGACCCAACTTTTCCGCGGCCTCCAGGCCATACGATGCGGCCTTGGGGTCATGTTCATAACTGTGGATACGATGTTCGGCGCGAACTTTTTTCAACAGATCCAAGGCCGGGGTCATATGGGCTCCGAGAGTGCTAACTGAAGGCCGATTCTAGGCCAAGTCCGCCCAAAACGCTCTAGTACAGTCCTTCCCACGTACGGATACCTGGCTCGCTCCGCGATCATTCACCACACCAATAGTTCGAAAATGACCAATCGTTCACTTTCGACCTTTGACAGCGGTCATTCTTGTCTATATTTTTTCGTTTCCGAATGCTGTAGGAATAGCTCCCGGTATTCGAGCGGTAAGCCGTGGCGCAGGATGGGGATCCTTGTCACGGTGAAAATCGCGCCACCGCCCGTTGAGGCAGTGCGCCAGACAAGAACAACAACTGAGGTTTTCCATGACAACTGCTCTTCAACAGCCTTCACTTTCGAGCCAATGCATGGCCGAATTCCTCGGCACTGCGCTGCTGATCTTTTTTGGTACCGGATGCGTTGCTGCGCTCAAGGTCGCGGGTGCGAGCTTTGGCTTGTGGGAAATCAGCATTATCTGGGGCGTCGGCGTGAGCATGGCGATCTACCTGAGTGCCGGTATTTCCGGGGCTCACCTCAACCCGGCGGTGAGTATCGCCCTGTGCATTTTCGCCGATTTCGAAAAGCGCAAACTGCCCTTCTATATCCTTGCCCAAATCGCCGGTGCCTTCTGTTCCGCCGCGCTGGTGTACACGCTCTACAGCAATCTTTTTTTCGATTACGAACAAACCCACCACATGGTGCGTGGCTCCCAGGCCAGCCTGGAATTGGCCTCGGTGTTTTCCACTTACCCCCATGCCTTGCTGAGCACTGCGCAGGCATTCCTGGTGGAAATGGTCATCACGGCGATCCTGATGGGCGTGATCATGGCGCTGACGGACGATAACAATGGCCTGCCACGTGGTCCGCTGGCTCCGCTGCTGATCGGCCTGTTGATCGCTGTGATTGGCAGCGCCATGGGCCCGCTGACCGGCTTTGCGATGAACCCGGCGCGGGATTTCGGGCCCAAGCTGATGACCTTTTTCGCCGGCTGGGGTGAAATGGCCTTTACTGGCGGCCGCGATATTCCTTACTTCCTGGTACCGATTTTCGCGCCGATTGTCGGCGCATGCCTCGGCGCTGCCGCCTATCGCGGGCTGATTGCCCGTCATCTGCCAAGCGCCGCACCTGCTATAGCTGAAGAAACAACTGACACGGCAGTCAACGGCAAGACCCGTATTTCCTGAAAGCGCCAGCCGGGGTCCCTGCCCTTCGTGACCCCGGCTGATTTCTGACTTCCTTATTTCGTCCAAGGCAATTGACATGACCGACCTTCAGAATAAGAACTACATCATTGCCCTTGATCAGGGCACCACCAGTTCCCGGGCGATCATCTTTGATCGCGACGCCAACGTGGTGTGCACCGCCCAACGTGAATTCACTCAGCATTACCCGCAAGCGGGCTGGGTCGAGCATGACCCAATGGAAATTTTCGCGACCCAGAGCGCGGTGATGGTCGAAGCGCTGGCGCAGGCCGGCCTGCACCACGATCAGGTCGCCGCCATCGGCATCACCAACCAGCGTGAAACCACCGTAGTGTGGGACAAAGTCACCGGCCGCCCGATCTACAACGCGATCGTCTGGCAATGCCGCCGTAGCACCGAGATTTGCCAGCAGCTCAAGCGCGACGGCCACGAGCAATACATCAATGACACCACCGGCCTGGTCACCGACCCGTACTTCTCCGGCACCAAGCTCAAGTGGATCCTCGACAACGTCGAAGGCAGCCGCGAGCGTGCGCGTAACGGTGAACTGCTGTTCGGCACCATCGACAGCTGGCTGATCTGGAAATTTACAGGCGGCAAGACCCACGTCACCGACTACACCAACGCGTCGCGCACCATGCTCTTCAACATCCACACGCTGGAGTGGGATGCGAAGATGCTGGAGATCCTCGACGTACCGCGCGAAATGCTGCCGGAAGTGAAGTCCTCCTCGGAGATCTACGGCCGCACCAAAAGCGGCATCGCCATCGGCGGCATCGCGGGTGACCAACAGGCTGCATTGTTCGGCCAGATGTGCGTCGAAGCCGGCCAGGCCAAGAACACCTACGGCACCGGCTGCTTCCTGCTGATGAACACCGGCGACAAAGCGGTGAAATCCAACCACGGCATGCTCACCACCATCGCCTGCGGCCCACGTGGCGAAGTGGCTTATGCCCTGGAAGGCGCGGTATTCAACGGCGGCTCTACCGTGCAGTGGTTGCGTGACGAGCTGAAGATCATCGCCGATGCCACCGACACCGAATACTTCGCCGGCAAGGTCAAGGACAGCAACGGCGTGTATCTGGTACCCGCCTTCACCGGCCTGGGCGCGCCGTACTGGGATCCGTACGCCCGTGGCGCACTGTTCGGCCTGACCCGTGGCGTACGCGTGGATCACATCATTCGTGCCGCCCTGGAGTCGATTGCCTACCAGACCCGTGACGTGCTCGACGCCATGCAACAGGACTCGGGCGAACGCCTCAAGGCCCTGCGCGTGGACGGCGGTGCGGTGGCCAACAACTTCCTCATGCAGTTCCAGGCCGACATCCTCGGCACCCAGGTCGAGCGCCCGCAAATGCGCGAAACCACCGCATTGGGCGCAGCCTATCTGGCCGGCCTGGCGTGCGGCTTCTGGGGCAGCCTGGAGGAGTTGCGCGGCAAGGCGGTGATCGAGCGCGAGTTCGAACCACAGCTGGATGAGGCCTCCAAAGAGAAGCTCTACGCAGGCTGGCAAAAAGCAGTCAGCCGCACCCGCGACTGGGAGCCGCACGAAGGCGCTGAATAAGCCAACGTCAGGTTGTAACTGGCAGGGAGCCGATTCCTGCGTCATCATGGGCCACTTTTGTATGGCAGCCCAAAGGACGCCCCATGAATCTGCCTCCCCGCCAACAACAAATCCTCGAACTGGTCCGCGAACGCGGCTATGTCAGTATCGAGGAAATGGCGCAGTTGTTCGTTGTCACCCCGCAAACCATCCGCCGCGATATCAACCAGCTGGCGGACGCCAATCTGCTGCGCCGCTACCACGGCGGCGCGGCCTATGACTCCAGTGTCGAAAACACCGCGTACGCCATGCGGGCCGACCAGATGCGCGATGAGAAACAGCGTATCGGTGAAGCCATCGCGGCGCAGATCCCCGATCACGCCTCGTTGTTCATCAATATCGGCACCACCACCGAATCCATCGCCCGCGCGCTGCTCAATCACCATCACCTGAAAATCATCACCAACAACCTCAACGTCGCCACCATGCTCAGTGCCAAGGACGACTTTGACGTATTGCTGACCGGCGGCAATGTGCGGCGTGACGGCGGCGTGGTCGGCCAGGCCAGTGTGGATTTCATCAACCAGTTCAAGGTCGATTTCGCACTCGTGGGCATCAGCGGCATCGATGAAGATGGCAGCCTGCTCGACTTCGATTATCAGGAAGTGCGGGTTTCCCAGGCGATCATCGCCAATGCGCGGCAAGTGATCCTGGCGGCGGACTCCAGCAAATTCGGGCGCAATGCCATGATTCGCCTGGGGCCGATCAGTCTGGTGGACTGCCTGGTGACGGATCAGCAGCCGGTGCCGGCGCTGGTGCAGGTGTTGAATGAGCATAAGGTTCGTCTGGAAGTCGTTTAGCGCCTGGCCGGTCCCCATCGGGGGCAAGCCCCCTCCCACATTTCAATGGCGTCGCACATCCGAGTGTGGGAGGGGGCTTGCCCCCGATGGCGATTTATCCAACCCCCTCTTTCTTCAGCCAAGCCCAGGCTCATGTTCACAAATTTTCCTTTAGCCACCCTTCGATGAGTTTTTTCAATCGAAGTCGACTGGCTGTGCCCGCATTTATCAGCTACCATTTTCGCAAATGAACATTAATGTTCGAATTCCAATACGAAAAGATCGCGAGGCCAGCCGATGAACCCTTCTACCTTGCCTGCTCCACCGCTTGCCGAAGTCTATGATGTCGCCGTTATCGGCGGCGGGATCAATGGCGTCGGCATTGCAGCAGACGCAGCCGGGCGCGGTTTGTCGGTATTCCTTTGCGAAAAGGATGACCTGGCCAGCCACACCTCCTCCGCCAGCAGTAAGCTGATTCACGGTGGCTTGCGCTACCTGGAGCACTACGAGTTCCGTCTGGTCCGCGAGGCCCTGGCCGAGCGTGAAGTGTTGCTGGAGAAGGCCCCGCATATCGTCAAGCAGATGCGCTTCGTACTGCCGCACCGTCCGCACCTGCGCCCGGCCTGGATGATTCGTGCCGGCCTGTTCCTGTATGACCACTTGGGCAAGCGCGAGAAACTGGCCGGTTCCAAAAGCCTCAAGTTCGGCGCCGACAGCCCGCTGAAAAGCGAAATCACCAAAGGCTTCGAATACTCCGACTGCTGGGTCGACGACGCGCGCCTGGTGGTGCTCAACGCCATGGCCGCGCGCGAGAAAGGCGCGCATATCCACACCCAGACCCGCTGCATCAGCGCACGCCGCAGTAACGGCCTGTGGGAAATGAACATGGAGCGCGCCGATGGCAGCCTGTTCTCGATCCGCGCCCGTGCACTGGTGAATGCCGCAGGCCCATGGGTCGCCAAGTTCATCAAGGACGACCTGAAGCTGGACTCGCCCTACGGCATTCGCCTGATCCAGGGCAGCCACCTGATCGTACCGAAACTCTACGAAGGGGCGCATGCACACATCCTGCAGAACGAAGACCAACGCATCGTCTTCACCATTCCGTACCTGAATCACCTGACCATCATCGGCACCACCGACCGCGAATACACCGGCGACCCGGCTGCAGTTGCGATCACCGAAGGTGAAACCGACTACATGCTCAAAGTGGTCAATGCACACTTCAAGAAACAACTGAGCCGTGACGACATCGTCCACACTTACTCGGGTGTGCGTCCGTTGTGCAATGACGAATCGGATAACCCGTCGGCCATTACCCGCGACTACACCCTGTCGCTGTCCGGCGCCACCGGCGAGGCACCGATCCTGTCGGTGTTCGGCGGCAAGCTGACCACGTATCGCAAGCTGGCTGAATCGGCCATGGCGCAACTGGCGCCGTACTTCACGCAGATGCGCCCAAGCTGGACCGCTAAGGCCAGCCTGCCCGGCGGCGAAGACATGACCACGCCAGAAGCCCTGGCCGAGGCCATTCGCAGCAAGTTCGACTGGCTGCCGAGCGAGATCGCCCGTCGCTGGTCGACCACCTACGGCAGCCGCACCTGGCGCCTGCTGGAAGGTGTGCAGACCCTGGCTGATCTGGGTGAGCACCTGGGAGGCGGGCTTTACACCCGTGAGGTCGATTACCTGTGCACTGAAGAATGGGTGACGCAGCCTCAGGACGTGCTGTGGCGCCGCACCAAGCTGGGCCTGTTCACCACGGCGGCCGAACAGGACAACCTGCAACGCTACCTGTCCAAGGTTGAACAGAACCGCAGCAAGATCGAAGCGGCCTGACACTGTAGGAGCGAGCTTGCTCGCGAAAAACCCGAGAGCGCCGCGTTTATCCAGGATAACCGCGGCGCTTTTGCGTTTTTCGCGAGCAAGCTCGCTCCTACCGTCAGCGGGGGGTGATATTCGGTTTTCCGAACGTTATACGTCCTCTCTATTCGGTTAGCCGTACCTGGGATCCAAACGGCGACCGTCACATAAAGTTAATTTCCATTTAATTCAATAGGTTAAGCTTTTGTTTTCGGTATGGCACGACTCATGCTCTACACTTCCTGACGATTGCCTGAGACGCCTCAGGAGCCGTCAAGGCATTCGCTGCACAAGAAGAGCCGTTTAGCTGGCTTCATAAAAAAAACAAATGTCGAGGAAGTATTGATGCGCATCGTTCCCCATATCCTGGGCGCAGCTATCGCTGCTGCTCTGATCAGCACTCCAGTTTTCGCCGCCGAACTCACCGGCACGCTGAAGAAAATCAACGACTCCGGCACTATCACTCTCGCTCACCGCGACAGCTCCATCCCGTTTTCCTACATTGCGGATGGTTCGGGCAAGCCTGTCGGCTACTCCCACGACATTCAGCTGGCCGTCGTCGAAGCCCTGAAAAAAGACCTGAACAAGCCCGACCTGAAGGTCAAGTACAACCTGGTGACCTCGCAAACGCGCATTCCGCTGATCCAGAACGGCACCGCGGACCTTGAGTGTGGTTCCACCACCAACAACGCCGAACGCGCCCAGCAAGTTGATTTCACCACCAATATCTTCGAAATCGGCACCCGTCTGCTGGTCAAGAAAGACAAGGAAGGCAAGCCGTCCTACGCCGACTTTGCCGATCTGAAAGGCAAGAACGTCGTGACCACCGCCGGCACCACGTCCGAGCGCATCATCAAGGCGATGAACGCCGACAAGCAGATGGGCATGAACGTCATCTCCGCCAAAGACCACGGCGAATCCTTCCAGATGCTCGAAAGCGGCCGCGCCGTCGCGTTCATGATGGACGACGCCCTGCTGGCCGGTGAAGAAGCCAAGGCCAAGAAGCCGGACGACTGGGTCATCACCGGTACTCCGCAGTCCTTCGAAGCCTATGCGTGCATGGTCCGCAAGGGCGACCCGGACTTCAAGAAAGCTGTGGATGACGCCATTGTCGGCCTGTACAAGTCCGGCGAGATCAACAAGATCTACGCCAAGTGGTTCGAAAGCCCGATCCCACCGAAAGGCCTGAACCTGAACTTCCCGATGAGCGACAAGGTTAAAGAGCTGATCGCCAACCCGAGCGACAAACCAGCGCCAGAAGTAAAAATCTGATACCTGACTAAGCTTATCGCCTGAGGGAGCCTACCCTCCCTCAGGCGTCTGTTATTACCTGCTGGCTTTAACTTGGAACACTCGACCTGGCGGTTTTCGAGCCGATCGTGTGTGCCTGGCGTTCGACGTCAGGTGGGAAATGGCATTCCCCAAGCAGGTGCTTGTACATCGATCGATTTCGGGGGAGACCCTAATGAATTACAACTGGGACTGGGGCGTGTTCTTCAAGTCCACCGGCGTTGGCAGCGAGACGTATCTCGACTGGTACATCGCCGGCCTGGGCTGGACCATCGCCATCGCTGTCGTGGCATGGATTGTCGCCTTGCTGCTGGGCTCCATTCTGGGGGTCATGCGCACCGTACCGAACCGCCTCGTATCGGGCATCGCGACTTGCTACGTGGAACTGTTTCGTAACGTGCCGCTGCTGGTTCAGCTGTTTATCTGGTACTTCCTGGTACCCGATCTGCTGCCGCAGAACCTGCAGGACTGGTACAAGCAAGACCTGAACCCGACCACCTCGGCCTACCTGAGCGTCGTCGTGTGCCTGGGTCTGTTCACGGCGGCCCGTGTGTGCGAGCAAGTGCGCACCGGCATCCAGGCGCTGCCACGCGGCCAGGAATCCGCAGCCCGCGCCATGGGCTTCAAGCTGCCGCAGATCTACTGGAACGTGCTGCTGCCCCAAGCCTACCGCATCATCATTCCGCCGCTTACCTCCGAATTCCTCAACGTATTCAAGAACTCCTCCGTGGCGTCCCTGATCGGCTTGATGGAACTGCTGGCGCAAACCAAGCAGACCGCCGAGTTTTCGGCCAACCTGTTTGAAGCCTTCACCCTGGCCACGCTGATCTACTTCACCCTGAACATGAGCCTGATGCTGCTGATGCGCGTGGTCGAGAAGAAAGTCGCAGTGCCCGGCCTGATCTCCGTGGGGGGTAAATAATGGACTTCGATTTCAGCGGCATCATCCCCGCGATCCCGGGCCTGTGGAACGGCATGGTCATGACCTTGCAACTGATGGTCATGGGCGTGGTCGGTGGCATCATCCTGGGCACGATCCTCGCGCTGATGCGCCTGTCGTCCAGCAAGCTGCTGTCCCGTGTGGCCGGCGCCTATGTGAACTACTTCCGTTCGATCCCGCTGCTGCTGGTCATCACCTGGTTCTACCTGGCGGTGCCGTTCGTGCTGCGCTGGATCACCGGCGAAGACACGCCGATCGGCGCGTTCACCTCGTGCGTCGTGGCGTTCATGATGTTCGAAGCCGCGTACTTCTGTGAAATTGTGCGGGCCGGCGTGCAGTCGATCCCCAAGGGACAGATGGCAGCCGCTCAGGCGATGGGCATGACCTACGGCCAGACCATGCGCCTGATCATCCTGCCCCAGGCGTTCCGCAAGATGACGCCGCTGCTGCTGCAGCAGAGCATCATCCTGTTCCAGGACACTTCGCTGGTCTACACCGTGGGCCTGGTGGACTTCCTCAACTCCGCCCGCTCCAACGGCGACATCATCGGCCGCTCCAATGAGTTCCTGATCTTCGCCGGTGTGGTCTACTTCATCATCAGCTTTTCCGCCTCGCTGCTGGTCAAGCGTCTGCAAAAAAGGTTTGCCGTATGATCTCTATCAAGAACATCAACAAGTGGTATGGCGACTTCCAGGTGCTGACCGACTGCAGCACCGAAGTTAAAAAAGGCGAAGTGATCGTAGTGTGCGGGCCGTCGGGTTCAGGCAAATCCACGCTGATCAAGTGCGTCAACGCGCTGGAACCCTTCCAGAAGGGCGACGTTATCGTGGACGGCACCTCGATTGCCGACCCGAAGACCAACCTGCCGAAACTGCGCTCGCGCGTGGGCATGGTGTTCCAGCACTTCGAGCTGTTCCCGCACCTGACCATCACCGAAAACCTGACCATCGCGCAGATCAAGGTGCTCGGCCGCAGCAAGGAAGAAGCCACCCAGAAGGGTCTGCAACTGCTCGAGCGCGTAGGCCTGTCGGCCCATGCCCACAAGCATCCGGGCCAACTGTCCGGTGGTCAGCAGCAACGTGTGGCGATTGCCCGCGCCCTGGCCATGGACCCGATCGTCATGCTGTTCGACGAACCGACCTCGGCGCTGGACCCGGAAATGGTCAACGAAGTGCTCGACGTGATGGTGCAACTGGCCCAGGAAGGCATGACCATGATGTGCGTGACCCACGAAATGGGTTTTGCGCGCAAAGTGGCCGACCGCGTGATCTTCATGGACGCCGGCAAGATCATCGAAGACTGCCCGAAAGAAGAGTTCTTCGGCGACATCAGCGCCCGCTCCGAACGTGCGCAGCACTTCCTTGAGAAAATCCTGCAGCACTAAGTAAAGCTTCCCCTGCCGAAACCGGCCCAATGTGGGAGGGGGCTTGCCCCCGATAGCGGTGGATCAGTTAAAGGTGTACCGACTGACACACTGCTATCGGGGGCAAGCCCCCTCCCACAGTGGACCACACAGGCTGGCAGCGCTGGTTGACCCAAGGCATCTGTGATGAAATGCGACCCCAATCAATATCGCGCCGCGCCGCCATCACTTGCCGTGAAGCCTCGTCTGATACGCCAACTGTTCCTGCCGCCGCTGATCATCGCCCTGATGATCGGCCTGGGTTTTATCGGCTTCTGGGTCAGTGAGTACTACGGCATCCGCACCCTCAGCGACAACAGCGGACGCCAGTTGGAGCTGCATGCCCGCACCGTCGAAAGCGAACTGAGCAAATACACCTACCTGCCCAGCCTGCTCGAGCTGGAATCCAGTGTTTCCCTGCTCCTGGCCGATCCCACCCAGGAAACCCGCAAGACCGTCAACGATTACCTTGAAGGCCTGAATCGCCGCAGCCGCAGCCGGGCCATCTACGTGATGGACACCACCGGACGGGTGCTGGCCACCAGTAACTGGCGCGACGCCGACAGTTACCAGGGTGAAGACCTGTCCTTTCGCGCCTATTTCCAGAACGCCGTACGCGGCCAACCCGGTCGTTTCTACGGCATCGGCAGCACCAACGGCGAACCCGGCTACTACCTGGCCCACGGCCTGGAAGAGCACGGCAAGATCATCGGCGTCGCCGTGGTCAAGGTCCGCCTGGAAGCGCTTGAGGAGCGCTGGCAACGCGCGCGCCTTGAAGCCTTTGTCAGCGATGAAAACGGCATCATCATTCTGTCCAGTGACCCGGCACGTCGCCTCAAGGCGGTGCGGCCCCTGAGCGATGACACCCGGGACCGCCTGGCCCACAGTCTGCAATATTACTGGGCGACCCTGAGCGCGCTGGAGCCCCTGGCCCGCGAACGCTTGAACGAAGGCAGCGAAAAACTGACCTTCCCGGCCAACAGCGAAGTGGTCAGCGACAAGCACGAAGTCAGCTACCTGGCACAAACCCGGCCGTTGAATGACACGCCGTGGAATTTCACCCTGCTCACCCCGCTCAATGATCTGCGCCGCGCCGCGATCAATCAGGGCATTCTGGTCGCCGTCGCGTTCGGCCTGGTCGCGTTTTTGCTGATTGCCTGGAACGAGCGGCGCAAGGTCATCGCCACCCGCCTTGCCGCACGGGAAGCATTGCAGGAAGCCAACAGCCAGTTGGAACGCCGGATTGCCGACCGCACCGCCGACCTGCGCGCCAGCAATGAACGGCTCAAGGGCCAGATCCGCGAACGGCGCCAGGCCGAAGAGACCCTGCGCCACGCCCAGGACGAACTGGTGCAGGCCGGCAAACTCGCGGCGATCGGCCAGATGTCCACCAGCATCGCCCACGAATTGAACCAACCCCTGGCCGCGCTGCGCACCTTGTCCGGCAACACCGTGCGCTTCCTCGAGCGCGGGGCCCTGGACACCGCGAGCGCCAACCTCAAGACCATCAACGAACTGATCGACCGCATGGGCCGCATCACCGCCAGCCTGCGCTCGTTTGCCCGGCGCGGTGACGGCCAGGGCGAGGCGAGCCTGGCCAAGGCCGTGGACGCTGCGTTCCAGGTGCTCGGCGCGCGCCTGGACACCCTGCCCCTGGCCGTGCACCGTGAGTTCGCCAATGCCCAACTGCAGATCGACCAGACGCGCCTGGAGCAGATCCTGGTCAACCTGATCGGTAACGCCCTTGATGCGATGCAGGCGCAACCGGTGCCGCAGCTGTGGCTGGAAGGCCAGCACGCCGAGGGCAAATATCGCCTGCGGGTGCGCGATAATGGCCACGGCATCGACCCCGAAGCCCGCAAGCATCTGTTCGAACCGTTCTTTACCACCAAACCCGGCGAGCAAGGCCTGGGCCTGGGCCTTACTTTGTCTGCAAGCCTTGCGGCCGCCACCGGCGGCAGCCTGGCGGTGGAACATCCGGCCAGTGGTGGTACCGCGTTTGTCCTGAACCTGCCGTTGGCGGGCGCTGAAAAAGTTGAGTCGACATGAATATGCAAGCCCAAGACCTCACTGTCCTGATCGTCGAAGATGACCCCCATGTGCTGCTGGGTTGCCAGCAGGCCCTGGCGCTGGAAGACATTCCCAGCGTTGGCGTGGGCAGCGCCGAAGAAGCGCTGACGCACATCGGCGAGAACTTCGCCGGCATTGTCGTGAGCGATATCCGCCTGCCGGGCATCGACGGGCTGGAGCTGCTGACCCGCCTCAAGGCCTTGGATAAAAGCCTGCCGGTGGTGCTGATCACAGGGCATGGCGACATCTCCATGGCCGTCGGCGCCATGCGCAACGGCGCCTACGATTTCATGGAAAAACCCTTCTCCCCCGAGCGTCTGGTGGAGGTTGCCAGGCGTGCCCTGGAACAGCGCGGGCTGGCGCGGGAGGTCTGGTCGCTGCGCCGCCAGTTGGCCGAGCGCGATTCATTGGAAGGCCGCATCATCGGACGCTCGCCGGCGATGCAAAACCTGCGCGAACTGATCGCCAACGTTGCCGACACCTCGGCCAATGTGCTGATCGAAGGTGAAACCGGCACCGGCAAGGAGCTGGTCGCGCGTTGCCTGCATGATTTCAGCCGGCGCCATTCCCACCAGTTCGTCGCACTGAACTGCGGTGGGCTGCCGGAGAACCTGTTCGAAAGCGAGATATTCGGTCACGAAGCCAACGCCTTCACGGGCGCCGGCAAGCGTCGCATCGGCAAGATCGAGCACGCCCATGAGGGCACGCTGTTTCTCGATGAAGTGGAAAGCATGCCGATCAACCTGCAGATCAAACTGTTGCGGGTGCTGCAGGAACGCACCCTCGAGCGCCTGGGCTCGAACCAGAGCGTGGCCGTGGACTGCCGGGTGATTGCCGCCACCAAGTCCGACCTGGACGAACTGAGCCGCGCCAGCCAGTTCCGCAGCGACCTGTACTACCGGCTCAATGTAGTCACCCTGGAACTGCCGCCCCTGCGCGAGCGCCGTGAAGACATCCTGCAGTTGTTCGAACACTTCCTGCAGCAATCCTCACTGCGCTTCGACCGCACCGCGCCGGAGCTGGACAACCAGACCCTGTCGAGCCTGATGAGCCATGATTGGCCGGGCAACGTGCGCGAACTGCGCAACGTCGCCGAACGCTTCGCCCTGGGCCTGCCCGCCTTCAAGAAAAGCGGTACGGGTAGCAGCACCCAGGGCCTGGCCTTTACCGAAGCGGTGGAAGCCTTCGAGCGCAACCTGCTCAACGATGCCCTGCAACGCAGCGGCGGCAACCTGACCCAGGCCAGTCAGGAACTGGGAATGGCCAAGACCACGCTGTTCGACAAGGTCAAGAAATACGGGTTGAGTCACTGATGGATCTATTTCTCAAAGCCGCGCTTGGCGCCGCGGTAGTGCTGATACTGGCGGCGCTGGCCAAGACCAGAAATTATTACATCGCAGGCCTGGTGCCGCTGTTTCCCACCTTTGCGCTGATCGCCCACTACATCGTCGGCAAAGGCCGCTCGGTGGAGGATTTGAAGACCACGATACTGTTCGGGATGTGGTCGATCATTCCGTACTTTGTGTATCTGGCGACATTGTATGTGCTGGTGGATCGGATGCGGTTGGAAGCATCACTTGCAGTCGCCGCAGTCGCTTGGTTGATGGCGGCAACGGTGCTGGTCAGCGTGTGGGTACGCCTCCACACCTGACACACCGCAGTCCAAATGTGGGAGGGGGCTTGCCCCCTCCCACATTTTCAACCACATTCTGTCAGCGAACTATTTTGTCGACCTGGATGCCCAGCTTCTTCAGGCGATACCAGAAGCTCCTCTCCGAGATCCCGATCTTCGCCGCAGCCGCAGCCTGCACCCCATTGCTCTCCTGCAAGGCCGCCAGAATATAAGCCTTCTCCACCTCCGCCAGCGCCGCATCCAGATCCTGCGGCAAACCCGGCCCATCACTCAGGATTGCCGCCGTGCCAGCCTCGGCGGGCCTGGAGGCAAACAGATACCCCGGCAAATCGATATCCTCGATCACCGGCGAAGCCGCCACAATGGTTGCCCGCTCCACGCAGTTTTGCAGCTCGCGGATATTGCCCGGCCAGTGATACGCCGCCATCGCCTGCAAGGCTTCGGGGCTGAACCCGCTGATGCGTTTGCCGGCCGTCGCGCTGAGGGTGTGGGCGAAGTGCCGGGCCAGGGGCGCGATATCTTCCACGCGATCGCGCAGGGCCGGCAAAGGGATCGGGAAGACATTCAGGCGGTAATACAGGTCCTCGCGAAACTCCTTGTTGGCCACGGCGTCCAGCAGATTCTTGTTGGTGGCGGCGATCACCCGCACGTCCACCTTGCGTTCGCGGGGGTCGCCCACCGGCTCGATAACCCGCTCCTGCAAGGCGCGCAGGATCTTGGCCTGCAAGGCCAACGGCATATCACCGACCTCATCGAGGAACAGCGTGCCCTTGTCGGCCTGCATGAAGCGCCCTACCCGGTCGGCCACGGCGCCGGTGAACGCGCCCTTGCGATGACCGAACATCTCACTTTCCAGCAAGCCTTCAGGAATCGCCGCGCAATTGACCGCCACGAACGGCTGGTCGGCACGGCTACCATGCTTGTGAATGGCACGCGCGACCATTTCCTTGCCGGTACCGCTTTCGCCGGTCAGCAGGATAGTTGCACTGCTGTCGCGCACCGAGTCTACCGCTTGCAGCACTTTGCGAAACGCCGGGCTGTCGCCCACCAGGCTGTCGAACTGCGCATGTTCATCCAGCTCGGCGCGCAGGCGCGCGTTGTCGCGCATGATGTCGCGAAACTGCAGGGCCTTGGCCACGGTGATGTCCAGCTCGTCGATATCGAACGGCTTGGCAATGTAGTCGTAGGCGCCATTGCGCATCGATTGCACGGCATTTTTCACCGTGCTGTAGGCCGTCATCACGATCACCGGCACCTGCGGATAACGCTGTTTGATCTCGGCCAGCAACGCCGGCCCGTCCATCCCCGGCATGCGCCAGTCGCTGATGACCAGGTCGATGGCTTCCTGCTCCAGCACCTTGAGCGCGTGCAGGCCATTGCCTGCGGTAAACACCTGGATGCCGCTCTGGCTCAGGGCGGACGACAGCAGGTCACAGAGCTTGGGCTCGTCGTCGACCACCAATACGTTATGCGTCATGCCCGTCCCCATCCTCGCCGTCGTCTTCACCGTTAGCCGGAATGTACAGGTTGAAGGTGGCGCCGGCATCTTTCTCGGTGGCGCACTCGATGCTGCCGTCGTGACTCTCCATGATCGAATAGACTTTGGCCAGTCCCAGGCCCGTGCCCGAGGCCTTGGTGGTGACGAACGGCGTGAAGATGCGCTCGACCATGTCCGCCGGAATACCTTCGCCGGTATCGGCGATGCTGATCACGGTGTTGTCGCCCGCGCTGCGGATACCCAGGGTGAGGCGCCCGCCGTCGGGCATTGCGTCGATGGCGTTGAGAATCAGGTTGAGGCAGGCCTGCTTGAGCTGCTTGGCGTCCGCGTAGATCGTGGCGTCGGGCGCCTGGTCGTCAATCTGTGCGTCGATGTTGTGGATGCTCAACTCCGGGCTGCAGAATCCAAGGATTTCTTCCACCAGGGCGCGTGCCGGCTGCAGGACGCGCATCGGCGGATTGGGCTTGGCAAAGTCGAGAAATTCGGTGATCAGTTCGTTGATCCGGCTGACCTCGCTGATGACGTACTCCAGGTGGCGCTTGTCGGTGTCCGGCAAGTCGGCGCGACGGTGCAGCAGTTGGGTGGCGGTCTTGATGATGCCCAACGGGTTGCGGATTTCATGGGCCAGGCCCATGGCAACTTCACCCAGGGCATGCAGGCGATCACGCCGGCGTAGCTGGGCTTCCAGATGATGCAATTCGCCCAGGCGTTCCGTCATGTGGTTGAACGTGCTGCTCAGTTGCGCCAGCTCGTCGCCGCCGCTGACCACGACACGGTGCGTGTAGTTGCCCGAAATCACCGCGTTCACGCCCTGGGACAAGTCGCGCAGGGGCTGGGTCAGGCGTCGCGACACCCACATGCCCGCGGCCAGCGACAGCGCCGAGCTGACCAGGAAAATCAGCATGAACAAATTGCTCT
The DNA here is from genome assembly GCF_022807995.1 of Pseudomonas orientalis. NCBI lineage: Bacteria > Pseudomonadati > Pseudomonadota > Gammaproteobacteria > Pseudomonadales > Pseudomonadaceae > Pseudomonas > Pseudomonas orientalis. Next base: position 1,270,486 of record NZ_CP094351.1, on the reverse strand, counting down.
GGTTCACCAGCCCCACCAGGCTCGTGTGGCGCAGCAGGCCGCTGAAGATCACGCCTTGCAGCTCGCCGGCGTCGTTGAATATCGGCCAGTACAAACCGCTGTACTGATTGGTGAACTGCTCGCTCGGCTGCCGCGTGGTGCGCATCTCGGCTTCGACGTCCTTGGGAATGCGCGACGGGTGGTTTTCAAAGCGCTGAGTCGAAAATATCTCGGAAAACCCCGACGGGTTGGCCAAGTACAAACGCAGGTCGAGGGAATGCACATCGGCGACGCTGGTGAGGAAGCTGCTGTCCAGGTAAGTGGCCACCAGCAGCAGATAATCGACCCCATCGCGGTTGGTCTCGAAGGTCGACACCACCAGGCCGGTGCTCACGCCGGCGACCTGTACCGTCTGCAACACCGCATTGCTGGTCAGGCTGATCTGCTTGACGATGTCGTCGGCGGCGGTGCTGAACAGCACCTTGTGATCACTGGTACGAATCAGCGCCACCACATCGATGTCGGTGGCACTGGCGATGTCGGCGGTGAGCCGGTCATGCCGTTCGGCCTGCCTGGATGAGGGCGGGCTGGTGTAGCGCAGGAACAGCTTGGCCATGCGCGCGTTGTCGTGAAGGATGTCGCCGATCTCGTCCTTGACGATCTTGGTCGACTCCTGAAGCCAGATACGCACGTTGCTGTCGAAAATCTGCGACAACGTGGTGGCGGCCAGTTCCGCCGCGATCATGGTCGGAATGACGCTGACCAGCCAGAAGGCCAGCACCAGCTTGCGCTGCACGCTCCAGCGCGAAATGGCAAAGGGCCGGGCTTTCTGGCGGGTCTTGGTAATCATCAGGTTTCGCTTATCGCAGCAGCCATGGCAGGGTCGGAACGGTCCGGTCGGATAAACACTTTTACAAGCTTGAGCAGGCCGTTGACCAGCCGGTTGCGGTGGCGGAAAAACAGGCTGTTGCCCTGAAACTCGCACCCCAGGCGCAGTTTACTGGCATATCCGGCCTGGCCGCATTCGTACAGCGCAATATTGTGCTGGATACAGTAGTCGACATTGGTCAGCCAGCTGCGGAAGTACAGGTTGTATTCACGGCTGAACGCGATGTCATGCCCGAAAAACTTGTCGATCAGCCGATGCTCGTCGAGCAGGATCAGGTTGAATGCCACCAGGTGTTCGTCCACCCAGTAAAGTACACACACCGCACGCGCTTGCAGTTGTTCGAGAATCCCCGTGAAGTAGCCGGCGGGCAGGCGTTCGAACTGCAAGTCCGCACGCGTGAGCGTGGCTTCATAGAGGCGCATCACCTCGGGCAGCACATCATCGATGTTGTGCCGCCACTCCACCCGTGGTCCGGGCGCGCGCAGTTTGCGGCGCAGGTCTTTGCGCGTCGATTTACCCAGGGAGCCCAGGTAGGCGTCCACCGAACCATAGGGCACCGGCAATACGCCGGTGGGCAGACTCGGCATGCTTTGAAAACCTGCGGCGCGACAACTCTGGGCCCAGTGCGAGTCGTGGGTCGGTGCGTCCTTGACCGCCAGCAGGCCGATGCCGAACCCGTCGGCATCGCGGCGCGCCGCAATGAGCAATTGCTGGAGCAACAGCGGCCTGCGCCCCTCGGGCACGTGGCTGGCAATACCCGCGTCACAACGCTCGGCCACCGGCGAGCCGATCGCGTACAGGGCCAACTGCAAAGCGCCCGGCCACAGGCGTTGCAAGCGCTCGGACAAGCGCTTGCCGACCCCGGACACGGTGGTGTCCAGGCGATAATGGGTAACGAACGCGACCGCTACGGCCACCAGCGTCTGATGTTCGTAGACGGCCAGGTAACGCCACTGGAAGTCATTGATCGCGGCATTTTCCACGGCAAGGTAATAGTCCCAGTCCTCCAGGGCACCGGGGAAACAGTCATTCCAGGCATCGCGCTGGATAGCCCGGATGGTCGGGTAGGCTTGGGTGGTTATCACAGTTTTTCCTTATCAACACCGCCCCTACTGTAGGAGCGAGCTTGCTCGCGAAAATCGCACAGAGACCGCGTTTAGCCTGGCAGTACGCGTTATCGTGAACGACCTTCGCGAGCAAGCTCGCTCCTACAGGTAAGCGAATCAGGCCACACGATTGAGATGCATCGAATGCCGCTCGACAAACTCGGCGCTCAACTCGATCACGCGCCGGTACTGCAAATCGACGGTGATCATGTGATAGCAGTTATCCAGCAGGATCTTGGTCACCGGGCCGCCGAGGTGGCGCTCCACGTAATCGGCGTTCCAGCGGCTGGTGATGTCGTCCTCGATGGAGTGCAGCACCAGCGCCGGGACCTTGATCGCCGGCATGCGCTTCTTGACCACGGCATTGAGACGATGCAACTCGCGCACGGTGATGCCTTCCATGGTCAACAACCCCGCCTCGCTGCTCGCGCCCTCCTTCATCTGCCGCTCGACGATGGCCCGCAGGCGTTCGTTCTTGATGCCGTAGGGCGGCTTCTCTTCGAAGCTGCAAACGTGCACGCCGAACGGAATCCTCATCAGCAACGGTGTGAGAAAGGCCAGCTTGTTGATGCTCCAACCGTCGTATTTCAAGGTGGTGGAATACATCAGCAGCCCGGCGACCTGCCCCGGGTGCTCGGCCGCCACGTACATCGACATCACCGCGCCCATGGACAAGCCGCCGACAAACACCTGTGCGTGACGCCGCTTGACCTGTACGAAGGTCTTGCGCACCCCTTCGTACCAGTCACGCCAGCCGGTGGCCTGCAGGTCACTGTTGTCGCCGCAGTGACCGGCCAGGGTGGGCACGTACACCGTGCAGTTGCCTGCCTTGACCAGCCCCCTGGCGACCTGGCGCAACTCGGTCGGAGTACCGGTCAGGCCGTGGATCAACAGGATCCCGACCGGACCCTCACCGAGAACGAAGCCGGCATCGCCTTCACCGAGGTCGATCTCGCCGGCACTCACCGCTTGGTCGCCCGTACCAGCAGTTGCTCGAGCAGCTTCAGGCCCAGTTCGATTTCCGGGTAGCTGATCTCCAGCGATGGTGCCAGGGTGATGACGTTCTTGTAGTAACCGCCCACGTCGAGGATCAGGCCGAGTTTCTGGCCATCGACCACCATGTCGCCCTTCATCCCTTCCTCGACCATGTAGTCCAGGGTCGCCTTGTCCGGGGTGAAGCCATCCGGCCCGCAGATTTCGCAGCGCAGCGCCAGGCCCAGGCCGTCGACATCGCCGATGATCGGGAAACGTTTCTGCAGGTCCTGCAAGCCCTCCAGGAAGAACTTGCCCTTGGCCATGACCATCGCGCCGTAATCGACTTCGTTGGTCATCTTGAACATTTCCAGGCCGACGGCAGTGCCCAGCGGGTTGGAGGCGAAGGTTGAGTGGGTCGAGCCTGGCGGGAACACCGTCGGGTTGATCAGCTCTTCACGGGCCCAGATGCCGCCCAGCGGGTTGAGGCCGTTGGTCAGCGCCTTGCCGAACACGATCACGTCCGGCTGCACGTCGAAGTGCTCGATCGACCAGAGTTTGCCGGTGCGGTAGAAGCCCATCTGGATTTCATCCGAGACCATCAGGATGCCGTGCTGATCGAGGACGTGCTTGAGTTCGCGATAGAAGTTCATCGGCGGGATCACGTAGCCGCCGGTGCCCTGGATCGGCTCCACATAGAACGCCGCGTATTCGCACTGGTTGGTTTTCGGGTCCCAGACGCCGTTGTATTCAGTCTCGAACAGGCGCGCGAATTGCTGCACGCAGTGGCTGCCGTATTCTTCCTTGGTCATGCCTTTCGGGCCACGGAAGTGGTACGGGAACGGAATGAAGTTGGCGCGCTCGCCAAAATGGCCATAGCGACGACGGTAGCGGAAGCTGGAGGTGATCGATGAGGCGCCGAGCGTACGGCCGTGGTAGCCGCCTTCGAAGGCGAACATCAGGCTCTTGCCATTGCTGGCGTTGCGCACCACCTTCAACGAGTCTTCAATCGATTGCGAACCGCCGACATTGAAGTGCACACGACCGTCGAGGCCGAATTTTTTCTTGGCATCGACCGCGATCATTTCCGACAGCTCGATCTTGCCTTTGTGCAGGTACTGACTGGCGATCTGCGGCAGGGTGTCGATCTGCTGTTTCAGCGCATTGTTCAGGCGCGGGTTGGCATAGCCGAAGTTGACGGCCGAGTACCACATCTGCAGGTCGAGGTAGGCCTGGTCTTCGGTATCCCACACGTAGGAGCCTTCGCAGCGGCTGAAAATACGCGGCGGCTCGATGTAGTGAACGGTGTCGCCGTAGGAGCAGTACTTGGCTTCTTTATCCAGAAGGATCTGGTCTTCGGCGGTGGCAATGCGGATATCAGACATGATGGAAGAGTTCCTGAGTGTCGGAAGAGGTGTTGAAAGTCGCGGCGTTGGCGGCGATGCCTTGCGGCAGTTGCGCCAGCAGGGCAGGCACCTCGGCAAAGGTGTCAAAGCGCGCATGGGGAATGCGGTGGGCGACGCAATACTCGGCGAGGCTGCCCTTGGCGAACACGAAGTCGGCGGTGGAGGCCACGCACATGTCGGACTTGCCATCGCCGATCACCAGCACGCGTTTGTTGCCCGGCGTGGACTTGCACTTGCAGTTGCCGGAGGCGGCGCGGCAGGCATCGCTGGCGTACGGAAAGTCGATGCGCCAGCTGTTCTGGTCGACCTGGCGCAGGCGGTTGGCGAGGATCGGCAGCAAGGTCACGTAGTTGCGCGACAGAATGCGTGCGATGCCCTGCTCGATGCCGTCGCTGACCACTTCGATGGTCGCGCCCAGGCCCATGACGTGATCGACGAAATCCGGGAAGTCCGGATCGATCTCGACGCTGTCGAAATACGCCAGCAGTTCACTGGGAGTGGCCTTGATCAGCGCCAGCTGGCGGCTCAGGCATTCGCGTGAACCGATATGCCCATCCAGCCATTGCTGTTCGATGGTTTCCCACTCGGGGCCGGCGAAGCGTTGGAGGACGTTGTCGATGACATCGGTGGGGGTGATGGTCCCGTCGAAGTCACACACGATATGCCATTGGTTCATTGCGTCTACCTTGGAAAGAGGCGCGCTGTATGCGCTTGCATCATCGGTAGAGCAGGGAGCGTGCCAATCGGCCAAAGCCCGGCAGGGCCGGGGTTCTGCCTGGATATGGCGAGGATATGGGTCCGGCAGGCTACAATTTTTGTAGCTTGCTACAAACAAGATGAGTGCTTGCGTGAGGGCCGGGGTCTGCGCGTTCATGCGCGCATGAACTCGTCAGGAAAGCGCGCCATGTCCAAACTCACGTCCGTTGTATTCGCAGGCATTTTCGGGGTGTGCGGCCTCTCCACCACCGCCTGGGCGCAAGGCATCAGCGGCGACGTGGGCGCCGGCCTCAGTTACCAGCCCCATGACCCGAGCGGCAGCCGCTACGAAACCCGCCCTGTCCCTTACCTGGACCTGGACTGGGGCAACGTGAGCCTGAGCACCGATGACGGCTTGACCTGGAGCGTGCTCAATACCCACGGGATTACCGCCGGGCCCTATATCAACTACCTCTCGGGGCGCACCTCCAATGGCGCGCTGCAAGGCATGCGCAATGTGTCGGACATGGCCGAGGTCGGCGGTTTCGTCCAGTACGCCCCGGCCGATTTCTGGCGGGTCTACGCGCAGTTGGGCCAGGCCGTGGGCGGTGGGCACACGCAGAGTGGCGCGCTCGGCAAGCTCGGCGGCGAACTCGGCTATCCGCTGGGTGGCGGGATTATCGGCAGCACCGGGCTGGTCGCGCATTTTGCCGATGCGCGCCAGGCCAATACCTTCTTCGGCGTGGACAACAACGAAGCCGCCGCCACGGGCTTTCGGCCCTACAACGCCAGCGGTGGCTTGCAGAACGTGGCGCTGAGCCAGAGCTTCGCGTTCCCGCTGGCGGCGCATTGGTCATTGCTGACCAGCGCCAGCTGGGTGCACCTGGTCGGCTCGGCGGCCAACAGCAGCATCGTCAGGCAGGCCGGCAGCGTCAACCAGCGCCAGGTGCAGACGGCGATCAGCTACACCTTCGATTAAAGCCTGCGCAAAAACGCTGCAGATCTGCCTGATATAAGGAGATCAAAATGTGGGAGGGGGCTTGCCCCCGATGAGGGAGTGTCAGTGAGTGCATCTGCGACTGACACACCGCCATCGGGGGCAAGCCCCCTCCCACATTTTTAACCGAGTTGGACATACCAGTCCGGTCAGTTCTCTTCTCCCTCCGCCAACAACGCAATGCCGGTCACAATCACCGCCACCCCCACCCAGTGCAAAACGCTGATGTGCTCCCCCAACCCCAGCCACGACCCCAGCAGCACCGCCACAAACACCAGCGAACTCAACGGAAAGGCCAGGGACAAACTGCTACGCCGCAGGATCAGCATCCACACAAAAAATGCGCCGAGATAACTGGCAATCGCCGCCAGAATCCCGGGGTTGCGCGCCACCTGCGTCAGCCACTGCCAGCTGAAATCCATCTGGCCCAATTGATCACCGGCCACCTTGGTAAACAATTGCCCGGCACTTTCCGTAGCGATCAACAGCGCCCACAGCACCAGCGTGCCAAGACGACCATGCAGCCAGCCCGTATCGATTGGTTGCGTACTCATGCCTGCCCCCCCGCAATCGCCACCAACATCACACCGAAGGTAATCACCAGCGTGCCCAGCCAGCGCCGTCGGCTGACGGGTTCCTTGAGCACTACCCTGCCCGCCAGCACCACCAGGCAATAGGCCAGCGCCGCCAGCGGAAACAGCAGGCTCAACGGCGCGCGGGACAAGGCCTCGAGCCAGACGAAAAACTCGATCACATAGGCCCCGACGCCGGCCCAGAGCAGCGGCGCATTGAACACCTGGCCCCAGAACGCGCGCAGGCGAAAACCGCCCTCGAGTTGCGGTAAACGGTCCACGCCCAGCTTGAAACACAACTGGCCAATCACATCGAGAACAATGGAAAACGCCAGCAACAGCACCACGGTCAGGGTCACGGGAACAGCTCCTCAAACAGGTCGATCAAGGCTTCATTGGTCGCCGCATTGCGCTGCAAATCCTGCGCGCTCCAACGCTCGGGCGGTGGCTGGTCGGACTTGGCCTCCCAGCGCTTGAAGGCGTTGCTGAACGCAGGCGCCGCGAACTCGCCGCACACGTCGATGCCAATGATGCGTTTACGCGCCGCCAACGCTCGCAAGGCCTGGAGCAAGTGGCTCAGGCGCATGCCGCCCTGGTCCCAATTGGTGGCGGCGTCTTCGCTGGCCAGTACGTCCTTGTCGATGGTGATCCAGATCGCTTCGGTGGGCAGGCCGGCGATCATCTGGTCGAGGAACGCCGCCCAGTCCAGCTGCGCCAGATTGCGCCAGTGCAGATGGTTTTCCTGCTGTTGGTGCCCGGCGCCGTCGCCGATCCGGCCCCAGACCTGCGACGGCGGGTGCTGCCAGGGAAACAGCTGCAATTGCCCGCGCTTGAGGGCGCCAAGGTTACCGCCGCGCAGTTGCGGCTTGTGCAGGTCGTCACTGCACGGCCCCAGGGTGACGATGCGTTTGATCGCCGGCATTTTCAGCGCGCGGTTGACCCACGACCCACAGTGACGCTTGGGCGCAAAACGCACCCAGTCGGGGTGGTTGTCGAAGTGGATCAGGCTGACGGGCTCCTTCAGGTCGGCCAGAAACGCCGGCGTGAGGTGGTGATAGTCGCCGGAGCCGACGAACAGGATTTCCGGGCGCGCATCGTTGGGCCGCGGCCGCTGGGCCAGGCGCTCGACGAAGCGTTTCCAGGTTTTTTCGGTGGACCACAGGCGCAGTTTCGGGCCCAGGTCCAGCAGGTCGAGGCGTGTAGCCCGGCCGCTGGCCAACCGCCGGGCAATCGGCGCCTGACCGGTGAGGCTGTGGTCGAGGTCAAGAATGTTCAAGGTAATGTTTCACCCCAATGGCAGCGCCCAGCCGCAGACCGGGAGGGCTTTAAGGGTGTCAATGCAAGGGCCGGGCCAGCGAAATATTCAAGCCTGCGCAGATCCCAATGTGGGAGGGGGCTTGCCCCCGATAGCGGTGGGTCAGCCAACTGATTGGTAACTGACACACCGTCATCGGGGGCAAGCCCCCTCCCACATTTGATCAGTGTCTGGCTCTAGTTTTTGGACTCAGTGATGATCTGGCGAATCGCGCCAACGAAGGCTTCGGCCGGCTGGCCACCGCTGACCGCGTACTGGTCGTTGAACACGATGGTCGGCACCGAGGTCACGCCGCGGGTGATCCACAATTTCTCTTGTTCGCGCACCTCGGCGGCGTATTCCTCAGAGGCGAGAATATCGTCGGCGCGTTTGGGGTCCAGGCCGACGCTTTCGGCGATACTCGCCAGGGTCGCGTGGTCGGAAGGGTCCTGGCCGTCGCTGAAGTACGCCTTGAACAAGGCTTCCTTGAGGTTGTACTGCAAGCCTTCCAGCCCGGCCCAATGCAGCAGGCGGTGCGCGTCGAAGGTGTTGTAGATACGGCTCTGGCCGTCGGTACGGAAGGCAAAGCCGAGTTCGGCGCCCATGTCACGGATGCGCGCGCGGTTAGCCTGGGACTCTTCGGCGCTGGCGCCGTATTTTTCGCTGATATGCTCAACGATGTTCTGCCCTTCAGGGGGCATCTTCGGGTTCAGTTCGAACGGCTGGAAATGAATCTCGGCCTGCACCTCGGCGCCAAGCTGGTCGAGGGCTTCGGTCAGGCCACGCAGGCCGATGACGCACCAGGGGCAGGAGACGTCGCTGATGAAATCGATTTTCAGGGCAGTACTCATGGGGGACAACCTCGCTGGCATTAATGCGCCGCAAAAGTCATACGATACACCACCTCTACAACAGCTTCGAAGGCTCGCTCAGGTCGATCTGCGCCCAGTGCGCGGTATCTTCGCGATGGGCTTGCAGGTAAGGCAGCACCGCCGCCAGCAATGGCGCCTTGAATGCCTCCTGGAAACGATGGGCCAGGCCTGGAATCAATTTCAGCTGGCTGCCCCGGATATGCGCGGCCAGATGAACACCATGCATCACCGGCAGCAACGGGTCGGCAGTGCCGTGCACCACCAGGGTCGGCACGCGCAATTGGTTGAGTAACGGTACCCGGCTCGGTTCGGCGAGGATCGCCATGATCTGGCGCTTGACGCCTTCGGGGTTGAACGCGCGGTCGTAGGACAGCGCCGCCTGATGCAGCAATGCCTGACGATCATCCTGCACATTCGGGCTGCCCAGCGCTGCAAGCAGATCGGCTTGCTGTTCCAGGGCGACTTCGCGATTGGGCGCGCTGCGCCGCGACAACAACTGCACCAGCGCGGCATTTGGAGCGGGCAAGCCTTCGGCGCCGGAACTGGTCATGATCAGCGTCAGGCTCTCCACCCGTTGCGGCGCCATCGCCGCCAGGTGCTGGGCGATCATGCCGCCCATGCTTGCGCCCAGCACGTGGAATTGCCGCACCTGCAGCGCATCCATCAAGCCCAGCGCGTCGTCGGCCATGTCGGTCAGCGTATAGGGCGCCGCCACCGGCAGACCGAGCTTGTAGCGCAGCACTTCGAAGGTCAGGTTGGCGCTTGCCGGCGCCTGGCGCCAGGTCGAAAGGCCCACATCACGGTTGTCATAGCGGATCACCCGGAAACCCTGTTGGCACAGCGCGACGACCACTTCATCGGGCCAGTGGATCAACTGCCCGCCCAGGCCCATCACCAGCAGCAAGGCCGGGTCGGACGCACGGCCGATACTCTGGTAGGCGATGCTCACCTTTTCCAGGTCGACCGTTTGGGTCGGGACATTGACATCACATCGAGACGCCGCAAAACACGGCAGGCCGAACAGTAAAGCGGCCAGTAAAAGCAACACGCGCATGAAAAACACCGAAACGCAGAACCCCAGTAGAGCGCGAGTCTGATGAAGTTTGTGCAAGCGCGCTGCCACAGTTCGATGACAGTTTGATGAAGAGTGCCGGGCGGTCCTGATCGACAGGCGGCGGCACATGAGACAAACTCAAGCTATTGAGCTCTGTCACACATTATTTTCATGGAGGGCCCGTGCTCGAAATCCGCCATCTCAAGACCCTGCACGCCCTGCGCGAAGCCGACAGCCTGGTGGAAGCCGCCGAACGCCTGCACCTGACCCAGTCCGCTTTGTCCCACCAGTTCAAGGAACTGGAAGAGCGCCTCGGCATGCCGCTGTTCGTGCGCAAGACCAGACCCGTGCGCTTCACCAGCGCCGGCCTGCGTCTATTGCAACTGGCGGATGCCACGCTGCCCTTGCTGCGCGGCGCCGAACGCGATATTGCGCGTCTGGCCGGCGGTACTGCCGGACGCCTGCACATGGCCATCGAATGCCACAGTTGCTTCCAATGGCTGATGCCCACCATTGACCAGTTCCGCGATGCCTGGCCGGAGGTCGAGCTGGACCTCGCTTCCGGCTTTGCCTTCGCGCCACTGCCGGCCCTGGCCCGTGGTGACCTCGATCTGGTGGTGACCTCCGACCCGCTGGAGCTGCCGGGCATCACCTATGTGCCGCTGTTCACTTACGAAGCCATGCTCGCAGTGGCCAACCAACATCCGCTGGCGAACAAGTCATACATCGTGCCGGAAGACCTGCTGACCGAGACGCTGATTACCTACCCGGTAGAGCGGGATCGTCTGGACATCTTTACCCGTTTTCTCGAGCCCGCTGACGTGGAACCGGCCCAGGTACGCACCTCGGAGTTGACCGTGATGATGATGCAACTGGTGGCCAGCGGCCGAGGGGTGTGCGGTATGCCGCATTGGGCGCTGCATGAGTACAGTTCGCGCGGTTATGTAAAGGCCAAGCGGCTGGGCGAGAAGGGATTGTTCGCCACGCTGTATGCGGGAGTTCGGGCGGACATGCTGGATGCGCCGTATATGCGCGACTTTTTGCTGACGGCCAAGGACACGTCGTTTTCCACCCTGGATGGGGTCAGTGCCGTGCGCTAAGCGCCAGTGTTTGCCGGGCCGACGTCTTCACGGGCAAGCCCTATGTAGGAGCGAGCTTGCTTGCGAAAAACGTCAACGATAACGCGTACTTCCTGAATAAACGCGGCGCCTGTGAGTTTTTCGCGAGCAAGCTCGCTCCTACAAAAAGCCTTAACTGACTGGCATTGGGACAAGCCCCCTCCCACATTGGATATCACTGACCCGTCAATTCTCGCCACAGGTGGATTTTGTCGAAATACTCATCACCTACCCGCACGGCCAACGGCTCCAGGCCGTACTGAATGAAGCCGCAGCGCTGATAAAGCGCCAACGCTGCATCGTTGCCGGCAGTGACGGTCAGCTGAATCAACTGCAGGCGCGGATGCCGGCGGGCTTGCGCCAGCGCCGCTTCCACCAGTTGCCGGCCCAAGCCCCTGTGCTGGTAAGCCTGGGTGACATACATACCGAACAAGGTCACCTTGTGCCGCGCCTTTTCCCGAGGCTCGAACGCCAGGCCGACAATACCCGCCAACTGATCGCCCTCGAAGGCGCCAAGCAGCCGATCCAGCGGATTGTCGAGGCGGTTCTCCCACCAGCTCAACGGCATCGCGGCCCGTTCCGCCACACTGGAGGTGAACGCCTGCGGATACGCCTCGTAAGCCTCGAGCATCAATGCCCGATAGGCTTGCGCGTCGTTGCTGAGCAGTTGGCGGATCATCCAGCGGTCGCCAGCGAGTCGCGGTAGAACGGCAGGATCACGTCGCGCGTCAGAGGCGCCAGGTGCAGGCCGCCGTCGCCCATGGGATCGATCCAGCGTATTTCTTCAATTTCAGCGGCCGGCGTGACCGCCACGTCGATGTGCAGCTGGAACATCTCGGCCTGCACGGTGAAGCCCGGCTCGTTGGCGGCGGGCCCCGAGAACTGGCCGAGGTACACCGCTTGCGCCGGGTCGATGCGCAGGTTCAGCTCTTCATGCAGCTCACGGGCCAGCGCCTCCACGGCTTGCTCGCCAGCGTCGATCTTGCCGCCCGGTTGCATGAAGGCCAGGGTCCCGCGTTTGCGCACCAGCAACGTTTGGCCGTTTTTATCGATCAGGACGGCGGCGGCGATGCGAATGGTTGAAGGGTTCATGTGGGAATCGTTATCTCATCAGGTTGCTTGATAAATACGCTGTATTTCGCCCCCTCCATCGCCTCGAATGCGATCAGCTTGTCCACCAGCGGCAGGTTCAGCACCTTGCCGGCGTTGAGCAGCAGCATGCCGTTGTCGGCGTTGAGGTTGCGCGCCAGCACCATGCCGTCCTCCAGCTCGCGGGTGGTGAGGACTTTGACCGTGGGATCGCCCAGGGTCACATCGCTGAGGAAGGTGGCGCAAGCCTGTACGAAATCCTCGACCAATTCCGGGTCATACAGGCGCCCGGCGTACTTGCGGATATACAGCAGCGCTTCGTCGCTGTTCAGGTGCCGCTCCAGGATCAGGCCCTTTTGCAGCTCGATGAAATCCACGGCCAGCTTCAACAGCCGCGAGCCGGGCGGGATGGCGTCGCCCTTGAGGTGGTCGGGGAACCCCGAGCCGTCCCAACGTTCCTGGTGATGACGAATGATGCGTGCCGCGTCCTTCATCGGCTCCAGGGTCATCAACAGCGACTCGCTCTGGGTTGGGTATTCGCGATACAGCGCGCGGTCGGTGCTGTGCAGTTTGTCCGATGGCGCCACCATCATGCTGTCGTTCCAGCTCAGCTTGCCGATGTTGTAAAGCGCGGCGGCCATGGTCAGGTCGCGGGTGCTGGCTTCATCGATGGTCTGGGCGGCGCAGTACACGCGGATCAATTCGATCAGCGCCCGGTTGGTCTGTTTATCCTTGGGCAGGCGCAGGTTGGCCAGCAGGGAAAACACTTCGGTACCGGTCACGTAGCTGCGTTTGAGTTCATCGTAGGCCAGGTCGAGCATGTCGGCGGTCTGTTGCAACTCGGCGGTACGCGCCATCACGCGTTTTTCCAGGGTGGCGTTGAGCGCCTTGAGCTGCTCGTGCTGCGTCTGGGTGAGACGTTCGAGCCGCTGGTGTTCGAGGGTCTGCTGCAGGATCAACAGCAACTCTTCGTCATTCCAGGGTTTGCTGATGTAGCGGTGAATCTGACCGTCGTTGATCGCCTTGATGATGGTGGTCAAGTCGGCGTAACCGGTGAGCAGGATGCGGCGAGTGCCCGGGTACAGACGGTGGACCTCGGCCAACAGCGTGGCACCGTCCATACCGGGCATGCGCGCATCGCTCATCACCAGGTCGATGGGCCGGGTCGCCATGACTTCCAGCGCCTGGACGCCGCTGGTGGCCAGCACGACGTCATAGGGCTGGCTGCGCAACAGGCGGCGCAGGCTGTTGAGGATCGACTCTTCATCATCGACCAGCAAAACGGCGGGCTTGGTAGCGAGTTGTTCATCCATGGCGACTCTGCCTTCAAATTAAATCAAGTTAAGCGAAATTGAACCGCTATAACACGCATACGGTGTTGATTTGACGCGAAGTGGCCGTCGATATCAAGGTAACTCAACTATGCTGTCACAGCAGATGTGCACTTCGTCCAGCTGTAGCACCAAGGAAGGAATCGTTATGCCATCGAATCTTTTGCGTCTGCGGAGCGCGCCATGAAGCCTGACTCGGGACGCGCCAACCGTCGCCTACTGATCGTTGATGACACCGCCTCGATCCACCAGGACTTTCGCAAGATTCTCTGTGCCGATGAGCATGGCGAGCCCTCCCTTGACACGTTGGAATCAGCCCTTTTCGGCACCGCCGCGCCGGTGCGCCAGGCCTTCGAGCTGGACTCCGCCTATCAGGGCCAGGAAGCCCTGGTGCTGGTAAACAAGGCATTGCAGGCCAATACGCCCTACGCCATGGTATTTATCGATATGCGCATGCCCCCCGGCTGGGACGGGCTGCAAACCATCGAACAGCTGTGGGACGTTGACCCCAATCTGCAAATCGCCCTGTGCACCGCCTATTCCGACTATTCCTTCGAGACCATCGAAGCGCGCCTGACATACAAGGACCAGTTGCTGATTCTGAAAAAACCCTTCGACGCTCTGGAAATCCGCCAGATGGCCAGTGCGCTGACCTGGAAATGGCAACTGGCCCAGGACGCCGCGCTCAAGGTGATCGGCCTGGAACGCACCATCGAAGAACGCGTACAGGAACTGCTCAAGGTCTCGCACCTGTTGCACTACGACGCCTTGACCGAGCTGCCCAACAGCACGCTGCTCGGCGACCGGCTGACCCAGGCCATCGCTCTGGGCCGGCGGCATGACACGCAACTGGCGGTGATATTTATCGGGCTCGACCGCTTCAAGCGCATCAACAACGCCCTGGGCTACCCGGCGGGCGACGAGGTGCTCCAACAGGTAAGCCAAAGCCTGATGGCGACGGTGCGCGCGTCGGACTCGGTGTTTCGCTACGGTGCCGACGAGTTTGTGATCCTCCTCAACGACATCCAGCATCCCCAGCAAACCCGGCATATTGCGCAAAAAGTACTCAATGCCGTCAGCGCGACGCGTCACGTCGCGGGGCATGACCTGAGCGTGACCGCAAGCCTGGGGATCAGCATTTACCCGAACGACAGCAGCCACGCGGTGGAGTTGATCAAGCAGGCTGAAACCGCCATGCATACCCGCAAGGAAGGCGGCCGGAACGACTTCAGTTTTTATACCGAAGACATGAACCTGCGCGCCCGGCATCAGCAAAACCTGGAAAGCGCGATCCGCCAGGCGCTGGACCGTGATGAGTTCGTGGTGCACTACCAGCCCAAGCTGAATCTGGCCTCCGGGCAGATCGTCGGCGCGGAGGCGCTGACCCGCTGGTCGCAACCCACCGGCCGGGTCAGCCCGGCCGAATTCATTCCGATCGCCGAAGACAGCGGTCTGATCGTGCGCCTGACCCAGTGGGTGCTGCGTCAGGCCTGCGCACAAGCTCAAGCCTGGCGCGAGATGGGCCTGGCGCCGCTGCGCATGTCGGTGAATATTTCGGCAATCGACCTTCGCCAACGGGACTTCATCGACAACCTGGCGGCCATTCTGGAAGAGACCGGTTTGCCGTCCACCCAACTGGAACTGGAAATCACCGAGAGCGTGCTGATGCAGCATGTCGACGAAACCGTCGATACCCTGCAAAAGATCAAGGCCATGGGCGTGCGCCTGGCCCTGGATGATTTCGGCACCGGCTACTCCAGCATCACTTACTTGCGGCGCTTTCCTATCGATGTGCTGAAAATCGACCAGTCCTTCGTACGCGGCCTCAGCGTAAATCACCAGGATGAACAATTGATCGGCGCTATCATCGGCATGGGCAAGAGCCTGGCGCTGAACATCATTGCCGAAGGCGTGGAAACCGTCGAACAACTGAATTTCCTGAAAGCCAGCAAGTGTGAGGAAGGTCAGGGTTTTCTATTCAGCAAGGCATTGCCGCCCAATGATTTCGTGCAGTTGCTGCAAGCGAACTGCGCGACACTGATGCCCCATCAATTACCCTAGGCCTGCAAGGAGTGCGCGCTTGAGCAAGGTTTCCAATCACCGTGCGGGGCTGCTGCTGGCGCTGAGCCTGGGCATCAGCGCGCCGCTAGCAGCCGCGCCGCTGAACGAAGCGCTCAAGCCCTTGCCCACGGTTCCAGCACTGGACCCGGCCAAGGTAGAGCTGGGTCGCCGGTTGTTCAACGAGCCGCGCTTGTCGGTCAACAACACACTGTCCTGCGCCAGCTGCCATCAGTTGGAAACCGGCGGGGCCGACAACAAACCGTTCTCCATCGGCTTTGACGGCAAACCCGTGGAGCTCAACACGCCTTCGGTGCTCAACGCCAGCCTGAACTTCAAGCAGTTCTGGAACGGTCGGGTGGACACGCTGCAAGCCCAGGTCGAACAGGTCGTGATCAGCCCGGTGGAAATGGGCAGCGACTGGAAAACCGTGGTGCGCAATCTCTCTGCCCTGCCCGCCTACCAGAGTGCCTTCAAGCAGGCGTACGCCGACGGCGTCAGCGCCGCCAATGTGCAGAATGCACTGGCGACGTACGAGCGCACGCTGCTGACGCCCAACTCACGGTTTGACCAATATCTGCTGGGTAACACCGAGATCCTGACCACCCAGGAAAAGTACGGCTACCAGCGCTTCAAGGACTACGGCTGCATCGCCTGCCACCAGGGCGTGAACATCGGCGGCAACATGTTTCAGAAATTCGGCGTGATGGGCGACTACTTCACGGCGCGCGGCAATCCGCTGGAGTCCGACCTCGGACGTTACCTCCTGACAAAAGACGAAGAAGACCGCCATGTGTTCAAGGTACCCAGCCTGCGCAATGTAGCCGTCACCGCCCCCTACTTCCACGACGCCTCGGCCAAGACCCTGGAAGAGGCGGTTGACGTGATGTTCAAATACCAGCTGGGGCGCAACCCTTCCCAGGAAGACAAGGACCTGATTATCCGGTTTCTCAAGACCTTGACCGGCGAATGGGCGGGCAAGTCGCTATGAGACGATTCGCACGCCGCCGTGCCAGCCAGTTGCTGCTGGGCCTCATGACGTTGTTCCTGGCCTCGACCCTGGTGTTTTTGTACCTCAAGTCCTCCCGCGACCAAACGGCCACTTACACCCAATCAAGGGACCTGATCCGCCAGCTCCAGCAGCTCAATGCGCAATGGGACAGCGAAGTGCTCAAGGCCCGGATCGCGATCACTCACAACTACGACCCACTGGTCATGCCGCTGACGGAAATGACCCGCATCTGGGCGGAACTGGAGAGCCGCGATACCTACCACGGCGCTACCGACCTGACGGGTTGGCAAGCCAGCCAGGCGGCGTATCAGACGGCCATCCAGGAAAAAGCCCGGCTGGTCGACCAGTTCAAATCCCACAACGCCGTGTTGCGCAACTCATTGGCGTTTCTGCCGACCGCCGAAGATGACATCCAGGCCCAGTTCAACAGCATCGACGATGAAGGCCGGCTGCAACTGCAGGGCGTGGCCACCGACACCTACGACCTGCTGCTCAGCAGCCTGGAGTTCGCCCAGGTCACCAGCGACGAGCGCGCCGCCGATATCCTGGTGGGCCTTGGCAAACTGGCAATCAACAAACAGAGCCTGCCCGGCGAGTTCCAGGCGCCGGTGGATATCCTCAGCAATCATATTTCACTGATACTGCGCGAACAGCCGGTGGTCAACAGCCTGCTTGAGCGGATTGCCGCCGTGCCCGTGGCCGAGCGCCTCGACGCGCTGACTACCCACCTCAATCAGGACCAGCAGGCCGCCGACCTCGTCGATCATCAATACCATCGCTACCTCTTGGTGTTTTCGACGTTGCTGGTGCTGCTGCTGCTCTACCTGGCCGTGCGCCTGCTGCGCAGTTTTGCCGAGATCAACCGCGTCAACCGGGCCTTGCAGTCGGCCAACGAAACCCTGGAGCAACGGGTGGAACGACGTACGCAACAACTCAAGGATGCCCAGAGCGAACTGATGGACAGTGCCCGTCAGGCGGGCATGGCGGAGATCGCCACCAATGTGCTGCACAACGTCGGCAACGTGCTCAACAGCGTGAATATTTCCGCTGACCTGGTCAGCCGCAAACTGCGCAGCAGCAAGGCCCAGGGACTGGGCAAGGCCATGCAGCTGATCAACGCGCATCAGGACGACCTGGGTACCTTTCTCACCGAGGATGAAAAGGGCAAATTGCTGCCGGCCTACCTGAACCAACTGGTGGAAGCGATTGCCATCGAGCAGCAGGGCATGAGCGAAGAGTTGACGCAATTGAGCAAGAGCGTCGACCACATCAAGGACATCGTTTCAACCCAGCAATCCTATGCCGGCGCTTGCTCGTTGCTCGAACCCGTCGACATCGGCGCGCTGATGGACGATGCCTTGCGCATGAACGCCGGCGCGCTGAGTCGTCACCACGTCACGGTGGTCAAGCAGTACGCGCCGGTGCCGCAGATCCTGGGGGACAAACACCGGCTGCTGCTGATCATGGTCAACCTGATCAGCAACGCCAAGTACGCCATGTCCTCGCTGTCCGAACGGCCACGGCAAATCACCCTGACGGTCGAGCAGACAGATGACGACAGGCTTAGAATCAGTGTGAAGGACGATGGCGAAGGCATACCGGCCGAGAACATGACGCGGATCTTCACCCACGGTTTTACCACCCGCAAGGAAGGTCACGGCTTCGGCCTGCACAGCTGCGCGCTGGCCGCCGTGGAAATGCACGGCCAGCTCACGGCCCACAGCGACGGACCGGGCCTTGGCGCGGTGTTTACCTTGACGATTCCCTTGACCCTGGCAGGAAGTACCCTATGAACCAGCCTCCCAACCGGCGCATCCTGCTGATCGATGACACCCCCTCCATTCATGAGGATTTTCGCAAGATCCTGATGCCCGACGCAGACACCAACCCGGCGCTCGACGATATGGAGTCGGCGCTGTTCGGTGACACCGCCAAACCGCAAGCCCAGGCGTTCGAACTGCATTGTGCCTATGGCGGCGAAGAGGGCCTGGGCTTGCTGATGAGCGCCATGGCGCAGCAACGCCCCTATGCGATGGCTTTCGTTGACATGCGCATGCCTCAAGGCTGGGACGGCGCCAAGACCATCGAGCAATTGTGGAAGGTCGCCCCTGATCTGCAAGTGGTGGTCTGCACCGCCTACTCGGATTACTCCTGGGACGAGCTGCTGTCTCGCCTGGACGCTTATGACCGCGTGCTGATCCTGAAAAAACCGTTCGACAACATTGAAGTCCAGCAAATGGCCAATACCCTGGCCAATAAATGGGACATGGCCCGGCGTGCTTCCCTGCAAACGGCGCAGTTGGAGCGACTGGTGGAACAACGCACCCAGGCGTTGCAACTGGAAATCAACGAACGCAAGCACCTGGAAAGCCAACTGGTGCAGTCCGAGAAGCTCGCATCGCTGGGGCAACTCGCCGCCGGCGTGGCCCATGAGATCAACAACCCGGTGGGCTTCATTTCGTCCAACCTCAGCACCCTCGAGAGCTATTTCAACCAGTTGCAACAGATGCTCGAGGCTTATCAGCACAGCGAAGCGTTGATCCCGCAAGAGGAATCACGCGACCGGCTCGAGGCATTGCGCACAGCGCTGGAACTGGACTTTCTCAGGGAGGACATCCCAGTGCTGATTCGCGAGTCCAAGGACGGCATTGGCCGCGTGGTACAGATCGTCAAAGACCTGAAGAACTTCTCGCGGGTGGATAACGACCAGACCTGGCAGTTCGCCAACCTGCAACACGGCATCGATTCAACGCTGAACATCGTCGCCAGCGAACTCAAGTACAAGGCCGATGTGATCAAGCACTACACGCCGCTGCCGGACATCGAATGCCTGGCCTCGCAGCTCAACCAGGTGGTGATGAACCTGGTGATCAACGCCGCCCAGGCCATGGGGCCGGAGCGCGGCACCATCACCATCAGCAACGGCGTGGACGGCGACACCATCTGGCTGGAAGTGGCGGACAACGGCTGCGGCATTGCCGCCGACACCGTGCAGAAGATTTTCGACCCGTTCTTCACCACCAAGCCGGTGGGCGAAGGCACCGGTCTGGGGCTGTCGCTGTCCTACGGCATCGTCAAGAAACACCGGGGGGATATCTCGGTCATCAGTGAGCCGGGCAAGGGTACGACGTTTCGCGTGGTGCTGCCGATCCGGCAGACGGCGGCGTAGGGGGACGCCGCCGGCCGTTCTTATTCGTCGGCTTTTTTCGGGCTTGAGCCAAACGACGCGAAACGCTTGTTGAACCCGGCGATACGGCCTTCGACCTGGGTCTTGCGTTGCTGGCCGGTATAGATCGGGTGCGAAGCGCTGGAGACGTCCAGCGGGATGTAGGGGTAGGTGTTGCCATCGCTGTGTGTATGGGTGCGATCACTGTCGGCGGTGGAGCCGATCAGGAAAAACACATCGGCGGCAGTGTCGTGGAACAGCACGGTGCGGTAGTCGGGATGGATACCAGCTTTCATAAGGCCTCCGGGGCGTCTGGGTGCTTTGAATATGTTATACAGTAACATCAATTACACACCCAAACGAGAACGGATTGCAATAGCCCGGTGACCGAATGGGCTGTTGTCACGGTTTTTTGGCGCGTAGCGCGGTGGCCAGGCTCAGTGCGTCCGACACTTGGTGCAATCTGATTTTGACGGGGCCCGGCGTGGCGTCGTTCTTTCTCACCGCATCGAAGTAACCTGTGGCGACGGCCTTGTAGTCCCCAGTGGCCGCGCCGACAAGCGCCTGGACAAAACCATCTGTACAGGTTTTATTGAACCCGGCCAGCGCGCCACTCACAGCGCTCTCGCCGTTGGACTTGGCCTTTGCAATGCCCAACAACACGCTACTTATGCCGGGGATGAACCACAGATTCTTGCCGACCTCGGCGGCAAAGCGCTGAAGTATTCCCGCTTGAGTGCCGTTGCGGTTCACGGGGTCAGCCCCATGCCGGGCGGGCCCCATCCGCTGCTCGGGTTTAGCGACAGACTCTTCACGGCCGATCGACAGGGACAGGCCTTGATTGATAAGGGAATGGGCGGAAACAGCAGACAAGGTCGACATGAGCGATGACTCCAGGTGCATGAGAAAGCGGGCGTCTGCACGGATAGTGGCCGCCTTTCACCCAACAGTTCCATGGCTTGCGCCTGCGCGCCAGAGCCTTCAATCCTTGGCGCTTGTTTGAGTACAGGCGCAGAATGGCGGATCGACCTCAAGAGTGCGAACCAAGGAAAAAACCGTATGAGCCTGTCGCTACTAAGCCGTTACGCGTTCTTTGCTGCATGCGTCATATTCACCCTGGCCAGCCTGCCCTTTATCGAACACGAATGGCTGTGGCCCATCACCGTAGTCACCGGGCTCCTCAGCCTGATCGGCCTTTTCGACCTGCTGCAGAGCCCTCACGCCGTGCGCCGCAACTACCCGATCCTGGGCAATATCCGCTATCTGGTGGAAGCCATCCGCCCGGAAATTCGCCAGTACCTGCTCGAATCCGACAGCGATGCCCTGCCCTTCTCCCGGGCCCAACGCTCGCTGGTGTATTCACGCGCCAAGAACGAAACCGCCGACAAACCCTTCGGAACCTTGATCGACGTGTATCAGTCGGGCTTCGAGTTCATCGGCCACTCCATGCGGCCCGCACCGTTGAGCGACCCGAGCGCCTTTCGCGTAATGGTCGGTGGCCCGCAGTGCACACAGCCGTACTCGGCGTCGGTATTCAATATTTCGGCGATGAGCTTCGGCTCGCTCAGCGCCAATGCGATCCGCGCGCTGAACCAGGGTGCCAAACTGGGCAATTTCGCCCATGACACCGGCGAAGGCAGCATCAGCCCCTACCACCGCGAAAACGGCGGCGACCTCACGTGGGAACTGGGCAGCGGCTACTTCGGCTGTCGCACCAGTGACGGCCGTTTCGACCCGCAACGCTTTGCCGTGCAAGCGCAGGACCCGCAAGTGCGCATGATCGAGATCAAGATGAGTCAGGGCGCCAAACCCGGTCACGGCGGCATCCTGCCCAAGCACAAAGTCACCCGCGAAATCGCTGACACCCGCGGCATCCTGATGGGCGAGGACTGTATTTCACCGTCGCGCCACAGTGCGTTTTCCACGCCCATAGAGCTGATGCACTTCATCGCCCATCTGCGTGAGCTGTCTGGTGGCAAACCGGTGGGTTTCAAGTTCTGCCTGGGCCATCCGTGGGAGTTCATGGGCATTGCCAAGGCCATGCTCGAAACCGGCATCCTCCCGGACTTTATCGTGGTCGATGGCAAGGAAGGCGGTACCGGCGCCGCCCCCGTGGAGTTCACCGACCACATCGGCGTGCCGCTGCGCGAGGGCCTGCTGTTCGTGCATAACACGTTGGTGGGCCTGAACCTGCGCGACAAGATCAAGCTCGGCGCCAGCGGCAAGATTGTCAGTGCCTTCGACATCGCCAGCGTGCTGGCCATCGGTGCCGACTGGACCAACTCGGCGCGCGGTTTTATGTTCGCCATCGGCTGCATTCAGTCGCAGTCGTGCCACACCAACAAATGCCCGACCGGCGTCGCTACTCAGGACCCGCTGCGCCAACGTGCGCTGGTGGTGCCGGACAAGGCCCAGCGTGTGTTCAACTTCCACCGCAACACTCTTCATGCCCTGGCGGAAATGCTCGCCGCCGCCGGGCTGGATCATCCATCGCAGCTGTCGGCCAAGCACTTGGTGCGACGTATGTCGGCGACCGAGATCAAGCTGTTTTCGCAGCTGCATGTCTTCCTCAAACCGGGCGAGTTGCTCACCGGTGAGGTGAACGGCGAGTTCTATTCGCGGATGTGGCAGATGGCGCGGGCCGATAGCTTCGAGCCCCATGAGGTGGCCGCCGCCTGATTCACCCAGCGCATGCCTGCCCGGCCATCGGGCAGGCCATCGAGACATTCGGTAATACCCAGCTTTTGCAATTGCTTACAAATACCGCCAACCTGCGCCCGCCCGACGTGCGGCGTACGAAAACGCGCGCACTCGTTAATCTTCACTCAACAACTTGTTCAAGAGCCCGCAGCCATGCTGAACGGACGCGACCCGCGCATCGATTTTTTTCGGGGCCTGGCGTTGATCTTCATTTTCTGGGATCACGTGCCCCATAACCCCCTGGCCCATGTCACGGTGCAGAACTTCGGGTTCAGTGACGCCGCCGAAATATTCGTGTTCCTGGCCGGCTACGCGGCGGTGCTGGCGTACGGCAAGATCCTGCAGCGCGATGGCTATTTCATTGCCTGTTTGAAAATCCTGCGCCGGGTGTGGACGCTCTACGTGGTGCATATTTTCCTGCTGGCGCTATTGATGGGCATCGTGATTTTCGCCAACAGCCATATCGAAACCCGCGACCTGGTGCAGGAAATGGGCCTGGAGTATTTCCTCAACAATACCCAGCAGGCCCTGGTCGATGAGTTGCTGCTGCGCTTCAAACCCAACCTGACCGACCCGTTGCCACTGTATATCGTGCTGATTCTCAGCCTGCCCATCACGCTGCCCTTGCTGTTGCGTATGCCAAGGGTCGCGGTGGGCATTTCTGTGGCGGTCTACCTGCTGGCGCCCTGGCAGGGCTGGAACCTGCCCGCCAGCAACGGCGGGGTGTGGTACTTCAACCCGATCACCTGGCAGTGCCTGTTTATCCTGGGCGGCGCAGCGGCCTTGCGTTCGGCGTCCCCCGCCGAGCGACGCCCTTTGCTGCGTCAACCGCTGTTCATCGCGGCCGCGGCTTATGTGCTGACGACGTGCGTGATCACCCTGTCGTGGCGTTGGCCCGAGGTGCACGATGCCTGGATGCCACGCCTGATCGGCGAATGGCTGTACCCCATCAGCAAGACCGACCTGTCACCGGTACGCCTGCTGCACTTCCTGGCGCTGGCCTATGTCACCGCCAGATTGCTCCCCGGCGTCGACTGGACGCAGCAGTGGTTGGCGCGGCAACTGGCGCGGATGGGACGCTACTCTCTGGAAGTATTTTGCCTGGGGGTGGTACTGGCGCCGTTGGCGGATATGGCCAACGCGCTGACCGGCGATACCTTCGCCATGCGGACAGTTACCGCGCTGGTGGGGGCAGCCATGATGATTGCGTTTGCCGCGTGGCTGGCGTTCAACACGCAAGTGGACCAGCGCAGGGCCGCTACGCTGCAGCCGCCGGCTGTCTAGCACAACGCTGTAGCGCCCAACCGTAACCACGATGCGAAGCGAGTCGCTCTTGATCTGGCTTTTGATCTTGATCTTAGGCGCCCCGTTAAACCACGCTGGCCGAACGCAGGCTTGAATCCGTGGGTAACCCGGCAGGACGCCGGGTTAGCCGCACTGGGCCATGGATGGCCCATTGCGGCGGCCCACGGATTCAAGCCTGCGTTCGGGCACACCGAGCCCAAGCGAGGTGCCGAGTGGTGGGGCAAGAGCGTTTTGCTTACTTTTGCGCTTTTCAAAAGTGAGCCGCTGTAAAAGCGGAACCCTAAGTGGCCGTTACCTAAATAATGGATATGTACTCGGTCTGATCCAAGATACTTGCCAGCCCAGAGACCGCCATCGGGGGCAAGCCCCCTCCCACATTTGGACCGGGATCGACACAAAATTCTGGTCGGTACTGAGGCCGCCATCGGGGGCAAGCCCCCTCCCACATTTGGACCGGGATCGACGCAAAATTCTGGTCGGCTCTGAGGCCGCCATCGGGGGCAAGCCCACCCCCGCAGGGAATCTGCGCTAACTGGTCGGCATCAGGGCAAGCCTGCTCCCCTATTTTCCGGCTTCGGTTCGGCCTCAGGGATCAGGCGGCTGAACGCTCCGCCGCCTGGGTCGGCTGCAGTTTGAACACGTAATACAGCACGGTCAGCAGCACCAGGAATGCAGGCCCCACATACAACGCAACGCGGGTGTCCGGGAAGTACGCCATCAGGCCCACCACCAGCAGCAGAAACGCCAGCGCCAGGTAGGAACTGACCGGGTACAGCCACATGCGGTACTGCAGACCGGCCCGCTCGGCCGGGCTCAGGCCCTTACGGAATTTGAGCTGGGCCAGCAGGATCATCAGCCAGGTCCAGATCGCGCCGAAGGTGGCGATGGAGGTCACCCACACGAACACCTGGTCCGGCACCAGGTAGTTGAGCAGCACGCCCAACAGCAAGGCAAAAATCGACAGCAGCAACGCTTTGCGTGGCACGCCGTTGCTGGAAGTGGTGCCGAAGGTGGCCGGGGCCTGGCCGTTCTGCGCCAGGCTGTAGAGCATGCGCCCGGTACTGAAGATGCCACCGTTGCAGGACGACAACGCGGCGGTGATCACCACGAAGTTGATGATGCCCGCGGCGGTCTTGATGCCCAGGCGTTCAAAGGTCATCACGAACGGACTGCCCTGGGTGCCGATTTCATTCCACGGGTAGATCGACAGAATCACGAACAGCGCGCCCACATAGAACAACAGGATGCGCCAGAACACCGAGCCGATCGCGCTGGGAATGGTTTTCTGCGGGTTGCGCGCTTCACCGGCGGTGAGGCCGATCATTTCCACCCCCAGGTAGGCGAACATCACCATCTGCAAGGACATCAACACGCCCTGTACGCCATTGGGCATGAAGCCGCCATGGGCCCACAGGTTGGAAATGCCCAGTGCCACGCCGTCATTGCCGAAGCCGAAGGCAATGATGCCGACACCGCCGATCACCATGGCAATGATGGTGACGATCTTGATCAACGCGAACCAGAATTCGAACTCGCCGAACGCCTTGACCGCGATCAAGTTGATGGTGCCCATGCTGATCAGCGCCGCCAGGGCCCAGATCCAGCGCGGCGTGTCGGGGAACCACACGCCCATGTACACCGCCACGGCGGTGATTTCCGCGATGCAGGTCACCAGCCACAGGAACCAGTAGTTCCACCCGGTGAGAAAGCCTGCCAGCGGACCAAGGTAGTCCTGGGCATAGCGGCTGAACGAACCGGCCACAGGGTTGTGTACCGCCATTTCGCCCAGGGCCCGCATGATCACCAGAATGGCAAGGCCGCCGATGATGTACGACAGCATGATCGCCGGGCCGGCCATTTCGATGGCCTTGGCCGAGCCGAGGAACAGGCCCACACCGATACAGGCACCGAGCGCCATCAGGCGAATATGCCGTTCACCGAGTTCGCGTTTGAGCGGGCCGCCTTGAGCGGTCGCGCCAGGGGGCAGGGGTTTGCCGACAGGCATAGGGATACAACCTCATTTTGTTATTGGATTTGACCACCGAGTGTCGGCGTATCTGCAGGTAGGCAAATACACCGCCTTGACCAGGCCTGCCTCGTGGGCAAACCCGCCTGGCATGTGTCAGCGGCCAGGTCAGCGGGGCATGCAGTATAAAAAGCGCGCGTCAGGGTATTTCACTCTATAAACAGGCAAATTTGGCGATATGCCCCGAGAAAAAGCGGTTGGACGGAGCAAGCACCAAGCGTCTGGAACGGCCTTCTGCGCGCAAAACGGCGCAGAGTATTGCATAACGGGCCGGGGTCCAGACAACTCAGACAAACCCGTGGCATGTGGGCCCATCGACAAACTTCGTAGATCAGACAATTCGCGTCTACGCTTCAGACAAGTCCGATCAATCTGTAGGAATGGATCAATCGACTATGGGCGCACTGTGGCAGACCGACTCGCATCAGGCTGAAGCCGACAGCCCGTCACCCGCCCCATTGCCGAAAAAATCCAGACCGCCTAGGCCATGGCGTCGACTGTTCTGGCTGATCCTGGTGCTGGCGCTGGCGGCCCTGGGATTCGCCGCGTTACGCGAAATGCACAGCGCCCGCTGGCAGGCACGCATGCTCAGCCAATGGGCCGCGCAATTGACCTACAGCGTCGAGCCCGGTCCCAGCGATGCCATCGTGTACCCAGGCGCCGGGCCGTTCGATCGACGCCTGGGCTACAGCGCCCTCGGCGAATTCCTGCCGCGCGTGCTCAAGCGCAATTACGTGATCCAGTCCCAGTCGCGTTTCTCCGAGGCGCTGATGGACTACAGCCGCCACGGCTTGTTCATCCCCTATTCAGAGAAAATCCAGGCCGGATTGACCATCACCGATTGCCGCGCCGCACCGCTGTATCAGTTCCACTACCCGACCCAGTTCTACGCACATTTCAGCGACGTGCCACCATTGATGGTGCGCAGTTTGTTGTTCATTGAAAACCGCGAATTGCTCGACCCCGACCCACCCCAGGCCAACCCGGCAGTGGACTGGCCGCGCTTCGCCAAGGCTGCATGGTCGCAGGTTGCACGCCAGTTGCACCTGCCGGGGCAAACGGCGGGCGGCAGCACCCTGGCGACGCAACTGGAAAAGTACCGCCATTCGCCGGACGGCCTGACCCTGTCGGGCAGCGAAAAACTGCGCCAGATGCTGTCGGCCAGCGTGCGTGCCTATCAACACGGTCCCGACACGCTGCCGGCCCGGCAAAATGTAGTGCGCGACTACCTCAACAGCGTGCCGCTGTCGGCCGTGCCGGGCCACGGTGAAGTGCACGGCATGGCCGAGGGGTTGCGGGTGTGGTACGGCGCAGACTTCGTCCAGGTCAACCAGGCCCTGGCCGACACCGCCAACACCCCGGCCAGCCTGGCGGCCCGTGGCATGGCGTTGCGCCAGGTGCTGTCGCTGATGATCGCCCAGCGCCGGCCATCCCATTACCTGACCAAGGGCCGCGACGAGCTTGCGCAATTGACCGATAGTCACCTGCGGTTGCTGGCGCAAGAGGGAGTACTGGAACCTGGATTATTGAAGGCAGCGCTGGCCAGCCAGGTCAGCTATCGCGATTGGCAGCAGCAACCGACCACTCAGAAAATCGAGGCCAACAAAGGCATCGGCATGGCGCGCAGCCGCCTGGGCACACTGCTCGATCGCCCACTGTACGACCTTGATCGCCTGGACCTGTCCGCCACCAGCACGCTGCAGGGCGACTTGCAGGAACAGGTCACCGCCTACCTCAAGCAACTGGCGGACCCCGCCTACGCACAACGGATCGGGCTGTTGGGCGAGCGTCTGCTCACGCCTGCCAGCACGCCGCAGGTGCGCTACAGCTTTACCCTGTTCGAGCGCACCACCGACAGTGCCCGCGTGCGGGTGCAGACCGACAACACCGACCAACCGTTCGACATCAATGAGGGCAGCAAGCTGGAACTGGGCTCCACCGCCAAGCTGCGGGTACTGACCACCTACCTGCAAATCATCGCCGAGCTGCATGAGCGCTACGCCACAGTCGCGCCCGCGGCGCTGAAAAAGATCGAGATCGCCGAACCCGACCGCCTCAGCCGCTGGGCCGTGGACTACCTGCTGCAAAACCCCGGCAACTCCCTGACACAGATGCTCGACGCCGCTCTTGACCGCACCTATTCCGCCAGCCCCGGGGAAAGCTTCTTTACCGGCGGAGGCCTGCACCGCTTCCACAACTTTCGCAACGAAGACAACGCTCGCAACCCGACCCTGCGCGACGCGTTGCGTGAATCGATCAACCTGCCGTTCATTCGCCTGATGCGCGATCTGGTGCGCTACACCACCTACACCGGCGCCAACAACAGCGCGCAATTGCTCAAGGACGACAACGAGCCCCGTCGCCAGGAATACCTGGCGCAATTCGCCGACCGTGAAGGCACCACGTTCCTGCTCAAGTTCTGGAAGAAATACCAGAAGAAAGACACCCAGGCGCGCCTGGAAACCTTTCTCGACAGCCTGCACCCCACACCGATCCGCCTGGCCGCGGTGCACCGCTATCTGCTGCCCGAGGCCAGCCGCGACAGTTTCAACAGCTTTGTGCGTGCCCGCCTGGCCGGTACCGACGCCCGGCAGACGCTGACCGACAAGCGTCTCGAAGCGCTCTATGACCGCTACGGCCCCGGCGCATACGACCTGCCCGACCAGGGCTATATCGCCAAAGTGCACCCGCTGGACCTGTGGTTGCTGGGCTACCTGATCAGCCACCCGCAGGCGACGTTCAGCGAAATCGTCACGGCCAGCCGGTTCGAGCGCCAGGAGGTCTACAGTTGGCTGTTCAAGAGTCGTCACCAGAGCGCGCGCGACAGCCGTATCCGCACCATGCTGGAGATTGAAGCATTCCTGGAGATCCACCAACGCTGGAAGGCCGTGGGCTATCCCTTCGATCATCTGGTACCGTCCCTGGCGACCGCCATCGGCAGCTCCGGCGACCGCCCCGCCGCCCTGGCCGAGTTGATGGGCATCATCCTCAACGACGGCGTGCGCCTGCCGGTGCTGCGCATTGATAGCCTGCACTTTGCTGCCGGTACGCCGTATGACACACGCGTGATCAACGCTCCCAATCGCGGGCGCCGGGTAATGCCCTCTGAAGTGGCAATGGCCCTGCGCGGCGCGTTGTCCCAAGTGGTCGACGCCGGCACCGCCAAACGTGTGGCCGGCAGCTTCAGGCAAGCCGATGGCACACCGCTGCCCATGGGCGGCAAGACAGGTACCGGCGATAACCGCATCGAAGCCATCGGTGCCGGCGGCCGGGTACTCAGCTCCAAATCCATCAACCGCACCGCGACCTTCGTGTTTTACCTCGGCGACCATCACTACGGCACGCTCACCGCCTTCGTGCCGGGAAGCTCGGCGCAAGGCTTCAAATTCACCTCGGCGCTGCCGGTGCAAGTGCTCAAGGGTATGGCGCCGATACTCACGCCGTACGTACAAGGTGACCAGAGCAGCTGTCGGGTACCGTGATGGCGCAGCGAGGCGGTAATCAGTTATTTCTCAGTCTTGGTTTATTGACCCGACAGGCCCATTCCCGTTGGCTTTTCCCTTGATTTTCAAACTTATTTTCGACCCTGCAACTGAATAGACTCGAAAGCCTTTAAAGGACTATTCAGGTAGAAAAAAATGCCCATCTCGCTTGCCCCCGGGACGTCGGACCGTTTTCAGGGACGCCATCTGGAACACCTCGAAAACGCCCTGCCCGACTGGCTCAAGGGCAGTTCCCTGCGCCGCGTCAACGCGCTGAAGGCAACGGCGCTGCCGATGACCGCCCCTTACGCCCACGCCGACGCCAATGCCCATCAACCGCTCAAACGCGCCATCGCCGAGCATTGGCGCGCACAAAACACCCTGGACAAGCGCCTGGGGGATATCAACGACCTCTACGCTTTCGCCGAGCCGTTGCTCAAGGCGGCCTTGCTGGCTGACTACGGCGAGATCGACGTCAAGCACACCTTTGTGCGCTTCTACACCGACGCCGACCTGGCCTGGTGGACCCTCGCCGTCAAAAAAGGTGTACAGAGTAAAACCCTGTCGTTGCTGGACGCCGCCCTGGGTAATTTTTCCGCTGCCGATCGGTTTGTCGACTTTGCCTTCCTCAGTGCCCAAGACCCGCGTGGGCAACGGGACATCTTGCATTTCCCCCATCGACGCACGGGCGTACGCCTTGATGCAGACACCTTCAAGAACGTCTGCCGAAGCCTGGACATCGGCGCGCGTTACCAGACGCGTCTAAGGCAGCGGCTGGGGTTCGACAACCCAACCGTTGCAGTTGCCGTGCGCGATGAGGCGATCACCAACCAAAAGGCCGCCCTCCAGAGCGCAGCCCATCTGGCGCGACTCAAGGGCGACCTGAGCGACGACGCATTGGACGCGGTGCGGGGGTTGATCGACCAACGCGCCGGCGTGCGGCTCGATGGCCGGCTTATCGACAGCCATAACCTGAGCCTGCTGGAGTGCCCATTGATCGGCGTCGTGCTGTTCATGTCATCACCCGAGCCTGGCCGGGTCATTGCGTATGTACCGGGAGATCCCGTACACCCGCTCAAGGAGTACTCCGGCCCCATTGCCTTCGTACAAGAGCTGACCCGTCAATTGAGGGGCAACTCGGCTCAAGCCAACGGTTCTTACCGGCAATTTTTCAGTCAGTTCGTCCCCCATCAATTGCGCGGCCGATTTTTCGCGCAGCTCAATGCACGGTCAAGCCAGAACAGCGAACAGCCCAACCTGCAATTTCGCCTCCAGGCCATCACCGAGGATTATCAAAACCGGTCGGACGACCCGGCCGCCAATGACCTATGGCGTTACCTCTACCGCACCCAGCTGAACAAGATTGTCAACGATGCCAGGGACATGGCGGTGTCCACTGCCTACGTCGACCACCTGGCCCGCTGGGCCTGGTGGGACAACCTGCAGCAGGTACTGTCGGACTTGTTGAATATCGGCCTGCTGCTGGTTACCCCTTTTGTACCCCTGGCCGGTGAACTGATGCTGGCGTATACCGCCTATCAATTACTCGACGAGGTGTTTGAAGGCATTGTCGATTGGGCGCAGGGCCAGCGCACGGAGGCCGCGCAGCACCTGCTGGGCGTGGCGCAGAACCTGATCCAGTTCGGCTTGTTCGCCGGCGCAGCAAAGCTGGGCGACGTGGTCCTGCTCAAGCCCTCGTCCTTTGTCGACGGCCTGCACCCGGTGCAGTCACCTACCGGCCACGTCAAGCTATGGAATCCTGACCTGCGCCCCTACGCGCAACAGGATCATGGCCTGCCTGCCGACTCGCTGCCGTCGCCGTCGGGCCTGCATCAGCATCAAGGCAAACAGTTGCTGGCACTGGACGGCGGGCACTATGAAGTGCTGCAAGACGCCGATACCGACGTGCATCGGATCACCCACCCAACCCGCGCGGAGGCCTATCGCCCGCAGGTATTTTTCAATGGTGACGGTGCGGTATTGCACGAAGGGGAGCAGCCGCAAACCTGGGACAGCACCACCCTGATGCGGCGCCTTGGGCATCGGGTCCAGGGGTTCACCGATCAGCAACTGGAACAGATGCGCCAGGCCAGCGGCACCGACGAGGCCGTGCTGCGCGCCATGCACCTGTACCATGAACCCATGCCGCCACTCTTGGCGGGCACCCTCAGGCGCTTCGAGGCTCAAGCTTATCCGTCCATGGCCAGCGAAAAAATCCGCAGCGGCCGGCCGCTGGCATTGGATGCTTCCTCGGATTGGTTCATACAAACGGTCACTGAGCTGGACGGCTGGCCCGCTGACAAAGCCATAGAAGTGTTCCTCAATCCTGACCTGGCAGGGCGCAGCATCAAGGTCGGTAATCCCCATGCAACGCCGACAGATACCTTGCCCCTCAGTTTTGCCCAAATGATGTCAGGTCAATTGCCCGAGCATGTGCTGGGCTTTCTCGATGAAGCGGCGACCCGCCAACTGCTGGGCGGTGACATCGCTCAACCGCAACGGGTACAGCACCTGCGCGACAGACTGGCCGATCACGTGCTGAGCTGGCGCCGGGATTTCGCCGACAACGTCTACCGGCAGGTTTGGGAACTGACGGA
The DNA here is from genome assembly GCF_022807995.1 of Pseudomonas orientalis. Taxonomy (NCBI): domain Bacteria; kingdom Pseudomonadati; phylum Pseudomonadota; class Gammaproteobacteria; order Pseudomonadales; family Pseudomonadaceae; genus Pseudomonas; species Pseudomonas orientalis. Next base: position 1,238,765 of record NZ_CP094351.1, on the reverse strand, counting down.
CGACCCGGAGCACCTACTGTTGCGCCAATCCTTTCCCCATCTGGATATGGCCCTGCAAACGCGCCTGCTCAGTACGGCCAGCGGCACAGAGCGCGCAACCCTGGCAGAGCCGCGCCTGCCCCTGCGCTTGCATAACCAGGCCCGTGAACTGGACATGGCCGCGCAGTCAGTGCAGGCCTTCGAAGGGTTTCATGCGGCGCCGCCCCTGCCGGTCGCCACTGAGCGGATGGCCCTTAACGCCCTTAAACTTCATAGCGACAGCTTTGCCGACCTGCATCTTCAAGTTCGCGAGCAAACGCCCACCGGGACTTTGCGTTGTGAGGCAGGCCCGGTCGACGCGACAACTCGACGAACGCTGGTGCCGTCCGTACGCGGCTATAAGGTGTTCGATGAAGCGGGCACGTGGCTGTCTTCCCACACAGACCTCTTTGAAGCGATCCTCGGCGCATTGCCCGCCGACAAGGCTCAAGCGCTGGGTTATCACTCAGGGCAAGGTGCTGCATTCAAACAGTGGCTGATGGACCAGCTCGCCTCACTGGCCGACCGTCGTGTGGTGCTGGCCGAGCCGCCGGTTTACCGTCGAGCCGACCGGGAAACCGTACAACTGCTGGGCGGAGCCGGTGTGACTCGCTGCGCCGAGCCCCCCGCCGAGACCCTGGAGCAACACGCCCGGCAAACCTTGCAACTGCTGTTTCCCACACTCAATGAACCGCGCATGGAACTGTTTATCGACAGCGTTCCCTCTCGACAAATGCGCAGCCTGCTCAACGAACTGACCGAAGAAAAACAACGCTTGCATGTCGAGCTGCACACCTGGAAAGACAGCCCGACACAGCATGCCCGAGGCAGTCGGGAGGATCGCGCGGAGCGCGCCAGGAGAAGACACTTGACCGTTGCCGTCGAGCGTTGCTGGGGCGACCGCTTTGCAGAACACATCGATCCATATGGCCATACTCAACGCGGCGCCCGGCTGGATCTGCACGACTGGCCCCTGCCGGCTACGCTGCCTCGACTGACGGCCAGCTTCGAACATGTGACCGCCTTGAACCTGAGCAATACCGAATTGGGCCCCCCGCACAGTGACTTTCTCAAACACTTCCCGACCCTGCGCAGCCTGGACCTGCACGCCAATAGACTCATGGACCTTCCCCCTGCACTGGCGCACATGCGTTTGCTCAAAGACCTCAATTTGAGCGGCAATGACCTGACATTGAGTCCCGACGATATACGCAGCCTGAGAAAGGCTCGCCGCCTGGAACGCCTTGATCTGAGCAACAACCCGCTGGTACTCACACCCGACATCAGCCTGATGCCTGCTCTGCGCCACCTGGGCTTGAGCCGCACGGCCATCACCGAATGGCCACGCGGCCTGTTCGCCCACCCTCGCGCTGACGACTTTGTGCTCGATCTGCGCGCCAACCCCATCGACACGCTACCGGAGGCCACGGCCGGTACAGCCAACGCCCGTGTGATTGCCCGCACGCGCCTGGATCGAAACACGCTTACGGTCCAGGCGCTTGCCCGCTACGAACACTACCGAACCGCTGCCGGGCTGGACCCCAATCGCACCTATGAACCCATGGGCAACAGCGGCCCATGGCTGCTGGAGGCTGATGCACAAACCCGCCCCGTCGCCGAGCAGGTGTGGAATGCGCTTGAACAGGAACACGGGGCCCAAGGCTTTTTCGAAGTGATCCGCTATCTCGAACCACCCGAGTTTTTTGAACAGGGCGAGGACCGCCTGCGTTATGACAACAATCGCAGGGCCATGACGCAACGGGTCTGGCGACTGATACGCGCCGCCCATGAAGACAGCCCGTTGCGCGAAAGACTGTTCAAGATGTCCAGTTTCCCGGGACTGTGCGCCGACGCCGGCGCACAGATTTTCAATGAGATGGGGATAGAAGTGATGGCCAGCGAAGCCTTGCGCTACTCACAGGATGCCGCCGAATGCGAAGACAGGCTCGTCACTCTGGCCAAAGGCAGCGCCCGCCTCAAGCTGTTGGGCAAGGTGGCGGGCGAAGACATTGCCCTGCGCGTAAGACCGGTGGCCGAAGGCGGGCTGGGACAACGGTTCAGGTCGGATGTACGCGACGGCGTGCCGGGAGAGGTCGATGAAGTGGACGTGCACCTTGCCTACCAGACCGACCTGGCGGCCAGGCTGGATTTACCCTGGTTGTCCAACCATATGCTGTACCGCGCAACGGCCAACGTCAGCGAAGCGCAGATCAACCAGGCGTACACACAGGTGCTGGCGCTGAGCGAAGGCGACGGGCTGGTCAATCAGATGCTGTTGGAGCCCTATTGGGAACAGTACGTGCGTGACAGCCACGACCAGGCCTATCGCGACAACGAGCAGTTGTATTCCACACGTTTTCTGCAACTGGACGATTTGCAAACCGCGCAGGCGCAGTGGGCGCAATCGGACAGCCTGACACCAGAGAAAAAAGCCCTGCTGCGCGACACATTGCGCAGGCTGGGCGAAGCGCTCAACGCCCCGGACAGCGTGGTATTTGCCGCCGAGCCCATGTCCGATGAGGTGTATAACGGGCTGCTCAACGACCTGGGCTATCAGGAAAAGGAATGGATGCGCCAACTGACCCGCCAGGCCCTGGCCCGTGACACAGGCCGCCGCAACCGCGCCTCGTAAGCGAGCATACGGCGTGGCTCGGGTTGAACCTGGCTGCTTGAACATGGGTGCGCACCGTCACCCCACCGTTAATAGTTACCGCCGGGGCAACAGGCTCCCCAAGCATGCTGATGGTTCATTCCATCAGCATGAGGACAGTGCCAATGAGCACGCCGACGAACCTTGCGCCATCCCCAACGTTCCAGGAAATACGCATCCATCTGCTTGAAATCGACCCACATTTGCGCGCCCAGGCCAGGCATTCCAGCGCGTTGCCGCAAGAACTGTTGGCGCTGGAAGCACTGAACACGGCCCTGACCGCCGCCAACGATCGGTTTGTGAAACAGGCACGCCGCCATTTTGAGGCATTGAATGAGGCCGACCTCACTCAGGAGCGCGGTAAAACGCTGCTTGCCACGCTCAAAGCCAACCTGAACAAGCACCTGCAAACCCTCGACGAAACCAGCACGGTCAACGGCCAGGGGCTCAAGAGTTACATCACCCAGACAGCCGGTCTTGAAGCGCTGGAGCAGCAGGCCAGGCTCGATGTGCGTGATTACCTGCTGTCGCCTGCCGAACAGCGCATGATTGAAGACTGCTCCCGTGGCCCGGCGTTCCGGCCTGGCATGTACTCGCTCAACTTCAGCTATCAGGATCACACCGTGGAATTTGCCGGGGCCTTTGTGCTGACGCGCAAACCTACCCCTGTGGTGGACAACCTGACGTCGGCAGCCGACCTCGGCCAGGTGCTGTTGTTCACGCCACACCGAGGCCTGGAGGCCTTCGACTCGCTGGCGCAACTCGACCAGAGACTCAAGGCGACGCTGGCGTTCCCGGCAGGTCTCAAGGAGTTCTGCCGGCACCTGCCTGTGCGTTATCAGGCGCTGGATGTCGACGATATCTGGCCATTGCAATTGCTGCCCATTGACGGCGAGCCCCTGTTTGAACATACCTACAACGCGATCATCGACAAGCGCAGCCAGGACGTCGAACTGGCGTTGAGCCTGATTGAAAACCCGCAGCACGAGGCAGCGCTGCTGCAGTCAGCCTTGGACAATGCGGTGAAGGCTGCGCTGCCTGACGTGGCGTCACGCTTGGCGTTGCGCCGTCAACGACTGCTGGAGCGCAGCATCTACAACGGCTTGCCGGGCTGGTATCGCAACGCGACTGCGACGGACCAGCACACCCTGAGTCGTTTCATACAGGATTACAATCAGGCCCGGGCAACCTATATCGAGCTACTGGGGCCTGTCGCTTCACCTCAAGCGCTGGCGGATTTCCAGTTGACCGAGTATCTGGATGAAGCATTGGAGATCCACGACCTGGACCCGCGCCGCCTGACCATCACCACCCGACGCAACGTCGCCCATGTCGGCGCTTATGAGCAGACACGCAATCTGGTGCAGTTGAGCTATGACGGGCTGCATACCGGTGACGAGTTGCCCGGCTCCGATTTTCTGACCAGTACCACTCTGACGTATGCGGGCGCGGCACTGCAAGGCGAGCACGCCGTCCTGGATGCGCAGAGTCTGCTCGACATGCTTCGCGAACCTGGCCTGCAACCGCGCCTGGATTTTGCCGCGCTGCAAAAAGAAATGCAGTCCGAGATCAGGTTCAGAAAGGCGACTCGCGACCTGTTTGATCATCGCCTGGTGCTGCTGGCCTTTATCGCCCGCCTGCGTGGCGACCTGAGCCAGGCAGACCATGCCTTGTTCGACACCTTGCGCGCCGGTACGAACCCGCTCCTGTGCGCACGAACCGTGCTGCTGCATGGCGCGCAACTCAAAGACCTGTGGTTGGTGCGCGAGGAGGATGTCAACGGCCAGACCCGGCGCTTGTTGTTGTGCACCCCGGATTCGCCTCGGGAGCGACAGTTCCTGGCCTTCACCACCGAGCGCGAATGCCAGGCCCATATCATCGGTTGGGCCGATGACAGAACGCAGATAAAGGGTCGCACCATGAGCGACTACCTGCTGGAACAATGCCCGCTGCGTTTTCGGCCGAAGATGGGCACGTTCCTCGCCGGCCTGGGCTTCAAGCCCGACGCACAGGAACACGAAGAGGTGACATTCGGCCCTGTGTGTTCTCACACGGTATGCCTGGATGCCATGGTCATTCATTCGCAAAGCGCCGCACAGGACGACTACGAACACAGCACCCCGCTCTGGTACCGCTCGGCCACGGCGGCAGACCGCGCCCGCCTGACCAGCCTTGCCGAAGATGCCGCAGGCGCCTTGCGTGTCTATAACGCCTCGCCTGATTCAGAAGCGAACTTCACGCCCTTCAATGCCTATCTGCACGCCAAGGCCAAACTCAGCCTGAACACGCTGCTGGGCCGCACCCAGCAGGATATCGACCCGGACACCGTATATATCTCGGCACCCTGGCCGCTGCTGGGCGGCAAGCCCAAGCCCATCTCCTATACCCGACTGTACAGAGACGGCTACACGGACAATGTCGGGTTCATCGACCCGAAATTCTCGACATCCGCCACGTTCAGCGGACCGGTGGGCGTCGACCTGAGTCGCCTGACCCCGCAGAACGTGTCACGCTCGGTGACAGGCGTATGGATCGGTCAACGCTACACCGACGAAGTGCGGGCCGGATTGCAAAGCGCGAGCAGCCCCGGATACGCCAGGCGCCGCGACGCTACCCTGGCGATCACGCAACTGCAGATGAAGTACGCAGCGCTCAATGACTGCCTGCGTGGCCATATCGCCCGGGTTGACTTGAGGTGGCTGGAGCGTGCCATCGACAGCCTGGGCAGCACAGTGGCTGCAACACGCAACACCTATAAGGTGCATCGCCTGACAATCGACGGCGATTGGGTGATGGGCAACTACCTGTTCAGCCATGCAACCTACCCGGTTTTGCTCTATACCCCCAACGCACCTGATGGCATCGGCTTTCGTGAGGCGAAGCTGTTCAACCACTGGCTGAAAAAAGTCGACGGCGTGTCGGACTACCTGCAGGGCCGCGTACCGGTCCAGTCCAGGGCACGGATCGGAACGTTTCTGAAGACTGCCCGTGCCGGATTGCCCGAAACGATTGACCGTACGACCCCAAGCCCCGCGCGCTATGACACGACAACCCCGCACACCACCGTGAACGACCCGCGCCATGATCTCTACAACATGGTGTTGCAACGCAAAATCGATGATGTGGTTGCCACCACCGTCAATCGCACTGAAATGATCATGGGGATTCTCTGGACGTGTGTCGAACTGGTCACCGCCATCGCTACCATCCCTTTTCCGGTGCTGAGCCTGGGCCTGGGCGGCTTGCTGGCGTTCAAGGACGCAATGCTCGCCATCAGCGCCTATCAGAAAGGCGACGTGGCCGGGGCCCTGAAACACTACATCGGCTACCTGGCCAATGTGGCCGGTGCGGTGTTGTTTGATTTTCGCCCGGCCCTTGACGCACTGCCGCTCAGGCCGGTGACCAGAGCGATAAAGCACGCCACGCTGATCAACGATATCGACCCTGGCGTTGTTGCCGGAATGAAACCGGTGCTGTTCGATGGCCATGAGTTTTGGGTGAAGAACACACCGGACTCTCTGGGACGGCATCTACTGTTTCGCCATGACCCCGTCACCGGTCACATGCAGTCAACGGCACGTCTAGTCAATCAGAACACCGACGGCCATTGGGTACGTTCCGGGGTTGCGGGAGGTGGGCGCAGAAAGACGTACGCGGTACTCCAGGAGGAAGTGGACCAGCCGCTGGCGCGCTACGAGATCGCATCCACGCAAGGCAAATATTTCAGGTCCGCGCTCGACCCCAAATTCAGGGAGAACCTCGTCGGCCATCCGGACTCAGCCATTGCGCAGGGCGCCCTTGACAGGGCCTACCTTGATTTGAAGCCTCTGCGCCAGAGCTACTCCAACCAAGTGGAGCAACTGACTCAGGATGCCCAGACGCTTTATGCCTCGCCGCCAGCACGCCCGGACCGCACCGGCTTGCCGGTGTTGGCAGCGGACTCCAGCCCGTCTACCGCGCTTGCCGCCCTATTCCCGATCAAGAAGCGGCTGATCATTGGCGCATCCAACACCAGCGTTGCCAGTAAGCAATTACTGATCGAAGACATGCAGGCATTAGCAGCGCAAGGGCTGAAGCGTGTGTACATCGAAAATCTGCCGGCGGATGTTTTCCGCAACAAACTCAACATTATCAATGGCCAAACCAAGGGCAACCTCACGCATGCCTTGAAACAGGTCGAGGATCATTTGGCACGGGTCGATGCAGGCTTGGGCTGGAGCGCGGATGCGCCGTTTACCTACCGTAAACTGATGCTTGAAGCTCACAAAAACAGAGTGGCGATCGACGGTGTGGACGCTTCAAGTTCCTATCATATGGAGCATGTACTGGAGCTCTCCGACAAACAGCGGTTTATCCCGCGCCACAGCCAGCTCAGAAACTACTACTCCCACAAAACCCTTGCGCAAAGCGATCCCGATGAGGGCTGGATCGCCCTGGTTAGTCACGATCGCATAGGCAGTACCGACGAGGTGCCGGGCCTGGCCGATTTGCAGCATGCCATCGCCCTGCGTGTGGATGACGCCGCCCCTGGTCAGGCGGCAGGCATCGTGCCCGATACATCCTCTACCGCGCTGTCGCGGGGGGACTACAGGCTGACCATGGCCACGACCTCTCAAACCTTGCCGACGCCCGGCCCCTCGAAAGCCGTACCGCCCCTCCCATCACCCTCTCATTACAGTGCGTTTGATTTGCCCGCGACGTTTAAACCAGACCTGGACGAAATGGTGCACCGGCATGACAGCTTTGACATCCTCTACGGGCCTAGAACGGGAGACCCGTACCACCCGGCACACCAGGCGTTCAAGCAAACACGCAGCCGTCTGGATGAAGCGGCCAAACAGGCTTTTACCGCCTACACGCCCCCGCCACGCCCGGACTTCGCCGACCTCGCCACAGCGAGCAGTGAAGAGGCGTTTATCAAGCAGCTGTATACAAAGACACGGGGGCTGGTTATCGGCGAATCCCATCTTGATACCTCCAGCAAACAGTTCCTGATCAATCACATGAAGCTGCTGAAGAAGGAAGGCGTCGAAACCTTGTACCTGGAGCACCTGCTCACCGATCTGCATCAGGCAGAGCTGGAGCTTTTCTACCGCACGGGCAAGATGCCGAAAAACCTGAAACGTTATCTGAGTGCCCAGGATGCCGGTCATATGCGTGGGTATACCGGCCCCGATACCTACACCCAGGTGGTCAAAGCCGCGAACAAGGCAGGCATTCGCGTGCGTGCGCTCGACTGCACCGCCAGCTATCACGTCAAACGCATGTACGGGGACAAGGCCCGTATGAACCTGTTCAGCTATTTCGCCAATGAGGTGATCAAGGCAGACCAACTGGCACAGGGCCCGCATCGATGGGTCGCGCTCATGGGCGACTCCCACTGTGATATGTACCTGGGTGTCCCGGGCATCGCGCAATTGCAGGATGGCGTCAGCCTGAGAATACGCGATGTTCACCCCACCCAGGCACTGCCACTGCAGCGGGGAGGATGGGAATTGGTCGAGACTCAGATTGGCTCCCCCGGCACCAAAGCCCTGCGCAGCGACTTCAAATTGCACGTCGGTATCACCGGCATGCGCGCGCCGTTTCCAAAAACTGCACCGGACCGCGCCTGGCTGAGAAACGTCGACGACTTCCTGATCGAGCAGCCTTCAGCCAGCCAGGCCAATGTGCTGCACCGTTCCGATAGCGGAGCGATTGTGTCCACCCCCATTCAAATTACCGATACGGGGCAGTTTTTTGTCGAGCGGTGGCCGCAGTTGCAAGGCCGCACCTACATGACGCTGGACAACTTGGTGGAACAACTCAAGACAGCGGTGAATCTGACGCCTGTCTCCAGGGCGTCCCTGCCAAGCGAACAACTGACCATTGTCGGCGAATTTCTGATCGAGCGGCCCTCGGCGAACCACGCCCATCTGCTCAGCCGTTCAATAACAGGAGAGCTGCGTACCCATCCTGTAAAAAGAGACGCTACAGGGCAGTTCTACGTTGAGGATTTTCTGCTGTTGAAAGACAACCGGTACCTGTCGATGGAAGACTTGCTCGACGCCATCGAATCGGACCTGAGCCTGACCGTCATCCCCAGCAAAATGTCACCGCGCGCTCGACTGAGAACGGCTGGCGACTTCCTGATCCAGCGCCGCTCAGGCGGACACATGAACCTGCTTCATCGCTCCAGAACGGGGGATATCGTTTCCAGCCTTATCAGAGTGGACACTTCGGGGCAGTTGTTGATTGATCGCTGGGATCAGTTGCGAGGTACACCCTTCGCGAACGTTGGCGCATTGATCGAGGCCCTCAAGAGAACGTTGAACATGCTGCCTGCGTTCTGATCGCTTGGCCATTGAGCGTGCATTAACGTCAACTGAACGGACGATGTAGTGGTTATGTAGGCCTGGCCTTTGGGTCAGGGTGATTAGTGTAGGTCGGGTTGATCGTCCGACTGTTCATTCAAGGCACCCTGACCATGTTACTCGAACGCCCCTACCGTCATGCCGCGAGCCACGCCAGGCAAGGTATTCACTTTGATTTTATCCAACGCTCGATTCCCGATTGGCTCAGCACCACCACCCTGGCCCGCGCTCGCGCGGTGCAGGCAGCCAGCCCCTATGTCTATGCTCGACTCACGTCTGTCGATACCCGTGCAGACACGGTGTCCAAAGCAGCCATGGCCGACTGTTGGAGATCCAGGAATGCCGTGGATGAAACCTTCAGGTACGTAAAGGACGCCGCCTCATTCGCTGAACCGCTGCTCAAAAAAGCCTTGCGCGACTATGGCGACATCGATGTCAGAAACACCTTTATCCGTCTCTACGCCCCCGCGAAAAACAGCTGGTGGGTCATTGGCGCACTCAAAGGCGTAACCAGCCGAACCGTGTCGTTAATCGACGCCGCACTGCACAACTTCAGCGCCAGCGAGCAGTTTGCCGACTATGCGTTCCTGTCCGGAGCCGACGCGCGCAGCCAGCAAAATAGCCTGACCCTGACCTCCAGCATCAGTGGCCAACCCTTGACCGCGTTGGGTTTCAAGAAGCTGTGCCGCAGCCTCGATATCGGCCGGCAATACCAGACACGGCTGTTGAGCGTCCTGGGTTTCAATAATCAGGTCCAGGCCGACAAGGTACGGCTCAAGGTCATGGCCTGCGACAAAGCCTCGCTTAAAAATGCCGCCTGCATCGCCTTTTCGCAGCAACACATCACCGCCGACGCCCAGCGCTTGCTGTTCGATATTGTCGAAGGCAAGCCCGTCCCGGCGCTGGATGGTACGCCCGTGGCGTATTACAACCTGAGCCTGTTGGATGCCCGATTGAACGGTGTCCTGCTGATTGCCGCGCCACAAGGTCGCGACAAACACATTGAACGCTTGATTGCCTACATCCCCGAGGACCCCGAGCATCCGTTGAAGGAGTACGCCTCGCCGCTCGCGTTCATGAACGAGCTGACGCGCCAATTGCGCGACAGCCCTTCGCCCCCCGATGCAACGGGCCAACCGCAGACCCAGGCCACCTACCGGCAGTTCTTCAGTCAATTTATCGACCACAAACAACGTGGGCATTTTTTCGCTGAGCTGCAAAACCGTCTGTACACCGTGCGGTGGCACCAAAAGGCACGCACCGACAGCGGCCCCAGCTGGCAAACCCTTGCGGTCGACACACCGCAGTTGCACTTCAGCGTGCAAAACATCTTCGAGGATTACCAGAACCGCCCGCCCTCAGGCGATTCCGGGCCCGACACGTTGTGGCATTACCTGTACCGCGTCAAACTCAACAAGATCGTCAACGACAGCCGGGAAATTGCCATCACCACCGCCTATGCAGACCTGATGGCACGCTGGGCCTGGTGGGACAACCTGAGCAAGATCCTGTCGGACATTTCGAATGCCGCCCTACTGGTCGTCACGCCATTCGTGCCATTTCTGGGCGAGTTGATGCTCGCCTACACCGCCTGCCAGGTGGCCAATGACGTGTTCGAAGGCATCCTTGACTGGGCCCAGGGCAAAGGACTGGAAGCCATTGGTCACGTCATGGATGTGGTGGAGGCGGTGGTGCAATTGGGGGTGTGGGCGGGGGCCGGCACGATCGGTCAGGCCATCAATCTCAAGTTATCGCCCTTCGTCGAAAGCCTGCACCCGGTGGAGCTTGCCAGCGGCGAAAAACGCTTATGGAACCCGGACCTTTCGCCTTATCAACAAGACATCAGCCTGCCCAAAGGCATCGAATCCGACGCGCAAGGCGTGTATCAGCATGCTCAAAAACACTGGCTGGCACAGGCTGGCAAACACTATCAGGTCAAGCCGGACCCGCAACTGCCGCACCACCGTGTCGTGCACCCCGCGCGGCCACATGCCTACCAACCAACCGTGCGCCTCAATGGCAGCGGTGCCTGGGTGCATGAAGGCGAACAACCGCGCAGCTGGGACGATCACGCACTGATGCGCCGTATCAGCCCCACCACCCAGGCGCTCGCGACCGAGCAGCTTGAACAGCTGCGTATCATCAGTGGCAGCGAGCCCGACCATCTGCGCCACATGTACGTGCACAACCAACCGTCCCCGCCGCTGCTGGCAGATACCCTCGAACGCTTTCGCGCCGGTCAGTTTGCCCAAGAGTCGACTCGAAAGATGCGCACAGGCCAGGCACTGGAGCCGTACTCCTATTGGTTCGAACAAGCCGTCACCGAGCTCCCCGGCTGGCCGCCCAACAAAGCCCTGGAGGTGTTTCACAACAGCGACCTGAGCGGCGAGTCGCGCAAATATGGCAATGCCGACGCGGGGCCGGCGGATACCTTGACCATCAGCCTGGCCGACGTGATGGCTGCCCGGCTGCCAGAGCGCGTGCTGGGGTTTCTCGACGAACAACAGGGCAATGCGTTGCTGGGCGACACATTGCCCCAGGCCGAACAGGTCCAGGCGCTTCGCAATAAACTGGCGGACTACGTAGATGGCTTTGGCGGTCATATCGCCAAAAGCCATTATCAACTGGGCCAGGTCAGCAGCGACCCGCACGTGGCCCTGCTGCGCCAGAGCGTTCCCGAGCTGCCGCTGAGCAGTGCCGAGGCGTTGCTCAAGCAGGCTTGGCCGGCAGAGTCCGCGATGATGACGGATGAGCAGCGCCTGCCCTTGCGTCTCAAAAGCCTGGCACGCGAACTGGACTTCGACAACCAGGCCAGCCGCGCTGTCGAAGGGCTTTACCCTCATCAGCCCCCCTCGGTGCAAAGCGAACGGTTGGTGCTCAATACCTTGCGCCTGCACAGCGATACGTTCAACAACCTGAAAATCGACCTACGCGACAACAGCCCCAGCGGCCCTTTGCGCTGCAGCGTCGGTGACGCCGATGCGCCCCAGACCCGCACCCTGGTACGCAGCGCAGACGGCAACTACGCGGTGTTCGACGCCGATGCCAAGCCATTGAACGCTGCCGCCACACTGTACGAGTCCCTGCTCTGGACCCTGTCCCAGGACCCGCAACGCACCCCGCCCTACGCCGTCGGCGAAGGTGAGCAGCTCAGGCAATGGGTGATCGAACACAATCAGACGCCAGCCGAACGACGCCTGGCCCTGGCCGAACCACCCGTGCGCATGCAGCCCGAGACCGAGACCGAAGTGCTCCTGGGCGGCGGCGCGTCCTGCAAAATGTCCCGGGTCGACAGCTACGATATGCAGCCCAAAACCATTGAAGAGCGCATCAAGCAGTTACTTCCCGCCATGAGCAAAGACGGGGTTCGACGCCTGTCCATCACGCTGGGCACCGCCGAAGGCGAGCAAACCCTGACGCAAATGGAGACGCAAAAACAACAGCTGTTCCATCAGCTCGATGCTTACATCAAAAGCCCGACGCGCTGGGAAACCACGCTGTTGGAGCCGCAAGTTCGCAAGCGTCGAGTGGAAGTCGCGACCCGCCTCTATGATGGCTGGAGCAACGGCCTGACGATTCATCTTGACGAAAGCTTTGAGCACCGCGGCGGTATCGCCCTGGACTTGTTCAACACCCCCCTGCCCGACGAACTGCCCACCCTCAATGTGCCACTGAACCACATCAGCGACGTGGACCTGCGCGGTTGCGAGTTTTCAGACCGCCACGCCGCCTTTCTCGACAATTTCCCCCATCTGCGCGACCTCGACCTGAGTCACAACCAGCTCACCAGGCTGCCCGAGACCCTCGGCAAGCTCAAACGCCTGCGCCGCTTGCACCTGGAGAGAAATGCCATCGTGCTGGATGAGGCGGCCATGGCGACACTCGCCCGGCTCAAGCGCCTCAAACAACTTGAATTGGCCGGCAATCCGCTGGGGCAGGCACCGGACATCAGCCAAATGCCGGCCTTGAGCCTGCTGAACCTGCGCGATACGCACATAAAGGATTGGCCTGCCGGGCTGGTCGGCCGATCCCGCGCGCGCGGGTTCCAACTGGACCTGAGCGAGAACCCGATCACTCAGTTACCCCATGTCGTGCCAGGCTCGGATGATGCCGACATCATTGCCCGTACACGCCTTGACCAGAGCCGGCTCACCTCGGACTTTCAGGACCTGCTTGCCGAATACCGCGAATCGGTGGGGTTGGACCCGCTACGCTCCTATGCCCCTAAAGGCGAGAGCGAACCCTGGCTGACCTACATCAAACCGGCAGAGCGCGAGCGCCATCGGCAACTGTGGGATGAGATTGAGAAAGAACCGGGCTCCCAGGGCCTGTTTGAAGTGATCCGATCGCTTGAGGAACCCGATGAGTTTCAAACCGAGCAGGACCGCCTGGCCTACCAGCACAATCGGCCTGAATTGAGCCAGAGGGTATGGCGCCTGTTGCGGGCGGTCGAAGCCGACAGCGACCTGCGCGAACGCGTATTCAAGGATACCCGCTACCCTGGGTTGTGCCCCGACGCGGGCGCGTTGATCTTTCAGAAACTGGGGGTTGAGGTACTCGCCAGCGAAGCCTATCGAACCAGCACATCACCACAGGAACTTGAGGCTCGGCTGGCGGTGCTGACCCGCGGAGCCGCTCGCGATGCGTACATGGGCAAAGCCATTGGCGAAGATATCGCCCGACGCCTCAGGCCCAAAGACCAGGGCGGTCTGGGGCAGCGGCTATGGTCGCAAGTGATCGACGGCGAGCATGGAGAAGTCGACGAGGCCGGCATTCATCTGGCCTATCGCAGCACGCTGGCAGAGCGGTTGGACCTGCCGTGGCTATCGCCCCACATGACTTACCGCACACTCGCCGACGTAACCACCGATCAGGTCGAAAAAGTGGCCGCAGCGGTGGCCAGGCTGGAAGAGGGGGACGGCCTGGTCAATCAGATGCTGTTGGACAAAGGGTGGGAGCGCTACCTTGAGCAGCAGCACCCCACCGCCAAATGGAACAACGACACCACCTTCGACCTGAAGTACAGCCAGCTCGATGAATTGCAGGCGCTGCAAGCGCAATACGCCGAGTCGCAGGACCTGCCAGAGACCGATCGGCAAGCCCTGCAGATCAAACTGCGCGACCTGGCCCAAGCCCTGGAAGTGGACGAAGCCAGCGTGTTATCCGGCAACCCGATGACTGCAGAACAGTACGATGCAACCCTGAACGAGCTGGGCTACCGTCATAACCAGTGGCTGCGAGACCTGACTCGCGCTGCGCTGAACCGGGCCGGGAAACGCAAGAATCGGGCTTGATGGGGTGCCGGCAGGCCGCAATAGGCCTACCTAGACCTCCGAATCCCAGATCACCGTAACCACGCCGGTGTAGGTGCTGCCCGGCTGTTTGAGCATCTCTTTCACATCGTCGCGCTCTACGGCGAAGTGCAAGCTGGCCGGTCGATTGTTCACATAATGGCCGGGCTGAAACAGCTCGGTGCCGCTGCCGTCCAGGCGCAAGGGCAGTTTGTTCACAGCCTGGCCGTACGGGTCTTGCAGACCAAACGGCAGGGTCACGCCGACCTGCAGCGGCACCTCATCCCCAGCGCCGTTGCGCAGGCCGCAGGTGTTGCCGATGGCCAGGCTGCACTCGAGCTGCATCTTGAAGCGCCCACTGGCGGAGATGACGAAGGTCTGGTCACGGAACAGTTTCGCCGGTTGCCGCCCACGATTGAGCCAGGCTTGCCAGCCGCCTTCGGGCAACAGCTCCACACGGTTGCCTCCCGGTGGCAGATCCACCTTCAGGCTGTGCTCGACCGACAGGGAGAAGTTGAAGGTCAGCGTGTTGTCGTTGGGTATCATCACATCGCCGAGGTCAAAGTCCCCGCCCGGGCCGACGCTGTAGGAGACCGAACCGCGGTATTCACCGCTGGCCATGCCCAATGGATTGGGGGTCTTGAGCTCATAGCCGTATTCAACGGGGTTATATCTCATCCGTGGAATGGCCAAACCGGGGACCACATTACAAGCGCCTGCGTTTTCCGGAATGGTCCAGAAATACAGCGCGTAATTGATGGACGCCGCGATGTAACGGACGCCTTGGCAAGACCCCGTACCGTAACGCCAGGGATAATCCCAGGAGTTGCCATTGTTGGACCACACTCCGACTCTGGCACCGCCACCCAGGCTCCACCGACCGCCAAAGCCGGCGATCCGCATCTGCACCGTTTCAACCTCACCCGTGGCGACATGCGTCACCTGAACATCGCGCCAGGCCGAAGGCACTTTGAAATACGCGCCTTTACGCGGATCTTCATGGTTCGCCTCGATTTGCGCTATCGAGTCAAACGCCAAGGCGTCGGTACGAATGCTGAAGGTATTGAGTGACTCGCACAGCGCCGGCACATGCCAGGCGCAGATGCCGCTGTGGGGCGTGGTGTTCTGGAATTTATTGACCATGGGGTTGGTCGGGTCCGGGCGAAACACTGCCGAGATCTCCTGGTCCAGCGCTTGCGCAGGCAGGCTCGTCCAGCCCAGGCCCAGCGCCAATGCGCATGGCCCCAGCCATTTGTTGGTTGCGCTAATCAACTGCATAAACACTCCGAATCTGCGGCGCACTGGGTTTCACTCGCCGTGCTCACGGCGCTGGAAAATCGAACATCAAGTGCACCGTGCCGTAATATTCCCCGCCCTTGTAACCGTCCTGCGGTTCGATGGCGGCGATTTCCAATTCGGCGCGGCGACCCGGCCGGGCCTCCTCGGGGCTGAGAACCTGGGTGGAATCGAGGGTCAAGGGCACGCGATTGAACAGCACCTGCAACTCGATACGGTTGCGCCCGCTCAGCAGGTAAGGCGTGTCGCCCAGGCGCGCGGTCACGCCGCCATGGATGTTCTTGACGTCGAAATTCTTGCGCAGACGGCCCAGCCGCGCCGTCGCCAGATCCCACGCCAAGACCTGGTCATGGCCCATCCAGTCCGGTTCGGAGGGCAGTACATAGGCTTCCTCGATCGGGATGGTCACCGACACATCGAAGCTGTGGCGCTCCTGGAACGCCTGCGCCGGCTCGCCCAGGAACATCGGGGTCATCAGTACCGCCAGTGCCGTCAGTTGCTTGAACATTGTCATCACCCGTTGCTGTTGACCGTCATCGGTTTTTTGTCGCGGCCTTCGATCAGTTGGAAGCTGAACTGGCGCTCGGGCTTTTTCTCGAACACCAGCTGACGACCGGGCAGGATGTGGTGCTTGGTGGTGGCTTCGCAGTCGGATTTTTTTGCCACCGAACAGTCCCTGAACTCATCGAGCACCACCACACTGTTGCCAGCGTTGCGCAAGGTGTACTGACTGGCGGTCTGGCTGATCTGCGTATCGAAACGCGTGTTCTGTGGACGCACAAAAAACACCGTGCCATAACCGGCCATGACGTTGACCCCGGCCGCCAGCGCGTCCTTGTACTCGGCCCGCTCTTCATCGGTGACGGCAAAATCGTCTTCTTTTTCCGGTACCACCGGGATGAAGCGCACACGGAAATAGCGCTCCTTGTCGCGCTGGCCCATGTACAGCAAGCGGGTGCCCTGGCGCCCTCCCGCCGGTACGATCAGTCGCGCCGGGCTGGCCATGAGGCCGTCGCGGTTGGTGGCGGCGCCCTTGGCGTCGGTCATCGAGGCAACCGGCACTTCCCTGGAGGTGCCGTCGGCGTTGTAGACGATTTCCAGCACATTGACCTTGATGAACGCGGTACTTGTGCCGCCGTTATAGACACGCTTGAGGTAGGAACTGCGATCGCCCTCCAGGTAGTCGTACACCACCCCGACATTGATCGCCGGCCCCGCCTGGGCGGTCAGCGACAGCAGCAACAGCCCGACCGATAACACTGCATGTTTCATGTTTTATTACGCCTCATTGGTTGAACCCAGCCCAGCGGCTGATGTGCGGTACACGCCCGCCTAGACTTCCGAATCCCAGATCACCGTGACCACGCCGGTGTAGGTGCTGCCGGGTTGCTTGAGCATCTCTTTGACGTCGTCCCGCTCCACGGCAAAGTGCAGGCTTGCGGGGCGGTTATTGACGTAATGGCCGGGCTGGAACAGCTCGTTGCCGGTGCCGTCAAGACGCAAGGGCAACCGGCTCACGGCCTGGCCGTACTGGTCTTGCAGGCCATAGGGCAAGGTCACGCCAACCTGCAGCGGCACCTCGTCCCCGGCGCTGTTGCGCAGGCCGCAGGTATTGCCGATGGCCAGGCTGCATTCGAGTTGCATCTTGAAGCGGGTACTGGCGGAAATGACCACGGTCTGGTCGCGGAACAGGCGCGATGGTGGGCGCCCGCGGTTGAGCCAGGCCTGCCAGCCGCCCTCGGGCAACAGTTCCACACGGTTGCCACCTGGTGGCAGGTCCACCTTGAGGTTGTGCTCCACTCGAAGATCGAAGTTGAAGGTCAGCACGTCATCGTTTGGCAGGTAGAGGTCACCGAAATCGAAATCCTGGTGCGGCCCGACACTGTAAGTAATCGACCCTCTGTAATCCCCGGCTTCCATATCCAGAGGATTAGGCGTACGCAGTTCGTAGGTGTACTCAAGCATGCTGAAACTGGAGGCCGGCACCTCAAACGGCGTCACCAGATTACAAGCACCGGCTCCTTCCGGTACCAGCCAGAACCACAGCCTCAACGTGGCCCCTGCCGCCCACATGCCGGTGTATTGGCACGGAGCCGGTGCGTGCGTCCAGTTGGCAGGTAACGAACTCCAGGCATGCGCGCCCGGTGGGTTAGTCGTGTTGAAGCGGCTGCCGACTCCGGATATACGCATCTCCACTGTTTTGCGGTCGCCCTTGGGTGAGATCACCTCAAAACTGCGCCACTCGGAGGGAACCTTGAACATCAAGCCTTGCCGCGGATCCGCATGATTGGCCTCTATCGGACCGCTGGCGACAAAGTTGATATCCCAGGTGCGGATGCTGAAAATCCCCAACGCCTCACACCTTGCCGGCATATGCCCCGGGCATACCCCGCTTTGCGGGGTGGTGTTGGTGAACTTGTTGACCATCGGGTTGCCGGGGTCAGGGCGGAACTCAGCGGTAATGTCTTGCGTGGCAGCCAGGGACAACGGTGTGAACGAACACAGCGCAGCGGCTAATACGACAGCTCGCCAGGCCGGGCGCTTGATGGGATTGCTCATGGTCAGCTCATGCCTTTGAACACGCGCGGTTCTGAGTAGGAAATTCATCCGGCAGCCTCGGACGCATGGCCGACCTCGGCCAACGTATCCGGGGTGCAACGCAAGTCGCCGATCATCAACACGTCGCTTTCACTCGGCGCGTTGTTCGGGTCGAGGCGGAACTGGCACAGCAGCTGGTTCTGATAACGCACTTGCAGGGTGGGTGCGCTGGCGCTCATCTCCATCGAGAAGAACCCGTCCACTTCGCTGACCCCGCGGCTGGCGTGGTTGATCACGTGGTGGCCGCGCAACGGCACGCCTCGCTCGTCGAGCAAGCGACCGAGCACGGTGACGGTTTTCATCACGGTGACCTTGCGGTAATCCACGCCGCCCTTGTTCAGGTGGTAGCTGGAACGTGCCGGCTGGATATTGGCCGCCGGCGGGTGGTTGCCCTCGAAGTCGAACGCCACGCTGCTGCTCTTGTAGGCGGACACCGGCACGTAGTTGCGCCCTGGTCGCAGGAGGGTGCTGCCGCCGCCCATGTCATCGGCGCGCAGGGCGATCTCGTCGAGGTCGGTTTCCACGTCGATGATCATGCCGGCACCGTTGCCCTGGTGCTGGCTGCTCAGCAACACCTTGCCGGCACCGGCGACCAAGGTGCTGTTGAGGTTCAAGCCACCGCTGAGGTCACCGTTGAAGGAACTGCGCTGCACAAAGCCGTCACCGCTGACCGCCTCCGTGCTGAAGCTGGCCATGCCCGACAGGCCGACGCCATAAGTGTCGGTGATTGCGGTGGCCGAGACACTTTGCAGGAAGTGATCGGTGAGGTCCTGGCGCAGGGTCACCGAGGCATTGTTGTCACGTCCGCCATCGCGGGCGGTGCGGGTGCCGACGCTGCCGGAAATCTGCCGGCCGTCGCGGCCCAAATTGACGCTGACGCTCACATCCACGCCCCGGTTGCGCCGGTCGTTGGTGCCGGCGCTGCCAGGCCGGTCGAACACCGAGAAGCGCCAGTTGGCATCGCTGCCCAACAGGTTGTCGTGGCGGCTCCAGCCCAGGTCGATACCGGCGCCTTCGACATTGCCTTCGCTGTGGGACAGGCGCATGTTCAGGGTGTTTTTCGCATCAAGCCGGTGGTTGACCGACAGCGCCGTGTTGCTGGCCTCACCGACGAAAGTATTGCGCCGCAGACGCGTGCCGTCCGGCAGGGTTTCGTAGGTGTCGCGGGTGTCGAGCCAGCTGCGATTGTGGCTGAACACCAGATTCGTGGCGCCCAGGGTGTAGAGCGCTTGCAGGTCCATGCCGGTGCCGTGGTCCTGAGTCTGGTACAGGTTGGTGTAGAGGCTGGTGTTGTTGGCCACCGTCCAGTCCACCGAACCGCCGTACTGCAATTGTTCACGCACCTGGCGCGCCGACAGGCCGAGGATCACCCGTGGGTGCAGCAGGTAGTTGATGGAGGCACCGGCAGTCATGGCCCCTGAGGCTTGTTCGTCCCAGTTACTGAACAGCTTGGTCTCGCGCCCGGCGAACAGGTTGTAGCGCCACGGGTCGTCAGCGTTGCGCCAGTTACTGGGCTTGTACACCAGTTCCTGGGTGGTGCTGGTGGTGAGACCGTCTTCCACCAGGCGCACTTCCACTTCATAGATGCCGCCGGGCAGTGGCCGGGTGTCGAGCGTTTGCAGGCCGGCCGCAACGGCCTGGGTATTGATCAATAAGCCGTTGCGGTAGATCTCCACCGCAGCCTGGCGGTTGGCGGTGACGTAGATCGGGTACACGCTGGGCTTGGCATTGTTGATAGCCAGGCTGTCGGAACTGCCGTACATCAGGCCCAGCGCC
This sequence comes from Pseudomonas orientalis, assembly GCF_022807995.1. Classification (NCBI taxonomy): domain Bacteria; kingdom Pseudomonadati; phylum Pseudomonadota; class Gammaproteobacteria; order Pseudomonadales; family Pseudomonadaceae; genus Pseudomonas; species Pseudomonas orientalis. The sequence continues at coordinate 1,218,783 of NZ_CP094351.1, read as the reverse complement.
GTGTCGGGGCTGGCGCCGAAGCTGCGCAGTTGACGGGTCAGGCCATCGGAATTGGGGGTGAAATGGCCCAGGCGGAAAAATTGCCCTTCCATTTCTCGTTGGGTGTAGAGCTCGTGGATCGCGTGGCGCATCTGTTCCTGATCGCCACTCTGTCGCGCCAGTTGCAGGTTGAACACCTGGCTCCAGTTACCGACGCTCGAGCTGGCTTGCAACCCGTAGCGGCCGCCCAGCTTGTTGTCCTGGCCACCATTGAGGTTGAGCTGGTTATTGACGATCAACCCCAGGCTGCCGCCTTCCGGTTGCGGGTAGAAGCGTGGAACGTCGTCATTGAGTTCGACATTCTGGGTGATGATTGCCAACTGGGAGTTTTCCAGGTTGTAGAACGCCGAGAGCATTTTTTCCGTGCAGGATTGAGTACAGGCGCCCAACGCCACACCCTTCTCCAACAGGGCTTGCCAGGTGTCGCGGGTGGCGGCCGGGACCTTGCTGTCACCGGTGTCGGTAAATTCAAGCAAGGTGACGCGGTCATCCCGGGTCAACACAATCAGCGCCTCGCCCAGCAATTGCTGGTCAAGGTCTATGCGTACCGCCAACGGCACATCGAAAAAGTGATCGGCAAAACCTGCCGGCAAATTTTGCGCCTGGCTCAGTAGACTGCCGGCAGTCAAAGCGCCTGAGACAGCAGGTGCGGCCAGGACACTCGTACACATCAGCAGCGCGAGCACAGCCGCGATAGGCGTCATCGGAAACATGAACGGAACACTCTGAATGCCAAAAGACTGGAAAGAAACCAGGTCGGCGGACCGAGGAGGGGAAGCCAGCCGACCTGCAAACAAATGCCCGCATTCAGCGGGCATTCATTGGCCTCAAGGCGTCGGCAATACCGCGTCGAATACCACCGGCATCACTGCGGTGTAGGAACCGCGTTGAGTGGCGGTAGGCTTGGCTGCGACGATGCGCATTTCGGCGCCCACGCCCGGGGTGGAGTCCGCTTCGTTGACCACTTCCTGAGGCGTGCCGGTCAGGGTGACGCCGTTGAGGCTGGTGGTGAGCGGGATGTTCTGCGCGGCATCACCATTGAACAGTACAGCCGGACCGCCTTCGATGTAGGCGTGTACCGAACCGTTGGTGTTCTTGATGTCGTAGATGGCGCTCAGGGGCGCCAGCTCACCGCTGACCAGGTTATAGGTCATGGTTTCGTCACGGCCCCAGTTAGGATCACGCGGTTGTGCGTGGAAAACGGTGGTCGGGATGGTTGCCTTGAGGTTGACGGTATGGCTGGCTTCGCCGGCAGCAAAGGCTGTTACCGAAGAAGACAGAGCCAGAACAGCCAGAGGAGCAGCGACAGCAAACATTTTGAACATGGGTCAATACCTGTAGTTGACAACATTATTGATTAGTTCGTCGCCAAGGGCGTCCTTAACAACGAATAACAGCGCCGGTTAGTTCAACCGTGCACTGCCAGTCAATAATCCACGCAAACTAAAAGCAGGTATGCAGGCGTATTCCAATATGCTCGTAGCCCTTGTAAACATGGGCCGCGTGAAAAAGATGGCTTTTTGCCAAAACTTTAAAAGTGTCCGTAGGAATTGAACTACATGGGCATAAAACAGGGTGGACTGATTATCTGTAGGACGCGGACTACATAATAAATAAGTTTGGAACAACTCGGCATATCGCTACCTATTCGAGTGTTAGCTCTAATTAAAGTTATAACTCTAATTCAATCACCCTCCAAGCAACTTTCTACTGAAGGCTGTTGCAGCCGATACGCCAACCTCGCCCGGACCGTTGGTCGGCCAGGGCTATCGCAGGCCTAAAGATATATCTTAAGTTATATCTAAACCTGAACGGAGGATGAGCATCATGAAGCCCGAACATCGCGGTGATTTTGAAAAACGCGGCGGTCGCGGCCCGCGGGTTTTCGCCCCAGGCGACCTGAAGCTGTTGCTGCTGGCGCTGATCGCCGAACAACCCTGCCATGGCTACGACCTGATCCGCCGCATCGAAAACCTGTTCGACGGCGCCTACAGCCCCAGCCCCGGCGTGATCTACCCCACCCTGACCTTCCTTGAAGAGAGCGAGCTGATCAGCGGCAATGCCGAAGGCGGGAAAAAACACTACACAATCACCGACGCCGGTCGTCTCTTCCTGAGCGAGCAAGCCGTTGCCCTGGACGGCGTGCGCATGCGCATCGACGTCAGCAAGCGTTCGCTGCGCGGCCACGACCGCCCGCCACAAATCCACGAGGCGGTGCACAACCTGCGCCATGCCCTGCATTCACACCACGGGCGCTGGAGCCCGGAAGAAATCGATCGTGTCGCGGCGCTGCTCAATCGCACCGCTCAAGCCATTGCTGACGGGAGAGCCCCATGAATACACAAGCCATCCATCGCGTGACCCACGAGATCAAACGCCGCCGCCTGGACGTTCTGCGGGTGGTGGATATCACCCCGCGCATGCGCCGCATCACATTGGGTGGGCCGGAACTGGCGGGCTTTATCAGCCTGGGCAGCGACGATCACATCAAGCTGCTGTTCCCGCAGAACGCCGCCGAGCAGGCCGCGCTGGAAAGCCCGACATTCGCCATCAAGGGCGACGGCCCGCAACCGGCCATGCGTGACTACACGCCACGGCGTTTCGACCTGGGCATCGGCGAACTGGATATCGACTTCGTGCTGCACGGCGACGGCCCCGCGTCCACCTGGGCCGAGCAGGCCCAGGTCGGCCAGCACCTGTATATCGGTGGGCCACGGGGTTCGATGATCGTGCCGGATATCTTCGACAGCTACCTGCTGATCGGCGATGAAACCGCCCTGCCCGCCATCGGCCGACGCCTGGAAGAATTACCCGCCGGGCGCAAGGTGCTGGCGGTGATTGAAATTGCCGATGCCGCGGAGCAACAAGCGCTGCAGAGCGCAGCGGAGGTTGAGATTATCTGGGTGCTGCGCGGTCAGGACGACCTCCTCGCCGTGGTACGCAACCTGACCCTGCCCGGCGGCACGCTGTACAGCTTTGTCGCGACCGAAACCAGGTTGTCGCGCCAGGTGCGGCGGGTATTGCTGGATACGCACAAGGTCGACGAGGAATATCTCAAAGCAGTGGGCTACTGGCGCGCGGAAGGCAGCGACGAGGATTAACCTGTGGGAGGGGGCTTGCCCCCGATGGCGGTGTGTCAGTCACTGTATGTATTGACTGAACCACTGCTATCGGGGGCAAGCCCCCTCCCACATTGACTATGCCCGCTTTAAATCGAGGCAGGTTTGAGAAGCCTGTCCAACCCGATCACGGCCAGCGCAATCAGTAGGAACCCCAGCAAAATCCCCCCGGCATTCACGAACACCTGTGGATAACCCAGGCTGTCCACATCCAGGAACGGATATTGATACTGCCCAAGCATATGCCCGCGCAGCAGCACATAAGCGAAGTACACCAAGGGGTAAATCACCCACCCGGCAATGTGCTTGAGCCGCAGGGTGCCTTTGGGCACGCAGCGCCACCAGTAAATCAGAAACAGTAGCGGCATCACGTCATGCAGCAATTCGTCGGCGATGAACTGAAAGCCTTCGGGACTCCATAAATGCCGTAGCAACAGGTTATAGGCCAGGCTGACCACCACAATGCTCGTGGCGATTGCACTGCTGATGGCCGGCTTGAGGAAAAACCGTTTGGCGGCGGATTCGCGGGTGATCAGCGCATAGCTCAGCACCACGACCACCAGGGTGTTGGTCAATACGGTGAAAAAACTCAGGAAACTGATCAATCCGCCCAACAGGCTGGCGCCGCTGGACCAGCGCGAATACAGGATCAGGTATTGCTGGATCGCCAGCCCCACCCAGCCGGCCAGCGCGGCCGCCGCCACAAAACGCTTCACCGGTTCAATCCAATGGGCGTTTGGTGCGCATCAGCTTGACGTATAACCCTTCGACTTTCTCCCGCGCCCAAGGGGTTTTGCGCAGGAAGGTCAGGCTCGACTTGATGCTCGGGTCGCTTTTGAAACAGCGGATATCAATGCGTTCGGCCAGGCCGGCCCATTCGTAGTGTTCCACCAGCGTGGTGAGGACGTGCTGCAGGGTCACGCCGTGAAGTGGGTCGTTACTTATCGCGGTCATGCCGGGCCTTTTGCGAGAGAGGAAACACAGCCGCGCACCTTAGCCGACGGGGCGTAACGGTGGAAGCACTGCATTGAATATAGCCCGCCGGCAAAAGTTCCCCTTCTCAGCGAAAAAAGAGATGTTATATTGTAACAACTCTTATCCAAGTCCTGCCAAGGAATGTCCGATGTCCGTCTCGTTTTTCTGGCGTTTGTCCCCCCTCGCCGCCGCCCTGCTGATTTGCTCCGAGGCCCACTCTCTGGAGCTGCAACCGCAAATCATCACCGGCAATCCCCTGGGCAGCGAGCAGCTCGCCTCGCCTACCACCGTGCTGGAAGGCGATGACCTGACCCTGCAACAAAAAGGCAGCCTCGGTGAAACCCTGAACAAACAGCCGGGGGTGTCGTCTTCGTACTTCGGCCCAGGGGCCAGCCGGCCGATCATTCGCGGGCAGGACGGCGACCGTATTCGTATCCTGCGTAACGGCGTGGGTGCGCTGGATGCCTCGTCGCTGTCCTATGACCATGCCGTGCCGCTGGACCCGATCAACGTCGACCGCATTGAAATCGTGCGCGGCCCGGCGGCCTTGTTGTACGGCGGCAGCGCCATCGGCGGCGTGGTCAATACCTTTGACAACCGCATCCCCACCGCCGCCATCGAGGGCATCCACGGTGCCGGTGAACTGCGCTACGGCGGCGCCGACACCACTCGCAGCAGCGCGGGCAAGCTGGAAGCCGGCGACGGCACCTTTGCCTTGCACCTGGACGCCAACGCGCGGGAATTCAACGACCTGAAAATTCCGGGCTATGCGCGTAGCCGTCATGCCCCCGACACCGAGGATGGCCCCGGTAAAAACGGCCGCCTGGGCAACAGCGACGGGCGCCAGGATGGCGGCGCGGTAGGTGGGTCCTACACTTGGGATGACGGCTACGCTGGGCTGTCCTACAGCAACTACGACAGCAACTACGGCTCGCCGGCCGAGCAGGATGTGCGCATCCGCATGCAGCAGGATCACTACGCCTTTGCGTCCGAGATCCGTAACCTCCAAGGCCCGTTTACCTCGGTGAAGATCGACGCGGGCTACACCGACTACGAGCACCGCGAGATCGAAGGCGGCGAAACCGGCACCACCTTCAAGAACAAAGGCTACGAAGCGCGAGTGGAGGCCCGTCACCAGCCAATCGGGCCGCTCGACGGTGTAGTCGGCGCACAAGTGACCCGCAACGAATTCTCCGCCCTGGGTGAAGAAGCCTTCGTGCCCCAGACCGATACCAATGCCGGCGCGCTGTTCATTCTTGAGGAAATGCAAGCCACCGAGCGCCTCAAACTCAGCCTCGGCGGGCGCCTGGAGCATACCAGCGTCGACCCGGATGCCAAGGGCAACGCGCGCTTTGCCAATGCCGACAAGACCAATGACTTCACCGCCGGCAGCCTGTCCTCCGGCGCGGTCTACCGCCTGACGCCGATCTGGTCCCTGGCCGCCACCCTGGGCTACACCGAACGCGCCCCGACGTTCTACGAGCTGTATGCCAACGGCGCCCACGTCGCCACCGGCACCTACGAATTGGGCGATGCCAACCTGTCCAAGGAAAAAGCCGTGTCCAGCGACCTGGCCCTGCGCTTCGACAACGGCACCCATAAAGGCAGCTTCGGCGTGTTCTACAGCCGCTTCTCCAATTACATCGGCCTGCTCGGCACTGGCCGTACGTTGAACGATGAAGGTGAAGAGGACGTCGGCGGTATTCCCGAGTACACCTATTCCGGCGTACGTGCACGTTTCGCCGGCTTCGAAGCCCAGGATCACTGGAAACTCGGCGAAGGCGCCTACGGCAAGTTCGCCCTGGAGCTGTCGGGCGACTACACCCGCGCGACCAACCTGGACACCGGCGAAGCCCTGCCGCGCATTGCGCCGTTGCGCCTGAACAGCGGGTTGCTCTGGGAACTGGACCGTTGGCAGGCGCGTATCGATGTGGAACACGCTGCCAGCCAGGGGCGCGTGCCGAGCAATGAAAGCGGCACCGATGGCTACACCACCCTCGGCGCCAGTGCGGGTTACCACTTCAACGTCGGCAGCAGCCAGTGGCTGGCGTTCGTCAATGGCGAAAACCTGACCAACCAGACGGTGCGCTATGCCAGCTCGATCCTGCGCGACATCGCGCCGGCACCGGGGCGCAGTGTGCAGTTCGGCATCCGCACCACCTTCTAACCCTCACCACAACCCCCCCTGTAGGAGCGAGCTTGCTCGCGAAAACCGCCAACGATAACGGCCGCTTCCTGAATAAACGCGGCGCCAGTGGTTTTTCGCGAGCAAGCTCGCTCCTACAGAGGCTATTCAGGCAGCGACTATCTGTCACTGTTACCAAATCTGAAATGATGCATCTTGCGATTCACCCTTCCTCAAAAAGCCCCGCCGCATTATCCTTCGCAACAATCTGAAACGCTTCACCTCCCGGTCGACCCATTTTGCCGAATTTCCCTGTACGCAAAGACAGCGCTGTCTGAAATAGACCTGCGCCTGGGGTGTTATTGCCGACCTGTGGATAACCCGGTTATCCACAGAAAAAACCAAAAAAAGCGATGAACCAAGCCCGCGCCGAATCGTCATCTACAGTGAGTGAAGCACGGGGTTACATAATTCCAACGTAACGGAGAAACACACTATGAGCACTGATGGTGCCTCAAGCCCAAGCCGCCTGCTGCCCAGGTTGCTGGGTGTCTTGCTGCTGATCATGGGGCTGGCCTTGCTGGCCGGTGGGGTCAAGCTGAGCATGCTCGGCGGTTCGCTGTATTACCTGCTGGCCGGTATCGGCATCGCCCTGACCGGCGTATTGCTGCTGGCCACACGCCGCGCTGCGCTGGGCCTGTACGCATTGGTGCTGTTCGCCAGCACCGTGTGGGCACTGTGGGAAGTGGGCCTGGACTGGTGGCAGTTGGTGCCGCGCCTGGCCCTGCTGTTCGCCCTGGGCATCGTCATGTTGCTGCCGTGGTTTCGCCGCCCGTTGCTGCGTGGTCAACCCGCGCCGCTGGGCACCGGCGCGCTGAGCGTAGCCGTGGTGCTGGCGGGCGCTACCGCCCTGGCCAGCCAGTTCACTGAGCCTGGTGAAATGGTCAAGACCGGCCAACTGGACCGCGACGCAGTGCCCGGCATGGCCAGCACTGCGCCGAGCCAGGCCGACGGTGACTGGAATTCCTATGGCCGCTCGGCCTACGGTGACCGTTACTCGCCACTGGGCCAGATCACTCCGGCAAACGCGCACAAGCTGGTGCCGGCCTGGACCTTCCGTACCGGTGACATTCCCGGCGCGGGCGATCCCGGTGAAACCACTGCGGAAAACACCCCGCTGAAAGTCAACGGCATGCTGTATGTGTGTACCCCGCACAGCCAGGTGATTGCCCTGGACCCGGACACCGGCAAGGAAATCTGGCGTTTCGATCCGAAGATCACCACCCAGGGTGCTGAGAACTTCAAGGGTTGGGCGCACATGACCTGCCGTGGCGTGTCGTATCACGATGACGCCGTCTACGCCTCCGAGAAGAGCCCGACCGGCAAGGCCAGCCCGGCCGCCGCGCCGAACGCCTGCCCGAAACGCATCTTCGTGCCGACCGCCGACACCCGTCTGATCGCCCTGAACGCCGACACCGGCAAGATGTGCGAAGACTTCGGTGACAAGGGCCAGGTCGACCTGCGCGCCAATATCGGCAGCTTTGCCCCAGGTGGTTACTACTCCACCTCACCACCGGCCGTGACCAAAAACCTGGTGGTGATCGGCGGTCACGTGACCGACAACGTTTCCATCGACGAGCCAAGCGGCGTGATCCGCGCGTTCGACGTGCACACCGGCAAGCTGGTGTGGAACTGGGACAGCGGCAACCCGAACGACACCACCCCGTTGGCCCAGGGCAAGACCTACACCCGCAATTCGCCGAACATGTGGTCCATGTTCGCCGTGGACGAAAAACTCGGCATGCTTTACCTGCCGATGGGCAACCAGATGCCCGACCAGTACGGCGGCGACCGTACCGAGGATTCCGAGAAGTACGCGGCCGGCCTGACCGCCCTGGACATCGCCACCGGCCATGTGAAGTGGACCGTCCAGTTCACCCACCACGACCTGTGGGACATGGACGTGGGTGGCCAGCCGTCGCTGATCGACATCAAGACTGCTGCCGGCGTCCGGCACGCGGTAATGGCATCCACCAAGCAAGGCAGCATCTACGTGCTGGACCGCGCCACCGGCTGGCCGGTTGTGCCGTTCAATGAAGTCCCGGTGCCACAGGGCGCCGTCGCGGGTGATCGCACCGCAGCTACCCAACCCAAGTCCGAGTTGAACTTCATGCCACCGCCCCTCAAGGAGCGTGACATGTGGGGTGTGACGCCGTTCGACCAACTGATCTGCCGGATCGACTTCAAGTCGTTGCGCTACGACGGCCCGTTCACCCCGCCGTCGCTGCAAGGCTCGATCGTGTATCCAGGCAACTTCGGCGTGTTCGACTGGGGCGGCATTTCGGTTGACCCGGTGCGTCAGATCGCCTTCGTGAACCCGAGCTACATGGCGTTCAAGTCGAAACTGATCCCGGCTGCCGACATTGCCAAGCAAGGCCCGCGCGTCAGCGAAACCGAAGGCGTACAGCCAAACAAGGGCGCACCGTACGGTGTGATCCTCGAAGCGCTGCTGTCGCCGATGGGCCTGCCGTGCCAGGCGCCGGCGTGGGGTTATGTGGCGGCGGTCGACCTGACCACCAACAAGACCATCTGGATGCACAAGAACGGCACCGTGCGTGACAGCTCGCCGATTCCGATCCCGCTGAGCATGGGCGTGCCGAGCCTGGGCGGTACGTTCACCACCGCCGGTGGCGTCGCATTCCTGAGCGGCACCCTCGACCAGTACCTGCGTGCCTATGACGTGAAAAACGGCAAGCAACTGTGGGAAGGCCGCCTGCCAGCAGGCGCGCAAACCACCCCGATGACCTACACCGGCAAGGACGGCAAGCAATACGTGCTGGTCATGGCCGGCGGTCACGGCTCCCTGGGCACCAAGCAGGGTGACTACGTGATGGCGTTCAAGCTGCCGGATTAAGCCAGACTGGCGGTATTAAAAAGGCGGTTACCTTCAACAGGTAACCGCCTTTTTTGCGCAGCTCAATGCTCGTTCCCTCGCTGCGCGCAGGAATGCTGAGTCAAACACGCCGGGCCCGCATGAAATCCCCCCAGCGTCGCACCAGGTAGTTGTGCTCATCCATGACCGAATTCCATACCGCAATATGCCCCATGCGCTGCGCATAGGAGCCGCCGTCGCGCACTTCGCCGATGTCGATCAGCGGCAGGTCGTCGCTGCCCGGCAGTTGCTCCCGCGCAGGCTTGCCCGCGTACCAGTAATCCCACTCCGCACGGCTCAAGTGATCACGACTGCGCGCCGGGTTACCGATGTAATAGCCCTGCCGCGCCATCACCGCCCCGGGCCAGCCCGACAGCCACCAATTCAAGTAAGCATAGGCCGCATCCAGCACCGCGCCCTTGGCATGGCGCGATAATGACAAGCCCCCAAACCAGGCCCGATAGCCTTCACGCGGCACCGCCAGGCGGTATTTCACCCCGGCGCGGTGCAGGCGCATCAAGGTCGGCGACCACAGGCTCTGGATATCGATGCTTGGGCTGAGCATCAATTGCGCCGCTTCTTCGTCATCGGACCAGAACGCCGCAAAGTGCCCTTCCTTCTGCTTGCGCACCAGGATGTCGGCCAGCACATCGATTTCTTCGATGCTCATGTTGCCAATGTCCCTGAAGCTGGCCAGCCCAGCCCCCTGCACCGCCAGCGCGGCGTCCAGGGCGCCGATGGCGGCGTCGCTTTGCAAGGCCGTGCGCGCACGCCACGCGGGGTCCAACAGCCAGCCCCAGCTTTCATTGCCGTGACAAAAACCGTCGGGCATACGCTCGGGACGGTAGGCAAAGCTGTCGGCATTGTGGGTCAGGGGCAGCATGCTGATGCGCTCGGTGACTGTGCTGCCCAGGCTGCCATCGTGCTGCACGAACAACCGCTCGCTGGGCACGCTGCCGCTACCCAAGCGATCATCGGGCGACAGGCGTCCGCGCTTGGGCAGGTCATTGATCTCGTGCCACAACGCGATGCGCCGGGTGTCGATCGGTTGGATCGCCCGGGCCGGCCACACGAAGTCGACGTTATGGAACCACTGGTCGTACAGGTCGTAGCTGTCGGGCTGCATCACGGCGATGCGCTGGGCCTGTTCGACGTCGTGCACCTGGTACACGAGGCGAATGCCCAGTTCCTGCTCGGCCCGCACGCGCAGGCATTCGAGCAAGGTGACCGAAGTGCCGAGGACCCTTAAGGTGATCATGCGGCGAACCGTCGCGAGAACACATCAAAGGAGCGGCGCAACAGCGCAGGGTCGAGGCCGCGCAGGATAAACACCAGGCGCGATTGACGGTCGCTGCCCGGCCACGCCGGCAGATGCACTGGCGCATGCAGGCAGTGCTGCACGCCATGAATGACGATGGGGGCGTTGCTGGCGTTCACGTTGAGCAGTCCTTTGACACGTAGGATTCGTTCGCCGTGGCATCTTAACAGCATCGACAGCCACACCCCGAAACCGACCCAGTCCAAAGGCTGGTCGAAGGTCAGGCTGCACACTTGCGCGGCGCCGTGAGTGGCCGTGGTGGTTTGATGCAGCTGCCAGCGGCTGACTTCAATCGCGGGTTCGGCGCTGCGCAGGCCTTCGCCCAGCAGCAATTGGTCGCCGCTGTGAATGGCATGGGTCTCGAGAATAGGCGTGCCGGCATTCAGCGCCCGCAAGTGCGCGCGCAGTGCCGCGCAATCGCCCGCCAGGTCGGTCTTGCTCAACAGCAAGCGATCCGCCGCCGCCACCTGGGCCAGCCATTCCGGGTGCAGGCGCTCCTGCAGGGCGGCGTGGCTGGCATCCACCAGGGTAATCACCAGGCCGATATGAAAACGCCCGCGCAGTTGCACGTCGTTATTCAACGTGGCCAGGATCGGCGCCGGGTCAGCCAGGCCGGTGGTTTCCAGGATCACCCGCTTGAATGCCGGGATTTCACCGCGCTCGCGACGTTGCAGCAAGGTCAGCAACGCCTCCTTCAGCTCGCCACGGATCGAGCAGCACACGCAGCCGCTGGGCAGCAGTACCGTGTCCGGCGCGACTTCCTCGACCAGCAGATGGTCGATGCCGACATCGCCGAATTCGTTGATCAGCAACGCCGTGTCGCCCAGGCTTTCACCCTGCAGCAGGCGCTTGAGCAAGGTGGTCTTGCCGCTGCCAAGAAAGCCGGTAATGACGTTGAGGGCGATGCTCATTTTTTATACCTCCGCCCCTTGTAGGAGCGAGCTTGCTCGCGAAGAGCTCTGGGACACCGCGTTTATCCAGGATGCACGCGTTATCGTTGACGTTTTTCGCGGGCAAGCCCGCTCCTACAGTGGGTTGTGTTCCAAATCTTTGTAGGAGCGAGCTTGCTCGCGAGAAACCCGAGAGCGCCGCATTAACCCAGACAGCACGCGTTATCGTTGACGTTTTTCGCGGGCAAGCCCGCTCCTACAGTGGGTTGTATTCCAAATGGTCGAGCAGTTTAGGGTCGAGGGGATCCAACGGACGACCGAGCATGTCCTGCGCCGCCTGCCACAGCTGATCCAGGCCGCTGGCCAGGGCTTGTTTGCCGGTGGCGCCCAACAACAGATAGGACGCGCCCTGGAAGTCTTCGACTTTGAGCCGGAACACCGCCAGCACCTGGTTGATCGCCGCGATCCGGCGCAGGCGTTCACGACGCCTGGGCAGCTCGTCGCCCAGGGGGTCGCTCCAGTGCAGGTCTTCACCGAGCAATCCGCAGAGTCCGCACATGACTACACCCCGCTCATGGCATGACATCGCCGGAATTCGGGCCCAGGGTCTGGCCGACGAACAGGTTGCCGCCCGGCTCGCTGGCCAGCAGCACCGCCGTCGGCGCCACTTCGTCGGCCAGGCCGAAGCGGCCCAGGGGCAGCTCCCCGGCCTTGGCGCGCTTCCAGTCAGCGCTGATGCCGCTGACCAACGGCGTCTCGATGGGGCCGGGGGCGATGGCGTTGACCAGCACATTGTCCTTGGCCACTTCCAGCGCCAGGGACTTGGTAAAGCCGATCACACCGGCCTTGGCGGCGGCGTAATGGGTCAGTTCGGCGCCGCCCTTGATGCCCAGTTGCGAGGCGACGTTGATGATCCGCCCCCAACGCTGCGCAAGCATATGCGGCAGGGCACGCTGGCTGGCGACGAAGACGCTGGTGAGGTCGACGCGCAGCATGTCGTTCCACATCTCGATGGACAAGTCGACGCAACGCGCCTGGGTGAGCATGCCCGCGTTGTTGACCAGGATATCGATACCGCCGAACTGCTCGACACAACGGTCGACGCTGGCCTGGGCGCCTTCGACGGTGCCGACGTCGGCCAGGCATTCGAACACCTCGGCGCCGAGGTCGCGGCAGGTGATCGCGGTTTCGGCGAGGCTGGCGGCGTTGCGGTCGGCCAGCACCAGGCGCGCGCCTTCTGCGGCGTAGGCGTGGGCGATGGCGGCACCGATGCCGCTGCCGGCGCCGGTGATGACGGCACGGCGGTGGGTGAGTTGAGGCATGTAAACAATCTCCCGAATAAACACAGTTCCAATGTGGGAGGGGGCTTGCCCCCGATGGCGGTGGGTCAGCCACAGTTGTTTTTCTGAGCCACAGCCATCGGGGGCAAGCCCCCTCCCACATTTTGATCCAGTACAGTCAGTCAGTCCGGCCAGCGCACGGTCAGGCCGCCGTCGATGATGATGCTCTGGCCAGTCAAATAGCTCGACGCTTCACTGGTCAAGAACTGCACCAGCGACGCCACTTCATCGGCCCGCCCTACCCGTCCCAGCGGGATCGCTTTCGCCGCTTTCGCCAAGCCCTCCGGCCCCAGCGAGTTCTTCGTATCCAGCGACTGCGGCGTCTCGATCAGCCCCGGAATCACCGCATTGCAGCGGATGCCCTTGGCCGCCAGCTCCACCGCCAGCGACCGGCACAACCCCGGCACGCCGGCCTTGGCGGCCGCGTAGTGCGAGTGCTCCTGCCAGCCATACACGCCACCGGCAATCGATGAAATCGCCACCAGTGCGCCGCCTTCGTGCATATGCCGCGTCGCCGCGCGGAAGGTGCGCATCACCCCCGTGAGATCGACATTAAGCATCTCGTCCCACAGCGCATCGGTCATCTCCAGCAACGGCGCACGGCGCAGCAACCCGGCGTTGGCCACGGCGTAATCCAGCCGACCAAAATGCTGCACGGCTTGCGCGGCCAGGGCATCCACCGAGGCGGTGTCGCCCACGTCCAATGGCAACATCAGGCACTCGCCGCCGGCGGCCTGCACCAGGTTGACGGTGGCCTGCGGGTCATGCGGGTCAGCCGGGTAGTACCCGCCGACCACCGCCACGCCATGGCGCGCATAGGCCACGGCGAGGGCTTGGCCGATGCCGCTGGCGGCGCCGGTAATCAAGGCAACTTTACGGCTCATCATTGACTCCTTACTGAACGGTTTCCGGACGCACATGGCGCGCGGCGAACATCAACAGGCCGGACAAAAAGCACGGCACGGCGCCGAACCACAGCGCGGCGGTCTGCCAGTCACTGCCGGCGGACAACACTTGGGTGGCACCAAAGCCTGCGATTACCGCACCGATTGGGCCCATGGCATGGATGATCGCGCCGCCGGTGGCGCGGATGCTGGTAGGGAAACTCTCACTGATAAAGAACAGAGCCGCCGAATACGGCCCGATCAGGAAGAACAGGCCCAGGCTGTACAGCCCGACCACCATCGCCATGTTGCTCGGGCCGAACAGCATCCCGGCGAACGACAGGCCACCGAGCATCCAGCCCAGGCCGATCACATTGCGACGGCCAATCTTGTCGCCCATCCAGCCGTGGCTGAGGTAGCCGCAATAGCCCACCAGGTTCGACAGCACGAGGATGATCAGCGAGTTCTCGAAGGAGATGTGGTGCACGCTGACGATCACCGAGGTACCCAGCACGCTGAACACCTGGATCGCCGCCCAGTTGAGCAACAGCGCGGCGCCGATCACCAGCGTGGCACGGCGCGCCGGGCCACGGAACGCGGCCTTGAGACCGGCCTTGCTGTGCTCGTCGTAGTCCACGCCGTAGGTCTGCGCGACGTTCTGCGCTTCGCTCACCGCGCCGCTTTTGCGCAGTTGACTGATGCGTTCATGGATCTGGAACTGCGGGCTCTCCTTGAGCTTGCGCGCCATGATCGCGATGACCACAGCCGGGATCGCAGCAAAGATGAAGCAGCCCTGCCAGCCGATGATCGGCAGCAACAGCGCGGTCAACCCGGCGGCGATCAACGCGCCGACCGGCCAACCGCCCTGCACCAGGCTGTAGATAAAGCCGCGACGCTTGGTCAGCCGCGGGTCTTCGGAGGCGCCGTACAACTCGGTCAAATAGGTGGCGTTGACGGTTTCCTCGGCATAACCCAGGCCGCCCAGCGAGCGGATCAGGATCAGGGGCGACTTGCCCCACGCTCCACCAATCGCCGTCAGCGCCGAGCACAGCGCGGAACCGGCCACGGTGAAAATAATCCCTTTGCGGCGCCCCAGCTTGTCCACGATCGGTCCGATGGCCAGGGCGACCACGGCGGTTCCCACCGCCACCCAGGTCGCGATTTCAGCTTGCTCCACTTCACCCCAGCCAAAATGCCGGCCGATCTCCGGCAGCAAGGTGCCGAACAGGATGAAGTCGTACACCGCAAACACCCAGGCGAAAAACGCGATCCAGGTGGCGAAACGCACCTCCTTGGACGTCAGTTGCCGGGGTTTCCAGCCAGTCAGGTCAAGCTTGTTGTAGATGGACATAGATCGCGCCTCAGGGGGATTAGTGGACCCTGTAGGAGCGAGCTTGCTCGCGAAGAACTCATAGACACCGCATTTATCCAGGATGCGCGCGTTATCGTTGACGTTTTTCGCGAGCAAGCTCGCTCCTACAAGGTGACGCAGGTTCAGGTACGCGGTTGGCGGCGGATGAAGTCATCGGCGATTTCGTCAAAGGTGACGAAGCGCACGCCGGCATGGCTCTGGATGTGTTCGATCAGGCGCTCGAGCATCAGCAGCACTTGCGGGCGGCCGGACACATCGGGGTGGATGGTCATGGTGAACACGGCGTGTTCGTGTTCGCGGTAGACCCAGTCGAACTGGTCGCGCCACATTTCTTCCAGATGACGCGGGTTGACGAAGCCGTGGCTGTTGGGGGCCTTCTTGATGAACATCATTGGCGGCAGGTCGTCGAGGTACCAGTTGGCCGGGATCTCCACCAGGTCGGTTTCTTCGCCGCGCACCAGGGGCTTCATCCAGGTATCGGGGTGCTGGCTGTAGTCGATCTTGGTCCAGGTATCGCCCTTGCGCACGTAATAGGGGTGGAAGTCGTTGTGCATCAGGCTGTGGTCGTACTTGATGCCTTTTTTCAGCAGCAGCTCATTGGTTACCTTGCTGAATTCCCACCATGGCGCCACGTAGCCGGTGGGGCGCTTGCCGGTGACCTGGGTGATCAGTTCGATGGACTTGTCGAGGACGATTTCTTCCTGCTCGGCGGTCATCGCGATCGGGTTTTCGTGGCTGTAGCCGTGCACGCCGATCTCATGGCCGGCGTCGGCCACGGCCTTCATCTGCTCGGGGAAGGTTTCCATCGAGTGGCCAGGGATAAACCAGGTGGTGCGCAGGCCGTAGCGTTCGAACAGTTTGAGCAGGCGTGGCGCGCCGATTTCACCGGCGAACAGGCCGCGGGAGATGTCGTCCGGCGAGTCTTCGCCGCCGTAGGAACCGAGCCAGCCGGCGACGGCGTCAACGTCGACGCCGAATGCACAGAGGATGTCTTTAGCCATGGTGTGTCTCCTTAAATAGTCATTACGGATTCGACGGACAACGCCGCGCGCAGCAGGCGTGCGTCTTCTCCCGTCGGGGCGCTGAGCAGCAACCCGGTGGGCAGGCCCTGGGCATCGCGGCCGCTGGGCAGGGTCACGCCTGGCATGTCGAGCAAACTGCCGGGCATGGTCAGGCGCAGGGTGGCGAGGTTGGTTGTGACGAACAGGTCATCGTCGGCTTCAAGCGCCGCCAACGCCGGGGCGACGTGGGCGACAGTCGGGGTGATCAGCACGGCGCCGTCGAGGTCTTCGAGCAGTTGCCGTTGCAGGCGGCGGCGCGCGTCGGTCAGGTGGATCAGTTGGCTGGCCGGCAGTGAGCGCGCGGCTTCCAGGCGGCGGCGCACGCGTGGGTCGAGCTGGTCGGCGTCGGGGCTGTTAAGCAACGCTTCGTGCAGGGCGAAGGCTTCGAAGGCACCCAGCCAGCCATGCTGTTTGATCAGCTCAAGTGTCGCCTGGAAGGCCGGGCATTCGCGCTCTTCCACCAGCGCGCCGTGGGCCTTGAGCTGCTCCACCGCGCGCAGCAGGTTGTTGCCCACGGCGGGTTCGACATCCTGCTGCGCCAGCACGAAGCGCTGGCCCTTGAGGCTGCGGGCGACGTGGGTGTGGCTGCGACCATGCAGCACGTCGTCGACGGCCAGGGCATCACGCACGCTGCGGCTTATCGGGCCGAGGCTGTCGAGGCTGTGCGCCAGTGGAAACACGCCGTCCCGGCTGTAGCGCCGACTGCTGCTGCGGTAACCCACCAGGCCGTTGAACGCCGAGGGGATGCGAATGGAACCGGCCGTGTCGGTGCCCATGGCGA
This sequence comes from Pseudomonas orientalis, assembly GCF_022807995.1. Lineage (NCBI taxonomy): Bacteria > Pseudomonadati > Pseudomonadota > Gammaproteobacteria > Pseudomonadales > Pseudomonadaceae > Pseudomonas > Pseudomonas orientalis. The sequence goes on along the minus strand of NZ_CP094351.1, from coordinate 1,201,947 downwards.
TGGGCACGATGCCAGCGGCCACGGCCACAGCCGAGCCCGAGGAGGATCCGCCAGGGATGCGCGGTTGATCGGTGCAGTGGGGATTGTGCGGCGTGCCGAAATGGGGGTTCAGGCCCAGGCCGGAATAGGCCAGTTCACTGAGGTTGGTCTTGCCCACGCTGACCATGCCGGCGCGGCACAACAGACCGACAGTCGGCGCGTCGAGCAACGCGACGGGCGCATGGCGGCGATAGGCGGCGCCTGCCGTGGTAATGCTGCCGGCCACGTCGAACAGGTCCTTCCAGGCCAGCGGCACGCCATCGAACACGCTCAATGGCTGGCCGGCGCGCCAACGCGCGGCAGAGGCTTGGGCTTCACGGCGGGCGCGCTCGGGCGTCAGGCTGATAAATACCGACGGGACCTGGCTCGCCTTATCGAGTGCCTGTTCGAGGGCTTGCACCGGGTCACTGCGACCGCTGGCGAAGTCCTCGGCCATTGAAGTGGCGTCTGACATCGGGATGACCCTCATAAAACGTATATATTAATAAAATGTACATTTTATGAAGGCAGCTTTCGTGCCAGTCTTTGTTCAACGGGTTTTGCCAAGGCTGGAATTTTCCACCCGAGCCACGGGGTAGAGGGTTTTGTCGAAGGAACAAAAGCCGGGTGGGTCGTCGCCGAAGACGATGAGTGAAATAATGTATCTTTTATTAATAAGTACATTTTGGTGCAGAAAAGTAACAATTTTTCTGTCGAGGCCCCAAAAACGTGCCGCTGACGTGGCGCAGAGTGACAGGCGCATCTATGAGAGAATCCCCGGCCAATCGCCTCTACACCTCTGAGAACGCAATGAAAGCAGTGTCCGCCTCGGCCTCCCGTTACGCGATGATTCACACCGTGATGCGCGACGCGATCGTCAACGGCACCGCCCGCCATGGGCTGGTGTTGCTGGAAGCGCCGCTGGCCGAGTTGTTCGGCACCAGCCGCGTGCCGGTGCGCAAGGCGCTCGACCTGTTGCATGAAGAAGGCTTGATATGCCGCTTCAACGGCCGGGGCTACCTGATCAACCCGCAAGGCCTGGCCATGGAGCCGCTGCGCCTGCCCTTGAGCCATGCGCACCTGGGCCTTAACGGTGAGGACGAGTTGGTGGACACGCGGCCGCTGGGCGAACGCATCGTCGAGGAAATCGGCGCGGCGCTGTCCACTTGCATTGCGTTCGGCCACTACCGCCTGGACGAGCAGGCCGCCGCCGACCATTACGGCGTCAGCCGCGCGGTGGTGCGTGAAGCGCTGATGCGCCTGCGCGACCGTGGCCTGGTAGAGAAAGAGCCCTACTCACAATGGCTGGCGGGGCCCTTGACCGCGCGGGAAGTCACCGAAGACTACGAACTGCGTGCTTGCCTGGAACCCGAAGCCCTGCGCCAGAGCGCGCCCAACCTCGACCGCGAGCTGCTTGAAGCCATGTTGCAACGCGTGCTGGACGCCCAGGACAGCCCGCAGTGCAGCCTGGAAACCATCGAGCGGATCGAGGAGGATTTGCACCAACGCTGCCTGGCCGGCCTGCGCAATCGCAAGATCGCGGCGCTGATTCGCCAGGGGCAGAGCCCGATGATCATCAGCCGGATCTTTTATCGATTGCTGGGGATCGGCGCCGATCCGGCGATGTTGGCCGAACATCGACTGATTCTTGAGTTGCTGCTGCACGGCGCGTTTGATGCGGCGGCGCTGAATCTGCGTGAGCATTTGCAACGGGCCAGTCAAAGGATGTTGCAGCGCTTGAAAGTGTTATCGGTGTTGCCGGAACAGCCTCTCCCTGCGTACCTGCACAAAATCAGCTGACCACTCGTCCAGCGTGGTTCTGAAAATCTCATTCAATATGTTGCTAACTCACCCCCACCATTGAAACCACCACTGCCCTGCCCCATCTAAGCACCATACTTCCTGATGCAGGTGCCCCATGAGCGACCAGCAAGACATCCCTGATTACGACTTGAACGACTACGCCGACCCCGAAAACGCTGAATCCTCGTCCAACACCGGCCTGGCCCTGCCTGGGCAGAACCTGCCGGACAAGGTTTACATCATCCCGATCCACAACCGGCCGTTTTTCCCGGCGCAAGTGTTGCCGGTGATCGTCAACGAAGAGCCCTGGGCCGAGACCCTGGAACTGGTGAGCAAATCAGACCACCACTCCCTCGCCCTGTTTTTCATGGACACACCGCCCGAAGACCCGCGCCATTTCGACACCTCGGCCCTGCCGCTGTATGGCACGCTGGTCAAGGTGCACCACGCCAGCCGCGAGAACGGCAAGCTGCAATTCGTGGCCCAGGGCCTGACCCGCGTGCGCATCAAGACCTGGCTCAAGCACCACCGCCCACCGTACCTGGTGGAAGTCGAATACCCGCACCAGCCGAGCGAGCCGACCGACGAGGTCAAGGCCTACGGCATGGCGCTGATCAATGCGATCAAGGAGCTGCTGCCGCTCAACCCGCTGTACAGCGAAGAGTTGAAAAACTACCTCAACCGCTTCAGCCCCAACGACCCGTCGCCGCTCACCGACTTCGCCGCCGCCCTGACCTCGGCCACCGGCAACGAGTTGCAGGAAGTGCTCGATTGCGTGCCCATGCTCAAGCGCATGGAGAAAGTGCTGCCGATGCTGCGCAAAGAGGTCGAAGTCGCGCGCTTGCAGAAAGAACTGTCCGCCGAAGTGAACCGCAAGATCGGCGAGCACCAGCGCGAGTTCTTCCTCAAGGAACAGCTCAAGGTCATCCAGCAGGAACTGGGCCTGACCAAGGACGACCGTAGCGCCGACGTCGAACAATTCGAGCAGCGGCTGGAAGGCAAAGTGCTGCCGGCCCAGGCGAAAAAACGTATAGATGAAGAGTTGAACAAACTCTCCATTCTCGAAACCGGCTCGCCGGAATACGCGGTCACGCGCAACTATCTGGACTGGGCCACCTCGGTACCCTGGGGCGTGTATGGCGAAGACAAACTCGATCTGAAACACGCGCGCAAGGTATTGGATAAGCACCACGCGGGCCTGGACGACATCAAGAGTCGTATCCTCGAATTTCTTGCGGTGGGGGCCTATAAAGGCGAAGTCGCCGGTTCCATCGTGCTGCTGGTGGGCCCGCCGGGCGTGGGCAAGACCAGCGTGGGTAAATCCATCGCCGAATCCCTGGGGCGGCCGTTCTACCGTTTCAGTGTCGGCGGTATGCGCGACGAGGCCGAGATCAAGGGCCATCGCCGTACCTACATCGGCGCCCTGCCCGGCAAGCTGGTGCAGGCGTTGAAAGATGTGGAGGTGATGAACCCGGTAATCATGCTCGACGAGATCGACAAGATGGGCCAGAGCTTCCAGGGCGACCCGGCTTCAGCACTGCTGGAAACCCTGGACCCGGAACAGAACGTCGAATTCCTCGACCACTACCTGGACCTGCGTCTGGACCTGTCCAAAGTGCTGTTCGTGTGCACCGCCAACACCCTGGACTCGATTCCCGGCCCGCTGCTCGACCGTATGGAAGTGATTCGCCTGTCGGGCTATATCACCGAAGAGAAAGTTGCCATCGCCAAACGCCACCTTTGGCCAAAGCAGTTGGAAAAAGCCGGCGTCTCGAAAAACAGCCTGAGCATCAGCGATGGCGCCTTGCGTGCGTTGATCGACGGCTATGCGCGGGAAGCCGGTGTGCGTCAGTTGGAAAAACAACTGGGCAAGCTGGTGCGCAAGGCCGTGGTCAAACTGCTGGATGAGCCGAATTCGGTGATCAAGATCGGCAACAAGGACCTGGAAAGCTCCCTGGGCATGCCGGTATTCCGGAATGAACAAGTGCTGTCCGGCACCGGTGTGATTACCGGCCTGGCCTGGACCAGCATGGGCGGCGCCACCCTGCCGATCGAAGCAACGCGTATCCATACGCTCAATCGCGGCTTCAAGCTCACCGGGCAGTTGGGTGAAGTGATGAAGGAGTCCGCAGAAATCGCCTACAGTTTCATCAGCTCGAACCTGAAGTCGTTTGGCGGTGATCCGAAGTTCTTCGATGAAGCCTTCGTCCACCTGCACGTGCCGGAAGGTGCCACACCCAAAGACGGCCCGAGCGCGGGTGTGACCATGGCCAGCGCGTTGCTGTCACTGGCACGCAACCAGCCGCCAAAGAAAGGCGTGGCCATGACCGGCGAACTGACCCTGACCGGGCATGTGCTGCCGATTGGCGGAGTACGCGAGAAAGTAATCGCGGCGCGGCGCCAGAAAATTCACGAACTGATCCTGCCGGAGCCCAACCGTGGGAGTTTTGAAGAATTGCCGGAGTATTTGAAGGAAGGCATGACCGTGCACTTTGCCAAGCGCTTTGCGGATGTGGCGAAGGTGCTCTTCTGACAGTTATGTAGTGCCTGAGCTGGCCTCATCGGGGGCAAGCCCCCTCCCACATTTTGACTGCATTCCAAAAGGATGTCCTCGGTCAAGTGTGGAGGGGGCTTACTCCCGATAAAGCATACTGCAGCGCCCAAACGTAACCACGATGCGAAGCGAGTCGCTCTTGATCTTGATCTTAGGCGCCCCGTTAAACCACGCTGGCCGAACGCAGGCTTGAATCCGTGGGTAACCCGGCAGGACGCCGGGTTAGCCGCACTGGGCCATGGATGGCCCATTGCGGCGGCCCACGGATTCAAGCCTGCGTTCGGGCACACCGAGCATGAGCGAGGTGCCGAGTGGTGGGGCAAGAGCGTTTTGCTTACTTTTGCGCTTTTCAAAAGTGAGCCGCTGTAAAAGCGGAACCATTAGCAGCCGTGACCGCAGAAACGGATATGTACTCAGTCCAATCCAGCATCCTGGTCGGCCCAGAGGCCGCCATCGGGAGCAAGCCCCCGATGAGGCCAGGCCTGCCCCCTTCTGTCACAACCTGACCCATCTTCGGTTATGCTCGCCCTTCGTCGTGTATAAACGGAGCCTCCATGACCGCTGCCCGCCTGCTTCTTCCCTTGAGCCTTGCCCTGCTGGCCGCGTGCGCCAGTGCGCCGAAGCAAAACGTCACCGTGGACAACCAGAGCGCCTGCCCGCTACCGCTTAAAACCGGACAAACCCTGATCCTCACCCTGCCCAGCAATCCCACCACCGGCTATCGTTGGGCCATTCAGGATTCCGCCGGCGGCGTGTTGCGCGCGCTGAGCCCTGAGGTGTACAGCAGCAGCGAATCCGGCGTGATCGGCGGCGGCGGTCAGTCGACCTGGCGCTTCCAGGCGTTCGCCGCCGGCCAGGGCCGTCTGCGCCTGACCTCCCAGCAACCTTGGGAACCAGAGGCAGAACCTGTCGAGACCTTCGACTGCGCCATTACGGTGAACTGACAGGCCCTGGCTGGCTCTCGCGTTGACGATAGCTTGGCCAACGAAATGGCCGCCTCCGCTTCCCATGTTGGTCCAAGCTACACCACGAACGTCCATCTAACGCATGAGCGATATATGTCAGCGGGCAAAAACCTATAGCAAATTCATATAAAAAACTGTCAGTTCCAACAGTACGCCATACCATTTTTTCTCGTAAATTGAATTTCATTGGGGGAGCAGAAAGCTCACCTTATTTGGGAGAATCGTTATGAGTACTACCCTTTTAAATATGACAAAAGGCCCTACAGAAGGACATTTCATCGCGAAAATCTCGGGGGCTCAAGTTTTTAACGCTAATACCCTGTACTTGGGTTACTCGGGCGATAGCTTGTCTCTTTACGGTACTGACAGTGATGAGGACGCGCTCCTGACATCCGTAAACATTGACGTGGCAGGAAATATAGTAAGCGGTACCTATGAGTACAAAAAGCACAGTGATTTCCGAAATGTATGGGTGCGCTACAATGGTCTGCCCTATATATTCGTTACGGAATCGGCAACGTTGCATATCACCGCCAACCACTCGATAAAACACGCTCATGGCACGTGTAAGATTACTGCTGTCGCATTTAACGACCCCGACAATCGCATCATCGTAGAGGCCGCATTCGATCTCAAGGGAGGAAACGGAATCCCTGTCAGTTCATGATAAACACCTTGGCAGAGCCTGTTGACCATCCCCTGCTCTACCTGCGCGGTTTATCAGACAAACCGCGCATCCCCCCGCCAACTTGGCTAAAATGCCGGCCTTTCCCCCTTCGTCGCCGGAACAACCGTGAGCAAAGAACCCGATCGCCTATTCGCCCAGCCCCTGCCCCAGGTGCCGGACTTCGCCTTTAACGAGGACGTGGTGCGGGTGTTCCCGGACATGATCAAGCGCTCGGTGCCCGGTTACCCGACCATCGTCGAGAACCTCGGTGTGCTCGCCGCCCAGTTTGCCCAGCCGAACAGTGTGCTGTATGACCTGGGCTCGTCCCTGGGTGCAGTCACTCAGGCCCTGCGCCGCCATGTGCGCACCGAGGGCTGCCGGGTGATCGCGGTGGATAACTCGACGGCGATGGTCGAACGCTGCCGCCAATACCTCAATGGCCAGGACTCGATGTTCCAGGAGTTATTGCCGGTGGACGTGATCGAGGGCGATATCCTTGCCCTGCACTTCCAACCGGCCTCGGTGGTGGCGCTGAACTTCACCCTGCAATTTATCGCCCCCGATGAGCGCCTGGCGTTGCTGGGGCGTATCCGTCAGTCGCTGTTGCCGGGTGGCGCATTGATCCTCTCGGAAAAGCTGCGCTTCAATGATGCCCAGGAGCATGGGTTGCTGACCGACCTGCATATCGCGTTCAAACGCGCCAACGGCTACAGCGAACTGGAAATCGCCCAGAAGCGCAGCGCCATCGAAAACGTCATGAAGCCCGACAGCCTCGAAGAACACCGCGAACGCCTGCTGGCGGCCGGGTTCTCGAAAGTCGTGCCGTGGTTCCAGTGTCTTAACTTTGCCTCGTTGATTGCCTTGCCATGATTGATTTGTCTCCCCTCGCCCGCCATCTGGTGGGCACTCCTTTGGCCGTGTGGGCCCAGGGCCTGCAAGCGCAGCTCGATAGCAAGATGGAAAAAGGCCATGGCGACCTGGAGCGCTGGCAGAGTGCTTTGGACGCACTGCCGAAGATCCTGCCCAGTGAAGTGGACTTGTTGAACGGCCTGGTGCTGGACACTGAGTGCGACGACGACACTCGCGCGCAGATGCACACGGCGCTCATGGGGCTGAGCCCCTGGCGCAAAGGCCCGTTCCACCTGTTCGGCGTGCATGTGGACACTGAATGGCGCTCTGACTGGAAATGGTCCCGCGTGGCGCCGCACCTGGATTTGAAGGGCAAGCGCATCCTCGATGTGGGTTGCGGCAACGGCTATTACATGTGGCGCATGCTCGGCGCCGGCGCCGACAGCGTGATTGGCGTGGACCCCAACTGGCTGTTCTTCTGCCAGTTTCAGGCGGTGCAGCGTTACCTGTCCGAACCCAGGGCCTGGCACCTGCCGTTCCCGTTCGAAGACCTGCCGGCGAACCTGGAAGGCTTCGACACGGTGTTTTCCATGGGCGTGTTCTATCACCGCCGCTCGCCGATCGAACATTTGCTGGCACTGAAGGACACACTGGTCAAAGGCGGTGAGCTGGTATTGGAAACCCTGGTGGTCGAAGGCGATCAGCAGCAGGTGCTGGTGCCGGAAGACCGCTATGCGCAGATGCGTAACGTGTGGTTCCTGCCCTCCGTTCCGGCGCTGATGCTGTGGCTGCGCCGCGCGGGTTTCAGCGATGTGCGCTGCGTGGATGTGAGCGTGACCACGGTTGAGGAACAGCGCGGGACGGCGTGGATGAAGTACCAGTCGCTCAGTGATTTCCTCGATCCCGAAGATCACAGCAAGACCATCGAAGGGCTGCCGGCGCCGATGCGGGCGGTGATCATCGCCAGGAAGTAGCGGTGAGTTATCACTGAATATATGGAGATCCAAATGTGGGAGGGGGCTTGCCCCCGATAGCGGTGTATCAGCCATGGATGTGGTGACTGACACTCTGCTATCGGGGGCAAGCCCCCTCCCACATTTTTATCCTCAGTGTTCTTTAGAGTGGAGGCTTGGCCCGGCGAGCCTTGAAGAACTCACTCAACACTGTGCCACATTCCTTGGCCAGCACCCCACCTTCAAACAGGACCCGATGGTTGAGAAAGCCCTGGGTAAAAAACTGCCCCTGGCTCTGCACGATCCCCGCCTTCGGTTCCAGCGCGCCATACACCACCCGCGCCACCCGCGAATGCACGATCAACCCGGCACACATGCTGCACGGTTCCAACGTCACATAGAGCGTACTGCCCGGCAGGCGGTAATTGCTGACGGCCTGGGCGGCCGCGCGGATCGCGACCATCTCGGCATGGGCGCTGGGGTCGTTGCCGCTGATCGGGCAGTTAAAGCCGCGGCCGATGATCTCACCGTCCTGCACCAGCACCGCCCCCACCGGCACTTCACCCAGCGCGGCGCCCTGGGCGGCGAGTGCCAGGGCTTCGCGCATGAAGTCCTGGTCGCGGCTGCGGTCGATGATCGCCGGGCGAATCTGGCGCATCACGCCACCTCGATGGCGGCCATCAGGCCGGTTTCCATATGGTCGATCACATGGCAATGGAACATCCACACCCCCGGGTTATCCGCCACCAGCGCTACGCGGGCGCGTTCGTTCTTGCCCAGCAGGTAGGTGTCGGTGAAATACGGGATGACCTTGTGCCGGTTCGACGCGATGACCTTGAAACTCATGCCGTGCAGGTGGATCGGGTGCTGGTACTGGGTCATGTTCTTCAGTTCGAAAATGTAGCTCTTGCCCTTCTCGAGCTTGGCGATGGGGCGGTCGGCGCAGGTCTTGTCGGTAATATCCCAGGCCTGGCCGTTGATCTGCCACAGGCTCGGCGGCTTGCCGTTGTCAACATTGACCGACACCGAACCGACCCACTCGAAATTGAAGTTGAGTTTCTCGGCATTGGCCAGGTCCGGTTCGGCAACCGGGTTGGCCGGCAGTGCCGGGGGCCAATCGGTGGGCGCGTCGGTGTTGGTCACCGAACGGAACGTCCCCAGGCGCACCGGGCCATTGCGGATCGACAGTTCTTCACCGGCCGGCGGCGCCTTGATCGCCAGGCAGATACGCATGCCGGGGCCCAGCCAGTACTCCTTGCCCAGCGGACGCGGCTCGATGGGGTTGCCGTCCAGCGCGTAGATCTGCGCGTCGACGCCCGGAATGTTGATGCGATACGTCAGGGTGTTGTCGAGGTTGAGCAGGCGCACCCGGGTGATCTGCCCGGCCGGCAGGTCGATCACGGCCTGGGACACGCCATTGATGGTGGATAAACGCCCCGCCGTACCGCCACGCGCCGCCTCACGGGGAATGCTGAAGGCGACAAAGGCGCCCTCTTCGTCCACGTGCCAGCTTTTCAGGCTGAGGGTGCGTTCGTGTTTGAAACCGGTGGGCTCGCGCTCTTCGATGATCAGCGGTCCGACCAGGCCACGGCCGAGTTCTTCGCTGCTGTTGACGTGCGGGTGATACCAGTAGCTGCCGGCGTCGGGCACACGGAACTTGTAGTCGAAGTATTCCCCTGGCAGTACCGGCAATTGCGAGACGTAAGGCACGCCGTCCATCTCCAGCGGCAGGCGGATGCCATGCCAGTGGATGGTGGTGGCGACCGGCAGGTGGTTGATAAAACGCACCCGCAGCCACTCGCCCTGGCGTACGCGTAACTCGGTGCCGGGCGCCGAAGGGCCGAACGCCCAGGCCTGGGTGGTGTGGCCCGGCACCAACTCCACGTCCAAGGGCGCGGCGATCAACTCGTAATCGTGCCCCGCCTCGGATTCCGCGACCTTCCCCAGCCAGTATCGGTAGCCGCCACCGGCACCGACGCCCACTACGGCCAGGCCGGCAAGACCCCCCAGGATTTGTCGACGGGAAAAGGATCGGGACACAACAACCTCACGTAGCTGCCGCAGGCACAGGGTCTGCAAAGGGCTGATACGATACACCTGCGAGCGCTAAACAGTAAGGGTTCGCATTGCCGCATGGCGCAATTCGGCAATCCACCGTGGACCCAATGTGGGAGGGGGCTTGCCCCCGATTGCGGGGTATCAGGTAAGAATAGGCTGACTGACACACTGCTATCGGGGGCAAGCCCCCTCCCACATTTTGAACTCCATTGGGTCTTATAGTGTGTTCGCTCAGGTTCTGGCGGCCGCCAGGATCAGCGCCTTCATCTCGGCCACCGCGCCTTTGAAACCGACGAACAGCGCGTGGGCCACCAGCGCATGGCCGATATTCAGTTCGTTGATGCCCTTGATCGCCGCCACGGCTTCGACGTTGTGGTAGTGCAGGCCATGGCCGGCGTTGACGATCAGGCCTTCGTGAAGGCCGCAGTTCACACCGTCGATGATGCGTTGCAGTTCTTCGGCGACGTCGGTCGGCGTGGTGGCATCGGCATAGCGACCCGTGTGCAGTTCGATGGCCGGGGCGCCGACGCGGCGTGAGGCCTGGATCTGGCGCTCGTCAGCGTCGATGAACAACGACACTTCGCTGCCGATCTTCGACAGGCGCTCCACGGCAGCCTTGATCCGCGCTTCCTGGCCGGCCACGTCGAGACCGCCTTCGGTGGTCAGTTCCTGGCGGGTTTCCGGCACCAGGCAAATGTGCGCCGGGCGGATGCGCTCGGCGAACTGCATCATTTCTTCGGTCACGCCCATTTCGAAATTCATGCGGGTTTGCAGCACGTCCTTGAGCAGCAGCACGTCGCGCTCCTGGATGTGGCGGCGGTCTTCGCGCAGGTGCACGGTGATGCCGTCGGCGCCCGCTTCTTCGGCGTCCAGCGCGGCCTTGACCGGGTCAGGGTAGCGGGTGCCCCGGGCCTGGCGCAGGGTGGCGACGTGGTCGATATTGACGCCAAGAAGAATGCGATTGCTGGTGCTCACGGAAGCGCTCCTGAAAAGGGAAAGAATCGGTGCACAGCATACACGGGGATGTCAGGGCTTTCGAAACAACTCGCGACTGACCAGCGGCCGCCCGCCCAGGTGCACGGCCAGGGCCTGGCGCATCAGGCGCTTGGCGGCGGATAAGGCACCGGGGGCGGTCCAGTCCGCTTCGCTCATGGCCAGCAATTCGGCGCCCTGGAACAGGCCGGGTTGCAACAAGTAAACGCGCTCAAGCCCCGCATCCACTTGCAGGCGATACAGACCGTCGGCAGCGATGGGATCGCCGTGCACGTCGTTGGTCAGTTCAAAACCGTAACCCAGGTCATCCAGCAGACGCCACTCAAACGCCCGCAACAGTGGCTCCAGGGCACGGCCTTCAGCAAGAGCGAGCAAGGTGGCGGCGTAGTGATCGAAGACGGCCGGGTGCGGGTCTTCGGCGGGCAGCAGGCGGATCAGCAGTTCATTGAGGTAGAGCCCGCTGAACAGCGCATCGCCATTGAGCCAGGCAGACGTGCCGACGCTTTCCAGGCGACCGACGTTCTTCAGCTCGCCCTTGCCGCGAAACTCCACGTCCAGGGCCACGAACGGCCGCGCCAACGTACCGGCCTTGCCCCGCGCGCTGCGCAAAACCGCGCGCAGGCGGCCCTGGGGCGTGAGGAAGTCCACCAGGGCGCTGGTCTCACGGTAGGCGCGGCTGTGCAGCACATAAGCAAGCTGGCTGGGAGGCGGGGATTGGGACATGGGCTCTCGATCTTGAAACAACATCAACCTGATGTGGGAGGGGGCTTGCCCTAATGCCAGTCAGTTAAGCATACGCCGCCCTCTGTAGGAGCGAGCTTGCTCGCGAAAAACGTCAACGATAACGCGCGCTTCCTGAATGAACACGGCGCCTGTGAGTTTTTCGCGAGCAAGCTCGCTCCTACAAAAAGCCTTAACTGACTGGCATTAGGGCTTGCCCCCGATGGCAGTGTGTCAGTCACTTATCTGTTAACTGACCCACTGCTATCGGGGGCAAGCCCCCTCCCACATTTTTTTAGCCCTGTGGTGCATTCAGGACCTTACAGGTCGCCGTAGCCCAGCGAGCGCAGTGCCCGCTCATCATCGGACCAGCCACCCTTAACCTTCACCCACAGGTTCAGCATGATCTTGGAGTCGAACAGCAATTCCATGTCCTTGCGCGCCTCGGTGCCGATGCGCTTGATGCGCTCGCCCTTGTCGCCAATGATGATTTTCTTCTGGCCGTCACGCTCGACGAGGATCAACGCATGAATGTGCAAGGTCTTGCCCTGCTGCTTGAACTCTTCGATTTCAACGGTGATCTGGTACGGCAGCTCGGCGCCCATCTGGCGCATGATTTTCTCGCGCACCAGTTCCGCGGCGAGGAAGCGGCTGCTGCGGTCGGTGATCTGGTCTTCCGGGAAGAAATGCTCGTTTTCCGGCAGGTAGCCGGCGATCACGCGCTCCAGGGCTTCGAGGTTGTGACCGTGCTGCGCCGAGATCGGCATGATCTGGGCATTCGGCAGTTGTTCCTGCAACCAGGTCAGGTGCGGCATCAGCTCGGCTTTGTCTTCGATACGGTCGGTCTTGTTCAGCGCGACGATCAATGGGCCGGTCACATACTGCACGCGCTCGAGGACCATCTGGTCTTCGTCGGTCCACTTGGTGCGGTCGACCACGAAGATCACCACGTCGACGTCTTTCAACGCCGCCGAGGCGGTCTTGTTCATGTAGCGGTTCAGGGCTTTCTCACCGCCTTTGTGCATGCCCGGCGTGTCGACGTAGACCGCTTGCACGTTGCCTTCGGTCTTGATGCCCAGCATGTTGTGGCGGGTGGTCTGCGGCTTGCGCGACGTGATCGCCAACTTCTGGCCGAGGATGTGGTTGAGCAGCGTGGACTTGCCCACGTTGGGGCGGCCAACGATGGCGACATAGCCACAGCGTGTTGCGGTTGAATCAGTCATGGCCATTCTCCACGCCCAGGGCAATCAGTGCTGCGGCGGCCGCTACCTGTTCGGCAATACGACGGCTCACACCCTGACCTCGGCTTTTTTCGTTCAGTAAGGTGATTTCACATTCCACGAAGAACACGCGGCAATGCGGCTCACCCTGGATATCCACCACTTCGTAGCGTGGCAGTTCGCAACCGCGGGACTGCAGGTATTCCTGCAGGCGGGTCTTGGGGTCCTTGTTGGTGTCGACCAGCGTCAGGCTTTCGATTTCAGACGCCAGCCAGGCGACCACGCGCTCCTTGGCCGTCTCCATCCCCGCATCGAGGTAGATCGCACCTATCAGTGCTTCCAGGGCATCAGCCAGGATCGACTCGCGACGGAAACCGCCGCTTTTCAACTCACCGGAACCGAGGCGCAGGTACTCGCCCAGGCCGAAACCTCGGGCCAGCACGGCCAGGGTCTCACCTTTTACAAGGCGTGCGCGCAGGCGCGACAGCTGGCCTTCGCGCGCTTGAGGGAAACGCTCGAACAGCGCCTCACCGGCGGCGAAATTGAGGATGGCGTCACCGAGGAATTCCAGGCGCTCGTTATTGCGCCCTGCAAAGCTGCGGTGTGTGAGGGCAAGGACCATCAATTCCTGATCCTTGAAGGTGTAGCCGAGCTGGCGCTCGAGACGACTGAGAGAAACGGTCACGGTTTATCCATATCTAGTTGGTGGCACCGGCGGCCATCGACGATTGACGCAATGTTCAAATTCAAATCCTGACTGGTGCCGCAGGGCGTCGGAAAATGTCCAAGCCCCAGAAAAGCATTCGGCGCTGTGATCACAGCGCCGCCTGTATTACCTGATCAGCCCCACCCGCGAGAAGTTCGGCAGGTGGCTGAGCTTGGGTTCCGGCCAACTCATCCAGACCGCGAAGGCTTTGCCGACGATATTCTCGTCGGGCACCATGCCCAGCAGGTCCTTGGGAATATTGGGGTCATCCCAGTAGCGGCTGTCGTTGGAGTTGTCGCGGTTGTCGCCCATCATGAAGTAGTGCCCGGCAGGCACTTTCCATTGACCGTCGGGCATCGCGCGGTAGCGGCTCATTTCCTTGCGGATCTGGTGCTCTACCGCGCCGAGTTTTTCCTGGTACAGCTCGGCGCTGCCCAGGGTGTTCGGCTCGGCGCCCAACAGTTTTTCAGCCACCGACTCGCCGTTGATGAACAGACGCTTGTCGCTGGTGTAGCGGATCACGTCGCCCGGCAGGCCGACCACACGCTTGATGTAGTTGACGTTCGGGTCGCTCGGGTAGCGGAACACCATCACATCGCCGCGCTGCGGGTCACCGACCTCAATGACCTTCTTGTCGATCACCGGCAAGCGGATCCCGTAGGAAAACTTGTTCACCAGGATGAAGTCGCCCACGTCCAGGGTAGGCTTCATCGACCCCGAAGGGATCTGAAACGGCTCCACCAGGAACGAACGCAGCACCAGCACGATGAACAACACCGGGAAGAACGACTTGCCGTATTCAACCAGCAAGGGCTCTTTGTTCAGCTTCTCGATCACCACGGCATCGGGCTGGCTGACGCTGCCCTGATAGGACGCGATAGCCGCCCGCCGACGCGGGGCGAAGAACACCAGATCGAGCAACGCCAGGAAACCACAAACGGCAACGGCGATGACCAGCAACAGCGGGAAATTTAGCGACATAGGACCTAACTATCCAACCTGAGCACCGCAAGGAAGGCTTCTTGTGGAATTTCCACATTACCCACTTGCTTCATGCGTTTTTTACCGGCCTTTTGCTTCTCAAGCAGCTTGCGCTTACGGCTGACGTCACCACCGTAGCATTTGGCCAATACGTTCTTTCTGAGTGCCTTGACGGAGGTCCGCGCAATGATCTGCCCGCCAATGGCGGCCTGGATCGCAACGTCGAACATCTGACGCGGAATCAGCTCTTTCATCTTCTCGGTCAACTGGCGACCTTTGTAGTGCGCATTGTCCTTGTGCACGATCAGTGCCAGGGCATCCACCTTGTCGCCGTTGATCAGTACATCCAGCTTCACCAGATTGGCCGACTGGTAACGGTCGAAATGGTAGTCCAGCGAAGCATAGCCGCGGCTGGTGGATTTGAGACGGTCGAAGAAGTCCAGGACCACTTCGTTCATCGGCAAATCGTAGGTCACTTGCACCTGAGTACCGAGGAACAGCATGTCGTGCTGCACGCCACGCTTCTCGATACACAGGGTGATGACGTTGCCCAGGTGTTCCTGCGGCACCAGGATATTGGCGCGCACGATCGGCTCACGCATGTCTTCGATCGAAGACAGGTCTGGAAGCTTGGACGGGTTGTCGACGTAAATCGTTTCACCGGTTTTCAGCGCCAGCTCGAAAATAACGGTCGGCGCGGTGGTGATCAGGTCCAGGTCGTATTCGCGCTCCAGGCGCTCCTGGATGATCTCCATATGCAGCATGCCCAGGAACCCGCAACGGAAGCCGAAGCCCAGTGCGTCGGAGCTTTCCGGGGTGTACTGCAACGACGAATCGTTGAGGGTCAGCTTTTGCAGGGCTTCGCGGAAGTCTTCGAAGTCGTCGGAACTGACCGGGAACAGACCGGCGTAGACCTGTGGCTGGATGCGCTTGAAGCCTGGCAGCACGTCGACGTCAGGGGTGGAGCTCAGGGTCAGGGTGTCACCGACCGGCGCACCGTGGATGTCCTTGATACCGGCGATGATGAAGCCCACTTCGCCGGCTTTCAGATCAGTGGTGGCCGTGTGCTTGGGGTTGAACACACCGACGCTGTCCACCAGGTGGATCTTGCCGGTGGACTTGACCAGGATCTTGTCGCCCTTCTTCACGCGGCCATGGCGCACGCGCACCAGGGACACGACGCCCAGGTAGTTGTCGAACCAGGAGTCGATGATCAACGCTTGCAGCGGATCTTCGTAGTTGCCGGTTGGCGCGGGAATGGTCTTGACCAGGCGCTCGAGCACTTCGTCGACGCCCAGGCCGGTCTTGGCGCTGCACTCGACGGCGTCGGTGGCGTCAATGCCGATGATTTTTTCGATTTCTTCTTTTACACGGTCCGGATCGGCTTGCGGCAAGTCGATCTTGTTCAGCACCGGCATGACTTCCAGGCCCTGCTCGATGGCGGTGTAGCAGTTGGCCACGGACTGGGCTTCAACGCCCTGCCCCGCGTCCACCACCAGCAGCGCGCCTTCGCAGGCAGCCAGGGAGCGGCTGACTTCATAAGTGAAGTCGACGTGGCCCGGGGTGTCAATGAAGTTCAACTGGTACTTGATACCGTCTTTGGCCGTGTAGTACAGGGTGACGCTGTGGGCCTTGATGGTGATCCCGCGCTCGCGTTCGAGGTCCATGGAGTCCAGGACCTGGGCTTCCATTTCACGCTCGGCAAGGCCGCCGCACATCTGGATGAATCGATCGGCCAGCGTCGACTTACCATGGTCAATGTGGGCGATGATGGAGAAATTGCGGATATGACTCAAATCACTCACGGATCAACACTCAAAAAGGCTGCAGGCAGATTGCCCGCTGAAAAATAGCCGGGAATTGTACCTGATGCTCGGGCCAGACGTCATCTTTGCTGACCAGAACAAAAATGCCCCGCAGGGATAAGCGGGGCATTTTTTATGCATAAGCGCGCAATCAGCCGGCTCGGCGCAACAACCAGAACCCGGCCACGGCGCAGATAAATGTCGGCACCAGCACCGCGAACAACGGCGAGAAGCCGAACACCAGGCTCGACGGCCCCAGCAAATCCTGGGCGATACGGAAGGTAAAGCCCACCAGCACCCCGGTGAATACCCGCTGGCCAAGAGTCACCGAGCGCAACGGGCCGAAGATAAAGGAGATCGCCATCAGCACCAGCGCGGCGGTGACCACCGGTTGCAACACCTTGACCCAGAACGCCAGCCAGTAGCGGCCATTGTTCAGGCCCTGGTCCTTGAGGTAATGGATATAACTCCAGAGACCCGAGATTGGCAGCGTTTCCGGGACCATGATCACTGTGTTGAGCAGTTCCGGCTTTAGCGCGATGTCCCAGGCCTGGGTGGGCGCATTGACCACTTCGGTACTGGCATTGACGCCCTGGCCCACGTTGTGGAACAGCGTGGTGGTCACGTCGGTCAGTTGCCATTGCGCACCATCGTACTGCGCACGCTTGGCGAAGCTGGAGCTGAGCATGTGCCGCTCTTTGTCGAACGTGTAGCGCGTCACCCCGATCAACAACCCACCGGGCTGTACGGCGTTGATGTGGATGAACTGGTCACCCTGGCGGTGCCACAGGCCGTGCTTGGAACTCTGCGCGTCACCCGAACCCTGGGCCAGGGCGCGATTGGCCTGGGCGGTGGCTTCGGACGGTGGCGCGACGTATTCGCCGATCAGCACGCTGCACGCCATCAACAGCAGCATGGGTTTCATGACGGCCCAGACGATACGCCCGATGGACACGCCCGCCGCGCGCATGATGGTCAACTCGCTGTTGCTGGCCAGGGTGCCCAGGCCGATCAGGCAGCCGATCAGGCCGGCCATCGGCATCATGTCGTAGAGACGACGCGGCGCGGTCAGCGCCACGAAGCTCAATACATCGGTGACGGTATAGGTATCGGTGACGTTGCCCACTTCATCGATGAAGGCAAACAGCGAGGCCAGGCCCAGGATAATGCCCAATACCGCCAGGATGGCGATCAGTACGCTGCTACCAATGTAGCGATCGAGCTTAGCCACGAGCCAACTCCTTCAGGCCACGACGGCTCTTCATTTTCAAACGGATAGGTTCCCAATAGAGCAGCCCCAGGCCGATCACCAGGAAAATCCCGTGCACCCACCACAGACCCAGGGCGGGCGGCAACTTGCCCTTCTCCAGGGAGCCACGGGCGGAAATCAGGATGGTCAGGTAAGCCATGTACAGCAGGATTGCCGGCAGCAACTTGAGGAACCGGCCCTGACGCGGGTTGACGCGTGACAGCGGCACCGCCATCAAGGTCACGATAAACACCAGCAGCGGCAGGGACAGACGCCATTGCAGCTCGGCAATGGAGCGCAGTTCCTGGCTGCCGAACAGCGAGGCCGTGGGCAGCGCGTCGCGATCGGTGACTTCATCGCTGATATCGGGCTTGGGCAGCATGACGCCGTAGGAGTCGTATTTGATCACGCGGTAATCGGCCAACCCCGGGCTGCCATCGTAGCGATAGCCGTTGTCCAGGATCAGGTAGCGGCTGCCATCGGCGCGCACTTCCTGGCGGCCACCGTCGGCGACCAGAATCGAGATGCCACGGTCTTTCTGGTCCTTGCCGAGATTTTTCTGGGAAATGAACACACCGCTCAGGTTGGAACGGTCTTCGGTCATTTCTTCGGTATAGGTCACGCGCGTACCGTCGTTGAGCGCCTGGAAACGCCCGGGCTCGAGGGTGTCGAACTCGGTCATCGCGTCCTGCTTGTTCAACAGCAGCTGGAACTGCATGGCCCCTTGCGGCGCCAGACTCAGACTCAACCAGGCCACGACCAGCGCAACGCCAGTGGCCGGCACCAGGGTCATGGCCAGCAGGCGTTGCTGGCTCATGCCGGTGGCCGACAGCACGGTCATCTCGCTCTCGAGATACAGCCGGCCATAGGCCAGCAGGATGCCGAGGAACAGGCCGAGCGGCAGGATCAGTTGCAGAAAGCCCGGCAGGCGAAAGCCCATGATCAGGAACAGCGAGCCCGGATCCAGGGCGCCCGAGGCCGCCTGCGCAAGAAATTTGACGAAACGACCACTCATGATGATGACCAGCAATACCGCACTCACGGCACTCAGGGTCAACAGGACTTCGCGGGATAGATAACGGAAGACGATCAAACCAGACACTCCAGGGTTGTCAGGCTAAGGCGGCCAAACAAGCAAGCATACCGAGTCGGCCCGTTTGCGCGGGCCGGCTAAAAGATGGCGCATTATCCTGTGATTGACCGCGCCTGTCACTGCGCAACCTCATGCGCATGCACAAAGCGTGCTTCGAGGGTTGTCAGGCTTCGCCTGCGAGGTTCAAACTGCGGCCTTTGTCGCTGGCGGTTTACAAGGCTGCCACGCTTTTAAGCCTGGGTACGCATGCCAGGCTCACCGACCTTATAAGGGACCCGAAAATGGAATTGGTTGTAAAAAGCGTTAGCCCCGAAACGTTGAAAACCGCCACCCTCGTGGTCGCTGTCGGCGAAGGCCGCACACTCGGCGTTGCCGCCAAGCAACTGGATGAACTGAGCGGCGGCGCTATCAGCGCCGTGCTCAAGCGCGGCGACCTGGCCGGCAAAGTCGGCCAGAGCCTGCTGCTGCAGAGCCTGCCGAACCTCAAGGCCGAGCGGGTATTGCTGGTGGGCGTGGGCAAGGACGCCGAACTGGGTGACCGTCCGTTCCGCAAGATCATCAGCGCCATCCTCACCACGCTTAAGGGCCTGGGCGGCAGCGACGCGGCACTGGCACTCGATGAAATCATCATCAAGGGCCGTGACAGCTACGGCAAGACCCGCCTGCTGGCCGAAAGCCTGGTGGACGGCGGCTACGTCTTCGACCAGTTCAAGAGCGAGAAAGCCGAACCCCGCGCCCTGAAGAAAATCACCCTGCTGACCATCAAGGCCGCCCAGGCTGAAGTCGAGCGCGCCGTGACCCACGCCACCGCGATCGCCAACGGCATGTCGTTCACCCGCGACCTGGGCAACCTGCCGCCGAACATCTGCCACCCCACCTACCTGGGCGAACAGGCCAAGGCGCTGGGCAAGGAGTTCAAGGGCCTGAAAGTCGAGGTCCTGGACGAGAAGAAGATCAAGGAACTGGGCATGGGCTCGTTCTATGCCGTGGGCCAGGGCAGCGACCAGCCGCCGCGCCTGATCGTGATGCAATACAACGGCGGCAAGAAGTCCGAGAAGCCTTACGCCCTGGTGGGTAAAGGCATCACCTTCGATACCGGCGGCATCAGCCTCAAGCCGGGCGCCGGCATGGACGAGATGAAGTACGACATGGGCGGCGCCGCCAGCGTGTTCGGCACCCTGCGTGCCGTGCTGGAACTCAAGCTGCCGATCAACCTGGTGTGCATCCTGGCCTGCGCCGAGAACATGCCGAGCGGCGGTGCTGCCCGCCCAGGCGATATCGTCACCACCATGAGCGGCCAGACCGTGGAAATCCTCAACACCGACGCCGAAGGCCGCCTGGTGCTGTGCGACGCGCTGACCTACGCCGAACGCTTCAAGCCGCAGGCGGTGATCGACATCGCCACCCTGACCGGTGCCTGTGTGGTTGCCCTGGGCGCCCACACTTCGGGCCTGCTGGGCAACAACGACGAGCTGATCGAGCAACTGCTCAGCGCCGGCAAGGCCGCCGACGACCGCGCCTGGCAGTTGCCGCTGTTCGATGAGTACCAGGAGCAACTGGACAGCCCATTCGCCGACATCGCCAACATCGGTGGCCCCAAAGCCGGCACCATCACCGCAGCCTGCTTCCTGTCGCGGTTCGCCAAGAACTTCAACTGGGCGCACCTGGACATCGCCGGCACCGCATGGGCCAGCGGCAAGGACAAGGGCGCCACTGGTCGTCCAGTACCGCTGCTGACCCAGTACCTGCTGGACCGCGCCAAGGCCTAACTCTGTAGGAGCGAGCTTGCTCGCGATGGTCGTTAACGATGACTCGGGAAACCAGGTTGATCGCGGCGACCTTGCGTTTTTCGCGAGCAAGCTCGCTCCTACAAATTCCGGGACGGTCATCGTGCCGTCCCGGTTTCAGGAACCGCAATGACCCAAGTCGACTTCTATATATTGCCCAGCGCCGACCCGTCCGCGCGCCTGGACTTCGCCTGCAAGCTCACCGAAAAAGCCTGGCGCATGGGCCATCGCATCTACCTGCATTGCAGCGATGCCGCCCAACGCGACGACCTCGATGCCCGCCTGTGGCGCTTCAAGGGCGAAAGCTTCGTACCCCACGGCCCTGCGGAATCGGAACCGGACGGCGTGGTTGTCCTGGGTTTGGGCGACAGTTGCGGCGGCCACGATGACCTGCTGGTCAACCTCGACCTGAAAGTGCCGCCCTTCGCCAAGGCATTCGCCCGCGTGGCGGAAGTGGTGGTGGAAGACCCGGCTATTCGTCAGGCCGCGCGGGAGAGTTTCCGTTTCTACCGCGAACAGGGCTATCCTCTGCAGGATCACCGGCTACAACGACTTTGAGTACATGATGGACACGCCCAACCCGCTGAAAAAAGACGACCACCTGCTGGACGACCTCGAGTCGATCCGTCAGTTGCTGGGTGATGATGGCTTGCAACCGCCGCTGTTGACCGAAGCAGTCGATGCCGAGAGCCAGATTCCGCTGTTGTTCGACATGGTCGGCAACAAGCCTGTTGCGCCGCAGCCAGCCATGGCAGAACCCGCTCCCGCCGCGGAAAAAGCCCCCGACGCCCTGCTGCTGCACCTGGACAACGAACTGCGCGCCGCCGCGCAATTGATCATGCAGGATGTGATCGACGACTATGCGCCGCATATCGAAGCCGAAATCAAGCGGCGGATGGATGCGCGAATGGAGCGACTGCTCAGCCAGTACCAGTCCTGAACCAAACCGGGATCCCCTGTGGGAGGGGGCTTGCCCCCGATAGCGGCGAGTCAGCAGTCTATTTGAAGCTGACACGCCGCCATCGGGGGCAAGCCTCCTCCCACATTTGGTTGCATACACCTTAAGCCCTGTCTTCGCCTCGCCCTGCGCTCTATCCCCCGTTATACTTGCCGGCTTTCCTGAATAAATGCCAACTAGGGTCCCGCCGCGCATGGATAAGACCTACCAGCCCCACGCTATCGAAACTTCCTGGTACAACACCTGGGAGTCCGAAAACTATTTCGCCCCACAAGGTGCGGGCGACTCGTACACCATCATGATCCCGCCACCGAACGTCACTGGCAGCCTGCACATGGGCCATGGCTTCAACAATGCGATCATGGATGCGTTGATCCGCTTCCGCCGCATGCAGGGTCGCGACACCCTGTGGCAGCCGGGCACCGACCACGCCGGTATCGCCACCCAGATGCTGGTGGAACGCCAGCTGGAAGCCACCGGCCAGAATCGTCACGACCTGGGTCGCGAGAAATTCCTCGAGAAAGTCTGGGAATGGAAAGATCAATCCGGCGGCAATATCAGCCGTCAGATCCGTCGCCTGGGTTCGTCCGTGGACTGGAGCCGCGAGCGCTTCACCATGGACGACGGCCTGTCGGAAGCCGTGAAGGAAGCCTTTGTACGCCTGCATGAAGACGGCCTGATCTACCGCGGCAAGCGCCTGGTCAACTGGGACACCAAGCTGCACACGGCAATTTCCGACCTCGAAGTGGAAAACCACGACGAGAAAGGTTTCCTGTGGAACCTCAAGTACCCGCTGGCCGACGGCGCCAGGACCGCTGAAGGCAATGACTACCTGATAGTTGCCACCACGCGTCCGGAAACCATGCTGGGCGACGCCGCCGTCGCGGTTAACCCGAACGACGAGCGCTACCAGGCGCTGATCGGCAAGTTCGTCGAGCTGCCACTGGTCGGCCGTCGCATCCCGATCATCGCGGACGACTACTGCGACCCTGAATTCGGCACCGGCTGCGTGAAAATCACCCCGGCACACGATTTCAACGACTACGAAGTCGGCAAGCGCCACAACCTGCCGCTGCTGAATATTTTCGACAAGAACGCCGCCGTATTGCCGGCCTGCCAGGTGTTCAACCTGGACGGCACGCTCAACGACAGCATCGACGGCAAGATCCCGGCCGAATATGCAGGCCTGGACCGCTTCGAAGCGCGCAAGCAGATCGTTGCCGCGTTCGACGCTGCCGGTTTGCTGGTGAGCGTCGACGACCACGGCCTGAAAGTGCCGAAGGGCGACCGTTCCGGCACCGTGATCGAGCCGTGGCTGACCGACCAGTGGTACGTGTCGACCAAGCCTTTGGCTGAGCCGGCCATTGCCGCCGTTGAAGACGGCCGCATCGCGTTCGTGCCTAAACAATACGAAAACATGTACTTCTCCTGGATGCGCGACATCCAAGATTGGTGCATCAGCCGTCAGCTGTGGTGGGGCCACCGTATTCCGGCCTGGTATGACGAGTCGGGCAAGGTTTATGTAGGTCGCGACGAAGCCGAAGTGCGTGCCAAGAATAATCTGCCCGCAGACCTGGTATTGAATCAGGACAATGACGTACTGGACACCTGGTTCAGCGCCGGCCTGTGGACCTTCTCCACCCTGGGCTGGCCGGAAAAAACCGCGTTCCTCGAAAAATTCCACCCCACCGACGTGCTGGTCACCGGCTTCGACATCATTTTCTTCTGGGTTGCCCGGATGATCATGCTCACCATGCACTTGGTGAAGAACGACGACGGCACCCCGCAGGTGCCGTTCAAGACCGTGTATGTCCACGGCCTGGTGCGAGATGGCCAGGGCCAGAAGATGTCCAAATCCAAGGGCAACGTCCTGGACCCACTGGACATCATCGACGGCATCGAACTCGAAGCGCTGGTACAGAAGCGCACCTCGGGGATGATGCAGCCGAAAATGGCGAAGAAGATCGAGAAACAGACCCGCGACGAATTCGCCGACGGCATCGCCAGCTATGGCACCGACGCCCTGCGCTTCACCTTCTGCTCGCTGGCCTCCACCGGTCGCGACATCAAGTTCGACATGGGCCGCGTCGAAGGTTATCGCAACTTCTGCAACAAGATCTGGAACGCCGCGCGCTACGTGCTGGACAAAGGCGAAGACTGCGGCCAGAACGGCGAAGCCTTTGAGCTGAGCCTGGCCGACCGCTGGATCATCTCGCAGTTGCAACGCACCGAAGCCGAAGTGACCCGCCAGCTCGACCAGTTCCGTTTCGACCTGGCCGCCCAGGCCTTGTACGAGTTCATCTGGAACCAGTATTGCGACTGGTACCTGGAACTGTCCAAGCCGGTGCTGTGGGACGAAAACGCGCCGGTCGAGCGCCAGCGCGGCACCCGTCGCACCCTGGTGCGCGTGCTGGAAGTGGCGTTGCGCCTGGCGCATCCGTTCATGCCGTTCATCACCGAAGAAATCTGGCAGCGCCTGGCGCCGCTGGCCGGTATCGAAGGCAAGACCATCATGCTGCAGCCTTGGCCGGTGGCCAATGAAGCACGCATTGATGAGGCCGCCGAAAGCGATATCGAATGGCTCAAGACCCTGATGCTCGGCACGCGCAACATCCGCGCCGAGATGAACATCGGGCCGGGCAAGCCGCTGGCCGTGTTCGTCAAGAACGCCAGTGCCGAAGACCAGCGTCGCCTCAGCGAGAACGATGCGCTGCTCAAGAAGCTGGCAAAGCTGGAGTCGATCACCGTATTGGCCGATGGCGCCGAAGCACCGCTGTCCGCTACCGCGCTGGTCGGCGATATGGAAGTACTGGTGCCGATGGCCGGCTTGATCGACAAGGGCGCGGAACTGGCCCGTCTCGACAAGGAAATCGCGCGTCTGCAAGGTGAAGTGCAGCGCGTGGGCGGCAAGCTGTCCAACGCGGCGTTCGTCGACAAGGCGCCGGCAGAGGTCATCGACAAGGAACGCGCCAAGTTGGCCGAGGCTGAGCAGGCTTTGGGCAAGCTGGCGGAGCAACATGCGCGGATTTCCAGCCTGTAAGGCTTGAGTCGCGTAAAAAAAGAGACCTTCGGGTCTCTTTTTTTTGCCTGATCGTTCCCGATGTCCTGCTGGGAATGCAGTCAATGTGGGAGGGGGCTTGCCCCCGATGGCGATGGGTCAGTTAACAGATAATTGACTGACACACAGCCATCGGGGGCAAGCCCCCTCCCACATTTGACCGGGCAAGGCTCAAGATGTGTGACAATGCCCGCCACTTTGAGCCAACACCAGAATCAACATGACCGCCCCCAGCACACCCAAACCACCGCGCAAGAAGCCTAACACCGCTGCAACGGCCAAGCCCGTCGCACCACGCAAAGAGGCTACCCTGCATCCGCGCAACCGCCACACAGGCCGTTACGACTTCCAGGCGCTGATCAAGACCACGCCGGAACTCGCGCAGTTCGTGATCATCAATCCTTATGGCAAAGAGAGTATCGACTTCGCCAGCCCGGACGCGGTGCGGGTGTTCAACCGGGCGTTGCTCAAGTCGTTCTACGGCATCCAGCATTGGGACATCCCGGCCGATTACCTGTGCCCGCCCGTGCCGGGGCGTGCCGACTACGTGCACTTCCTCGCCGATCTGCTGGCCAGCACCAACGAGGGCAAGATTCCGCGCGGTTCCATCGTCAAGGTGCTGGATATCGGCATGGGCGCCAACTGCGTGTACCCGCTGATTGGCTACATGGAGTACCGCTGGAACTTCCTCGGCTCGGAGGTCGACCCGATCGCCGTGGCCGCCGCCAAGGCCATTGTGCAGTCCAACGACCTGAGCAAAGTCATCCAGCTACGCCAGCAACCCAACCCCAAGCACATCCTGCTAGGGCTGCTGGAGCCTGCGGAACGCTTTGACCTGACCATGTGCAACCCGCCGTTCCATGCGTCCATGGACGAAGCCACCAAGGGCAGCGAACGCAAATGGCGCGCCTTGGGCAGAGCCGACCCCAAGCGCAAGTTGCCGGTGCTGAACTTCGGTGGTCAATCGGCCGAGCTGTGGTGTGAAGGCGGCGAAGCGCGTTTCGTAACGCAATTGATCGCCGAAAGCGCGCATTTTGCCCACAAGGTGCTGTGGTTCAGCACCCTGGTGTCAAAAGCGTCAAACTTGCCCGCGATCGAGACGGCGCTGAAAAAGGCCGGCGTATTGGAAAGCCAGGTAGTGGAAATGTCCCAGGGGCAAAAGCAAAGCCGGTTCGTCGCCTGGACCTTCCAGACCAAAAACGAACAGCAGATCTGGCGCCAGCGCTGGGTGCGTTGACGCCAACCCTGTAGGAGCGAGCTTGCTCGCGAAAAACGCCAAGGCGCCGCGTTCAACCAGGACGGGCGCGTTATTGTTAACGTCTTTCGCGAGCAAGCTCGCTCCTACAGTAAGACGTAAAATCGCAGGCAACAAAAAACCGTGCCCGGATCACTCCGGAGCACGGTTTTTTACTGCGTCTTACTTGTTAACAGCGTCGGTCAGGCCTTTGGCCACAACCAGCTTGATAACTTTCTTGGCAGCGATTTCGATGGCAGCGCCAGTCGAAGGGTTACGGCCGGTACGGGCAGGACGCTCGGTCACTTTCAGCTTGCCGATACCTGGCAGAGTGATTTCGCCGCCGTTTTCCAGCTGATCGGCAACGATCTGGCCCAGTTGGTCCAGCGCTGCGCGCGCGGTGGTTTTCGGCGCGTCGATAGCTTCAGCGATATCAGCGATCAGTTGGTCTTTAGTCAAAGCCATTGTGGTGTTCCTTCCCTATCAAATTCATATGGATTGCAGAGTGCAGTGTCAGCCGTCGAGCCCGACCGTGTCGGCCTGGCACCCCGGCTATAACCTTTGGAGAACGGGGTTATAGATGCTTGAAACGGGGATTGGTTCGACCTGACAAATGCTGAATGCACGCTTAACGCCGAGACTTGGCGTAAGACGGGGCAAAACTAGCACAGAGACGGGGAAATATCCGCCTCAACATACCCATTTGGTCAGCTTTATCGCTCTAAAGCGTGAAAAAACCCCATATCCACGGTGGGAGAACATCCAAAACGCCCTTCCAGGCGCGTCTTGACCAACGGGTGCGGTACACTGGGCAACTTTTTGGGGGAGGCTCACCGCTCCCCTTCAACCAGCCGAGAAGCCTATGCCGATCCGTCATTGCATCGTCCACCTGATCGACAAAAAACCCGACGGCACCCCCGCAGTTCTGCATGCCCGTGATTCGGAGCTGTCCGAATCGGCCGCCATCGAGAACATGCTTGCCGACCTCAACGAGAGCTACAACGCCAAACAAGGCAAGGCCTGGGGTTTCTTCCATGCCGAGTCCGGCGCGCACCCGTTCAGCGGCTGGTTGAAGGAATACTTTGACGGTGGCCAGGATTTCACCACCTTCAGCCGTACTGCGGTGGAACATCTGCAGAAACTGATGGAGGAATCCAACCTGTCCACCGGCGGTCACGTGCTGTTCGCCCACTACCAGCAAGGCATGACCGACTATCTGGCCATCGCCCTGCTGCACCACAGCGAAGGCGTGGCGGTGACCGACGAACTGGACGTGACCCCATCGCGCCACCTGGACCTTGGCCAACTGCACCTGGCCGCGCGGATCAACGTGTCCGAGTGGCAGAACAACAAGCAGTCCAAGCAGTACATCTCGTTTATCAAGGGCAAGAACGGCAAGAAGGTCTCGGAGTACTTCCGCGACTTTATCGGCTGCCAGGAAGGCGTTGACGGCCCGGGCGAAACCCGCACCCTGCTCAAGGCGTTCAGTGACTTCGTTGAAAGCGAAGACCTGCCAGACGAATCGGCCCGCGAGAAAACCAAGACCCTGGTGGACTACGCCAGCAGCCAGGCCAAGCTCGGTGAGCCCATGGGCCTGGAAGAACTGTCCGGTCTGATCGATGAAGAGCGGCCTAAAGCGTTCTACGACCACATTCGCAACAAGGACTACGGCCTGTCGCCGGAGATCCCTGCCGACAAACGCACCCTCAACCAGTTCCGCCGCTTCACCGGCCGCGCCGAAGGCTTGTCCATCAGCTTTGAAGCCCACCTGCTGGGCGACAAGATCGAATACGACGAAGCCGCCGGCACCTTGATCATCAAGGGCCTGCCGACCCAACTGACCGACCAGCTCAAGCGCCGCAACTGATGCTTGGCGGGGTCTTGAAGAAAGTCCTGCTGGTGTTGCTGGTGGTGGTGGTGATTCAGAACTGGGGCAAGGTCGAGCGGCTGTTCAACCCGTCGCAGGTGATGTCCGAGCAGGTACGCGCCTCGGCGCGTGTGGTGCTCTATTCCACCGAGTGGTGCGGCTACTGCAAGCAGATCCGACGGTTTCTGGACCAGAAGGGAATCCCCTACCAGGCCGTCGATATCGAAAAGGACGCCCAGGCGCGCAAGGCGTATGAAGCGCTGGGCGGCGGCGGGATTCCGTTCGTGGACGTCAACGGCACCTTGATCCGCGACTACAACCCCGAGGCCATCATGGCCGCCCTGAAATAACCCGACCCTCGAACACACCGCAGATCAAATGTGGGAGGGGGCTTGCCCCCGATAGCGGCCTCAGGACCGACCAGGATGTTGGTGTCGATCCCGGTCCAAATGTGGGAGGGGGCTTGCCCCCGATGGCGGCCTCTGGGCCGACCAGGATGCTGGATCAGACTGAGTACATATCCGTTTCTGCGGTAACGGCTACTTAGGGTTCCGCTTTTACAGCGGCTCACTTTTGAAAAGCGCAAAAGTAAGCAAAACGCTCTTGCCCCACCACTCGGCACCTCGCCTGGGCTCGGTGTGCCCTCTCTCCGGCTTGAATCCGTGGGCCGCCGCCACGCGCCATCCATGGCGCGGGGCGGCTAACCCGGCGTCCTGCCGGGTTGCCCACGGATTCAAGCCTGCGTTCGGCCAGCGTGGTTTAACGGGGCGCCTAGGATCAAAAGCAGATCAAGAGCGGCTCGCTTCGCATCGTGGTTACGTTTGGGGGTTACAGAGTGGTGTAGATACCTATCCTCGATAGCAGTGTGTCAGTCAGCCTATCTGTAGCTGATACATCGCAATCGGTGGCAGGCCGTTGACCGTGCGGAGTTGAACGGCGCCGTGCGCCTAGCGCAACACAATCACCCGCCCCAGCAGGGTGTGCTGCTCGAAGCCGAGGACCGCTTGCAAGGCCTTCAATACGGCGGCAGGGTCGTTGCTTGGAAAGCTGCCGCTGACGCGTCTGGCGCCCACCTCATCATTGAGCAGGAGGATTCGGCCCGGATAGTAACGTGCGAGGTCTCTGACCACCTCGGCCAGCGGCGCCTTGTAGTAATTGAGCCAACCGTCGCGCCAGGCCAGGCGTGATTCGCTGTCCACCGAATGCAGCGGCTCGGCTACACCGTCGGCGTAGGCCAGTTGCTGGCCTGCCGTCAGAATTTGCTGCGGCGCCTGTGCGGACGGCGTTACGCCAACCCGGCCCGACAGCACCGTCACCTGGGCCCCTGCCGGTTGCAGGCGCACTTCGAACTGCGTGCCCAGCACCCGCGTTTCGCCATCGCCCGCTTCGACCACGAAGGGCTGGCCGGTGTGGACAACACGGAAAAAGCCGGCCCCGCGACGCAATTGGATATGCCGCTCGCCGTGGCTGAAATCCACGGCAATCGCGCTGTCGGCGTCGAGGGTGACGTGGGACTGATCGGCCAGGATGACGGTCCTCACCTCCCCTGGCGCCGTCACGTAATCGGCAGCCAGGTCGTCGACCCAGCGCGACGGCTGCCAGCCGGCGCCCATCGACACCATTAACAACAGACAGGCCGCCATCGCCAAGGCGCCAGCCCCACGCACCACGCGTGAGCGCCCGGAACGGCGCATCGCATCGAGGTAGCCCTGCAAGGCCTGTGCGTCTTCGTCGGCCAGGGTGCGTGCCGGGACTTCGCTCAATTCCCACAGCACCTGGGCCCGGGCGTAGGCTTCGACATGGGCGGGGTCGGCCCGCAGCCATCGGCTGAAGGTGACTTGATCGCCGCTGCCGGGCTGGTCGTGCAGCCGGCTCAGCCAGTCGAGCGCGGCCTGTTCCTGGGCGGGCGTGGGTGTGACGTTCACGATGCTTTCCCTGGCGTACGTGGAGGCGCTGGTTCAAGAAGGCTCGCCTTGCAGGCCTGCAGGGCGCGCATCATATGTTTTTCCACAGCGCTTTGGGACAGGCCCATGGCCTTGGCGATCTCTGCGTATGTGCGCCCGTGAATGCGGTTGAGCAGGAAAATCTGCCGGGTGCGCTCAGGCAGACTGCGCAAGGCGGCCTCGACATGCCGCAGATCATTGCCCGCTTCGAGGGCCGCCTGGGGTTCGCAGCCCTGGTTGTCCTGTTGCTCCGGCAACCAACCCTCACTGCTGCGCACGCGGGCGCCTTCGCTGCGCAAATGGTCGATGGCGATATTGCCGGCGCAGCGCAGCAGGTAGGTGCTGAGTTCTTCGACCTGCACCAGCGGGCGACGCCAGAAGCGCAGGAACAGGTCTTGCACCAGGTCAGCCGCCGTGGCGCGGCAACCGACACGGCGGCTGACCAGCGCCTCCATCTGCGAACGCTGGGACAGGAACACCTGGAGGAAATGCGCACGTCCACCGGCCGCGTTCGGGTGCGAACTGTCTTGGGGTTCGGGCGGCGGGCTGATCACCATGGGCCGCTCAGAAAAGGCCAAACGCCGCGACAGGGCTGGCCAGCAGGCTCACGCCCGCGAGGATCAAGGCCAGCCGTGGCCGGTATGGTAGCAGCAGCACCAGCAGCAAGGCGCTGAGCATCAACACCGCGCACCACTCCACCAGGCCCTGCCCCCAGCCGGTGGCGGCCACCGCCGGCCAGATCGACAGGCTCAGCAGCAGCCAGCCGAGCGCACGCAGCCCCAGGCGCCGCGCAGGCGTGGGTTTGCTGCGCAGCAGTTCGCCGTGATGACGGTCGGTGGCCAGGCACAGCGCGGTAAACCCGGCGTAGCACAGCAGCAGCGCGAGCAGCATCAGCTGGCCTCCTGCTTGAACGCCAATGCACGTGCGTGTTCTGCCCTGGGCAGCGACACGGCGCAGCGCTGCATCTTCCAGGCCGCCCATGCCAGGAACAGGCCGCTGGCCAGGCAGGTCAGGTCGAAGCCGGCCATGGCCCAGTCGCCGCTCATCAGCGAGGCGCCCAGGTGATACGGCGTGGTCAGGGCGTTAAGCAACGGGATGGTCACAAACAGCAGCGCGCCCAGGCTCAGTTGCTCGACCCAGCCCTGACGACCGCGCCGCAGCATGGCATGCACCAGGCTCAGCCCCCAGGCGATAAAAAAGCTCTGCACTTCCCAGTCGGAACGTTCGGCCACGCCCACCGGCAACAATCGATTGGCCCAGAAAAACGCCGCGACGGCGATCATCAGCCCCGACATGCTGGCGATGTTCAGCACCTCCACCAGCCGCAGCTCAAAGGGCATCACACCGGTTTTTGCGTGTTTGAGTTGACGCTTGCCCAGCCATATCACCAGGCCTGTGCCGATCATCGCCGTGCCCGCCAGGCCGCAGATGAAATACAGCCAACGCAGCACCGGGCCGGCGAAATGGCCCATGTGCAAGCCGTAGAAACTGCCACCGATGACCGACGGCAACGACGGTTCGCCACTGACCCGCAACACCTGCCCCGTGGTGCCATTGAACGAAACGGTGCTGCCGAAATCATGCACCACGCTGTCGGAGCCAGCGCGAAACACGTTTACCGAGGCGTTGACGTCGCTCGGATTATTCACCGCCAGGCGCCCGACATGCCCACCCGCCCACTGTTGCTGCGCCTGCTGGTACAGCGGCCACAACGGCAGCAACGTGCCCGGCTGGCCGAGTGCGGGAGCATTATCGGAACTGGGAAACACTTCATTGAAGAAGGCACGGCTGTCATTGCCATAGGAGGCCACGATCGGCGCCGGCATGACCATGCTCATGAAAATCACCAGGCTGCTATAGGTGATCATCAGGTGAAACGGCAGCACCAGCACGCCCACCGCGTTGTGTCCGTCCAGCCAGGAACGCTGGCCTTTACGCGGGCGGAAGGTGAAGAAGTCCTTGAAGATTTTCTTGTGGGTAATAATGCCGGTGATCAGCGCGACGAACATCACCATGGCCGCGAGGGTCGACAGCCAGCGGCCCCATGGGTAAGGCATCTGCAGTTGGAAGTGGAAGCGGTAAAAGAATTCACCGCCCATGCTTTCGCGGGCCTGGACAGCCTGGCCGCTGACCGGGTCGAGGACTTTCTGGATGAAATTGCCGCGCTTGCCGGGGTCGACCTTGTCTTGCCACATCACCGACAGCCCGGGGTCGCGATTGGTGGGTAAGGTAATGAACCAGCGCGCGGCCGTGGGCGCCTGTTGCTGCAGATAGCTTTGCGCTACGGCGAGGCTGCGTGCGTCGTCCACCGGATGGGCCTGGACTTCGGGCTGCATCCAGTGGGTAATTTCGTCTTTGAAATAGGCCAGGGTGCCGGTCAGGAAAATCGCAAACAGCAGCCAGCCGAAGATCAACCCGGCCCAGGTGTGCAGCCAGGCCATGGCTTGGCGAAAACCCTCTTTCATGTGCGCACCACCCAGAACCCAATGCCCGCCAGGGTGGCGAGCAGCGCGCTCGGCAGCATCACCCCCGCCCAGGCGCGCCACGCGGTGCGGCAGGCGAAACACCAGAGCACCGCCAGCAGGTAGAACACGAATGAGCTCATCATGCCGACGATCACCGCGTCGGCGCGCGCCGTCGGCAACCACAGCGCGAGGCAGATAGCGGCCAGGGAGGCCATCAGATAACCGCCGAGCACAGCCGCCAGTACGCGCGAAGTGACCGCGAGGCGATAAGAGGCGGGCAGTGAGGTTTTGCTTTTCATGCGGCAGGCGCCAAGTTCATCAGCGCGCAATATTAATGATAAATATTCTCATAAGCAAAAGAGAACGGATGAATCACCTGCTCGGGTCGATTGCCGAACCGTGTTTGCGGCCCTACAATGCGAACAATTCTTGTTCTCTAAAGCATGCCAATGCCGATGGAGTGATCACGTTGCCACCGTCCACCACCGTCGAAGTTCTGTACAACGACCATCACCACTGGCTCACCGGCTGGTTGCGACGCAAGCTCGGCTGCCCGCAAAACGCCGCCGACCTGGCGCACGACACCTTCATACGGGTCCTCAGCGCCCGGGAAACACCCACGCTGACCGAACCGCGCGCCTTTCTCACCACGGTCGCCAAGCGCGTGCTGTTCAACTACTACCGTCGCCAGGACCTGGAACGCGCCTACCTCGACGCCCTGGCGCAAATGCCGGAACACGTGGCGCCGTCGGAAGAAGACCGCGCAATCATTCTGCAAACCCTGGTGGAACTGGACCAACTGCTCGACGGCCTGCCGGTCCAGGTCAAACGCGCCTTCCTGCTGGCCCAGCTCGATGGCCTGACCTATGCGCAGATCGGCGCGCAACTGGGCATTTCCATCGCCACGGTCAAGCGCCACCTGCATAAAGCCGCCCTGCGCTGCTACTTCGCCCTATGAACGTCTCGACCCAGGTGGCTGAACAAGCCGTGCACTGGTTGCTGCAAATGCAGCAAGGCGCGCTCACCCCACGCCAACAAGCAGCCTGGCAGCAATGGCTGGAGGCACATAGTGAACACCAGCGCGCGTGGGACCAGATCCAGCGCGTTAACCAGCGCCTGCGCGGCCTGCCCTCGCCCCTGGCGCACGCGGCGTTGAATGCCCCGACATCCACCAGTCGGCGCCAGGCGCTGAAGCTGCTGTTGATCCTCGGCGCCGGTTCGGCGGCAGCCTGGAGCCTGCGCCAGCAACCTATTTTGCCGCCGTTGACGGCTGACTACCGCAGCCCTGTCGGCCAGCGTCGCAGCGTGCAGTTGGCCGACGGCAGCCAGTTGCAGCTCAACACCGGCAGTGCGGTGGATGTGCATTTCGATGGCCACCAGCGCCTGATCCGCCTGCTCGAAGGTGAAATCCTGCTGACCGCTCGCGCAGGTACCACGCCGCTGCGCGTGCTGACCGGCCAGGGTTTGCTCACCAGCCAGGCGGCGCGCCTGAACGTGCGTCAGTTCAATGACCATACCCAATTGGCGGTGCTCGATGGCCATGTCGAAGTGATGCCCAACCATTACAGCGGCCTGCCGTTGAGGGTGGACGCTGCGCATCAGATCAATTACACCCGCAAAGGCTGGGACAGCCCTCGCCCCACCGACACCAACAGCGGCGCCTGGGCTGACGGCATGCTGGTGGCCGCGCATATGCGCCTGGAAGATTTCCTCGGCGAACTCGGGCGCTACCGCCGCGGCCAGCTCAATTGCGACCCGCAGGTGGCAAACCTGCTGCTGTCCGGCAGTTATCCGCTGGATGACAGCGAACGCATTCTCGACTTGCTGGAAGTCAGCCTGCCGGTAACCGTGCGGCGCTTTACCCGCTATTGGGTGACGGTTCAGGCCCGTGCGTGAAATTGTTTGAAAAACCCTGAGCCGTTTTTCCTGCCTCGCGTGACAGAGAAGGAAAGCCACCTTGATCCTTCCTTCTCAGGACCGCTCTTCATGCCCCTGCAACCGACGCTTCTTGCCCGTACCCTGCGCCAACTCCTGCTCGGCGCCAGCCTCAGCCTGACCGTGCTGCCCCCGGTGATGGCGGCCGACACCAAGGCCTATCACATCGCACCGACGACTCTGGAAGCGGCCCTGAACCAGTTCGGCCGCGAAGCCGGCGTGCTGGTGTCCTTCGGTTCCGAGGTCACCGCCGGCCGGCAAAGCCCTGGTTTGACGGGCACCTACAGCACCGCCGAAGGCCTGAACAAACTGCTGGAAGGCAGTGGCCTGCAAGCCCGCGCCGAGGGCGACAACGCCTACAGCCTGCAACCGGCCGGTGCCCCGGCCACCCTCGAGCTGCAGACCTCCAACGTGGTCGGCGACTGGCTCGGCGATGCGGCGCAGACCAACGTGTTCGAGCATCCCGGCGCCCGTGACGTGATCCGCCGCGACGAATTCGAACGCCAGGGCGCAACCCAGGCCCGTGACGTGCTCAACCGCATCCCCGGCGTCAACGCCCCGGACAACAACGGCACCGGCAGCCATGACATGGCGCTGAACTTCGGTATTCGCGGACTCAACCCACGCCTGGCATCACGCTCCACGGTGTTGATGGACGGCATTCCCGTGCCCTTCGCACCCTATGGCCAGCCGCAACTTTCGTTTGCACCGATCAGCATGGGCAACATGGACGCGGTGGACGTGGTGCGTGGCGGCGGCGCGGTGCGCTACGGCCCGCAGAACGTCGGCGGCATCGTCAACTTCGTGACCCGCGCGATTCCGGATGCGCCCACCGTCAAAGGCGGCCTGCAAACCGAAACCAGCCCGTCCTCCAGCCACGACGGCTTCAAGACCACCGGCAACCTGCTGGCCGGCGGTACCGCCGACAACGGCCTGGGCGGCGCGCTGCTGTACTCCGGCACCCGTGGTGGCGACTGGCGCGAAAACAGCGACACGCGCATCGACGACCTGATCCTCAAGGGCAAATACCAGTTGGATGACGCCAACAGCTTCAACGCCATGGCGCAGTACTACGACGGCCAGGCCGATATGCCCGGGGGCTTGAACGTCAACGACTACAAGGCCGACCCGTACCAGTCGACCCGCCCCTACGACAAGTTCTGGGGCCGCCGCACGATGTTCAACGTCGGCTACCGCTACGAGCAGGATCGCCGTGAATTCACGGTCAACAGCTTCTTCACCAAGACCCTGCGCAGCGGTTACCTCGATCAGGGCAACTTCCTCTCGCTGTCACCCCGCGAGTATTGGGTGCGCGGCCTGGAAACCCGCTTCGCCCAAGGCTTCGACCTCGGCCCCACCACTCACGAAGTCGGCGTCGGCTACCGCTACATCAACGAAGCCGGCCATGAGTTGCGCTACCGCACGCCGATTGCCGTCAACCAGCAAATCCCCACCACCGACAGCCGCAACGACCGCGACACCCGTGGCGGCACCGAAGCCAATGCGTTCTTCATCGACGACCGTATCGACATCGGCAAGTGGACCATCACGCCGGGCATCCGCTACGAGATGATCGAGTCCCAACAGACCAACAACCTGAGCAACGTCAAATACAAAGGCGACTACAACACCGCGCTGCCGGCGTTGAACGTGCTCTACCACCTCACCGACGACTGGAACCTCTACGCCAACACCGAAGGCTCGTTCGGCAGCGTGCAGTACAGCCAGATGCCCAACCGTGTGAGCAGCGGCGAAGTGAAACCGGAAAAAGCCCGCACCTGGGAGCTGGGCACACGCTATGACAACGGCGGCCTGCGCGCGGAAATCGGTGCGTTCCTGATCAACTTCGACAACCAGTACGACAGCAACCAGACCAACGACACCGTGATCGCCCGCGGTGAGACGCGGCATCAGGGCATCGAGTCGAGCATCAACTATGCCCTCGACGGCGTGAGCCCGGCGCTGGCCGGCTTCGACGTGTACGCCACCTACGCGTATGTCGACGCAACCATCCGCGAAGACGGCCCGAACAAAGGCAACCGCGTGCCCTTCTCGTCCAAACACAAAGGCACCCTCGGCGTGGGTTACACCGAAGGCCCGTGGAAGCTCAACCTGGACAGCAGCTACCAGAGCAGCCAGTTCGCCGACAACGCCAACACCCGGACCGAAAGCGCCGACGGCGCGAACGGACGCATCCCCGGCTACATGCTGTTCAGCAGCCGCGCAGCGTATGACTTCGGCCCGCAGCTGTCGGACTTGAACGTGGCGGTCGGGGTTAAGAACATCTTCAACAAGCAGTACTACACGCGCTCGTTCGACGATAACAACAAGGGTAAGTATGTGGGTGAGCCGCGTACGGTGTATGTGCAGACGTCTATCGCGTTCTGACTGGAATCTGCAGAACAAAACAGAACCAACTGTGGGAGGGGGCTTGCCCCCGATTGCGGTGGATCAGCTACAGACAAGCTGACTGACACACTGTCATCGGGGGCAAGCCCCCTCCCACAGTTGATCCTCAGTGTGTTCAGGATTGGAGTGCATCCGAAGCTCTAACTTCCCGCCAGGCAACTGGGGGTAGCCGCAACCAGCGCATCGATGGCGCACCGTGTCTTGGCCGGCATGTGCGGTGCCGTCGGCCAGATCACATGGATGGGGGCCGGCTGCTCGCGATAGCCTGGCAGCACCGCTTCCAGTTGCCCGCGCAGCGCATAGTGGGCAATCAACCAACTCGGCAACCAGGCCAGGCCAACGCCTGCAATCGCCGCATCGGCCACAGCCTGGAGGTCGTCCAGCACCAGGGGCGTGACCAGGCGCGAGCGATGGGCGGTATTGCTGCGGTAGGCAATACCTCGATGCACCGCCAGGTCCTCGATACGTTCAATCCGCTCACTGCGCTGCAGATACGCCGGTGACGCCGTCAGGCCCATGACCTGCTCTCCCAGACGCCGCGCATTCAGACGGTCGGTATCCGGCAACGGGCCGATACGCACGGCAATGTCGAAACCTTCCTGCGTCAGATCGATCATGCGGTCGGAGAAGCTGATATCGATCTCGAGTTCCGCGTAGAGCTCCATCAAGCCCCACAGCGCAGGCGCGGCATAGTGGTGACCGAACGCCAGCGGCAAACTCGCCCGCAAGCGCCCGCGCGGCTGCTGACGGCCGCTTTCCAGCACGGACTCGGCCGCCTCCAGTTCCGCCAGCGCGCGTAGACAATGTTCGTAGTACGCCTGCCCATCCTCGGTCAGACGCTGGCGGCGCGTGGAGCGTTGCAGCAGGCGGGTGCCCAGGCGCGCTTCAAGCCGCGCCAGGCCCTTGCCTACCGCCGAACGCGTGAGGTTCAGCCGCTCGGCGGCGGCGCTCAGGCTGCCGCTCTCAACGACTTGCAGAAACAGCACGACACCATCGAAACGTGGGGTAGACATCGCAGATTGTCGCCTTGAATTCCCATATAAAAGGAAAAGTTATCGCCAATAAAGAAAACTATTCCCGAGAGAATAATCCCTCCCTCTCTCTTAAGGAACTGCGTATGCCACCCGCCGCCGCTCTACCGGCCCTAAGCCCGGCGCATGCCGCCAGAAATGGCCTGGCGCTCACCGCCGTGTGCCTGGTGGCCTTGATGTTCGGCCTGGAAATCTCCAGCGTACCGGTCATCCTGCCCACCCTGGAACGCGAACTGGGCACGGGGTTTCAAGATGCCCAGTGGATCATGAATGCCTACACCCTTGCCTGCACCAGCGTGCTGATGGCGGCGGGCACCCTGGCCGATCGCTTTGGCCGTCGACGCTTGCTGGTGCTGTGCCTGTGGGTGTTCGGCCTGGCTTCACTGGCTTGTGGGCTGGCCAACAACGCATCAATGCTGATCGTGGCGCGCTTCGTCCAGGGCATCGGCGCCGGCGCGATGATGATCTGCCAGTTTGCCATTCTGTCGCACTTGTTTCGTGAACCGGCGGCACGCGCCCGGGCCTTCGCGATCTGGGGCGTGATTGCCGGGGTGGGCCTGGGGTTCGGGCCGATGGTCGGTGCGCTGATCCTGGCAGTCGCCGATTGGCGCTGGGTGTTTCTCGTCCACGTGCCGCTCAGCCTGTTCACCCTGGTGCTGTTGCGCATCAGCGTGCAGGAATCCTGCGACCCGGCCAGCCATCGCCTCGACATCGCCGGCATGCTGACCTTGACGCTGTCGGTGTTCGCCCTGGTCTACTTCATCACCCAGGGCACCGAGCACGGTTTCGCCACACCGGCCATGCTCGGCTGGGCCGGCCTGGCGCTGGTGGGGTTGCTGCTGTTTATCGTGGTTGAAAAGCGCAGTGCCCATCCGATGTTCGATTTCTCGGTGTTCCGCATCCAGCGCTTCAACGGTGCGCTGATGGGCTCGATTGGCATGAACTTCAGCTTCTGGCCATTCATGATCTACCTGCCGCTGTATTTCCAGGCGGGCCTGGGCTACGACACCCTGACCACCGGCGGTGCCCTGCTCGCCTACACCTTGCCGACCTTGCTGGTGCCACCGCTGGCCGAACGCCTGGCCCTGCGCTACGGCGCCGAACGCATCATCCCGCTGGGCCTGGCAACCATGGGCGCAGGGTTTCTGGCGATGGCCGTGGCCAATCTCGCCGCGCAGCCCGGCACGCTGCCGGTGCTGCTCAGTTGCGTGATCGCGGGCACTGGCCTGGCGCTGACCAACTCGCCCACCACCAACACCACCACCGGTGCCGTCTCGGCTGATCGCGCGGGCATGGCCTCGGGCATCGACTTCAGCGCCCGGCTGATCACCCTGGCGCTCAATATCGCGCTGATGGGACTGGTGCTGTTGCTGGGAATCGGTCATGAACTGGCCAATGTGCTGCCCGCAAACACTGCGTCGGATTGGCCGGCGCTGAGCCAGAACATTGCAGCAGGCAAGTTGGGGTCTGCGGGTTTGGCATTCGAAGATGCCCAGGCGGCGCTACGCAATGGCGCCGGTTGGGTGATGCTCTTTGCCGGCTTGGGTGCGTGCGGGCTGGCGCTGCTCTGCCGGTATTTCTTCAAACAGCGCCGTTAAATGAAAACGGGCCTGCATGCGCAGGCCCGTTTTCAATGGGGAGTCAAAAAACTATCAGCCGTTGAAGACGGCCCGTTCTTTTTCCAGAAACTCCTGTTCAAGCTCATCTTCATTGACTTTGGTGGTCGGCTGGTTTTTACCGGCAGCGCGGGGCTTGCCTTGCAGTTTGCCGAACAGATGTTCCAGCGCGTGGTCGAGCTTGGTGGCCGCACCGTCGATCGCTTGTTCCAGCGTATCGGCCTTGTGCAATACCGAAATCGCTTGATGGCCTTTTGGACGTGCCTCCAGACGGCAACTTAAATCGTGGGGACCGGGCTTGTCGCCGTTCTCATCCCGCAGATAGACCTCCACACGGGTCAGGTCTTCTTCATAACGTTCGAGCGTGCTCTCAATGGTGGTACGTACCCACTCCTCCAGTCGAATGCTGCTTTCAATATGGTTATCGCTATTGACTTGGATTTGCATAGTTCTTCCCTTATTTCAGCTAGCTCGCCAGAGATCACAAACTGCAACACCGGGGTGGTGAAACCATGACCTCCTGATTACACAATTGAGCACCTGCTGAAACATTTCAACCCCTTTGCAAAGATAAATCCTACATTACAAATTAACCCTGACGACGAGCGAGAACACTGGTAGGGTGGGGAGTTAGTTACAACTTCTTATGTCCTGTTTTCCTCACAATTGCGCCGCTCCCAACGGGTGCAAGGCGCGAAAAACCCCCGCTTCTTCCACCAGCCAGTCGTGCACCGCCCGCACGCCGGGGTGACTCAATGCACCCGGCGCATACAGCAGCACGTAGCGTTTATGGTTGGGCACGGCCAGGCCAAACGGCACGATCAGGGTGCCGCGCTCCAGCTCATCATTGAGCAAGGTGCGCCGCGCAATCGCCACGCCCATGCCGGCAATGGCGGCTTCGATGGTCAGGTGATTGCGGTTGAAGGTGTGCCCGCGACGCACATCGGCATCGCGGTAACCGATTTCATTCAGGTAGAACTCCCACTCGGCATACTCATAACTCCCGCGCCAGGCGGTGATGTCGTGCAACAGCGGAAAGTGGGCAAGGTCGGCCGGTCCATGCAGTGGCGGCCGGCCACGCAACAGGCTGGGGGCGCACACCGGAAATATCTGCTCATCCAACAGGGCTGTGGATAACAATCCGGGATAGCTGCCGTCGTTCAGGTCGATGGCCAGGTCGAAATCGCCCTCGTGCAGCGCGACGCTGCTGTCTTCGGCAACCATGCGCAACTGAATGTCCGGAAAACGCTGCTGCAAGCGTGGCAGGCGCGGGGTCAGCCACTTGCCGAGAAACGACGGAATCGAGCGCAGACGCAAGGTGCCGCTGATCATCCCGGCGTCAAGACGCTGCAACTCGGCGTCGATGCTGCCATAGGCCTCCCCTACCACCGCCGCCAGACGCTGCCCTTCGGCGCTGAGCTCCACACCCCGTGCGCGGCGGTGAAACAGTCTGAAGCCCAGGCGCTCTTCCAACAGACGGATCTGCTGGCTCACCGCGCCCGGTGTGATGTGCAGCTCTTCGGCGCAGCGGGTGAACGAAAGGTGCCGCGCAGCACAGGAAAAAACATGCAGCCAGGAATAGGTCTGGCCATGAAGGGGCCGGGTCATAGCGTTTAGTCCTGCTAAAGGGTGTCTTAGGATAATTCGTTGGTCAGTGCCAATCCAGAGGATCAGTATCTCGCCAACTCCGCCTGCTCTACAAAACATGGCAGCGATTCCTACTCCATTGCTTGTAAGGCTTTAGCATGGCTATCAGCGTTTTTGATCTATTCAAGGTGGGCATCGGCCCCTCCAGTTCACATACCGTCGGTCCGATGCGGGCTGCCGCGACCTTCGCCCAGGCACTGGCCGACCAGCAGTTGCTCGGCCAAACCCGGCGCGTCGAAGTGCGCTTGTACGGTTCGCTGTCTGCCACCGGCGTCGGCCATGCCACTGACCGCGCCTGCGTGATGGGCTTGATGGGCGAATGGCCGGATCAGGTCGACCCCACCTCAATCAACGCGCGCATCCAGCAACTGCGCGAGTCCGGCCAGTTGTTGCTCGCCGGCCAACAGGCCATTGCCTTCGACTGGCATACCGACCTGCTGCTGCTCGATGAAAGCCTGCCCTACCACCCCAACGCCATGTCCCTGCACGCCTACGGCGACGGCGGCCTGTTGAGCGAGCAAACCTACTACTCGGTGGGCGGTGGTTTCATCATCGAAGCGGCCGAAGCCGCATCGGGCATCGCGCCGACCAGCGACGTAGAACTGCCCTACGACTTTTCCAGCGCCGCTGAACTGCTGGCCTTGTGCAACAAGCACGGCCTACGGGTTTCGGAATTGATGATGGCCAACGAACGGGCCTGGCGCAGCGACGAAGACATCCGTAGCGGCCTGCTGCATATCTGGTCGGTGATGCGCGAATGCGTGGAACAGGGTCTGCGCGATGAAGGTATTCTGCCCGGTGGCTTGGACGTCCCGCGTCGTGCGGCGAAATTGCACCGCAGCCTGCTGGAAATCGGCAAGCCCAATGTGATCACGTCGACCTTGTCGGCCATGGAGTGGGTCAA
Organism: Pseudomonas orientalis; assembly: GCF_022807995.1. Taxonomy (NCBI): domain Bacteria; kingdom Pseudomonadati; phylum Pseudomonadota; class Gammaproteobacteria; order Pseudomonadales; family Pseudomonadaceae; genus Pseudomonas; species Pseudomonas orientalis. The sequence goes on along the minus strand of NZ_CP094351.1, from coordinate 1,160,459 downwards.
CCTGTTCGCCCTCGCCGTCAACGAAGAAAACGCCGCCGGCGGGCGCATGGTCACCGCGCCCACCAATGGCGCGGCGGGGATCATTCCTGCCGTGCTGCATTACTACATGAAATTCAACGCCGACGCGTCTGACGATGACGTCGTCAATTTCTTCCTGGCGGCTGCCGCCGTCGGCATCCTCTGTAAAAAGAACGCCTCGATCTCCGGCGCCGAAGTCGGCTGCCAGGGCGAAGTGGGCTCGGCCTGCGCCATGGCCGCCGCCGGGCTGGCGGATATCCTTGGCGCCACCCCCGAACAGTTGGAAAACGCCGCCGAAATCGGCCTGGAACACAACCTCGGCCTGACCTGCGACCCCGTCGGCGGCCTGGTGCAGGTGCCGTGCATCGAGCGCAACGCCATCGCAGCGGTCAAAGCGATCAACGCCACCCAAATGGCCCTGCGCGGCGATGGCAAGCACTTCATTTCTCTGGACCGGGTAATCCGCACCATGCGCGACACCGGCGCCGATATGCATGACAAGTACAAGGAAACTTCACGGGGCGGCCTGGCGGTCAGCTGGGTGGAGTGCTGATTGCGCCGTCTGCGATCGTTTTCTCGACATTGCCCTGAAACAGGTCACTTCCCCCAAGCACAACACAGTTCAAATGTGGGAGGGGGCTTGCCTTGATGCCGGTCTGTAGGAGCGAGCTTGCTCGCGAAAAACGTCAACGATAACCCGTGCTTTCTGAATGAACGCGGTGCCTGTGAGTTTTTCGCGAGCAAGCTCGCTCCTACAAAAATCCTCCCCAGCACCTGTACGGCACGCCCCTTGCTGTAGAGCTTTTGAGGAAAACGGACTTTGGCCGGTGGTCAGGCAACGCGAACTATTACCGACACCGGTCGTCAATGACTGCATGTTCTTATCAGGCGGTAACGCACCATGGACAACCCTTTTCAGATCATCACCGACACCTTCAGCCCACAATACCGCGTCAACCTGAGCATCCAGCGGCTGGACGGCAGCATCATGCTCACCCTCTCCGACGACAGCGGCGTAGTGGCCAAGCGCATGATCAGCGCCGAACAACGCAACGACCCGCAACGGCTCAAGCGCCTGGTGCAAAGCATCCAGTTTGGGATTGCCATTGAGCAGGGTCATAGCGCCATGGAAATCCTGGAGCTGATGACGGACGACGACAGTCACAAACTCCTGCAGCGGCCGCCTACCCGTCATCTGCCTTTCAGCGTCGGGCTTTAAAGCTCGCCCTTCTCGGTCTCCAGGCTCGCCTCGCCCTTGCGACGCGGGCCTTCGACTTTTACCGAAGGAAACGCCGACGACGCGTAGCGCACCACCAGAATGGCGAAGGCCAACAGCAGAATCCCACCGCACAAGTAGATAATGCCCACGTCCGGCGGGTTGTGATGGGATACGTTGGAGATCAGCAGACGCGTCAGCGCGGTGATTGCCACGTAGATCAGGAAGCGCACGGGCATGTGGTTGGTCTTGAAATAAATCCCGACCATGGCGCCCAGTTCGAGGTAGATGAACAGCAGCAAGATGTCATCGATCTTGATGTGCCCGTTCTCCAGCATCCCCAGAAATTCCATCACCGCCGCCCAGGCGGTCACTGCACCAATGGCGAACAGCGCCAGGTAATGGAACGACTCCACAAACAGATTGCCCAGCGACTCGGCCAGCCCATGGACTTGCTGACGCAGCTTCTCGGCCCAGTTGATTTTCACGATGATGCTTCCTTAGGTCGGTTCGACCGGATAATGCGGGGTGCAGGTGACGGTTGTTCTGCATGCAGAAAAAAGGCCAGAGGCAGGTAGTGAGATGGTGGCGGGCTGATATTAGGCACTTAATCAGCCGGAGGGCGCCCAGATCGTTCCCAAGCTCCGCGTGGGAATGCCGCTTGGGACGCACCGCGTCCCGCAGACCAGCGCTTGGTTGACGCGGAGCGTCACGGGATGCATTGCCACGCAGAGCGTGGGAACGATCGACATCTCAGCGTGCTGTGTGAAATTTCCGGTGCAGCAAACCCCCGTTTCCCAACTACATTAAAAACCTGCTATCCAAACCCCGGCGTTTGGCTTATGCTTTTCGCTGTATATAAATACAGTAGTCGCAAAAGACAACTATCGTAAAGGCATGTGAGGTGGTGAATGGCCGTCGAAGTGGTATACCGCAGCAGCCGAGATCTGGAGCGTTTGTTCATGGATAAAGCCGAAGCTGATCGTCATGACAAGATGCTTGAACTCGCTGAGTTGCTGGCAGAAGTGTTGCAAAAAGCCGTGCCGTCCTTGAGCGAGCAGCAGGTGGAAGAAGCCGGGATCTACATGGCGAAGAACCGCGATGTGTTTGCCAAGGCGTTCAAGAGCCAGCCGGACGCGTTGTCCGAGTTGCTGAACGCGGCGGCGGAATAAAAGCCCGAATTGAACAGGCCCTGAATCCTCGATTCAGGGCCTTTTTAATGCCGGGTCAGGGGTAGAGCAGGCGCTCGGCGAGTTCGTCCGCGACCCGTGCCGGGGAGCGCTTCTCAGCTTGGGCATGGGCGTAGATTTCGGTCAGGCGCCTGCCGATGTTGGACAGGTGTGCGGTAATGCTCGGCAGCTCGGCGCCGCTGTGTTTGAGCGCGACGTAGATCAGGCCGCCGGAATTGATCACGTAGTCGGGCGCGTAGAGGATGCCGCGGCCTTCCAGCTGATCGGCGATGTCCAGGTTGGTCAACTGCGCGCTGGCGGAACCGGCCACGGCGGCGCAGCGCAGTTGGCCGACGCTCTGGCGATTGAGCACCGCACCCAGGCCGCAAGGGGCGAGGATGTCGCAGGGGGTGCTGAGCAAGGCGTCGTTGGCGATGGGGTGCGCGCCCAGTTGCTCCATGGCCAGTTGCACCTTGCCGTGGTCGATGTCGCTGACCAGCAACTCGGCGCCCGCCGCATGCAGTTGTTCGGCCAGGGCATAACCGACGTTGCCCAGGCCCTGCACCGCCACGCGCAGGCCTTCGAGGTTGTCACTGCCCAGGCGGGCCATGGCGGTGGTGCGGATGCCGGTAAACACCCCCATGGCGGCATGGGGCGCGGGGTCGCCGGCAGCGCTGGTGCTGGTGACGAAGCGAGTGTGTTGGGCGATGCAATCCATGTCGGCGACCGAGGTGCCGCTGTCGATGGCGGTGATGTAGCGACCGCCCAATTGCTCGACACAGCGACCAAAGGCTTCAAACAGCGCAGCACGACTCTCCACATGGGCCGGGCGCAGGATCACCGCCGTGCCGCCGCCTACCGGCAGGCCGGCCAGGGCGGCTTTGTAGCTCATGCCTTGAGCCAGGCGCGTGGCGTCGGCCATGGCTGTTTCATCGTCGGGATAAGCCAGGTAGCGGCAACCACCCAAGGCAGGGCCCAGGCGGCTGTTATGGATGGCGATGATCGCCTTCAGCCCGGTCACCGGGTCGACGCTCAGGTGCAGCGATTCCAGGCGGGTGCTGTGCATGAGCGCAAACATCGTCGTGCTCCCGAATCACTTCTGGTAGTGGCCCAAGTATAGGCTTGCGGCAGAAAAGTGCTGGATTGCGCTGGAATAAGCCGCCCGATTTTGTGAGATCTGCGACATAAGTGAGTGGGATATTTCTCAAGATGCTGGACGAAAATTCACAGCAAGGCTAAAACGAGAGCATCCGCCGGAGAATGCAATGAATCCCCGCACAGCTTTTTTCGCCTGCCTGGAGCGTTCGCCCCCTGCGCTGTTCGAAGCCGCGCTGTGGGTGGCTGCCGAACACGACGCCGCCGTGCAGCCGTTGCTGATCCTGCAGGAATTCAGCCTGTTGCAACAGCAGGTCAACCTGGGCATGCCGCTGCTGCCGGCCGATGAGCTGGGGCAACCGTTGCTGCGGCGCATGAATGACCTGGGGTTTGCCCAGGATGATTTCACACCGTTGCGCCCCGCCGCCGCCTTGCTGGACAAGGTGTTGCAGCGCAAGCGCGGGCAACCCTTGGCCATGGGTCTGATCGCCCTGGAGCTGGCGCGACGCCTGGACATCCCCATGGTCGGGGTGAATTTCCCCGGCCACTTTCTGTTGCGGATGCCCGGTGCCGATCACCTGCTGGACCCCTGTGGTGGCCGACGCCTGTATCCCAACGACTGTCGCGAACTGCTGCATCGCCAATACGGGCCGAATCTTAAGTTGCAGGCCGAGCACCTGCATACCGCCGAGCCTCGCGCGATCCTGCAGCGGCTGTCACGTAATCTTCGCCAGCTCTACCTGGCCAACGACGAGCCCCTGGCCGCCCTGGTGGATGCCGAGCGCGTGCTGGAACTGGGCAATGCCAGCGCCGCCGATTACCTGGCACGCGCCAGCCTGTATCAGCGCCTGGACTGCCCGAGCGCCGAGCGCTTTGACCTGGAACACGCATTGATGCTCAGCGAAGACCCGATCCAGCGCCTGCGCCTGACCGAGCGCCTCGGCCATCTGCCGCCCAATTCAGTGGTGCATTGACCCAACTCCCAACTGTAAAACCCAGGACACCCCGTTTAACCAGGATGCCCGCGTTATCGTTAACGTTTTTCGCGAGCAAGCTCGCTCCTACAGTGAGCGATTGAGAATATCGCCAGACAATGGGGGGTTCGGTTTAGTGGGTCCCGGCGAGCGCACCTGGATAATCAGCAATGCTGCAATCACCGCAGGAATCGCGCAGAAAAAGAAAATCTGCTGCACCGGGATATGCATCGCCAGCAACAGGCTGCCGAACAACGGCCCCAGAATCGATCCGAAACGCCCTACGCCCAGCGCCCAGCCTGTGCCGGTGGCGCGCACGTGCGCCGGGTAGAAATTGCTGGCGAACGCATTGAGGGTCAGTTGCCCGCCGATGATGCAGAACCCGGCAGCGAACACACAGGCCACCAGGTAGCCTGGATTGTCATGATTCAGGCCCAGTAACACTGTGCACGCCGAAGCCGCCGCCAGCACCCCGGACAGCAGTCGCACCTTGCTTTTCAGGCGGTCGGCAAACCAGGCCATGAGGACGGCGCCCAAGGTGCCGGCGAACAGGAACATTGAAGTCACCAGATTGGCCTGGTTCAGCGCCAGCCCGCTCTCGAGCAGCAGCGAAGGCAACCAACTGATCATGAAGTACAGCAGGATCAGGCTGACGAAAAAGGTCGCCCAGATCAGCAACGTCGGGCGTGCGTAGCCATTGCGAAACAGCTCCAGCACCGTCAGTTGGCTGCCCTGCTCCTGGCGATTTTCGGCTTCGCTGGCAGGCGGCGGTTGCCAATCGGGCAACATGCGCGCGGTAACTTTGCGCAAACGCAGGTAGGGCGGCGCATCGCGCAGCAAACGAGGCAGGGACTCGGGCAGCAACCACAGCAGGAACGGGAACAGCAGCAACGGCGTCACCCCACCCGCCAGAAACACCGCCTGCCAACCAAAACCGTCGATGAACCCGGCCGCCACGAAACCACCCGCCGCGCCGCCGAACGAGAAGCCGCAGGCGGCCAGAGTCACCATCAAGGTACGCATGCGTGGCGGCGAGTATTCCGACATCAGGGCCATGGCGCTGGGCATTGCGCCGCCCATGCCGATGCCGCAGATAAAGCGCGCGGCCATCAACGTGGTCAATGAACTTGCAAACACCATCAGCACGGTGAGGCTGGCGTAGATCAACACACAGCCCAGCAGGATGCGTCGCACGCCGAAGCGGTCCGCCAGCGGCGTCACCAGCAGCGAGCCCAGAGTCAGACCAAACAGGTTGGCACTGAACACCGGCCCGAACGCGGCTTTTTCCAGGCCCCAGTCCCTGGCCAGGGCCGGCACGACATAGCCCAGCACTTGGGCGTCGTAGCCGTCGGTCACCAGCAGCAATGCCAGCAACACAAGGATCAGCCACTGGTAGCGCGACACCGGACGGGCGTCGAGTGCTGCGCGGAAGCTGGCAATCTGATTGTGCATCGCAAGGTACCTTTATTTTTATTAGGTTGGCACGATCAAATGTGGGAGGGGGCTTGCCCCCGATAGCGGTGTGTCAGTTGCAAATTTATTGCTGATACACCGCAATCGGGGGCAAGCCCCCTCCCTCATTTGGATCTATGCAGTTTTGAGCGCTATGGGGTGTCAGGCTGGTTGGCGGGGTGGGCCTGCACGAAGGCTGGATGCTGGGTAGCCAACGCCGCCACTCGCTCAATGCGCGGGTACGCACCCAGCGGCACCTTGAAACGTTCGGCGGCATACAACTGGGGAATCAGAAACACGTCCGCCAAGCCCGGCTGCTCGCCAAAGCAGAATCCTGTGTCGCCAATCAACTGCTCCACCGCGCCCAGGCCCTGGCTGATCCAGTGCCCGATCCACTCAAGCAGTTGCGCTTCATCGTGTCCCCACTGGCGCAACAGGTTCTGGGTGCTGGAGTTGTGCAACGGGTGAATATCACAGGCGATGATCGAGGCCACCGCGCGTTCATGGGCGCGGGCGGTCAGGTCCTTGGAGAGCAGCGGTACCTGTGGATAACATTCCTCCAGGTACTCGATGATCGCCTGGGATTGAATCAACAACGCACCCTCATCGTCGCGCAAGGCCGGCACGCGCCCTTGCGGATTGATCGCCAGGTATTCGGGCTGGCGATTGGCCCCTCCGGCCGGCACCAGCAGATTGACCGGCACTGCGGTGAAATCCAGGCCCTTGAGCGCCAGCGCGATGCGCACCCGGTATGACGCGGTAGAACGGTAGTACGTATACAGTTCCATGACCCTGCCCTCTCAGCGTGCCGCAATCACAGTGCCGCGGCACTCACCGAAACCGATGGAGGCGAAACCTTCACGCTTGCAGCGGGCGCGCAGGATGATTTCATCGCCGTCTTCAAGGAATTTGCGCACCTCACCGGAAGCCAACTCGATCGGCTTTTTGCCGCCCTCGGTGATCTCCAGCAGGCTCCCGAACTGCCCAGGCTGCGGACCGGACAAGGTGCCCGAACCAAACAGGTCACCGGCCTGCAACTGGCATCCGTTGACGCTGTGGTGCGCCACCATTTGCGCCACGGTCCAGTACATATGCTGGGTATTGCTCAAGGTCAGGCGATGGGCCGGCAGGTTCTGTTCACGCATCGAGGCGGTGGTCAGCAGCACTTCCAATTCGATATCGAAGGCGCCGGCCTTCTGATCGCGAACGTCCAGCAGGTACGGCAGCGGCTGCGGATCGCCTTCGGGACGCGGCGGTTGCGCCTTGCGAAATGGCTCCAGCGCTTCGGCCGTGACCACCCACGGCGAGATACTGGTGATGAAACTCTTGGACAGGAACGGCCCGAGCGGCTGGTATTCCCAGGCCTGGATATCCCGCGCCGACCAGTCGTTGAGCAGGCAGAAACCGGCAATATGTTCGGCCGCATCGCCAATGGCGATTGAGTCGCCCATGGCATTGCCCTGACCGATCCAGATACCCAGTTCCAACTCATAGTCCAGGCGTGCGCAGGGGCCGAACGTCGGCTCGGACTGGCCGGCGGGCAAGGTCTGTCCTTTGGGACGACGCACCTCGGTGCCCGATGGGCGAATGGTCGAGGCACGGCCGTGATAGCCAATCGGCACGTACTTGTAGTTGGGCAACAGCGGGTTGTCGGGACGGAACAGCTTGCCGACGTTCTGCGCGTGTTCAATACCGACGTAGAAGTCGGTGTAGTCATTGATCCTGGCCGGCAGGTGCATCTGGCAGTCAGCGGTGCGGTGCAGCACTTGCGCTTCACGGGTTTGCAGAGTGCTGCCTTCGGCCAGCAGTTCCAGCAGGCGCTCGCGCAACGCCACCCGAGGACCGCGACCGAGCTCGAAAAAAGCGTTCAGTTGGCCACCGGCAGTTGCTTCCACTGCTCGCCGCGCTTCACCGTCAAACTCATCCAGCGCCGCGTGCAGGTCGAGAATCGCGTCGCCAATCGCAACGCCACTGCGCGGCGCCGAGCCATTGATGCTGAACACCCCCAGCGGCAGGTTTTGCAGGGGGAAGTCCGCGTGACCATTGGCTGAGGCCACCCAGCTGCGGGTCTGCGTTGGTTGAGTCATGGGGGTTATCTCCGATTCGGGTTGAAGGTGGCGGGCAGCGCGGCCCAGCACGCGTCGTAAGAGGGCTGCAATTGCGGGCATTGCAAGGCGAACTGTGTCGGCCGCAGCACTTGGCTGGTCTCGAACATGAAGGCCATGGTGTTATCGATCTTGTGCGGTGCCAGCTCGGCATTGATCGCCCGGGTGCAGGTTTCGCCATCCGGGCCGTGGGCGCTCATGCAACTGTGCAGGGATGCACCGCCGGGCAGGAAGCCCTCGGCCTTGGCGTCGTAGGCGCCCTGGATCAGGCCCATGTATTCGTTCATCAGGTTGCGGTGGAACCACGGCGGCCGGAAGGTGTTCTCGGCCACCATCCAGCGCGGCGGGAAGATCACGAAGTCGAGGTTGGCCAGGCCATGCACGCTGGTGGGCGAGGTCAGCACGGTAAAGATCGACGGGTCAGGGTGGTCGAAGCTCACCGTGCCGAGGGTGTTGAAGCGGCGCAGGTCGTATTTGTATGGCACGTTGTTGCCGTGCCAGGCGACCACGTTGAGCGGCGAATGGTCGAGCTCGCAGGCCCACAGCTCGCCGAGAAATTTCTGTACCAGAGGGGTCGGTTGCTTGAGGTCTTCGTAACGGGCGACCGGCGTGAGGAAGTCGCGCGGGTTGGCCAGGCCGTTGCTGCCAATCGGGCCAAGGTCCGGCAGGCGCAGCGGCGCGCCGTGGTTTTCGGCGACATAACCGCGTGCCTGGGCGTCGAGCAGTTCGACGCGAAATTTGAGCCCGCGCGGCAGTACCACGATCTCCAACGGCTCGACTTCCAGCACGCCCAGCTCAGTGGCGATACGTAAACGGCCCTGTTCAGGCACGATCAACAGTTCGCCGTCGGCATTGAAAAACACCCGCTCCATCGAGCGATTGGCGCGGTAGTGGTAGATGCTGATCCCTGCGGGTTTTTCCGACCCGCAATTGACGACCATCCCTGCAAGACCGTCGACAAAGTCAGTCGGCTCACCGGGGATTTCCAACGGGTTCCAACGCAACCGGTTCGGCGTCACCGCGCCCAGGGGCCCACCGGCCAATTGCCGCCCCAGCTTGGTGAAGGCGGGATGATTGGCCGATGGCTGGATGCGGTACAGCCAGGTACGCCGTGCTTCACTGCGCGCCATGGTAAAGGCGGTGCCGGAGAACAGTTCGGTGTACAGCCCGTAGGGCGCTTTCTGCGGCGAGTTCTGGCCAACGGGCAGCGCGCCAGGCAAGGCTTCGCTGGCAAATTCATTGCCAAAGCCCGACAGGTAGTCGAGGTTCATGGAGCATCCTCTGGGTCAGTTGTTTTTGTCGTAATCCAGTTACGCATAACGTAATTTGATCGCCAGGAAGCGTCAAGCTATAAAGACGCCACTTATCTTTCGGATTCTCGCTCCCCCATGGAAAAGCCCCGCGACACCGGTAAACAGAAAGTCCGCTCGGCCGAGGTGGGCACCGATATCCTCAAGGCCCTGGCGCAACTGTCGCCGTCCACCTCGTTGTCGCGCCTGGCCGAGCATGTGCAGATGCCGGCGAGCAAGGTCCACCGCTACTTGCAGGCGCTGATCGCATCGGGCTTTGCCGAACAGAACCCCGCCACCAACCACTACGGCCTGGGCCGCGAAGCATTGCGTGTGGGCCTGGCTGCGTTGGGCAGCATGGATGTGTTGAAGGTCGGCGCAATGCCGCTGGCGGAACTGCGCGATGAGTTGAATGAAACCTGCTTTCTGGCGGTGTGGGGCAACCAGGGGGCGACCGTGGTGCAGATCGAGCCGGCGGTGCGCGCCGTCACCGTGGTGACACAGCTGGGTTCAGTCCTGCCGCTGCTCAGTTCATCCACTGGCCTGGTATTCAGCGCCTACCTGCCGTCGCGCGAGACCGTGGAATTGCGTGAACGCGAGATCCAGGCCGGTACCGCCCACGCCCTGGCGGACGATGCGCCCTACGCCACCCTCTGCGAACAGATCCGCAGCCGTGGCCTGCATTTTGTGCATGGCTTGCTGATGCCCGGCGTGGATGCGCTGTCAGCGCCCGTATTCAACGCGACCGGGCATGTGGCGGCGGTGATGACGGTGGTCGGCCCCACCTCGCTGTTCCACGCCGATGAAGAAGGCCCGGCGGCGCAGCATTTGCTGGCGGCGACCCGGGCCGTGAGTTGGCGCATGGGCTATCAGCCTTGAATCATTCGTCCCAGCGCGACAGCGCCACTGCCATGCGGTCTTCCAGCGCTTTGACCTGCGCACCGGCCACCACGTAGTTGTTGGTCAGCATCGAGAACACCAGCCTGCGCCCGTGGGCGTCGGTGACGTAGCCGCTCAATGACGAAACGCCGGCCATGGAGCCGGTCTTGGCGTGCAGATTATTTTCGGCCGGGGTGCCGCGCAGACGATAACCGAGGCTGCCACCGGTCATGCGGTGCGTGTTTCCGGCAACCGGCAGCGCGTTGTACCAAGCGTTGAACCACGGCTGTTTGCCGGCGGCCAGCAGCAGGTCGGTAAGGGTTTGCGACGACACCAGGTTGCGCCGCGACAGGCCGGAGCCGTCGACCTGACTGAGCGTGGTGGCGTCCAGCCCCTGGCGTTTGAGAAACTCGGCCACGGCTTCCGCGCCCGCCGCTGCCGTGCCGCTGTTGGCGGTTTGACGCCCCATGGCCTTGAGCAAGGCTTCGGACATGTTGTTGTTCGAGAGCTTGAGCAGCGGCACGATCAACGCCTGCAACGGCGCAGATTGGTGCTCGGCCAGCAGCGTCACCACCGCAGGGCTCGCCCCGCCCATCACTCGCCGCCCCTGCACCGTAATGCCTTGTTGCGCCAAGGCGTGTTCAAACAGATTGGCCACCAGTTGCGTCGGCTCCCAGACGCTGACCAGTTGCTGGCTCTGCCGTCCCGGGGTCACTGCGCCGCTGAGCTGCAACAGGTTGGTGCCATGGCGGCGATTGATCCCGTAGCTGTTGCCCGGCCCGCTGACGGCGCGGTTGCTCAGTTGCAGGTAGTCGGTAGGCGGAAAGATGTCGACGCTGACAGGCTGGCCAACCCGCACCGGCGCCTTGGCGGTGACCAACACGCTGCCGGCATCAAAGTCCGTATTGGGCGACACCGTCAGCGCGGAAATCTGCGCGCCGTAGTAGGTGGTTTCATCGTCATGGGACCAATCGATACCCAGGCGTTCGGCATCGAACCAGGTGTCGTCGAACACCAGGTCGCCCTGCACCTGACGTACACCCTGGCTGGCCAATTGCGCCGCCAGCGCCTGATAGTCGGCGTACTGAAGGGTCGGATCCCCCAGGCCGCGCAGATAGAGATTGCCGGTCAGGCGATCGCCCTGGCGGATGCCGTCGCTCAACAGCTGCGTGGCGAAGCGGTATTGCGGCCCCAGCACATCCATCGCTGCGGCGGTGGTCAGCAGTTTGAGGTTGGACGCGGGCACCAAGCGTGTGCGCGGATTGTGCTGGTAGAGCGTGCTGCCGCTGCGGGCGTCACGCACCATCAGCGAGACCGTGGCGCCTTGCAGCGCCGGATCGGCCAGCAGCTTGTCGAGAGTCGCGGGGGTGGAGGTCTGCGAAACGCTGGCGCAGCCGCCCAGTAAGAAGCTCAAGCCGACCAGCAGGGTGCTGGTGTGTAACCATTTTGCAAAATGCATCAGTCGCGTTTTCCATAAGCATCGAATGCCCGCAACGCTAACAGCTCAGGTGTCAATGTGGGAGGGGGCTTGCCCCCGATAGCGGTGTGTCAACCAACATTAGTGTTTGCTGACACACCGTCATCGGGGGCAAGCTGATCTGGCCTAATGAAATTGGACACATCAATAGGGCGCTATGATGGCGCCCAAACCTGAGGTGTACAGATGATGCGAAAGTCCTATTCCAGTGAGGTCAAACTCAACGCTGCAAGCATGGTGCTTGATCAAAATATGTCTGTTCCCGAAGTTTGCGCCAGTTTGGATATTGGCCCTACGGCTTTGCGCCGCTGGGTCGAACAGGTGCGTAAAGAGCGCGCCGGATCCACGATGACGGGCACCAAGGCAATTACTGCCGAACAGAAGAAAATTCACGAACTCCAGGCCCTGCTCAGGCAAAAAGACCGGGATATCGAAATCCTAAAAAAGGCCAGTGTTCTCCTGCTTTTGGACTCCAAAGATCATTCCCTCTGATCAGCGAGCTAGGCGAACAGTACGGCATTACAGATTGCTGCCGCGTTTTTGAAGTCAACCGCAGCAGCTACTACGCCTGGCGCCAGCGCCAGGGAAAAATCAACCTGGAGCGCGAAGCGCTCAAGGTTGTTCTCGTTAAGTACCACAAGGCCTCAAGAGGATCGGCTGGAGCGCGAACCCTTTCTGAAGACCTGCGAGGTGCAGGCCATCAGGTGGGGCGTTACATGGCTCGCAGCTTGATGAAGGAAGCCGGGATTGCCAGCCGCCAACGCAGGCCCCACAAATACAAATCGTCAGGCGTGGAGTCTCTGGTGGCTGAGCATGAACTGGAGCGCGAGTTCTACGTAGCGGACATCAACAAGGTCTGGTGCGCGGACATCACCTATATCCAGCTCGGTAAGCGCTGGCTCTACTTCTCGGTAGTTTTGGACCTGTTTGCCCGCCGAGTGGTGGGGTGGTCGTATTCACTGGTCGCCGATGCGACGTTGGCTACTGAGTCACTGCGCATGGCTGTTGAATTGAGAGGGAGGCCTAAAGGTGTGCTGTTTCATTCCGACCAAGGCTGCCAGTACACCAGTCATAAATTCAGGGCTGAATTGCAGGCCCATGAGCTCAAGCAGAGCATGAGTCGAAAAGGGCAGTGCTGGGATAATGCCCCGATGGAGCGTTTCTTTGGCAGCTTGAAGTCCGAGTGGGTGCCCGAGAAAGGCTACAGCTCGGAGTACGAAGCTCGGGCAGATATCAACCGATATGTGGCGCGCTACAACAGTGTAAGGCGCCACAGTTACAACGGTTACCACTCACCGATAGCGGCGGAAAAGCTAGCGGCGTGAAAACCGATAAGAATGTCCAAAATTACTGGACCAGATCAAGCCCCCTCCCACATTTGATCCTCGCTGCTTTAAGCATTTCGTTCGCTTAACTGACTGGCATCAGGGCAAGCCCCTCCCACACAAAGCGAACCGCAGTCAGAACGTCAGGGTGCTGGACACCGATACCTGCCGCGCATCGCCAATAGACACGAACTGCGTATTCACCGAAGAGGTGTAATAGGTGCGGTCAAACAGGTTCTTCACGTTGAGCTGGAACTTGACCTTCTGCCCGTCAAGTCGGGTGTCATAGCTGGCGAACACATCAGCCACGGTATAACTCGGCAGTTCGAAACTGTTGGCCGCGTCCCCTGCCCGCTCACCGACATAACGCGCGCCGGCGCCGACGCGCAGTTGATCACCGCCCAGGATACTGCCGAAGTCATACACCGCCGACAGCGAGCCGGTGTTTTTCGCCACGTTCTGCAAGCGATTGCCCTTGAGGCTCGGGTCTTCGGTGACCTCGGCATCGGTGTAGGCGTAGCTGCCGATCAGGCTCCACTGGTCGGTCAACTGGCCGCTGGCATCCACTTCCAGCCCACGGGAGCGCACCTTGCCCGCCACGCTGTAGACCGAGGTCAAACCGTCGCCCACCTGCACCAGCACATTGCGTTTGTCGATGGTGAACAGCGCCGCGCTCGCGGTGATACGCCCCGGCAGGTCGAACTTGGTGCCCAGCTCCCAGGCCTTGGACTCTTCCGGGTCGAGGCTGCCATCCAGTACGGTCTTGTTGGCCAGCGGCGCGATGGTGGAGTTGGGTTTGAACGACTCGGTGTAGCTGCCGTAGAACGACAACTCATCAGTGTAGCGATACACCAGCCCGGCGCGCGGCACCCATTTCTGGCCGTTGCCATCGGTGTTGGCGGTGAACGGCACGCCTTTGCCGGCGTATTGGTCGTACATCTGGTAGCGCGCGCCGCCGACCAGGATCCACTGGTCGTTCAGGTGAATGGCGTCCTGGAAAAACAATGAATCGCTGCGCAGCAGGTCGGTCTGGTTACTGTCCGGCGCGCTGACTTTGGAGCCCGCCACTTCGTTGCCGTACACCGGATCGTTGTAGTTGAAAACACCCCGCGGCGTCTGGCGGATCAGGTCGGCGCGGTAGATTTTGCGGTACTCGTCATCCAGGCCGAACACCAGGTCATGTTGCATACCCGCCACATTCACCTTGCCTTCAAGGCTGGCGGTGGCGAAGCGGTCGGTGGTCAGCGCGCCCTGGGTGCCGTCCATGCTGCGGGTCAGGGTGCCGTTGGTGTTGACCTTGACCACGCGTACCTGGCTGGCGTCGTAGGTCTCGCGGTTCCAGCTATAGCCAAAATGGGCTTTCCAATCGTCGTTGAGATCATGATCGACGCTGAGGCGGTACAGATCGGAGCGGCCTTCCATGTTGTTGAACGGCTCATCCAGACGGCGGGTGGCGGGGATGTTCAGCGGATGGTTGGTCCTGGGATCGATGGCGGTGCCACGGTCGAATGGCGAGAGAAATTCGCGGTGCTCATAGGCCAATACCACTTGGGTGGTGTCGCCGTACCATGCCAGCGACGGCGCCACCAACGTCTCGCGGTGGGTGCCGTAGTTGCGCCAGTAGTCTTCATCTTCATGGTCGACGATCAGGCGATAGGCCAGGCCGCTGCCACCCAGTGGGCCGGTGGTGTCCAGGCTGCCGCCGCCGCCGTTCTTGCCGCTGCCGAAGGTCGAGCCGCGCGCGGTCAGGGCAGTGGACTGCAGCAGTTCGGGCTTTTTGCTGACGATATTGACCACGCCACCGGGGTCCTGGATGCCATACAGCAACGACGACGGGCCCTTGAGCACTTCGACGCGCTCGGCCGTCGCGTTCAAGGCACGCCCCTGCACCACCGGCATGCCGTCCTTCATGATCGAGCCGTTACGGTTGTCGCCAAAACCGCGCAACATCACCGCGTCCTGGGTGCTGCCGAGGGTGTTGGACTGGGTGATACCGCTGATATTGCCCAGCGCGTCATCCAGGTTGCGCGGTTGCTGGTCGCGCAGTGCTTGGGCCGGGACTACGTTGACGGTCTGCGGGGTTTCCAGCAGCAGGCCATGGGAACGCATCACCGAGCTGGTCGGCGGCGGCTGGTAGCTGGTGCTGTCCTGGGTGAGGTTGGCGCCGCTGATGGTGGTAGCGCCGAGATTGACCGCGCCGTCGGTAGGCACAGGTTCCAGGGCCAGGGTGCGGGCGTCGATCTGGCGGAAGGTGAAACCGGATTGGCTCAGCAGGCGTTGCAGGGCCTGGGTCGGGCTCATTTGCCCGCTGACTGCCGGGGCATTGAGGCCGTAAGGCGCTTCATCGGTATAGATCACGCTGATGCCGGTGACCCGGCTGAAATCGCTCAGGGCCTGGGGCAGCGGCTTGGCCGCCAGGGCAAAATTGAACTGGGCGCTTTGTTGCTCCTGCGCCTGCGCAACCGCCAGGGGCAGCAGGGCCACCCCCGACACCATCAGTACCGAGGCTCCCAGCCACTGTTTGACCCAACCGCCCGCCGTCGACTTCATGCTGTGAGAACCCGTGTAGAAAACGCTGTTAATGCGAATTGATCGCAGTTTCATGCACTACACGGATGGGCGGGCGATTTACCTCACTTGAGCTGGCAATTATTTTTCAGCTATTGCGCCTGAAGGCGAAAACCCCAGCGAGGGAAATGCACATGCACGGTACCGCCACGCTCATCAGTACGGCGCAGGATCAACTCTTCGCGCCCGGCAAACAGCAACTCACCGGCCACGGGGTCGACGCCATAGTCGACCGCCGCGATAGTCACGTGCTGACCCGCCTTGAAGCCGTTCAGGTCCTCGAACCCATCATCCGGCAGCGGTGCCGGGGTCGCCTCGCGGGCGATCTTCAAGGCTTGATCTGCCGTCATCTGGCTGGCGGTGCCGTGGCCGAAGCCCAACACACGCTCCAGCCAAACCAGCACGGCCGGATAAGCATCCACCAACGGCGCGGTAACCGGCGTGGCCTTGAGGAACCACAGTGAGTGGGCCAGGGCAAAGTCGGCAATCGACGGCGCGCCGAACAGGAAGTCGCCGGATTCACCCTGTAGCTGCTGCTCCAACCGCGTCATGATCGCGGGCCACTGATGCTTGGCCAGCTCAGCCGGGAGCTTGCTGGCCGTGCCGCCACTGAACAACGCGGCGCGGTCAGCGATGAAGGCTTTGATGGCCTCCGGTGGCAGCTTGCCAAAGCGCACCGCCACCGATTCCGGCTGGAACACCAGGCTGACGGCATGGGCGAACACCACGCTGTCGGCCCAGGTGGCAAAGGTCTGGGTAATCATTTCCTGGCCCAGCGGAAACAGGGCCGGCGAGGACTTTTCCTGCTCCAGGCGGCGAGCGATCAGCGCGGTGTCACAGTAGATGTCCGCCCCCACCTGCAGCACCGGAGTCTTGCGGTAACCGCCGGTCAAGGCCGTCAGGTCAGGCTTGGGCATCACCGGCGAAATGTGCACGGAATGCCAGGACAGCCCCTTGAAGCCCAACAACAGCCGCGCTTTTTCCGCAAAGGGTGAGGTGGGGTAATGATGCAGGATGAGCTCAGACATACGGGTTTCCGCTTGGCGAGTGAGTGCGCAGATTACCGCGCAACAACCCTCGACGGTGTGATGGGCACCTATCAGTCAGCGTGATGAACCACCCGCTGCCAGGCACTCCTTGGCGCTCTTCTTCAATTTCTTGATCAAGCGCTCCTGACGCAACGCCTCGCCCTTGCTCGCGCATTGCTCGGTGTACACCAGCGCCACTGCCGGGCTGGACAGAAAAAACCGCGCGCCCTTGCCGCTCTGGTGGGAGGCAAACCGGCGCACCGGGTCGTTGCTGATGCCGCAATACAACGCGCCATTGGCGGCGCGCACCAGGTAGACGTACCAGGGCTTGGGTTCAGGTGTGCTCACGGACAGATTCGGCAAGGCAAAGGGGCGCGCAGTTTATCAACGACTGGCCTGGAATGCCTTCAGGCCTTTGTTCGCCTGGGCGCGCACAGCGTTTCGCACCAGCGGCGTCCAGCCCAGCAGCAGGCCCTTGGTGCCCAACGCCTGGCGCGACCAGCGCCACAGGTCGAAGTGGTCATGGTGCTCGCAGATCCTGCCATCGCGAAAGACAAAGCGCGCCTGAATATCATTGACCACGGTATTGCCGGTCGCGCTGAACAAATAGGTGGCCACCCAGTGTGCGCTGCCGGTGCGTTCGTCGCTGCGTACCTGGTCGAACGTCAGGGAAAAATCCTTGGCCCGCGTCGTGAGCATGCGCCACATATCCCCCGCATCACCGCCTCGCAGTTCGCCAAAGGCCGGGTCGCTGAACACCACGTCATCGCTGTAGCAGGCAACCATGGCCTCGGCATCCAGACGCTGGAAGGCGCTGTAGAATCGGCTGATCAAGGCGTTATGGGCATCACTCATGGGCAGGCTCCGCAGGGGTCGAAAGAGTAGGCGCACGATAAGCCGCCCACGCCGCCATGGCTACTGTCATTCGCCAGGCAAATGGGCGGGCTACGGCGCTATGCCGGTACTGCGGGCGTAGGCGAACAAGTCAACGTCGGTGGAAATACTCAAGCGCTGCATGGCCGTGCTCTTCTGCTTGCTGATCGTGGAGACGCTGCGGTTGACCTGGGCTGCGATCTGGCTGACGGTCATGCCGCTGGCCAACATGCGCACCACCTCGCGCTCCTTGCCGGACAACTGGGGCTCCTGGGACTGATCACCCGTGCCGGCCTCCACCAGTTGCACCCGCAAGCATTCGCTGGCGAAGGTCTGCCCGGCCTGTACCGCCTTGATCGCCAGGGGCAACTCCTTGGCCGAGGCGCTTTTGGCAACCACCGCCCTGGCGCCATGGGCAAAGGCGGCGCGCAGGGTGGCGACGTTGGCGAACATCGTCACCAGAATCACCGGCAACTGCGGATACTGGCGGTGCAGCAGGCCCAACAGGCAATAACCATCGGCCTGTTGGCCGCCGGGCATGGCGAAGTCTGTGACCAGCATGTCGCATGGCGTATGACTCAGCACCCCTAGCAGCTGATCGGGGCCGTCGGCTTCACCGACCACCTTGCATTTGCCATTCGCCTCGATCACGACTTTTTGCCCGACTCGGACAATGGGGTGATCGTCAGCAATAATTACTCGAAGCATAGGTACCCACGAATGATGGCAACTTGAATCCGCGCAAAATACCTCTGCCTGCGATCATCAACAACTGCTAACAAAGAGCCGCTTGCGGCCGGGCCCAATGTTCAGTAGCGGCTCCTTTTTGGACTACAAAACAAAAGGAAAACACCTACAGGCAAAACTAGATCGGCGTATAGATAAAGCGCTCTGCAACAGCATTCTTCAAACGTCGGACAGGTAATGGAGATAGGTGCACAGCTGTGCCTCGAACCCTTCCAACTGCGCTCTGTGCGCAGCAACGCCATCACACTGGACCTGTTTGATCAAACTCACGGCGCTGGTTTCAAGGCCCGTGCCTCCCAGAAACACCAGACTGCCAATCAACCGATGCAGATGCTCGGCGGTCAGTGATGCGTTCAACGTCGCACGCGCATGACGTAACACACGCAGGTCTTCCCAAGCCTCCACCAGCAGGCTTTCCAGCAATTGGTCGACAATAAGGTCGCTGCCGAACGTGGCGACAAGCGAGGCACGGGTTGGCCAATTCACAATCGGCACGGCGGCTTCTTTTACAACGCACGGGTCGTCATCGCCCGGCAACCAGCGCACCAGCACGGCGTGCAGTTGTTCAAGGGTCAGTGGCTTGACCAGCCAGGCGTCCATGCCGGCCTGGCGACAACGTTGGGGACTGTCGTTTTGCAGGTTGGCGGTCAAGGCAATGATCGGCACTCGCTTCAACCCGTTTTTGCGCTCGTGCCGGCGAATGGCGCGGGCCATGCTGTAGCCGTCCATGAGGGGCATCCTGCAATCGCTGATGACCAGGTCGAAGGGCCGATGGGTAAAGGCGTCCAACCCCATGAAGCCATCGGCGGCCAGTTGATGTCCGAGTCCCAGTTTTTGCAGCAGCCACCCCAACAACAGGCGATAGGCTGAATGATCCTCCACGACCAGAACATTCAAGTGCTGCCAATGAGGCGGGGGGACAAAAGGCGGTTTGACTGTCCGGTTCGCTCCTGCGGTTGAACCTCCTGGCGAACCCATCAGTACCTCTTCGTGGTTGTTAATTCGGCAGCGATTCGCGGCATTGACGCAGTCGCCAGGGCGACCTGCCATGCGACAGCATCAGACACACTCTTTTGAAGGTTATCGCCCCTCAACCTATAACCTTTCGAGTACGTTCAAGCCGATACAACAACTACGAAAAACGCTGCAGAAATAGCCCTCCGAATAGCGTGCCAGCCTCGCTTCGCCAATGTCGTATTAGTTGTATTTGCGCCTCGCAGCTCCCTCGCTAAATTATGCCCACCCCAAAAAGAGGGAAAGTTTGCCACTCCCCCGGCAACCGCGAAAAACATCGAGACCGCCGCCAAGTCAACCACTCGCCCACACAGGGCCGGGCGCTGACCTGTACGCGCCTCTATCTGCCAGACCTGCGATGGAACAATTTGAAATGAAAACCTCCGTATCCCTACTGAGCAGTGCCCTGCTGCTCGTCATGACATCTTCAGCGTTCGCCGCCAGCAGCGTCGACCTGACCGTCAAAGGCTTGATTACGCCCAGCGCCTGCACGCCCAGCCTGCCAGGTGATATCGACTTTGGAAAAATCGCGGCACAAGACCTGGACCTCGACAAGAGCACCTATCTGGAGCGCAAGACTGTGCAACTGAGCGTCAACTGCGATGCCGCAACACTGTTCGCCATTGAGCCCATCGACAACCGCGCCGGCTCGGCCATGTACGGCGCCGCCTTCGGCCTGGGCATGATCAACCAAAACCAGAAGTTGGGCATGTATCAATTGGCCTTCAGCAACCCCGTCGCCGAAACCCCATCCACGTTACTGGCCATGTACAACGCCGACGGACGCTGGGTAACGCTGCTGCCTGACGATGGCATCGCCCCCAACGAGCTGGTGGCACTGGGCAGCCGCGGTGAAAGCGGTTGGGCACCGCACCCGATCAAGGACGCGATGCTGGACGTCACGCTCTACACAGCGATCGCTCCGGCAAAAAATCTGACCTTGACCGACGAAGTGGCGATCGACGGCTCCGCGACCTTTGAAGTCAAGTACCTGTAACCCCCACTAACCCCACAGGATGTGACCTATGGTTAGCCCTCCCCTCGCTACTCTCACTGCGGCTCTGCTGCTGTTCGGCGCCGGCCCGGTATTGGCCGCCAGCAGCCATGACCTGACTGTCAAAGGCATCATCACCCCCAGCGCCTGCGCGCCCATGGTCTCCGGCGGCACCATCGACTTCGGCAAGGTATCGGTCAAGGACCTCAACCCCGACACCTACACCGACCTGCCCCGGGAAACCATGCTGTTGAACGTGCGTTGCGAAGGGCCGACCATTTTTACCCTGAACACCATCGACAACCGCGCCGGCACCACCGCCAGCCACTTCAGCTGGCATGGCCTGGGCGTGACCCCCAACGATGAAAAAGTCGGCGATGCCGGGCTTGGCCTGTATATGCCGGTGGCCGATGGCGTGCCGGTACGCACCATCACCTCCAGGGATGGCGGCGTGACCTGGATGCCTTCGGTAATGCTCAGCCATACCCTGTTGACGGCGGTCGCCGACAACGACGGCCTGGCACCGATTGCGGTACAGGAACTGGACGCCGAAATACGCCTGATCACGCACATCGCTCCCGCCAGCAACCTGACGCTGACCGACGAAGTGCCCATCGACGGACACGCCACCGTGCAAGTCAATTACCTGTAAGGAGCCTACCGATGAACACCCGATTGACCACCCTGGCCGCCAGCGTGCTGTTGCTCCACTCGGCCACCACCTTTGCCGCATCCACCGTGGACCTGACCGTCAAGGGTCTGATCGTGCCCAGCGCCTGCACGCCGAGCCTGTCCGCTGGTGGTGTGATCGACCACGGCAAGATCTCCGCCAAGGACCTGAACCCGGAAACCCCGACAGTCATCGGCAACCATACCCTGGTCCTGGCCGTCAATTGCGACGCCGCGATCCAGTTCGCTCTGCACTCGATCGATAACCGTGCCTCCTCAAGTGTCTCTTCGACTTACGGCCTGGGCTTCGTCAATGAAACCCAGAAGCTCGGCGGATATAACCTCACGCTGGCCAATCCGCTTGCCGAAGATGGCGTAGTGGTGCAACCGATTGCATCGTCCGATCAAGGCAACACCTGGTTCAAGGAAAAGTTCTGGGATCCGGGCCTGTACATGTCGGTCGCCGCAATGGATGACGACAGCCAGCCGCTGGCCGTCAAAGACCTGGTGGTCGATCTGCAAGTGCAGACCTTCATTATGGGCACCGCCGGGATGGACCTCAGCAACGAAGTCACCCTTGACGGTTCCGCCACTCTCGAAGTGAAGTACCTCTGACCCATGGCCGCTCATCCCTTGAACACCGACAGGCATGGGCGGCATCCGGTGTTGCCCGTGCTCACGGCATGGGGGCGTAGTGTGACCATCGTGCTTGGCCTGACCGCGATGGTCGAAGCCCACGCAGCTTCAGCCGTCGACCTCACAGTGACCGGCCGGGTAACCCCGGATGCCTGCCATGTCGAGCTGAGCCATGACGGCACCGTCGATCACGGCAGGATTGCTTCCCACAGCCTCAACGCCGATGAGTTCACCGTGCTGCCGGTCCAGACGCTCGGCCTGCGTGTGCAGTGCGCCAGGCCCATGCTGTTTGCACTGGTTGGCATCGACGAACGCGCCGACTCCTCGTCGGCCCCCGATTATTTCTATGGGCTGGGCAGGAACATTCATGTCCCCGAGGAGCGCCTCGGCTCGGTGGCATTGGCCTATCGCAACGCGGTGGGCGATACGCAGGCCATGCAGGTCTTGGCGTCCAGAGACAACGGCGAAAGCTGGTCACAGGAGCCTAACGCCTACCCGCGCGCGTACATGGCCTTTGCACCGGCGGGAGACCGGCAACCCGACTTCATCAGCCAGTTGATCGTCCAGCTTCAAGTGAGCACCGCCATCAACTTCTCGCGTTACCTGACCCTGGATCAGGAAGTCCCGCTCGACGGCGCCATCGTCCTGGACCTGCGCTACCTCTGATCGATCCTCTTTTTGGCTTAATGGAAAACCCGTCATGACGACGACATTCTCAAACACCGCAGTCGGCCTCATCGCCTTGCTACTGATACTCGGCGATCAGGTAAAAGCCGACGGCATGGTCCCGGACACTTCGGTGGTGATCGTGCATGAGGCCGAAGGCGAAGCCTCGGTATCGGTGACCAATACCGACAGCCAGCTCGCCCTGCTGCATGTCACCTTGCAGGACATTCCCGAAGACACCGAACCGCTGCTGGTGGTGACGCCGCCGCTGTCGCGGGTCGAGGCGTCCAAATCCCAGCTGGTGCGTTTCATTCTGCAGAACCGGCAACCGTTGCTCACCCAACGGCTTAAACGCGCGGTCTTCGAAGGCATGCCCCAGGGACGCGCAGCCACCGCCGCCGGGCACGCCCGCGTGGGCGTGACTGTGCGCCAGAATCTGCCGGTCATCCTGCACCCCAAGGGCCTGGCGCCAAACCGCACGCCCTGGACCGACCTGACCTGGACACTGCGCGAGGGCCAACTGCAAGTGCGCAACGACACACCGTATGTGGTGCGACTGGCGCAGGAACTGCACCTGCTGCCAGGCGACGGCAAGGCCATGCTGCCGCGCACCTATGTGCTGCCCGGCGAAGCCTTGAGCGTCCCGGCCAGCGGTAGCCAGGCCCATACGGTAAGGCTGCAACCGGCCACCGTATACGGGTTTGCGGTCAAGGCTTACGACGCACCGATCAGCTTCTGACGGAACACCCCGGGCGGCCTGCCAACTGCGTCGCCTGAGTAACGAAGTGACGGCTTATTGATCGTCACCGGAACGCCAGGCTCACAAGGCCTGCGCGCTCACTACTCGAGTACCTTGCGTGAAAACAGTATTGAGTTACCGTGACGGCGAAGCCGTGCCCGCTCCCTCTGCCTGCCCTGCCTTGGCGCTGGTATTGCTGCTGTGTGCGCTGATACCCGCCAAAGTGTGCGCCGAAGACTCCAGCCCGTCAGGCTTCGATGCCCAGACCTTGCATCAACGCGGCATCGACCCACAACTGGCCAGCCTGTTGCTGGCCGCACCGCGTTACGCGGCCGGGCAACATACCGTCAACCTGCGCGTCAACGGTCAGCGTCGTGGTCGGTTGGCGGTGAATTTCGACCAGCAGGGCAATCTGTGCTTCGACCGCGCCTTGCTCGATGCCGCCAATCTGATGCCGCCCAGTGGGACCGAGAGCTGTCATGATTTTCTTGCGCAGTACCCGCAAACCCTGGTGGAGCCAGACCCGGCGACACTGACGGTATCGCTGGTGGTACCCACCAAAGCCCTGCGCCCGGTACAACAGGATATCTCCGGCTACGAAACCGGCGGGTTTGCCGGCCTGCTCAACTACGACCTGAGCGGCTTCTACAACCGCTTCGGCGATGACGCCAGCCGCTTTGGTTCGGCCAATACCGAGGTGGGGTTCAATGCCGGCGACTGGATCGTGCGCAGTCGCCAGGTGCAGACCTGGCAGGATGGCCTGTCACGTAGCACCCATCTGGAAGCCTATGCCCAACGCACCTTCGCCAGCCACCAGGCGGTACTGCAGGCCGGGCAAATCAACCTGTACAACCCCGTGCTGTCCGGCGCGCAGATCACCGGCGTGCAGGTGCTCACCGAACACGCCCTTCAAGAACAGGGCCAGGGCGCGCTGATTCAGGGCATCGCCAACAGCCCGGCCCAGGTGGAAGTGCGCCAGAACGGCGCGTTGATTCATTCCACCGTGGTGCCCGCCGGGCCGTTTACCCTGACCGATGTGCGTCGCTTGAACACGCGCTCGGACGTCGAAGTCACGGTCAAGGAAAGCGTTGGCGGTGAGCGGCGTTTCACCGTGCCCGCAGCCATGCTCGGCCTGGGCCTGCCGGCGCCGGGTTACTCGGTCGCGGCAGGCCGGGTGCGCAATGTGGGCGATGCCAAAGGTGATGATCCATGGGTGGTCAGTGCCGGCTGGACCGGCACCCTGCACCCGCAGGTCACCCTAGGCACGGGCGTGCTGGCAGCCCGTGGATACCGTTCGACAGGCGCGAGCCTGGGCTGGCTGCCGTGGCTGGACAGTCAGATCCAACTGTCCACACAAGTGTCGAACACCCAGACGCAGGAAAAGGTGTCCGGCGTACAGACCGATCTGTCCTGGTCCCAGCGCCTGAGTGAGCAATGGTCCGTCAGCGCCGCCAATTCCTGGCGCAGCATAGGCTATCGCGAACTCGAAGAAAGCACTTACGCGCGCGACGCCAACAACCGTGATTCGCGCTACCGCGACCAGCAAAGCCTCAACCTGGGCTGGTCCCATCCGAAGCTGGGTGCGTTCAGCGCCGGGGTTTCACGCTCAGCCAATTTTGCCGGCGACAGCAGCAGCCGTGCGCTGGCCTCCTGGGGCACAAGCCTTGGTGCGGTGTCGTTGTCGGCCAGCGCCGAATGGCAAATGGGCGGCCGCCAGCAGCAGGACAACGCCGTGTACCTGAATATCAGCGTACCGCTGGGCGAGAGTCGCCGGCTACGCAGTTGGGTGCGCAACTCCGGTGGCGACAACCGCACCGGCCTGGGCATCACCGAACAGATCGACGACCAACTCAGTTATCGCGTCAGCGCCGAGCACGACAGCAGCGACCATCAAGTTGAAGCCACCCTTGGCGTGTCCGCGCTGCCGCGCTACAGCCAGTTGGATATGAGCTACAGCCGCTCCGATGCCGAGCGTTCCAGTTACCAGGGCAGTGCGCGCGGTGGTGTGGTGCTGCACGGCGCAGGCGTGACCCTTTCCCCCTACCCGGTGCGTGACACCTTCGCCCTGGTGTCGGTGGGCGATATGAGCGGCATCAAGCTCAGCACTCCCAGCGGCCCGGTGTGGACCGACTGGCAGGGCCAGGCCGTGGTGCCGCAAGTGGCTGCCTACGGTCGCAGCGCGGTGGAAGTGCAAACCCGTTCATTGCCGCGCAACGCCGATATCAACAACGGTCTGGCAATGATCTCGGCCGGACGCGGCGCCGTGGAGCGCGTCGAATTTGGCGTCGGCCTGACCCGCCGTTTGCTGCTCACCGTCAGCACCGAACAGGGTGCACCGCTGCCCGCAGGCGCTTCCGTCAGCAGCGGCAATGGCGAGTTCATCACCCTGGTGCAGGAAGGCAGCCAGGTGTTTTTACCCAATGTGCTGGGCCAACCGATGCTGTGGATAACCACTCCCGAAGGCGGCCGATGCCAATTGCGCTACTCGCTGCCGGAAAAAGCCGACCCCTCGGTGTACTTCGAAACGGCCCCCGCACGCTGTCACGCACCTTGAGGATTCCCGCCATGTCCCTTGCAACCTGTCTGCGTCAATTGTGCCTGTGGCTGTTGATCGGCGTCGCCGGCACTGTCCAGGCCGTGGAAGAATGCCAAATGAACGTCAGCGAACCGCTGCTGGACTTCGGCCTGATGAGCCGCCTGGCGCAAAGCGACAGCGCACCGGAACGCCTGCTCGGCGAACGCCGCCTGAGCGTAACCGTCAACTGCCCACAGGCCCAGGACCTCAGCCTGTTCTACCGCGCGCTGGCCGCCAGTGCGCAACGCCTGCAGTTTACCGAGCACGGCAGCTATGCCGTTGAGGTGGGTGATGCCCTGCTCGACGGCCGGGCGGTGGAGCTGGGTTTGCTGCCCGCCGTGGGCCAGGCACCTGTGGTCAGTGGCGGCGCAGTGCAGTGGCGACCCGGCCATGGCATCGCACCGGTGGAACGGGACGTTGTGCTCACGGGGAAAACCCTGGCGCTGCTGTTGACCTTGCGCGCCTGGGCCGACCCTGCCGCCACCCAAGTGCGCGATGCGACCACCTGGGAAGTCTCCGGGATGCTGTACGGCCCGCGCCACGGGCGCTACCGCGAACTGACACTGCGCGCGCATTTTGCGCCTGTCGCCTGCCTGCCAACCTTGTCCGACCAAGGCCTGGTGGACTACGGCACCCTGTATGCCAAAGACCTCAACGCCAGCACTGAAACACCTTTGCCCACCCGCACCCTGCGCCTGAACGTGACCTGCGACGCGCCGATCCGCTTCGCCCTGCGCATGAAGGACAACCGCGACGGCTCGGCCACCGGCGGCACGGATGAAACCGCCTATGGCCTGGACCTGGATGCCAGCCGCAACAAGATCGGGCGCTTTTACCTGACCATCGATCCTGCGGAGTTCAGCGCCGATGCCTTCCCCTCCTTGTACCGCACCGACTCGACCAGCAATGGCGTGGCGTGGAGCAGTTCCACCGCGCGGCAAATCCCCATGGCTGCCAACAGCATCATGGGTTTTACCGACAAACCCGGCGTCACCACCGGGCCGGACGCCCTGCAGACCCTGACCGGCACGATGCGCATCAAGACTTACCTGGCGCCGATGCAAACCCTGGACCTGCGTGACGTCGTGCGTATCAACGGTTCCGGCACGCTCGAAATTGTCTACCCCTGACCCATGACTGTGAGGAGTCCGTCCCATGAAAACCCGCATTCTTTCCGGCCTGTTGTTACTGGCCTGTGCGCCCGCTGCGTTGGCCGCATCGGCCGTGGACCTGAGTGTCCACGGCCTGATCATTCCAGCTGCCTGCCTGCCGCAGCTTTCCAGCGGCGGCCTGATCGACTACGGCAAGATTGCCCAGCAGGACCTGAACCTGGAGAGCGCCACGCGCCTGCCCGCCAAGACCCTGCATATCGGCATCGCCTGCAACGGCCCCGTCCGCTACGCCCTGCGCATGCGCGACAACCGGGACGGCTCGGCCATGGTCAACAGTGAGATCTACTACGGGCTGGGGTTCGATCACAGCGGCAACCGCCTGGGGGTCTACTCCCTGACCTTTGACCCACGCCAAACCCAGGCCGGCAACACCCCGCAGGTCTATGGCACCGAGTCCACCACCGCTGGCCTGGCGTGGCGCACCTCCAACCTCAACCCTATCGACATCGGCTCGCGAAGCTACCTGGGCTTCACCGAGGTGGAAGGCAGCGTCAGTGGGCCGACGGCCATCGCCATCCTGGGGGGCACTGTCACGGTGCAGACCGTGATCAATGCCCGCAAGCACCTCGACTTGAGCGTGGAGACCGCGCTTGATGGCTCGGCCACGCTGGAAGTGGTGTACCTCTAGACGTGCTCGCTGGTGACTTGCACGTAGCGTGCACGCCCGGCACCGAGGCCCGCGACGATGGCGCCCAGACCAAGCACGGCGAAGATCCAGCCGATGGCTGTCCAGCCGCCGGTCCAGTCATGCACCAGGCCGACCGCGAAAGGGCCGAGGGACGCCAGGGTGTAACCGATGCCCTGGGCCATGCTCGACAGGTTCGCAGCCACATGGGAATCGCGGGAGCGCAACACGATCAGGGTCAGCGCCAGGCTGAACGTGCCGCCCTGCCCCAGGCCCAGCACAATCGCCCAACCCCACAGGCCATCCAGCGGTGCGTAAAGACAACCGAACAAACCGCCCAGGGTCAGCAGCATCACCACCACGATTGCCAGGCGTTGATCCTTGCCTCGCGTTGCCAGCCAGGGCGCGGCAAGGGAGCTGAACAGCTGCACGATGATCGACCCCGACAGCGCCAGCCCGGCTTCGGTCGCGCTCAGGCCCCGGCCGATCAGGATCGACGGCAACCAGCCGAACACGATATAGGCCAGGGAAGATTGCAGGCCCATGTACAGAGTGACTTGCCAGGCCAGCGGATCACGCAATAAACCTTTTACGCGATAGGCCACATGATGGGCACCGTGTTTCTGTCCAACCTGCGGCAACCAGACCAGGGCCGCTACCAGGGCCGGCAGGATCCAGAAGCCCAGGCCGATCTTCCAGCTGTCGCCAAAGAAGTGGCTCAGCGGCACAGAGGCACCTGCCGCCATGGCGGCGCCCAGGCACAGGGCCATCGTGTAGACACCGGTCATGGCACCGGCCTGCCTGGCGAAGTCGCGCTTGACGATACCCGGCAACAACACGCCGATGATGCCGATGCTCGCACCGGCAATCAGGCTGCCGGCGAACAGGCCCACCTCGCCGAACGAACCGCGCAGAATGATGCCGGCGGCCAGGGTCAGCAGAATCCCCAATACCACGCGCTCGGCGCCAAAACGTCGCGCCAGCAGCGGCGCGGTCGGCGCGAAAAGGCCCAGGCAGAGCACCGGCAAGGTGGTCAGCAAACCGGCCTTGGCGGCCGACAAGCCCAGGCTGCTGGAGACTTGCGCCAGCAGCGGCGACAGGCTCGACAGCGCCGGGCGCAGATTCAGCGCCACCAGGACCAGGCCGAGCAACAGCAACCAGGGTCGGGCCACGCTCGGCTGCGCGTGTTGCACAACCTCGTCGTCGGCCTCGGCGTCAATCAGCAGCTCTTCAAGTTCAGTCTTGCGTGGGGTTTCAGGGTTCATTGATCAACTGCCGGCAGAGGGATTTGGCGCGTTGCGGGTCTTGCCAAGCGCAGTGCCTGCAGATCGCCTGCAGTACGGCCAATCATGGGATGAATTTTCCCACAGGCTATTCGGAGCTGCCTACAAAGGCAACGCACTAGGGTTCCTGGGCAGCAAAAGGAGCAGTATTTTCGATTGGTAAAATTACCCTCAGAGGGTAATTATTGGACTCAGGTGTCTTATGGAAAAGTACACACCTCATTACGATTTGGCGGTGATAAAGGCGGATGTCAGGCGGCTTGGCTTCAGAGCCTTTACCGCGACCGCACGGCTGAGCGGTAAAGACCTTGGCCTGGATATAGGAGAGATGCAGGCAGTCATCTACGCGCTGAAAAGAACGATGCTGTACAAGTCGATGACAAGTTATGACGATCATCGTGCCTGGCAGGACGTTTACCACATTTGCTCGCACGGTTTGGAGATCTAAATAAAGGTGACTTACCGTCCAGGCGACGGACCTCCGGTGATCTCCTTCAAGGAGAAAAACACATGAAAAGACAACAATGTTGCAGTTGCGGAAGGCAGGACGGGATGCTTCATTTCTCGGGACGCAGCGAGACAATGGAAGTGAAAGGCTTGCTTCGCCGTATCGACAATTTGTCTGGGTGGGAATGCGAGGCGTGTGGAGAAGTGCTCCTCGATCCGCAAGACGCAGAACGCTATTCGAACCTGTGCGATGACATAGTCCACACCTTCCGGCGAATGATCGGCACAGAGCTGAAACGCATACGCCGCAAATTGCATCTGTCACAAAAGGAAACCGTGGAACTGTTGTCAGGTGGCGGGCACAACGCGGTTTCTCGCTACGAACGCGGCGAAGTATTACCACCCAAGTCACTGGTCATACTGATGCGCTTGCTTGAGCGTCATCCACACTTGATGGTCGATGCGAAAGTCCTGAGTGAAGGTGCAGACCTGCGCAATTCCAAGAATACGGTACATAGAGAACATGAAACCCTGACAACACCTTGAGAACAGACGCAAAAAACCCGGCGTAAAAGCCGGGTTTCTTTAAGCTGCAATCAATGCAGAATCTGGCTCAAGAACAACTTGGTCCGATCATTCTGCGGGTTATCGAAGAAGTCATTCGGCGCCGCCTGCTCAACGATCTCGCCTTTGTCCATGAAGATCACGCGGTTGGCCACGGTGCGCGCAAAACCCATCTCGTGGGTCACGCACAGCATGGTCATGCCGTCTTCGGCCAGGCCGATCATGGTGTCCAACACCTCCTTGACCATTTCCGGGTCGAGTGCCGAGGTCGGCTCGTCGAACAACATGATCTTGGGCTTCATGCACAGCGCGCGGGCAATCGCCACACGCTGTTGCTGGCCACCTGAAAGCTGCCCCGGAAACTTGTGGGCCTGCTCCGGAATGCGCACGCGCTCCAGGTAATGCATGGCGATTTCCTCGGCCTTGCGCTTGGGCATCTTGCGCACCCACATCGGCGCCAGGGTGCAGTTCTGCAGGATGGTCAGGTGCGGGAACAGGTTGAAGTGCTGGAACACCATGCCGACTTCACGGCGGATCGCTTCGATCTGCTTGAGGTCGTTGGTCAGTTCCACGCCGTCGACCACGATACGGCCCTGCTGATGCTCTTCCAGACGGTTGAGACAACGGATGGTGGTGGACTTGCCCGAACCCGACGGGCCGCACAACACGATACGCTCGCCCTGCTTGACGTTGAGGTTGATGTCTTTCAACACATGGAACTGGCCGTACCATTTGTTGACGCCCTGCATCTGGATAATGCCTTCAGGGCTCACAGGCTGTTTGATCGCTTCGCTCATAACAACAACTCCTAACGCTTGTGGCCTGTGTCGAGCTTGTGTTCCAAATGAATGGAATAGCGCGACATACCAAAACAGAAAATCCAGAACACCAGGGCGGCGAACACGTAGCCTTCGGTGGCCATGCCCAGCCATTTGGGGTCGGCGGCGGCTTGCTTGACGCTGTTGAGCAGGTCGAACAGGCCGATGATGATCACCAGGCTCGTATCCTTGAACAGCGCGATAAACGTGTTGACGATGCCGGGGATCACCATCTTCAGCGCTTGCGGCAGGATCACCAGCCCCATGCTGCGCCAGTAACCCAGGCCCATCGCCGCGGCCGCTTCGTACTGGCCCTTGGGGATCGCCTGCAACCCGCCGCGCACCACTTCGGCCACGTAGGCCGACTGGAACAGGATCACGCCGATCAAGGCGCGCAGCAGCTTGTCGATGCCCATGCCTTCGGGCAGGAACAGTGGCAGCATCACCGAGGACATGAACAGCACCGTGATCAACGGCACGCCGCGCCAGAATTCGATGAAGGTCACGCAGACCACCCGAATCGCCGGCATGTTCGAACGCCGCCCCAACGCCAGCATGATGCCCAGCGGCAACGCGCCGGCAATGCCGACGGTGGCGATGACCAGGGTCAGCATCAAGCCGCCCCACTGGCTGGTGGCCACGTTGGTCAACCCGAACGCGCCGCCGTGCAGCAGGAAGAATGCGATGATCGGGTACAGCACCAGAAAGCTCAGGCCATAGACCGCCTTGCGTTGAAAGCGCGAGATGAACAACGGCGCCACGCCGACAATCGCCAGCCACACGGTGAGGTCTACGCGCCAGCGCAGATCGCCGGGGTAGTAGCCGTACATGAACTGGCCGAAGCGCTGTTGGATGAACACCCAGCAGGCGCCTTCCTTGGTGCAATCGGCGCGGGTGGTGCCAACCCAGTTGGCGTCGATGATCGCCCAACTGAGGATCGGCGGTACCACCAGGTAGATCAGGTAGAACGCGAGCAACGTCAGCAGCGTGTTGAGCCAGCTGGAGAACAGGTTGGCGCGCATCCATGCCATCGGCCCGAAGACTTTGTTCGGCGGCGGCATATCCGGTTTGAATGTATGTGAACTCATGGGCGTTTCCTCACCGCTCGATCAGCGCAATGCGCTTGTTGTACCAGTTCATCAGCAGGGAAATGCTGATGCTGATCGCCAGGTACACGCTCATGGTGATGGCAATGACTTCGATGGCCTGGCCGGTCTGGTTGAGCACCGTGCCGGCAAACAGCGAAACCATTTCCGGGTAACCGATACCGGCGGCCAGCGACGAGTTTTTCGCCAGGTTCAGGTATTGGCTGGTCAGCGGCGGAATGATCACCCGCAAGGCTTGCGGGATGATGACCTTGCGCAGCGTCGGCCCGGGGCGCAGGCCCAGGGAGCGCGCGGCTTCGGTCTGGCCGTGGCTGACCGACTTGATGCCCGAACGCACGATCTCGGCGATAAACGCGGCCGTGTAGACGGTCAGCGCCAGGGTCAGTGCCAGCAGTTCGGGAATCAGTACCCAGCCGCCGACAAAGTTGAAACCTTGCAGCTTGGGCATTTCCCAGTGCAGCGGTGCACCGAAAATCAACGCGCACAACGCCGGGATCACGATGAACAGCGCCAGGCCCGCCCAGAACTTATGAAACGGAACACCGGTGGCTTCAAAGCGCTTGTTGGCCCAACGGGTCATCAGCACGATCGCCGCAATGGCAACCACGACGCTGACCACAAACGGCCAGAACCCGTCAGCGGCAAGCGCCGCCGGCATATTCAGGCCACGGCTGCTGACGAAGAAGGTGTCACCGAAATTATGGCTGTTGCGCGGCCCCGGCATGGTCAGGAACACCGCGAAGTACCAGAACAGGATCTGCAGCAGCGGCGGAATGTTGCGGAACACTTCCACGTACACGGTCGCCAGCTTGTTGATCATCCAGTTCGGCGACAGCCGTGCCACGCCGATGACAAACCCGAGCAGTGTCGCCAGGATCACGCCAATAAAGGTCACCAGCAAGGTGTTGAGCAAACCGATCACAAACACCCGGGCATAGCTGTCCGATTCGGTGTAGTCGATCAGGTGCTGCGCGATGCCGAAGCCGGCACTGCGCTCAAGAAAGTCGAAACCCGAGGTAATGCCCCGGTGTTGCAGGTTGGTCTGGGTATTGTTGAAGAGGTACCAGCCCAGCGAGACCACCGCCACAATCGTGATGATCTGGAAGAGCCACGCACGCACTTTGGGATCGCTGAAGCTGAGCTTCTGCTTGGGTGCGCCGATTTGATTTTGCATGAAGTGCCCCGGAAAGAATGGAACAGAACATCACCCGGCGGTTGGCCCACCGGGTGACAGAACCATCAGCGATCAGCGCACAGGCGGTGCGTATTGAATGCCGCCGTTGTTCCACAGCGCGTTCAGGCCACGGTCGATTTCCAGCGGGGTGCTCTTGCCCAGGTTGCGCTCGAACACTTCGCCGTAGTTACCGACTTGCTTGACGATCTGTACCACCCAATCCTTCTTCACTTTCAGGTCTTTGCCGTATTCGCCGTCGGCACCGAGCAGACGAGCAACGTCCGGGTTCTTGGTGGACTTGGCTTCAGCTTCGACGTTCTTGGAGGTGATACCGGCCTCTTCGGCATTGAGCATCGCGTAGCCAACCCAGCGCACGATGGCCAGCCACTCGTCGTCGCCGTTACGCACGACCGGGCCCAGGGGCTCCTTGGAAATGGTTTCCGGCAGAACCACGTAGTCCTTCGGTGCGGCCAGCTTGCTGCGCTGGGCGAACAGTTGGGACTTGTCGGAGGTCAGCACGTCGCAACGCCCGGATTCCAGCGACTTGGCGCTTTCATCGGAGGTGTCGAAGGTGATCGGGGTGTACTTGAGGTTGTTGCCACGGAAGTAGTCGGAAACGTTCAGCTCGGTGGTGGTACCGGCCTGGATGCAGATGGTTGCACCGTCCAGTTCCTTGGCGCTTTTCACGCCCAGCTTGTTGTTAACCAGGAAACCGATGCCGTCATAGTAGGTGATGAAGCCCGGGAATTTAAGGCCCATGCCCGCATCGCGGGAGCTGGTCATGGTGGTGTTGCGTGACAGGATGTCGACTTCGCCCGATTGAAGCGCGGTGAAACGCTCCTTGGCGTTCAACTGGCTGAACTTGACCTTGGTCGCGTCGCCGAAAACGGCAGCGGCCACAGCGCGGCACACGTCAGCGTCAATCCCGAGGATCTTGCCGCTGGCATCCGGCACCGAGAAACCCGGCAGGCCGTCACTCACGCCACATTGTACAAAGCCTTTCTTCTGCACGGCGTCCAGGGTGGCGCCAGCCTGGGCAAAACCACTGACACCCAATACAGCGGCCGCGGTCACGATGGCCAGGGTGGATTTCAATACCTTCATTCAAACCTCCAGTTGCTCTTGTTGTGTCGGAGCTCCAACCTCAGCGCACCCTTATGAGGCGATATCGACCCGTGTTGGCTTTTTTTGGGGTCAAGCAGCATGAGATCTTTGCGGTAATTCCAGTTGCTTTCCCACAAGCGGCAGTCACTGATAGTGTTACCGTCCTAGGAGAGTTCTGACATCGACCTACACATAGCAAGGCCCGTACCAGAGTGCTGGCTGAGTCGCTGAGCGCTCTGTTCAATGGCAAAAGATTCAACCTTGCGACATTCTCTTAACAGATCAACCTGTCGCGCACCGTTGCGACGCACCCAATCGGAGCGCCTGCACATCTATGGAGCAAACATGACCGAACCCTTGATTCTAGAGCCCACCAAGTCCGCAGACGCCTGCGTTATCTGGCTGCATGGCCTGGGCGCCGATCGCTACGACTTCCTGCCGGTGGCCGAACTGCTGCAGGAAACATTAATGACCACCCGCTTCGTTTTGCCCCAGGCGCCCAGCCGCCCGGTGACGATCAACGGTGGCTACGAGATGCCGAGTTGGTACGACATCAAGGCCATGAGCCCGGCCCGTTCGATCAGTCTGGACGAACTGGAAGCGTCGACCAAAATGGTCACGGATTTGATTGAGGCACAGAAGAGAACCGGGATAGACGCTTCGCGCGTTTTCCTGGCTGGCTTCTCTCAGGGCGGCGCAGTGGTTTTCCACACTGCGTTTAAACAATGGCAGGGCCCCCTGGGTGGGGTCATCGCCCTTTCCACTTACGCGCCAACTTTCGACGATGAGCTGGAATTATCCGCCAGCCAGCAACGCATCCCGGCCCTGTGCCTGCACGGCCTATACGACGAGGTGGTACAGAACGCCATGGGCCGCAGCGCCTATGAGCATTTGAAGACCCGTAGTGTCACCGTGACATGGCAGGAATACCCAATGGGCCACGAAGTGTTACCCCAAGAGATACACGATATCGGCACTTGGCTGGCTGAGCGCCTGCGCTGATCCCCGCGTTTATGTAGTTGTATGACAGACGCACTACGCCGCGCCCGATTCTTGCATTACACTGGCCGGCGTACATTCCTTAACCAATTAATGAGATGACCGTGCTCAAAGCACTCAAGAAGATGTTCGGCAAAAGCGAGGCTGAGCCGCTCGCGCCTGTTCCCAGTGCTCCCGTCCCGCCAACCGGCAGCCGCAATGACGGCAGGCAGCCCGCACGGACGGCAGCCGTCGCCCAGCCGAACGTGACAGCGCCTGAACAGGCAAAACCGGTTGAGGCCGCTGCCGCGCCAGTCGCGCCAAAGCCTCGCCGCGAACACGCCCCGAAGCCGGTCGTCATCCCGTGGAAGCTCGAAGACTTCGTCGTCGAGCCCCAGGAAGGCAAGACCCGCTTCCACGACTTCGACCTGGCCCCGGAACTGATGCACGCCATCCAGGACCTGGGCTTCCCGTACTGCACGCCGATCCAGGCGCAGGTGCTGGGCTTCACCCTGGCCGGCAAAGACGCCATCGGCCGCGCCCAGACCGGCACCGGCAAGACCGCCGCGTTCCTGATCTCGATCATCACCCAACTGCTGCAAACGCCGCCGCCCAAAGAACGCTACATGGGTGAACCGCGCGCGCTGATCATCGCCCCTACCCGGGAGCTGGTGGTGCAGATCGCCAAGGACGCCGCCGACCTGACCAAGTATACCGGTCTCAATGTGATGACCTTCGTCGGCGGCATGGACTTCGACAAGCAGCTCAAGCACCTGGAAGCCCGCCACTGCGACATCCTGGTCGCCACCCCGGGCCGTCTGCTCGACTTCAACCAGCGCGGCGACGTGCACCTGGACATGGTCGAAGTGATGGTGCTGGACGAAGCCGACCGCATGCTCGACATGGGCTTTATCCCGCAAGTGCGCCAGATCATTCGCCAGACCCCGCCAAAAGCCGAGCGCCAGACCCTGCTGTTCTCCGCGACCTTCACCGAAGACGTGATGAACCTCGCCAAGCAATGGACCACCGACCCGTCCATCGTCGAGATCGAAGCGCTCAACGTCGCCAGCGAAAACGTCGAGCAGCACATCTATGCGGTGGCTGGTGCCGACAAATACAAGCTGCTCTACAACCTGATCAACGACAACGGTTGGGAGCGCGTGATGGTATTCGCCAACCGCAAGGACGAAGTGCGCCGCATCGAAGAGCGCCTGGTGCGCGATGGCGTCAACGCCGCGCAACTGTCCGGCGATGTGCCGCAGCACAAGCGCATCAAGACCCTGGAAGGCTTCCGCGAAGGCAAGATCCGCGTGCTGGTGGCCACCGACGTGGCCGGGCGCGGCATTCACATCGACGGCATCAGCCACGTGATCAACTTCACCCTGCCGGAAGTGCCGGACGACTATGTGCACCGTATCGGTCGTACCGGGCGTGCCGGGGCTGCGGGTGTATCGATCAGCTTTGCCGGGGAAGATGACTCGTACCAGTTGCCGTCGATCGAGACGTTGCTGGGACGCAAGATCAGCTGTGAGACGCCGCCGACGCATTTGCTGCGCGCTGTAGAACGCAAGCGCCCTTAAGCTCAAATGCAATAAAAGTGTGGGAGGGGGCAAGCCCCCTCCCACACTTTGATCTCTGCTGGTTTTGAGATTTGTCCTGGCTGGCTATTTCCAGCGATCTGCTGCCGAGTGATCACTGGCCCGCCCTTCAACCCAACGCGCACCTTCTGGCGTGGTCTCTTTCTTCCAAAACGGCGCCCGCGTCTTCAGGTAATCCATCACAAACGCACAGGCATCAAACGCCGCCTGACGATGCGCACTGGCCGCCGCCACAAACACAATCGGCTCACCCGGCTCCAGCGCGCCGATGCGATGCAGCACCTCCAGCTTGAGCAACGGCCAGCGCTGTTCCGCTTCCACCGCGATCCTGGCCAGGGCTTTTTCGGTCATGCCGGGGTAGTGTTCCAGAAACATCCCCGACACCTCGCGTCCGTCATTGAAGTCGCGCACATAACCGACAAAACTCACCACCGCGCCCACGCCGATATTGGCCGCGTGCATCGCGTTCACTTCGGCACCGGGATCAAAGGCCTCGACCTGCACACGAATGGCCATGCTCAGCCTCCGGTCACCGGCGGGAAAAACGCGACTTCATCGCCGGCTTGCAGCGGTTCGTCGAGCGCGCACAACTCTTGGTTACGGGCGCACATCAGGCTGGTTTCGTTGAGCACCGCAAAGTCCGGTCCACCCGCCAAGGCTTGGCGTACGGCGTCGACGGTCGCGAAGTCGCCTTCCATCTCCAGCGAATCCAGGCCAATCGCTTCGCTGTAACGCGCAAAAAACAATACGTTGATGCTCATGCCTGGTCCGCCTTGAAATGCCCGCTTTTGCCGCCGAGCTTTTCCAGCAGGCGAATATTTTCGATGATCATGCCACGGTCCACCGCCTTGCACATGTCGTAGATGGTCAGTGCCGCGACGCTGGCGGCGGTCAGGGCTTCCATTTCGACGCCGGTCTGGCCGGAGAGCTTGCAGCGCGCCAGGATGTAAACGGCATTGTCACCGTCGGCGCGCAGTTCGACCTTGACCCCGGTGAGCATCAGCGGGTGGCACAACGGGATTAGATCGCTGGTTTTTTTCGCCGCCTGGATCCCGGCAATGCGGGCCACGGCAAATACGTCGCCCTTGGGGTGGGCGCCGTCGACAATCATTTTCAGGGTGTCGGGCAACATGCGCACCCACGCTTCGGCCACCGCCTCACGGAACGTCACGGCTTTGTCGGTGACGTCGACCATATGGGCGCGACCTTGGGAATCGAGATGAGTCAGCACAGCGATACTCCTGATCAGGAGCAGCGATTGTAAACCTATCGCCGATCAAAATGTGGGAGGGGGCTTGCCCCCGATGACGGTGGGTCAGTCAACAGAGATGTTGAATGCACCACCGTCATCGGGGGCAAGCCCCCTCCCACATTGATCGCGTTACAGGTGAGACTCTGCGTATTCGGCCAGAATCGAACGTGGCACGCCCTGCAGCGCGATATGCACGCCGTTCGGGAAATCCTTGAAGCGTTCCGTCAGGTAAGTCAGCCCGGAGCTGGTCGCGGACAGGTAAGGGGTGTCGATCTGCGCCAGGTTGCCCAGGCACACCACTTTGGAACCGGCGCCGGCACGGGTGATGATGGTTTTCATCTGGTGCGGGGTGAGGTTCTGGCATTCATCGATCAAAATCAGACTCTGCTGGAAACTGCGGCCTCGAATGTAGTTGAGGGATTTGAACTGCAACGGCACTTTGCTGAGGATGTAGTCGACGCTGCCATGGGTGTTTTCGTCATCCATGTGCAAGGCTTCGAGGTTGTCGGTGATCGCCCCCAGCCATGGCTCCATTTTTTCCGCCTCGGTGCCGGGCAGAAAACCGATCTCCTGGTCCAGGCCCTGCACGCTGCGGGTGGCGATGATGCGGCGGTAGCGCTTGGTCACCATGGTCTGTTCGATGGCGGCGGCCAGGGCGAGGATAGTCTTGCCCGAGCCTGCCGCACCGGTCAGGTTGACCAGGTGAATGTCCGGATCGAGCAGCGCATACAGCGCCAGGCTCTGGTAGATATCACGCGGTTTCAGGCCCCAGGCTTCCTGGTGCAACAGGGGTTCCTGATGCAGGTCGAGGATCAGCAACTTGTCGACCTGGATCTCTTTGATCCAGCCCACGAAGCCCTGCTCGTCGACAATGAACTCATTGATATGCACCGCCGGCAGGTTGTCGATCAGCTGTACCTGGTGCCAGGTGCGACCGTGGTCCTGGCGGGTTTCGACTTTGCTGACGCGGTCCCAGAACGAGCCGGTCATCATGTGATAACCACGGGACAGCATCGACACGTCGTCAACCAGTTGGTCGGTACTGTAGTCCTCGGCCGCGATCCCGCACGCCCGGGCCTTGAGGCGCATATTGATGTCTTTGGTCACCAGCACCACGCGCAGGTCCTTGTCGCGCGCATGCAGGTCGATCAATTGGTTGATGATTTTGTTGTCGTTCAGGTTTTCCGGCAGCAGGCTGTTGGGCTCGTTGCGCTTGCTCATCAGGATCGACAGCAAGCCCTTGGGCCCGCTCTTGCCGCGCTGGATCGGCACGCCGACTTCAACGTCCTCGGGCGAGGCTTCGCCCAGGGTCTTGTCGATCAGGCGGATGGCCTGGCGGCATTCGGCGGCAACGCTGTGGTGGCCGCTTTTGAGTTTGTCCAGTTCCTCCAGCACGATCATGGGGATGGCGACGTGGTGTTCTTCAAAGTTAAGCAGTGCGTTTGGATCGTGAATCAGTACGTTGGTATCAAGCACATAAAGGATTGGCTGGTCGGAAGAAGGGGTGCGTCCATGATCATCCATACTCGGTCACCTTTGTGGGAGCCAGTCGACGCAATACCTGGGCGGTGCTGCGCCTCGATTCGACCACCGACTGCACCTTGAGTGAGGTCAAGTGCAGTGCCCACATGAGGAGTCTTGGAAGACGCCACCTGTGCTGCAGGTTTCGGCGGTCTGACTTCGTAATACCGCAAAACCCATGACAGGAAAAAGCACTTTGACGCTTTTTTGAAGTTTATTTTTCAGGATGACGAATAGCACTAGCCGAGTGCCAGGTACCCCGTTAAAGTCGGAAGTCCGCCTGCATCGAAATGTCGCGGCAAATCACCCCAGAAATCTCCCTCGACCAGAAGAACCGGGCATTTCATCGAAATGCTTCACGACAGTCCTGCCAGCCCAAGCCGCTCTGCGCCGTTGTCTGCAACACCATTGGCAGTGCCGCCCGCGCCTTGTCCTGGGTGTCGTGAAACACAATCACGCCTTTGCGCCACAGCAGCATCAGCGTCAGCACCCGTTGCGCCGACTCGTCGGCCTTGAGCCTGCCCGGATCGTCCTGGGAATCGATATCCCATAACGCCACTTGCAGACCTTGAGCCTGGAAGAATCCCTGGCTATTCGCGCGCCGCTGCCCGTAGGGCGGTCGGAACAGCGGCACATAGTTTTCCGGCAGCAGGTTTTGCACCAGTGATGCGCTGCGGGTGATGGAGTCCTGCCAATCGACCCAATGGCTGTGAGAGCGATACTGCCACCCCTGGATACCTACGCACTGCCCCTGATACAACGCCTGCACATCCGCGACAGAACTGCGCTCCACGCGGGTTTGCAGGCTGCTGCCAAGGGTGAAGAACGTGGCGTTCATCTTTTGCTTGCGCAGGTAGTCGGCGAGCCAGTCGGTATTGCCGCCGACCGTTGCCGGGCCGCCGTCGAAGGTCAGCAGGAACATGCGATCGTTGAGCTCGTCGCCATTGCGTTCGTGATCACCAAAGCGCGCCACTTCGCTGCTGATCTGTGGCAACAGTGCGGCCTTGCGCAGCAGTTCATCGAGATAGCGCTCATGAAAGTGCCGGCTGGGGGCGGCCCAGCCTATATAGAAAGAGTCGTCACTGACGTCGAACTTGCCGGCCTGTTCGCGCAGGTCGTCCATGTTTTCCACCAGGTAGCAGAACGAAGCGTCTTCCTCGCAGCTTTGCTGGGCGAATGTGTAGTTCTCCAACAACCGTTGCCAGAGTTGGCGACGCAGGTCGTCGATGGCGGCCAGGTTGATGATCTTCAATCCCAGGCGCTGTTTGAGCGCGGTTTCGTCCTGGGCTTCGCTGGCAATCAAACCATGGGCAAACATCAGGGTTTCCGCACGCGAGGCCACGTCGAACAGCGCCGGGCTGCCAAGCTTTTCGGGCCAGGTACCACGGTCCAGGCTGGCCACGTCAACAGGGGCCGCGTAGGCGTTCAGGCATAACAGGCATGCCGATAACAGAAGCGTTATTCGCACACAGCATCATCCTTTGCAAAGTTGTCGGGCACTATAACCGATCACCGAGAAAAGGATCAGCCAGACTCGATTTCATCTCCCGACCGAAGTGCGGGTCTACTAACGCTGCGGCCACCCTGGCCGCTATAAACCTCATTGATTGTGATTGAACAGCGCCTCGTGGCCACTTGAAGCACACGCTGCTTCAAACATAGAAGCCTGTACCGCGCCACACCCACTTTTACAACGCGCCCTATTAGCCACGCTGGCGCCGTTTACTCTCATGGATAAGCATTTGATCAAATGGAACAGCCCCTTCGCCTACACAAATTTACATAAAGATACAAAAAAAACACTCAGTAACAAAAGACTCTTCTAAGCTAAATCGTTGCATGTACGAACCACTTGCCCTGCCACGTGCGAAGCGTTAAATTCAAGCAGCATTTCTCAAGGATGAAGATATGAAAAAGGGAATTATTCATTGGCTAGTGAAGCCTATTGGGTGTCAGTCAATAACAAAGCGTTGTCCGACGTGCGAGATAAAAAAACTTTTCTATCCCTCAGGGTGTTTCCGCGTTAACGCTCAGAAAAAAACGCTGGACGTGTGGAATATCTACAAATGTGAAAAATGCAACTACACGTGGAATATAGATATATTCCCACGCATCAACACCAATAAACTCAACCCTGAGTTGCTCGAACATTTCACACAGAATAATATCGAACAAGTCCGTCGTTACTCATACGACTACCCAATCTTAAAGAAAAACAATGCCGAACTTGGTCCGATCCCGGAATTCATCATTGACGGTTCCGACCCCTATGCGCTTAGCGATACAGACATCGTCGAAATTCAAATACTTTTTGAATATTCCATACCTGTTCGACTGATCAATATACTCACTCGTAAACTATCGCTTTCTCGCGGCGAAGTCACCAAACTTGTAGATCACCGCGTAATTCTGGATATCGCCCCGCAGGACCTCAATAAAAAACTCAAAAAAACGTTAACCTTTCGATTTGACTTGCAACACTTCTACCAGATTGACCCGCCCCTTTGCACATCGATCAGGGAGCCGCTGGAAAATCAATAATTTCGACAGTCTGATTATCATCAGATATTCGTTTCTATTTCGGAGTATGCCAGCAGTGCTGATCACGACTCAACCTTCGCCGAACAAACTCAATTTAATTTGTTTTCCCTACGCGGGGGGCAATTCAAATTTCTATCTGCGCTGGGGCAAACAGCTAGGCCACGATAGTGTTATCCATCCCGTCCACTTGCCCGGTCGTGGCAACAACATAAAAACCCCTTCATTGAGTGATATGGATTACTTGATCAATATACTTTCACGTGAGCTCACCGCCTTTCATGACATGCGTTTAGCCTTCGTGGGAACGAGTATGGGAGGTTGGATTGCCTACCATCTAGCGCAAAAATTTTCCCGCCTGCATTCTCCTCTATTTCCCGAATGCGTTGTTCTCTGCTCAACGGCCTCGCCTGAATACCGGGTTGCTTTGCCCGACCTTGACGACATTGATGCCGAGACCGCGCTTTCGCGAATTAAAAACTTTAACC
This sequence comes from Pseudomonas orientalis, assembly GCF_022807995.1. Lineage (NCBI taxonomy): Bacteria > Pseudomonadati > Pseudomonadota > Gammaproteobacteria > Pseudomonadales > Pseudomonadaceae > Pseudomonas > Pseudomonas orientalis. Next base: position 1,118,283 of record NZ_CP094351.1, on the reverse strand, counting down.
CAGCCTGCATGAAAACGCTTCGCCACCCTGAACTCGCTTCACTCTTCCTCCCTGTTCTGCAAGCCGACTTCAAACTTTGCCGCGAATGGAAATTTGAAAACACACCGCGCCTCAACTGTCCCATCATCGCATTTCATGGCGAACAGGACAGCTTGGTTTCAAAAGAAATGATGCATAACTGGCACACGCTGACGGATCAATCCTTTGAGTTGACCCACGTCCAGGGCGACCACTTTTTCAGTGAAACGCCTCCCGCGGAGTTCTTCGCTCACCTCAAAAAAAGACTCAACGATTTTTCCGCCGCCAACTCGCTGGTTCAGTCATAAAAATGTAAGTGCGCCATCTTCCATGGCGCACTTATTTTTAAGCTACGCCTTCTCTGTGACCATTTTTCTTACGGCTTGCCGCACATGGTCGAATATCAGTTCGCCAATGCGCGCGCTCGAACCAGACGTTTTCGATAATACCCCTCTCGTGGACGACTCAGGCGCAAGCGGTAGGCTATATACCCCACATTGTGGAGGGTGTTCGTGATCCGGTCGGTCGGAGGATACCAGTTCGGGCCTCAGGTGCATCATTAAACTAGTTTCAGTAACACCGGCATGTTCAGCGTGCCAGCCGGGAAAATCGGGTAGATTGTCGACAACCCATGCATTGCTGACCATGCTCCACCAACTGAAGGCCAACACAGAACGCTCGGCGAATGCCCCCGAGCTGCGAACCCTGTCTAGCGCCTCGAAGATGAAACCCTCATTTTCATAATGCCCATTTATAATCACTATTTGTCCGAACGGCAGTGCACTCAGGCTCTTCAACGCGTCTGTCAAGTAGTTAACAAATGTGCAACCGTCAACAAATACTGTGCCGGGAAACTGGAGCCCTCCTCCACTTTGTGGCAACGACCGAACGGATAAAGGCTGTACCGGTAGAATAATGCCACGGCAATCGAGCGCCAACGCTTTTGCGAACGCTTCGGGAATGATGGTATCAACGTTCAATGGTAAGTGAGGCCCATGCTGCTCTACACCACCAATGGGCCAAATCAATGTGCGACCGTTCACACTCGAACATATCGACTCACTTGAAAACTCTGCAAAGTATTCCAGGCCATCGGCTCTCATTCTGCTGCCTCCGCGACAAGTACGTGTTCACAGTTCGACTCATATTCTTGCGTAATACGCTCAAGCGTTGTGAACATATCGCTGTGTAAGGCCGAATACACTTGAATCGTTTCGGCACCTGCCAACATATACTCGTGCACATCCAAGCCACTTTGCACGCCACCACTGCCCATGATTGGAATAACGATCCCCCGTTGCCGAAGATCATAGATAGCTGCAAGCACCATTGGCTTGATTCCGGGACCGGAATATCCACATATGCCTCCAAGTACCGCTTTTCCTTTGACCAGATCGAACGCTATTCCGGAAATGGTATCACTAAGGGTCACCGCACTTGCGCCTCCGTCTATAGCCGCGTGTACTCGCTCGTGAAGGGATTGTCCCAGTGAAAGCTTTACCGAAAAATGGACGTCGGTATTTTGTCGCACCGCCTGCGCATAAGCGTAAACACGCTCGGGTGTATCTTCCATCACATCATCGGCATGTAAGCAAGAGATTCCCAACTCCAAGGGACAGTCACTGACCTCGCGAATACTATCAACCAAAGATCCTAACGCATCAGGAAACGGTGCATGCACAGAGGCAATAATTGGAAGACGTTCTTGCTTAAACTGGCTCAACAACCCGAGCCAATCGTCCACTTTTCTTTTCGAATAGTTTGTATTATTCAGCAGCCCCGTCCCGATGGAATAGATACGCTCCGAATGATTTTTTTCAGAGATCGGATAAATGGTTTTTGTGACAACCGCGCCTGCACCCCGCTTTACTAACTGACGGATATTTTTCGCCTGATCCGACAGTAATCCAGAACCGACAATAATGGGTGACTTCAAACTCATACCCAACACACTGTAATCCGCTACCTTGCCTTGATTACTCATTACTTGATCCCCGTGATCATTACATCAATCCTTTATGCCGGACCGTATCTGATACGCTATTTCAATGCGATCAGGCAGCTATCAAGCCTTGAAGTATTTCTCCAATTTGTGCTGGTCGCTTACGAAATTCCTGCACATCAAGCTTGGACAATTTACAAATATGCTCAAGGCCCTTAAGCAAGTGACTCCCTCCCTCCACTATCGGCAGCTCAGTTACCAACAACACAGGCCGCTTCAAGGCGGACGCCCAACCAAGCTCAATATGAGTGCCATCCGTACGCAATAACTCACTGCCTGCCAGAACCGGTAATATCGGCATGAACACATCGCACTCCTGCATCCAGGCGAAATCACGCTTGGATACCATTTCAGGAGTAAACGCCGGGGTATCCACACCAAATCGTTCAGCTTTATGTGCCGATAACACTTGCCCATTCAGCTGCGTCACAGCCTGGATGGCAAGCTCAATCGTCTCTTTCAGTTCTTCATGGAAGCCGTCTCGACGGATCGCAAATTGAATAGGACCACCAATAAAAACCTTTAAATTTCGCAATGGCATACGCACCCCTGCCTTTTTGGCTGTTAGTAATACTAAGTTATCGGAATCTCGACTTATCGCTGCTGACTTGACACAGCGATACCTTGCAACTCGTCAAGACTTTGCACGAATGCATCGTATACTTTGCTCAGATGGACATCTTCATGCGCCGCCGACAGGAACCAGCATCGCCATTCCCAGATATAAACACCACGCATAAGCAAGTTATAATAGAGTAAATCCATGTTCTCTTTATGAACCAGACGAAAGAACGAACTGAACACGCGTGCTTCAATATTAATTCCGCGTGTCTGGAATAGGTCATTCAACCGTGAGGTAAACGCTTCGGCTTTCTGGTTCAAATTCTGGGTGAACGCCACCCCACCGCGCTTTATCTGAAGCAGGGTAGCCTTGGCGGTTGCCATTGCGAGCGGATGCTGGAAAAAGGTCCCGCCAAAAAATGTAGGTTCCACGCCAGGGTAGCTTTCATCACCGAAATTCCAATTGCCACCGTCAATCGCATCAAGGCTTTGCCCACGGCCGGCAACCACACCTAACGGCATACCGCCCCCGATGGTCTTGCCGTACGTGACAATGTCAGCCTCAATTCCATAGAGGCCTTGTATACCTGCCGGATGGACACGAAAGCCGGTGACAATTTCGTCGAAGATCAACAGCGTTCCAACCTTGGCCGTTGCGTCACGCAATCGTCGAAGGTAGCTCGGGTCGGCAAGGCCCGGATCACGAGTCGGTACTGGCTCGATCAACACAGCCGCGACTTCGCTGCCGTGGGTGGCAATAAACTCCAACGCCAGTTCGGAACCAAATTCGAATACGGAAACATCAGCCACCATATTTTCCGGAATCCCGACAGAAATCGGCTTGGTTTTCGCCCCGGCTTCAAAACGATCTACCGTCGCTAGAACTGCATCCCAGTGTCCATGGTAACTGCTGGAAAACAGCACGATATGGTTGCGTCGTGTGGCTGCACGAGCTGCGCGCACAGCATTCATAATAGCTTCCGTGCCGCTGTTGACGAATGCGACCCGGTCCATGCCAGTGATTTCACATACGAGCTTGGCGACTTCCAGTGCCTCTGCATGTCGAGTACCCAGTCCGAACCCCTGGTCTATCTGCGACTTCAGCGCGCTGTTGACGAACTCTGGCGAATGACCGTAGAGATGAGAGCCAAACCCCATGGTCATATCCACATAGTCATTGCCGTCGATATCACGCACCGTGGCACCGTCGAAGCCGGTACAGACCAACGGGTAGAGCAATTCCTTGACTGACGGCTTGAAGCCAATGCCCGAACGGCTATCCGCAATCCGGCTGCGTACCTCGACGGCATGCGCCTTGGACTTCTGTGTCTTGGCGTTATACCGAGGAATAAAATCGTCCAGGTATTGCTGGCGTGCGGCCGTTTCGACCGGTGCGCTACTGCGGCTCATCCATTGAAACGGCCGCGTTTTCGCGGATTTCTCGACGACAGGCTCAACGTCCACTTCAGAACGAGCATCAATATGGCTCGCCAGTTTGCCGACTGTCTGCAGCTCCGAAAAAAATTGCCTTACCGATAGCTTTACGCCAAACGCTTTTTGAATGGGGGCAATCGCTTCAAACAATAACAATGAATCCGCCCCCAACTCTGCCAGTGGAGTATCTCGCCCAAGAGATTCAGCAGGCAGCTCAAATACTCTGGCAAACAAGTCAGTCAAAACCTGCTCGGTGGTTTGCAAATTACTCATATCAATCCCTCGCTCCATGAATGATCAAATTATTCGCTTCAAATAGGCGTCGCAGATAACGGGTAGGAGGGCAGCGCCAGCCTGCGTCGCTTCTCTTGCCCGTAAAACACTGTCCATTCCAGTGACCCGCCCTGCTGCCACGCTGTGGCCTGCGAGACAATCGGGGCTTCGCGCAGGCTATCGTCTGCTACAAAGACGGATTGCCGCTGCATCAAGCCCAGTCTGAGTTCGGACAGCGACCCGGCAATGACAACCCTGCGGACAGCCAAGTGCTGCCGGCCGCGCTGCAAGGTATAGGCAACGTCGGCCAGCTCGGTGTCAGGATGCTGATGCAAATATTCCAGCAAGTTGGTAGCCAGGTTCCGCAATGTGGCTTCATTTGCCGCACTGATCGGGACCAAATGCAGTGGCTCGTAGGTCGGCATGGAACGCTGCGCGGGAGGTGCTACCACGATCATGTGAACGTTTGTGCCACCTATACCAAAGGAACTCACGCCTGCGGCTCTGACTTCATCGCTTTCGGGCCATGCAAGGGTCTGCTCGGCTACCGCAAACGGTGAATGTGGATCGCTCAGCGCCTCACATGGTCGATCACAGTTGGCTGTCGGCGGAATGATCCCCAAACGGACTGCATAGATAACCTTGATCAGACCTGTAATACCTGAAGCACAGTCTGCGTGGCCCAGGGTCGACTTGACGGAACTGATCGCACAACTGCGCGCAGGTACATCGCTGAATACCCGGGATAGGGCCCGTAGCTCAACGGCATCGCCGACAGGCGTGCCTGTCCCATGCGCCTCAACCAGCCCCACTTGAGCCGGCCCCAAACCTGAACTGAGTAAGGCGCTGCGGATCACCGACTCTTGACCTGATACGCTCGGGGCACTGTATCCGGCCTTATCCAAGCCATCATTGTTGATGGCAGACCCCTTGATTACCGCCAAAATTGTATTGCCGTCACGTTCGGCGTCCCGCAGGCGACGCAAGCCAACAAAACCGACGGCATCGGCGAACAAGGTACCGTCGGCCTCCGTGTCGAATGCGCGCACTTGACCCTGCCGGGACAAAATGCCTCCTTCATGATGCAGATATCCTTGATGCGCCGGGTATCGCACGCAGACCCCACCTGCCAGTGCCATGTCGCACTCATCCGCGACCAGACTCCGGCATGCCAAATGCACGGCTACCAATGAGCCGGAGCAAAAATTTGCGATATTCAATGCCGGCCCGGTGCAGTCCAGTTTGTAAGCCACACGTGTGGCCAGAGCATCACTGGATCGCCCCGCAAGCGACAGCAACGCATCAGCGCTGCTTTCATGCGCAGCCTTGGCGTGCTGCTCGTGCCACGTGTCAGGTCTGGTTCCTACAAACACCCCGCAGCGCCCCGCATCACTGCCACGACCGTAGCCTGCCTGCTGTAACGCCTGGTGGCAGACCTCCAGGCACTGGCGTTGCTGAGGGTCCATTCGCGAAGCTTCACGGGGTGTGTAGCGAAAATAGCTGTAGTCGAACATTTCCGGCGCTTCCAGGAACGCACCGCGCGGAACAAATGTCGAGCCTTCCGGCGGGTCAAGTAATGCCTGGTCGTAGCTCGATACCAACTCACGTCCTTCAACGATGGCTCGCCATAGCTCATCGCACGATGCCGCAGAGGGAAACCGCCCTGCGACACTGACGACGGCAATATCCAGGGGTGCAGAAGCCGTTGATCTATTCATGCGCCAACTCCATTTAGCCTTGATGTTTTTTTTGCCATTGTTCAACTTGACGCGACAATGTGGATACGCTGGCCGATTCGAAGAGATCCACCATAGATAGCTTGACCCCGAAGTGGCTGTTCACACTTCGAATCAAACCGGCCCCTACCAGCGAATCTCCGCCCAAATCGAAAAAGTTGTCCTGGTCCTCGACAGGGCAGTGCAATACCTCTCTCCAAAGCGCCGCCATACGCACCTCGACGGGATCTTGCGATACCAGTGGCGCACCTGGCGCGTCTGCTACGGTTTGCTCGCAGGACGCGGCGAGGCGGCTCTCCAAAGGCACGGTCGACACGACGAAACGGGTGTGATCCAGGTAGTTCGCGAAAATAACGTCCAGCGCTTCATCCACGTCCTCAAGGGCCAGTGGACGGGCCCGATGGGTACCGTATTTGAAACCCTGCGAATGCTCCCATCCCTCCCATCCATCCCAATCGATCGCAAAATACGGACGGCTCTCACTGGCCAGTGAACGCCAAGTCGCACTGGCCTCGTTTGCCGCAGCGTAGGGAGCAAGGCCAAGACCGCCGGCAAGAACAGCAAGGGATGAAACAAAACAGCCGAACAGCAATGGCCGGTCAGCAAACCATTCGTGAAGATGTCGCGCTCCGTCCCATTTAGGCGCCATCATCAGTTGCCACTGCGCACGTGTTGTCTTGTTCAACCAATGCACTGTGCTGTCACCGGAAAAACCCGCAGCATGAACAAAACAGTTGGGCACCATTCCCTGCTCACCGAGCAAAGCCAGTTGCGCATCCAACGATTCCCGGTGACTGACGTCAGCGTGGATGACTTCCACACGCACACCTGAATCACGCAATACTGCTAGCCGCTGCTGATAAAGCGCCTCGGTATGTTGCGCTCGCTCGCCAGGACGACGAACCAGAATCAGATCCGCTTGGCATTTACGCGCCAGATAGTGCGCCATGCCAAACCCCACCGAACCCAGGCCGCCAGTGACCAGGCAAACGCGATGCGGTGAGTCTTTTGCAGGAGACGGGCCAGGCAATGGGCGATGCGTGATGTTCCAGGGGACACCATGGCGTAGCGCGAACACTGCTGCCCCACCGCCCAGGATGAGTGCCCTTGCCACATCACGGGCAATGGTGGGCGTACTGAGCGCTTGCCGGCTGACATCGAGCACGTTCACCACAATACCCGGCAACTCTTGATTAATGGCGGCGATGCACGCCAGCGCCATGGATCGAGCTGGACTAGCGGTTCCTTCGCCAAAAGGGTCTGCAAAACCAGCCCCGACCAACGTGAGCGCAAGTGTTGAGTTGTGGTGCAACGACCACTGCTTGACTCGCTCACACAACTGCCAGGCAAGCGCAGGGCTGTCGTCGTCACAACGGTCATCATCCAGGCACCAGACAATGTGCTTGGGCGAATCTTCGCCAACCTCTTCTGCAAGCGTCGCTTCATGGCCCAAGGCGCGAAGCTCGTCACCGAGCGCCAGCAAGTCAGGCTGCTTGGCGCCGAGCAAGCAAAAGCGGCGTTTGACGTCGGACCGGGTCATGCTGCAAAGACGTTGCCCTCGCTCCCACTGTTCCACATACACCAGTCCTTGCCGGGCGTCCCCCACTGAGAGAGTTTGCGCCACGGGCGGCGCGTACCAGCAGCGCCGGTAGCGCATCGGCGGTATCGGCAACACACTGTGTGGCACCTCCAGGCCTGCCCGCAAACCTGACCAGTCAATGGACACACCTGCACGCCATAATTCGCCCAGCACCCCCCGCAGCCCTTGATGCGGGGCCAACCGCCAGGTATCCACGCATAGCGCAGCGAATGTGTCCTGCATATCCGGCTCAAGACTGAGGACCTGCTCACCAGGCCGGGCCTGGAAGCTGTCACGCAAAAGGTACGCGTTTCCCCAGGCTTGCGATGCCAACAACGCGTCGCTATTCGCAGCTGCCAGCAACTGCTGCATGCTCAAGCGCCCTTCATGGCAATCAACCGCCAGGCGCATGCGCGATGTAACCAAATAGGCGACAGGCGTCATCACCAAGCGCCTCAGGCAGCGAAAGGCAGCAAGTGTTGCCAGGTTGAATGCCGCTTCATTGTCGGGTGTGTGCACAAGCGCCTGGCGCATCCGCTCTTTATCCGGAGCATTGTCTGCACCGGGAAGCTGCTCAAGCAAACAGCCGAGCTCTTGCTGATAAGCGGGCTCATGCTCGAGGGCTTTGAGCAGATGAGGGCCTACGTCTATAAGCAGTTGGCTCGGTTCGCCGGTGGTTTTCGCAATCGCATAGCGACGCGCCTGCAAAGTGGCGATCAAATCAGTGTTGTTCCGGGCTTGCACAGCGAGACGCCAGGAATACTGGGTACGCCCTTCGGCAAAGCCACGGGCCACTTCATCCAGTGGCGTGTCCGGAGCAGCGTTCAATTGCTCGGTTAAGTCCTGCGCCAACTGTTCCACGCCTTGAACATCACGGGCACTGAGCAAAATGGTCTGCCAACCCGGCACAGCCACCCGCGGGACTCGCTTTGGTGCCTGTTCGAGGATCATGTGGACATTGCTCCCGCCGGCACCGAAAGAACTGAGCCCTGCTCGTCTGATACCTGCGACCGGCCACTCCATTGGCTGGGTATTGATGATGAACGGAGTGCTGTCCAGGCGCAGGGCTGGATTGATTCGGTTGAAACTCGGGTGCGGGGCAATGCGCCCGGCATCCAGCGCGGCGACAGTTTTGGCTAACCCGGCAAATCCCGCCGCAGCAGCTAGGTGGCCCAGGTTGGCTTTGACCGAACCCAGAGCACAGAACTCACGACGATCCGTATGCACTGCAAATGCCTGGCACAGCGCGTTGAACTCGATGGGATCTCCCAGGCGGGTACCGGTGCCATGAGCCTCTATCATCCCCAACGACTCCGGGTGCACCCCGGCAATGGCTAACGCCTCGAGAATCAGCTGTCGCTGCCCCTCTACGCCAGGGGCGCTGAACCCTGCTCGAGCCGCTCCATCATTATTGGTGGCAGAACCAAGAATCACGGCCTGGATGCTGTCACCGTTACGCAGAGCGTCGTCCAGCGGGCGCAACGCCACGAGGCCGGCACCATCTCCGAAAAAAGTACCCGATGCGTTCTCATCGAACGGGCGACATGCGCCGTCGCGGGAAAACATCAAGTCCGGGTGATAACTGTAGCCAGGGCGCGAATGCGCATGCACAGACACCCCGCCCGCAAAAGCGACTTCACACTCCCCCAACAAAAGACTCTGAATGGCGCAATGTACCGCCGACAGAGATGTGGAACAGCCTGTCTGCACGGTCACACTGGGCCCTGTAAAGCCCAATTTGTAGGAGATACGTGCGCACAGATAGTCTTTGTCGTTAGTCAGCATCAGTTCAGTGCCGTGGGGAGACACCAAGTCACACTCTCCCCCTATCACGTTGCTCAAATAGCTGTTCATCGAGCTGCCGGCGAACACTCCGATGCGTGGACGATGCAACGGGTTTCCCAGCCCGGTCTGCTGCGCCAGTTCCCAGGCGCATTCCAAAAGCAAACGATGCTGAGGGTCCAGCAGCTCTGCCTCTCGCTGGCTGATGGCAAACAACTCGGGATCAAATTGATCGGCATACTCCAGGCAAGAGTCGACCGGTACATAGTTCGACGCGTTCAGCAGCGCGTCACTGACTCCCATCGCCCTCAGGCGAGCGGCTGTATAGCGCGTGGAACACACGCGTCCGGCAAGCAGATTCTGCCAAAGCGTACGTAGATCCCGCGCCTGCGGTAACCGACAACTGACGCCGATAATGGCTATGGCTTGATCAGACATCTTGACCTCCTCGAACAGGGGCTTGAGCCTCGCGACGTCTATGAGCGAGCGTGTGCCGTCGTCGATCAGCGCTGTACGATTCACCAGGGCTTGCTGTATCTCCTTGCAAAAAAGCGCTCAGGGAGCGAACAGTAGGAAAGCGGAACAGGTCCGATGCCAGTAACTGCCGCCCTTCAGGCCATTGCTGGAGCCTGGCGTGCACCTGCATCAATGCGATGGATGTACCGCCGATTTCAAAGAATGCGTCGTCCGCACCGATATCGGCTTTGCCTATGACATCACACCATATGGTTGTCAGGCGCTCACGCCAGCCGTCACCTCTGCCTTGAGCGCTGTCGGTAGGGGTCACATCCCCATCGACAGGTTGAGGTGCCGCCCATCGCTGCTTTACTGCTTGTCGATCCAGTTTCCCGTGGCGATTGATGGGGATCGATTGCGCAGACACGAACCGAGCAGGTTGCATATAGGCAGGCAGCCACTTGCGCAGGTGTTCACGCAAGTTTCGCTCGTCGGGGAGGGCTGCACTCTCAACCGGCCTCGTGACCGCTACCAGCCGCTCATGGCCCGCTGCACTCTCCAGAAAAACCGCCGCCTGCCTGACCTGCTCGTGAGCCTCCAGGCATCGCTCGATTTCACCCGGCTCGACACGATGACCATGCACTTTGATCTGGTCGTCCAGACGCCCGCAGAAATGCACCCGCTCACCATCCCAATAGCCCAGGTCTCCTGTGCGATAGGCACGATGACCGGGCAAATAGGGATCGTCGATGAAGCGCTCTGCGGTCAGCGCTTCCATCCCGACATAACCGCGGGCCACACCTGCTCCGCCGACGATGATTTCACCCGGTTGTCCAAGCGCACAAACTTGCTGTGGATCACCGATATACAAGGTTGCACAGGCCAATGGCCGGCCCAGGGGCACGACGGCATAACGAGCCAATGCCTCGGTAACCTTTTCAATGCTCGCATACACAGTAGTTTCAGCAGGGCCGTAAAGATTCCACAGTGTCCAGTGATCACTCAAATAGTGCCTTGCAGTTTCACCTGGCAGAGCTTCTCCGCATATCAACCAATGTTTCAGGGAAGCCAAGACGGGTCTGTGCGAGAATTCAGTCAGCATGCTCTTCAAGCCGGATGGCGTCTGAGTTACCACATTCACGCCTGCGCTATCCCATAATGCCAGCAGATGATCAGGCTGATTGCGTAGGTGCGGGGGTACGATAAGCAGGCTGCCGCCCGAACACAGAGCGCCCCATATTTCCCAAACCGACAGGTCAAAACTGGTAGCGAGCGTCCAGCTCCAGACCAGCCCATCCTCCACATCCAGCGCCTGGAAAGTGGCCTCCAAAAGGGCAACGATGCTGTGATGTTCTACATCGATGCCCTTGGGTGTGCCGGTGGAGCCGGATGTGAACACGCTGTAGGCCAAGCCGTCGGCGGTGCTGTTGTCAAATAACCGTGGTAGGACGTCGCCGGCGGCATCCTGCACCGCATGCATATCGAGGGTCACGACCGGCCACGCGCCCTCTCGCAATGTCTGTGTATCGCCAATAACCGCTGTTATCTGCGATTGCTCTATGATGCAACATAGCCGCTCGCTGGGCAGTGCGGGATCAAGAGGGACATAGCCCGCCCCCGTGCGCAGAATCGCAAGCATCGCGACAACAGCGTCGATACCCGGAGACAAGGCAATCCCAATACGTTGCGCATCCCCATGCAAAACCTTTTCAAGGCGATTGGCGAGCCGCAGACTGTGCATTTGCAACGCTTGGTAATCGAGCGTCTTGTCCTGCTCACGTAGCGCTATCCGGTCTGGGTAGAGCCGCACATTACGGTCAACCCACTCAACCAGTGACACAGCCCCCACTGCATCACGTGGGCACGTATTGAGCGGCCCGGACATCACATTGAAGTCTTGTTGCGGCGAATCCACGAGAGCGCTCGACTCAAGGTCAGGGCGTATCAGCAAGCGATCAATCAATTCTGTCAAGTGCCCTGCGAACGTCTGGATTCCAGCGAGGGAAAATTGCCGTGGATCGGCTTTGATGACACAACGCAGTTCGTTCTGGGCGTCAACGAACTCCAGGGCGATGTCCACCTGACCCTCTTGTTGATTAAGCTTGCAGGGCGATAACGACAAACCAGCCCACGAAGCCCGAACGGACGATGGCGCCATAGTAAGATCGACCCAGCGTGACTGCCCCGTCTGCCCCAACATGTTGACGGTGGTTTGGAACAATGGGTTGCGCTCAGGTACCCGGGCAACCTGCAAGGCAACCAACGCCCTGCTCAAATGGAACTGACGGTGGTCCAGCGCAGAAAAAAAATCCGACCGCGCTTGTCGAGTCAACACGTCGAATGAAGCCTGCGTATTCAAGCGCACGGGCAGCACGGTGAACAGGCCACCGACGGTATTCTGGAATTGGGCATCGCGCATGGATGTGGGTATGCCGACCACCACATCGGTGTTGTCGCTTGCGCGGCCGATAGCCACGGCCCAGGCCGACAGCATGACGGTGAAGATAGAGACACCGCTCGCGGCCGCGTAGTCCCTTATAGCTGCATAGCGGGCTGAATCAATCGAAAAGTAATGACTGGACGCTGTGTTATCCCCATGTCGCCAGCGTTGATCCCAGTTCAGCGCAGCTGGAGGATGCTTGAGATATTCCAGCCAGTAGGCATCAGTCGCATCCGCAGATGCCGCGGTCAGTGACCGTTCAAGCGCCAGATACTCACTGAAAGGTTTGCCAGGCGAGAACCAGCACTGCAGGTCGCTGTCCAGTTCATCGAGATATAAACACTCCAGTTGATCGAGAATGATCCCCAAGGAAGTAAAATCAGCAATGATGTGGTGAGCACAAATCACCAAAACCCACGCGTCGGCGCCGCACTCGAAAAGCCCGAATCGCAGACTGTTGTCAGTGGATAGATCGAACGGCCGATAGTGCCATTCCTGGACTTTTACGGCCAGATGCTGCTCGTCCCAGCCCTGCGCATCAACGTGCATCAGCGGTGCACTCAACTCCTCGTTGAACAACACCCCGGGAACTCCGTCGACGCCAGGAAACGTGCAGCGTAACAGCGGCGTTCGGGACACCAGCCGACGGATCGCCAACTGGAGTGCCGTAACATTCAGCGCTCCGTTCATCCGCACCGCCAACCCCGTGTTGTAGCGTACATCCTGCGTTGAACTGTGTGCCAGAAACCAAAGTGCATGCTGTTGAGCCGTCAATTCGACGCTCATCGAATTCTCGATATCCATAAAAAACGAAGCTCCTTTACCCTGGTTGCGCTCAGGTTTTTTCAGAAATGCTTCAGCAGTTTTTCCACGACATCATGTAACGTGGGGCTGTCGAAAAAAGCCGATATGGGCAGCGTCTTACCGGTGCGTTGACGCACACGCTGAACAATTGCCACGGCGGTCAAAGAGTCCAACCCAAGCGCTATCAGTTCCGTATCAAGAGTGAGCGCACCATGGCTGACTACCGGCGCGAGCTCTTCGATCAAGAGCTGAGTCATGGCACGCCTCTTCTCGGACTCGTCCAGCGCGCGGCTATCACGCTCCAACCCTGCGGACACCGTCGCCGGTCTCGATTTCAGCGTGGAACCGGTACCTGAAAGGGCGCGGAGTGCCGAGAGCGATATATCTGCCGCCACCAACGTCGGATGGCAGGATGAATGTGCACGTAGCGCAATGGACGCAACCTGATCGGGTTCAAAAAAATTGAAGCCCATGTGGCGAAGTTGTTCTTGATGGGCGGGCGCGAGCCGCGCAGTCATTCCACCTGACCAGGGTCCCCAGCCGATAGCTGTGCCAGGCAGCCCGCAGCTATGGCGATAACGCATCAACGCCTCAATAAAAGCGTTGGCTGCCACATAGGCACTTTGCCCAGCGATACCGATACTGGCCGATACGGAAGAAAATGCGATGAACCAGTCCAACGCCATTTCCCGGGTCGCCTGGTGCAGGTTCCATGTGCCCGCAACCTTGGGCTCAAGTACCTGGCGCACTACGTCAGGATCCAGCCTGGCCAGCACGCCATCCTGGATAACCGCAGCCAGGTGGTAGATACCTTTCAAGGGGCGACCGCTTCGTTGCACTGAGCGCATCAGCGATGCCACATCTTCAGCGATCGCTACATCGCCCTGGAATAATTTCAGGTGCACACCTTTTTCACTCAATAAGCTGACTTGCTCAAGCAAGGCATCAGAGGGCCGGCTTCGACCCGTGAGGATCACATATCGCGCCCCGGCCTCTACCAGATGGCTCATCAGCGTCTGACCGGTTTCACCGAAACCTCCCGTGATCAGATATTGCCCCTGGGCGTCAATGCTGGAAGCAGGCTGCTCAAGGCCCTGGAGTGCGCAAGCCTCAAGCGCTTGGACGGCACCTTCCGAGATGCGCATGACCGGCTCTTGGGGGCTACCGGAAAGGACACGCGCGGTCAAATACAGGCTATCGTGCTCATCGATGTCCACAGGCAGGTCGAGTGACGTGCATCGGATGCCCGGATACTCTTTGCCGATCACCCGAACGATGGCAGCAGATGCACTGGCTACCAGGGAGCTGCTTACATCCGGAGGTGGCGAACTATAGACGCCCTGAGTGAGTACAGAGATGCTCGCCCCCCCTTCGCGCTGATCCTGCAGTTCAACCAGTAAGCGCAGTTGCTCAATGTCAGCTGCGATTCTTTCGCCCAACACATCTGCAGGACAGTCAGGAGTACCTGCCAGATAGAGTATGTGCTCGACAGGCTCAGACAACTCTTGCGCCTTTGTCGCGCTGACGGCTCGATGACCCAGTTCTTCCAACACCGTGACCAACTGGCCTACGAGTGCTCCACGTCCAATAATGGCGAACGACCGCTTGTCGGCGATGGCTTCGAGTGCTTCGCTCATCGCCTTCCAGCCAAAGTGGTACAAAGGCTCCCGCGCCTCGTTCTGGGTGCCCAGCAGCGCCGCCCGGCGGGCCCGTTTCATCATTACGTGACGCAGGTCGGCAACAGTATTTCCTTGCTCGTCAGCCAGAGTCAGGTTTCCGGTGAGTACTTCTGTAGCGGCACCGAACTGCTGGCTTGTCAGATCAATCACCCCCCACATCCTTCCTTCGGGGATGCGCCCCAGTGTCAGTTGATCGACAGAGAGCGGAATGAACAGGTCCAACTCAGGCAACCGCTGCCAGTAACCGGCGAACAGCGCCTGGAAACAAGAGTCCAGCACGCCAGGTTCGAACACAAGCCCCTCAGCCTTTGCGGGAAACGTCTCTTCAAGAAGTAGGAACAACTGCCGCTGATTCTGCGACAGCCACATCTGGCGAATCTTGCGGAACTTCGCTCCCAACTGCAGACCTGCGGACCTCGCCTTAGCGTAAAATTGCGGCACATCGAGTTCGACGGCCTGTGCAATCTCGTCGTGCAGACGCCCAAGGTTCAAGTTGACCAAGGTACCTGGCGCCTCAACCAACGAACCCGTCGACAGCAGGTCGCCGGCCTGCCCTTGTCCAACGCTGATCGAGAAATCGTAGGCGGTTTTGGGCTCAGTCTGGCGCTGCAACTCAATATGGACCGCCGCGTGATCCTCACGGGCCATCAACAGCGGTCGTATAAATGCGACATCATTCAACTGCGGCGCATGCATGCCTAGGTCTTCGATTGCGTGGCTCAGCAACACACACAGGTGAGCGGCTCCAGGCACCACTACGCTGTCAAACATGCAGTGATCGCCCAGCAACGGACTGGAGCCTGCCCCCCATTGCGCACGTAAAGCGAGTCGGGACGTACCTTTGGCCAATTTTCCCTTCAAATGGCCAGTGGAACCATGCAGCGGTGCCGCCCCCCCAGGCAAGTTAAAGTTCCGGTGTTGCCACTCACGACTCACCCTCAGGCCGAACGCAACCGGTACCAGGTTCTGACCCGCCTCGTACAGTCCGATCTTCAATTGTTCCAAACCCTGGGAGGGTGATCGGTTTTTGTTGAGCGTAGCCATCGCTCGTACGGGTCGTTTATGCCGCGCAAGAGCCCCCTTTATGTGTTGCACAAGCGAAGCATGAGGACCGACCTCGACGAAAGTATCGGCTCCCAGGTTGGCAAGACTTGTGACAGCCTGTTCAAAACGCACGGGCAGTACCGCGTTATGCACCCAGTAGTCGGCATCCAGCACTTCGGCGTGTATCGGCAGGCCGGTACTCGAAGACACGAAGGCCAGGGAGGCCGGTCGATGTCGGAGGCGGGCAAACCCTTCTTTCAGTTCAGCGGACAATCCTTGCATCAACGGACAGTGGAAAGGGTAATGGGCATTGACCGGAATGAGTTCCAGCTCTGCCACCGCGAACGCCGCGAGCAATGCCTCGGCGCCCTCTGCTGTCACGGAAATGATAACGGTCGTGGGGCTGTTGATCGCCGATATCGTGGCATCCTCTCGTTCGCCCAGTAAGTCACGGACGATGTGTTCAGAGGCCAATGCGGCATACATCCGACCTTGATCGCGCAGCTTCTCCATACAACGCCCGCGATGAATTACGGCGGTCAACGTTTCTTTCAGGTCAATAATTCCTGCGCAGCAAGCAGCGGAAAACTCTCCCACGCTATGGCCCATCACCGCCGTGGGTTGCGCACCCCATGCCTTGAGCATTTCAAACAATGAGACCTGAATGGACACGATACAAGGCTGCGCCAGCTCCGTACGACTGAGGTCCGCCTCGGTATGCCTGGAGATGGTATCGATCAGTGACCAGCCTGCAACCTGTTGGATGATCTCCTCGCATTCCTGCATCTTTGCTTTGAACGCAGGCTCCAGCCCCGGCAAGTCGTCGACCATACCCGGCCACTGAGCGCCCTGCCCGGAAAACACCACCGCCAGACCATTGCCGACACCTGAAGCGGGGCACCCTTGAGCTATCCACTGCTGCAATGAATCAAGCAGTGGTGCGGCCCCCTCGACGATAAAGGCTTTTCTAAAACCATTCGGCTTTGCCTGCTCAACCAGGCTCGGGATATCCAGTTGCAGTGGCCGATCGGCAGGCG
Organism: Pseudomonas orientalis; assembly: GCF_022807995.1. Lineage (NCBI taxonomy): Bacteria > Pseudomonadati > Pseudomonadota > Gammaproteobacteria > Pseudomonadales > Pseudomonadaceae > Pseudomonas > Pseudomonas orientalis. Next base: position 1,101,438 of record NZ_CP094351.1, on the reverse strand, counting down.
CCTGTTCCAGGCTCATTGCCAGTTCCTCGGCTCGCTCTCGCAATGCAGAAAGCGTCGATCCCGACATAGGGACGATCCTTGAAAAATCCGGGATCGCACTGCCCCGTGCGTTTTTTGGTGCACGGCCCAGTACGACTTGCGCATTGGTACCCGACCATCCGAAAGAGCTGACTGCTGCGTACTGGGAGCCCTCCTCGCTGATCGGCCACGGTACGGTATCGAGAGGAAACTCTATTCGACGCTCATCGAACTCCATGTGTTTGTTCAGGTTTTCCAGGTGCAACTGCCCGGGAATGCAGCGATGTTGCAGGCATAGCACCACTTTGATCAAAGAAATGATGCCTGCGGCAGCTTCGCAGTGCCCGATATTCGCTTTCAGCGAACCGACTCTACAAGCGCGCGTATCAATCCGGGAGGCCAGTACTCTGTCCAGGGCAGCCACTTCTATCGGGTCACCCAGCTTGGTTCCCGTTCCATGCGCCTCTATATATCCAAGGTCGTCCGGGCCCAGCTTGGCCTGTGACAACGCCTGGCGCATCAGCTCCTCCTGGGCATGACCATTTGGCGCAGTCATCCCATTGGTTTTGCCGTCCTGGTTCACGGCTGATCCGTGAATAACTGCCAGGACGGGATCGTTATCGCGCAATGCGTCACTGAGTCGTTTGAGTACTACTACGCCGCAACCGTCACTGCGAACAATGCCGTTGGCACGATCATCGAAGGGCTTGCAGCGGCCGTCCGGAGCCATCAAGTGCATCCGAGAAGTGGCGATAGAAAACTGCGGCCCAAGAATGATATTGACCCCACCGGCGATCGCTTGCTCGCACTCCTTGAGCCGCAGGCTCTGGCAAGCCTGGTGCACAGCTACCAAGGATGAAGAGCATGCCGTGTCGATGGAGATGCAGGGGCCCTTCAGGTCGAACAAGTAGGCCAGGCGCCCGGCCAGGACGCTATTGGATACCCCCGGGCCACTGAATGCATTGACTCGCTTGAAGTCTTGAAACAGCTGTCTGGCGTACCCGTCGTTGTAGTTGACCACTCCTGCAAAGACACCGGTACGACTACCGCGCAGTTTTTCCTTGGTCAAGCCCGCCTGCTCCAGTGCTTTGTATGCCACTTCGAGGAAAACCCGTTGCTGTGGGTCCATATGAAGTGCCTCCTCGGCACTGATCCCGAAGAAGTCGGCATCGAAGGCTAAGGCATCAATGATGCCTGCCCAACGCGTTGCGACCGTTCCCTCGACCAGCGGATCTGCATCATAGAGCTCGTCGCTGTTCCAACGTGCCGTTGGAATCGGAACGATTGCATCACGCTTCTCAAGCAGCAGTGTCCATAAGGCTTGCGGTGAGCTGGCACCGGGTACGCGACAATCTGCACCTATAATCGCTATGGGTTCACTGGTCTGGCGCTCGAGTGCCTGCTTGAGTTCACGTACGGCAGCCAAAGCCTGTTTGACGGCCGAGGATGACTGCTCATTTGATTTCTGATCCATCAGTACTCTCCCATTTTGTACGTGCTTTTGATCGTGGCCAGTTCATCCAGCAACTGCGCCATCAATGCATCCTCACTGTCCTCGACCTCATAAGTGACCGGCTCGACGGGAGGAGGCTGGGCGACGGTGGACGCTGGCCAAAGCAGGGTTTCCAGATAACTGGCAAGAGAAGAAACGGTGGGGTAGTTCCACAATACGGTGGCCGGCATTCGCACGGACAACTCATTCTGCAGCCGGTTACGAACCTCCACACCCAGTAACGAGTTGACTCCCAGCTCACTAAGCGGAGTGTCCAGCGGTACCTGCTGCTCCTGCTTTTGCAGCAGCGTTGCAACGAAACGCCTTATAACTTCACGTAGCTGGGACTGGCGCTCTTGCAACACGTATTGCGTACGCTGCGCAACAGGTGCGAATCCGGCGTTGCCGAGTTCCGCAGGACCGCTGTAACGCATGATCGCAAGTACGCCTTGAGCGTCGGAACAACGATTCAAGACATCGAGCCCTTCGGACATGCTCATCTTCTGCAACCAGGAAAAATCCAGGGCTGGATCAAGTTTTTCCAGCAACCCTTTGTCCTGAAATGGGCCGTAGCACACGCTCAAGCCCGGAAGCCCGCGCGCACGACGATAGCCGACGAGGCCATCGAGATAGGCGTTCGCAACCGCATAAGAAGCATGGTGTGGGAACCCGAACAGCGCCGAGATCGAAGACACCAGGACGAAGCGCTGGATCGGCCACTCGGCGCTGATGGTATGTAGATTGAGGGCACCGACTTTCTTGGCGGCCAGGGATGCTTCAAAGTCCGCAGGGGCGACGGTGGCGAGAGAGCACGCGTGCAAAACGCCAGCCGCATGGGTAATGGCTGTCAGAGGCCCCAGTACCTGAGCACTTTCAAAAATAATTGCGCTCAAGCTTTCAAGGCATGTGACATCACCGGTACGCAGCAGAATGTCAGCTCCAGCATCACGCAGATCGGCAACAACTTGCTCTGCATAGGCTGATGGCTGGGTGCGTCCGACCAGAAGAAACCTGCGCTCGCCTTGCCTGGACAGAGACTGCAGCAGCTCCAGGCCCAACGCACCTAATCCACCGGTAATCAGGTGAAAGCCGGTCGGGTTGTTTTCAGGTGGCCGCTTCGCGCCTACCGCATCGGTTGACTCGATCAGCCTGGGTGTGAACTGGTGCCCTTCGCGCCAGGCACTTTGATCCAGACGGGTAGAGATACTTGCACACAATGCCTCGATTGCGTACTCACCCAACCCACCGCTCTCGGTGGGTGGATCAAGGTCAATCAATGAACAATGCACATTGTTCAACTCCAACTGTGCGGTTCGGATCAGCCCCCATGCCATCGCAGCGTCAGGGTTGGCGCCCCCACTACCGGCAACGGCTTGGGCACCCTGCGTAACGAACAGAAGGGACGGACATTTTCCGGGCATCGATTGGACGTACTGCACAAGCCTGAGTGCGGTGGCCAGGCCAGGGCTTTGAACGGCAAGATGCTGGTCCGCTTCCCACACGAAGACAACTGTCTCGATGCAATGACCATCAAACAAGACAGCGAAATCCGGCTTGCCCCCTTGCTCGTCTCGCCCTATCTGAGCGTCACCCTCCAGGATGACACCACTCGGATTGCACCACGCAGCGTTTGAAAATGCCTGCTGCGACTGTAATTTCTCCTTCACCTCAGGGTCAGCAAACACCAGCAGTTTTTGCACAGCTTGAGACATGCCTGGTGTCTCGTTTCTCACCCAGGTGAGCCGATAGGCCGCCGCCGTTTTTTGCGCACCAATTTCGGCAGGATGAAGGGACGGCGATATCCCAGCGGACCGTTGGACCATTGCAGGTAGCGTCAGCAACGGTTGTTCACGCCCAGGGCTGTGATCAACAGATTTACCAGCGAGGTAGCAACGAATGATCAGCTTGAGAAAAATACGTGCCGGACAGCGCTGTTCGCCCGAACCGCGCGGTGACATGTGAATGCCTTGCTTGTCAGCGTGTATCGAAGAGTCAAGGAATGCACTCGATGACCCCACGCCGCAGACGAAGTCATTGAGCGTCATCCGACGTTCTATCAACTGAACAACACCTGCGCCATTGTCGCAAGCGCAGTAATGGTCGAAACTCACGCCCCATTCAGCCAATAGGGCAATACAGCCCATTTGCTGGGCGGCGGCCTCCAGCATGGGCGAATCGATCTGTTGATCCTGCCCAGCCAACATCACGCGTGAATATTCAATGAAGAACGTATTGAAGTGCCTGAGCCAGGTACACATTTCTTCGTCAAATGGCGCGCTGCCGGTGATCGCCAATACACCTTGCGCAAGGCCACGGGTGTCATGGGCGACAGACTCCGCTTGCGCAGCGCTGTCAAACAGAAACTGTATGGCTTCTTCATGACTGCTCACGATCAGCGCCAAGCGATAGCGACATTGGTCGGCGCATTGCACCAGGGCTTTGGCGCAATCACCCAAAGTGGGGGAGTCTTCACTGCCCAACCAATGGGCGATACTCACGCAGCGGCGACGCAAGGCATCAATCGAATGCCCTGAAAGCAACAACAGATGCAAACCGTTCCACGGATCGCCAGTCGAATCGGCTTGAGAACATTGCTGCGACGCTTGCCCGATGGATAATTTTTCGACTTGCCCCTTGCGCCCACTGATCAGGACGGCACGCTCTGTCCCCAGCACGCTGAGTGCGTCACTGAGGCTAAGGCTGAGAACAGAATGCGCGGCTACTTCCACCAGGGCCCCTTCACTTCCGGTGATTGCTTGTTGCAAGGCGTCAAACCAATAAAGAGGGCGACTGATCGTATCCCCCCAATAACCATCAGGCAGACGGCTCAAAAGCTCCCCTCCACGTATGCCCGAATAAAATGGCAGGACCGCGGTGGAGCTTGGCACGTCACCAAGCATCTCGACCAACCGCTGGCGATCGGCGCCACTGACTTGCCCATGCACGCTCACAGTGCTTTTGATCATGCTTAATTGAGTACCTGCCCGACGGCAATACGATTCAACATCGCGCAGGGCCTGCAGACTGCCGGTGATGACCGTCGCGCTTGCGCAATGCTGGATGGCACAACGAGCACTGCTCTGCCGCTGTTCGAGGAGTTCTTGGGTAGCAGACCAGTCAAGCTTGACCAGTGCCATGGAGCCCGGGTGCAGATGCGCCCATTGGGCCTGCGCCAGAACAATGCGCAAGGCATCTTCCAAGTTAATCAAACCGGCGACATGCGCTGCCGATATTTCTCCAATGCTATGCCCGATAACCCCGCTGGGTTGCAGCCCGTTGGCAAACCAGACTTCACTGATGGCCAACTGCATCACCAAATGGCATGGCCACGCGATGCGCACATCGGTAAAGGTTTCCTGATCGTCATATAGGCGTTCGGCCACTGACCACCCTGCAAGCTGCCGGACCAGGCGATCACACAATGTGACAGTCTTTCTAAACTGCGGGTGCAAACGCGCGTAACTTCGGCCCATGCCCTGCCAGTGCGAGCCCTGTCCGGCGAATATCAGGAGCGCGCGGCCGCCTTCAGTAGTCGGCGCATTCGCGTACGGTGCCAATGCAGCGTTGAAATCCGATTCACGAACGGCCATACGATTGACGACCTGATCAGATACACAAGGCCATGTCTCACTGACGATGACATGGGCATTCGTGCCACCAAAACCGAAGGAACTGACCCCGGCGGTGGGATTGAAGGTTTCCCAGGGCAACGCGCTGGTGACCAGTTGCAGCCCAAGCTTTTGCCAATCGATGGCCGGATTTGATGTTTCGTAATTGAGATGGGGCGGAATCATGCGATAGCGCATTGCAAGCAGTACTTTGATCAGGCCCGCCATACCGGCCGCTGCTTCGCTGTGCCCGATATTAGTCTTCACCGAACCTATCAGAAGAGGTTCGGTGCGCTCTGCACCTTGACAGTAAGCCGCTGAAATCGCTGCGACTTCAATCGGGTCTCCCATCGCTGTTCCTGTGCCATGGGCTTCTACATATTGTACCTCGGCAGGCAGCAACTCGCCCTGGGCACAAGCCTCTCGTAATAATTGCTGTTGGGCAGTGACAGAGGGCGCGGTCAGGCTGGCATGAAAGCCATTGTTATTGACAACCGATGACCTGATGACGCCCCAGACAGGGCCCGCCTCAATCAAGACCTGCGATAGCCGACGTACGATCAGTACACCGCAGCCCTCGGCCCTGACATACCCGTCTGCAGCGGCGTCGAAGGTATGGCAAAGCCCAGTATCTGACAGGCCGCCAAAACGTCGCATTGCCTCAAAACTCTGAGCAGCCAGCAGCAGGTTGACCCCGGCGACAATGGCAAAATCACAGTCATTATTCCTGATGGCCTGACACGCCAGATGCAGTGCCACCAAGGAAGATGAACACGCCGTGTTTACCGTCAGGCTCGGCCCGTTCAAACCCAGTACGAAGGACAGTCGGGCCGAAAGAATACTGGTATCCATGCCCGTGGCGCTCTGCGCAGTCATCTCACTCGGTGTGATGTGATGAGCAAAGTCAGACCACATCGCTCCAACGTATACCCCGCCGCGCTGCCCCTTGATTTTCTTCGGGCTCATACCGGCCTGCTCGAGTGCCGACCAACTCAACTCCAGGAGCAGCCGCTGCTGAGGGTCCATACAAGACGCTTCGTGGGCGCCTATACCGAACTGTTCAAAATCGAACGCGGAGACCTCGTTCAAAAAACCCGCCGTCTCGCCAGGGTCAACGTGCCATGGACTGCCGGGAGCCTCCGAAAAATGAGCGGGGTTTAAAGGGCCAACAGCATTCAGGCCATTAATCAGAAGACTCCAGTAGGCGTTGGCATCCATAGCCCCGGGAAACCGACAAGCCAAACCACTGATTGCCAGCGGCTCTGTTTTGTCACCACTGCTTCTTGGCACTTCGACATCATCGGCGTGTCCCGCAATGTGCCGAGCCAGCTCTGCGGGCGTGGGGTATTTCCAGAACAGGGTTGGATCCAGATCCATGCCCAACTGCAATCCAAGGCTCGCCACCAGCCCGGTAATCTCTATCGAATCAAGCGCAATATTTCCCAAACGCTCATCTTCGTGCACCTGCGCCATACCCGATACCAGAGCCAACTGCTCCAGAATCAGCGCCAGCACTCGTGAATATTCCCTTGGCTCGCTCATGCAGAACTCCCTTTCGCAACCCGTGACGCTCCTGTCACTTGGCAGTGCCTATCTGCTTACTCGACTATCAAGTTTCGCAGGCCGTTTTTTCAAATGAGGTCAATAGGTCTTCGATCAGTTCATCCATTGATAACCGCGCAGCAACACGAGGTGTCGCACTTAATGAGACGTGCATCTGCTGCCCATAGAGTTCAATGTCCAGCCCCAATGCCAGCTCGAATGGCTCCTGTGAAAGGCGCTCAATATGGATGCCCTCAGGCGCTAGCTCGTAACCAATTAACGAGGCACCGGGACGTTGGTCGGATACAAAATTGAATCCGATGCAAGGCAAGACAGTCGGCGCCGACTGCTTCTCACCTCCAAAATAGCGCGCGGCGAAATCTTCCGCGTTTGACAGCCCTCTCCGGAGCTCTTCGTCTACCGATTGAAGCGTCTTTGTGAACGAACGATGACGGTCCAAGGAAAAGGTGACCGGCAGAGGGAAGGAGACCGAGCCCACCAAATCCGTGACAGGCGTCGCCCAATCACCGACAAAATGGGGACTGACCCACATTAGCAACCCGACATTTCCAGTGCTCTGGACCTTGGCCAAAGACTGTACCCAACACGCCAGTAAAAAATCGGACAAGCCGATTCCAGCCTCAGCCGCATGGGCGCGCACCGCTGATAAGTCAGCTCCGCATATTCGCCGCTCTTTTCTAACCACTTCAGCCACCGTGCAGGTGCAAGCCAGACCATAGGTAAGCTTGTCCAATAAACCTGAGCCAGGTTCAAAAGGGATGCCGACAGACGGCTCAGGAGCTAGTTGCCTGTGTCTGTCCAGAAGCTCTTGGGCAAAAATTTGATAGGTCGCGCAAGGCTCGGCCTCCAGGGCTTTGCCTGCCAGTAACGACTTATAGGCTCGGGACAGCTCACGCCAGATAATACGACTGGAGATGCCATCACATACCAGGTGATTAAAAATGATGACTAGCCGCTGTTCGCTTGCGCACTGCGCATCGAACAGGCAATAACGCAAAAGCGGCGGTTGGTCCAAAGACATCGAAGCCCGCACTTCATCGATATAACTGACCAACTGATCGCGTAGTTCCAAGGGGTGGCGTGCAGCTGGGCGCACTTGAAACATGCGATCTGCTAATAGGTCGCAAGGATCACAGAAGCGCATGCTTAACTCGTCATTTTTAGAGATGAACGACGCGCGCAAGGTCGGAAATTTATGTAAAAGATAGTTAACAGCGCCACTCAGCGCGTCTGCATCCAGGCGAGAAGTCGGAACCAGAACATCTCCCACACAATGCTTTTCAATTTCCAGAGTAGTACTAACGTCGTACAACTGACCCAGAAGCAAACGCATAACCCCACCTCTCTTAAAGCAATAATTCCATTTATTACTAAAGCAGTGAACGCAATACTATTCGACGATCGAATTAACAAAAGCAAGTTTCATCACATTGCATTGAGAGACAGTACCCTCACATTCGCAGTATCCGCTTCACAACAGTCAAGCGGATACCTAGCGAATGGCTATTTAACTTTCTGACGTAAGGCCTCGACGGCAATTGAAAGTTACTAATGCAGCGGCCAACAATAGAAAGACAATCGCGGCCGCCATTACTGAGAATACCGAGTTTTCAAAAGCCAATCTTGCATTGACCATCAAGGACTCACCTGCTGAGCCAGGCATCTGCTCTGTTAGCAGAATTGCACTGTCAATTCCGTCTCTTGCCAACTGCGGGCTGACCGTATCCGCCGGGACAACGAGCGTTCGACTGTAAACTGCCGCCATCAGGCTGCCCATTATCGCAATCCCAAGCCCCCCTCCAAGCTCATATGAGATTTCTTCAATTGAGGCGGCCATCCCGGCGCGCTCTGGAGGCGCAGCGTCCATGATGGTATTCGACGCCGCAGCCATGCTGGCACCTACACAAGCCCCGAGCAGAAACAAACACGCCAGCTGCAGATATATTGCATAGGAAAAGCTGATCATGAACAGCCCTATGCCGATGGCATATACGACCAGTATCGACGAGAGGAAGCGGTCGCTTCGAAAGCGCGGCAGGAGCCATCCACTGAGCGGACTACCGACGATAGCCCCCAGCGACAACGGCAGGAAATAAAGTCCCGTTTGCAGGGGCGTGAGCCCCAAGACAAGTTGGAGTCTCTGGCTCAGAACCAGGTTAATACCCATCAGGCACCCTGCTACTACCAACCCTGCTATAACCGCCGAAGAAAAAGCCGGGTTGCTAAAGACCTGCATATCAATCAGAGGATGCTCGCTCGCCCGCTGACGCCTGGCGAAAAACCATGCAAAAGCCAGGCAAAGAAGCAAAGCCAATGCCGCATCCATCATTGAAGGTTGTTGCTTTGAAAACTCTTTGATCAGGTAAGCAAAGCTGATCAAAACCACCATTATTTGCAGCGATGCGATCAGGTCCCATGGTCGAGCGGACGCATTGCGCACATTCTTTATCAGGCATAGCGTCAAGAGGCACGCCACTACCACAATTGGAACGTTGATCAGAAATACTGATCCCCACCAAAAATACTCCAACAGTGCGCCACCCAGTAATGGACCTGCCGCCGCTCCGCCCGAAGCCACTGCAGCCCAAATACCGATGGCGAGGGAACGCTCCCTGTCATCCTCAAAAGACAAACTAATAATGGCTAATGTTGCGGGCATCATTGCCGCCGCCCCAATACCGAGAAGAGCACGAGCAAAAATCAGAACAGCAGCCGTAGGAGAAAAAGCGGCTAACAGCGAGGCCCCTCCAAAAATCAGCAGCCCGATGATAAACAGCCGTTGGTGACCCACCCTGTCCCCCAGGGTCCCTGCGCCTAGCAAGAGACCCGCTACGACTAACGGATAGATATTCACAATCCACAGTTTTTCATTTGTGGACGCTTGGAGTTCGTGGGTCAATGTCGGCAGAGCGATATACAACACCGTCATGTCAATTGCGACTAAGAGCAATGCAATAGAAACAATTGCAAGCACCAGCCACCTGTACTTTACCGTATCCATACGTTTTGAAATTCCTTACCTACACATCAATTAACTTATTAAGTACCAGCGCGAATTTGGTGCCAAGACTAGTCCAGATCCTCAAACCCTGCAACCTCGGGCCGGTTGAATTTGTAAACTCAGTGCTGCGATAGAGACAAGCAAATTTTCACTCAGACAACTATCTTAGTCCTTCATCTATCGACATTTTTTGCGAATCAGGTCGCAACCACGCATGTCTCTCCAAGGCTGACGATATATTTAGTAACAACATGGCTGAATGGATCACATATCTGATTGGCTCCGAGTAAGCGCAGCCACTTCATGCCGTGCAAATCGCGGGCACGCTTGGACAAATACCGGGATCGGACGATGCCCAGGGTTGAGCAGCTATCACGACGATAGGTGGAGTTGAACGCCCCAACCCCCTAGAATCCCGCCCACGATTCCAGGAGCCAACTTCATGCTGATGGTGATTTCCCCCGCCAAAACCCTCGATTTCGAGTCACCGCCGGTCACTGCGCGCTTCACCCAGCCGCAGTACCTGGACCATTCCCAGGAACTGATCGAGCAACTGCGCGAACTGAGCCCGGCGCAAATCAGCGAGTTGATGCACGTCTCCGACAAGATCGGCGGCCTCAACGCCGCGCGTTTCGGCAGTTGGACCCCAACCTTCACCCCGGCGAACGCCAAGCAGGCGCTGCTGGCGTTCAAGGGCGACGTGTATACCGGCCTGAATGCCGAGACCTTCAGCGAGGCCGATTTCAGCTATGCCCAGGACCACCTGCGCATGCTCTCGGGCCTGTACGGCCTGTTGCGCCCGCTGGATTTGATGATGCCGTATCGCCTGGAGATGGGCACCAAGCTGGCCAATGCCCGTGGCAAGGACCTCTATGCCTTCTGGGGCACCCGCATCAGCGAGTGGTTGAATGAAGCACTGGCCGCGCAAGGCGACGAGGTGCTGCTCAACCTGGCTTCCAACGAGTACTTCTCGGCGATCAAGCGCACGGCGCTGAAGGCGCGGATCATCAACACCGAGTTCAAGGACCTGAAGAACGGCCAGTACAAGATCATCAGCTTCTATGCGAAAAAAGCCCGGGGCATGATGAGTCGGTTTGTGATTGAAGAACGTATCAACGATCCGGCCAGGCTCAAGCAGTTCGATGTGCAGGGTTATCGCTTCAATGCGGAGCAATCCAAGCCGGACAACCTGGTGTTTTTGCGCGATCACGCACCGGAATAAGGCCTTGCCCTACTCTTTCGGGCGATAGGTTCCACCTGTGGGAGGGGGCTTGCCCCCGATCGCGGAGTGTCAGTCACCGAAGTGTTGACTGAGCCACCGCTATCGGGGGCAAGCCCCCTCCTACATTTTGATGTGTTCCAAATCAACGAATCGTCATTTATTTGGCGCCATAAAACCATCCCGACACAACCCTAAAGATTTCTTCACTCGACATTCATCATTTTTTTTCGTAGTGGCACCCTTTTTTTAATTCAGTAGTGGCACAAAACTATCCCCGCGCACCAACTCCCCACAACTACTGGCTTAAATAGCAAGTGCTATCAATATACTACCAGTGCCATCTTTCCCAATATTTCAAAAAATTTCCGGAAACAGGATGAGCGGCCTGGAACTTCGTCCTGAAGCACCGCTCATACCACCGGTAACGAAATTCTCTGCTGCTGTAAGAGATGACTTACATAACGACCAACGGAAGCAGTCAAGTTGTCATAAAGCACTTTGACTCTATGGTCACAACATCAACTGATCGAGTTAAGGGTGGCGATAAGTACGCATTGCTATCCCTACAGGCCAAGGAAGCGCTGACCTAAATGAGCCCGTGCAAAAACCCAAGGTATTGATAAAAAAGGCATTTTGCCTGTATCGATACCCTTGCCGCACCGGCGCCGGAGCCTTCCTCCAAGGAAGCACGGCTGCATTTCAGGGCAAGCCCCAATAATAAGGCCTGGTTGCGCACAACTTGAGTGCAATAGTTAGTCACTCGTTATTCAACATGCCTGCACGCGGTAAGTCGGCGTCTATTCGCCCAACTTTCGCGGCATCAGTGACGCTTGCAAACATGAACTCCGGCCATCTAATGGCATGATTTAAATACAGAGGTAATTGCGATGCGCATCAGCATATTTGGTTTGGGTTACGTTGGCGCCGTGTGTGCCGGTTGCCTGTCTGCCCGCGGCCACGAAGTGGTCGGCGTAGACATCTCCAAGGAAAAGATCGACCTGATCAACGCCGGTAAATCGCCGATCGTTGAACCGGGTCTGGGCGAGCTGTTGAGCCAGGGTATCCAGACCGGCCGACTGCGTGGCACCACCAACTTCGCCGAAGCCATCCGCGATACCGACCTGTCGATGATTTGCGTGGGCACGCCGAGCAAGAAAAACGGCGACCTGGAACTCAACTACATCGAATCGGTATGCCGCGAGATCGGTTTTGTCCTGCGCGACAAGACTACCCGCCACACTATCGTGGTGCGCAGCACCGTACTGCCGGGCACCGTGGCCAATGTGGTCATCCCGATCCTCGAAGACTGCTCCGGCAAGAAAGCCGGCGTCGACTTCGGCGTGGCGGTCAACCCGGAATTCCTGCGTGAATCCACCGCCATCGCTGACTACGACCTGCCACCGATGACCGTTATTGGCGAATTCGACACCGCCTCCGGCGATGTCCTGCAGTCGCTCTACGAAGAACTCGACGCGCCGATCATCCGCAAGGACATCGCCGTTGCCGAGATGATCAAGTACACCTGCAACGTGTGGCACGCCACCAAAGTCACCTTCGCCAACGAGATCGGCAACATCGCCAAAGCCGTCGGCGTCGATGGCCGTGAAGTGATGGACGTAGTGTGCCAGGACAAGACCCTCAACCTGTCCCAGTACTACATGCGCCCGGGTTTCGCTTTCGGCGGCTCGTGCCTGCCCAAAGACGTGCGTGCCCTGACCTACCGCGCCGGTTCCCTGGACGTGGAAGCGCCGCTGCTCAACTCGCTGATGCGCAGCAACGAGTCCCAGGTACAGAACGCCTTCGACATCGTCTCCAGCCACGACAAGCGCAAAGTCGCCCTGCTGGGCCTGAGCTTCAAGGCCGGTACCGACGACCTGCGTGAAAGCCCGTTGGTAGAGCTGGCGGAAATGCTGATCGGCAAGGGCTACGACCTGAGCATCTACGACAGCAACGTCGAATACGCCCGCGTGCACGGTGCGAACAAGGACTACATCGAAGGCAAGATCCCCCACGTGTCGTCCCTGCTCAACTCGGATTTCGATGATGTGATCAACAACTCCGACGTGATCATCCTCGGTAACCGTGACGAGAAGTTCCGCGCCCTGGCGCACAACGCGCCGGAAGGCAAGCAAGTGGTCGACCTGGTGGGCTTCATGTCCAAGGCCACCAGCGTGAGCGGCCGTACTGAAGGTATTTGCTGGTAACAGCAACGGCAAGTTTCAGGCTGCCAGCGGCTTACCCCAGCGCTGGCAGCCTGAAGCCTCCTCCCCTTCCGGATGACGCTTATGTCCAAGTTAAAACATGTATTGCTGCAAGCCGCCGGCTGGCTGTTGTTTCTCAGCCTGCTGATGGGACTCGCCCTGCTGTTGCCGGCGAGCACCTTCGATTCGCAATCGAAGAACTTTATTTTCCTGATTGGCGCCGTGGGTATCTGGCGCTACTCGATGGGTGCAACGCATTTCTTTCGCGGCATGCTGTTCCTGTACGTGGTGTACCCGCACCTGCGCCGCAAAGTGCGCAAGCTGGGCAAGGCCGCCGACCCCTCCCATGTGTTCCTGATGGTCACCAGCTTCAGGATCGACGCGCTGACCACTGCGCAGGTCTACAGCTCGGTGATTCGTGAAGCCATCGAGTGCGGTTTTCCCACCACCGTGGTCTGCTCGCTGGTGGAAATGTCCGATGAACTGCTGGTCAAGAGCCTCTGGGAAAAAATGAACCCACCGGCTCACGTCAAGCTCGACTTCGTGCGCATCGCCGGTACCGGCAAGCGTGACGGCCTGGCCTTCGGTTTCCGCGCCATCTCGCGCCACCTGCCGGATGACCGCGCCGTGGTGGCCGTGATCGATGGCGACACCGTGCTCGCCGAGGGCGTGGTGCGCAAGACCGTGCCGTGGTTCCAGCTGTTCGGCAATGTCGGCGGCCTGACCACCAACGAATTCTGCGAAGTGCGTGGCGGCTACATCATGAGCGAGTGGCACAAACTGCGCTTCGCCCAGCGCCACATCAACATGTGCTCCATGGCCCTGTCCAAGCGCGTGCTGACCATGACCGGGCGTATGTCGGTGTTTCGCGCCAGCGTGGTGACTGACCCGGGCTTTATCGCCGACGTGGAAAGCGACTCGCTGCAACACTGGCGCCTGGGCCGCTTCAAGTTCCTCACCGGTGATGACAAGTCCAGCTGGTTCAGCCTGATGCGCCTGGGCTACGACACCTTCTACGTGCCGGATGCCGCGATCAACACCGTGGAACACCCGCCGGAAAAGAGCTTTATCAAGGCCAGCCGCAAACTGATGTTCCGCTGGTACGGCAACAACCTGCGCCAGAACTCCCGCGCCCTGGGCCTGGGTGTACGCCGCCTGGGTCTGTTCACCAGCGTGGTGCTGTTCGACCAGCGCGTGTCGATGTGGACCTCCCTGCTCGGCCTGACCGTGGCGATCATCGCCACCTTCAAGTACGGCGGCGCGTTCATCCTCGCGTACCTGCTGTGGATCGGCATCACCCGCCTGATCCTGACCCTGCTGCTGTCGTGCTCCGGCCACAAGATCGGCCCGGCCTACCCGCTGATTCTCTATTACAACCAGATCATGGGCGCGCTGGTGAAGATCTACGTGTTCTTCCGCCTTGATCAACAGTCCTGGACCCGCCAGGACACCAAACTGACCCGCGATTTGGCCAGCTTTCAACGTTGGTTCAACACCTGGTCGTCTCGGACCATGACCTTCTCCGCCGGCAGCATCTTCGTTGCCGTGTTGCTGATGATGGTCTGACCCTGCCAAGCCTGAATTAACCAAGGAATTACACCGTCATGAACAGCCAAGTAAACGCCAACGTTGTCCACGAATCCGAAGCCCAGCGCCAGCACGCCCGGGTCAAAATCCCGGCCAAGCTGCGCTTCTTCAACAGCGACCGCACGCCGACCGAAGCCAAGGTCATCGACCTGTCCGCAGGCGGCCTGGCCTTCACCGCCACGCAGCCGTTGACCATCGGCCAGGTGCACAAGGGTCGCCTGCAGTTCGTCATCGATAACCTTGGCCTGGCGATGGACGTGGAGCTGCAGATCCGCTCCTACGACCGCCAGACCGGCCGCACCGGATGCCAGTTCCAGAACCTCGATGCCCAGGATATCTCCACCCTGCGCCACCTGATCACGTCGCACTTGTCCGGCGACATCGTGACCATGGGCGACGTGCTGGCTACCCTGCAACGCGACAACTTCACCAAGGCGCGCAAGGTCAAGGACGGCGGCAGCGGCATGACCGCGTTCGGGCGTCTGCGCGCCGTGACCTTCAGCCTGGCGATTTTCCTGGTGGGCCTGGCCGCCTTCGGCTTTGTGTTCAAATCGCTGTACGGCATGTATTTCGTCAGCCACGCCCAGGCCGGCCTGGTGAGCGTACCCGGCATGAACGTAACCATGCCGCGCGACGGCACCGTGCAAAGCCTGCTCAAGGGTGACGCGGTAGCGGCCAAAGGCGCGCCACTGGCAACCTTCAGCACCAGCATGCTCGACGTGCTCAAGGGCCACCTGGACGAAGACCAGCTGCAACCGGCCAAGGTTGAAGAGCTGTTCGGCAAGCAGATGACCGGCACCCTGACCTCGCCGTGCGATTGCGTGGTCGCCCAGCAACTGGTCGCCGACGGCCAGTACGCCAGCAAGGGCGATGTGATCTTCCAACTGGTGCCGCGTGGCAGCCAGGCCAATGTGGAAGCCCGCTTCAGCTATCGCCAGTTCGGTGACGTGCGCCCAGGTACGCCGGTGAGCTTCCAGGTCGCCGACGAAGAACAGGTGCGCACCGGCACCATCGTCAGCAGCACCAGCTTGAACAGCGCCGACCTGTCCTCCGACATCCGCGTGCAGATCAAGCCGGACGCCCCGCTGGACAGCACCTACGCCGGCCGCCCGGTGGAAGTCACCAGCGACCGTGGTCCTTCGCTGAACTGGCTGATCGATAAAGCCATGGCTCACGGTCTGTAAGCGAGGACATGCCTGTGAACCCTATTTCAAGAACAACACAATCCCTGTGGGAGCGGGCTTGCTCGCGATGGGATCAGCGCGGTTTGCCTGATGCACCGAGTCGCCTGCATCGGGGGCAAGCCCCCTCCCACATGGGTTCGGTGGCGTTGCTGGCGGTTGCGGTGAGCCTGGCCGGTTGTGCCGGCTTGCCGGATCAGCGTCTGGCCAACGAAGCGCTCAAGCGTGGCGACACCGTCACCGCGCAGCAGAATTACCAGCAACTGGCAGACCTGGGCTACAGCGAAGCCCAGGTGGGCCTGGCCGATATCCAGGTCGGCACCCGCGATCCGGCGCAGATCAAGCAAGCCGAAGCCACCTACCGCGCTGCGGCGGACACTTCGCCGCGGGCCCAGGCGCGTCTGGGTCGTCTGCTGGTGGCCAAGCCCGGCGCCACCGAAGCCGAACACCACGAAGCCCAAATGCTGCTGAAAAAAGCCTTTGCCAATGGCGAAGGCAATACCCTGATTCCGCTGGCGATGCTGTACCTGCAATACCCGCACAGCTTCCCCGACGTGAATGCCCAGCAGCAGATCAGCCAATGGCAGGCCGCCGGTTACCCGGAAGCCGGCCTGGCCCAGGTGCTGCTGTATCGCACCCAGAACACCTACGACCAGCATCTGGATGACGTGGAGCGCATCTGCAAGGCCGCGCTGAACACCACCGATATCTGCTACGTCGAGCTGGCCACCGTCTACCAGAAAAAAGCCGCGCCGGAAAAACAGGCCGAGCTGCTCAAGCAGATGGAAGCCGGCTACAGCCGTGGCACCGTTACCGCCCAGCGCGTCGACAGCGTGGCACGCGTACTCGGCGATGCCACCCTCGGCACGCCGGACGAGAAAACCGCCCAGGCGTTGCTTGAAAAAATCGCCCCCGGTTACCCGGCATCCTGGGTCAGCCTGGCGCAACTGCTCTACGACTTCCCCGAACTGGGCGATGTCGACCAGATGATGAAGTACCTCGACAACGGCCGTGCCGCCGACCAGCCACGCGCCGAATTGCTGCTGGGCAAGCTCTACTACGAAGGCAAGTGGGTACCGGCCGACGCCAAGGCTGCCGAGGCGCATTTCGAGAAAGCCGTGGGCCGTGAAGTGGCCGCCGATTACTACCTCGGCCAGATCTACCGTCGTGGCTACCTGGGCAAGGTCTACCCGCAAAAAGCCCTGGACCACCTGCTGACCGCAGCGCGCAACGGCCAGAACAGCGCCGACTTCGCCATCGCCCAGCTGTTTTCCCAGGGCAAGGGCACCAAGCCCGACCCGCTCAACGCCTATGTCTTCAGCCAGTTGGCCAAAGCCCAGGACACGCCGCAAGCCAATGACCTGGCCACCCAGCTTGAAGCGCCGCTGACCCCTGAACAACGCGCCGAAGGCCAACGCCTGGTGCAACAGGAGCTGGCCGCCCGCGGCACCCTGGCCCAGAGCACGCTGCAACTGCACGCCCTGCAAGAAGAAGACGGCGAGGAATCCCTATGAAGCTCAACCCATTCGTCAAGGCCGGCATCGGCCTGTCCTTCGCCCTGCTGTGGTCGTGCCCGACCCTGGCCGCGCTGACCGAAGCCAAAAACTTCGGCCTGGAAGTCAAAGCCACCGCGCAGTCCGAAGACGACCGCGACCTGGGCACCCAGAAAGGCGGCGACGTCAACGGTATCGGCCTCGACCTGCGCCCGTGGATCTACGGCGAAAGCGGCGCGTGGAGCGCCTACGCCATGGGCCAGGCGGTGGTGTCCAGCGACATCATCGAGACCGACACCCTGCAACCGTCGGCCGATGACACCACTGAACAATCGAGCAACGACGACCGCAAGGCCAAGAAAAACTACTTGGCCCTGCGCGAGTTCTGGGTCGGCTACAGCGGCTTCACGCCCTACCCCGGCGAGATCCTCAAGTTCGGTCGCCAGCGCCTGCGCAATGACGACGGCCAATGGCGCGACACCAACATCGAAGCGCTGAACTGGACCTTCGACACCACCCTGCTCAAGGCCAATGTCGGCGCCGCCGAACGCTTCAGCGAATACCGCACCGACCTCAAGGAACTGTCGCCGGTCGACAAGGACCGCCAGCACTTCTACGCCGACGCCGCCTACCAGTGGACGCCGGGCCAGTGGATCGGCCTGCGCGGCCACCACACCCACGACGACGGCAAGCTCGACTACGCCGAACCGGGCGTGGCCAGCGACCCATTGGACAAGCGCGAGAACGGCGACCTGACCTGGCTCGGCATCGAAGCCAACAGCGACGCTTACAACTGGCGCAACACCAACACCGTCAATTATTGGGCCAGCATCACCGGCATGCGTGGCGACCGCGACACGGTCAACGCCTTGAACGCCGATGGCAGCCGTCCCACCAATGCCAAGCGCAGTGATGACGTCAGCGGCTGGGCCACCGATATCGGCGTGCGCCTGCGCCTCGACCCGCAGTGGCAAGTCGGCGCGGCGTATTCGCGCGCCAGTGCCGAGTACGAGCAGAACGGCCTGCAAAGCAACCGTTCGAACTGGACCGGTACCCAGTCCCGCGTGCACCGCTTCGGTGAAGCGTTTCGTGGCGAGATGAACAACATGCAGTCCATGAGCCTGTTCGGTTCCTGGCAACTGCGCGAGGACTACGACGCCAGCCTGGTGTACCACAAGTTCTGGCGCGTGGACGGCAACAAGCCGGTGGGCAGCAACGGCATCGACGCGGTGCAGAACAACACCGACGACGTCACCGGCGCGATCCTCTCCAGCACCTCCCTGCCCCTGGAAGACGGCAAGAAGGACCTTGGCCAGGAGATGGACCTGGTGGTCACCAAGTACTTCAAGAAAGGCTTGCTGCCTGCGGCGCTGAGTCAGTCGATCGACGAGCCATCGGCCCTGGTGCGCCTGCGCGCCGGCGTGTTCAAGCCGGGTGACGCCTATGGCAGCCAGGTCGACTCCTACATGCACCGCGCCTTTGTCGACGTGGTCTGGAAATTCTGATGGGAGCCTGCGCAATGAATGCTCAAAGCCTACTCGTCGCGGCAATGCTGGTGGCCAGTGCCCCGGCGTTTGCCGACACGGCGGCCAAGGCGCCGACCATCGCCAAGGAACTGCAACAGGCCAAGACCTACACCATTTCCAGCCCGCCCACCGCGCCGCTGGAAATGGCCAAGCCGGCGCTGCCCGACCTGTCGGGCTACACCGCTGCGGCCATGGAAAAAAAGATCGTCAGAAGCAAACCGGGCAAGATCAGCATCCGCCGCATGATGCAGGAGGACGCGCTCAAGGACTTCATCGGCGGTGACAACAAGATGGCCGAATGGGTGGTGCGCCAGCACGGCATTCCCCAGGCGATCTTTGTCGACGACGGCTACATGAACCTCAAGGACCTGCTGGGCAAGGTGCCCAAGCAGTACTTCAGCGAGACATCGCCCGGTGTGTTCCTGGCCAAGTTGCCCATCGTGGTCGGCCGCAAAGGCATCCTCGATATCGACAAGAACACCCAGGAACTGCGCCTGTCCCAGCAAGCCGGCTCGTTTTTGATCAACGACGGCCAACTGTTCGTGCATGACACCAAGGTCACCGGCTGGGATGAAAAAACCAACGGCCCGGCACTGTTCAAGTCGCCCAAGGAGTTCCGCCCGTTCCTGCTGGCCTGGGGCGGTACCGAGACTTATATCTCCAAGACCAAGATGGCCAGCTTCGGCTATGCCAACAGTAAGTCGTACGGGGTGAGTATTTCCCAGTACACGCCGAACATGGCCAAGGTGCTCAAGCGTCCGGAGCCGACCGGCTGGATCATCGATTCCGAGTTCTCGGACATGTGGTACGGCTTCTACTGCTACGAAACCACGGGCTTTGTGATCAAGGGCAATACCTACAAAGACAACATCGTATACGGCATTGACCCCCACGACCGTTCCCACGGCCTGATCATCGCCGACAACACGGTGTACGGCACCAAGAAGAAGCACGGCATCATCATTTCCCGGGAAGTGAACGACAGCTTCATCTTCAACAACCGCAGCTACGACAACAAGCTGTCGGGCCTGGTGATCGACCGTAACAGCGTCAACAACCTGATCGTCGACAACGAGATCTACCGCAACCACACCGACGGCATCACCCTCTATGAGAGCGGTGACAACCTGCTGTGGGGCAACAAGGTGATCAGCAACCGTCGCCACGGTATTCGTGTGCGTAACAGCGTGAACATCAAGCTCTATGAAAACACTGCAATGGCCAACGGCCTGACTGGCGTGTATGGCCACATCAAGGACTTGACCGACACCGACCGCGACATCGCCCTTGACCCGTTCGACGCCAAGGTCTCGCTGATCGTGGTCGGCGGTGAACTGGCGGGCAACGGCAGCGGGCCGCTGTCCATCGACTCGCCGTTGAGTATCGAGCTGTACCGCGTGTCGATGCTGGCGCCGACCAAATCCAGCGGCATCAGCTTCTCCGGCATTCTGGGCGAGCGCCAGGAAGAAATTCTCGACCTGCTGGTGCGCCAGCAGAAAGCCGTGCTGATCGACCCCGTCGAACGCCAGACCGAACTGCAGGACTGAGGATGACCCTTATGCACCCACACATGATCAAACTGCTGAGCCTCTCGGGTCTGACCCTCGGCCTGCTCGCGGCCAGCCAGGGCGTGCGCGCCGATGAAGTGAAGGCACCGACCTTCACGGCCGAACCGTGCTGCAGCCTGTGCCCGGCCGCCCACGACGCGAAGAACTACACCACGCGCTACCAGCAGAACTTCACCACCCTGGTACAAGCCCAGGGCGACTGGCTGTTCCGTACCCAGGAAGACCTGCGTACCGAATTCGACACCACCCCGGCCGGCTACAAGCGCATGCAGCAGTTGCACGATGCGTTCAAGAGCAAGGGCGTGGAATTGGTGGTGGTCTACCAGCCGACCCGTGGCCTGGTGAACCGCAACAAGCTCAACCCCGAAGAAAAAGCCCAGTTCGACTTCGACAAGGCGCTGGGTAACTACAAGACCATGCTCGGCCGTTTCGCCAAGATGGGCTACGTGGTACCGGACCTGTCGCCGCTGACCAACGAGCAACTGCCGGATGAATTGCCGGCCCACGATTTCTACTTCCGTGGCGACCAGCACTGGACCCCGTACGGCGCCCAGCGCACCGCAAAAATCGTCGCGGCCAAGGTCAAGCAGATGCCGCAATACGCGGAAATCCCCAAGCGCGAATTCGAGACCAAGCGCTCGGGGCGCATGGGCAAGACCGGCACCCTGCACAACATGGCCGGGCAACTGTGCGGCACCAGCTATGCGATCCAGTACATGGACCAGTTCACCACCGAGCCCAAGGGCGAAGCCGGCGACGGCGACCTGTTCGGCGACTCGGGCAACCCGCAGATCACCCTGGTGGGCACCAGCCACAGCGGCAAGAACTACAACTTCGCCGGCTTCCTGCAGGAAGAAATCGGTGCCGACATCCTTAACGTCGCCTTCCCCGGCGGCGGCCTGGAAGGCTCGATGATCCAGTACCTGGGCAGCGAAGAGTTCCAGAAGAACCCGCCGAAGATCCTGATCTGGGAGTTCTCGCCGCTGTACCGTCTGGACCAGGAAACCATCTACCGCCAGATGATGGCGCTGCTCGACAACGGCTGCGAAGGCAAGACCGCGCAGATGTCGGCCAGCACCACGTTGAAACCGGGCAAAAACGAACTGATGGTCAACAGCGCGAACAAAGACCTGCGCAACGCCAACCATCAGGTCGATATCCGCTTCGCCGATCCGTCGGTGAAAACACTGCAAGCCACCCTCTGGTACATGAACGGGCGCCACGAGGACATCAAGATCGAGAAACCCGAAACATCCGATACAGACGGGCGTTTCGCCTTTGAACTGCGCACCGATGAAGACTGGGCCTCGCAGAACTTGCTGGCTGTGGAAGTGCAGGGCCCGGAACAGGGTGCTGCCGCGCAGAAGGTCGAAGCGAAAATTTGCACACGCAACGTATTCCCAAGCGGCGGTCAGCAGACCGCCCAACTCGGGAAGTGAGGTTACCTATGCAAAAGTTATTGCTCCCTACCCTGCTGGGCCTGGCCATCTTTGCCGGCTCCGTGAATGCGGCCGCGCCACTGCGTCCGCCTCAAGGCTATTTCGCCCCGATCGAAGCGTTCAAGACCGGCGACTTCAAGGAAAACTGCGACACCATGCCGACGCCCTACACCGGGCCTCTGCAATTTCGCAGCAAGTACGAAGGCTCCGACAAGGCTCGCTCGACGCTGAATGTGCAGTCGGAAAAAGCCTTTCGCGACAGCACCGCCGACATCACCAAGCTGGAAAAAGACACCAGCAAACGCGTGATGCAGTTCATGCGCGACGGCCGCCCCGAGCAGCTCGAATGCACGCTGAACTGGCTGGTGTCGTGGGCCAAGGCCGATGCCTTGATGTCCAAGGACTTCAACCACACCGGCAAGTCCATGCGCAAATGGGCACTGGGCAGCATGGCCTCGGCCTATGTGCGTCTGAAGTTCTCCGAGTCGCATCCGCTGGCCAACCATCAGCAGGAATCGCAACTGATCGAAGCCTGGTTCAACAAACTGGCCGATCAAGTGGTGAGCGACTGGGACAACCTGCCCCTGGAAAAAACCAACAACCACTCCTACTGGGCCGCCTGGTCGGTAATGGCGACCTCCATCGCCACCAACCGCCGCGATCTGTTCGATTGGGCCGTCAAGGAATACAAGGTCGGCGTGAACCAGGTCGACGACCAGGGCTTCCTGCCGAACGAACTGAAGCGTCAGCAACGCGCCCTGTCGTACCACAACTACGCCCTGCCGCCGCTGTCGATGATCGCCAGTTTCGCCCTGGTCAACGGCGTGGACCTGCGCCAGGAAAACAACAGCGCGCTCAAGCGCCTGGGCGACAAGGTGCTGGCCGGGGTGAAAGACCCGGACATCTTCGAGCAGAAGAACGGCAAAGAGCAAGATATGAAGGACCTCAAGGAAGACATGAAATTTGCCTGGCTTGAGCCCTTCTGCACCCTCTACACCTGTGCCCCGGAGGTGATCGAACGCAAGCACGGCATGCAACCGTTCAAGACCTTCCGCCTGGGCGGCGACCTGACCAAGGTCTACGACCCGACGCATGAAAAAGGCAAAAAAGGCAGCTGACGGAACGCGGTAAAAAATGTGGGAGGGGGCTTGCCCCCGATGACGGTGTAACAGTCGCCATCTGTGTTGAATGACACACCGCTATCGGGGGCAAGCCCCCTCCCACATTTTTGAGCCGGTTTCGACAGTGAGATTGCAACACAACCCTCCCCGAATTTCGTGGGGGGTTTGGGGGGGCTGCGGCCCTTGACTGTTGGTTTAAACATGGAGAGATCGGGATGGTTTTCTCGTCCAATGTGTTCCTGTTTCTGTTCTTGCCGATCTTTCTCGGCTTGTACTATTTGAGCGGGCAACGCTATCGCAACCTGCTGCTGCTGATTGCCAGCTACGTGTTCTACGCCTGGTGGCGAGTGGACTTCCTGGCGCTGTTCGCCGCCGTCACGCTGTGGAACTACTGGATCGGCCTCAAGGTCGGTGCCGCCGGTGTGCGCACCAAACCGGCGCAGCGCTGGCTGCTGCTCGGCGTGGCCGTCGACCTGTGCATTCTCGGCTACTTCAAGTACGCCAACTTCGGCGTCGACAGCATCAATGTGATGATGAAGTCGGCGGGCCTGGAGCCGTTTATCCTCACCCACGTGCTGTTGCCGATCGGGATTTCGTTCTACATCTTCGAGTCCATCAGCTACATCATCGACGTGTATCGCGGCGACACCCCGGCAACGCGCAACCTGATCGACTTCGCGGCGTTCGTGGCGATCTTCCCGCACCTGATCGCAGGCCCCGTGTTGCGTTTTCGCGACCTGGCCGACCAGTTCAACAACCGCACCCACACCCTCGACAAGTTCTCCGAAGGCTGCACGCGGTTCATGCAGGGTTTCATCAAGAAAGTCTTTATCGCCGATACTCTGGCGGTGGTGGCCGACCATTGCTTCGCCCTGCAAAACCCGACCACGGGTGACGCATGGCTGGGCGCATTGGCGTATACCGCGCAGCTGTACTTCGACTTCTCCGGCTACAGCGACATGGCCATCGGCCTGGGCTTGATGATGGGCTTCCGCTTCATGGAAAACTTCAAGCAGCCGTACATCAGCCAGTCGATCACCGAGTTCTGGCGGCGCTGGCACATCAGCCTGTCCACCTGGCTGCGCGACTACCTGTACATCACCCTGGGCGGCAACCGCAAAGGCACGCTGACCACCTACCGCAACCTGTTCCTGACCATGCTGCTCGGTGGCCTGTGGCACGGTGCGAACATCACCTACATCGTGTGGGGTGCCTGGCACGGCATGTGGCTGGCGATTGAAAAAGCCATCGGCCTCAATACCGCGCCGCGCAGCTTCAACGTGCTGCGCTGGGCCTTCACCTTCCTGCTGGTGGTGATGGGCTGGGTGATCTTCCGCGCCGAAAACCTGCACGTCGCCGGGCGTATGTACGGTGCGATGTTCAGCTTCAGCGAATGGTCGCTGTCGGAACTCAACCGCGCCAGCCTGACCGGCCTGCAAGTGGCAACCCTGGTGGTGGCTTACGTAACCCTGGCGTTCTTCGGCCTGCGCGATTTCTACACCAATCGCCCTGCCGACAAGGCCAAGCCGGCCGACCCGAGCCTGATCAAGGCCGTACCGGGCGACAACCCCGGCAGCATCCACGAGCCCGGTTTCAGCGTGGGCCGTGACGCCGCCGTGCAACCGGCCTACTGGACCGCTGACTGGCCACGCTACGCCATGCGCGCTGCGGTGCTGCTGCTGTTCGTGGCGTCGATCCTGAAACTGTCGGCGCAGAGTTTCTCGCCGTTCCTTTACTTCCAATTCTGAGGGAGCCGACCATGACCCGTTCATTACGCATCCTCTATATCAGCCTGTTCCTGGTGCTGCTGCTGGCACTGGGCGCCTGGTCGCTGCGCAGCTTCTCTGGCTTCAGCACCAATGCCGATGCCACTGTGCTCAACGGTCGCTGGACCAAGGCCGTCGAGACCCATTACGACGACGAGTTCCCGATCAAGCGCCTGGGCACCAACCTGTGGGCGGCGCTGGACTACAAGCTCTTCAATGAAGGCCGCCCTGGCGTGGTGCTGGGCCGCGATCACTGGCTGTACAGCGACGAGGAATTCAACCCCGCCGTCAACGAAGACCAGAACCTGCAAGGCAACTACGCGCTGGTCGAAGGCGTGCGCCAGAAGCTCAAGGCCCAGGGCATCCAATTGGTGATGGCAATCGTGCCGGCCAAGGTGCGCCTGTACCCCGAACACCTGGGTGAAGTGAAACCGGCAAGCATCCACGCCAACCTGTATCAGGACTTCCACGCCCGTGTCGCGGCAGACAACATCCCCGCCCCGGACCTGCTCGGCCCGCTGCAACAGGCCAAGCTCGCCGGCAAGCAGGTATTCCTGCGCACCGACACCCACTGGACCCCGGACGGCGCGGAAATCGCCGCCAAGCAATTGGCCAAGGCGATTGCCGACAAGACCCCGCTGAGCGGCGAGCCGCAGCGCTTTGTCACCGAAGCGGAAAAGACCGAACCGCATAAAGGCGACCTGCGTCTGTTCCTGCCCCTGGACCCGCTGTTTGAAAACCTGATGCCGCCCAAGGAGCCGCTGCAAAAACGCGTCACCCACCTGGCCGAAGACAAAGGTGATGACGCGCTGTTCAGCGACAGCGAAACCCCGGTGGCCCTGGTAGGCACCAGCTACAGCGCCAACCCCAACTGGAACTTCGTCGGCGCCCTCAAGCAAGCCCTGGGCAGCGACGTGGTCAGCTACGCCGAAGACGGCCACGGCCCGATCCTGCCGATGCTCAGCTACCTGAAAAGTGACGACTTCAAGAACAGCCCGCCCCAGGTGCTGATCTGGGAATTCCCTGAACGCTATCTGCCCGTCAACAACGAAATCGGTGATGCCGACCCCGCGTGGGTTGCGCAGCTTAAACAAGCCGGTTCGCGCCAACAGAACATGGCAAGCAACACCCCTGCTTTTAAAAATCAGAAATCCGAGACGCCCGACCGGGCGCAAAACTGAAAGAGAGGTAACTCACATGACTTTCACTACAACTCCTCGTCGTCTCGCCAAGACCCTGGCTATCGCCGCCGGCCTGAGCTTCGTATCCCTGTCCGCCTTCGCCGGTGGTGACGCTGCGCTCTACGGCCCGACCGCGCCAAAAGGCTCGAGCTTCGTGCGCATCTACAACGCTTCGAACCAGGAAGTCAGCGCGACGGTTGGCAGCACCAACCTCAGCGACGTTGCGCCGCTGGCCAGCAGTGACTTCAGCTTCATGCCGGGCGGCGACTACAGCGCCAAGGTCGGCAGCCAGACCGTGCCGGTGAAACTCGCCGCCGATCACTACTACACCCTGGTCAATAACAGCAGCGGCCAGCCGCAGTTGATCGAGGAGCCGCCGTTCAAGAACAAGCAGAAGTCCCTGGTGCGCGTGCAGAACCTCAGCGACAAGGCCCTGACCCTCAAGACTGCCGACGGCAAGACCGACGTGGTCAAGTCGGTGGCCGCCAAGGGCCGTGGCGAGCGTGAGATCAACCCGGTGAAGGTGAGCCTGGCGCTGTATGACGGCGACAAAAAGGTCGGCGATGTGAAGCCGGTTGCGTTGGAACGTGGTGAAGCGGCGGTGCTGTACGTCACCGGCTCCGGTTCGAGCCTGTCGCCAGTCTGGGTGAAACGCCCAGTGTCGACCCGCTGATTATTTCCCGAACTGAACGCAATCTACTGTAGGAGCGGGCTTGCCCGCGAAGAACGTCAACGATGACGCAGCGCCTCTGGTTTATCGCGGTGCTCTCAGATTTTTCGTGAGCAAGCTCGCTCCTACAGGGATTGCGGTTTCAGTTCGGACCGAGACAAAAACAAGAGTGAAACGACAAACCTTCGTAGCTCTGACCCAAACTGATTCAAGGAGAAACACCCATGATCCCAGTAATCCTTTCCGGTGGTAGCGGCTCACGTCTTTGGCCGCTTTCGCGTAAACAGTTCCCCAAGCAATTCCTGGCCCTGACCGGCGAGCACACGCTGTTCCAGCAAACCCTGGAACGCCTGGTGTTCGAAGGCATGGACTCGCCCATCGTGGTCTGCAACAAGGATCACCGCTTCATCGTCAACGAGCAACTGAGCGCGCGCAAGCTTGAGTGCCAGCGTATCCTGATGGAGCCGTTCGGTCGCAACACCGCACCGGCCGTGGCCCTGACCGCGATGATGCTGGTCAACGAAGGCCGTGACGAGCTGATGCTGGTGCTGCCTGCCGACCACGTCATCGACGACCAGAAAGCCCTGCAACGTGCGCTGGCCCTGGCCACCGTGGCAGCCGAGCGCGGCGAGATGGTGTTGTTCGGCGTGCCGGCAACCCGTCCGGAAACCGGTTATGGCTACATCAAGTCCACCAACGATTCGCTGCTGCCCGAAGGCGTGAGCCGCGTGCAGCAGTTCGTGGAAAAACCCGATGAAAAACGCGCCGTCGAGTTCGTTAAAAGCGGCGGTTACTTCTGGAACAGCGGCATGTTCCTGTTCCGCGCCAGCCGTTTCCTGGAGGAGCTGAAAAAGCACGATCCGGACATCTACGACACCTGCGTACTGACCCTCGAGCGCAGCGAGCAGACCGCCGACACCGTGACCTTCGACGAAGCCACCTTCGCCTGCTGCCCGGACAACTCCATCGACTACGCCGTGATGGAAAAAACCCAGCGCGCCTGTGTGGTGCCATTGAGCGCCGGCTGGAGCGACGTGGGCTGCTGGGCCTCGCTGTGGGCGGTCAACGATAAAGACGCCAACGGCAACGTAAGCAAAGGCGACGTGGTGATCCAGGACAGCCGCAACTGCATGGTGCATGGCAACGGCAAACTGGTGTCGGTGATCGGCCTGGACAACATCGTGGTGGTGGAGACCAAGGACGCGATGATGATTGCCCACAAGGACAAGGTCCAGGGCGTCAAGCAGATGGTCAACACCCTCAATGAGCAAGGCCGCAGCGAGACCCAGAACCACTGCGAAGTCTATCGTCCGTGGGGCTCCTACGACTCGGTGGACATGGGCGGGCGCTTCCAGGTCAAGCACATCTCGGTCAAGCCGGGGGCGTGCCTGTCGCTGCAGATGCACCATCACCGCGCCGAACACTGGATCGTGGTCAGCGGCACCGCTGAAGTGACCTGTGACGACAACGTGTTCCTGCTGTGCGAGAACCAGTCCACCTACATTCCGATCGCCTCGGTGCACCGCCTGCGCAACCCGGGCAAGATCCCGCTGGAAATCATCGAAGTGCAATCGGGCAGCTATCTGGGTGAAGACGACATCGAACGCTTCGAAGATATCTACGGTCGCTCGACGCCGATTGAACGTGGCGTGTCGGTGAAAACTATCGCGCAGTAAAACAGTCGTACAAGAAGCCCTCACCCAGCCCATTGCGTCCCCTATCCGCAGTCGGCTGGGTGGGGGCTTTTTTTTACGCGCTACTTGGGCAGCGACTCCCGGCTGCTTGAGTGATTGCAACGATCCTGTTTGTTTAACAGCCCGATGACTGCAGTGGCCAGTCCCGCCAGGGAGTTCACGACACTGGCAGCGACCGGCCCGGTGCAGCCGCTCATGCATCCGTTATTTTTGGGTTCGGTGGCGGTACTGCGCGGGGGTATCTGCGTGCCGACCGCCGAAGCAGCGCCAGCTTGATCCGTCGCTGCTGGACCGGGGGCGTAAGGCGCCGAAGGAGAGTTTGCTATGTTCATGAAGAGCCTCTGAGTGGATGGAAACAGCCGGAGTGTGACCTCACTTGTGTGAATAGCCGCCAGCAAACAGTTCCACCTTTACCTCGTCCGATAGGCAAGTCGCCTGCCCCGCAGTACGATGGCTCACCCCAATCGCGAGGCAGTGACTATGTTCTTCGGCGTTCTCCTGGTCATCACCTGGCTGGTCCTGCTGCTGCGCTATCCGGCCAAGGCCTTGCCGGTGTCGCTGGCCGCTGCCGTCGGCCTGGGTTTCGTGGCGGTGTGGGTGGTGTGGCTGGACAACCGCGAAGCCAAGCAACTGGCCCGCCTGGAATTGCGCATTACTTACGCCCCTCAGGAATGCCCGGCCGACCGTCCGTTAAAACTGACCCTGAACAACGGCAACGACGTCCCACTGGCCGAACTGCGCTGGCGCGTCGCCGCCTATGCACCGGGCGATACCGTCAACCTGGCCGACAACGTCTACGCCGCGCCGCGCTATCGCGGCCCCGGCGAATTGCAAGCCGGTGCGACCTGGGACGACTGCCTGCCCGCCCCGCCACTGCGCCCCGGCTACCGCCCGCAAACCCTGGAATTTCGCGCCGAGCACCTGCAAGGCAGTTTCTCGGACTGACAAAGGATTGATCCATGCCCAACGTACTGATCACCGGTTGTTCCAGCGGCATCGGCCGCGCCCTGGCCGACGCGTTCAAAGCCGCAGGTTTCCAGGTGTGGGCCAGCGCCCGCCGCAGCGATGACGTCGCCGCCCTCGCCGCCGCCGGCTTCCACGCCGTGCAACTGGACGTCAACGACCGCGCCGCCCTGCATCGCCTGGGCGAACAGTTGGGCGAGCTGGATGTGCTGATCAACAACGCCGGCTACGGCGCGATGGGACCGTTGCTCGACGGCGGTACCGAGGCGATGCAGCGCCAGTTCGAAACCAACGTGTTTTCCATCGTCGGCGTGACCCAGGCGCTGTTCCCCGCGCTGCGCCGCAGCAAGGGCCTGGTGGTGAATATCGGCAGTGTTTCCGGTGTACTGGTGACCCCGTTCGCCGGCGCCTACTGCGCGTCAAAAGCCGCCGTACACGCGTTGAGCGACGCCCTGCGCATGGAGCTGGCGCCTTTTGGCGTGCGGCTCATGGAAGTCCAGCCCGGCGCGATCAATACCCGCTTTGCGAAGAACGCCGGCGCCCAGGTCGAGCTGCTGATCAACGAACAATCGCCCTGGTGGCCGTTGCGCGACGGCATTCGTGCGCGCAGCCAGGCCTCCCAGGACAAACCCACCCCCGCCAGCGAGTTTGCGGCGGATGTGCTCAAAGCCGTGCAGCAAACGCAGCCACCGCGCCTGTTGCGCTCGGGCAATGGCAGCCGCGCGTTGCCGTTGATGGCGGCACTGTTGCCCAAGGGGTTGCTGGAAGCCGTGCTGAAGAAACGCTTTGGTTTGAAGGGGAGTTTGTAAATGATTGATTACAGCGATTTTTTTGAAGAAGTGATCCAGACCCACGTCGAGATCGAGCAATGGTTTGCCGGCGTTGCGCCCGAGGGCACTTTGCAGAACTTGCTGGCGCGCTTCTCGCCCGAGTTCAGCATGGTTGCGCCTGCCACCGGCACGCGGGTCAACCGGGCCGGGGTCGATGCGCTGTTCACGCGCCTGGGCGGGATGCGGCCGGGACTGAAAATCACCTTGAGCGAGATGGCCGGGATAGACCGGCATGCGCGCGGGGCCACGGTGACTTATCGCGAGCATCAGGTGGATGACAGCGGCACCCGCACGGATCGTCGCGCCACGGTCGTGTTTGAGAAGCAGGCCAGTGGCGCGCTGCTTTGGCGGCACTTGCATGAAACCTTCATCAAGGCATAACACGAGTCTAAATGTGGGAGGGGGCTTGCCCCCGATGAGGGAGTGTCAGTAAGCACATCTGTGACTGGCCCACCGCCATCGGGGGCAAGCCCCCTCCCACAGGGTTCCGCGCGGTACCTAAAAGTCGTGTAGATGCTCACACCCCTCCCGCATTTTTTAGTTTTGTGTCGGGTTTACGATGACTGTGCAGGTAATGCCCGCCGCCAACAACACCCCCTCCGGGACCTCATCGATATGAATGCGCACCGGCACGCGCTGGGCCAGGCGCACCCAGTTGAAGGTCGGGTTCACATCGGCGATCAGTTCGCGGCTCTCGGGGTTGTCGCGGTCGTAGATGCCACGGGAGATGCTTTCCACGTGACCCTTGAGGGTCTCGCCGCTCATCAATTGCATATCGGCCGTGTCACCGACTTTCACATGGGGCAGCTTGGTCTCTTCAAAGAAGCCATAGACCCAGAACGAGTTCATATCCACCACGGCCATCTTCGCCTCGCCGATGCGCGCGTAGTCGCCGCGATGCACATTGAGGTTGGTGACATAACCGTCGACCGCCGCCACGACGTGGGTGCGTTTCAAGTTCAGTTCAGCGGCTTCCAGTTGCGCCAGCGCATGCTGATAATCGGCCAGGGCCGAATCGGCGATGTTGCTGGCGTCGTCGCGGTTTTCCCTGGAGATCACCAGGGCATCCAGGTCAGCGCGGCGGTGGGCGTTGAGCTTGCGCATTTCCCAGGTGGCTTTGCGTGACGCCACCAGTGACTGCGCCTGCTTGACCGCAATGCGGTAATGCTCGGGGTCGATCTGCATCAGCAGGTCGCCCTTTTTTACCAACTGGTTATCGCGCACCGGCACGTCGACCACTTCGCCAGTCACGTCGGCGGCAACATTGATGATATCGGCACGCACGCGCCCGTCGCGGGTCCAGGGCGTCTGCATGTAGTGCACCCACAACGTGCGGCCAATCCAGATCGCCAATGCCAGCACCAGCAGGGTTGCGAGCAGGCTGAAAAACTTTTTCATCGGGGCATTCTCAACGGTAGACGCTCAGCGCCAGGGCGCCGAACAGGCAAACGAACAGGCTCAGGCGCAGCAACGCCGGGTGCCAGAAAAACCGATACAGGTCGAACCCGGCCAGGAAGCGGTCAACCGCCCAAGCCAGCCCCGCTGCGATCAAAAACATCAGGGTCATGGTCGGCATATAGATACCGTGGAAGGCAATTTCACGAGGCATTTGCAGATCCTTTGAGCGCCGCCAGCGGCGATTGCGGGTCCATCAACGAGGTGCGGATAAAGTGCAGGTAGCTTTTCACCCGGCGCAGCGCCGAAGTGTCGAAGTGCGGCGCGAACGGTTCGTCGGTGGCCTGCACGCGGCTGATCGCATGGTCGACGGCGATCAGCCCGCGCTCCAGGTTGCTGGCGCTGGGTTGCAGGAACAGCCGCACCAGCGAGCGACCCATCACGCGGATCGCCTGGCGCCACGGCTGGGATTCGGCGTACGCCGGATGCACCGGCAAAATCGCCTGCTCTTTGCGCAACTCGATGATCGCGTGGCCGACCTCCAGCACCACGAACATCCAGCGCAGCAGGTCGCGCTGCACCTGCGGCTGGCCGGCGGCGAGGCCATAGGCCTGGTGCAGCAGGTCGCGGGTGCGGCTTTCGAAACTCGACGCCAGGCCCTTGAGCTTGCCGCTGATCGCGTACACCACTTGCTCACGCAGGTCCTGCTCCAGGCGCCGCCACAGCCAACGGCTGTTGGGCGGCAGGATGATCGCCCCGGCCGCCGCGCACACCAGCATGCCGATGACCATGGCGATGTAGTCGTTGATGAAGGTGTAGGGGTTATAGATCGTCAGGTTGTCCGGCACCGAACCCGTGCTGAAGAAGATCAGCAAGCCCACGCCGACCCCGGCGTACTGCGCACGTGAAGCGAGAAAGGCGCCGAAAATGATCACCGGCGCGAGCATCACGCACAACAGTGGGAAGCCATCGATCCAGGGGAACACGAAGAACATGTCGACGAAGCCGACCAGCGCACCCATCAGTGTGCCGCAGGCCATCTGGAACGCCATGCGCTTGGGGTTGGGCGTGGCGGCGGACAGGCCGACGGTGGCGGCGGCGATCAAGGTCATGGTTGCACCACTGGGCCAGGCAGTGGCCACCCAGTAGCTGCCGAGCACGATCAGGATGAACGAGGCCCGTATGCCGGCGGCGGCGCAGGCCAGCCAGTTGGTTTTCGGGGTATAGACCTCGCTCCAGTCTTCCCGCGCATGGCGGTGATCGGCCAGGGAGGCGTGGGTTTGCGCGTAGTTGTGCAGGTCGTCGACAAAGCGGTACAGCAGCTCGTAGGCGGTATGAAAATCCAGTTGCTCGGCTTCGGTGGGCTCGCCTTGCTGGAAGGCCGCGCGCAGGCTGCGCACCTGGGCCGGCAAGCTGTCCTTGTAGGTGCTGAGCACGTTGGCCAGCCGCGCCGCGTCGGGGCTGGTCAGGGCACGTGCGGAAAAACCGTCGAGTACTTCGGCAAGGTCCTGCAGGCCGGGCTTGATCGCGGCCACCACGTGATCGGCGGCGTCGGCGCGCAGCCGCGCCAGCAGCTGGTGCAAGGCGTTGAAGCGCGTGGTGAGGCTCATGAATTCGCTGTTGAGGCGACTGAGCCGCCCGTTGCGCCGACGCATGTGCGGGTCTTCGAACACAGTGACGCTGCGCAAGCCTTCCAGGCCCACGGCTTCGGCGATAAAACGCACGTTGCTGGCCTCGAACCCTTCACGCTGGCTGCGACCCCGCAGACCGTCGGTGACGAACAGCGCGAACACCCCGAAGCGTTGATAGAGCGCATTGCGCATCGCGGCGCTGGAGGTTTGCGGCAGGATCGCGGCGCTGACCAGCGTCGAGCAGAGAATCCCCAGGGAGATCTCCAACACCCGCCACACCGCCGCCATAAAGGCGCCGTCCGGATGGGCCAGGGCCGGCAGGCCGACCATCGCCGCCGTGTAGCCGGCGAGCACAAACCCGTAGGCGCGAAAGTTGCGGTTACGCGTGGCACCGGCGGTGCAGACGCCCACCCAGATGGCCAGGGCGCCGAGGAACAGTTCGGTGTTCTGTGCAAACAACGCGATCAGCACCACCATCACCGCCGACCCGGCCAGCGTGCCGAGGAAGCGGTAAAAACTCTTGGCGAACACCTGGCCGCTCTGCGGTTGCATCACGATAAACACCGTGATCATCGCAGTGCGCGGCTGCGGCAGTTCCAGGCGCATCGCCAGCCACAGCGTGAGGAATGCGGCAAGCAACACCTTGAAGATATACACCCAGGTCACGCCATCGCTGCGTGCCCAGTCGAAAAAACCACGGCGCCACTCAAGGGCGTGCAGCCAGCGCAGGGGTGCAGGCAAGGAGGTCATCGCCATTTACTCAGTGATCGAACACGGCCAGCGCCGCAGGAGTCTTGCTGGGGAGAGTTTTGTCGTCGCGCGGTACATCGTCGCCGGCACCGAGGCCACCGCCCAGGGCGGTGACCAGTTCGGCGTGGGCGCTCAGGCGCGCGGCCTGTACCTGTTGCTCTGTCTGCTGCTGGCGGAACAGCAGGGTCTGGGCGTTCAGCACATTGAGGTAGTCGGTAAGGCCGCGTTGGTAGGCGATGGTGGCGATGTCGTAGGTTTTCTGCGCCGACGCCACCGATTGCGCGGCAAACAACGCTTGCTTGTCCATGGACTCGCGACGGATCAACTGGTCGCTGATGCCCTTGAGCGCATCGACCAGGGTCTGGTTGTAATGGGCCACGGCACTGTCATAACCGGCGCTGGCTTCACCCAGCTCTGCGCGTAGACGCCCGCCGTCGAAGATCGGCAGGGTGATCGCCGGGCCGACGTTGTAGTTGAATTTCTTGCCCGCCAGAAACGCCAGCATGCCGCCGCCGGTGGCCATGTAACCGAGGCTGCCGACCAGGTCGACGTTGGGATAGAAGCCCGCGTGGGCGACATCGATACCCCGCGCCTGGGCCGCCACCTGCCAGCGACGGGCGACTACGTCCGGACGCTGGCCGAGCAACTGCGCGGGCAAGGTCGAGGGCAACTTCAACGGCGCGGCAAGCGACAGGCTCGGGCGTTGCAATTGCGCGCCTTCACCCGGACCTTTGCCGGCCAACGCCGCCAGCTGGTTGCGGCTCAGGGCGATCTGCTCATCCAGCGCGTCCAGTTGACGGTGGGTTTCGGGCAGCGGGGTTTCGGCCTGGCTGACCTCCAGGTGCGTGCCGATCCCGGCGTTCAGGCGCTTGGTTGCCAGATCCAGGATCTGCTGTTGCTGGGCCAGGGTGGCCGCGACGATACCGCGCTCGGCGTAGTGCAAGGACAACTGGATATAGGCGCGCACCACGTTGCTCTGCAACTCGAGCCGGGCCTGGCGCGCCTGGGCGACGCTCATATGGGCGAGGTCCACGGCACGCTCGGTGGCATTGCTTTCGCGGCCCCACAGGTCGAGGGCGTAACTCAAGCCCAGGGACGCGTTGTTGTCCCACGTGTTCGCACCGCTCAACTCGCCAGGGCCGTAAAACTGATCCTTCGGCCAGTTGTGGCGCTTGAGCGTGGTGTCGCTGTTGATCTGCAGGGATTCTGCCGACTCGGCTACCCCGGCCATCGCCCGCGCTTGACGCACCCGTGCGGCGGCCACGGCCATGCTGGGGCTGTCTTGCGTGGCGAGTTCGACCCAGCGGTCAAGCTGCGGATCGCCGTAGGCCCGCCACCATTGGACGCTGGGCCAGTGGGCGTCGCTGGCGGCGCGCTGGATCGCTTCGTCGGTGGCCAGGTGGCTGGCGCTCAATGACTGGCCCTGGGGGCCAATTCCTGCGGTGCCGATGCAGCCACTGATGGCGAGCGTAAGGGCCCAAACACTGAGAGTCTTCAGCTCTCTGCTGATGCGACGCGGCACGGCTTGCGAATTCCTGAGGTGGTTGACGCGGGGAAAGTGGCGCAATTCTAGGGGGCAGGACCGGGAACGATAAGCAGGCATTTCTGTGAATCTTTATTACCGTTGCGACGATAATCCAGGCGGGGCATGCGCGGTTCAGACAGTTTTCCAGGGGGACGGGAATTCGACCTACATCGTCCTGCGTCACCCGCCGGCACAATCCTGAGCCCCCCGGCCTCAGGAGCACTTGATGCTTTCAGTACTCAGCCCAGTGTTGCCGCGCCACTCGGCACAGGACATCACCGATGCCGATGCCTTGAGCAGGCAGTTGCCCGGCATGTCCGAATCCCCGGGTCCCCTTCTGCTCCCTCTGCGACGCGATGTGCGCCGGCTAGCCGACCATGTACTGGAAAAGCTGGTACCCCTTGCCGGCTATCGTCGCGACCAGGCCGAGATAGAGGCGCTTCATCGCACACTCTGCAACGGCGAGCCGCAGTTGGCGGTGACGGCCGATGAGCTGGCCGGCGCCTATGCCTTTTTTAAAAAAGCCGAGCACCTGTTAAAGCCTCATCGCAACGGTCAAAACCCGCCTATCGAAACCGGCTACACCCTGTGCCGGGCCTTGAAATGGCAATTTCGCGCAGCCATCAGAGAGGGCAAGCACCAGGGTTTGACGCATGAGCTGCTGCCTTCGCTGAACTATATTCGCGAGGGGGGCGAACGCATCAACCATCGTCATGTGGGCTACAACTTTTCGCTGGAATCAACGCGACAAGTCACTGCGGGCCCCCACCTGGCGATTGATTCGCACCTGGAAGTTACCGCCGACCAGCGCGTCAAGAGCACCCGAACCATCGCCTTGCAGGTCAAGCTCAAATCAGCGCTGACGAATCTGAGTCAAGCAAGGTCTGACCAGCAGTTCGGCCTCGCCCATGTATCCTCTCGCGAGTACGCGAGCCTGGAACATTACGCAGATAACCGCAGTGGTTCCGTGAATACCTCGCTGAGCGAAAGTGTCGCTCGCACCGTCGTGAACCTGGGCAGCCTGTTGAGCGACCAGCGCAATCTGCACAGGGACAGAGCTTACGCAGCCCTGAGCCAGCCCTATGTGCGCGACGCACTGACCCATGCCGGCCTGGCCGAGGGTGGGCTGCCGCGTCTGCAAAACACCGCAGCACCGCTCCTCACTGAAAAAGGGCTGGCACTGAAGGTTGACAGCAACATCGCGGTGGATTGTTTCAGCGTACTGACGGTTAACACCACGTTAGCGCTGACGCTGCAACGTACCCGACTGCGCAAAGACCTGGATATTCTTGGCCTGTGCGAGATGTCGCCCGCGCTGGCACAGCACCAACTGGCCATGCGCGTGAAGTATCACGACGACCCTGTCACGCTGCTCGATGAAATGAACACCCACGTAGCGTCAAGCAGCCGCCTGTTTACCGAGCAGGCCTGTGCGCCGGTACTGGCCTCGGAATTGAACGCCAGCCTGCACAAGAGCCAGCGGCAAGCCCGCGCGCTGCTGGAACGTTATGTATCACTCAAGGCGACCTGGCGTATCGACCCAGACCTGGACGGCCGGTTTCGCACTGCAATCAACCAGAATCGGGCGCTGCTTCGGCCCGAAGCCTTGAAAATATACAAGCTGACCGCCGAGTGCCAGACGCTGAGCGGCTCAGCGGGTGCCACCGCGTCGTCGCGCGCGGGCGCCGGTAGAGGCGTGACGATCGAGGTCAGCCACCGAAGGCTGGATGATCCGCACTTGAGCGGTGACTACCTGGTCCTGGACATCGCCCCGATCAAATCCGTGGAGGCGGTAAAAGAAACCCTGCGCCAGGCGCTCTCAAGCATTGGCCAGCAGACGTTCGACTGGGAGCATCTGGTCCGCTCAATCAGCGCATCGCTGCTCGACCCCGCCATCCCGTCATCCACCCAAGTGCTGGTTAAAATAAAGCATGGCGAGCCGGTGACGCTGCTCACCCGCCATACGGTCAACAAACACCGCGAACTGGCGCTGCCGGAACAGCTCAAGCAGCACAGCGACCTTGACCTGCAATCCCTGCGTACACGCAAAACCTTGCTCAAAGAACAGTTGGGCGACCAATCGCTGGATCACCTTTTGCCTGTCGCCCGCCGCTATCTGCACACGCCCGATGAGCGATCGGGCTGGGACGCTTACTTACAGCGCCACGCCGATGACATTCAGGCGCTGTTGGATTCAATCGGCCGGCAAACCCTCGGTACGGTGCTCAGTGCCGAGCTCGACGAGTTCAAACGCATCAGTCCGGCACTCGCCTTGGCGGTAGAAACGCTGGCCCAGCAGGCACACGCCGCCGTTGAAGCGCCCACCGCCGAACACCGCACTGAGGCACTGGACGCCTTCAATCAGCTTCTGCTGGCCTACCTGCCGCACTACGAGGCGAAAGTCAGTGAAGCCTGGACCCTGTCCTGAAGCGCCAGGCCGTGCGGATACACACCTGCGCGCAACTTCATGTCACAATTTGCCATCTCCCTTGAGAACACCCCATGGACACCTTGCAAAACATGCGCGCGTTCAGTTGCGTGGCAGAAGCCGGCAGCTTTACCGCCGCCGCCGTGCAACTGGACACCACCACCGCCAACGTCTCGCGCGCGGTCTCAAACCTTGAGGCCCACCTGCAAACCCGCTTGCTCAACCGCACCACCCGCCGTATCGCACTGACCGAGGCCGGCAAACGCTATCTGCTGCGCTGTGAGCAGATTCTCGCCTACGTCGAGGAAGCCGAAGCAGAAGCCAGCGACGCCCATGCGCGCCCCGCCGGACAATTGAAAGTGCACACCATGACCGGTATCGGCCAGCATTTCGTGATCGACGCGATTGCCCGCTACCGCCGCACCCACCCCGATGTGACCTTCGACCTGACCCTTGCCAACCGCGTGCCGGATTTGCTCGATGAGGGCTACGACGTGTCCATCGTACTGGCCAGCGAACTGCCGGATTCGGGTTTCGTCTCGCAACGCCTGGGCATCACCTACAGCATCGCCTGCGCCTCGCCCGAGTACGTCAAAGCCAAGGGCTGCGCACAGCGGCCCCAGGACTTGCTCAACCACGCCTGTCTGCGCCTGGTCAGCCCGGTGATCCAGTTGGACAAATGGACCTTCAACGGCCCTGAAGGCCAGGAAAGTGTGGCGATCAACACCTCGCCGTTCCTGGTGAATTCGGCCGATGCGATGAAAACCGCCATCACCAGCGGCATGGGCGTCGGCCTGCTGCCGGTGTACGCCGCCATCGAAGGACTGCGCACCGGCACACTGGTGCGCGTGATGCCAACCTACCGGTCCCAGGAGTTGAACCTGTACGCCATCTACCCGTCGCGCCAATACCTGGATGCGAAGATCAAGACCTGGGTGGAATATCTGCGCGGTTCGCTGCCGGAAATCCTCGCGGCGCACCAGGCGGAGCTGGTGGCCTATGAGTTGAGCGGCGGTTTGGGTGGCGTGCGGATGGCGAACTGATTACTGCCGGACAACACAGATCAACTGTGGGAGAGGGCTTGCCCCCGATGGCGGTGTGTCAGTCAAAGATGCTCAGACTGAACCACTGCTATCGGGGGCAAGCCCCCTCCCACATTAAGAACCTACCCTCTTTAGGGTTGCGGTGTCCTGACAAAGCGGATCGGGAATGTTAGCGTGCCTGGCATTCTTTCGTAGTCGATGAGCCCGCCTGCCATGAAAAAGACTGTCCTCGCCTTCAGCCGTGTCACGCCGCCAATGATCGAGCGCCTGCAAGAGGATTTCGAGGTGATCGCGCCCAATCCCAAGCTGGGCGACATCAACGCGCAATTCAACGAAGCCCTGCCCCATGCCCACGGGTTGATCGGTGTCGGCCGCAAGCTGGGCCGCGAACAGCTTGAAGGTGCGCGCCACCTGGAAGTAGTGTCCAGTGTGTCGGTGGGCTACGACAACTACGATGTCGCGTACTTCAATGAGCGCGGGATCATGCTCACTAATACCCCTGACGTACTCACCGAAAGCACCGCCGATCTGGCCTTCGCGTTGTTGATGAGCAGCGCGCGCCGCGTCGCCGAACTCGACGCCTGGACCAAGGCCGGCCAGTGGAAAGCCAGCGTCGGCGCTCCGTTGTTCGGCTGCGATGTGCACGGCAAGACCCTGGGCATCGTCGGCATGGGCAATATCGGCGCGGCCGTGGCCCGCCGTGGGCGCCTGGGCTTCAATATGCCGATCCTGTACAGCGGCAACAGCCGCAAGAGCGCGGTCGAACAGGAATTGGGCGCACAGTTTCGCAGCCTCGACCAGTTGCTGGCCGAGGCGGATTTCGTCTGTCTGGTGGTGCCCCTGAGCGACAAGACCCGTCACCTGATCAGCCACCGGGAGCTGGCACTGATGAAGCCCAGTGCCATCCTGATCAATATTTCCCGTGGCCCGGTGGTGGACGAGCCGGCGCTGATCGAAGCCCTGCAAACCCAGCGCATTCGTGGCGCCGGGCTGGATGTGTATGAAAAGGAACCGCTGACCGAGTCGCCCTTGTTCCAACTGAGCAATGCGGTGACCCTGCCGCACATCGGCTCGGCGACCGGTGAAACCCGCGAAGCCATGGCCAACCGCGCGCTGGACAACCTGCGCAGCGCCTTGCTCGGACAGCGCCCGCAGGACCTGGTGAACCCGCAGGTGTGGAAAGGCTGACACCCCCCACTGTAGGAGCGAGCTTGCTCGCGAAAAACCTGAGAACGCCGCGTTAAACCAGATTCGCTGCGTTATCGTTGACGTTCTTCGCGAGCAAGCTCGCTCCTACAGTTTTCGGGGTCAGGGCCGATAACGGTGTATAGATCGTCATCCCTGATCCCCAGAAGGTTTTTATGTCCACCACCAAAGCCCGCGCAGACTCATTGTCGCTTCTGCTCTTTACCTTGCGCAGCGGCAAGCTGATGGCGATCAACCTGCTGAAAGTCAGCGAAATCATCCCCTGCCCCCCGCTGACCAAACTGCCGGAGTCGCACCCCCACGTCAAAGGCATTGCCACATTGCGCGGTAACTCATTGGCCGTGATCGACCTGAGCCGCGCCCTCGGCGAGATGCCGTTGCAGGACCCGAACGGCGGCTGCCTGATCGTCACCGATGTCAGCCGTTCCAAGCAGGGCTTGCATGTGCAGGCGGTGAGCAAGATCGTGCATTGCCTGACCACCGATATCCGTCCTCCGCCCTATGGCTCCGGCGGCAATCGCGCGTTCATTACCGGTGTGACGCAGGTGGAAGGTGGCCTGGTGCAAGTGCTGGATATCGAAAAAGTCATCCATGGCATCGCCCCGGCGCCGATCGAAGCCGCGCCGACCGACCTGACCATGGAAGAAGCCGAAGTCCTCGGTAACGCGCGCATTCTGGTGGTCGACGACAGCCAAGTGGCGCTGCAGCAATCGGTGCATACCTTGCGCAACCTCGGCCTGACCTGCCACACCGCGCGCAGCGCCAAGGAAGCCATCGATGTGCTGCTGGAGCTGCAAGGCACCGGCGAGCAGATCAATGTGGTGGTGTCGGACATCGAAATGTCCGAAATGGACGGCTATGCGCTCACCCGCACCTTGCGTGAAACCCCGGACTTCCAGCAGCTCTATATATTGCTGCACACCTCCCTGGACAGTGCGATGAACAGTGAGAAAGCGCGCCTGGCCGGCGCGGATGCGGTGCTGACCAAGTTTTCCTCCCCCGAACTGACCAAGTGCCTGGTCGTCGCTGCGCAAACCGTGGCGCAAAAGGGTTTGTAAGCCTTGGCTGAATATTTCCAGCTGCTGCGTCGCGATCTCACCGGCAGCCTGCCTGCCCCGCAGTGGCCGGCCGGTACGCAACTGGATCACTACCGTGATGAATCGGCCCCGGCGATTCACGCGGTGTTGTGCATGACCCAGGATCAGGGCGGTGGTCGGGTAGTGAGCCTCGAGCAGTGGCGCCGGCAATTTGTTGTCGATGCCGAGTTCGACCCCAGGCTGTGCCTGGTGGCCAGCAATGCTGATGGCATGCTCGGCGTGGCCGTCTGCTGGACCAGCGCCTTTATCAAGAACCTCTCGGTACACCCCTGCGCCCAGGGCCAGGGGCTGGGCCGGGCGTTGTTGCTGCATGCCTTCTACGTGTTCAAGCAGCGCGGCGAACCTTATGTGGATCTCAAGGTGCTGGAGCGTAATCTGCGCGCGCGAAAATTGTATGAAAGCGCAGGCATGCGCTTCGTGCTGCGCGACATGGTTGCCGACGACTGACGCCCACTGGCGCATTATTTGCTTCCAGAGAGCCCAAGCGGTGGACAGAGGCCAAAACCCGTCACTGCTCACGCTTGCCCTCTGACCTTGCTCGGTGACAGATCCGCCATGAACACTCATTTTTCCTGCGTAGGTTGTGGCAAATGCTGCTCCGATCACCATGTGCCCCTGACCCTTGAAGAGGCCCGTCACTGGGCGGCGGACGGCGGCAACGTGATCGTGCTGGTCGAAGGTTTTCTGGCCAGCGGCCTGGGGTTGCCCCCGCAGCAACGTGAACATGCCGAACGCCGTTCAGTGGTGGTGCCCAGCGGCAATACCGAAGCATTTGTGGCTATCACCTTTGCTGCATACAACGCCGGACGCTGCCGGAATCTTGACGAAGACAACCGCTGCGGCATCTACGAACGACGCCCGTTGGTGTGCCGGATCTATCCGATGGAGATCAATCCGCATATCCCGTTGAACCCGAGCGCCAAGGATTGCCCGCCGGAGTCCTGGGAACAGGGGCCGGCGTTGATCGTCGGCGGTGAGCTGA
Source organism: Pseudomonas orientalis (assembly GCF_022807995.1). Classification (NCBI taxonomy): domain Bacteria; kingdom Pseudomonadati; phylum Pseudomonadota; class Gammaproteobacteria; order Pseudomonadales; family Pseudomonadaceae; genus Pseudomonas; species Pseudomonas orientalis. The sequence continues at coordinate 1,059,257 of NZ_CP094351.1, read as the reverse complement.
TGGACGCTGAACTGGCTGAACTGATCCGCCGTTCGCGCCAGGCCGACCGTGATGATGTGCAGACCAAGGAGTCCGTGTGCGCCTTGCTGGGGATTCGTACCACGGCGCTCAAGGGCGACGGATTCACCGCGTACCTCCCGGATATGCAGGCATTTGCCCAGGCCATCGACGCGGCTACCGCCCAGCCGGCGCCGGCCAATCAGTGGGTGTTTCATGTGTCCGCCATGGACATTGCCGAACGACTGCTGGACGCCGGGGCGCAGATTGCTACCGAGGTGCCGGCCAATTACGCGTTTATCCCGTTGCAGGCGGCCTGAGCGTTGATGGGTCAATAGGCGTTGTGTCGAGGCGGTAGGGCTGGAGGATGCGCTGGTATTCGCCGTTTTGCTTGAGTTGCTCCAGGGCATGATTGAGTTCGGTACGCAAGGCGGTATCGGTCTTGCGCAAGGCAATTGCGACACTGGCGCCCAACAGCTCGGACGACACCGGGGGGCCCATGAACGCGAAATCCATGCCTTCGGGCTTGTCGAGCAAGGCTTCGCGGATTTCCACAGCGCCTTGCAAGGTGGCATCGATCTCGCCCGCGAGGAGGCTGCCCACCAGTTGGTCATTGAGCCAGAAACTCTTGATGTGCACGCCCGAAGGCGCCCAGCGTGCCAGGGCAAAGGCTTCCCGGTTGCTTCTTAACAGCACCCCGACGCGCTTGCCCTTGAGTGACTGCCTGTCCGGGCTCAAACCTGAGTCCTTGCGTGCCACCAGGCGGGTGGTGATCGGGTAAAGGTCATCGCTGAAATTGACCCATTGCCGTCGGCTCAAGGTCGGCGCCATCCCCATGATCGCGTCAAATTGCCTGGCGTCGAGGGCGGCGAAGTTTTCCATGACGACCTGGTCGACCCAGGTGCAATGCACATTGAGCTGCACGCACAGGGCGTTACCCAGTTCGATATTGAGCCCCACCAATTGCCCTTGCGGGTTACGGCTTTGAAAGGGAGGGAAATGCGCAGCGACGGCGAAGCGGATTTCGCGTCGCGGCGGCTCGGCGGCAGCCACGGCCTCCACCGACAGCAAGAGGGCAAGCACCACACAGAGGCGTATCAGGGCCACGGGAAACGTCCTTTTCCAGAGAGAGCGGCAGCGCCAGGTCCCGATACAGCTGATCAGGGCACGGCGATGCCGGGCAAGCTTTCAAGAAACGGTCGCGGACCTACAAGCAGAAATATCGACGCGAGTTGTAGGCAAATGCCTATACGCACTTACAGGCATTACTCTCAACGTTTACCCATTGAACGGCGTGTACCCGGCGGCGCCATGCCGGGTGTCTTGGTATGGCCGTTCCTGGCGCCACCTTTGTACCAAGGCTGGCCGGCCTGCTTGGCCCCGGCCAGTTCTCCCGGTTTGAAAGGAAACTTGAACGCCGGGATTTCGGCTTTTTCAACGCCGTCGGCGTCGACCGCTTCAACGGGGGGTTGGATCGGGGAAGTCATAAGGGCTCCGGCGCAGCAATGTGTGTAAAGGCGAGAGTATACGGGGCCGGAGCTTTCAGCGGTAAGCTTCAAGCCGCAAGTTAAAAAGCTCAGCTGTCGCTGCTGTCAGTTTGCAGTCACCTTGCTGACCGGCTTAGCGAGTTATAAGGCACTCACACAAACTTGCAGCTTGCTTGAAACTTGCAACTGCGCCCGCGGCGTTCATCCTATGCACATGAAACGAAACATGGCCCTGCTGGTGGGCGCCCTTCTGGTTCTGGCAGTGACAGCCTGGACGCTGACGCGACCCACCAAGGCCAGGCTGGCGGCCCCCAGTGCGATTCCAGTACGCGTGGTGAGCGTGGCGCAACAGGATGTACCCCGGTTCGTCAGCGGCATCGGCTCGGTGTTGTCGCTGCACAGCGTGGTGATCCGCCCGCAGATCGACGGCATCCTCACTCGGTTGCTGGTCAAGGAAGGCCAGCGGGTGAAGGCCGGCGACTTGCTGGCAACCATCGATGACCGTTCGATCCGCGCCAGCCTCGACCAGGCCAGGGCACAATTGGGGGAAAGCCAGGCGCAGCTGCAAGTGGCGCTGGTCAACCTCAAGCGCTACAAGACATTGAGTATCGACGACGGCGTGTCGAAGCAGACATATGACCAGCAACAAGCACTGGTGAACCAGCTCAAGGCCACCACGCAGGGCAACCAGGCGGCGATCGATGCGGCTCAAGTACAACTTTCCTTCACCCAGATTCGTTCTCCTGTCAGTGGCCGCGTAGGCATTCGCACGGTGGATGAAGGTAACTTCCTGCGCATGAGCGACACCCAGGGGTTGTTCTCGGTCACCCAGATCGACCCGATTGCGGTCGAGTTTTCCCTGCCGCAGCAGATGTTGCCGAGCCTGCAAGGCCTGATCGCCGCGCCCGAGAAAGCCAGCGTGAATGCCTACCTGGGCGCCGACACCGACGGCCAGACCGGCGACTTGCTTGGCGAAGGGCACTTGAGCGTGATCGACAACCAGATCAGTTCCAGCACCGGCACCCTACGCGCCAAGGCCGAGTTCCCGAACAGCGCGCAGAAGCTGTGGCCGGGGCAACTGGTGACCGTCAAGATCCAGACCGCCGTCGACAGGGACGCCCTGGTGGTGCCGCCGACCGTGGTGCAGCGTGGCCTGGATTCGCATTTCGTCTACCGGCTCAACGGTGACCACGTCGAAGTGGTGCCGGTGCAGGTCAGCTACCAGAACAGCGAGGTGAATATCATCAAGGGCGTGCAGGCCGGGGATGTGCTGGTCAGCGACGGCCAGTCGCGGCTCAAGGCCGGCGCCCGGGTGGAAGTGCTCAAGGAGCCGCCGCAAGTTATCCAGACCGCCGATGCCAGGGTGCAGCCATGAGCGGTAGCCGCTCGCCCTCGGCCTGGTGCGTCGATCACCCGGTCGCCACCCTGCTGCTGACATTCGCCTTGGTGCTGCTGGGCATCATTGCCTTCCCGCGCCTGGCCGTCGCGCCACTGCCGGAAGCGGAATTTCCGACGATCCAGGTTACCGCCCAGTTACCCGGTGCCAGCCCGGACACCATGGCCTCCTCGGTGGCGACGCCGCTTGAGGTGCAATTCAGCGCCATCCCCGGCATGACCCAGATGACCTCCAGCAGCGCCCTGGGCTCAAGCCTGTTGACCCTGCAATTCACCCTGGACAAAAGCATCGACACCGCCGCCCAGGAAGTGCAGGCCGCGATCAACACCGCCTCCGGCAAGCTGCCCGGCGATATGCCGAGCCTGCCCACCTGGAAGAAGGTCAACCCGGCCGACAGCCCGGTGCTGATCCTCAGCGTCAGCTCCGCCAGCCTGCCCAGCACCGAACTGAGCGACTACGTTGAAACCCTGCTGGCGCGCCAGATCAGTCAGATCGACGGTGTCGGCCAGATCAATATCACCGGCCAGCAACGCCCGGCGATTCGCGTGCAGGCCTCCCCCGACAAACTCGCGGCGGTCGGCCTGACGCTCGCGGACATCCGCCTGGCCATCCAGCAGTCCAGCCTGAACCTGGCCAAAGGCGCGATCTACGGCGCCAACAGCGTGTCGACCCTGTCGACCAACGATCAACTGTTTCACCCTGACGAATACGGCCAGTTGATTGTGTCCTACAAGAATGGCGCACCGGTGCAGTTGCGTGATATCGCCAGGGTCATCAACGGTTCGGAAAACGCCTACGTGCAGGCCTGGTCCGGCGATACGCCGGGGGTCAACCTGGTGATTTCGCGCCAGCCGGGCGCGAATATCGTCGACACGGTCGACCGCATCCAGCAGGCACTGCCACGCCTGGAAGCGATGCTGCCGGCCTCGGTGCAGGTCAGCGTATTGACCGACCGCACCAAGACCATCCGCGCCTCCCTGCATGAAGTGGAAATGACCCTGCTGATCGCCATCCTGCTGGTGGTGGCGGTGATGGCCTTGTTCCTGCGCCAACTGTCGGCGACGTTGATCGTGTCGGCGGTGCTCGGTGTTTCGCTGGTGGCCAGTTTCGCGCTGATGTACGTGATGGGCTTCAGCTTGAACAACCTGACGCTGGTCGCCATCGTGATTGCCGTGGGCTTTGTGGTGGACGATGCGATTGTGGTGGTGGAGAACATCCATCGGCATCTGGAGGCCGGGCTGGGCAAGCGCGAGGCCGCGATCAAAGGCTCGGGCGAAATCGGCTTTACCGTGGTGTCCATCAGCTTCTCGCTGGTGGCGGCCTTCATTCCGCTGCTGTTCATGGGCGGCGTGGTCGGTCGGCTGTTCAAGGAGTTTGCGCTGACGGCCACCTCGACCATCCTGATTTCGGTGGTGGTCTCGCTGACCCTGGCGCCCACCCTCGCAGCACTGTTCATGCGGGCGCCGACCCATCATGCCCATGCCACACCCACGTTCAGCGAGCGCCTGCTGGCCGGTTATGCGCGCAACCTGCGCCGCGCCCTGGCCCACCAACGCAGCATGGCGCTGATCTTTATAGTGACCCTGGCCCTGGCCGTGGTCGGCTACGTGTTTATCCCCAAGGGATTCTTCCCGGTGCAGGACACCGGTTTTGTGCTCGGCACCAGCGAGGCCGCGGCCGATGTGTCGTACCCGGACATGGTCGCCAAGCACAAGGCCCTGGCTGACATCGTCAAGGCCGACCCGGCGGTGCAGGCGTTCTCCCACTCGGTGGGGGTCACCGGCAGCAACCAGACCATCGCCAACGGCCGCTTCTGGATTGCCTTGAAAGACCGCGCCGAGCGTGACGTGTCCGCCAGCCAGTTCATCGACCGCATCCGCCCGCAGTTGGCGAAGGTGCCGGGCATCGTCCTGTACCTGCGCGCCGGCCAGGACATCAACCTGAGCTCCGGTCCCAGCCGCGCCCAGTACCAATACGTGCTCAAGAGCAATGACGGCCCGACACTGAACACCTGGACCCAGCGCCTCACCGAAAAACTGCGTACCAACCCGGCGTTTCGTGACCTGTCCAACGACCTGCAACTGGGCGGCAGCATCACCCACATCACTATCGACCGCCAGGCCGCCGCGCGTTTCGGACTCACCGCCACCGATGTCGACCAGGCGCTGTATGACGCCTTCGGCCAGCGCCAGATCAACGAGTACCAGACCGAAATCAACCAGTACCAGGTGGTGCTGGAGCTGGACCGCCAGCAGCGCGGCAAGGCCGAGAGCCTGAACTACTTTTACCTGCGCTCGCCGCTGACCAACGAAATGGTGCCGCTGTCGGCGCTGGCCAGGGTCGACCCGCCTACGGTGGGACCGCTGTCCATCAGCCATGACGGCATGTTCCCTGCCGCCAACCTGTCGTTCAACCTGGCGCCCGGCGTGGCCCTGGGCGATGCAGTGATCATGCTCAACCAGGCCAAGAACGACATTGGCATGCCCGCTGCGATCATCGGTAATTTCCAGGGCGCGGCCCAGGCGTTCCAGAGTTCACTGGCCAGCCAGCCGTGGTTGATCCTCGCGGCACTGGTGGCGGTCTACATTATCCTGGGCGTGCTGTACGAAAGTTTCGTGCACCCGCTGACGATCATTTCCACCCTGCCCTCGGCGGGCCTGGGCGCGTTGATCATGCTGTGGCTGCTGGGCCAGGATTTTTCGATCATGGCCTTGATCGGCCTGGTGCTGCTGATCGGCATCGTCAAGAAAAACGGCATCCTGATGATCGACTTCGCCCTGGAGGCCCAGCGCGTGCGCGGCCTGCCACCTGAGGATGCGATCTATGAAGCCTGTGTCACGCGGTTCCGGCCCATTATCATGACCACCCTCGCCGCCTTGCTTGGCGCGGTGCCGTTGATGCTCGGTTCCGGCCCCGGCGCGGAGCTGCGCCAACCGCTGGGCATCGCGGTGGTCGGTGGCTTGCTGGTGAGCCAGGCGCTGACGCTGTTCACCACGCCGGTCATATACTTGTACCTTGAACGTTTTTTCCACAGGCCCAAACCGGCGCTCGCGCTGGCGACCACACACTGAGGCCAAGGCCCCGCCCTGGAACAAAAGGCTGATGCGCGTCCTGATTATCGAAGATGAAGAAAAAACCGCAGACTATCTGCACCGCGGCCTGACGGAGCAAGGCTACACCGTCGACGTGGCGCGCGAAGGCGTCGAGGGCTTGCACCTGGCGTTGGAGAACGATTACGCGGTGATCGTGCTCGACGTGATGCTGCCGGCACTCGACGGTTTTGGCGTGTTGCGCGCCTTGCGCGCGCGCAAACAGACCCCGGTGATCATGCTCACCGCCCGCGAGCGCGTGGAAGACCGTATCCGTGGCCTGCGCGAAGGCGCCGACGACTACCTGGGCAAGCCGTTTTCCTTCCTGGAACTGGTGGCGCGCCTGCAAGCATTGACCCGGCGCAGCGGCGGCCATGAACCGGTGCAGGTGACGGTGGCCGACCTGTGGATCGACCTGATCAGCCGCAAGGCCAGCCGCAACGGCGTGCGCCTGGACCTGACCGCCAAGGAGTTTTCGTTGCTCAGCGTACTGGCGCGGCGCCAGGGCGAAATCCTGTCCAAGACGGCCATCGCCGAGATGGTCTGGGACATCAATTTCGACAGCGACGCCAACGTGGTCGAAGTGGCGATCAAGCGCCTGCGTGCCAAACTCGACGGACCTTTCGAGCACAAGCTGCTGCACACCATTCGCGGCATGGGCTACGTGCTGGAGAATCGCAGTGCCGGCTAATTCCATCGCTCTGCGCCTGAGCGGCATGTTCACCCTGGTGGCGCTGCTGATCTTCGTGCTGATCGGCGGCGCGCTCTACCAGCAAGTGGATCGCGGCCTGGGGTTGTTGCCGGGGGCGGAGCTGGACGCGCGCTACAGCGTGCTCGAATCCTCGGTGAACCGCTTCGGTACGCCGGAGCATTGGGTCAAGATAAAGGCCAAGCTCAAGTTGCTGGGCGAAGAAGACAAGCGCATTCGCTTCTGGGTGGTCAGCAGCGACCCGAATTACGAATACGGCGAGCCCGATGCGCAGATTCGTGCGTTTGCCCAAGGCCCGACCAGTAAACGCGACCTGCGCCTGCCCGGCCACGATTACCCGTTCAAGGTGCTGGTCAGCCAGTTTGCCGCCAAGGAGCAACGCCCGCCGCTGCGTTTCATGATCGCCATCGACACCGAGAACTTCCGCGCCACCCAGCACCATCTGCTGGTGGCGCTGGTGAGCCTGGCGCTGGTCGGCGTGGTCATGGCCTCGTTGCTGGGTTTCTGGGTGTCGCGCATCGGTCTCAAGCCCCTGGAAAAGCTCTCGGCCGAAGCGCAAAAACTCGCGCCGCCCAAGCTCTCCGGGCGCCTGCAACTGTCACCGCTGCCGCCGGAACTGAGCCAGTTCGTCAACTCGTTCAATGCCACCCTTGATCGTGTCGAGCAGGCTTATTCTCGCCTGGAATCCTTCAACGCCGACGTGGCCCATGAACTGCGCTCGCCGCTGACCAACCTGATCGGCCAGACCCAGGTGGCACTGACCCGCGGTCGTTCGGCCGAGCATTATTTCGAGGTGCTGCAATCGAACCTGGAAGAACTGGAACGGCTGCGCTCGATCATCAACGACATGCTGTTTCTCGCCAGCGCCGACCAGGGCAGCAAGGCCACCAAGCTGATCGAAAGCGCCTTGGCCGATGAAGTCGCCACCACCCTCGATTATCTGGACTTCATTCTGGAAGACGCCCGGGTCGAAGTGCGCGTACACGGCGATGCACGGGTGCAGATCGAAAAGGCCCACCTGCGGCGTGCACTGATCAATCTGCTGAGCAACGCCGTGCAACACACCGCGCCCGGCCAGGTCATCGATGTGCACATTAAGGTGCAGGGGCAACAGGTGATGATCGGCGTAACCAATCCCGGCGAGGCGATTGCCGACGAACACCTGCCGCGCCTGTTCGAACGTTTTTATCGAGTGGACGCGTCACGCAGTAACAGCGGCGCGAATCACGGGCTGGGGCTGGCCATCGTCAAGGCGATTGCGCTGATGCATGGTGGGGATGTGTTTGTGCGCAGCGAGGGCGGCGGCAATACCTTCGGCATTACCCTGCCCGTCTAAATCTTGAGAACACCTCAGTCAACTGTGGGAGGGGGCTTGCCCCCGATTGCGGTGTGCCAGCTACAGATGAGTCGGCTGATCCACTGCCATCGGGGGCAAGCCCCCTCCCACAGTTAGATTATGTGCATATCTCCTGGCAACTGTTGCGATTTGGGCAACAGTCATTATCTTGTTACACTCTATATCGCAGCGCTCACCTGCGTTACTTTGACGCATCGATGAGCGCGACGGCAAAGGCAGCTGACCCTCACCCGAATTTCCCTCGACTTATTTCCAGGGCTCTACACTGGGAATCTGTCTTAAAGCCGCTGACTTCAGCGGCTTTTTTTTGCCGTGAAAAAAGGCCGGGCACACCCCCACGACACTGGCCGTTCATGCTTGATCAAAGGAGCTCCACCGGTGAAGAACTCGCTGACGTTCACCCCGTTATTCCTCGCAATCGCAGCAACGATCACCTCCCTTGCCCACGCGGCAGACCCTGCCCCCGCCGAAGGTTTCGTCGAGGGTTCGCACCTCACGCTCAACACCCGCAACTACTACATGAACCGCGACCGCCGCGACCTTCACACCGATGACAGCAAGGAGTGGGGCCAGGGCTTTATCGGCACCTTCGAGTCCGGCTACACCCAGGGCACCGTCGGTTTTGGCCTGGACCTCAACGCCATGCTCGGCCTTAAGCTCGACGGCGGTGGCGGCACGGACGGCTCCAGCATCCTTCCCTACGGCAGCGGTAACGGCAAGGCACCCGGCTCGTTCTCCACCGCCGGCGGCACCTTGAAAATGCGTGCGTTCGATACGGAGTTGAAGGCCGGCGACCTGTTCCTCAACAACCCGGTGATCGCCGGCGGCATGACCCGCATGCTGCCCCAGACCTTTCGCGGCGTAAGCCTGAGCAACCACAGCCTCGACGGCTGGATGTTCGAGGGCGGCCAGGCCAGCTTTACCAAGCTCTACAACCAGAGCGGCCACCGGCGCATCGGCACCAGCTACGGCGCGTTGCCGGCCAACGCAGACAGCCAGCACCTGAACTGGGCCGGTGTCTCGTTCAGCGGCCTACCCGGACTGACCAGCAACCTGTACGCCGCCGAGCTCAAGGACGTGTGGCACCAGTACTACTACGACCTCGAATACACCTACGCACTGAACGACCTGGTCAGCCTGACCCCAGGCCTGCACTACTACCACACCCAGGATACCGGCCAGGCCCTGCTGGGCGACATCGACAACAACACCTATAGCCTGCATGTCACTCTGGGCGTGGGCAACCACAGCGTCACCGCCGCGTATCAGCGGGTCAACGGCAACACGCCGTTCGACTACATCACCCAGGGCGACAGCGTGTACCTGGACAACTCCCAGCAATACTCGGACTTCAACGGCCCCAACGAGCGTTCGTGGAAGTTCAAGTACGCCTATGATTTCGCCGGTCTGGGCCTGCCGGGCCTGACGTCCGCCGTGTCCTATATCAGCGGCAAGACCGACCTCACCCGCGTCGACCCCAACAGCCGCGGCTACGCCAGCTGGTACAGCGCCGATGGCAAGAATGCCAGGCACTGGGAGCGGGACATCGACGTGAAGTACGTGGTGCAAGGCGGCAAGGCCAAGGACCTGGCGGTGCGCCTGCAATGGGCGACGAACCGGGGTGGCGACGGATATTCGGCGGTGGATCGGGATGTGGATGAGTACCGGGTGATCGTGGACTACCCGATCAACGTGTTCTGACACAGGCCGATCAAATGTGGGAGGGGGCTTGCCCCCGATAGCAGAGTGTCAGCAAATTATAGGGTGACTGGCCCACCGCTATCGGGGGCAAGCCCCCTCCCACATTGGGTCCTGCAGCATATTCCGGAGTTGCTACTACGCTAAGGGCATCTCAACGCAGAAGTACGCCCGATGAGCCCAAGCCCTGCCCGCCCTACCCGCCGCCCGGAGCGCCTGCTCATCCTGAGCAGCACCCTCACGGTATTGCTGATCGTCGGCATCGTCACCGCCCTGTTGATTCGTGAACATGCCAACACCTTGCAGACAGCCAAGCGCACCGCCAATACCATCACTCAGTTGATCGACGCCGATGTGCTGCGCAACGTCGAGCTGTATGACATGGCCCTCGAAGGCCTGATCGCCGCGACCGCGCGCACCGACCTGCAGGGCCTGTCGCCCAGCATTCGACACCTGGTGCTGTTCGACCGCTCCGACGCAGCGCCGTATAAGGGCGACATCCTGCTGCTGGATTCAAGCGGCGAGGTGATTGCCGACTCTTCCCTGCTCACACCCAAGGCCAGCAACTTCGCCGACCGCGACTATTTCCAGGTCCACCGAGGCGACTCCGACATCGGGCTGTATATCAGCCGCCCGTTCATGGCCCGCTGTGAATGCGAAGACCCATGGCGCATTGCATTCAGCCGCCGGGTTTCTTCAGCAGACGGCGGCTTTCAAGGGGTGGCGGTCGCCTCCATGCGGCTTTCATACTTCCACCAACTGTTCAGCAGTCTGAATATCGGCGCCGGCAGCACCATCAATCTGCTCAACCACCAGGGGATCCTGCTGGCGCAGGAGCCGTTGCTGGAAGCGGACATGATCAATGAGGACCTGAGTTCGCGGCCCAATGTGGCACGCATGCTGCGCGAGCGGGACGGCAACTTTCGTAGCGTATCCAGTGTCGATCACCGGGGGCGGCTCTACAGTTTCTCGAGTGTGGGTAATTTGCCGCTGATCGTCGCGGTGGCCTTGGCCAGCGACGAAGTATTCGCGCCCTGGCGACGCGCAGCGTGGCTGGTCAGCCTCGCAACGGGGGTGCTGTGCATTGGCCTGTTATGGCTGACCTGGGCGCTGTGCATGGAGCTGCGACGGCGCCAGCGGGTCGAGCAGGTACTGTCAGAACTGGCAGGTACCGATGCCCTCACCGGACTGGCCAACCGCCGTACCCTGGACGAGCGCCTGCGCCTGGAATGGGACCGCGCACAACGCTCGACCGAACCGCTGACGGTGCTGATGATTGACGTCGACCACTTCAAGGCCTTCAACGACCGCCATGGCCATCAGGGCGGCGATGATGCGCTGCGCGCGGTGGCGCAGGTGATCGACAGCAATATCCGCCGCCCGGCCGACCTGGCAGCGCGTTATGGCGGTGAAGAATTCGCGGTGGTATTGCCCCATACCGACGCCAAGGGCGCCTGGGTCATCGCCGAGCGTATCCGCCAGAGCGTCCAGCACTTGCCACGGATGGCCGGGGATGAACAGCCTATCACGGTGAGCATCGGCATGAGCACCTGGCACAAGCACAGCCGTAATACCCTTGAGGATCTGCTGTTCAAGGCCGACCAGGCGTTGTACGAGGCCAAGCACAGTGGGCGCAATCGAACGATGGATGCGACAACCCTGCCCGTGTAGGAACGATCTATCAGCGCATAAAAAAAGGCCACCCGAAGGCAGCCTTTAAAAACTAAAGAAAGAGAGTTGTTACTTACACCGCCGCAACGGGACGCATGTAAGAGATCGGTGCGGTGCTGGCATCTTCGAAGGTCACAACTTCCCAAGCGTCTGTCTGCTCAATCAACTTGCGCAGCAGCTGGTTGTTAAGGGCGTGGCCTGACTTGAAGCCTTTGAACTCGCCTATCAGGCTATTGCCCAGCAGGTAGAGGTCACCGATTGCATCGAGGATCTTGTGCTTCACGAATTCGTCTTCATAGCGAAGGCCGTCTTCGTTCAGTACACCATCCGCGTCGACCACAATGGCGTTTTCAACGCTGCCGCCGAGTGCGAGGTTGTGCTTGCGCAGGTACTCGATGTCACTCATGAAACCAAAGGTACGGGCGCGGCTGACTTCTTTTACGAACGAAGTGCTGGAAAAATCCACGCTTGCACTCTGGGTGCGGTCACGGAATACCGGGTGATCGAAATCGATCTCAAAGCTCACTTTAAAGCCTTCGAACGGGACGAAGGTGGCGCGCTTGTCGCCGTCTTCCACTGTCACTTCCCGCAGAATGCGAATGAACTTCTTGGCTGCGTCCTGTTCTTCCAGGCCGGCAGATTGAATCAGGAATACGAAGGGTCCAGCGCTGCCATCCATGATCGGGACTTCGGACGCGGAGAGCTCGACGTAGGCGTTATCGATGCCCAGGCCAGCCATGGCCGAGAGCAAGTGCTCCACCGTATCCACTTTGACGTCACCGTTGACCAGTGTGGTCGACATCGTGGTTTCGCCAACGTTTTCCGCGCGAGCAGGAATCTGCACCACAGGGTCCAGGTCGGCACGCACAAACACGATGCCGGTGTCGACAGGTGCAGGCTTGAGGGTCAGGTATACCTTCTCCCCGGAGTGCAGACCTACACCTGTGGCACGAATAATATTCTTCAGAGTGCGTTGTTTAATCATGGCTTGGACCGCTTCAGCGCAAATTGCGAACTGGTATCAACAAAGGCTGGCGATAATAGCAGACCAGACCTTTGCTGAACACCAATCACCTTCATAGCCCTGATACATTCCATCAATCGGCCTGACGACGCAGGAATGCCGGGATATCCAGGTAGTCCAGATCGTCTTGCGGATTCGGGCTACGGGACGCCGCAGCACCGGCCTGAGCCTGGTTGCGCATCACGGTCGGACGGTCCAGGTCACGGTAGTTCACCGACGGCAGTTCCTGGCGCGAAGGCGCTGGAGCGGCAGCCGACTGGCTGGCGTGGCTGGCCTGGCTGTTGTGCAGGGTGTTGTCGATGACCTTCACAGGTTTCTCGATTTTCGCACCCAGGCCGGTCGCGACCACGGTCACGTGCAGTTCGTCGCGCATGTCCGGATCGATAACGGTACCGACCTTGACCATGGCGTGCTCGGAAGCGAAGGCTTCGATGATGCTACCCACGTCGGAGTACTCACCCAGGGACAGGTCGGGACCTGCGGTGATGTTCACCAGGATGCCGCGCGCACCTTGCAGGTTCACGTCTTCGAGCAGCGGGTTGCGGATGGCCGCTTCAGTGGCTTCGCGTGCACGGTTCGGACCGCTGGCGCAGCCAGTGCCCATCATCGCCATGCCCATTTCGCTCATGACGGTACGGACGTCGGCAAAGTCGACGTTGATCATGCCCGGGCGCTTGATGATGTCGGAGATACCGCGAACGGCACCAGCCAGTACATCGTCAGCCTTGGCGAACGCGGACAGCAGGCTTGCGTCCTTGCCCAGGATGGTCAGCAGTTTCTCGTTGGGAATGGTGATCAACGAGTCGACGCTTTCAGACAGCAGACGGATACCTTCGTCGGCGATCTGCATGCGCTTGCGGCCTTCAAACGGGAATGGACGGGTCACGACAGCAACGGTCAGGATCCCCATTTCCTTGGCCACTTCGGCAATGATCGGCGCTGCACCGGTACCGGTACCGCCGCCCATGCCGGTGGTGATGAACACCATGTTGGTGCCCTGCAGCACTTCGGCAATACGCTCGCGGTCTTCCAGGGCGGCTTGACGGCCGACTTCCGGATTGGCGCCAGCGCCGAGGCCCTTGGTCACGGCTGTGCCCAATTGCAGGATGGTCCGCGCGCCGATGCTTTTCAGCGCCTGGGCATCAGTGTTGGCGCAGATGAATTCAACGCCTTCAATGTTGCTCTTGACCATATGGTTGACAGCGTTGCCGCCGCCACCGCCGACACCGATTACTTTGATAACCGGGCTAGCGGGGATGTTGTCTACGAGTTCAAACATGTTCCCTCTCCTTTCGTTTTCTCTAGTTTTTTCGCCTACTGCTTGTTACGGGTGCTGCGGTGTCGCGGTAACTCTTTAGAAATTGCCTTTGACCCAAGCCTGCAGCCGCTCAAACAACGGCGCTTTGGCTTCGTCATCGCTGCGGTAGCTGTCACGGATGCTCGGGCCCGACAGGGAAATGCCGTCGGTCTGCTTTTGCAGCCCGTACAACAGCAAGCCCACACCGGTGGAATAAATCGGGTTGCGCACCACGTCGCCCAGGCCCTTGACGCCATGGGGCACGCCCAGGCGCACCGGCATGTGGAAGATCTCTTCGGCCAGTTCGACCGCGCCTTCCATCTTCGAGGTGCCACCGGTCAGCACAATGCCGGCCGGGATCAAATCTTCGTAGCCGCTGCGGCGCAGCTCGGCCTGGATCAGGGTGAACAGCTCGTCGTAGCGCGGCTCGACCACTTCGGCCAGGGCCTGGCGCGACAGTTCGCGCGGTGGACGATCGCCGACGCTCGGCACCTTGATGGTTTCACCGGCACCGGCCAGCTTGGCCAGCGCACAGGCGTAGCGGATCTTGATTTCTTCGGCGTACTGGGTCGGTGTACGCAAGGCCATGGCGATATCGTTGGTGACCTGGTCGCCGGCAATCGGGATCACGGCGGTGTGACGGATCGCACCCTCGGTGAAGATCGCGATGTCGGTGGTGCCGCCGCCGATGTCCACCAGGCAAACGCCCAGTTCTTTTTCGTCGTCGGTCAGTACCGAATACGCGGACGCCAGTTGCTCAAGAATGATGTCGTCGATTTCCAGGCCGCAGCGGCGCACGCATTTTTCAATGTTCTGTGCGGCGTTGACGGCGCAGGTCACCACGTGGACCTTGGCTTCCAGGCGCACGCCCGACATGCCCAAAGGCTCACGAACGCCTTCCTGGTTATCGATCACGTAGTCCTGCGGCAGGGTGTGCAGCACGCGCTGGTCAGCCGGGATCGCCACGGCCTGGGCAGCGTCGAGGACGCGCTCGAGGTCCGCCGAGCTGACCTCACGGTCGCGGATAGCCACGATGCCGTGGGAGTTCAGGCTGCGGATATGGTTACCGGCCACGCCGACGAACGCCGAGTGAATCCGGCAACCGGCCATCAGCTGCGCTTCTTCGATGGCGCGCTGGATCGATTGCACGGTGGACTCGATGTTCACCACCACGCCTTTCTTCAGGCCCCGGGACGGATGCGTGCCAATACCGACGATTTCGATCGTGCCGTCTTCACCGACCTCGCCGACCAGCGCCACCACCTTGGAGGTGCCGATATCGAGACCGACGATCATTTTGCCGCTTTGCACGTTTGCCATGGGTCCTGCCTCTTCTTAATTCTTCGCGACAGCGGGTTGTGCTGCCGTGGGCGCTACCGGCACACGCCAACCGACGGCCAGGCCGTTGGCGTAACGCAGGTCGACGCTCGCAATGTTCGTAATCTGTTCTTTCAAGGTTTTTTCATAGATGGCAATAAAGCGGCGCATCTTTTCCACCAAGCGGTCGCGTCCCAGCAACAACTCGATGCCCGGGCCGGAACTGCCTGCCCCGGTCGTCAGAAACCAGCTGCCCCGCTCACGCAATTCCAGGCGTGCAATGGAGAAGCCCAGTGGCCGCAGCATCTGGCTCAGGGCCTGATACTGCTGCATCACTTGCTGTTGCGCCCGCTGCGGCCCGAACAACTGCGGCAGGTGCTCATAGTTCGCCACTTCACGCGGCGCAAACGCCTGCCCCTGGTTGTTCAACAGCGCACCGTCGCCCCAGCGGGCCACGGGCAGTTGCTCTTCCAGGCGGATCGTCACCTGGTCCGGCCATACGCGGCGGACTTCGGCGTGGGCGATCCACGGCATCTGTTCCAGTTCGGCGCGCATGCCGGCCAGGTCGATGGTGAAGAAGCTCGCCGCCAGGAACGGGCTGATCCGCTGCTGCACCGCTTGCTGGCTGATGTAGCTCAAGTCGCCCTGCACGCTGATCTTGGTGATCGGCCGGTCGGCATACGGCAACAGGCGCTGCGCGCCCTCGTAGGTACCGAAGCCCAGCACCACCAGCAACACCGGCCAGAACAGCGCCTTGATGAAACCAAAGTTGGCTTTGGGCAGGCGCGCCGACATCGGCTCTTTGGCCACCATGCGGCTGGCACCCCGTGGCACCGGCTTGCGGCTCGGTGCTTGTGGGGGCTGATGACGAAGCGATGCGCCTTTCATGTATTAGCCTCTTGGCTCGATGCTTGCGGCCAGGATCGCCAGCACCAACTGCTGAAAATCCAGGCCGGCGGCACGGGCAGCCATGGGGACCAGGCTGTGGTCGGTCATGCCCGGTGCGGTGTTGACTTCCAGGAACCAGAAATTGCCCTGGTCATCCTGCATCACGTCCGCCCGCGCCCAACCGGCGATACCCAGCGCCTCACAGGCTTTCGCCGTGAGGTCCATCAGTTGCTGTTCCTTGGTTGCGTCAAGACCGCAGGGAATCCGGTACTGGGTATCGGAAGCCACGTACTTGGCGTCGTAATCGTAGAAAGTGTGGGGCGTGCCCAATGCGATCGGCGGCAATACCTGGCCACGCAGGGTGGCGATGGTGTACTCGGGACCCTGGATCCACTGTTCCACCATCACTTGCGAATCGTAGGTGCTTGCCGCTTTCCATGCGTCGATCAATTCGGCGGCCGAGTTCACTTTGGCCATGCCGATACTGGAGCCTTCATGGGCTGGTTTGACGATCAAAGGCAGGCCCAGTTCCTTGGCCGCAGAAATACAATCGTCTTCGCTGCACAGCACGGCGTGACGCGGCGTCGGAATCCCCAGGCTGTGCCACACCTGCTTGGTGCGCAACTTGTCCATCGCCAGCGCCGAGGCCAGCACGCCGCTGCCGGTGTAAGGGATGCCGGCGCACTCAAGCAGGCCCTGCATGCTGCCGTCTTCACCGCCACGGCCATGCAGAATGATGAAGGCGCGGTCGATCTTTTCGGCCAGCAGACGGGCGAGGAAGTCATCGCCCACGTCGATGCCGAACGCGTTCACGCCAGCGCTTTGCAGCGCCTCAAGCACGGCATTGCCGGACTTGAGCGACACTTCGCGCTCGGCGCTCTTGCCGCCGAACAGCACCGCGACGCGACCGAAGTCGGCAGGCGCGACAGTGGAGGACAGGGAGGCGTAATCAGTGATCATTTCGACGTCCCCTTCTGGGCTGCAAACAGCGGGCTGGCGAGCAATTTAGGCGCAAGACCACCGATATCACCGGCACCCTGGCACAGCAGGATGTCGCCGGCGCGCAGCAGCGGCTTGACGATCGGCGCCAGGTCCACGCCACGCTCGATGTAGATCGGGTCCAACTGCCCGCGCTGGCGGATGCTGTTGCACAGCTTGCGGCTGTCGGCGCCCGGGATCGGTTCTTCACCGGCCGGGTACACCTCCATCAGGAGCAGCACGTTGGCATCGGCCAATACATTGACGAAGTCGTCGTACAAGTCGCGGGTACGGCTGTAGCGGTGCGGCTGGTAGACCATCACCAGGCGGCGCTCCGGCCAGCCACCACGCACGGCCTTGATCACCGCGGCAACTTCGGTCGGGTGGTGACCGTAGTCGTCCACCAGCATCACGTCGCCGCCTTCGACCGGCAGTTGACCGTAGACCTGGAAGCGCCGGCCGACACCGGCAAAGCGCGACAGGCCTTCGACAATGGCTTCATCGCTGACGCCCTCATCGGTGGCGATGCAGATGGTCGCCAGGGAGTTCAGTACGTTGTGGTTGCCCGGCATATTCACCGAAACATCCAGCGGCTCGCGGTCGGGGCGCAGCACGGTGAAGAAGGTCTGCATGCCGGCCTGGCGCACATTGATGGCGCGCACGTCGGCGTCTTCGCTGAAGCCGTAGGTCACGGTCGGACGCTTGACCTGCGGCAGGATCTCGCGCACCACCGGGTCGTCCAGGCACACCACCGCCAACCCGTAGAACGGCAGGTTGTGCAGGAAGTCGACGAAGGTTTTCTTCAACTTGTTGAAGTCACCGTCGTAGGTTGCCATGTGGTCTTCGTCGATGTTGGTGACGACGGCGACCAGCGGTTGCAGGTGCAGGAAGCTCGCGTCGCTTTCATCGGCTTCGGCGATCAGGTAGCGGCTGGTGCCGAGTTGGGCATTGGTGCCGGCTGCATTCAGGCGGCCACCGATGACGAAAGTCGGGTCAAGGCCACCGGCGGCGAACACCGAGGCGATCAGGCTGGTGGTGGTGGTCTTGCCATGAGTACCGGCGACGGCGATGCCATGGCGGTAGCGCATCAGTTCGGCAAGCATCTCGGCACGCGGCACCACAGGGATACGGCGTTCGAGGGCGGTGGCCACTTCCGGGTTGGAGGTGTTCACGGCGCTGGACACGACCAGCACGTCAGCCTCGGCGGCGTTCTCGGCACGGTGGCCGATGAAGATCTGCGCGCCAAAGGACTTCAGGCGCTCGGTGACCGGCGACTCTTTCAGGTCAGATCCGGACACTTGATAGCCCAGGTTGAGCAATACTTCGGCAATCCCGCACATGCCCACGCCGCCGATACCGACGAAGTGGATGCGACGGATGCGGCGCATTTCCGGTTGCGGCATGGCTTTCTGATTCTCAACCATGAGCCACCTCCAGGCAGATATCGACCACGGTGCGGGTTGCGTCAGGTTTGGCCAGGCGGCTTGCGGTGCTCGCCATGCTGTTGAGTCGTTCCGGTTGCATCAAAACCTCGGTCAGGCGTGCGGCCAAATCGGCGGCGCCAGTCGTTCTTTGCGGCAGCAGGAAGGCAGCGCCCTCCCCGGCCAAATATTCGGCGTTGCGGGTCTGGTGATCGTCGATCGCATGGGGCAGAGGCACCAGCAACGACGGCAGACCGGCGGCGGCCAGTTCACTGACGGTCAGCGCACCAGCGCGACAGACCACCAGGTCGGCCCAGCCATAGGCGTGGGCCATGTCTTTGATGAAGGGCTTTACGTTCGCCTCGACACCGGCTTCGCGATAGCGCGTGGCGGTGACTTCATCGTGGTTTTTGCCAGCCTGATGGAAGATCTCCGGGCGCAGCGCTTCAGGCAGTTGCGCAACGGCTTCAGGCAGCAGTTTGTTCAGCGGCTCGGCACCCAGGCTGCCGCCGAGGATCAGCAGGTGTACCTTGCGTCCGGCCAGCGCGTCACGGGCAATGCCCATGAACAGCTCGGTGCGCACCGGGTTACCGGTGGTGCGGCGTTTGTCCGAAGCCGCGAAGGTGTTTGGGAAGGCTTCACATACCCGCGCGGCCAGGGGCACCAGCAAACGGTTGGCGGTGCCGGCGACGGCGTTCTGTTCATGGACAATCACCGGTACGCCGGCGAGCTTTGCCGCCACGCCACCGGGGCCGGTCACATAGCCGCCAAAGCCGAGCACGCACACCGGCTTCAGTTCGCGGATAATCTTGCGCGCCTGCATCACCGCCTTGAGCAACACGAACGGCGCCTTGAGCAGGGACAATTTGCCCTTGCCGCGCAAGCCGGTAACGTTGATCAGGTGCAGCGGCAACCCGGCACTCGGCACCAGCTCGTTCTCGATGCCGCGCGGCGTGCCCAACCAGTGCACGCTGTAGCCACGGTTCTGGAATTCGCGCGCGCAGGCCAGGGCCGGGAACACATGGCCCCCGGTGCCGCCGGCCATGATCAGCACGTTAGCGCCCATGGGTCGGCTCCTCGGCGAAGTCGCTTTCGCTGAACTCCATCTCTTCGCTGCCCAGATGCGTACGACTTTCCCACTCGATGCGCAGCAACAAGCCCAGGCAAGCGCAGCAAATCACCAGCGAACTGCCGCCGTAACTGAGGAACGGCAACGTCAGGCCCTTGGTCGGCAGCAAGCCGACGTTCACGCCGATATTGATCAGGAACTGGCCGATCCACAGGAACGACAAGCCGTACGCCACATAGGCGGCGAAATACTGTTTGGCCTTCTCGGCCCACAGGCCGATGTACATGCCGCGCACGCACACAAATACGAACAGCGCGACGGTGCACAGCGAACCGACCACGCCCAGTTCCTCGGCGAGCACCGAGAACACGAAGTCGGTGTGCGCTTCCGGCAGGTAGAACTGCTTCTGCACGCTGTTGCCCAGGCCCACGCCCAGCCACTCGCCGCGCCCGAACGCGATCAATGCCTGGGTCAGCTGGTAGCCGGAACCGAACTGGTCGGACCACGGGTCGGTGAAGGTAATCAGGCGCGCCATCCGGTAGGGTTGCGCCTGCACCAGGATCGTGACCGCCGCGACCGCCAGCACCACCATCAAGGTAAAGCGGAACAGGCCGACGCCGCCAAGGAACAGCATGGCGGCTGCGGCGCCCATCATTACCACCGTGGCACCGAAGTCGGGCTCCATCAGCAGCAGGCCGGCCATGGGCAGCAGCACGATGAATGGCTTGAAGAAGCCCATCCAGCTTTCGCGAACTTCTTTCTGACGGCGTACCAGGTAGCCGGCCAGGTAAATCACCACGAACACCTTGGCGATTTCCGACGGCTGTACGTTGAACGCACCGAAGCCGATCCAGCGCATCGAACCGTTCACCTCGCGGCCGATGCCGGGCAGGATCACCATGACCAGCAAGCCGAACGCGCCGATCAGCATCAGCCAACCCAGGCGCTGCCAGGTGGCGATCGGAATCATCATGGTGACGATGCACGCGCCGAGGCCGATCACCAGGTACACCAGGTGACGGATCATCATGTACAGGGTATTGCCCGACTGCACGGCGGCCACTTCGGAAGATGCCGAGGTGATCATCACCAGGCCCAGGCCGAGCAGCGCCAGGCAACCGGCGAGCATCGGGAAATCCAGGTCGATGCCGCGCCCGGTAATGATCGGCGACGGGTACGGCTTGATGATGTTCTTCAGGTTGAGGCTCATGCCAAAGCCTCCACGGCGCGGGCGAACAGCTGGCCGCGCTCTTCATAGTTCTTGAACATGTCGAAACTGGCGCAGGCCGGCGACAGCAGCACCGCATCACCCGGCTGGGCCAGGGCATTGCACTGGGCAATCGCATCGTCCAGGGACGTGGCGCGCACCTGCGGCACGGCGTCGCCCAGGGCGGCGGCGATCAGGTTCGCATCGCGGCCCATCAGCACCACGGCGCGGCAATGCGCAGCCACCGGGCCTTTAAGGTCCTTGAAGTCGGCACCCTTGCCGTCGCCGCCTGCGATCAGCACCACCTTACCGTCGATATCGGCTCCCAGGCCTTCGATGGCCGCCAGCGCAGCCCCGACGTTGGTGGCCTTGGAATCGTTGTAATAGCTGACGCCATCGAGGTCGCGTACCCACTGGCAGCGATGCTCAAGGCCGGCGAACGTGCGCAGGGCGGCGAGCATGGCGTCGAATGGCAGGCCGACCGCATGGCCGAGCGCCAGGGCCGCCAAGGCATTGGATTGGTTATGGGCGCCACGGATTTTCAGTTCGCGTACCGGCATCAGGTTCTGGAATTCGAAGGCCAGGTATTTCTCGC
Organism: Pseudomonas orientalis; assembly: GCF_022807995.1. Taxonomy (NCBI): domain Bacteria; kingdom Pseudomonadati; phylum Pseudomonadota; class Gammaproteobacteria; order Pseudomonadales; family Pseudomonadaceae; genus Pseudomonas; species Pseudomonas orientalis. Next base: position 1,038,057 of record NZ_CP094351.1, on the reverse strand, counting down.
CGTTCTCTTCGCGAATGCCGAACGCCTTGAAGTCGGGCTTGCTCAGGCCGAAGGTCCAGCATGGCATGCCCTCGCCTATCAATGGACGACTCAGGGCATCCTGGCGGTTGACCACAAATTGCCTGGCGCCGCGGAAGATCCGGTGCTTGGCCAGGTGATAGGCCGGCAGGCCGCTGTAGCGGTCCATATGGTCTTCACTGACGTTCAACACGGTGGCCACTTCGGCCCCCAGTTCGTGAGTGGTTTCCAGCTGGAAACTCGACAATTCCATCACGTACAGCTCAACGTCGTCGCTGAGCAGGTCCAGTGCAGGCATCCCCAGATTACCGCCCACCGCCACGCGCTTGCCGGCAGCCATCGCCATCTCGCCGACCAGGGTGGTCACGGTGCTTTTCGCGTTGGAGCCGCTGATGGCCACGATCGGCGCCCTGGCATTGCGCGCAAACAGGTCGATATCGCCGGACAGCTTCACGCCACGCGCAGCGGCAGCTTGCAGGGCCGGTGTGGCCAGCGCCAGGCCGGGGCTCACGTAGAGCTCATCGGCGCGGCACAGAAATTCGACATCCAGTTCGCCACAGCGCACTTCCACGTGCGGGTAGTCACGGCGCAGCGTGACCAGCTCCGGTGGATTTTCCCGCGTATCGGCCACGGCGAACGACGTGCCCCGGTTCGCCAGGAAGCGAACCAGGGACATGCCGCTCTTGCCGAGGCCGACAACGATGCGGAAGTGGTCTGAAGCGATCAGGGACACTCGTTTCTACCTCAGTTTCAGGGTGGCAAGGCCGACCAGTACCAGAATCACGGTGATGATCCAGAAACGGACGATCACGCGTGGCTCGGGCCAGCCCTTGAGTTCAAAGTGGTGGTGAATCGGCGCCATGCGAAATACGCGGCGCCCGGTCAATTTGAAGGAAGCCACCTGGATGACCACCGACAGGGTTTCCATCACGAACACACCGCCCATGATGAACAGCACGATTTCCTGGCGCACGATCACCGCAATGGTGCCCAGCGCCGCGCCCAGCGCCAGTGCGCCGACGTCGCCCATGAACACTTGCGCCGGGTAGGTGTTGAACCACAGGAACCCCAGGCCGGCGCCGATCAGCGCGCCGCAGAACACGATCAGCTCGCCCGCGCCCGGTACATAGGGAATCAGCAGGTATTCAGCGAATTTCACGTTACCCGACAGGTAGCAGAAGATGCCGAGCGCGCCGCCCACCATCACCGTCGGCATGATCGCCAGACCGTCGAGGCCGTCGGTCAGGTTCACCGCGTTGCTGGAGCCGACAATCACGAAATAGGTCAGCACCACAAAGCCGATGCCCAGTGGGATGCTGGCGTCCTTGAGCATCGGGATGATCAAGGTGGTTTCCACGGCGCTTGGCGCGGTGGTGTACAGGAAGATCGCCGCCGCCAGGCCGAATACCGACTGCCAGAAATACTTCCAGCGGCTTGGCAGGCCCTTGGAGTTTTTCTCGATCACTTTACGGTAGTCATCCACCCAGCCGATCGCGCCGAACAGCAGGGTCACCAGCAACACCACCCACACATAGCGGTTATGCAGGTCAGCCCAGAGCAAGGTGCTGACGCCGATGGACGACAGGATCAACGCACCGCCCATGGTCGGGGTGCCGGACTTGGACAGGTGCGACTGCGGGCCGTCATTGCGAACCGATTGACCAATTTGCAGGTTCTGCAGGGTGCGGATCATCCACGGCCCCAGGAACAGCGACAAACACAGCGCGGTCAGCACACCCAGGATCCCGCGCAGGGTCAGGTACTGAAAGACCGCGAAGCCTTTGTGGAACTGTTGCAGATACTCAGCCAGCAGCAGCAGCATTAATGTTTCTCCGTACTTGAGCCACACAAGGCTGCGACGACGTTTTCCATCACCGCGCTGCGCGATCCCTTGATCAAAATGGTTGTCTGTTTATCGTGCTCGGCCGCAGCCAACGCCTGGATCAATTCAGCCTGGCTCGCGAAATGGCGCGCGCCGGGACCGAAGGCGTCTACCGCGTGAGCCATGTTCGGGCCGACCGCGTAGAGCGCGTCGACTTTACCGGCGGCATAGGCGCCGACCTCGCGGTGGCCTTGCTCGGCCCAATCGCCCAATTCGCCGATATCGCCCAGTACCAGCACCTTGCGGCCCTCAAAGCCTTTGAGCAGATCCACGGCGGCATTGATGGAAGATGGGTTGGCGTTGTAGGTGTCGTCGATCACGCGCATGCCGTTACTGGCCAATTGCGCCACGGTGCGGCCCTTGACCGGCTGCACCGCGCCCAGGCCCGTGGCGATGCCGAACAGCGAAACACCCAGGGCGTGAGCGGCGGCGGCGGCGGCCAGGGCGTTGGCGACGTTATGGTTGCCCAGCAGGTTCAGTTGCACATGCTCATTGCCCTGCGGGGTATGCAAGGTAAAGGACGGGCAGCCCCGCGCATCGACGGTAATGTTCGAGGCGTGGAAATCGGCCGCAGCGTTCAGCACCGCAAACGTCAGCACCTTGCGACCGGCGGCACGTGCACGCCAGGTTTCGAACGCCTTGTCATCCAGGTTCAGTACAGCGCTGCCCGAGGCGCCGAGGCCCTCAAGGATTTCACCCTTGGCTTCCACGATTTTTTCCGGGCCGCCGAACTCACCGACATGGGCGGTACCGGCGTTGTTGATAATCGCGACGTGAGGCTTGGTCAGCGCCACGGTGTAGGCAATCTCGCCGATGCGTGATGCGCCCAGCTCGATCACCGCCGCCGTGTGTTCCGGGGCCAGCTCGAGCAGGGTCAGCGGTGCGCCGAAATCATTGTTCAGGTTGCCACGGGTGGCGAGCACCGGCCCACGCGTGCGCAATACACCGGCCAACAGCTCTTTGACGGTGGTCTTGCCACTGGAGCCGGTGACGGCGGCTACCGGCTTGTCGAAGGCGGCGCGGTTCAGCGCGCCCAGTTGACCCAGGGCCAGGCGGGTGTCGGCAACCAGCAACTGCGGCAAGGTGGCGTGCGCCACTTCACGCTGCACCAGGGCACCCACGGCGCCTTTGGCGGCGACCTCATCAAGGTAGTCGTGACCATCGAAACGCGGGCCTGCGAGGGCGACGAACAACTGGCCGGGCTTGATATTACGGCTGTCGATACTGACGCCATCGAACGTGCAATCGCTGGACAGCACGCGGGCCGACAAGGCCTGGGTCAGCTGGCTGAATGTCATCGCCTTAAGCATGGGCGGCCTCCCAGGCAGTCAAGGCGCGATCGGCCTCGACCAGATCGGAAAAGGCATGGCGCTCGCCATTGATTTCCTGGTAGTCCTCATGCCCTTTGCCGGCCAGTACCACTACGTCATCCGCGCTGGCGCCGGCGATCAATTGAGCGATGGCTGCGCCGCGACCGGGCACGAAGGTGACGTTGCCGGTGTCTTTGAAGCCTTCGCGGATATCGTCGAAAATCCGGCCGGGGTCTTCGCTGCGCGGATTATCGTCGGTCACCAGCACGCCGTCAGCCAGGCGCTCGACAATCTCGGCCATCAACGGACGCTTGCCGCGATCGCGGTCGCCGCCGCAGCCGAACAGGCACAACAGCTTGCCCTTGGCATGCGGGCGCAGCGCCAGCAGGACTTTTTCCAGTGCATCAGGGGTGTGGGCGTAGTCGACCACCACCAACGGTTGCGTGCCGCCACCCAGGCGCTGCATGCGACCGGCCGGGCCTTGGAGCTTCGGTAGCACCTTGAGGATTTCGTCGAGGGCGTAATCCAGACCGAGCAGCGCGCCGATAGCGGCGAGGACATTGCTCAGGTTGAAGCGACCAAGCAAGGTGCTGCGCACATGGTGTTCGCCCTGAGGCGTGACCAACGTAGCGCGCACGCCTTCGTCATTGAAATGGGCCTCACGGCAATACAGGTAGGCGCTGGAATCTTCCAGGCTGTAGCTGATCAAGCGCGCCTCGCTGTCTTCGGCGGCCAACTGGCGGCCGAACGCGTCGTCGAGGTTGACCACCCGGCACTTCAGGTCATTCCAGGCGAACAACCTGGCCTTGGCGGCGGCGTACGCCTCCATGGTGCCGTGGTAATCCAGATGATCCCGGGACAAGTTGGTCATCACCGCCACATCAAACGCCAACGCCGTGACGCGACCCTGGTCCAGACCATGGGACGAGACCTCCATCGCAACCGCCCTGGCGCCTGCCTTTTTCAGGTCGGCCAGGGTCGCTTGCACGGCAATCGGGTTCGGCGTGGTGTGCAGGCCGCTTTGCAGCGCACCGTAAAAACCGGTGCCCAGGGTACCGACGATGCCACAATGCTGACCCAGCAGGTCCAGCGCCTGGGCGACCAGCTGAGTCACGCTGGTCTTGCCGTTGGTGCCGGTCACGCCCACCAGGTTGAGGTGGCGGCTCGGCTCGCCATAGAAGCGCCCGGCAATGTCGGACAACTGCGCGGCCAGGCTCTTCACCGGAATCAATGGCACATCGGTGATCGGCAGCACGGTGGCGCCGTCCACTTCATAGGCCACGGCGGCGGCGCCACGCTGCAGGGCGTCGGCGATATGCGCACGGCCATCGAATTTGCCACCGGGCACCGCCAGGAACAGGTCACCGGCGCGTACCGTGCGGCTGTCCAGGCTCAACTCGCGGATCAACAGATCGCGGCCGGCGTGGGCAAAAATCTTGTTCAGGCTAAGAGACATCAGCCGCGCCCTCCATTGGCTTTTACCGCGGCCACCGGCGGTGCGGCGTTCGCTTGCTGGGTCGGCGGCAGATTGTCCGGCGTGATGTTCATCAGGCGCAGGGTGCCGGACATCACTTTGCTGAACACCGGCGCCGAGACCAGGCCACCGAAGTAACCGGCCTTGCTCGGCTCATCGATCACCACGACGATGGCGTAGCGCGGGTCGCTCATCGGGCCGAAACCGGCGAACAGCGAGCGATAGGAATTTTCCGCATAACCCTTGGTGCCAACCGAGGTTTTACGCGCGGTACCGGACTTGCCGGCCACGTGATAAGCCGGCACCTGGGCGCGGAAAACGCCACGCGGCGCCTCGATCACTTGTTGCAGCATGCCTTGCATGGTCTTGGCGACTTTTTCCGGAATGACCTGAGTGGCTTTCGGCGCTTCGTCAACATGGATCAGGCTCAACGGAACCATGCGGCCGTTATTGGCCAATACAGAGAAAGCGTGGGCCAGCTGGATCGCGGTCACCGACAGGCCATAGCCGTAGGACAGCGTGGCGGTCTCGGCTTTTTTCCAGTCGCGATAGTTCGGCAGGTTGCCTACGCGCTCACCGGGAAAGTCGAGGCCGGTGGGTTGACCCAGGCCGATTTTTTGCGCCAGGTGGTAGATGGTTTCGCCACCGATATCGAAGGCGACCTTACTCATGCCTACGTTACTGGAGTTGATCAGGATGCCGGTCAGATCCAGCACCGGGCCCTCGGTGCGAGACACGTCACGAATGGTGTACTTGCCCAACTGCAAAGTGCCTGGATACACCTCTACCTTGTCGCTGGGCTTCCAGCGTCCGGTTTCCAGGGCGGCACTCATGGAGATGGCTTTCATGGTCGAACCCGGCTCGAACACGTCGATCATGGCGCGGTTGCGCATCATCGCCGGTTGCAGGTTGCGGCGGTTGTTCGGGTTGTATGTCGGCTGGTTGACCATGGCGAGGATCTCGCCGGTCTTCACGTCCATGATCACCAGGCTGCCGGCTTTGGCGCCGTTTTCGATGATTGCGTTACGCAGTTCGCGGTTGGCCAGGTATTGCAGACGCAAGTCAATCGACAACGCCAAGGGCTTGCCGGCCTTGGCGTTCTTTGTGACCTGTACATCCTTGATCAGTCTGCCGCGCCGATCCTTGATGACCTGGCGCTTGCCCGGAACGCCGGCCAGCCATTCATCGTAGGCCAACTCGACCCCTTCGCGGCCATGGTCATCGATATCGGTAAAACCGACCATGTGTGCAGTGGTTTCCCCGGCCGGGTAGAAACGACGAAATTCCTCGATGCCGTAGACACCGGGAATTTTAAGGTCGAGCACTTGCTGACCCTGCTCAGGAGTGAGCCCGCGAACCAGGTAGATGAATTCTTTATTGGCCTGGGCTTCCAGACGCTCGGTCAGCGCTTTGCGATCCTGCCCCAGGGCTGCGGCGAGTTCGGGCCACTTGTCCTTGGCCACCTGCAATTCCTTGGCGTTGGCCCACAGGGTAGTCACCGGCGTACTCACGGCCAGGGGCTCGCCATTACGGTCGGTGATCAGGCCGCGGTGCGCGGGAATCGGGATATGCCGCAGGCTACGGGCATCGCCCTGGCCGATCAGGAAGTCACGGTCGACGACCTGCAGGTCGAAGATCCGCCAGACGATCGCGCCGACCATCAATGCCAGCAAGCCGAGCATCAGGCGGAAGCGCCATGGATAGAGCGCGCCCTCGAGCTTCATCATGGCGCCACCATGCGAACGTCGGCCGCGCCAGGAATGTGCATTTTCAACTGTTCGGTGGCCAGCACTTCGATACGGCTATGGGCCGTCCAGGTGCTCTGCTCCAGGATCAGCCGGCCCCATTCCGCCTGCGCCTTGTCGCGCACGCTCAATTCCCCATAGAGGGTGTTGAGCAACTGACGATTCCAATGCGCGCTGTAGGACACCGCAATTGCGGACACCAGCACGCCGACAAACAGCAGCAACATAAAGAAGCTGCCGCCCGGCAGGGGTTTGGCGAAAAGCTTGCTCACCGCAACTTCTCCGCGACGCGCATGACGGCGCTACGGGAACGTGGATTGGCCTTGAGTTCGGCTTCGGAGGCGAACTGCGCCTTGCCATGGATTTTGATTTTCGGCACAAACGCTTCGAAACGCACCGGCAGGTTGCGCGGCAGGTTGTCGGACTCGCCCTTGACCAGACGACGCATAAACAGTTTGACGATGCGGTCTTCCAGGGAATGGAAACTGATCACCACCAGGCGCCCCCCCACTTCCAGCGCCTCGAGGGCAGCCTCGAGGCCGGCCTCCAGATCGCCCAATTCGTTATTGACGTGAATGCGCAAGCCCTGGAACGCACGGGTTGCCGGGTTCTTGCCCTTTTCCCAGGCCGGGTTGGCAACCTTCAGCACTTCGGCCAGGTCAGCGGTGCGTTCGAACGGCTGGATCTCACGGCGCTCGACGACAGCGCGGGCCATGCGGCCGGCAAAGCGCTCTTCACCGTATTCCTTGAATACCCGGGCGATTTCTTCCACGGGCGCGGTGGCAATGAACTGCGCGGCGCTGACGCCACGCGTCGGGTCCATGCGCATGTCGAGGGGGCCGTCGTTCATGAAGCTGAAGCCGCGCTCCGGGTCATCGAGCTGCGGCGAAGACACGCCCAGGTCGAGCAGAACCCCGGCCACCTTGCCTGCCATGCCGCGCTCGGCGACTTCGGCGCCCAGCTCGGCAAAGCTGCGCTGCACAACGACAAAGCGGCCGTCTTCGGCCGCTAGCGCTTGCCCGGTGGCAATCGCTTGAGGGTCTTTGTCGAACCCGAGGAGTTTACCGTTGGGCCCGAGCTGGCTGAGTATCAACCGGCTGTGCCCGCCCCTGCCGAAGGTGCCATCCAGATAGCAGCCATCCGCGCGTACGGCGAGAGCCTCAACGGCTTCGTCAAGCAGTACGGTGATGTGGTTAAAGCCGCTATCAATAGTCACAGGATCAAATCACGCAGTTCATCAGGCATGGCGCCCGGTTGTTGAATAGCAGCCAGGTCAGCTGCAGAAACAGCATCCCAGGCATCTTCGTCCCACAATTGGAACTTGTTCAGCTGGCCTACCAGCATGGCGCGCTTGTCGAGCCGGGCGTATTCGCGCAAACGCGGAGGCACCAGGAAACGACCGCTGCCATCGAGCTCAAGGTCGACGGCATTACCGATCAGCAAACGCTGGAGGCGGCGGTTTTCTTCACGCAATGAAGGCAGCGCGCGCAACTTGGTTTCAATCAACTCCCACTCATCGAGGGGGTAAACACACAAACAAGGATCAACAGCGTCAATCGTGATGATTAACTGCCCCGAACTTCGCGAAATGAGCTCGTCACGATACCGGCTCGGCATGGCGAGACGGCCTTTTGCATCGAGACTGATAGCGTTAGCTCCGCGAAACACAGATGCGTTTCTCCAAATTTTAGCGTTTTACGTTCAAAAAACCCACTTTGTGCCACTTTCCGCCACTTGCGCACACTATAGGAATGCGCCCACCACACCGTCAAGGCGCGGATACAAGGAAAAGCCTTACAGAACGGAGATTTACGAGCGTAAAGAGAGGAGAAACCCGACTTCGGCGTTGTTTTTGACTCAACAAGCGCAAAAAACTCAAAGAGCTGAGGCTCAAAGTTAAAGTAATTTATTAAGAGTAAGATTTTTTTGGTATTACGAAGACGCATCTGCCAATGATTTGGCAGGGAGGGATTCTTGCGTTACTACCGGTTTCTGCCCGAGATTCGGACAAAAGGAAAAAAGGTGGAGAGTCGATCTGTAAGCCGGGTTCTGTCTTGAACAGTCATTCGTCTACGATGGCCATCACTGGACATCTTTAGCAACCTACCCGGTCCCAGCGCGGGCCACGCCTTGGGACCCTATTTGGTCTTGCTCCAAGTGGGGTTTACCTAGCCACGAACTGTTGCCAGTCGTGCGGTGCGCTCTTACCGCACCTTTTCACCCTTACCGGCACCGAAGTGCTTAGGCGGTTATTTTCTGTGGCACTTTCCGTAGGCTCACGCCTCCCAGGCATTACCTGGCACTTCGCCCTATGGAGCCCGGACTTTCCTCCCCCCCCTAATTTTCATAGAGGGCAGCGACTGTCCAATCGACTCTCCGCCGCGCAGGTTAACGGCACGACGGCTTCAGGACAAGTATTAAAAGTGCAGCATTGCCACCACGTTCGGACGAAACACCGGCGTGGCCCCGGAACTATTCGGCTTTCTGTTTATCGAGCGCGGCCTGATACAACACATTCTTGCGCAGACCGGTAATTTCCGCCGCGAGGGCAGCAGCGCGTTTGAGCGGCATTTCCTTGAGCAGCAGATCGAGGATGCGCATGGCCTCGCTACCCACCGCGTCCTCACTCTCAGGCGCCGTCCAGCCGGCCACCAGCACCACGCACTCGCCACGCTGCTGATTGCTGTCGCCTTCGACAAACCCACGCAGTTCTTCCAGGGGCAAGCCCTTGAGGGTTTCAAAGGTCTTGGTCAACTCTCGCGCCAGCAGCGCCAGGCGCTCGCCGCCGAATACCAGTTCCATATCCTGCAGGCATTCCAGGATGCGGTGCGGCGCCTCGTAGAAAATCAGGGTGCGCGGCTCTTCCTTCAGCGCCTGAAGACGGGCGCGACGCCCTACTGTCTTGGCGGGCAGGAAGCCTTCGAATATAAAACGGTCCGACGGCAAGCCGGCTGCAGATAATGCGGCGATCAGCGCGCACGCTCCCGGAACAGGCACTACATTGATACCAGCGGCGCGCGCCTGGCGGACCAGATGGTACCCAGGATCGGAAATCAACGGCGTGCCCGCATCGGAGATCAGCGCAACATCATCACCCGCCAGCAAGCGGGTGATAAAACGGCTGCCCTCCTCACGTTCATTGTGCTCATGGCACGCCGCCAGTGGCGTGCTGATTCCAAAATGCTGCATCAACCGTTGGGAGTGCCGTGTGTCTTCCGCCGCGATCAATTTAACCTCGCGCAGCACCTTCAAGGCCCGGGCGCTGATGTCGTCCAGGTTGCCAATGGGCGTCGCCACGACAAAAAGCGAGCCTGCAGTGGAATTCAAAGGACCTGGAGCAGTCAAAACGCACACCTCGATGATTGGCAAAGGCCACATTGTAGCGCGTCGACGCGCTGAAAATATGCCGTCACGGCAGATGTCGTTTCAGCCACTGTTAGCAAGTCGCAACAATTGCACGACCTAAATCCACGGTTTCACGCCACGAACATCGCGCCTGGGCCAGTGCTTGGGTACACTTCCACGCTAATTTGATCGGTATCAGGAACACTTACATGATCGCTTGCCTGCGGCTGCTCTCCGCCCTCTGCCTCGCTGCCTTGCTGGCCGCTTGCGCCAGCTCGCCCTCCTCGAGTCTTGGCGACCTTCCACGCACCCCGGATGCCAGTATCGAGCAACTGCTCGAACAGGCCACCTCCGCCAGCACGCCGGAAAAGGCTGCGTTGCTGCGCCTGAGCGCGGCTGACCTGGCCTTCCGGCAGAACAACCCTGGCCGCTCCTCGCAGATCCTTGCCCAGGTGCCCCTGACTGTTCTGAAGCCGGCCGCGCAGATATTTGCCAGCACGCTGGCCGCCGAACTGGCGATGACCCGCAACCAGCCCAAGGCGGCATTGACGGCGCTGGACCATCCCAGCCTGCAAAGCCTCAAGGAGCTGCCCGCCGATCAGCAGGTGCGCACCGGCACCGTGCATGCCCGCGCTTATGAAGCCGACGGCCAGACCCTGGCCGCAGCGCGCGAGCGTGTCGCCATGGCATCTCTGCTCAGCGGCGATGCGGCCAACAGCAACCATGAAGCAATCTGGGCATTGATTGCCGCACTGCCGGCCGAGCAGTTGCAAGCCACCGGCAACCCGACACTGGACGGCTGGATCACCCTGGCCCAGGCGGTCAAGGGCGCCGGCACGCTGGAGCAGCAGCAAGCAGCCATCGACACCTGGCGCGCGCGCAACCCCGGTCATCCGGCCGCCGTGCAATTGCCGACGCCGTTGACCAAGCTCAAGGAACTGGCCAGCCAGCCATTGAACAAAATCGCCCTGTTGCTGCCGCAGGAAGGTGCCCTGGCGTCAGTCGGCAAGGCCTTGCGTGAAGGCTTCATGGCCGCTCACTATCAGGCCGAACAGGCCGGGCAGAAGCCGCCCGTGATTGAGTTTTACGACAGCTCGCGCCTGACTTCCATCGACGACTTCTACGCCAAGGCCCAGGCCGCCGGCGTGCAACTGGTAGTCGGTCCGCTGGAAAAGCCGCTGGTCAAACAGCTCAGTGCTCGCCCGCAGTTGCCGATCACCACCCTGGCGCTGAACTACAGCGAAACCGATCAAGGCCCGGCGCAACTGTTCCAGTTCGGCCTGGCCGCTGAAGACGAAGCCCGCGAAGTGTCGCGCCGCGCCCGTGCCGACGGCCTGCATCGCGCCGCCGCCATGGTGCCCCGTGGCGAATGGGGCGAGCGTGTCTACAAAGCGTTCCGTCAGGATTGGGAAGCCAATGGCGGCACCGTCATGGGCGTCGAGTATGTCGATCAGCCGGTGGCACTGGCCCAGCAGATCGCCGACCTGTTCCAGTTGCGCAAAAGCGAAGGTCGCGCCAAGAGCCTGCAAAACACCGTCGGCACTGACGTTGCCGCCCAGCCGTCGCGTCGCCAGGACATCGAGTTCATCTTCCTGGCCGTCACCCCGCAACTGGCCCAGCAAATCAAGCCGACCCTGAACTTCCAATACGCCGGTGATGTGCCGGTCTATGCGACTTCCCATGTATTCAGCGCCAGCGGCGACCGCAACCAGTACCTGGACATGACCAACGTGATGTTCTGCGAAACCCCCTGGTTGCTCAACACTACCGACCCGCTGCGCAATCAGGTTGCCGCACAATGGCCGCAAGCCAATGGCAGCCTGGGCCGTCTCTATGCGATGGGCGTCGATGCGTATCGCCTGGCGCCACGCCTGGGCCAGCTCAAGGCACTGCCGGACACCCGAGTCGACGGTCTCTCCGGCAACCTGGGCATCAGTGCCAATCAGCGCGTTGATCGCCAGATGCCATGGGCCAAGTTTGTCGGCGGCGAGATCCAGCGCCTGCCGGACACCCCGCGCTGATGCCCGAGCGGTCCAGCGCACAAAGCGGCAAGGATGCCGAACTTCAAGCGTTGAGCTACCTGCAACAACAGGGTCTGCGCCTTCTGGCGCAGAACTGGTTATGTAAACGCGGTGAGCTTGATCTGGTCATGCTTGACGGCGATACAGTAGTATTCGTCGAAGTCCGCTACAGAAAACACGCACAATGGGGTGGCGCGCTCGCCAGTATCGATGGGCGCAAGCGTCAGAAGCTGATACTCGCCGCGCAGTTTTTCCTGCTCAAAGAGCATCGGTGGGCCAATTCCCCCTGCCGTTTCGATGTGGTTGCCATAGAAAGCACACCGTCGGGGCCTGCTGATCTGAACTGGCTCAAAGATGCCTTCGACAGCTGACTCACCCGGCACCTTCACCACACACTTTTGCTCTTTGCTTTGCGGGCTGCACATTTCCGTGTCAAACAGCCGCGCTAATTAAGGTCACACAGATGGACATGCAATCCCGAATTCGCCAGCTTTTCCAGGCCAGCATCGACACCAAGCAACAGGCGATGGACGTACTTGCACCGCACATCGAGCAAGCCAGTCAGGTCATGGTCAATGCCTTGCTCAACGAAGGTAAAATGCTTTCGTGCGGTAACGGCGGCTCGGCCGGTGACGCCCAGCATTTTTCCTCCGAGCTGCTCAACCGCTTCGAGCGCGAGCGCCCGAGCCTGCCGGCGATCGCCCTGACCACCGACACGTCGACAATCACCTCGATCGCCAACGACTACAGCTACAACGAAATCTTCTCCAAACAGATCCGCGCCCTCGGCCAGCCGGGTGATGTGCTGCTGGCGATTTCCACCAGTGGCAACTCGGCGAACATCATTCAAGCGATCCAGGCCGCACATGATCGCGAAATGATTGTCGTAGCCTTGACCGGGCGCGACGGCGGCGGCATGGCCTCGTTGCTGCTGCCCGAAGACGTGGAGATTCGCGTCCCGGCCAATGTCACTGCACGCATTCAAGAAGTCCACCTGCTGGCGATCCACTGTCTGTGCGATCTGATCGACAGCCAACTGTTCGGGAGTGAAGAATGACCGTTAACCGCCTTAGCCTTTTGGCCATCACGCTGTGCCTCGCCATCAGCGGTTGCAGCACGGCAATCACCGCAACACGGGACACCCCGATCCAGGACGACCGGGGCACACGCACCTTCGGCAGCACCATCGATGACTCGCTGATCGAAACCAAGGTCAAGGTCAACGTCGCCAAAGCGGCTACGGACCTGGGCAACGGCGCATCGCGCATCGTCGTGACCAGCTTCAACGGCGTCGTGCTGCTGGCCGGTCAGACGCCGCGCGAAGACCTCAAGGCCCAGGCTGAACAGGCCGCCTCGGCGGTTCAGCGGGTCAAGAAGGTCCACAACGAACTGCAGGTCATGGACCCGATCACCCTGCTGGCGATCAGCAACGATGCGTTGCTGACCACCAAGATCAAGGCGCAGATGCTCACCGACAGTGCCGTGCCGGGCTCGCGTATCAAGATCGTCACCGACAATGGCATCGTCTACATGATGGGCCTGCTGACCCAGGCTGAAGCCACTCGCGCGGCCAACCTGGTACAGGGCGTGTCTGGCGTTCAAAAAATCGTGAAGGTGTTCGAATACATCGACTGATGTAACCAGCGTCTAGCCACACCCACAAAAAAAGGGCGCCGTGCAGTCAATGCACGGCGCCCTTTTTTGCAGCAGTTGTTTACTGGTATTGCGAGTACGGGTTGCCCTGGAACTGGTTGTTCTGCTGCGGCGCTGGCTGCTGGCCCGGCTGGCCGTACTGCTGGCCGGGGATCGGGCCAAGGTTCACTTCTACGCGACGGTTCTGGGCACGGCCATTGACGTCGGCGTTACTGGCAATCGGATTATCCGGGCCGGCACCACGGGCGCTCAGGTTGGCGGCACTGACGCCCTGGGAGGTCAGGTAGTTGGCCACGCTCTGCGCACGGCGCTGGGACAGGTCCATGTTCAACTGACGGCTGCCGGTGCTGTCGGTGTAGCCAACGATCTGGATGGTGTTCTGGTTGAACTGCTTGAGGGAGCTGGCCAGGTTGTTCAGCGGCTGGTAGAAGCTGCTGGAGATGGCGTCGGAGTTGGTAGCGAAGGTGATATTGCCGGGCATGATCAACTTGATCTGGTCACCCTGGCGCTGCACTTCAACCCCGGTATTGGCCATGCTTTCGCGCAGCTTTTTCTCTTGCTGGTCGGCGTAGTAGCCATAGCCGGCAGCGCCGGCACCGGCAACCACTGCGCCAATCAGCGCGCCCTTGCCACGGTTGTTATGATCGATGGCTGCACCGGCCAATGCCCCGGCCAGCGCGCCGAGGCCGCCGTACTTGGCGGTCTTGCTCATGCCGCTTTCGGAACCATTGCCGGCCTGTCCCTGGCTGCCATCATACGGATTAGGTGAAGCGCAGCCGGACAACAGGGCTACGGCGGTAGCAACAACAAGCAGACGACGCGGAGTGAACATGAAGGAAGCTCCTACTTTTGCATTCTGTGATGCAGAGGACATGGGCAACGGACCTGTGCCGGGTTTGGAACACGACAAGCGGTAAAAATTCCGTGAGAGCGGTGCAAACCGGATTCATCCAGGCCATGGAGATTCAAGTGTAGGAGGGACAGCGCCCGCCCGCAGCATCAGATACGCACAAAAGGATAATCGAGCCTTCGGGCTGCTAAGCTACCCGAACTCAGCCCACGGCGATGATCCACACCGCAGTCATTTGTATCCGGAGCAACACGTATGGCAACCCAACAGGTCATCTGCGAGCACTGCGACTGCGTGTACCAGAAAGTCACGCTCGCCCGGCATCAAAAAGCCCTGTGCCTACGCTGCGACGGGGTACTGCAGCGCTATAACGGCCTGTCGGTGCAACAGCGCCTTGCGTTGACGGTCACCGCGGCAGTGCTGTGGGCGTTCGCCAATTTCTATCCGGTGATGAGCATCAGCCTGCAAGGCTTGAAGAATAGCGCGACCCTGTGGGATTCGGTGGTTGCGCTGAGTCTGGGGCCGATCACGTTTATCGCCCTGGTGGCGGCGATTTCCATCATCATCGCGCCGGTATTCCAGTTGCTGCTGCTGATCTGGGTATTGAGTTTCGCCCTTACCGGCAGGCGCTCGCCGGCCTTCAAGCTGTGCATGCGCTGGCTGGAAGCACTCAGGCCCTGGAGCATGCTGGAGGTGTGCCTGCTGGGCGCGATGGTGGCGGTGTTCAAGCTGGCCGGAATGCTTGATGTGATACCCGGCATCGGCCTGTTCGCGCTGGCCGTCCTCAGCCTTTTACTGATCCGCATCGCCGGGCGCGATGTGCGCGATCTGTGGGACACCCTATGAATTCACCGCCCACCGCCCGCCAGCTCAACCTGTGCCTGTGTCACACCTGCGGCCAGCCCTGCGACATGCGCTTTGAGCCCACCGAGTGCGACCGCTGCGGCGCGCCCTTGCACCGACGCAAGGTGCAGTCCCTGACCCGCACCTGGGCCTACCTGCTCACCGCGCTGGCCTTTTATGTGCCGGCGAACATATTGCCGGTAATGAACACCACCATGCTCGGTTCCGGAGCGGACAGCACCATCATGAGCGGCGTGCTGGAGTTCTGGCAGCATGGCGCCTGGGACATTGCGCTGATCATTTTCATTGCCAGCATTGCCGTGCCGGGTATCAAGTTCGTATCGCTGGGATTGCTGCTGATCACCGTGCAGCGCAATAGCCGGTGGGCGCGCAAGGAGCGTTCGAAGCTGTTTCGGTTCATCGAGCTGATCGGCTACTGGTCGATGCTGGATGTGATCGTGGTCGCACTCGTCGCCGCGCTGGTGAAGTTCCAGGCCCTTGGCAACATCGAGCCGCGCCTGGGCATTTTGTTTTTTGGTCTGGTGGTCGTGTTCACGATGCTGGCCGCCATGAGTTTCGATCCCCGGCTGATCTGGGAAAATCCACACCATGAGGAGACCTCGGATGAGCTCATCCAAGGCTGACAACACGGCGGGGCAACCCGCGATCAAGACACGTCGCTTCAGTGTTTCGCTGGTATGGATCCTGCCGATTGTCGCCGTACTGGTGGGTATCTCGCTGGTGGTCCACAGCATGCTGCAGGAAGGACCGACCATCACCCTCAACTTCAAGACCGGCAGCGGGCTGGTCGCCAACAAGACCGAAGTGAAATACCGCAACGTGGTCATTGGCCAAGTGACCGGTGTCGCCTTGAGCGATGACCAGAAAAGCGTCAATGCCACCGTCGAACTGGTCAAGCAGGCCGAAAGCTTCACCCGTGAAGACTCCAAGTTCTGGGTGGTGCGCCCGCGCATCGGCGCCGGTGGCGTATCCGGTATCGATACGCTGCTGTCCGGCGACTATATCGGTGCCGACATCGGCCAGTCCGATACCCGTGCCAAACAGTTCAAGGGCCTGGAAAACCCGCCGCCCATCACCTACGGCGAGCCCGGCAAGCGTTTCACCCTGCATACCCAGGGCCTGGGGTCGCTGGATATCGGCTCGCCGGTGTATTACCGCAAAATCCCGGTCGGCCAGGTGGTTGCCTACGCACTGGACAGCGAGGGCAAGGGCGTAAATATCGAAGTGTTCGTGCATGCGCCCAATGACGCCTACGTCACCGAAAATACGCGGTTCTGGAACGCCAGCGGCGTCGACCTCAGCGTCGGTGCCAATGGTTTCGAGATGAAGACCGAATCGGTGTCGTCGATGTTGATGGGCGGCATCTCCTTCCAGGCACCGCCCTACAGCCCCAACGACAAACCGGCCGGGGAAAATCAGAACTTTGAGCTGTTCGAAGACCAGCAAAGCGCCCTTGCCCCGCCCAATGGCCAGGGGCAATACATGGTGCTGCGCTTTGACCAGGCCCTGCGTGGGTTGAAGGTCGGCGCGCCGGTGGAGTTCCTCGGCGTCGAGTTCGGCAAGGTGGTCTCGATCAACCTGGATTTCGACGCCCGCAAACGCAGCTTCCCGGTCAACGTCGGCATCGTGATCTACCCGCAACTGCTCGGCCAAGCGCACACCAAGCTGCTCAAGGCGATGAACAACAACCCTGACGATGAGGCCGCTGGCGTGCGCCTGATCGGCAGCTTCATCGAAAACGGCCTGCGCGCCCAGGCCCGCAGCGGCAACCTGCTGACCGGCCAGCTCTACATTGCCCTGGACTTCTACCCCAAGGCCGAGAAAGTCGCATTTGATCCGAACCAGCGTCCCGTGGGCATCCCCACCCTTCCCGGCAACCTGGAACAGTTGCAGGAGAAATTCGAAGGCATCGTCAACAAGATCAGCCAACTGCCCGTCGAGCGCATTGCCGGCAACCTCGACGCCAGCCTGGTCGAACTGCGCAAGGGGCTGGCCCAATTCAACGCCAAGACCCTGCCTGGCGTGCAGACCACCCTGGGCGACGTGAGCAAGACCCTGCAATCGGCCAGTTCCACCCTGGCCGAAGACTCGCCGCAGCGCGAGCAACTGACCCAGACCCTGGATGAAGTGGCGCGCATGTCGCGCTCCTTGCGCGAGCTGTCGGATTACCTGGGCCGGCATCCGGAATCACTGATTCGCGGTCGCGCCGATAACGCCGCGCCTCTGGACCTGCAAGGGCCACCCCGCAAATGACTATTGGAGCCGCTATGACGTTGCCGTTGAAAATCACCTGGGTGACCGCCCTGCTGCTGCTCGGTGCGTGTAGCAGCGAACCCATCGCGTTCCACACCCTGACGCCTGCGCACTGGAACAACGCCCCGCGCACGCAGGCCGCGGGTATACGCATTGAAAGCATCACGGTGCCGCCTCAGGTCGACCGAGCACAGATCGTGATCCGCGAGGGCGACAGCGGCCTGGCGATTCTGGAAACCCAATGGTGGGCGGCCAGCCTCGCCGACGAGCTGAAGAGCGCGCTGGTGGACCAGTTGGCCAGCAGCGATGCCCGGCAAGCGGTGTCGTTGCGTGTCGAGGTGCAACGCTTTGATTCGGTGCCTGGGCAATACGCGCTGCTCGACGCGCGTTGGCGCCTCAGGCCGGTCGGCGCGGGTGATCGTCCTGGGCTGACCTGCCGCTCAACCTTGCAATCACCCGCCGGCCCGAGCATCGATGACGTGGTGGTGGCGCACCAGAACAACCTCAAGCGCTTCGCCGCGCTGATCAACAGCGCCGCAGGCTCGTCCCTGACGCAGTGCCCGAGCGCACAATGAGCGGCGCAATCAGCCGAGCAAGCCCATCGACTTGGCCCGCGCCACCGCCTGGGTGCGGCGCTCCACGCCGAGCTTGCTGTTGATATGGCTGGCGTGGGTTTTCACGGTGTGCAGGGAAATGAACAGCTGGTTGCTGATCTCCTGGTTTGAACAGCCCTGGGCAATCAGTTGCAATACCGCCAGCTCCCGTGCGCTCAGGGTTTCATGGTGAGGCACGCTCTCAATGGCGGCGATTGCCGGTAGCAGTGCCAGCAACGCCTGGTTCATCAGAGCCTGTGGATGCTTGCCCAACTGCCCGCGCATCCACTCCGGGTAATGCTCCAGCAAGCGCTGGAACGGTTGCAGCGCGCCTCCCGCGCCGGCTTCGAGTGCGCGGGCCAACACCGGCCCGGCCTTGTTTTCATGACCGCATGCCAGCAGCAAATGCGCCTGCTGGGTCAGCGCCATCAGGGCAATCATCTGGCGCCCGCTATCGAGCGCCTGTTGCGCCAGGTGCTCAAGCCGTTGCAGCGCCTGCTCGGGCTGGTGGCGAATGGCGTCCAGCGCGGCCTGTTGCAGCTCCACATGCTGCGGCAAGTGCGGGTGAAACTCCGGAGCGGCCGCCGCATCCTCACCGGTGTAGGTCTGGCCCAGCCGGGTCAGCCAGGCGTCCGCCAGGTCAGTGCGGCCCTGGGCCAGCCACAGCTCGCATTTGATCAGGGTGATCATCGCCAGGTAGTAGATCGGCGGCACGTCCCAGATATGCATCAATCGTTCAGCCTCGGCCAGCTCGCCAAAGGCGGTGGAAAAATCCCCACGTCGACCTTCGAAGCTGGCGATCACGCAATGCCCGATCAGCACACTGATATCCCGGCAGGCGCGGGCTTCCGTCAGGCCGGCGCGCAACCGCGCAAGGCCGGCTTCGGGCTGGTAACGCAACAGCAACAAGTAGCCTTCATAGAGCGACAACCGCGCGCGTACGGCATACAGCCGCTGGGCCGCCAGCCCGTGCAGGCGCTGCAGGCCCTGGCGCACTTCGTCCAGGGCACGCAGGACCTCGCCGCGCGCCTGCAGCACCCGGGCCCGGTCGTAATGTGCCAAGGCTTCGAACAGCGGGTTACCGACACGCTGCGCCAACTCCAGGGATTCGCGATTCAGGCCGCGGGCACGCCACAGATCGGCGTCGACAATCGCCAGGTTGGACAAGGTGGACAGGCACATCAGCCGTTGGCCGTAACGTTTGTGCGGCAGACTCTCCAATGCCTCGTTGCAATAGCGCTGGGTCAACTCGCGGTCGCCGCGTCCACGGGCGATGATCCCGCTCAGTGCCAGCCACTGGGCCAGCATGGATTTCTGCGCGGTGGCCGACGGCGCCGGCAGGAAGCGGCTGAGGTAGCTGGATAGCTCCTGCGCCGCATCCAACTGGCACGCCAGCCCCAATGCCCAGCTGTAGAGCACGATCAAGCGCGGCGTGCTGATCAACAAGCTGTCGGGCAAGTCCATTTTCCAGCGCAGCAACATGCCGACATTCTGTTCCGCCAGCAACTGCTCCTCGGACAGGTTCTGCACCAGGTTCGCCGCCACATCCAGGTGACCGGCACGCAGCGCCTGCTCTACCGCCTCATCGATCAAGCCCTGGGCGTTGAACCAGCGACAGGCCCGCAGGTGCAGACTGGCCGGCGGCGGCGTGGCGCTCTTCTCGCGCCGGGCACGCAGCAAATCGGAAAACAAATGGTGATAACGGTACCAGTGGCCCTGCTCATCCAATGGCACCAGAAAAACCTGATGGGCCTGCAGGTAGCGCAGGATGTCCGAGCTGTCATGGGCCTCGCGGACCGCGTCGCACAGCTCGCTGCAAAAGCGCTCCTGGGGCGCGGTGTCGTACAGAAACGCCTGCACATGCGCCGGCAGGCAGTCGATGACCTCTTCGAGCAAGTAATCACGAATCAGCCCTTCGCCCCCGTTCAGGCTTTGTGGCAGAGCGCCATCATTGCCGGCTTCGGAGGCCGCCAGCAGCCAGAATCGCAAGCCGGCGACCCAACCCTCGCTACGGCGGATCAGGTTTTCCAGAGCCTCGCCGCGCAACGAGCTGCTGTGCCGGCGCAGCACGGCCAGGGATTCGTCATGGGTCAGGCGCAGGTCTTGCTCGTGCAATTCCAGCAGGTGCCGCGACAGGCGCAGGCGCGCCAGGTGCCAGTCCGGACGCTGGCGGCTGGTGACCAGCACCACCAGGCCATCGGGCAAATGATTGAGGAAAAATTGCAGGCAACGGTCCAGCACCGGGCCCTGGGCCAAATGGTAGTCATCGAGCACCAGCAACAGCGGCGCCTGGACGGACAAATGCATCGTCAGCTCATCGAGCAGGCCATCGAGCCATTCTTCAAAGGCGAAGGGTTGGTGACGCTGACGCATTTTCAGCAGGCCCAGGGACTGGGCACCAAGCTGCGGGAAATACTCGCGCAAGCCTTCAAGCAGGCGCTCGAGAAAACGGCCAGGGTCGCTGTCCCGCGGGCTCAGGCCCAGCCACAGGTTTTGCCAGTGGGCCGGCAGGCTCTGGCAGAACTCGACCGCCAGGGAACTCTTGCCGAACCCCGCCGGCGCGCTGACCAGCAACAGTCGCCCTTCCAGGCCGGCGCCCAGGCGTTCGCACAGGCGTGGGCGCAGCACGTAGCCGTCGGGCAGCGGCGGCCTGTAGAAACGGCCTTCCAGGCTTGGAATCACCGCGCCGGCAGGCCCCTGGATTCGGGACAGATCAGTCATCGCCGGGCTCTTGTGGAAGGCTGTTGTCGGCACTGCAGATGTGCGCAGACTAGCGGTAAAAGCGGCGCGATTGTAGATCTTTGCAACAAATGCCTGAAAAAGAACTGCGACAAAAAATATCCCCACAGCACCCCAAACAAAAATGTGGGAGGGGGCTTGCTCCCGATGGCGGTGGATCAGTCAATACAGGCATCGACTGTCACGCCGCTATCGGGGGCAGGCCCCCTCCCACATGGGGGTATCAGCGCAGGTTAGCGAACGCCGTCCTGGCGCAGCGCTGCCGGGGTGAAGTCGCTGGTGGTGGCGGTGAAGCCGAAGTCATAGGCCTGCTTCTCTTCGTTCTTCATGCCCAGGGCCAGATAGCGGCCGGACTGCAAGTCGTAGAGGGTTTCCAGGGCGTACCACGGCACTTGTTTGTCGTAGTAGTTCTCGGCATGGGCTTCAGCGACGCGCCACAGTTGGCCACGGCCGTCGTAATGGTCGATCACCGATGCTTGCCAGGTGTCTTCGTCGATGTAGAAGTCACGCTTGGCATAGATGTGGCGCTGGCCCTCCTTCAGGGTGGCGACCACGTGCCAGACGCGGCGCAGCTCGTAGCGCGTCAGGTCCTGATTGATGTGGCCGGCCTTGATGATGTCGGCGTATTTCAACTTCGGATCGTCGATCTTGTAGCTGTTGGCGGCGATGTAGATTTCCTTCTTGCCTTCCAGTTTCCAGTCGTAGCGGTCCGGCGCGCCGTTGTACATGTCGAGGTTGTCGGAGGTGCGCAGGCCATCGGCGGCCGTACCCGGCCCGTCATAGGACACCTGCGGCGCCCGGCGCACGCGGCGTTGCCCGGCGTTATAGACCCACGCCGAACGCGGTTCCTTGACCTGGTCCAGGGTCTCGTGCACCAGCAGCACACCGCCGGCCAGGCGCGCTGGTGCGGTGACTTGCTGCTTGAAGTAGAACAGCACGTTGCCCGGGTTTTTCGGGTCGAAGTCCTTCATTTTGTCGCGGAACACGAACTGGTCGCGGAAGTACACCAGGCTGTAGGAACCGTTGGTTTGCGGGGTAGCCTGGGTCACCAGACGGGTGACGCTGCCGCCGCGATAACGGGTGATGTGGTTCCAGATCACCTCGACGCCGCTTTTCGGAATCGGGAACGGCACCGCCGTCTCGAAGTTTTCCAGGCCGTTGCCGCCGGACACCAGGTTCGTGGTGGTGGCGTTCTTCTTGATGGAGGCGAACACCTCAGCCGGCACCGTGGCGCCGCGATGGGTCGGGTACACCGGCATCTTGAAGCTGTCCGGGTAACGTTTGAACATCGCGTACTGCCCGGGGGCCAGTTTGTCCTTGTATTGCTCGACGTTCTGCGCGGTGATGGTGAACTGCGGTTGTTCGCTGGCGTACGGGTTGGCCAGGAAACCTTTGGAATCCACAGCACCTGCGTTAGTCGGCATCGGCGACCATTTCGGGATGGTGCCGGCCGCGTTGCCGGCCATTTCGGCGCCCATCGGGGTCAGGGTGGTGCCGAGCTTGGCGGCTTCATCCGCCGACACTGCCGCCATGACGTTGCTCGCCAGGATCGACAGTCCAAGCACACCCACGTGCAACAGACTTTTAGTTATTTTCATGTTCTGGACTTCCTGAATACATACCACTTGAAAAGAGTGTGCTTAGAAGTTGGCGCCAAAGCTCAACGCGACAAAGTCACGGTCATCCACGGTGCTGAACTTGCCACCAAAGAAGTTGGTGTAGGCCAGGCTCGCGGTGTAGGTGTTCTGGTATTCGGCATCCAGGCCCAGGCTGACCGCCTTGCGCCCTTCTTCGAAGTTGCCGCCAGGGCCCGGCGAGTAACCTTTGACGTCATGGGACCAGGCGACGTTGGGCTTGAGGTTGACGCCGGCGAACACGTCCGGGTATTCCCAGATGGCACGGGCGCGGTAGCCCCAGGACGTTGCGGTGGTGTAGCCATCGTTGTTGCAGTTGGTGTTCAGGCCGGCTGCGTTGGGCAGGCCGGCACCGGTTGCGGTGGAGTTGTTGAGGGCGTTGCAGAACCCACCTGGCAAGGTGCCTGGGCCAAATACCGGGTCGCGGCCATAGCGGGCCTGGGATTTGCTTTCGAGACCGCCCACATGGGTCACACCGATTTCACCGACGGTGGTGAGGCGGCTGGCGCCCATCACCTGGTCGAAGAAGTGCGTGAAGGTGGTCTGGAACTGGGTCACTTCCTTGCGGTTGTAGCCATGCAGGTCCTGACCTGGCGAACCCTTGAGCACGGACGCATTGCCAAAGCCCGGGATCGGCGTGACACCGGCGAACAGAATGTCGGTGGTGCTCAACTGCACCGGCGCATTCGGACGGTAGCTCAATTCACCGCTCCAGGCCGTGCCGGTAGGCAAGGTGGTGGAGAAGCTCAGGCCGTAGAGGCGGATATCTTCCGGGTACTCGACGAAGTAGTTCGAACTGCCCGCCACGATCAGCGGTCGCAATGCCCCCAATGGCCCCAACGGACGGGTGTAGGCCGCCGATGGCGCACCCTGTGCGCTGAAGATCGGCGCACGGCTGTGGTAGTTCATGAAGTAGGCGCCGAACTCGGTGTCCAGCGGCTCGAAGTTGTAGCGCATGGCCACGCCGAACTGGCCGCTGTCGCGGGCATCACGGTCCGGGCCACGGCGCACGAGTACGCCTTCGCTGTTGACGTCCACACCCAGGGCGCCCAGGGTCGGCAGTGCCGCGGCAGGGATGGTCGAGCGCTTGTTGAGTACCCGCAGGTTGTTGCTGCAGCCGTCGGAAATCACATCCGGCTGCGAGAAGAAGGTGCCGCAGTTGTCGGTAACGGTCTGGTCCCATTCCAACTGGTAAAACGCCTCGGCCGACAGGTTGTCGGTGAGGCTCTGGGACACGTAGAACATGTTGACCGGAATCAGGCCTTCCTTGATCTCGGCGCCCGGACGACGGAATGCGGAAACATCGATCGGGTTGATGGAGTTGATACCGCCGCCGATGAAGGTACTTTCGCCCCAGCTCACCACCTGCTTGCCAAAACGCACGGAACCCGGCGCATCGGCAATCGAGTAGTTGTGGTAGACGAACGCGTCGAGGATCTGCCCGCCGGAAGACTTGGCGCCTTCCTTGCGGTTGTTGTCACTGATGTCCTTGAACAGACGGCTCTCGTCCTTGAGTTCAAAGTCGTACCAGTACTTGCCACGCACAAACACACCGGTATCGCCGTACTTCAGCTCCAGGTCGTGAATACCCTTGAAGATCTTCGAGAAGGTTTCTCCGCGCTTGAAGTTCAGGTGTCCGTCGTCCGAAGTCTGGGACAGTCCCCTGCCGCCGTTGTTGGCGCCGATCAGGTCGCGATTGGCTTTGGATGTGCTCCAACTGGCGCCTACCGACAGGGATGAGTCAAAACTCCCTTCGATTTCACCGATGTTGAAACTGACGCCGAATGCGGGCCCGGCGAGCGTAGAAGCGAGACTGACGGCCAGGGGCAGACGTGCCCGGCGCCAGAACTGGTTTACTGAGGTCATCGACGCTACTCCATGTGCACTTTATTGTTATGGCAGCGAGCTTTTTCGCAGGTGCATGTAACGGCCGGGATACAACGATTCCAATGCCGAGCGACAACCGGGCCACCCTCACCCGAAGCGCAACATCCGCGAAAAACTCTGAAAGGGACTATAGCCAGCAGGGGGTAGTGCTTGATCCCTCTAAAGTGTGATTTGCATCACCGACCCGTCTGCCCCGACCCTTTCGCCACGCCGACGAAGGTCGACGCGGCAAGGATGGCTGAAATTTGGCAAATCACAAGTAAAGGCCTGAGATAGAGCATTGTCGCCCTTGAACAGGCGCGGCAAACGGCCTCATAGGGTCGACAGGAACGCGCTGTTGTTGGCCTGCCATTGGATGATGTCCATACGGATACGTTTTTTGTCGAGCTTGCCGACGCTGGTCTTGGGAATTTCAGTAACAACGGCGATCTGGCTCGGAATCGCCCACTTGCTCAAGTGACCCAATTCCACGAACGGCTTGAGGTGCTCCTTGAGTTCACGGGCCCCTATCGCATGACCATCACGCAGCACTAACAGGGCAAACGGGCGCTCACCCCACTGCGGGTCGGCAATACCCACCACCGCTACTTCGCGTACCGCCGGGTGGCGGCTGACCAGGTCTTCCAGGGCCAGGGACGAGATCCACTCGCCGCCGGTCTTGATCACATCCTTGATGCGGTCACGGATATCGATCACGCCAAACGCGTCCAGGGTGGCGACGTCACCGGTGTGCATCCAGCCACCGGCCCACAGCTCGGCGCCCTTTTGCGGCTCGTTGTAATAGCCCTCGGTGAGCCAGGGCGCACGCAGTACCAGCTCGCCCTGGGATTCGCCGTCGGCAGGCAGGAAGTTGCCGTCGGTGTCCATGATCGCCGCCTCCACCAGCGGCCCGGGCACACCGGCCTTGATCCGGTAGGTGGTGCGTTCGTCTTCGCTGCCGGCCATCAGCTCGGCATTGAGGTGGGCACAGGACACCAGCGGCCCGGTCTCGGACATACCGTACGCGGCTGTCAATTGAATGCCACGGGCCTTGGCGGCTTCGTACAGCGAGCGGTTGAGCGCACTGCCGCCGATGACGATTTTCCATCCGCCGAAATCCACGTCCTGGGCGGCCTTGGCATTGAGCACCATTTGCAGGATGGTCGGCACGCAGTGGGAAAAGGTGACCTTTTCCTTGCGCCACAGCTCCACCAGGTATTCGGGGTCGTAGCGGCCGGGGTAGACCTGCTTCAAACCGAGCATGGTCGCCACGTAAGGCAGGCCCCAGGCGTGCACGTGGAACATCGGCGTGATGGGCATGTACACGTCGCTGGTACCCAGCAAACGCACGCTGTCGACACTGCCCATGATGGTCGCCACACCGATGGTGTGCAGCACCAGTTGGCGGTGGGTGAAATACACGCCCTTGGGATTGCCCGTGGTGCCGGT
The DNA here is from genome assembly GCF_022807995.1 of Pseudomonas orientalis. Lineage (NCBI taxonomy): Bacteria > Pseudomonadati > Pseudomonadota > Gammaproteobacteria > Pseudomonadales > Pseudomonadaceae > Pseudomonas > Pseudomonas orientalis. The sequence continues at coordinate 1,012,361 of NZ_CP094351.1, read as the reverse complement.
GGTGTAGAAGGTGGTGGCCACGGAGTTCTCGTCGAAATCCTCGAAGTCGTACGCCGGGCTCGCCGCAGCCAGCAGGGTTTCGTACTCGCCCACCAGGTTGGGCAGGTCGGCCGTCTTGCTGTCGCCGTCGGTGATCAGCAAGGTCTTGTCGACGCTGGTGAGCTGCCCGGCGATCGCCTGGTAAAGCCCCACGAACTCGCTGTTGACCAGCACAAAGCGGTCGTCGGCGTGATTCATGGTGTAGAGGATCTGTTCCGGCGACAGGCGCACGTTGATGGTGTGGATCACCGCGCCGATCATCGGGATGGCGAACATGCATTCCAGATAACGGTGGCTGTCCCAATCCATCACCGCAACCGTGTCACCGGCCTTGACCCCGGCTTCGGTCAGTACGTTGGCCAGGCGCGCGACGCGCTCGATCAAGGTGGGGTAGGTGTAGCGCAGTTTGTCGCGGTAGATGATTTCCCGGGTCTTTTCGTAACGGGTGCCGGACATCAACAGGCGTTTGATCAACAGCGGGTATTGGTAAGCGCCTTCGGCGGGCGGGATAACACGGGTCTGCAACATACGAATCCCTTTTATGACTGCGCGGTCTTGGCGTGAAGACCTGCACTGTAGAGAGGTTATGTTGCAGCTAAATCAGCCAAAGGAATGATTTGCAGAGCGCAGCAAATGCTAGCTTTGCGCCACTATCTCCAGTTTATGAAGATCCCAATGTGGGAGGGGGCTTGCCCCCGATGGCGGCATTTCAGCCAAGTATTTATTAGCTGATCCACCGCTATCGGGGGCAAGCCCCCTCCCACATTTTCTACCGTGCCCGCTCAAGGGCAGAGATTACTTCATGCTCGTGAACGCCAGCTTCACCCCGATCGCAATCAACACCGCACCCATGGTGCGATCAAACCAATGCCCCATCTTCGCAAACCCGGCGCGCACGCGCTGCTGGCTGAACAGCATGGCCACCAGGCAAAACCACAGCGCTGTCGCCACTGCCAGGTACACGCCATAACCGGCCTGCACCGCCAGCGGTGTGTGCGGATTGATCACCACGGTGAACAGCGACAGGAAGAACAGCGTGGCCTTGGGATTCAAACCGTTGGTTACAAACCCTGCGGTGAACGCGCCACGGGGCGTGCGTTCGCCCGCCTCGCGATGCAGCTCGCCTTCCGCCGGCGGCCTGGCCGGTTGCGCACGCAGCGCCTTGAAGCCGATATACAGCAGGTACGCCGCCGCCGCCCATTTCAGCGCATTGAACAGCACAATGGACTGGGACACGATCAAGCCGATACCCAGCAGCGAGTAGCCGACGTGAAGAAAGATCGCCGAACCGACGCCCAGCGCAGTCCAGGTGCCGGCACGACGGCCATGGGTCACGCTTTCACGCACCACCACGGCGAAGTCGGGCCCGGGGCTGGCCACCGCCAACAAGTGAATCAAGGCTACGGTCAAAAACTCGGCGGCGTACATGCGCACTCCATTAAGTAACGGATTATTTCATCTGATAGGCTCAGCAGATTACGCCTTCGAACCTCGCCGCAAAAGGTACAGTTGATAATGAACAATCGCCGTGCTGTCTTCCTCGATCACCCCTCCCTGGATCTCGGCGACCTCGACCTCAGCGGGCTGCATGACTGCTTCAGCGAGCTGCAGCTGTTCGAGCAGACCACGCCGCAGAATCTGCTCGAGCGCTTGCAGGGTGCTCAAGTCGTCATCACTAACAAAGTCCCGCTCAGCGCCGAACTCCTGGCGGCCTGCCCCGGGCTCAAGCTGATCCTGGTGTCGGCCACCGGCACCAATAACATCGACCTTGAAGCCGCCCGCGCCCAGGGCATTACCGTGAGCAACTGCCAGGGTTACGGCACGCCGTCGGTGGCCCAGCACACGATCATGCTGCTGCTGAACCTGGCCACACGCTTGAAGGACTATCAGCGCGATGTCGCAGCCGGCAAATGGCAGCAGGCCAGGCAGTTCTGCCTGCTGGACTACCCGATTGTCGAACTGGAAGGCAAGACGCTGGGCCTGCTCGGCCATGGCGAACTGGGCAGCGCCGTGGCACGCCTGGCCGAAGCCTTCGGCATGCGCGTGGTGCTGGGCGCAATTCCCGGGCGCCCTGCCCGCGCCGACCGCGTGCCGCTGGATGAACTGCTGGGGCAGGTCAATGCGCTGACCTTGCATTGCCCGCTCAACGAGCACACCCGCGATTTTATCGGGGCTCGCGAGCTGGCACTGCTCAAGCCCGGCGCGTTTATCGTCAACACCGCACGCGGCGGCTTGATCAATGAACAGGCGCTGGCGGATGCGCTGCGCAGTGGGCATCTGGGCGGCGCGGCCACCGATGTGTTGAGCGTCGAGCCTCCGGTAAATGGCAACCCGCTGCTGGCCGGGGATATCCCTCGGCTGATCGTCACGCCCCATAACGCCTGGGGCAGCCGTGAAGCGCGGCAACGGATCGTCGGGCAATTGAGCGAAAACGCCCTGGGCTTTTTCAACGGCGCCCCGCTGCGGGTCGTCGCTTGATAAACTGCGCCCCTTTTTCAAGGAGCAGACCATGGATCCGCGCAGTGAAGTACTGCTTCGCCAGGCCGAACTTTTTCAGGGCAAGCTGCTGCTGGTGGGTTTGCCTGCCGACGACTTGCTCGGGCGCTTGCCCAACGCACACGGCTGGTGCTGGCATGCCGGCGACCAGGCAGCGCTCGACGCCCGCTTTGCGCAGCGCAGCCAGTTCGGTGTGAATGTGCCCGAGCGCGAATTCGACGCGGCGGTGATCTTCCTGCCCAAGTCCAAGGACCTCACCGACTACCTGCTCAATGCCGTGGCCGCGCGACTGCCCGGCGCCGAGCTCTTTCTGGTCGGTGAGAAAAAAGGCGGCATCGAAAGCGCCGCCAAGCAACTGGCACCCTTCGGCAAACCGCGCAAACTCGACAGCGCGCGGCATTGCCAGCTATGGCAGATCACCGTGGCCAACGCTCCCCAGGCCGTAGAACTGGAGAGCCTGGCGCAGGTGTTCGAGGTGCCCTTGGCCGAAGGCCCGCTGAAAGTCGTGAGCTTGCCGGGGGTGTTCAGCCACGGCCGTCTGGATCGCGGCACCGAGTTGTTACTGCAACATCTGGACAAGCTGCCCAGCGGCCATCTGCTGGACTTCGGTTGCGGTGCCGGCGTGCTGGGCGCGGCCGTCAAGCGTCGCTATCCGCACAACACCGTGACGATGCTGGATGTGGATGCGTTCGCCGCCGCCAGCAGCCGCCTGACCCTGGCTGCGAACGGTCTGGAAGCCGAAGTGCTGACCGGTGATGGCATCGATGCGGCACCTCAGGGCCTGAATGCGATTCTAACCAATCCACCGTTCCATGTAGGCGTGCACACCGATTACTTCGCCACGGAAAATCTGCTGCGAAAAGCCGGCAAACACCTGGCAAAAGGCGGCGAACTACGCTTGGTCGCGAACAGTTTCCTCAAGTACCAGCCATTGATCGAAGAGCACTTGGGCATCTGCGCGATCAAGGCCGAGGGCAATGGCTTTCGCATCTACCGGGCCAAGCGTCCCTGACGGGCGTTTGAAAAAGAAGGCTTGCCGAATGGATTTTGCCTAGGCAGAATCCGCTCCGTCCTAGGGGAGTAGTCTCCCACGAGCGCCATGCTCGTCCGGCATACGTCAACATACTTGGTCAGCAGACCATGGCGTATGCGACCCAGGAGTCCGCACAGACGGACCGGGGTCTGACAAGACCTATGACACGCACACCTTACCCGGGGCGGGAAGGCTGTACGTGTCATAGCCGTGTCGACCCGCCCCTGGAAACCTACCTGATGCTGGATTCACTGCTCGTTCCTACCGCAATCGTTGCCCTGGCCGAAATCGGCGACAAGACGCAACTGCTCGCGCTTATTCTCGCCGCTCGCTTTCGCAAGCCCTGGCCCATCATCGCCGGCATCGTCGCCGCGACCCTGGCCAACCATGCAGCTGCCGGCGCGGTGGGGGCCTGGTTCGGGAGTTTTTTCTCCGATGCGGTACTGCACTGGATTCTTGCGGCGAGCTTCTGCGCCACGGCGTTGTGGACTCTGGTGCCGGACAAACTCGACGATGACGAAGCCAGCACCACCCGCAAGTTCGGGCCGTTCCTGACCACGCTGATTGCGTTCTTCCTCGCGGAAATCGGTGACAAGACCCAGATCGCCACGGTGATGCTGGCAGCGCAGTATCCGGAGTTGTGGCTGGTGATTATCGGGACCACTTTAGGCATGTTGATTGCCAACGTGCCGGTGGTGCTGGCGGGGAATTTCGCGGCGGAGAAGCTGCCGCTGACCTTGATTCGGCGTTTGGCAGCTACGGCGTTTTTTGTACTGGCGATTGTGGCGGTGTACAAGGCCATGCAGAGCAGCGGCTGGATTTAAATCTGCAAATCCAATCCAATGTGGGAGGGGGCTTGCCCCCGATAGCGGTGGGTCAACTGATGAATACTTGGCTGAGAGGCCGCCATCGGAGGCAAGTCGAATCGTCGCACCGCCCCTCCCACATTTGGATCTTTATCAGGCTTGGAATATCAGGACTTCTTGGCCTGCTGGTACAGCGGCATCACCTTCGGAATCGCCGCCTGCAATGAGGCGATACGGCTATCAGACGCCGGGTGAGTGCTCATGAATTCCGGCGGCGCGCCTTCGGAAGCCTTGGCCATCTTGTTCCACAGCGTGATAGCCGCGTTCGGGTTGTAGCCGGCGCGGGCGGCAAGCTCCAGGCCGATCAGGTCGGCTTCGTTTTCATTGCTGCGGCTGTTGGGCAAGGTCATGCCGTAGTTGGCCACGGTATCGGCCAGCGCCAGGCTGTCCTGGCCGAGCCCGAATATCGCGCCGGCGCCCTGCTTGGCCATCTCGATACCGTAGGCCTTGGACATGGCTTCGCGGCCGTGTTCACGCAAGGCGTGGGCGATTTCATGGCCCATCACAGCGGCGAGTTCATCATCGGTGAGCTTGAGGTTGTCGATCAACGCGCTGTACACCAGGATCTTGCCGCCCGGCCCGCAGTTGGCGTTCATCTCATCGCTCTTGATCAGGTTCACTTCCCACTTCCATTGCGCCGCATCCGGACGGAAGGTCGGGGCCTGGGCAATCAGACGATTGGCGATAGCCTGCACGCGCTTGGCGTTGGCGCTGGTCTTGTCCAGAACCCCTTTGCCACTGGCTTCGCCCAGCGTCTGCTGGTAAGACTGGGCATACATCTGGTCGACTTCCTGGCTCGACAGCATGCTGAACATGTACTGCTTGCGCTCAACCCCAACCGCACCGCCGCTGGTGGTGTTGACCGACTGACACCCTGCCAGCAGCATCGCTGCAACCAACCCGCTTACCGCCAATGACTTTTTCATGAATACGCTCCCTGGAAACATGGCGCGTATCGTAGGCGGACATTTGTATCGGCGCCAGATACAACAGACATTTAACCGCTGTATTTCGGATCCAGCTCACGTGCCGGTAGATAAGTTCAGGATCAAGCCGGGGTCAGGCACTCGGGCCCATTGAGCCTGGGATCGTTGACCATGTTGGCCAGCACCCGCTCGCGCAAAACGGCGGGCTCACTGGCCAACAGACTTTGCAGCACCTGCAGCGGCGTCTCGGGATCCAGCCAGGCGGCCTGCCCCGCTTCATCCAGAATCAACGGTCGGCGCTGGGCCTGCGCCGCTTGAGTGACCACCGCCGTGCTCAGCCACACCTGCTCCTGCACGGGATATGCTTCCCAGATAGCCGCAAAAAACAGCGTGGAGCCCTCCCCCGGCGTCAGCCAGTATGGGCGTTTGCGCTGGGTGCCGCGCCATTCGTAAAACCCGTTGGCCGGCAGCAGGCAACGACGCTGGCGGAACGCCTCGCGGAACATCGGCTGCTCGGCCAGGGTTTCGGCGCGGGCATGGGCAGGCGTGCGCGAGAGGTCGGTGAGCCACGGCGGCGTCAGCCCCCAGCGCGCGCGCGCCAGGCTGAGCTGGCCGTCGATGGCGCGCTGGATCAACACCGAATCATTGGGGGAAATGTTCCACTGGGCCTGCTGGTCGGCCGGGAAACCCGGCAAGGCAGCAAAGGCGGGGTTCCAGCGAAACAGGGCATAACGTCCACACATGGGGCAACACGACTCTTGGGGTAAACCGACCGACAGCCTAACAGACCAGTACGTCGGGGAAGCTGTCGGGTTCATCCCCGGGTATGGGTTGCGCGCCGATATAGCCCGTGATCAGCTCGCGGGCACTGGCGGCCTGGTCATTATCGACTTCCAGCCCGAGCAGGCCGAATATCGGCAGTTCGCCGGTGCCGCCGAGCAAATGGCGGCCCACCAGGTGCGCCTCGATGCCTTCGCTGGCAAGCATCTGTTGCAGCAGCTCGCCTTCCATGAGGTTTTCCGGTTCGTAGATTCGCTGCATGGAAATACCTGTTGTTTATTCGTTCTCGCTGCGGGTTTCGAGCATCCACTCGTTTCCATGAACCTGCAGGTCGAAAGTGATGGGTCGGCAGCACACCTGACAGTCTTCTATATAAACCTGATCACCGCCGGACAAATCCACCGTCGTTTCGACCCTTTCCCCACAATAAGGACAATCGTACAGCGCAGTTTCCAGCATCGCAGTCTCCCAGGTGACTTGTGCGTATAATCGCCGGTCTATTGACAGGGCTATTCCCGGCTGAGTCCGTTTACTCACGCCGCCCCTGGTATTTCCTTACTTACCCTAGCCGTTTCCAACAAGAGAGCATGATGGGCGAATTCGATACCATCCGACCTTACAACGACAGCGAAGTCCCGGCAGTGCTGGACCGGCTGTTCAGTGACAAGGCCTTTCTGGACATACTGACTCACTTTCGCTTCCCGCGCTTTGCCGGCGCGCTGGGCTGGCTGCTCAAGCCGATGATCGCACGCAAGCTGCGCCGTGAGTTCGCCGGCGTCACCACCGTGGCCACGCTGCAGGATAAAGTCGAGTATTACGTCGACCACACCATCGACCGCGCGACCGACGGCGTGACCTACACCGGCGTCGAGCAATTGAAATCCGGCACCGCCTACCTGTTCCTGGCCAATCACCGCGACATCGTGATGGACCCGGCCTTCGTCAACTACGCCGTCTACCACGCCGGCCTGCCGACGCCGCGCATCGCCATCGGCGACAACCTGCTGCAGAAGCCCTTTGTCAGCGACCTGATGCGCTTGAACAAGAGCTTCATCGTGCACCGCTCGATTACCGGGCGAAAGGAAAAGATGGCGGCCTACCAGTTGCTGTCGGCCTACATCAACCATTCGATTCGCAACGACTGCCAGTCGATCTGGATCGCCCAGGCCGAAGGCCGGGCCAAGGATGGGGATGATCGCACCGAATCGGCGATCCTCAAGATGTTCCACGTCAGCCGCAAGGACGAGCCGTTCGCCGAAGTTATCCAGTCGTTGCACCTGACACCGGTGTCGATCAGCTATGAATATGATCCATGCGACGCCGCCAAGGCCCGCGAGCTGTATATCCGCGCCACCACCGGCACCTACTGCAAAGCGCCGGGCGAGGATGACGTGAGCATTGCGCTGGGCATCACCGGCTACAAAGGCCGGGTACACGTGAATTTCGCGCCGCCGATTACCGAGCGCTTCGAAGACACCAAACTGCTGGCTGCCGAAATGGACCGGCAGATTCTCGGCGGTTACCGGTTGTTCCCGGTGCACTACCTGGCGTACGCCCAATGGCACGATGCCGACCCGCAATTGGATGTGCCAGAGGCCGAAGACGTATTCCCGGCCGATGAGCTGGCCAAGGCGAAGGCCGAGTGGCAGCGGCGCTTGAACGAATGCCCGTCAGAGCATCGTCCGTATCTGGTGACGCAATACGCGACGCCGGTGCGCAATCAATACCGGGTCAAGGCAGGGATCCCCCTGTAAACATCGAACAAAATGTGGGAGGGGGCTTGCCCCCGATTGCAGTGTGTCAGTAAGCCTATCTGTATCTGACCCACCGCTATCGGGGGCAAGCCCCCTCCCACATTTGTCTGCAGGTGTTCTTAGAAGTGGGTGCTGAGCCAGGACATGGCCAGCGCCACTCCCAAGCCGGTGAACCCGACGCGGTAAGCCTGGCGATGCGCCCGTTCGGTGCGCGTGTCCAGAAACAGCATCGGCTGGTCAATGGCGCGTTCTTCACTTTGCGCGGTGAGTTCGGCCATCGCCCGTTGCGCCAGCAGGCGAGTGATAAACAACAGTATGGCGCCGCAGCAGGCAACCATCAGGGCAACAGCATTGATCAGCAGCGCCATCGTAAAACCTCGGCGAGACAGTATTCGGGTATCGGTCCAGATACGAACCTGAACGATAGTGGCTCCCTGCGCCTTTAATGCTCCCTCCCCATTGACGGTTTAATGTATCCAGTAATTTACAGCGTCACCTGAACGTCACCTTAACGGGCCACTCTGTTGCCCTTCGACGTTTGAGGAGCTTGTCATGCTGCACGCGCAAAACCAGGACCGGCTGTATCTGATCGCCCCGAGCGATGAACAGGAAGCACTGATCGGCGGCCTTGCGTTCAATGTCCAGGACCGCCATTGGCTGGTGTATTGCGCCCTCGCCGGGCACCCGCATGCCGACCTGCCGGAGCTGGATTTATTCACGGGCGTGAGCATGCTGGATTTTTACGTTGATACCGCCGCGTGAATGCGGCAGGCATAAAAAAACCGGGCTCAGCGATGAGCCCGGTTTTCTTTGACCAGCTTACTGTGAACTGAGCAACTGGCCGATGCTTGGGTCCTTGAACAGCCGGGTCAGGGCATCGCTGAGCACGTCGCTGACCAGCTTGGTGTTGGTTTCCTGATTTGGCGACATGCCGAAGCGCTGGTTGAGGGACGCGGCATAACGGCCGCTGTAGCGTCGGGTACCGGCGCTGACGTCGGACTTGAAGGTTGCGCCGATGGACGCTTCGGTCACATACAGGCCTTCCTTGGGCGACTGGTATTTCAGCTCGGCCAGGGTCACGGTCAATTGCGGTGCACCTGGCGAATTGGTCGGGGTAAAGCCCAGCAAGCGCACGGCGGCTTCTGCCTGGGCCTGCAACTTGGGCAGCACGTCCTGGCCGGTTACCGAAATCAGCGCGGTCTCCGGGTACAGGCCACCACGGGAGCCGAGGGTCGGCGACGGACGACCGTCCACTACACGCACCGACACGGGCTGGCCGTGACCGACCGGGGCCAACTGCGCCGTGACTTTGGGTTGCGGGCTGAGTTGTTGCGGGCTGTTGGCGCAGCCAACCAAAGCCAAACTGGTCACAGTGATCAAACCGAACAACAGGCGTTGCAACATACTCATTTCTCCAGGACTAGGCGCAGACAGGTCGCCAGTATAACGGTGCACGCGCATCACCCACCAGCGATCCTGAACCTCGGCTGAAGGCATCGGCAAATTACAATTTCGCATAAAAGCGTCATTCCAATGTCATGCCAGACTGACAACCTTCAAGCATGTAACGCAACCGGTACATCGCCATGCGCCTTCTCAAGTCCCTGTTCCTGTCACACAGCCGCCACCGCCACTTTGCCTTGCTCGATGCCCACGGTCATTGCCTTGCGTTCAAGCAATGCAGCCTGCCGCCCGTCGGTGAAGGCTGGGTCGAAGTGGCTGAGACCCATCTGGGCTGGATGCACCGTCCGCTGCCCGCCAGCGCCAGGGTCAGCCCGCAATTTGTACGCGCACAATCGCGCCAGGCGTTGGCCTCCTGACCGGCGCACTAATAAAAGTCATAAAACACGCCCATTTCCCTGGCGTTCTTCGCTACAATCTCCCCCCGATTATAAGGACGTCTCCTGATCGGGCCCCGCAGCATCGTTATTGCCTTGGCATTAACCTCCAAATCGCCCACAGAGAGCCGCCCACACAGATCGAGTGAAGCTGGCGTGCTTGCTGTTTCCTGTGCAAACCACCCGTCTTTATCGAATCTGCCAGAGCTGCCATTGCGCTCGGCCACTTGAGTTGTTTGCCCGTTTCGCGGGCCAGGTGCCAGGCTGGGGCAGCCCTTTTTTGAGGTTCACGTCTTCAAAAGAGCGTGAAAAAAACGGGTTTTCACAACTTCACAAGAGTGTGGCGAGCAAATGAATAGTTTGGCGTTTGTACAAGCACCATCAGCGTCTGAAACAGCCCAACACAGGACCGAACGCTCCTCGATAACCGGAGCTTGAGCCTGTCCGCTACGGATTGATTGCACGAATCGCACGCTTTGACCATAAGTCGAATTGCCACAGGCGCCCATGAATGCGTTCATAGGCGGATTAGCCGGGCAGGAAGCGTGCGCTGAAGTTGCAAGGAATTGCGAAACGGACATGGCGATCCTGGCCATGGGTAACCTGGGGCAACACGTGAACCGCCCCGTCACTCCTGGCAGCCATGCCATCAATTTGGTGCTGCAGATTTTGGAGACGCGTTAAATGGCGCATAACGAAGCAGTCGACGTAGTTCTGGTAGGGGCCGGCATCATGAGTGCCACCCTGGCCGTGCTGCTCAAAGAGCTCGACCCCGGCCTCAAGCTGGAAGTCGTTGAGCTGATGGACTCGGGTGCCGCGGAGAGTTCCAACCCGTGGAACAACGCCGGTACCGGCCACGCCGGGCTCTGCGAGCTGAACTACACGCCGCAGGCCGCCGATGGTTCCATCGACATCAAGAAAGCGGTGCACATCAACACCCAGTTCGAGGTCTCGAAGCAGTTCTGGGCGTATCTGGCCAAAAAAGGCACCTTTGGCTCGTGCAAGTCCTTTATCAGTCCGGTCCCGCACTTGAGTTTCGTGCAGGGCGACAATGGCGTTGCCTTCCTCAAGAAGCGGTTTGAAACCCTCAGCCAGCACCATGCGTTTTCGGACATGCATTACACCGAGGACCGCAGCGAAATGGCAGAGTGGATGCCGCTGATGATGCCGGGCCGCCCACTCGATGAAAAAATCGCAGCAACCCGCGTGATGAATGGCACTGACGTCAACTTTGGCGCCCTCACCAATCAGCTGCTCAACCACCTGACCAGTGCGCCGGACGCCCAGGTCAAGTACTGCAAGCGCGTCACCGGCCTCAAGCGCAATGGCGCCGGCTGGACCGTCAGCATCAAGGACGTCAACAGCGGCAACAGCCGCGAAGTGGATGCCCGGTTCGTGTTCCTCGGCGCCGGCGGTGCGGCGCTGCCGCTGCTGCAGGCGTCGGGCATCGAAGAAAGCAAAGGCTTCGGCGGTTTCCCGGTCAGCGGCCAGTGGCTGCGTTGCGACAATCCGGAAGTGGTCAAGCAGCACCAGGCCAAGGTCTATAGCCAGGCCGCCGTGGGTTCGCCACCGATGTCGGTGCCGCACCTGGACACCCGCGTGGTGGATGGCAAGAAGTCGCTGTTGTTCGGACCCTACGCCGGGTTCACCACCAAATTCCTCAAGCACGGCTCGTTCCTCGACCTGCCGATGTCGATTCGCGCCGGCAACATCGGTCCGATGCTGGCTGTGGCCCGCGACAACATGGACCTGACCAAGTACCTGGTCAGCGAAGTGCGCCAGTCCATGGAGCAGCGCCTGGAATCCCTGCGCCGCTTCTACCCCGAAGCGAAAGCCGAAGACTGGCGCCTGGAAGTGGCCGGCCAACGCGTGCAGATCATCAAGAAGGACCCGAAGAAAGGCGGCGTGCTGCAATTCGGCACCGAACTGGTTGCCGCCAGGGATGGATCGCTCGCGGCGCTGCTGGGCGCCTCGCCGGGCGCTTCGGTGACGGTGTCGATCATGCTGGAATTGATCGAACGCTGCTTCCCTGAGAAAGCCAAAGGCGAATGGGCGACCAAGCTGCACGAGATCTTCCCGGCGCGCGAAAAAGTGCTGGAGACGGATGCCGAGCTCTATCGCAGGATCAGCACGCAGAACAACATCAGCCTGGAGCTGGTGGAACCTGTAGGAGCGAGCTCGCTCGCGAAAAACGTCAACGATAACGCAGCGCAAGTGGATTAACGCGGCGCTCTCAGGTTCTTCGCGAGCAAGCTCGCTCCTACCGTTAAAAGCGAAACGCCCCGGACTCTTATGAGGCCGGGGCGTTTTTTATTGCTTCGGATAATCAGCCGCGAGCCTTGTCGATCAGCGCAATGTACTCGGCGGCGTTGCGCTGGTCCTTGATCAGGTCGACAAAGGTCTGGCCATGCTCGTCCTTGCCGTCCAGGTCCAGGCCAGCTTCCTTGAAGAACCCCAGGAAGCGCTCGAAGTCGTCGATACGCAGGCCGCGATAGGCCTTGATCAGTTTGTGCAGGGACGCAGAAGTCGCATCGACCGGTTCGAAGTTCAGGAACAACTTGATCTGGTCGTCGCCGATCTCGTCACCGATCACCTGTATTTTATCTTTACGCATTACCGACTCCAGCCTGCAGACATTGACACGGGGTTTGAAGTCTACCTGTGGTGCACAGGCTTCGAAAGCGTCGAAGAGCCAATGTGGGAGGGGGCTTGCCCCCGATAGCGGTGTGTCAGTCCATACCTGTGTGCCTGACCCAACCTCATCGGGGGCAAGCCCCCTCCCACATTTGGATTGTGGTCAGCTCAATCGAACTGGGCGAGCATCCAGCGTTGGTAGTCGGCCACACCGGCATCGCCTTCGCGCGGCGCCCACGCGGCTTGCTCACCCTCGCCCACGGGTCGATAGGGCCCGGCCTTGCATTCGAACATCACCGTATCGGGTTCCAGCACTGCCAGGCCATGGAATACGCCGGGCGGCAGGTCGACGCCCGCGCACTCGCCGCCCGCCTGCATGACGCGCTTGGCGATGACTTCACCGGTTTCGCTGAATATCAGCAAACCCAAGCGGCCCTTGAGCACCAGCAAGGTTTCCGCCTTGTCCGCGCTCAGGTGCCGATGAGGCGGCACATAGGTACTCGGTTGCAGGGCCACGGCGAGGCGATGACACGGTTCTTCCATCTGGTGGAAGTTGTGATGGTGCCGGCCACGGGGGCTGTCGCCCGCTTTCTCGGCCAACTCTGCAAATAAGGTCTGATCAAGAAAACGGGCCATCGATTTTACATTCCTTTAACGGCGTAGATGCCATTGGCGTTACGCCAGTAGCCCTTGTAGTCCATGCCATACCCGAAGATATAGCGATCGACGCACGGCAGCCCGACGAAATCGGCTTTCAGCTCGGGACGCGCCTTGCGATCGTGGTCTTTGTCGATCAGCACGGCAGTGTGTACTTTGCGTGCGCCGGCATGTTTGCAGAAGTCGATAATCGCGCCCAGGGTATGCCCTTCGTCGAGGATGTCATCGATGATCAGCACGTCACGGTCGATAAACGAAACTTCCGGCTTGGCCTTCCAGAACAGATCGCCGCCACTGGTTTCGTTGCGATAGCGGGTGGCGTGCAGGTAAGACGCTTCCAGGGGAAATTGCAGATGGGTGAGCAATTTGCCGGCGAAAATCAGGCCACCGTTCATCACGCAGAAAACCACTGGGTTGGTGTCGGCCATTTCGCGGGTGATGTGCTCGCCGACCTTGGCGATCGCAGCTTCCACTTGCGCTTCGGTGTACAGGCAGTCAGCCTCGTGCATGATTTGACGGATATGCTCGAGATCAGCGGACATGGCGCTCTCCAGGGGGTGCTGTGGCAAGAAAAGCGGGCGAAGGTACGCTTCTCGTGCGCTCCAATCAAGCCTTTATGGACTAACGTACTTGATGTCTATAGGACAACACCCTCGGATAGATTAATCTAGGCCGGTTTTTTTGCCCGCCGCCGGAGCCTTTCCCATGCCCACTCGCGAGATCCGCCACCCGCTGATCCGACACAAACTCGGCCTTATGCGCCGCGCCGACATCAGCACGAAGAACTTCCGTGAGCTTGCTCAGGAAGTCGGAGCGCTGCTCACCTACGAAGCCACCAAGGATTTACCCCTGGAGACCTACGAGATCCCCGGTTGGGCCGGTCCCGTACAAGTCGAGAAAATCGCCGGTAAGAAAATTACCGTGGTCCCGATCCTGCGCGCCGGTATCGGCATGCTCGAAGGCGTGCTCAGCCTGATCCCGGGCGCCAAGGTCAGCGCCGTGGGCGTGGCCCGCAATGAAGAAACACTGCAGGCCCACACCTACCTGGAAAAACTCGTCCCGGAAATCAACGAGCGCCTGGCCATGATCATCGACCCGATGCTCGCCACCGGCAGCTCCATGGTCGCCACCATCGACCTGCTGAAGAAAGCCGGCTGCCGCGATATCCGCGCCATGGTGCTGGTTGCCGCTCCCGAAGGCATCGCCGCCGTCGAGAAAGCGCACCCTGACGTACAGATCTACACCGCTTCCATCGACGAACGCTTGAATGAACACGGCTACATCATCCCAGGCCTGGGCGATGCCGGTGACAAGATCTTCGGCACCAAGCAGAAGGACGCGTGACCATGCAGGATGAATTCAACGACCCGCTTTGGCGCCAGATCCTGTCTGGCGCACAGATGCTCTTCGTGGCATTTGGCGCGCTGGTGTTGATGCCGCTGATCACCGGTCTTGATCCAAACGTCGCACTGTTCACCGCAGGCCTGGGCACGTTGCTGTTCCAGGTGGTGACAGGGCGGCAGGTGCCGGTGTTCCTGGCATCGAGCTTTGCGTTCATCACCCCGATCATTCTCGCCAAGGGCCAATTCGGCCTCGCGGCGACCATGGGCGGGGTGATGGCGGCGGGTTTCGTCTATACCTTCCTGGGCCTTGCCGTGAAGATCAAAGGCACCGGTTTTATCGACCGACTGCTGCCGCCGGTCGTGATCGGCCCGGTGATCATTTCCATCGGCCTGGCCATGGCGCCGATTGCCGCCAACATGGCGATGGGCAAGTCCGGCGACGGCGCCGAGTTGATCCACTACCAGACGGCCATGCTGATCTCGATGCCGGCACTGCTGACCACCTTGATCGTGGCCGTGTTCGGCAAGGGCATTTTCCGCCTGGTGCCGATCATCTCCGGCGTGCTGGTGGGCTTTGCCATGTCGTTCTACTTTGGCGTGGTCGACACGGCAAAGATCGCGGCTGCGCCGTGGTTCGCCCTGCCCCACTTCACTGCGCCGGAGTTCAACTGGCAGGCGATCCTGTTTATCGTGCCGGTGGCCCTGGCCCCTGCGATCGAACATATCGGTGGTGTGATTGCGGTAGGCAGCGTGACCGGCCGCGACTACCTGAAGAAGCCTGGCCTGCACCGCACCTTGCTGGGTGACGGGATTGCCACGACGGCCGCCGGCCTGTTTGGCGGCCCGCCCAATACCACCTACGCCGAAGTGACGGGCGCGGTGATGCTGACCAAGAACTACAATCCGAAAATCATGACCTGGGCCGCGGTGTTCGCGATCAGCCTGGCGTTCATCGGCAAGTTCGGCGCGCTGCTGCAAAGCATTCCGGTGCCGGTGATGGGCGGGATTCTGTGCCTGCTGTTCGGCTCGATTGCGGCGGTGGGGATGAATACGCTGATCCGCCACAGGATCGACCTGGGTGAAGCACGCAATCTGGTGATTGTGTCGGTGACCCTGGTGTTCGGGATTGGCGGTGTGCTGGTGGGGACCGGCACCGGCCCGGATGACTTCGGCCTCAAGGGCATCGCCCTGTGTGCGGTGGTGGCGATTGGTTTGAACCTGCTGCTGCCGGGCAATGATGGCTGGAAGAACAAGAAGCCTGAAGAACCACTGCTCTAACTAGCACCTTGGAACCCAATGTGGGAGGGGGCTTGCCCCCGATGGCAGTGTGTCAGTCAATACATCTGTTGACTGACACTCCGCTATCGGGGGCAAGCCCCCTCCCACATTTTTATCTCCAGTGTGGCTTAGAGCTCGCCCAGGCCATCAATCAGCGCCTGGTTCTGCTCCGGCGTACCGATGCTTATCCGCAGGAACTGGGCAATCCGCTCCTGCTTGAAGTGCCGCACGATCACACCCTGTTCACGCAACTTGGCCGCCAGCCCGGCAGCGTCGTGCCGGGGATGGCGGGCGAAGATGAAGTTGGCGGCTGACGGCAGCACTTCGAAGTCCTTGGCGTGCAGCTGGGCGACCAGCTTCTCGCGGCTGTCGATCACCCAACGGCACGTCTTCTCAAAGTATTCACGGTCATCGAAAGCGGCGGCTGCGCCAGCGACTGCCAGCCGATCCAGCGGATAGGAGTTGAAGCTGTTCTTGACCCGCTCCAGCGCCTCGATCAGGTCCGGGTGGCCCACGGCCAGGCCCACCCGCAAACCGGCCAGTGAGCGTGATTTGGATAGGGTCTGGGTGACCAGCAGGTTGGGATAGCGGTCCACCAGGCTGATGGCCGTCTCGCCGCCGAAGTCGATATAGGCTTCGTCGACCACCACCACCGAGTCCGGGCTGGCCTTGAGGATCTGCTCCACGGCGTCCAGCGCGAGCACGCAGCCGGTCGGCGCGTTCGGGTTGGGGAAAATGATCCCGCCGTTGGGCCGCGCATAGTCGGCCGTGCGAATCTGGAACTGCTCGTCCAATGGCACCGCGTCGAACCTGATGCCATACAGGCCGCAATACACCGGATAGAAGCTGTAACTGATATCCGGGAACAGCAGCGGCAGCTCGTGCTGGAACAGGCCGTGAAAGATGTGCGCCAGGACTTCGTCGGAACCGTTGCCGAGGAATATCTTGCCCGCATCGATCCCGTAATAGCCGGCAACAGCCTGCTTGAGCAGGTCGCTGTTAGGGTCCGGGTACAGACGCAGGTTGTCGTTCAACTCGGCCTGCATCGCCGCCAGCGCCTTGGGCGATGGGCCGTAGGGGTTTTCGTTGGTGTTGAGCTTGACCAGTTTGGTCAGCTTCGGCTGTTCGCCGGGTACGTAAGGCACGAGATCCTTGACGAAAGGGCTCCAGAATTTACTCATGCCTCATTTCCCCTCTTCAAGAATGCGGTATTCAGCACTGCGCGCGTGGGCGCTCAGTGACTCGCCACGGGCCAGCACCGAAGCGGTCTTGCCCAATTCGGACGCGCCCTGGGGGGAACAGAAGATGATCGACGAGCGCTTCTGGAAGTCATACACCCCCAGCGGCGAGGAAAAACGTGCGGTACCGGAGGTCGGCAGCACGTGGTTCGGACCTGCGCAGTAGTCGCCCAGGGCCTCGCTGGTGTGGCGCCCCATGAAGATCGCGCCGGCGTGACGAATAGACGGCAGCCAGGCCTGTGGGTCCGCCACGGACAGCTCCAGATGCTCCGGCGCGATACGGTTGGCCACTTCGATGGCCTGCTCCATGTCGCTCACCAGAATCAACGCGCCGCGGCCGTTGATCGATTTCTCGATGATCTCGGCGCGTTCCAGGGTGGGCAGCAACTTATCGATGCTGGCGGCCACCTGATCGAGGAAAGCGGCGTCGGGGCTGACCAGGATCGCCTGGGCGTCTTCGTCGTGCTCGGCCTGGGAGAACAGGTCCATGGCGATCCAGTCCGGGTCGGTCTGGCCGTCACACACCACGAGGATTTCCGAAGGTCCGGCGATCATGTCGATACCGACCTGGCCGAATACATGGCGCTTGGCGGTGGCGACGTAGATATTGCCCGGCCCCACCACTTTGTCGACCTTCGGCACGCTTTCAGTGCCATAGGCCAGGGCGGCCACGGCCTGGGCACCGCCGATGGTGAACACGCGGTCGACGCCAGCGATGCAGGCGGCGGCCAGTACCAGCTCGTTGAGTTCGCCACGCGGGGTCGGCACCACCATGACCACTTCGGTCACGCCCGCCACCTTGGCCGGGATCGCGTTCATCAGCACCGACGACGGGTATGAGGCTTTGCCACCGGGCACGTACAGGCCCGCGCGGTCCAGCGGCGTGACCTTCTGGCCCAGTACGGTGCCGTCGGCCTCGGTGTAGCTCCAGGAATCCTGTTTCTGTTTTTCGTGATAGCTGCGCACCCGCGCCGCCGCCACTTCCAGCGCTTCACGCTGGGGCGCGGTGATACGCGTCAGGGCCAGTTCCAGGCGTTCGCGGGGCAGAATCAGGTCGGCCATGGACTTGACGTCCAGGCCGTCGAACTGACGGGTGAAATCCACCAGTGCCGCATCGCCGCGCTCGCGCACGGCTTTGATGATATCGAGCACCCGCTGGTTGACCGAGTCGTCGGACACGCTTTCCCAGCTCAGCAGATGATCCAGATGATGGGCGAAATCCGGGTCGGCAGCGTTGAGTCGGGCAATTGCAGTGGACGTGGTCATAGCGAGGGCCTCATAGGATTGGCAAAAACTCAGGCGCCCTAAACTACCGTTCGCTCCGCTTGGGCACCTGAGAATTCTGGCTATGAGGCGGATAGACGGGCGCAGCCTTTGGGCTACGCGGGTGTGTCAACCGCGGTGTCGAGACTCCACTGCCTGGCGCAGGGTGTCGATCAACGCCTGGATACGGGCGTGCTGCATCTTCATTGATGCTTTGTTGACGATCAGGCGCGAGCTGATGTCGGCAATGAAATCCTGGGGTTCGAGACCGTTGGCGCGCAAGGTGTTGCCGGTGTCGACCACGTCGATGATCTTGTCGGCCAGGCCGATCAGCGGCGCCAGCTCCATCGAGCCATAGAGCTTGATGATATCGACCTGACGGCCTTGTTCGGCGTAGTAGCGTTTGGCGACGTTGACGAACTTGGTCGCCACCCGCAGGCGGCCCTTGGGCTCGACATCGCCGACACGGCCGGCGGTCATCAGCTTGCACAGCGCGATACGCAGGTCCAGAGGCTCGTAGAGACCCTGGCCACCGTATTCCATCAGCACGTCCTTGCCGGCGACACCCAGGTCGGCGGCGCCATGTTCAACGTAGGTCGGCACGTCGGTAGCCCGCACGATCAGCAGGCGCACGTCGTCCTGGGTCGTGGGGATGATCAGCTTGCGGCTCTTGTCCGGATTCTCGGTCGGCACGATGCCCGCTTCAGCCAGAAGCGGCAACGTGTCGTCAAGGATGCGGCCCTTGGACAGTGCGATGGTCAACATGGAAAATGTCAGTCCTTCATCAGGCTATTGCTGCCTGGTCGCAAATGGCGCCAGACACAGATCGAGGCCCTTACAGCCTCGACTTGAAACAAACCAGGATTGTAGGAGCGAGCTTGCTCGCGAAGAACGTCAACGATAACGCGTTCACTCAGGGTCAACGCGGTGTACATGAGTTTTTCGCGAGCAAGCTCGCTCCTACAGAGCAGCGGGGACTAGCCCGGTACGCGGCGGATTTTAGCGCCAAGCATCTGCAGCTTTTCTTCGATGCACTCGTAGCCACGGTCTATGTGGTAGATGCGGTCGATCAGGGTGTCGCCGTCAGCGCACAGTGCCGAAATCACCAGGCTGGCCGAAGCACGCAGGTCGGTTGCCATCACTGGCGCGCCCTTGAGCTTGTCGATGCCGGTGACGATGGCGGTGTTGCCCTCGACCTGGATCTTGGCGCCCATGCGGTGCAGTTCGTACACATGCATGAAGCGGTTTTCGAAGATGGTCTCGATCACGGCACCGGTGCCTTCAGCGATCGCGTTCAAGGAAATGAACTGCGCCTGCATGTCGGTCGGGAATGCCGGGTACGGCGCTGTACGCACATTGACGGCTTTTGGCCGCTTGCCATGCATGTTCAGCTCGATCCAGTCCTCACCGGTGGTGATTTCAGCACCGGCTTCCTTGAGTTTTTCCAGCACGGCTTCGAGGATGGTCGGATCGGTGTCCTTGACCTTCACGCGGCCGCCGGTGACGGCAGCGGCAACCAGGTAAGTGCCGGTTTCAATGCGGTCAGGCATGACTTTGTAGGTGGCGGTGTGCAGACGCTCTACGCCATCGATAGTGATGGTGTCGGTGCCGGCGCCGGAAACCTTCGCGCCCATGGCGTTGAGGAAGTTCGCCAGGTCGACCACTTCCGGCTCGCGCGCGGCGTTTTGCAGGACACTGCGGCCATTGGCCAGGGCAGCGGCCATCATGATGTTCTCGGTACCGGTCACGCTGACGGTATCAAAGAAGAAGTTGGCCCCACGCAAGCCGCCTTCCGGCGCCTTGGCCTTGATGTAGCCGCCTTCGACGTCGATGATCGCGCCCATGGCTTCAAGGCCACGGATGTGCAGGTCGACCGGACGCGAACCAATGGCGCAACCGCCAGGCAGGGCTACTTCGGCTTCACCGAAACGCGCGACCATCGGGCCGAGCACCAGAATCGATGCACGCATGGTTTTCACCAGTTCGTACGGGGCGATCAGGGTCTTGATGGTGCGTGGGTCGATTTCGACGGACAACTTCTCGTCGATCACCGGCTCGATACCCATGCGACCGAACAGCTCGATCATGGTGGTGATGTCGTGCAGGTGCGGCAGGTTGGCCACAGTCACAGGGCCGTCGCACAGCAGGGTCGCCGCCAAAATCGGCAAGGCGGAGTTTTTCGCACCGGAAATGCGGATCTCGCCATCGAGGCGGGCACCACCGGTAATAATCAATTTATCCATAAGAATCTCGACGCCTTGGGGGCTCAGGTGCGCTCGGCCCAGGCCGCGCGGCTGAAAAATTTCATAGTGACCGCATGGATGCTGCCATCGGTGATCCATGGGTTCAAATGGGCATAGATCTGCTGCTGACGCTTGACCGGGCTCAACGCCGCCAGTTCATCGCTAATCACGTTCAGCTGGAAATTGCAGCCTTCGCCTTCAACTTCAACAGTCGTTTCCGGCAGCTTTCCTTCAAGGAAGCTCTTAACTTCTAGGGCCTGCATGCTCAACCTCTATCGGCGCCCAGTGCGCACGGGTCGCACATCATACAAAAAAGCCCCGCGCCTGCGAACCCCGCATAGCAGGACTCTGACGGGGGGCTTTCGTGATAAATGTGTATTAAGGGTGTGCCAACAGCTCGGTCAGGCCGGAAACCTCGGCAATCTCGCGCATGTCTTCAGGCAACGCACGGATACTCAGCGGCTTTTTTGCCGCTTGCGCATCGCGCATGAAGCACAGCAGCAACGACAGACCGACGCTGCTGGACTTGGTCACCGCCGAGCAATCGACCACCAGCGCAGGCGCGCTGCTGGCTTCGATCAGTGCCTGACCCTGCTTGCGCAGGTCAGGCCCGGTACGGTAATCCAGCACACCGCTGAGCAACAACTCGCCGGCGCCGCCGATACGAACAGCCGACTCGGTCATTGTGCTGGCTTCTCGGCGGCTTTATCGGTTTCTTCCTTGGCCTTGGCCACTTCACCGGCCCAGCCATCAATGGTCTTGTCCAGGTTGTTGCCATTGCGCTGCATTGCGTCGGCGAACTGGTCGCGGAACAGCTTGCCGATATTGATGCCGTTGATGATCACGTTGCGCAGTTTCCACTCGCCGTTGACCTTCTCCAGCGTGTACTGCACAGGGTACACAGCGCCATTGTTGCCCTTGACGCTCATGTTGACGCTGGTGCGGTCACCCGACTCATCACCGGCCGGAGCCACGGTAATGCCCTGGTTGTTGTATTCAAGCAAGGCGTTGCCGTAGAACTGGAACAGGCCGCGCTTGAAGTTTTCCTGGAAGCGCTGCATCTGCGCAGGTGTAGCCTTGCGCGAATACTTGACGGTCATGATGCTGCGGGAAATGCCTTCGGCATCCACCACCGGACCGACAATGCTGTTGAGCGCGTTGTAGAACTGGCTCGGGTCCTGTTTGTACTTTTCCTTGTTGGCCGACAGATCGGCCAGCATTTTGTTGGTGGTGTCCTGCACCAGTTCGTGGGCGGAACCGGCTGCGTTGGCCATCAATGGCAGCGCTGCAAGCAGCACCAGAAGGCCGCGTCGCAAGGTAGAGATCATGAACAGATTCCTCATTTGGCGTCTTTATTGACCGTGTTGAGCAGGAATTTACCGATCAAGTCTTCAAGTACCAACGACGACTGTGTGTCGTGGATTGTCGAGCCATCCTTGAGCAGGGCTGTTTCCCCGCCAACGCTGAGACCGATGTACTTCTCGCCCAGCAGACCCGCAGTGAGGATAGATGCCGTGGAGTCAGTCGGCAGATTATCTACCTTCTTGTCCAGTTGCATCGTCACTCGCCCGGTGAAGCTGTCGCGATCCAGATCGATTGCCGTGACCTTGCCGACGGTTACGCCAGCCATGGTCACTTTAGCTCTGACCGTCAAACCGGCGATATTGTCGAAGTACGCATAAAGTTTATAAGTGTCGGCGGTGGGGCTGGCCGACAGGCCACTGACCCGCAGGGCCAGCAACAGTAAAGCCAGGATGCCAGCCAGCAAGAAAAGGCCGACACCGATCTCCACAGTGCGGTTTTGCATCAGAAATCTCCAAACATCAAGGCGGTCAAAATGAAGTCAAGGCCCAGTACCGCCAGCGAGGCGTACACAACGGTCTTGGTGGTGGCGCGACTGATCCCTTCTGAAGTGGGCTCACAGTCATAGCCTTGGAATACGGCGATCCAGGTCACTACAAAGGCGAAGACGATGCTCTTTATGATGCCGTTGAGCACGTCGCCCGTGAAGGTCACGCTGTTTTGCATGTTGGCCCAGTAGGAACCGTCATAGACGCCCAACCAGTCCACCGCCACCCAGGAGCCGCCCCAGATCCCGACCACGCTGAAGATCATCGCCAGCAGCGGCAGGGAAATGAAGCCGGCCCACAGGCGCGGGGCAACAATGTATTTGAGCGGGTCCACGCCGATCATTTCCAGGCTGGACAGCTGTTCGGTGGACTTCATGTTGCCGATTTCAGCGGTCAGTGCCGAACCGGCACGTCCGGCGAACAGCAAGGCGGTCACCACCGGCCCCAGTTCACGCAACAGCGTCAGGGCGACCATCTGCCCTACCGCCTGCTCGGAACCGTAGCTGGACAGAATATTGAAGCCTTGCAGCGCCAGCACCATGCCGATGAACACCCCGGAGACGACGATGATCACCAGGGACATCACGCCGACCGCATGCAACTGCTTGAGCAGCAAGCCAAAGCCGCCGCCGATGCCGCCGCGGCCGAGCAAGGCGTGGAACAGGAAAATGGTCGAACGCCCGAGGACTTCGACGATGTCGATGCCCGAGCGACCGAAAAGGCGAACCTTCTCGATAATAGATGTTTTGCGCATCAGCGCTTCCCCAGAAGATCTGCGCGGTAGTCCGCTGCCGGAAAGTGAAAAGGCACCGGGCCATCGGGATCGCCGGTCATGAATTGGCGAATGCGCGGATTATCGGCGTTCATCAGCTCTTCCGGCGTCCCCTGTCCCAGCACCTGGCCATCACCCACTACATAGAGGTAGTCAGCGATGCTCGCGGTTTCAGCCAGGTCGTGGGACACCACGATGCTGGTGATGCCCAATGCGTCGTTGAGCAGACGGATCAGGCGCACCAGCACGCCCATGGCGATCGGGTCCTGGCCCACGAAAGGCTCGTCATACATGAGGATCTGCGGGTCCAGTGCGATGGCTCGCGCCAGCGCGACACGGCGCTTCATGCCGCCGGACAATTCGTCAGGCATCAGGTCGATGGCCCCGCGAAGCCCTACGGCCTGCAGTTTCAGCAACACGATGTCCCGAATCATCTCATCGGACAGTTGGGTGTGCACCCGCAGCGGGAACGCGACGTTCTCGAAAACATCGAGGTCGGTAAACAGCGCGCCGCTCTGGAACAGAACCCCCATGTGCTTGCGTGCATCGAACAGATCGCTGCGCGACAGTGTCGGCAGGTTCTGGCCGTTGACCCACACTTCGCCGGCACTGGGGCGCAATTGCATGCCCATCAGGCGCAACAAGGTGGTCTTGCCGCAACCGGAAGGCCCCATGATGCCCGTGACTTTTCCGCGAGGAATGCGAATATCGACGTTATTGAAGATGCTGCGCGTACCGCGCTTGAAGGAAAGGCCCTTCAGCTCGACCGCGTAGGCGTTATCGGCACTCATCTAATCTCCTTGGGATGCAGCCTTTCACTCAGACACCATGTATGCGGCTTTCGTTTGCCGCGGATGCGCAAATGTTTGCGCCATGGGTTGGGCGGACCGAACTGGCCGCGAACTATATCACTGCTGATACAGCGCCCCCAAGGCCGGAACAGTGCTTGTTCAGATTCAGGACAGTGAAAAAACTCAGCGCGCAGTGATAATTGAGACGAATCAGGCAGACCTTCGGAATAAAGCCTGACGAACTTGCGTGAGGGAATTGATCATTACCGCTATAATCGCCGACTTTTCGTCAGGCTATACGATTTCAGACATGAGCCAATCCAGCGACCTTATCCAATCCGCACAACGCACCATCCGCCTCGAGCTGGAAGCCGTAGAAGGTTTGCTGGCCCATATCGACGCAGATTTCGTACGCGCCTGCGAGATGATTCTGGCCAGCAAGGGCCGCGTTGTCGTGGTTGGCATGGGCAAGTCCGGCCACATCGGCAACAAGATCGCCGCCACACTGGCAAGCACCGGCACCACGGCGTTCTTCGTGCACCCGGCCGAAGCCAGCCATGGCGATATGGGCATGATCACGCGGGATGACGTGATTCTGGCACTGTCCAACTCCGGCACCACCAATGAAATCGTGACCCTGCTGCCGTTGATCAAGCGCCTGGGCATCAAGCTGATCAGCGTCACCGGCAACCCGGATTCGACGCTGGCCAAGGCTGCCGAAGTGAACCTGAACGTTCATGTCGCCCATGAAGCCTGCCCGCTGAACCTGGCGCCCACCTCCTCCACGACCGCCGCGCTGGTCATGGGCGACGCCCTGGCGGTGGCATTGCTGGAAGCCCGCGGGTTCACGGCTGAAGATTTCGCCTTTTCCCACCCCGGTGGCGCCCTGGGCCGTCGCTTGCTGCTGAAGGTGGAGAACGTCATGCATGCGGGCGATGAATTGCCCCATGTCCAACGCGGCACCCTGCTCAAGGATGCGCTGATGGAAATGACCCGCAAGGGCCTGGGCATGACCGTGATCCTGGAAGCCGACGAGCGACTGGCCGGCGTGTTTACCGACGGTGATTTGCGTCGCACCCTGGACCGCACCATCGACATCCACACCGCAACCATTGATGCCGTGATGACGCCCCATGGCAAGACCGCTCGCCCCGAGATGCTCGCGGCCGAGGCCTTGAAAATCATGGAAGACCACAAGATCGGCGCGCTGGTGGTGGTCGATGACAACGACCGCCCGATCGGCGCCCTGAACATGCACGACTTGTTGCGTGCGGGAGTGATGTAAATGACCAGCGACCTGTTGCAACGCGGTAAAAACATCAAGTTGGCGATATTCGACGTCGATGGCGTGCTGACCGATGGCCGCCTGTACTTTCTCGAAGACGGCAGCGAATTCAAGACGTTCAACACGCTCGACGGCCAGGGCATCAAGATGTTGATGGCCGCAGGCGTGCAAACCGCGATTATCAGTGGTCGAAAGACTCCCGTTGTGGAACGCCGCGCACAAAACCTGGGGATTGCTCACCTGTATCAGGGCCGCGAGGATAAACTGGTGGTACTGGACGAGCTTCTTGGCCAACTCGACCTAAGCTATGAACAGGTCGCCTATCTGGGTGACGACCTGCCTGACCTGCCGGTGATCCGCCGGGTGGGCCTGGGCATGGCCGTCGCCAATGCCGCAGCGTTTGTGCGTGAACACGCCCATGGCATAACCACCGCCCGTGGCGGCGAAGGTGCCGCCCGCGAGTTCTGCGAATTGATCCTGCGTGCCCAGGGCAGTCTTGAAGCGGCCCACGCCGCCTACCTATAGAGCCTTATATGCTGAGCAAAAAGATTCGCAACTTCCTGTTATTCGGGGTCATCGCCGCGCTGTTTCTCGCGGTGGGCTACTGGAATATCAGCCCGGAGCGCTTTCTCGACAAACCTGTCGTGCAGGTTGACGAAAGCATCATCGATAACTTTGCCACCAACACCCACACCGTGCAGTTCCTGCCCGATGGCAAGGTGCAGTACGTGCTGGCCTCCGACAAGGTCGAGCGTTTGAAAGCCTCGGAAGTCAGCCTGCTGACCAATCCGGACCTGAACCTCTACCGGGGCACCGAACTGCCATGGCATGTCACCAGCCTGCGTGGCGAGGTCAATCCGGACGGCACTCAAATCGAACTGATCGATTCGGTACGCGTCGCACGTACAGACGCGCAGAACCGTGACACCATCATTACCAGCAGTCGCATGACGGTATTCCCACAACAGCAATATGCGCAGACCGAGCAAGACGTTAGAATCGACGGCGCTGGCGGTGTATCGACTGGCAAGGGAATGAAAGCGTATTTGAAAGAAAGCAGGATACACCTGCTATCGAACGTAAGAGGACAGTATGAGGCTCGTTAAAACCCTCCCTATTTTGCTCGGTCTGGGCGCAGCACTGGGAAGCGTGAGCGCCTGGGCTCTGCCGAACGATAGCCAGCAACCGATCCACATCTCGGCTGACGATGCGCAGCTGGATGACAAACAAGGCGTCGCGACCTATACCGGTGGCGTGATCATCACCCAGGGCTCGATGAAGATCACCGGCAACACGGTGACCCTGACGCGTACCCAGGCCGGCGATATCGATGTCGTGACCTCGGTGGGCAACCTGGCTTACTTCGAACAGAAGCAAAAGGCAGAAGATCCGGGCCCGATGAAAGGCTATGGCAAGACCATTCAATACCATGCCCAGCAAAATCGCATCGTACTGATTGACCAGGCCAAGGTGCTCAGTGCCGACGGCAACTCGACCGAAGGCGAGAAGATCGTCTACAACACCAAGACCCAGGTCGCCCAGGCGGGTCGCGCCAATGGCAACAAGGTCACCGCGCCTCGCCCACGTATCGACATGGTCATCCAGCCGAAGAAGAAGGCCGAGTAATGGCAACGTTGAAAGCCCAGCATCTGGCCAAGGCCTATAAAAGCCGCCAGGTGGTACGCGATGTGAGCCTGTCGATCGACAGCGGCCAGATCGTCGGCTTGCTCGGCCCCAATGGCGCCGGCAAGACTACCTGCTTCTATATGATCGTCGGGCTGGTCCAGGCGGACCAGGGCCGCGTATTGATCGACGACCTTGACGTCAGCCACCAGCCCATGCACGGCCGTGCGCGCGCAGGTATCGGCTATCTTCCCCAGGAGGCGTCGATCTTTCGCAAACTGTCGGTAGCCGACAACATCATGGCGATCCTCGAGACCCGCAAGGAGCTTGATCGCGACGGTCGCCGCAAGGAGCTGGAAAGCCTGCTGCAGGAATTCCACATCAACCATATTCGCGACAACCTGGGCATGAGCCTGTCCGGTGGTGAGCGTCGCCGTGTGGAGATCGCCCGCGCCCTGGCGACCGCCCCCAAGTTCATCCTGCTGGACGAACCCTTTGCCGGTGTTGACCCGATCTCGGTAGGCGATATCAAGCAGATCATTCATCACCTCAAGGCCAAGGGCATCGGTGTGCTGATCACCGACCACAACGTGCGTGAAACCCTGGATATCTGCGAAACCGCTTACATCGTCAACGATGGGCAATTGATCGCCGAAGGAGATTCCGCGACGATCCTGGCCAACGAACTGGTGAAAGAAGTTTACCTGGGTCACGAGTTCCGCCTGTAAACACGGTGCTATCGGGCCATTCGCGAGAGTGCGAGCGAGTCAATAAGAACCTCGGTTTTTTTATTGTTACCGCGCTCTAGGCAAAGGCCCCGATATCAGGCATATAATTTGCTTATGTTTGGCGCTCACGCGCCCTGTCGTGGATGGCGCATTGCGCCGGCGAATAAGGTGTTAAGCCCCTGCCATGAAACCATCGCTAGTCCTGAGAATGGGCCAGCAGCTGACGATGACACCGCAGCTGCAACAGGCCATCCGCCTGCTCCAATTGTCGACCCTGGACCTGCAACAGGAAATCCAGGAGGCCCTGGAGTCCAATCCGATGCTCGAACGCCAGGAAGAAGGCGACGACTTCGACAACACAGACCCTTTGGCCGACAACATCGAGCAAAAGCCCAATCCCGACGTACAGGAACCGTCCTATCAGGAAACCGCGCCGACGGTGGATAACCTCGAGGACGGCGAATGGAACGAACGCATTCCCAACGAGCTTCCCGTGGATACCGCCTGGGAAGACGTCTACCAGACCAGCGCCAGCAGCCTGCCCAGCAACGATGATGACGAATGGGACTTCACCACCCGCACATCGGTCGGCGAGAGCCTGCAGAGCCACCTGCTGTGGCAACTGAACCTGGCGCCGATGTCCGACACCGATCGCCTGATCGCGGTCACCCTGATCGATTGCATCAATAACCAGGGTTACCTGGATGAGACGCTCGAAGAAATTCTTGAGGCGTTCGACCCGGAGCTGGATATCGAGCTGGACGAGATCGAAGCCGTCCTGCACCGCATCCAGCAATTCGAGCCCGCCGGGATTGGTGCCCGCACGCTCAGCGAGTGCCTGTTGCTGCAACTGCGCCAATTGCCGGCCAAGACACCTTGGCTGGCTGAAGCCAAGCGCCTGGTCAGCGACTACATCGACCTGCTGGGCAGCCGCGACTACAGCCAGTTGATGCGTCGCATGAAGCTCAAGGAAGACGAGCTGCGCCAGGTCATCGAGCTGGTTCAGAGCCTCAACCCTCGTCCAGGCTCGCAGATCGAATCCAGCGAAGCCGAGTATGTCGTGCCTGATGTGATCGTGCGCAAGGACAACGAGCGCTGGCTGGTAGAGCTGAACCAGGAATCGGTACCGCGCCTGCGGGTCAACCCGCAATACGCCGGTTTCGTGCGCCGCGCCGATACCAGCGCCGACAACACGTTCATGCGCAACCAGTTGCAGGAAGCGCGCTGGTTCATCAAGAGCCTGCAAAGCCGCAACGAAACCCTGATGAAAGTCGCCACCCAGATTGTCGAGCACCAGCGCGGCTTCCTGGAATATGGTGACGAAGCCATGAAACCGCTGGTGCTGCATGACATCGCCGAGGCGGTGGGCATGCACGAGTCGACGATTTCACGGGTAACCACGCAAAAATTCATGCATACCCCACGGGGTATTTATGAGCTGAAATACTTTTTCTCCAGCCACGTAAGCACCTCCGAAGGCGGCGAATGCTCGTCCACGGCGATCCGCGCGATCATCAAAAAACTGGTTGCCGCGGAAAATCAGAAAAAGCCGTTGAGTGACAGCAAGATCGCTGGTTTACTGGAGGCACAAGGCATTCAGGTCGCCCGTCGAACCGTCGCCAAGTACCGCGAGTCCCTTGGGATCGCGCCTTCCAGCGAGCGTAAGCGTTTGATGTGACGGGCGGGGCACAGCGTTCCAGTGGCAGGCGCCTTTCGCCTGCCGCTTTATGCACTGGCAACGAAGGAGAAGCTGTATGCAAGTCAACATCAGTGGACACCACGTAGAAGTCACCCCTCCAATGCGCGAATACGTCGAGCAGAAGCTGAAGAAGCTTGAAGGACATTTCGACAAGATCACCAACGTGCAGGTCATCATGAAGGTCGATAAGCTTCAGCAGAAAATCGAAGCGACCCTGCAGATACCCGGTGGCGAAGTGGTTGCTAATGCCGAACATGAAGACATGTATGCATCGATCGACTTGCTCACCGACAAGCTTGACCGCCAACTCAAAAAGCATAAGGAAAAGAATCTGCACCTGATGCAAGGTACAGGTCGTTAACCCTCCCCCATGATCCAACTTGAAACCATCCTGACCCCCGGCCGTTCCCTCGTGAACGTGCCGGGCGGCAGCAAGAAGAAAGCCCTCGAACAAATTGCCAACCTGATCAGCAGCCAAGTGCCTGAGCTGGAGATGCAAGATGTCTTCGAGGCGCTGATTGCCCGTGAAAAACTCGGCTCGACCGGTTTTGGCAACGGCATCGCCATTCCCCACTGCCGCCTCAAAGGCTGCGAAACACCGGTCAGCGCTCTGCTGCACCTGGATCACCCTATCGATTTCGATGCCATCGACGGCGCTCCGGTCGACCTGCTGTTCGTTCTGCTGGTCCCGCAAGCCGCCACCGATGCCCACCTGGAGCTGCTCCGGCAGATCGCCAGCATGCTCGACCGCAAGGAAGTGCGCGATAAATTGCGCAGCGCCAGCAGTAACGAGGCGCTGTATCAGGTCGTCCTGGATGAGCAAAGCGGGCAGTAATCATGCGTTTGATCATCGTCAGCGGCCGTTCCGGGTCGGGTAAGAGCACTGCCCTCAATGTTCTTGAAGACAGCGGCTTCTATTGCATCGACAACCTGCCCGCCGGCTTGCTGCCGGAATTGGCGGAACGCGCCCTGATCCACACCGAGTTGGCGCAACCGCTGGTCGCCGTGTCGATCGACGCCCGCAACCTGCCCAGTCACCTCTCGCGGTTCCCCGAACTGCTCGAGGAAGTGCGCGCCAAGCATATTCATTGCGACGTGCTGTACCTGGACGCCGACGAAGAGACCCTGCTCAAGCGGTTCTCCGAAACCCGCCGACGCCACCCGCTCAGCAGCGCCAACCGCTCCCTGGCCGAAGCCATTGAGGACGAGACCAAACTGCTGGGGCCGATCATCGATCTGGCTGACCTCAAGATCAACACCACCAACCTGAACCTGTACCAACTGCGCGATGCGATCAAGCTGCGGTTGCTGAACCAGCCGGAGCCTGGTACGGCGTTTCTGGTCGAGTCGTTCGGCTTCAAGCGTGGCATGCCGGTGGATGCCGACCTGGTGTTCGACGTGCGCTGCCTGCCCAATCCGTATTGGAAGCCGGAGTTGCGTGACCAGTCCGGCCTTGACCAGCCCGTGATCGACTACCTGGCGGCACAAGCGGATGTGGAAGAGATGTTCCAGGATATCTCCACCTACCTGCTCAAATGGTTACCACGCTTTGCCGCAAGCAACCGCGCCTATGTCACCATTGCCATCGGCTGTACCGGCGGCCACCACCGTTCCGTCTACCTGACAGAGCGACTGGGCCAGGTGCTGCAACAAACCCTCAAGAATGTCCAGGTTCGCCACCGCGACCTTAGCTGAAAGGAACACCACTGCGATGCCGGCTCGGGAAATTGAAATCATCAACAAGCTGGGCTTGCACGCCCGCGCATCAGCCAAGTTTGTCGGTGTCGCCGGGCAGTTCCCCTGCCAGATCCGCGCCGGGCGCACACCGGAATCGATGGTCGACGGCAAAAGCATCATGGCGATGATGATGCTCGCCGCAGGCAAGGGCACGAAAATCCATCTGAAAACCGAGGGTGAACAGGAGCAGGAAGCGATGGACGCGTTGGTCGCGTTGATCAACAACTACTTCGACGAGGGTGAATAACGCCTTCCTCTTGCAGGAGCGAACCGGCTCGCTCCCGCTACCCCAACGCCGTGTCCATCACCATCATCAAGCAAAACCCGATGCACAAGCCCAGGCTGGCGAGCTTGTCGTGACCGTTGCGGCGTGACTCCGGGATGACCTCATGGGTCACCACCAGCAGCATCGCACCGGCAGCCAGTGCCAACCCCAAGGGCAACAGCACTTCGGCCAGACTCACCAACCACGCGCAGAGCACCGCAAATACCGGCTCTACCAGACCCGACGCAGCGCCGATCAGAAACGCCTTGACCCGCGACATCCCCGCCCCTGCCAACACCAGCGCAATCACCAGGCCTTCCGGTACGTCCTGCAGGGCAATGCCCATGGCGAGGCTGTCGGCATCCGCCATGCCGCCGCCGGCAGATACACCCACCGCCATACCTTCCGGAATGTTGTGGGCAATAATGGCGAACACAAACAGCCAGATGCGCGGCGGGATAACCGGCTTATCCGGCGTGCCCACCAGCATTTCCGGGCTGGCGCCTGAAACCTTGCGGTCCACCAGATACAACCCGAATGCACCGAGCATGATGCCGAAGCTGATCAGGCCGCCCGCGCCCCAGGGCGAGAGCCCCAGGCTTTCTGCGGCGGCAATTCCCGGCACCACCAGCGAAAAAGCGGTCGCCGCCAGCATGACCCCCGCACCAAAGCCCAGCAGGGTATCGCTCAACGCCGCCGGCATACGGCGAATCACCAGCACCGGCACTGCACCGAGGGCGGTGCCGAGCGCGCAGATCGCCCCGCCCTGGAGCGCACGCAAGATGCGCGGCTCCAGGTCGAGCCAGGCCAGGCCATGAGCCACCAGTAAAGCCGTACCGACTAATACAAGCAGGGAGCCAAACGCGTAGCGAAACAATCGCACGCTGCTAATCGCCAGGGTTTCAGTGCCCATAGTCGGCCTTAGGTCTTGTTATAGAGTGAATGTCAGGCCAATGCGGCCTGGTAGCGCGCGGCAACCTCCGGCCAGTTGATGACGCTATAGAATGCATTGATGTACTCCGGTCGTCGGTTTTGATACAGCAGGTAGTAGGCGTGTTCCCAGACGTCCAGGCCGAGGATCGGCGTGTTGCCGCTCATCAACGGGCTGTCCTGGTTGCCACTGCTTTCTACCACCAAGGTCTTTTGCGGGGTCACACTCAACCAGGCCCAGCCGCTGCCGAAACGGGTCAATGCCGCCTTGGTGAAAGCGTCCTTGAAACTGTCGAAGCCCCCCAGTTGCGCGTCGATGGCCTGGCCCAGGACACCCTCGGGCTTTCCGCCACCCGTAGGCGACATGACCGCCCAGAACAGCGAGTGGTTGGCATGACCGCCTCCTTGGTTGACCACGGCAGCGCGTAATTTCTCCGGTAATTTTTCAACGCTGGCTACCAGCTTCTCCACCGGCCAGCCCGCGAACTCGGTGCCCTCGACCGCAGCATTAAGATTATTGATGTAAGTCTGGTGGTGCTTGGTGTAGTGAATTTCCATGGTTTGCGCATCGATATGGGGTTCAAGCGCATCAAAGGCGTAAGGCAAGGCCGGCAGGGTGTAGCTCATATCAATGTGCTCCATATTGGGAGTGGGTCGGTTGCGGCGCACCAGCGCCCAGCAAGCGATGAGTGCGTGGGTATTCGCCGTGATCACTGATGAAATTCAACAGTTCGACGTAGGTTTTGCTGCTCTGGCGCAGCGCTGCCTCGCGCAATTTCGGGCTGAGGCGTGGGTCCTGCATGGTCTGCAGCAGCCGCTGGTGAATGGCGCAGAGGTATTCCGCGCTTTCCTCGGGCTGGTTCAGCCGCAGATGCAGGTCTGCCAGGTTGTGATGGGAAATGACACAAGCCGCCACGGCCTCATCAGCATCTGCCCAGCGTTCGAATAACACCTGGGCCAGGGCCAGGGCTTGCAGGTAGGCCTCGCGGGCGTCTACCAGCTCGCCCGCCATAAAGCAGCGATTGGCCCGTTCGATCGTGCGTTTCCAATGCTCCATGGTGAACCTCCAAAGCGGGGTCGATGATCTACACGCCGCCAGCCGTGAGCTTTTCCGGATCCAGCAGGACTTCCAGTTGGCTGCGCGGCAGGTCGGTGTGTTCGAGGGCGACATCGATGACCGGACGGCCCTGCCGATAAGCCTGTTTGGCGATTTCGGCGGCCTTTTGGTAACCAATGATCGGATTGAGGGCGGTCACCAGAATCGGGTTGCGCGACAACGCCTCCTTGAGCTTCGCTTCGTTGACCTTGAAGCTGGCGATGGCCTTGTCCGCCAGCAAACGACTGGCGTTGGCCAGCAGCTCCAGGCTACTGAGCAGGTTCTGGGCGATGATCGGCAGCATCACGTTCAGCTCGAAGTTACCCGATTGGCCGGCCACGGTAATCACCGTGTCGTTGCCGATGACCTGGGCGGCCACCATGGCCGTGGCCTCGGGGATCACCGGATTGACCTTACCCGGCATGATCGAAGAACCCGGCTGCAGGCCTTCGAGCTCGATTTCGCCGAGGCCGGCCAGCGGGCCGGAGTTCATCCAGCGCAGGTCATTGGCGATCTTCATCAGCGAGACGGCGGTGGCTTTCAACTGACCGGAGACGGCGACGGCGGTGTCCTGGGAGCCAATCAACGCAAACAGGTTCTTGCCCGGCGTGAACTTCACCTGGGTCAGGTGGCTCAGGTGCCCGCTGAAGCGTGCGGAAAACTCAGGGTGCGCATTAATGCCGGTACCTACAGCCGTGCCCCCTTGGGCCAGCGCCTGCAGCGCCGGCAACAGGTCCTGCAAGTGGCCGATATTGGCCTTGAGTTGCTGCGCCCAGCCATTGAGCACCTGGCTCATGCGCACTGGCATGGCGTCCATCAAATGGGTACGACCGGTCTTGATAAACGGGTGGACCGCTTCGGCTTTTTGCTCGATCACCTGCACCAGGTGCAGCAAGGCCGGCAGTGTCTGCTCGTGCAGCACCAGCGCGGCGCTGACATGAATAGTGGTCGGAATGATGTCATTGCTGCTTTGCCCGCAATTGACGTGGTCGTTGGGGTTTACCACCTCGCCCAGCAAGCGGCTGGCCAGGGTTGCAATCACTTCGTTGGCGTTCATGTTGGAACTGGTGCCGGAGCCGGTCTGGAAGATATCCACCGGAAAGTGCTGCATGTAGTCGCCTTCCAACAAGCCCTGGGCGGCATCGACAATGGCCTTGCCCTGCCCTTCGCTGATTTGCTTGAGGTCGACGTTGGCCCTGGCGGCGGCGGCCTTGGCCAGGATCAGCGCGCGAATGAATTGCGCCGGCATGCGTTGGTGGCTGATCGGAAAGTTGTTCACCGCGCGCTGGGTTTGCGCGCCGTACAGGGCCTCGGCGGGGACTTGCAGTTCGCCCATGCTGTCGCGTTCGATACGTGTGTTACTCATCGTTGGATCCTTGCACCACATCGGAGAAAGAGAGAGATGGCAGTAATTGGCAGGTCGCCAATTGCCAGGCGAACGCCTGCCAGCGCTTGAGCCGGCAGGCGCAGTGAGAGAGTTTTTCCAGGTCACGCAGCGGGCGCCAGGCCTGGTCCAGACACAGGGAGCGCCAATGCCAGGGCAGCGCGATATCGTTGGCGGTGTCGATGAGCAGGCGAAATGAGGTTTCGGCGATCGTCCACGGGTGGGTCGCGGTGCAACACGCCAGGTAACGCCCCTCATTGAGGTAATGTTCGATCAGGCGAGGTTCATTGGGGTCGAGCCCGCAGCGGATCTGACGACTCATCCACCGCCAACTTTCCAGGTACGGGTCCTCATGCAAGACAGAACTCATGATCCACACTCATCCAGTAATGATATTCATTATTAAATGATATTAAGAATCAAAACAAGAACGGCAGGTTGAACTCGCCTTACAGAGCCCCAAAAAAAGGCGCGCCATCATCGAGATGGCGCGCCTTTTTTGGTGACGCGTCGCAGGTCAGCTACCGGCGACCGTCATCCGTTCGATCAATACGGAGCCCGTGCGGATATTGCTGCGCAGCTCCAGATCATTCCCCACTGCAACGATCTGCTTGAACATATCGCGCATGTTGCCGGCGATCGTCACTTCCTGGACGGCGAACTGAATCTCGCCGTTTTCCACCCAGAACCCCGCCGCGCCACGAGAATAGTCACCCGTCACCATGTTCAGGCCGTGGCCCATCAGTTCGGTCACCAGCAGGCCGCGTCCCATGCGACGCAACAGCGCCGCCTGGTCTTCATCGCCATGGGTCACGAACAGGTTGTGGACGCCGCCGGAGTTGGCGGTGCTGGGCAGGCCAAGCTTGCGGCCCGCGTAGGTGCCCAAGACATAAGACACCAACTCGCCGTTCTCGACGAACGGCTTGGCATAGGTGGCCAGGCCATCGCCGTCGAACGAGGTGCTGCCCATGGCGCGCATGAGGTGCGGCCGCTCATCGATGGTCAGCCATTCAGGAAACAGCGTCTGGCCGATCGCGCCTTCCAGAAAGGAAGATTTACGATAGAGGTTGCCGCCGGAAATCGCTCCGAGAAAACTGCCGAACAAGCCACCGGCCAATTCGGCGGAAAACAGCACCGGCACTTCGCATGTGGGCACCGGCCGCGCGCCCAGACGGCTGGCTGCACGTTGCGCAGCACGCTGGCCAATGCTGACCGGGTCTGCCAGCAACTCACCCTGACGGTTCACGTCGTACCAGTAATCACGCTGCATCTGGCCATCGGCCTCAGCGATCATCACGCAGCTCAAGCTGTGACGGGTAGAGGCATAGCCGCCGATGAATCCATGGCTGTTGCCGTAGACACGGCAGCCCTGGTGGGTACTCAGCGTGGTGCCGTCGGCGTTTTTGATGCGAACATCGGCGTCGAACGCCGCCGCCTCGCAGGTCAGCGCCTGTTCGATGGCTTGCTCGGGCGTGATGTCCCAGGCGTGGAACAGATCGAAGTCCTGCAGATCCTTGGCCATCAACGCTTTGTCGGCCAAGCCCGAGCTCTCATCCTCGGAGGTGTGCTTGGCGATTGCCAGGGCGGCGGCGACGGTTTCACGAATCGCCTCCGGGCCACTGGCCGACGTACTGGCCGAGCCTTTACGCTGGCCCACGTACAAGGTAATACCAAACCCCTGGTCGCGATTGAACTCAACGGTTTCCACTTCCCGCTGACGCACCGAAGTCGACAGCCCCTGTTCCAGCGACACCGCTACCTCACAGGCGCTGGCCCCCTGGCGCTTGGCCTCGGCAAGGATCTGCTCGACTTGTTCCTGCAGTGCCGGTAACGCTTGCGGACCGACGCTTTGGGCTGCACTCATGGTTTTCTCCACTCAAATTCTGCTCTCGGTTAAGGCCATCGAGCGACCGGGCCGGACAAGCGGCCCCCGACTGGTTATCATGGCGGCGTTTCTTTGCGGACTGCCACCATGGTTGATTCTTACGACGACTCCCTCGATGGGGAGAAAAGCAAAACCCAGGTCAAACGCGAGCTGCATGCTCTGGTTGACCTCGGCGAGCGCCTTACAACGCTCAAGAAAGACTTGATTGCCAAACTGCCACTGACCGACGAAATGCGTCGGGCCTTGGCCGATGCGCCTAAGCACACCGCGAATATCGCGCGCAAACGGCACATCATGTTTATCGGCAAGCTGATGCGCGATCAGGACACTGACGCCATTCTGGCCTTGCTCGATCAAACCGATGCCTCCACTCGCCAGTACAACGAACGCTTCCATAACCTGGAGCGCTGGCGTGACCGCCTGATCTCGGGCGATGACGCCGTGCTGGAGAAATTCGTGCTGGACTATCCGGACGCGGACCGCCAGCAATTGCGCTCCCTGATCCGTCAGGCCCAGCACGAGCAGGCGCATAACAAGGCGCCGGCCACCAGCCGTAAAATCTTCAAATACATCCGTGAGCTGGACGAGACTCAACGCGGTCTGCGCTGATCCTCTTCCCCGGGTGGCGGCCTTCGCCACCCGAAGCTCCACGGCTTACGACCCCGTGCCACCCACGGTGATCGCATCGATTTTCAAGGTTGGCTGGCCCACGCCCACCGGCACCGACTGCCCATCCTTCCCGCACGTACCCACGCCGCTGTCCAGCGACAGGTCGTTACCGACCATCGACACCTTGCTCATGGCCTCCGGCCCATTGCCGATCAATGTCGCGCCCTTGACCGGTGCGGTAATCTTGCCGTCTTCGATCAAATACGCCTCGCTGGTGGAGAACACGAACTTGCCGCTGGTGATATCCACCTGCCCGCCACCAAGGTTGGCGCAGTAGATGCCGCGCTTCACCGAAGCAATGATTTCTGCCGGATCGCTTTCGCCACCGAGCATGTAGGTGTTGGTCATGCGTGGCATCGGCAGGTGGGCATAGGATTCGCGGCGACCGTTGCCGGTGCGCGCCACGCCCATCAGGCGAGCGTTGAGCTTGTCTTGCATATAGCCCTTGAGCACGCCGTTTTCGATCAGGGTGGTGCACTCGGTCGGCGTCCCTTCGTCATCCACGCTCAACGAACCACGCCGACCGGCCAGGGTGCCGTCATCGACAATGGTGCACAGCTTGGATGCGACCCTCTCGCCCATGCGCCCGCTGTAGGCGGAGCTGCCCTTGCGATTGAAGTCGCCTTCCAGCCCATGACCCACGGCTTCGTGCAGCAACACACCGGACCAACCCGAGCCCAGCACCACCGGCAGGGTACCGGCCGGCGCCGGAATCGCTTCCAGGTTGACCAGCGCCTGGCGCAGCGCCTCACGGGCGTAGCCCATGGCGCGGTCCTCGGCGAGGAAATAACGGTAGTCGGTACGCCCGCCGCCGCCATGGCCACCGCGTTCGCGGCGACCGTTCTGCTCGACGATCACACTCACGTTGAAACGCACCAGTGGCCGCACATCGGCCGCCAGGCCGCCGTCAGTGGACGCGACAAGGATGCGCTCCCACACACCGGCCATGCTCACGGTGACCTGCTGGATGCGCGGGTCCAGGGCACGCGTAGCCGCGTCAACACGCTTGAGCAGCTCGACCTTTTCCGCGCGACTGATCACTTCCAGCGGATTATCCGGCGCGTACAACTGCGCCACGTCCTGGGTACTGAACGCCTGCACCGTGCCGTTCTGGCCCGCGCGGGAGATCGAGCGCGCCGCACGCGCCGCCAGGCCCAAGGCCTCCAGGGTAATGGCGTTGCTGTAGGCAAAACCGGTTTTTTCGCCCGATTGCGCGCGAACCCCTACACCCTGGTCAAGGTTGAAACTGCCTTCCTTGACGATGCCGTCTTCCAGCGCCCAGGACTCGGAAATCTGCCCCTGGAAATACAGGTCGGCCGCGTCGATCCCCGGTCCGGCCAGATCGCCCAGCACGGTTTGCAGATTTTCGATGGTCACGCCACCGGGTGCCAGGAGATGTTCACTGACTGAGGACAACAACTCGCTCATAGGTTTGGCCTTAAATTCATCGTTCTGAAGCAGGTCGCTGTGCGCCCTGCGAGAAAAAGCGCCGGTGGTTGACCACCGGCATGCGCGTCCGTATCGACGCCTGTTCATTGCTGTCGCGTTCGGCCACCAGCACCGCTTCG
Source organism: Pseudomonas orientalis (assembly GCF_022807995.1). Taxonomy (NCBI): domain Bacteria; kingdom Pseudomonadati; phylum Pseudomonadota; class Gammaproteobacteria; order Pseudomonadales; family Pseudomonadaceae; genus Pseudomonas; species Pseudomonas orientalis. The sequence goes on along the minus strand of NZ_CP094351.1, from coordinate 973,691 downwards.
CCCTGATCTTGTTGGACCAGCACGCGCCCCCAGGGGTCGATAATCGCCGCGTGCCCATGGGTTTCCCGTGGCCCAGGGTGCACACCACCCTGGGCGGCCGCCAGCAGGTAACACTGGGTCTCGATGGCCCGCGCGCGAATCAGCACATCCCAATGCGCAGCCCCGGTCACCGCTGTAAACGCCGAGGGCGCACTGATCAACTCAGCCCCGGCCGCACGCAACTCGCTGTACAGCTCGGGGAAGCGCAGGTCATAACATACTGTCAGCCCCAAGCGCCCCACGGGTGTATCCGCCACTACCACGTTGCTTCCGAAAGCATAGTCGTCGGATTCGCGATAGCGACCTCGGGCGTCCGCCACATCCACATCGAACAAGTGCAGCTTGTCGTAACGGGCAACGATTTCACCACGGTCGTCGAGCAGCAGCGAGCAGGCGTTGGGCTTGGCGTCCGGCTGATCCCTGGGTGGCAACGGTATTGTGCCGGCCACTATCCATAAGGTGAGGTCGCGGGCGGTCTGTTTCAACCATGGGAGGATCGGGCCTTCACCCAAGGCTTCGGCGCGACCGATATCGGCCATGTCACGGCGGCCCATGGCGGCGAAGTTCTCCGGCAGTACTGCAAGCCTGGCGCCATCCGCCGCCGCGCGTTCCAGCAGGCGGCGTGCCTGGGCCAGGTTAGCCGGGACATCACTCTGGCTGACCATTTGAATTACCGCAAAGGACATGGGCCGACACTCCGTAAAGGACATGCGGCCATGCTACTCCACAGCCTCTCAGTTTGGTTTTTCAAATGGCTTGTCGAAGGTGATTTTCGGGTCTTTCCAGGGGCCTTGCACGGTGTACTGCACACTGGCGAAGCGCGACACCCGGTCTCCGATCAACTTGTCGATCAGGAACAACGCACCGCCAATGGCCGGCGCGCCGACGATCAATGCCGCGATGGGCAGGTTGTTGGTAACCGGCAGGGTCACCAGCAATTTGGCATCGACGCGGTCCGCCACCAGGTCCAGGGTGCCGTTGAGCTCAAGGTTGGTGGACGGCCCGGTCATGGTGATGGGCTCACGGGTCACGAACACACCATCACTGGCCGCCAGCAAGCCCTTGACCCGGTCATAGCTCAAGCCCTTGCCGAGCAAGTCGGAGAAGTCCAGGCGCAAACGGCGGCCAATGGAGTTGAAGTTAAGCAGGCCGAACACCCGCAGCGCCTGGGCGCCACCTTCCACTTCCACGAACTGGCCTTTGCGGAACGCCGCGTCCAGACTACCGGAGAACCGCTTCGGCCCGACCCAGGCCGGCGAACCCGGCCAGCGACCATCCACGTCCAGATGAAAATCCTCGCTGGTCACCGTGGGCGCAAATCCCCAGCCTTTGAGCACGTCGGCAATGTTCTTGCCGTCCAGTCGCCCTTTGTACCAACTGCTGCTGGCCCCCGGCGCGCCTTCCCAACCACCGGCACCGTTGAGTTGCATGCCCTTGAGGCCCAGGTTCAGGTTGTTGAAGGCCAGGCCCTTGGCGGTCGGGCGGATTTTCAACGACCACGCGCCGACCAGGTCCGGGCCCTGGAACAGTTGATCGATGGCGATATCCAAGGCGGGGATATCCTTGGGATCGATATCGGCCAACGGGTCCGGCGCATTTTCGTCAGCCTGCACGGTAGGGTCTACGGCGGGCAGCTTCACGTATTGCAGGTTGACGGCAATAGGGGCGCCCTTGGCGTCCGGCAGATTCACCGTGCCCTTGGCTTGCTGGCTGTCGAACTGCAGGCCCCAGGCCACGGGCTTGCGATCCAGTTGCAGTTTGACCTGGTCGAACCGGGTACCGAAACCGGTCAGCTTGCCCACCTTGAAATCGGCACCGCTGAGCAGTTGCCTGGCACTGCCGCCCGGATCGTTACCCGCGTAACGGTTCGCCAGCTTTCTCCACGGATCGACGTCCAGCTCGGAGAGCACTCCGCGAACGCGCAGCCCCTTGGCGCCGGGCAATACCGCATCGCCATCGCCGAGGAACAATTCGCCGCGGCCATCGTTGAAGTTATCCGGCGGCGCCGCAAAGGTGAAATTCGCCAGCTCACCGTAATCAAACCAGTAACGCCGCTCGGCGCCCTGCAAGGTCATGCGAAACGTACTGTCACGGCCCTGGCTCGCCGGCATGCCGAACGGCGCCGGCAGATCCACCGCAACGCCCTTGAGGTTGGAGTCGACCATCAGCTGACTGTCCGCGCCGTCGAGGATGACTTGCAGCTGGTACGGAATATCGCCGGACACCGGCAGCGGCTGGCTGATTTTCAACCAGTCCGTAAGCCGCTTGACCGTGACCTGGCCCTTGGCGGTCACGCGGGTGCTGATAGCGCCGGGCTTGCCCTCGGCAAAAATCTGCGCGGTGATCGGGCGATCGAACGCCTGGGCCGAAATAGACTGGCCGCTCAAGCCCTTGGCGCTGTCGAAACGGAAGTCACCCTTGAGCTGGGTCAGGTCCAGGGTGGGCTCGGCCAGTTGCAGGCGCGCCTTGTCGGTCTTGAAGTCGACCACGATCTTGGGTTCGGTGCCCTTGGCCAGAGGCACATCCAGGTCCAGGCTGCCTTGCAGGTTGCCCTCGCCCTTCCAGCCCGCAAAGGTGGAGGCGGTGCCGATCGGCGCTTCCTGGAGGATTTTCAGACCATCGCCCAAACCACCGGAGAATCCGCCGGTGAGCAGCAGATGGCTGTCTTGGCCGGCCGGTGCGTGGGGGATATTGACGTAGACGTCCTTGACCTGGGTATCGAGCAACTGCCCTTTGCTGGCCAGAATGCGCACGCCGCTCTCCTCGACGAACACCTCCCCGTTGACCTTGCTCACATGGGGCCAGCCCGGCTGGAACGCCAGCTCGGCATCATGCACCTTGAAAAACAGGCTGATATTGCGTGAGGCCGGCAGCGCGTTGTGGCTCAGGGAGCCCTGGTACTGGAAGAAACCTTCATCTACCGCGCCTTTGAGGATCGCCGTGCGCAACCATTCATCCAGCGCCGGGCTCAACACTGCCGGCAGATACTTGGGGGTGAAACGACCATCGCCGTCGACCATACCGACCCGCAGGTCCATGTAGTCCTCCTGGCTATGGTCGAAATGCAGGCGAATCAGGAAGTCCGCAGCGACCTTGCCTTCCTCCCCCAGCACTTTGATATACGGCGCGACCAGGGTGAAACCCTGCTTGTCCAGCGTCCAGGTCAGGCGCGCATTGGCCTGGATGTACTGCCATGGCTTGGCGAAGATCGGCGACAGGTGCAGGGAAAAGTCCTTGCTGTCCATGCGCAACTCGCCATGGCCCAGGTCGCCGCTGATGCTGCCGGACACATTGCGCGCGGCCGGTGCGCCGAAGTAGGCGTCAAAACCGACACGCTCGAGGTTGGCGGCAAAACTGACTTTTTGATCGGTGCTGTCCTCTGGACGGTAGTCCACGAGCACATTGCGCAACAGACCGGTGGCTTTCAGATGCTCGACGGCCTTGGCGAAACCTTCCGGCAGTGGTGCCAGGGCATTGAGCAGTGGAGTGATGGGGGTCAGGTCGAGCCGGTCGGCCTGAAGCTTCCAGACTTCCTGATCTTTATCGGTGGCCAGGCTCTGCTGCAGTTGCAGGCGCGATTCCCAGCGGGTTTCGCCGATATTCATGGCCAGCGAATCAAACAGCACCTTGAGACCGCCGTCGCTGCGTTGCACATAAGCGGTGAGCGCCAGGTTCTCGATATGGACCGGCTTACGCTCGGCGTAGCTGCCTTTCACTTGCGGCGAATCAAGGCGCACCACCGCGCTTTGCACGGTGCCGTTGGCCCAGTTGAGCCAGAACTCACCGCCGGCCTTGAGCTGGGTGAGCTTCCATTGCCGGGTCAGCCGGGACGGAATCCACTGAGCCCAGTCGCTTTGAGGGAGGCTCAAGTAGGCCTCGACCTCGGCATCTTTCCATTGGCTGGCGCGCATGCGGCTGCGCAGGCTCAGGGCGAGCGGTTGGCCGTCGGGCAGTGTCAGGCGCGCGTCCACGCGTTGCCGGGTCGTACCGGTGTGCAGGTTCAGGCCTACATACGTCACGGTCACCGGCGCGCGGTCAAACGGTTGCAGCGTTACCTGGCTGTCCAGCACCGATACGCGCTTGACCATTTGCATGCGGGTGAGCAGTTGCTGCGGGTCCAGGGGCTGGTCATCCGGTATCGGCAAGCCTTGCAGCGCCCAGCGACCCTCCTTGTCTTCCTTGACGCTCAACTGCAAGCCGCTGACTTGCAGGTGCGCGATGCGCACTTCACGAGCCATCAGGCTGGCCCAGAGGTCGGGCACCACCTCAACCTGGTCCAGACGCAACGCACTGCTCCCCTCGCCGACCATTACGTCATGGGCCAGCAATATTGGCGCAAATCCTTTCCAGCGTCCCTCGAGGCTACCGATATGCAGCGGCATCTGCACCGCAGCCTGGGCCTTGGCTTCGACTTCAGCGCGGTACTCGGCCACCAGCGGGGTCAATTCACGGCCCAGGCTTACGTACACCGCCGCCACTACCAGCAGCAACGCACACAGGCACAGCCCCCAACGGGTCAAAGCGGCAAAAAAGCGTATCAGACGCTCCATGTCAGGCGACCCTCAAGGCAGTAGTCGGACCACAGGTCTGCGCCTGTCGGTCTCGAAAAGAGAAAACGAATGGGGATCAGAGCAGCACCACGTCGTATTGTTCCTGGGAGTACATGGTTTCGACCTGAAAACGAATGGTGCGCCCGATAAAGCCCTCCAGTTCAGCGACGTTACCCGACTCTTCATCCAGCAGGCGGTCCACCACTTTCTGATTGGCGAGCACTCTATAACCTTCGGCCTGGTAGGCGCGTGCCTCCCGCAGGATTTCGCGGAAAATCTCGTAGCAAACCGTTTCCGGTGTTTTCAACTTGCCGCGTCCCTGGCAACTGCTGCAGGGTTCGCACAGCACCTGTTCAAGGCTTTCGCGGGTGCGCTTGCGGGTCATCTGCACCAGGCCCAGCTCGGTGATGCCAATGATGTTGGTCTTGGCGTGGTCGCGCTCCAACTGCTTTTCGAGGGTGCGCAGGACCTGCCGTTGGTGTTCGCCGTCCTCCATGTCGATGAAGTCGATGATGATGATGCCGCCCAGGTTGCGCAGGCGCAGTTGGCGCGCAATCGCGGTGGCCGCTTCGAGGTTGGTCTTGAAGATGGTTTCTTCGAGGTTGCGGTGGCCCACGAACGCGCCGGTGTTGACGTCGATGGTGGTCATGGCTTCCGCCGGGTCCACCACCAGATAGCCGCCGGATTTGAGCGGGACCTTGCGTTCCAGGGCTTTCTGGATTTCGTCTTCGACGCCATACAGGTCGAAGATCGGCCGTTCGCCTGGATAATGCTCCAGGCGGTCGGCAATTTCCGGCATCAGTTCGGCGACAAATTGCGTGGTGCGCTGGAAGGTTTCCCGCGAGTCGATGCGAATTTTCTCGATTTTTGGGCTGACCAGATCGCGCAAGGTTCGCAACGCCAGGCCAAGGTCTTCATAGATGACGCTTGGTGCGCCAATCGTCTTGATCTGTACATCAATCTGATCCCACAGGCGTCGCAGGTAACGGATGTCCATCAGGATTTCATCGGCGCCCGCCCCTTCGGCGGCGGTGCGCAGGATAAAGCCACCGGCTTCCTTGATGCCTTCGGCGGCCACACAGTCGCTGACCACCTTCTTCAGGCGCTCGCGTTCGGCTTCATCTTCGATCTTGAGAGAAATACCCACATGGGCCGTACGCGGCATGTACACCAGGTACCGCGAAGGAATCGACAGTTGAGTGGTCAGCCGGGCGCCCTTGGAACCGATGGGGTCCTTGGTGACCTGCACCACCAGGCTCTGCCCTTCGTGCACCAGGGCGCTGATGCTTTCCACCGCCGGGCCTTCGCGCAGGGAGATTTCCGAAGCGTGGATAAACGCGGCGCGGTCCAGGCCGATGTCGACGAAGGCTGCCTGCATGCCCGGCAATACGCGTACCACCTTGCCTTTATAGATGTTGCCGACGATCCCGCGCTTCTGGGTACGCTCCACATGCACTTCTTGCAGAACACCGTTCTCTACCACCGCCACGCGCGATTCCATCGGCGTGATATTGATCAGAATCTCTTCACTCATGGCTGGGTCTCGTTCAGGCGTTTTCACAATAGTGACCGATCGCTTATGGCTTGGCGCGAAAGTAAGGTGCTCAGCGCGCGGTAAGGTTTTGCCAACAGGGTATGCCGAATTGGCTCAGCAGTTGCGCGGTTTCGCACACTGGCAAGCCGACCACGGCGGAATAGCTGCCATTGAGTCCGGTCACGAACACCGAGCCAAGCCCCTGGATAGCATAGCCGCCTGCCTTGTCCCGGGGTTCGCCGCTGTGCCAGTAGGTCGTAGCCTCCTGAACGGAAATGTCGCGAAACGCAACACGGCTGCTGACACAACGGGTTTCACAGCGCTGGCCGTCGTTCAGTGCAATGGCCGTGAGGACTTCATGTTCACGCCCCGCCAGGGCCATCAACATCGCCAGGGCATCAGCCTGGTCCACCGGTTTGCCGAGAATTTTGCCATTCACGATAACCGCCGTATCGGCACCCAATACGCAGATACCCGTGGTTTGCCCAAGCGCAGCGAAACCCGCGGCGGCCTTGCTTCGCGCCAGGCGCTCGACATAGGCCACAGGGGTTTCGTTGGTTAGAGGCGTTTCATCGATGACGGCGCTGACCACGGTGAAAGGCACACCGATCTGGGTCAGCAACTCACGGCGGCGCGGGGAGCCCGAGGCCAGATAAAGCGTATTCATTGCAGACTCTCCCTGTAGGGTTCGATAACCAGGCAGAGCCTCGCAATCCATCAATTGATTTTATAGCGACGACGTAACCCACGCAGGCCGAAACTGACCCAGGGCCACAGCAACGCGCTGACCAGCGCCGGCAACACCAGCGCCAGGGTCGGCTGGCGATTGCCGGTCAAGGCACTGAGCCAGAGTTGAACAAGCTGCGCCAGGCCGAAGATCACCAGGATCACCAGGCACTGCTGCCACATCGGGAACATACGCAAGCGCTGCTGCAACGACAGCACCAGGAAGGTAATCAGGGTCAGGATCAACGCATTCTGGCCGAGCAAGGTGCCATAGAGCACATCCTCCGCCAGGCCCAGGCACATCGCCGTGACCATGCCCACCTTGTGCGGCAGGTGCAACGACCAGAACGCCAGCAGCAGCGCCAGCCACAGCGGGCGCAGGATTTCCATGAATTGCGGCAGCGGTGACACGCTGAGCAGCAAGCCGACCGCAAAGGTCAACCAGACCACCCAGCCATTGCGTGAATGAGTGCTGGCCATTATTCCTCCCTCTGCCGCGTCGTGGCCGGGGCGGTGGTCGCGGGCCTCGCGGCAGGCGCGGTGGTTGCCGCCGGTTTCGCCGGGCGTGCGCTGTGTGCGGCGGGCTTGGCCGGTGTGGCGACAGGCGCTGCGGTTGCGGGTACGGTCGCAGGCGCCGGTGGCCCCACGAACGCCGGTTTAGGCACGGTGGCGGGAATCACGGGGGCGGTGCCGTTCTGCTTGTCTTCCGCTTCCTGAGCCTGGGCGGCGTCGTTGGCGCGCTCTTCCGGGGTGCGGTTGTCGCTGAACACCAGCAGCAGGTAGCGGCTGCGGTTCAACGCGGCAGTCGGGACGGCACGCACAATGGCAAACGGCTGGCCGGAATCGTGGATGACCTCCTTGACCGTGGCCACCGGGTAGCCCGCCGGAAAGCGCTGACCCAGGCCGGAGCTGACCAGCAGGTCGCCTTCCTTGATATCGGCGGTATCGGCCACGTGCCGCAACTCCAGGCGTTCCGGATTACCGGTGCCGCTGGCAATGGCGCGCAAGCCGTTGCGATTGACCTGCACGGGGATGCTGTGAGTGGTGTCCGTCAACAGCAGGACGCGCGAAGTGTAGGGCATCAATTCAACCACCTGGCCCATCAGGCCGCGGGCATCGAGCACCGGCTGGCCGAGCACAACGCCGTCGCGTTCGCCCTTGTTGATGATGATGCGATGGGTAAAGGGGTTGGGGTCCATGCCGATCAATTCGGCCACTTCGACTTTTTCGTTGACCAGTGCCGAAGAGTTGAGCAACTCACGCAGCCGAACGTTCTGCTCGGTGAGGGCTGCGAGCTTTTGCATGCGGCCCTGCAACAGCAGGTTCTCGGTCTTGAGTTTTTCGTTTTCGGCGACCAGTTCGGTGCGGCTGCCGAATTGGCTGGCCACGCCCTGGTAGAGACGCTGCGGCAGGTCGGTGATCCAGTAAGTCTGCATCAACACCAGCGACATCTGGCTACGCACAGGCTTGAGCAGCGAAAAGCGCGCATCGACCACCATCAGCGCGACCGAAAGCACGGTCAGCACCAACAAGCGCACGCCCAATGAGGGGCCTTTGGCAAAGAGCGGTTTAATAGGCCGCTCCTCCCAGGCAAATGTTCTCTTTATTCATACGGCATCAAACCGGCCTGGATGCAGATTGAAGAAGATAAACGCCAACAGGCGGCACTGCAAAGTGCCGCCTGCCGATCCAGCATGAACCGTCCAGGCAATCTTATTCGCTGGAGAGCAGGTCCATGGTGTGTTTATCCATCATTTCCAGTGCACGACCACCGCCACGGGCAACGCAAGTCAACGGGTCTTCGGCGACGATCACCGGCAGGCCGGTTTCCTGGGCCAGCAACTTGTCGAGGTCGCGCAGCAAGGCGCCACCCCCGGTCAGAACCAGGCCACGCTCGGCGATATCGGAAGCCAGCTCGGGCGGCGACTGCTCCAGGGCGCTCTTCACCGCCTGAACGATGGTGGCCAGGGACTCTTGCAGCGCTTCCAGCACTTCGTTGGAGTTCAGGGTGAAGGCGCGCGGCACACCTTCGGCCAGGTTGCGACCGCGAACATCGACTTCGCGAACTTCGCCGCCCGGGTAAGCGGTACCGATTTCCTGCTTGATGCGCTCGGCGGTGGATTCGCCGATCAGGCTGCCGTAGTTACGGCGCACATAGGTGATGATCGCTTCGTCGAAGCGGTCGCCGCCAACGCGTACGGATTCGGCATACACCACACCGTTCAGGGAAATCAGGGCAATCTCGGTAGTACCACCACCGATATCCACCACCATCGAACCGCGGGCCTCTTCAACCGGCAGGCCGGCGCCGATTGCGGCGGCCATCGGCTCTTCGATCAGGAACACTTCGCGGGCACCGGCACCGAGGGCCGATTCACGGATGGCACGACGCTCCACCTGGGTGGACTTGCACGGAACGCAGATCAGCACACGAGGGCTGGGCTGCAGGAAACTGTTTTCGTGAACCTTGTTGATGAAGTACTGCAGCATTTTTTCGCAGACGCTGAAGTCGGCGATCACGCCGTCTTTCATCGGACGAATGGCAGCAATATTGCCTGGTGTACGGCCGAGCATGCGCTTGGCCTCGGTGCCAACGGCAACGACACTTTTCTGATTACCATGGGTCCGAATGGCCACAACCGATGGCTCATTCAGAACGATACCGCGCTCGCGCACGTAAATAAGGGTGTTGGCAGTGCCCAGGTCAATGGAGAGATCGCTGGAAAACATGCCACGCAGTTTCTTGAACATGGGGAAAGGACCCTAGGCAACGCGTGGGTAAAAAAGTGCGGCAAACTCTAACAACGACAGGGATTTTGGGCAAGGCGCCAATGTGCTAAATTGGCCGACTTTCTGTGCACCAACCCCCACAATCGCGGCCTTATGACCGTAGAAATGCGGTAGTGTTCCGACAATCTAACACACGGACGCCCTCCGTTCTGTTTTCCACTGGAGAATCCCATGGCGCTTGAACGCTCCGACGTGGAAAAAATCGCGCATCTGGCCTCGCTTGGCCTCAATGACGCCGATCTTCCACAGACCACCGCAGCCCTGAACAGCATTCTCGGGCTGGTTGACCAAATGCAGGCCGTCGATACCGACGGCATCGAGCCTCTGGCTCACCCGCTGGAAGCCAGTCAGCGCCTGCGCGCCGACGTCGTGACCGAGCGCAATAACCGCGAGGCCTACCAGTCCATCGCGCCAGCGGTCGAAAACGGCCTGTACCTGGTTCCGAAAGTCATCGACTAAAGGGAAAGAGCCTTTCATGCATCACATGACTCTGGCCGAGATCGCCCGCGGTCTCGCCGACAAAACGTTTTCCAGCGAAGAGCTGACCAAAACCCTGCTGGCGCGTATCGCCAAGCACGATCCCAAGGTCAACAGCTTCATCAGCCTTACCGAGGAGCTGGCCCTGAGCCAGGCCAAGGCCGCCGACGCACGTCGCGCCAACGGCGAACACGGCGCATTGCTGGGCGCACCCATTGCCCACAAGGACCTGTTCTGCACCCAGGGCATTCGCACCAGTTGCGGCTCGAAGATGCTCGACAATTTCAAGGCGCCCTACGACGCTACCGTGGTCTCCAAACTGGCCACCGCCGGCGCCGTGACCCTGGGCAAGACCAACATGGACGAATTCGCCATGGGTTCGGCCAACGAGTCGAGCTACTACGGCGCGGTGAAAAACCCGTGGAACCTGGACCACGTTCCCGGCGGTTCCTCCGGTGGTTCGGCCGCAGCCGTGGCTGCACGCTTCCTGCCGGCCGCTACGGCGACCGACACCGGCGGTTCGATCCGCCAGCCGGCAGCGTTCACCAACCTCACCGGCCTGAAGCCGACCTACGGTCGCGTTTCCCGCTGGGGCATGATCGCCTACGCTTCCAGCCTGGATCAGGGCGGCCCATTGGCACGCACCGCCGAAGACTGCGCAATATTGTTACAAGGCATGGCAGGCTTCGATAAACAGGACTCCACCAGCATCGATGAACCCGTGCCGGACTACAGCGCCAGCCTGAACACCTCGGTCAAGGGCCTGCGCATCGGCGTACCAAAAGAGTATTTCAGCGCCGGCCTGGACCCGCGTATCGCCGACCTGGTGCACAACAGCATCAAGGAGCTGGAAAAGCTTGGCGCGGTGATCAAGGAAATCAGCCTGCCGAACAACCAGCACGCGATTCCCGCCTACTACGTGATCGCACCGGCAGAAGCGTCTTCGAACCTGTCGCGTTTCGACGGCGTACGCTTCGGCTATCGCTGCGAAAATCCCAAGGACCTGATCGACCTGTACAAACGCTCCCGTGGCGAAGGCTTCGGCAGTGAAGTCCAGCGCCGGATCATGGTCGGTGCCTATGCCCTGTCCGCCGGCTACTACGATGCGTACTACCTCAAGGCGCAGAAAATCCGTCGCCTGATCAAGAACGACTTCATGGCGGCCTTTGAAGAAGTCGACGTGATCCTCGGCCCGACCACGCCGAACCCGGCATGGAAGATCGGCGCCAAGACCGGCGACCCAATCGCCGAGTATCTGGAAGACCTCTACACCATCACCGCCAACCTCGCGGGCTTGCCGGGCTTGTCCATGCCCGCCGGTTTCGTCGATGGCCTGCCGGTCGGCGTGCAATTGCTCGCCCCGTATTTCCAGGAAGGCCGCCTGCTCAATGTGGCGCACCAGTACCAGTTGCACACCGACTGGCACACCCGCACCCCTACCGGCTTCTGAGGAGAACACTATGCAATGGGAAGTTGTGATCGGGCTGGAGATTCATACCCAGCTCGCCACCCAATCGAAGATTTTCTCCGGTAGCGCCACCACGTTTGGCTCCGAGCCTAACACTCAGGCGAGCCTGGTGGACCTGGGCATGCCCGGCGTGCTGCCGGTACTGAACCAGGAAGCGGTGCGCATGGCGGTGATGTTCGGCCTGGCGATTGACGCCGAGATCGGGCAGCACAATGTGTTTGCGCGCAAGAACTACTTCTACCCGGACCTGCCCAAGGGCTACCAGATCAGCCAGATGGAATTGCCGATCGTCGGCAAGGGCCATCTGGACATCCCCCTGGAAGACGGCACCATCAAGCGTGTCGGCGTGACCCGTGCGCACCTGGAAGAAGACGCCGGCAAGAGTCTGCACGAAGAATTCCCGGGCGCGACCGGCATCGACCTGAACCGTGCCGGCACGCCGTTGCTGGAAATCGTCTCCGAGCCGGACATGCGCAGCGCCAAGGAAGCCGTGGCCTACGTCAAGACGATCCACGCGCTGGTGCGCTACCTGGGCATCTGCGACGGCAACATGGCCGAAGGTTCGCTGCGCTGCGACTGCAACGTGTCGATCCGTCCCAAGGGGCAGACCGAATACGGCACCCGCTGCGAGATCAAGAACGTCAACTCGTTCCGCTTCATCGAGAAGGCGATCAACAGCGAAGTGCGTCGCCAGATCGAACTGATCGAGGACGGTGGCAAGGTCATCCAGCAAACTCGCCTGTACGATCCGAACAAAGACGAAACCCGCGCCATGCGCAGCAAGGAGGAAGCCAACGACTACCGTTACTTCCCCGACCCGGACCTGTTGCCGGTGGTGCTGGAAGACTCGTTCCTCAGCGATATCCGCGCCACCCTGCCGGAGTTGCCGCAGCAGAAACGCGAGCGCTTCCAGGCGCAGTTCGGCCTGTCGGTCTACGATGCCAGCGTGCTGGCCTCCAGCCGCGAACAAGCGAACTACTTCGAGAAAGTCGTAAGCATTGCCGGCGACGCCAAGCTGGCGGCCAACTGGGTCATGGTCGAGCTGGGCAGCCTGTTGAACAAGCAAGGCCTGGAAATCGACGAAGCACCGGTCAGCGCCGAGCAACTGGGCGGCATGCTGCTGCGCATCAAGGACAACACCATCTCCGGCAAGATCGCCAAGACTGTGTTCGAAGCGATGGCCGCAGGCGAAGGCAGCGCCGATGAAATCATCGACAAGCGCGGCCTCAAGCAAGTCACCGACAGCGGCGCGATCTCGGCCGTGCTCGATGAAATGCTCGCGGCGAACGCCGAGCAGGTCGAACAATACCGTGCGGCTGACGAAGCCAAGCGCGGCAAGATGTTCGGCTTCTTCGTCGGCCAGGCGATGAAAGCGTCCAAGGGCAAGGCCAACCCGCAACAGGTCAACGAACTGCTCAAAAGCAAGCTCGAAGGCTGATAGCGCAGAACGGTCCGAGTGGAATTTCTTGCTCGACTCGGACCCATGTGGGAGGGGGCTCGCCCCCGATGAGGGTGTGTCAGTCGGCACATGTATTGACTGCTGCACCGCTATCGGGGGCAAGCCCCCTCCCACATTTGCCAGGGGGATATCCAAAAAAATGAAGCGTCTACTCGGCCTGCTGGCCTTGTCCTCCCTGCTGACCGGTTGCGCCAGCGGCCTCATCGACCCCAACGGCTACGACGAAACCGGCACCGCCTCCTATTACGGCGCCAGGCACCATGGCAAACGAACCGCCAGCGGTGAAGCCTTCAACCAGAACGCCATGACCGCCGCCCATCGGCGCCTGCCCTTTGGCACTCAGGTCAAGGTGACCAATCTGGCCAACAACCGCTCTGTGGTGGTGCGTATCAATGATCGCGGCCCGCACAGCCGTGGCCGCCTGATCGACCTTTCACGCAAAGCCGCCGAGCAACTGCGTATGCTGGGCAGCGGCACCGCGCAAGTGCGCGTGCAAGCCCTGAACAACTGATCGAGGCCGCCTTGAGTATTTTCGGATTGAACGCCCTCTCGCCCTGGAGCCTGCTCGAACTGGTCAGCGGCTTGCTGCTGTTGATCGTCGGCGCTGAAATCCTGGTGCGGGCCGCGGTGCGCCTGGCTGCCAGCCTCAAGGTGCGGCCATTGATCATCGGCCTGAGCATTGTTGCCTTCGGCAGCAGCGCGCCCCAGATGGCCGTCAGCCTGCAAGCCACCTTGGCCGGCAACACCGATATCGCCGTGGGCAGTGTGATCGGCAGCAGCATCTTCAATATCCTCGTTACCCTGGGCTTGTCGGCGTTGATCATTCCGTTACGGGTGTCACGACAACTGGTGCGCCTGGATATCCCGGTGATGATCGTCGCCGGCCTGCTGGTGTTCATCCTCGCCGCCAATGAGGCGCTGACGCCGTTTGACGGCCTGGTGCTGCTGGTGGCGCTGCTGGCCTACCTCGGCGTGCTGCACTACCAGACGCGCCATTCCCGGCGTCCACGCACGCTGGCTACCGTGACCAGGGCGCCGTGGCTGAGCAGCGTGGTGTTGATGCTTGGCGGGTTGCTGGTGCTGGTGGTGGCCGGGCATTTGCTGCTGGGAGCGGCCGTTGAGGTGGCGAGCGACCTGGGCCTGTCGGAGCGCATTATCGGCCTGACGTTGATCGGCGTCGGCACCTCGCTGCCCTGCCTGGCCACGTCGCTGATCGCCGCCTTGCGTGGCGAGCGGGAGATTGCCGTGGGCAATGTGATCGGCAGCAACCTGTTCAACCTGCTCGGCGTGCTGGGCTTTACCGCTCTGGTGGCGCCGTCGCCGCTGTCGGTCTCGCCCAACGCTCTGGACTTCGACCTGCCGGTCATGCTCGGCGCCATCGTTCTGTGCCTGCCGGTGTTCTATACCGGCTACCGCGTCACCCGCGCCGAAGGGTTGGTGCTGCTGGGGCTGTATCTGGCGTATGGCCTGCATGTCATGGCCTTCACCACCGGCATGCCCCTGGCGACCAAGCTTGAACAATTGATGCTGTTTTACATCCTGCCGGCGTTAGTGGTGGTGCTGTTGTTTACGTCGCTGCGCGCCTGGCACCGTCAACACAAGAGGGAATCGCAATGACCGCTCAGAAGAAGCCAGGGGTTGAAATGCGTCGCCAGGTGATGGGCGATGTATTCGTCGATCGCGCCCTGGACAATGCCACCGAGTTCAGCCAGCCACTGCAGGACTTCGTCAATGAACACGCGTGGGGCAGCGTGTGGAATCGCGAGGGCTTGCCGCTCAAGACGCGCAGCCTGATCACCCTGGCCGCGCTGACTGCGCTCAAGTGCCCCCAAGAACTCAAGGGGCATGTGCGTGGCGCACTGAACAATGGCTGCACCGTAGAAGAAATTCGCGAGGCGCTGCTGCATTGCGCGGTGTATGCCGGCGTACCGGCGGCCATCGATGCGTTTCGCGCGGCGCAGGAAGTAATAGAAGCGTATCAGGCGGATCAGCGCTAACGGTCAGATCCAGCCCCCGGCCTGCAGCACAAAAATGCCAATGTTCGTGGTCACCGCCGCCATCAGGGTGGTGATCACGATAATCGCCGCCGCCAGCTCATGATTCCCCTCGGCCGCCCTGGCCATCACGAAGCTCGCCGCCGCCGTCGGCGCGCCGAAGTACAGAAACAGAATCCCCAACTCCGGCCCACGGAACCCCAGCAGCCAAGCGCCCAGTGTGGCGATCACCGGCAACCAGACCATCTTCATCAGGCTGGCGCTCAAGGCCATGTTGCCGCTCTTGCGCAGCGCTGCCAGGGACAAGGTGCCGCCGATGCAGATCAGCGCCAGGGGCAGTGTCGTGTCCGCCAGGTACCCCAGGGACTTTTCCAGCCAGCCGGGCAGGCCGATCTGGAAGTACGCAAACGGCGCCGCGACAATCACGCTGATGATCAGTGGGTTGGCCACCACACTCTTGAAGATGCTCCACGGGTCGGACTTGATCACCGGGCTGTACACCGCCAGCACAATGGTCGACAGCGTGTTGTAGAACAGGATCACCAACGCCGCGAGAATCGCACCTAGGGAAATCCCGTAGTCGCCATACATGCTGGCAGCCAGCGCCAGGCCGATCACCCCGTTATTGCCGCGAAACGCGCCCTGGGTGTAGATACCCCGGTCTTCGCGCTTGCAGCGAAAAATCGCCCAGCCCCACGCCATGGCAAAGCTCACCAACGTGGCCACGGCAAAGTAGATCAGCAAACCGGGCTTGAGCGCCGAATGCAGATCGGCGTGCAGGATGCCCAGGAACAGCAGCGCCGGCATGGTGACGTTAAACACCAGGGACGAAGCGGTATGGATAAAGTTGTCGTTGATCCAGTTGATGCGCTTGAGCAGCACACCGAGGAACAGCATGGCGAACACCGGCGCGGTGATGGTGAGCGTCGTGAGAAAAATGGCGAGCATGCTGTATCAGCCTTGAGTCCTGTTATCAGGGAACCGTAATAATAAAGCACTGGTGCCTGTGGCTGATATTTCATTTAACAATAGTCAGGCAGGTAAAACCCGAAAACAGGGAACTTGATTCATTTACAGGATCCACTTCAGAGTTTCCAGCCAAGTACAGCCCATCCCACAAAACTCTGCATACGCTCCTACATGCTTATAAGACTCTGCGCCTCTGCATCAACGACATCCGCCCTGAAAATCCCTCCTGTAACATTTTAATAATCCGGTAGCGAACCATCGTGTGTTCGAAACACAAGGGGTGACTATGCGCAGATCCTTCAGTCAATTGCACAATGTGCATATCAGAAGCTGGGACGATCAGGACATTGAAGGCTATGCCGAGCTGCTCGGCGACCCCGAGGCAATGAAGTTCATTTCGGCCGGCACTACACGCGGCAGAGACGCCGCCGCCAATGAAATTTCGGTATTCACAAAAGAACTTATCGATCAGAACTGGTCACGCTGGGCTGTGAGTGTGGGCTTGGAGGAACCCTTTATCGGTTATGCAGGATTCGCAAAAAAAGAATATGGCGTTAACTTCGGCAACCGATTCCTTAGGAAATACTGGGGCACACCCTACCCCTTTATTGCGATCCACCTGGCACTTGAATACGGTTTCCAGCGCCTGGGATTTGAGCAGATCTACACGCTTACCAATATCCACCATCACCGCGCGCTGGAAATGAACAGAGCCTTTCTGCATATGCCAGAGGTCGCCGGAGACGTCATAGAGACCGCTTATGGCCCTCACCTGAAGATTGTTCTTACACGGGAGCGGTTCCAGGAAATAAGGCCCGCAAATCTCGAGCGAATCACGCGGTTCTCGCGCCGAGTGAAAAAGCCTGAACACGTCCAGTCCGCTTAACGAACATTACCACTGAGTATTCGGCCCCTTGAAAACACAACCGGCTCAAGCTTGCCCTTTGCATTCCGTAGCGGACCTATGTAGTCGGGAAACCTGGGCTTATCCCAGTCTCCCCAGGAAACTTTATATGCCCTTCGGTTATATGCTGGCCGTCATTCGCATCGTCTTGATTGTTGTAATAAGCCTTCTGGCCTGGCCGCTGCCCCTTGCCGTCAAGCGCCCCATGTACCGAGGCATCCTGTGGATAATGGGCCTGAGGATCAGGTGCGCACTGTCAACACGGCAAATCGCCTCACTCACCAAGGGTTGTGTGGTGGCGGCCAATCACGTCAGCGTGATTGATCCGTTCGCCATACTGGCAATGCCTGGCGCAACACTGGTGGCCTCAAGCGGTTACAACAGGGTTATCAGCTTCACTGCATTCCTTCTGATCAAGTGCGCGGGCGGCCACTTCTGGAACGGTGCCGATAAGAAGACGTTTGCACGTAACCTTCGTAACCTGGCAACCACTCATCAAGGCACCGTCCTCTACACCAATCCCGAGGCAACCATCAACAATGGTCGCGGTTTGTATCGCTTCCGCCCCGGACTGCTGAGCCGTGGACTGCCGGTGGTGCCACTGGCCGGACGCCTTACCCTGCCCTTTGGCCTGGTTGCCAGCCCGCTTCATGCATCAGGTCTGGCGTGCTTCCTGCGCCTGCTGGCGATGCCCTGGATGACGATAGACATGACCTACCTGGAGCCGGTAGAACGCATGCAAAACCAAAGCGGCCAAGCCTTTTCGGACCTGATACAAGCGCGTATCGCCGACCACCTGGGCATCGCTGCAACCCGGTGGACGCGGGAAGATAAACATGACTACCGCCGGGTAGATGCGCAGGCGCGCCCATGACCACGACCCGCGATACCCATGTCATTTTCGATTTCGATCAGACCCTGGTGAACCACGAAAGCACTCTGGAGATCGTCAAGTCGGCCATCGGCGAAAGCCCGAACGCCAAGCCAATGCTGGAGCAATTGCAACTCATCGCGCCCAAGGCTCTGTCGGGCAATGCCAGCCTGTGGGAAATGGTGGCTGTGATGAAGATGATCCCGTATATCCGCAAGCATCATATTCAACGTTATGTCGACACCATCATTGGCAGCCTCGACCCGTCCCTGGAGCAGACCGTGCGCGACCTGCAACGAGCGGGTACGCATGTGTACATCCTCTCCGGAGGGTACACAGAGTGCATCACCCCCATTGCTCGCTCACTGAATATCCAAGCCCGCAATGTCATCGCGAACCGCCTTTTCTGGGTCGGTTCGCGAGCGCTGTGCCCCAGGCCGTCACCATTGATAAGCCCCGGCAGAGGGAAGAGTCGAATCGTGCAGCAATGGCGCAAGGAAGGTCGGCTGACGGGCCGAGCCCTGATAGTCGGAGATGCCAGATCCGACTATCAGGTGTACGCCGATGGTTGGGTTGACGGTTTTGTCTGCGCTGACTATTACACCCGGCAGCCCATGCCCGAGATGTCCGGACGCATCCTTCGAGCTGACACGCCCATACAGGTTCAGGCGCACATCCACGCACTTATGAACGAGCGCGCCTGACGCAGGCAACCGGCCTAGGTAATTGGCGCGGGATTGAACAACGTGATGTCGTTGTGCAGCTTGTGCCGCTGCGCCCACGTCTGCTTTCTGCCGCTGGCCACATCCAGGTAGAAGTGGAACAACTCCCAGCCCAGTTCCTCGATGCTCGCGCGCCCGGTGGCAATCCGCCCGGCGTCGATGTCGATCAGGTCCGGCCAGCGCTGCGCCAGCTCGGTGCGCGTCGACACTTTCACCACTGGCGCCATCGCCAACCCGTACGGCGTGCCGCGCCCGGTGGTGAATACATGCAGGTTCATCCCCGCCGCCAGTTGCAAGGTGCCGCATACAAAATCACTGGCCGGGGTTGCGCAAAAAATCAGGCCCTTGGTCTTGAAGCGCTCGCCTGGGCCGAGCACGCCGTTGATCGCGCTGCTGCCGGACTTGACGATGGAGCCCAGGGACTTCTCGACGATATTCGACAGCCCGCCCTTCTTGTTGCCCGGCGTGGTATTGGCGCTGCGATCCGCCTCGCCCTTGGCCAGGTAACGGTCGTACCAGTCCATTTCACGCACCAACTCTTCGGCAACTTCCTTCGTCTCTGCGCGAGAAGTCAGCAGGTAGATGGCATCGCGGACTTCGGTGACTTCCGAAAACATCACCGTCGCTCCGGCCCGCAGCAACAGGTCGGATGCATATCCCAGCGCCGGATTGGCAGTGATGCCGGAAAACGCGTCGCTGCCGCCGCATTGCATGCCCAGGATCAGCTCGGACGCGGGCACCGTTTCGCGGCGGCGTAGGTCGAGCTTTTTCAAACGGACTTCGGCCAGCGCCATGATCTGCTCGATCATTTCGGTAAAGCCGTGGCTGGAATCCTGCAACCGGTACAGCCAGGGCTCGCTCAGATCGACGGAGCTGTCGTTGTCGTGCATCACTTGCCCGGCCTGCAATTTCTCGCAGCCCAGGCTGATCACCAGGGCTTCGCCGCCCAGATTCGGGTTGCGCGCCAGGTTGCGCACGGTACGGATCGGGATGTAGGCATCTGTCGCCGTGATCGCCACGCCGCAGCCATAGCTATGCGTCAGCGCCACCACATCGTCGACGTGCGGGTACCTGGGCAGTAATTCATCCTTGATGCGCTTGACGGCATGATCCAGCACGCCGGTCACGCACTGTACCGTGGTGGTGATCCCCAGGATATTGCGCGTGCCCACGGTGCCATCGGCATTGCGATAGCCCTCGAAGGTGAACCCCTCCAGCGGCGCCTGGGCTTCAGGTACGTCGGTGGACAGCGGAAGGCTGTCCAGCGGCGGCGCGGTGGGCATGCGCAACTGGTCTTCCTGCACCCAGCTGCCACGCGGGATCGGCGCCAGCGCGTAGCCGATCGTCTGGCCATAACGAATGATCGGTCCGCCTTCGGGAATATCTTCCAGCGTCACCTTATGGCTCTGCGGGATGAAATCCACGGTGACCAGGCCGTCCGGAAATTCGGTCCCGGCCGGTACGCCCTGGTCGTTCACCACGATCACCACATTGTCGCGCTCGTGCAAACGAATCGAGCGCGGCGAGTCGGCATGTTCAATCAACTGCATCACACGAACCTCAGGAATGCGCTTGGGAAAGATGGGTCAACGCAGGGCCTTCGCTTGGCGGCTCCTTGAGCACCACCCGCTTGATCGGGCCGACAATCACCAGGTAGCTGAACACCGCCACCAGCGCATTGGCGCCGACGAACACCAAGGCCCATTTGAACGAGCCGGTGGTGCTGATGATGTAGCCAATCACAATCGGCGTGGTGATCGACGCCAGGTTACCGAAGGTGTTGAACAAGCCGCCACTGAGGCCGGCGATTTGTTTCGGCGAGGTGTCGGACACCACCGCCCAGCCCAGTGCGCCAACGCCCTTGCCGAAGAAGGCCAGCGCCATGAAACCCACCACCATCCACTCAACGTCGACGTAGTTGCACGCAATGATACTGCTGGACACCAGCAGCCCGGCAATGATCGGCGCCTTGCGGGCGAAGGTCAGGGAATGGCCCTTGCGCAGCAGATAGTCGGAAATCACCCCGCCCAGCACGCCACCGATAAATCCGCAGATCGCCGGCAACGAGGCAATGAAACCGGCCTTGAGGATGGTCATGCCACGATCCTGCACCAGGTACACGGGGAACCAGGTCAGGAAGAAGTAAGTAATGCCATTGATGCAGTATTGGCCCAGGTACACGCCAAGCATCATGCGATTGGTCAGCAACTGGCGGATGTAATCCCACTTGGGACCGTCGGTTTTCTTACCCTTGCCCTTGTCCTGGTCCATGTCGACCATCGCGCCATTGGCGGCGATGTGATTGAACTCAGCTTCGTTGATCATCGGGTGCTGACGCGGGCTGTGGATAACTTTCAGCCAGATCAGGGAGAACACGATGCCAATGACGCCCATCACGATAAACACGTGCTGCCAGCCGAAGCGATAAACGATCCAGCCCATCAGCGGTGCGAACAATACCGTGGCGAAGTACTGCGCCGAGTTGAAGATCGCCGATGCCGTACCGCGCTCGGCCGTGGGGAACCAGGCCGCCACAATCCGCGCGTTACCCGGGAAGGATGGCGCTTCGGCCAGGCCCACCATAAAGCGCAGCATGAACAGCGCAACCACGGCAGTGGAGATACCGAACTCACCGACGTAGCCTTGCAGCACAGTGAACAGTGACCAGGTGAAGATGCTCAGGGCATAGACTTTTTTCGAGCCGAACCGGTCGAGCAACCAGCCGCCGGGAATTTGCCCGGCAACGTAGGCCCAACCGAATGCAGAGAAGATATAGCCGAGGGTGACCGCGTCAATGCCGAGGTCTTTTTGCAGGCTGGAGCCGGCGATGGCGATAGTTGCACGGTCGGCGTAGTTGATCGTGGTCACCAGAAACAGCATGAGCAGGATCAAATAGCGGACGTGAGTCGGCTTGGTCGCTTGCATGTAGAAGTACTCCCACTAATTATTTTTTTTGCGGGTAATGGTTATGTCTTACTGGGTGCAGCCCCTGTAGGAGCGAGCTCGCTCGCGAAAAACTCACAGGCACCGCGGGCGTCCCGAATGCCCGCGTCATCGTTGACGTGCTTCGCGAGCAAGCTCGCTCCTACAGTAAAATGGAGGCTACGACCCGATGTAGCTGGTTTTCACCACGGTGTAGAACTCTTGCGCATAGCGACCCTGCTCACGCGAACCGTAGGACGAACCCTTACGGCCACCGAACGGAACGTGATAGTCCACCCCGGCGGTCGGCAAGTTGACCATGACCATCCCGGCCTGGGAGTGGCGCTTGAAGTGGTTGGCGTACTTCAACGACGTGGTGGCGATCCCCGCCGACAGGCCGAACTCGGTGTCGTTGGCCATGGCCAGCGCAGCCTCGTAATCGGCCACGCGCACCACGTTGGCCACCGGGCCGAAAATCTCTTCACGGCTGATGCGCATGGCCGCTTCGCTGTCGGCAAACAGCGTCGGCGCCAGGTAGTAGCCCTCGGTGTCGCAGGTCACCAGACCGCCGCCGCTGACCAACCGCGCGCCTTCGCTCTGGCCGATGTCGATGTACTTCATGTCCTGATCCAACTGGGCCTGGGAAACCACCGGGCCAATGTCGGTACCGCTGCTCAGCGCATGGCCGACCTTGATCGACTTCATGCGCTCGGCCATGGCCGCGACGAACTGGTCGTGGATACCGGCGGTCACGATCAGGCGGCTGGAAGCGGTGCAGCGCTGGCCGGTGGAGTAGAACGCGCTCTGCACCGACAGCTCGACGGCCTGCTTGAGGTCGGCGTCGTCGAGAATGATCTGCGGGTTCTTGCCGCCCATTTCCAACTGCACCTTGGCCTGGCGCGATACGCAGCTGACGGCGATCTGGCGACCCACACCGACGGAACCGGTAAAACTGATGCCATCGACTTTCGGGCTGTTGACCAGCACATCGCCCACCACGCGGCCGCTGCCCATCACCAGGTTGAACACACCGGCCGGGAAACCGGCGCGGGAAATGATGTCGGCCAAAGCCCAGGCACAGCCGGGTACCAGCTCGGCAGGTTTGATCACCACGCAGTTGCCATAGGCCAGGGCCGGGGCGATTTTCCAGGCAGGGATGGCGATCGGGAAGTTCCACGGTGTGATCAAGCCGACCACCCCGAGGGCTTCCCGGGTGACCTCAACGTTGACGCCCGGACGCACCGACGGCACGTAGTCGCCAGACAGGCGCAGGCATTCACCGGCGAAAAATTTGAAGATGTTACCGGCGCGGGTCACCTCGCCGATGGCTTCGGGCAGGGTCTTGCCCTCTTCCCGGGCCAGCAACGTGCCAAGTTCTTCGCGGCGGGCGAGGATTTCGCTGCCGACTTTGTCCAGCGCGTCGTGGCGCGCCTGGATACCGGACGTGGACCAGGCCGGAAATGCCGCACGGGCGGCGTCGATAGCGGCATTGACCTGAGCGACGTCAGCCTTGGCATATTCGCCGATCAGATCGGAAAGATCCGACGGGTTGATATTGGTGCAGTAGTCGGCGCCGGTTACCCATTCACCGTTGATGTAGTTGTCAAAACGCTTTGCTTGGGACACGAATCTTCTCCTGACGCAAAAGGCCGCTGATCTCTCAGCGGCCTTGTTGATAAGTTATTGCGCGCCTTGCTTGTCGATCAGCGCGGCCAGGGCTTCGTATTCTTCCGGCAGCAGATCGGTCAGCGGCGTGCGCACCGGACCGGCGTCGTAGCCGGCGATTTTCGCACCGGCCTTGACGATGCTCACGGCATAACCGGCCTTGCGGTTACGGATGTCCAGGTAAGGCAGGAAGAAATCGTCAATGATTTTGGAAACGGTGGCGTGATCATCCTTGGCAATCGCGTGGTAGAAATCCATCGCGGTTTTCGGAATGAAGTTGAACACCGCCGAGGAGTACACCGGCACACCCAGGGCCTTGTAGGCAGCGGCGTAAACCTCTGCAGTCGGCAGGCCGCCGAGGTAGCTGAAACGGTCGCCGAGACGACGGCGGATCGACACCATCAACTCGATGTCACCCAGGCCATCCTTGTAGCCGATCAGGTTCGGGCAGCGCTCGGCCAGGCGTTCCAGCAGCGGCGCGGTCAGGCGGCACACGTTACGGTTGTACACCACCACGCCGATCTTGACCGATTTGCAGACGGCTTCAACATGGGCGGCAACACCGTCCTGGCTGGCTTCAGTCAGGTAGTGCGGCAGCAGCAGCAGGCCTTTGGCGCCCAGGCGCTCCGCCTCTTGAGCGTACTCGATGGCCTGGCGGGTTGCGCCACCGACACCGGCAAGAATCGGCACGCTGGTGGCGCAGGTATCAACAGCGGTCTTCACTACTTGGGAATATTCGCTGGCGGCCAGGGAGAAAAACTCACCGGTGCCGCCTGCGGCGAACAGCGCTGTGGCGCCGTACGGGGCCAGCCATTCCAGGCGCTTGATATAGCCCGCCTGGTGAAAGTCACCCTGGGCATTGAAATCGGTCACCGGGAAAGACAGCAGACCGTGGGAGAGGATGGACTTCAGTTCTTGTGGATTCATTATTCGAACACCCTGGGCGAAGACTTTCTGAGGAAAGCGTTGTTGTTGGTTTAAGTGATGTCGTACGTCATCGTACAACTATAAAAGGATTCGTCAACTGTAATTCATCGGCGCTCATCTCAAGCTCGCTGTTGAAGCCGGCTTCTTGACGTAGGAAGTTTCTGATCTATGATGCTTTTACTGTATATACGTACAGCACAAAGGAACTCTTAGACATTAAGCAAGGAGCTAACATGTCAGGTCTTGAATACGCCGCATCTGCAAGGAAGACGCCTACCCTGCGCTTCGAAGGCGCTGAACACACCGCCATCGGCGACGACACGCTGCTGCGTTTTGCCAAGGACGCCGCAGCACTGCCTGCGCGAGAAGTGCAGCTGCATTTGCCTAACGGACTGGCGCTGACCTATGGCCAAGTGATTGCCCTGGGTGGCGACTTCTATGGGATTCCCGGCCAACCTGTCAACGATGGCGCCACCTCTGCCGAGCGAGTACAACGCTTCACCGCTGCCTTTAATTCACTGGCGGTCCTGCCTGCTTCGCGGGAAGAAGCAGGCAAGATCCTGGCGGTGATGCAAAAGGAGACCAGCGCGGTAAAACAGGCGATCAAGGACGGGAAGCAACCTCATGAAGCCTATAACGCCCTGGGTGATACGTTGTCCGAGGAGTGGAACCGTATTACCGGTGGCGGCAGCGCTATCTCCGCCCTGATTCCACTGGGGCGCTACTTGAAACTGGCGGCGGACAATGCCGACCACTTTGGCGAATGGGCATTGTCCGCCTACCTGGCCGGGCATACAGCGGCGCTGCAACAGGCCGTAGTCGCGCATCAGACCGGCACCGACCAGGCATTGGAATTGGCGTACGCCATGAACGGCTTTGCCGACCACTTCCTCACCGATCTGTTTTCCGCCGGCCACCTGCGCGTCCCACGCAAGCAACTGGCGGCGGTCGTCACGCCTGCCGAGCTGGGATCGCTGATCAGCCGCTTCATGCATGACGAAGACAGCAAGTTCGGCCTAAAGGTGCGCAATGCCGTGGGGGATCAGTGGCACGCGTTTGGGGATAAACGCTATTTCGACGCTGTTGATGCGGACAATCGGGTGCAGGTCAAACGTGCAGTGCAGGCTTCGGCGGATGAAATTTTCGAGACGTTCATCAGCGGTGTCGCGCCCTCCCCGGCCAGCTTCAAGGCGCCATTGTATGTTCCGGATCTGAACGCCGTGCAGAACCCGGCCAATAACTTTTCGCCGTTGTTCAAGATGGAGGGGGACAAGGTGGTGCGACGCAAGGATGTGAATGACCTGAGCGACAAGCACTGGACGGATGATTGGTGGGGGTGGAGTACGTATTTGCTGCTCAAGGATTACAAGCCGACCAAACCCGCTGCTTGAGATAAATGCCCTATTGTCTTGAACCGCCCGTCGCTACTGTCAATTCTGACAGTAGCGCGCCCTCCCCAGCAGCCATAAGTTACATCCTACTTTCAGTGACCTCAGTGCGGAGTTCGTCTACAAGCACTGTGATATCGGAAAGCTGCTAACTCTCAAAACTGTGGAGGTGCACGATGTCCAAGACTTGGAAAGTGAATGTCGTCAAAAGCGGAAAAAAATCGCGCTCGCTTGATTATGAGCCAAACATTGGTGATGAGATCCACTCCAAAATAGATGATCAAGTTGCTCTCGATCAGGTCGAGCGCAAGATCTTCGACGAGGTGAACAACCAGATTGCGATCTATTTGAAAACGTCCGAAAAGCCATATCCTTGACTGAGCGTCTATCCCCGCTGCGCCTCCGCCTCTTCATGGGCATGGCGCAGCCTCTCCCGACTGTTGGTCAAATGCAACCGCATGGCCGCACGCGCCGCGTCCGAGTCCTGACGCGCGATCGCCTCATAAATCTCTTCATGCTCACGGCTCAGGCGTCCCATATAGTGCTGCTGGTCATCATGGGCCAGGCGCGCCGAATTCAGACGGGTACGCGGAATGATGCTGGTGCCCAGGTGGGTCATGATGTCGGTGAAGTAGCGGTTGCCGGTGGACAGCGCAATTTCCAGGTGGAACGCGAAGTCTGACGCCACCGCATCACCTGCGTGGGCCGCGCTTTCATTCAGCGCATCGAGGGCGGCACGCATGGCCGCCAGTTGCTCGTCGCTGCGGCGCAAGGCAGCCAGGCCTGCGGACTCCACTTCCAGGCTGATGCGCAATTCGAGAATCGCCAACACATCGCGCAGCGTTACCACGGTGGCCGGGTCGATGCGAAAACCGCTCGGGCTTGGCGTGTCCAATACGAACGTACCGATACCGTGCCGCGTCTCTACTTGCCCCGCCGCCTGCAAGCGCGAAATGGCTTCGCGCACGACAGTACGACTGACGCCATGGGCCTCCATGATCGCCGACTCGGTGGGCAGCTTGTCGCCACGCTTGAGCTGGCCGTCGCGGATCTGCTCGGACAACACCGTGACCAATTCCTGGGCAAGGCTGCGACGCTTGCGGGGAAGACGGGGGACGGCGTTGGCGTTTTCCATGATGAGTCATCTTTCTCGGTGAACTGAAGACGCATCATAGCCCATGGCGGTTGTACGATCACCGTTCCTGTCGCGACTTTCATGCCTGTGCGGCAGGCAAAAAAATACCCCGGCAACCGCCGAGGCATTTTCAGGCTCGCCCGAGGGCGGTAGCCGCCTACTTCACCACTTTCAAGCTTGGCCGGCCAGTGGGGCGTGGCGGCTCGTTATCCGGTGGTGGTACATCATCGCTGTCTTGCCCTTCGATCGTCTCGTCGTCCTCGAAAGGCGACTCCAGATCAAACACCATGCCCTGGCCGTTCTCACGGGCATAAATCCCGAGGATGGAGCCGATCGGCACGAACAGCGTATGCGGCACACCGCCGAAACGCCCTTCGAAACTGACCGCTTCGTTGTCCATGTGCAGGTGGCGCACGGCACTGGGCGATACGTTCAGTACAATCTGTCCGTCGCTGGCGAAACCCTGTGGCACATCCACTTTGGGAAACTCGGAATTGACCAGCATGTGCGGGGTGCAATCATTGTCCACAATCCACTCATAGAGCGCGCGGACCAAATAAGGTCGACTGGAGTTCATCAACGGCTCCTTAAGCCTTAGCGCATATCGCGTTCGACACCAGACAGACTTGCCTGGAAAGCCTCACGCGCAAATTGGCGCTCCATGTAATCAAGCAACGGCTTGGCCGGCCGTGGCAGTTCAATGCCCAGAATCGGCAAGCGCCAGAGTATGGGTAATAGGCAGCAATCGACCAAACTTTGTTCCTCACTGAGGAAAAAAGGTTTGTCGGCGAACAGCGGCGAAACGCCGGTCAGGCTTTCGCGCAATTCCTTGCGCGCCTGCACGCGCACGGCCTCTTTACTGCGGGTATCCAGAATCACATCCACCAGCCCGCACCAGTCACGCTGGATCCGATGGATCAGCAGGCGGCTGTTGGCACGCGCCACCGGGTAGACCGGCAGCAAAGGCGGATGCGGGTAACGCTCATCCAGGTATTCCATCACCACGGTTGACTCCCACAACGCCAGGTCACGATCGACCAGGGTGGGCAAGCTGCCGTAAGGGTTCACTTCGATCAGTTTCGGCGGCTGACGGCCCGCTTCCACACTGATGATCTCGGCGCTGACACCCTTCTCTGCGAGCACGATGCGTACTCGGTGGGAATAGTGGTCGGCGGGGTCGGAGTAACAGGCCAACCGGTTGGTCACGCCCATGGCGGTCCTCCTCGCTTGTTGAAATTATCGAAAGCTCAAAAACGAGCGCGCCCAGAGAGCATCTCTGTAACGTCCGGTAAAACCGGCGCTACGTGTTCAGAGATGCCGCTGGGCGCGCAAGATTAACAGCAATTGCTTACGGTTGGATCAATGCACATCCTTCCAGTACTCGCGTTTGAGCAGATAGGCGAATACGAAGAAGAAAGCCAGGTACAGCAAGACGTACGTACCGATGCGCTGGTGCTGCAGTTTGACCGGGTTGGCCGAGTAGGCCAGGAAGGTCACCAGGTTCTTGACCTTCTCGTCGAACTGCTCTTCGTTCAGCGTACCGGTCTTGGGCACGATGGTCAGTTGATCGCACGCTTCATGGGTCAGCGGCGTGCCGGTCAACGGGTCATATTGCTTCTTGCCGTCTTCAACGACCTGAACCTGCTTGCATCCTACCACCTGGCGCCCCTGCAGGCCGACCAGAACGTTAGGCATGCCGACGTTCGGGAACACTTTGTTATTCACGCCCCAGGGACGGGCCGGGTCTTCGTAGAAGGATTTGAGGTAGCCGTAGAGCCAGTCGGTGCCGCGCACACGCGCCACCAGGGTGAGGTCCGGCGGCGCGGCGCCGAACCAGGCCTTGGCGTCCGCCGGCTTCATGCCGATGTTCATGTGGTCGCCGATCTTGGCGCCGGTGAACACCAGTTTTTCCAGCATCAACTCATGGGGGATGCCCAGGTCGTCGGCCACCCGCTCGTAGCGCTGGAACTTGGCGCTGTGGCAGCCCATGCAGTAGTTGGCGAACGTGCGAGCGCCATCCTGCAACGCGGCTTTATCGGAGACGTCGATGTCGACCTTTTCCAGTTCCGCGCCATGCTCGGCGGCCAGAGACAGGAGCGGCAGCGCCGCAAGCACTAATGCAACGAATAATTTTTTCATCAGCCAGTCACCCTTTCCGGAACCGGTTTGGTCTTCTCGAGCCGGGTGTAGAACGGCATCAGAATGAAGTAGGCGAAGTACAGGAAGGTGCAGACCTGCGACAGCAACGTGCGCTCAGGGGTCGGCGCCAGTACGCCCAGTACCCCCAGGATCACGAACGAAATGCAGAACACCCATAGCCAGATCTTGCTCAGCCAGCCTTTGTAGCGCATCGACTTGACCGGGCTGCGGTCGAGCCAAGGCAGCACGAACAGCACCGCAATCGCCGCGCCCATGGCGATGACGCCCATGAGTTTGTCGGGGATCGCACGCAGGATGGCGTAGAACGGCGTGAAGTACCACACCGGGGCAATATGCTCGGGTGTCTTGAAGGCGTTGGCTTGTTCGAAGTTAGGTTTCTCCAGGAAATAACCACCCATCTCCGGGAAAAAGAACACGATCGAGCAGAACACGAACAGGAACACGACCACACCGACAATGTCCTTCACGGTGTAATAAGGGTGGAAGGGAATGCCATCCAGTGGGATGCCGTTCTCGTCCTTGTGCTTCTTGATGTCTACGCCATCGGGGTTGTTGGAGCCCACTTCGTGCAGGGCCAGGATGTGCAACACCACCAGGCCCAGGATCACGATCGGCAATGCCACCACATGCAAGGCGAAGAAGCGGTTCAGGGTAATGCCGGAAATCAGGTAGTCGCCACGGATCCACTGGGTCAGGTCGTTGCCGATGACCGGGATCGCACCGAACAGCGAGATAATCACCTGGGCGCCCCAGTACGACATCTGGCCCCATGGCAGCAGGTACCCCATGAAGGCTTCGGCCATCAACGCCAGGTAGATCAGCATGCCGAACACCCACACCAGCTCGCGCGGCTTTTGGTACGAACCATAGAGCAGGCCACGGAACATGTGCAGGTAGACGACGATAAAGAACGCCGACGCGCCGGTGGAGTGCAGCAAACGCAGGATCGAACCGTACTCGACATCACGCATGATGTATTCGACGGAGGCGAATGCCTCTTCCGCCGAGGGGGTGTAGCTCATCGTCAACCACACACCGGTGACGATCTGGTTGACCAGCACCAGCAGTGCCAGGGAGCCGAAGAAGTAGAAGAAATTGAAGTTTTTTGGCGCGTAATATTTGCTGAGATGGTCTTCCCACATTTTAGTGGCGGGGAAGCGCGCATCCACCCAATCCATGAACTTGCTCATCACGCGTTCTCCTTATCGAGGCCAATGACAATGATGTCGTCAGATTCGTAGTTGTGCGGAGGAACCGGCAGGTTCAAGGGCGCGGGTTGGGACTTGTAGACGCGGCCGGCGAGGTCGTAATGAGAGCCGTGGCACGGGCAGAAATAACCACCAACCCAGTCCTTGCCCAAGTCGACGGGCGCGACTTCCGGGCGAAAGGTCGGCGAGCATCCCAGGTGAGTGCACAGTCCAACCAGCAGCAGGATCTCCGGCTTGATCGAACGTGCTTCGTTCTTGGCGTAGGCGGGTTGGTCGGATTTCTCGGATTGGGGGTCAGATAACTGGCCTTCAATCTTCTTGAGATTCCCCAGGATTTCCTTGGTACGACGAACAATGAAAACCGGCTGGCCGCGCCATTCAGCAATCATCTGCTGGCCTGGCTCAATCTTGCTGACATTCACCTTCACCGGTGCACCTGCGGCTTTCGCCTTGGCACTGGGAAACCATGACCCCACGAACGGGACCGCAGCCCCCACCGCTCCTGCAGCACCCACCACGGATGTGGCTGCTACCAGGAAGCGACGCCGGCCTGCATTCACGCCGTCATTGCTCATTCAGTCCTCTCCCATCAGCTTTTTGGCCTGTTAAATCAGGCGTCTACTAAGTGTTGAATCTTTACTTATAAAAATTTTGACGGATGGTAATGAAAAGCCCCACGGATGACAAGGGAATTGCCCGGGCCACTACCCCCAGGCCTTGTAGTATAGGGGGTCTACGGATGTGGCAAGTTGTCACGGCGAAAAATCTGCATAAATCCCAGGCAATAAAAAACGCCCAGCTCCGTGAGGAGGCTGGGCGTTTTTGTGGAACGTAAAGCGAATTAACGCTTCGAGTACTGCGGACGCTTACGCGCTTTACGCAGACCGACTTTCTTACGTTCAACTTCACGAGCATCGCGAGTTACGAAGCCAGCTTTGCGCAGAGCGCCACGCAGGGTTTCGTCGTACTGCATCAGAGCGCGAGTGATACCGTGGCGGATAGCGCCAGCTTGACCACTTACACCGCCACCGATAACGGTGACGTAGATGTCGAACTTTTCAACAGTCTCGGTCAGTTCCAGCGGCTGACGAACTACCATGCGGGCAGTTTCGCGGCCGAAGAAGTTGTCCAGAGTGCGGTTGTTGATCGAGATGTTACCAGTGCCCGGACGCAGGAAAACGCGTGCGGTTGCGGTTTTGCGACGGCCAGTGCCGTAATTTTGAGTCGCCGACATAATGAACTATTCCGTTAAAACTTCAGTTCTTGGGGCTGCTGAGCAGCATGAGGGTGTACAGCGCCCGCATAGACTTTCAGCTTGCGAAACATATCGCGACCCAGTGGGCCCTTAGGCAGCATGCCTTTGACCGCGATTTCGATCGGGGCTTCAGGCTTCTTGGAGATCAGGCCTTCAAAGTTGGAAGACTTGATACCGCCTGGGAAACCGGAGTGACGGTAGTACATTTTGTCTTGCGCTTTGTTGCCGGTAACACGTACCTGCTCAGCGTTGATGATGACAATGTAGTCACCGGTATCAACGTGCGGGGTGTATTCAGGCTTGTGCTTGCCACGCAGACGGCTGGCGACTTCAGTGGCCAGACGACCCAGGGTCTGACCAGCGGCGTCGACGACAAACCAGTCGCGCTGAACTGTTTCCGGTTTTGCAGTAAAAGTTGTCATTCTTTAATAGCCTCAGGGGCCGCCCTGTAAATTAGACGGCGGATCTTACTGAATAGTGCGTACTTTGACAAGGTCAAAGGCAGCCGGATACAGACGCTATCGGGGGCTCGGGTCAGCGCGTCCGTTCAACGGCAAGATTCTTCGGCAGGCGGCGCATCACTTCCACTGCAGAAAGAGGTGGGCAATTATGCAGATTGCGAAAAAAAATTCAACCTGCTTTTATGATTGTTTTCCCCCGAAGGAGTACCCGATGGATTATCGACAGCTGGGCCGCACCGATCTGAACGTCAGCGCGATCGCTCTGGGCACCATGACCTGGGGTGAGCAGAACAGCGAGGCAGAGGCCTTCGCCCAGATCGAACGGGCCAAGGCGGCAGGCATCAACTTCCTCGATACGGCTGAAATGTACCCGGTACCGCCCAAGGCCGATACCTATGCCACCACCGAGCGGTATATCGGCAATTACTTCAAAAGCCGTGGCGACCGCGCCGACTGGATCCTCGCCAGCAAGATCGCCGGCCCCGGCAACACCATCGATTACATCCGCGACGGCCACCTGCGTCACAACCGCAAGCACATCGTCGAGGCTCTGGATGCCAGCCTCAAGCGCCTGCAGACCGACTGGATCGACCTTTACCAACTGCACTGGCCGGAGCGCAGCACCAACTTCTTTGGCCAATTGAGCTACAAGCACAAGGACGAGGACAACCTCACGCCGCTGGAGGAAACCCTCGAAGCGCTGGATGAGCAGGTCAAGGCCGGCAAGATCCGCCACATCGGCCTGTCCAACGAAACGCCGTGGGGCACCATGAAGTTCCTGGCCCTGGCCGAGGCCCGCGGCTGGCCCCGCGCGGTGTCGATCCAGAACCCCTACAACCTGCTCAACCGCAGTTTTGAAGTGGGCCTGGCGGAAATCGCGATTCGCGAACAATGCGGCTTGCTGGCCTATTCGCCGCTGGCGTTCGGCATGCTCAGCGGCAAGTACGAAGGCGGCGCGCGCCCGGCCAAGGCGCGCCTGACGGAGTACAGCCGCTTCAGCCGCTACTTCAACCCGCAGTCGGAAGCGGCGTGCAGCCGATATGTGGCACTGGCGCGGGAGCATGGCCTGGACCCGGCGCAGATGGCATTGGCGTTCGTGACGCAGCAGCCGTTTGTGACCAGCAATATTATTGGTGCCACGAGTCTGGAGCAGTTGGACAGCAACATTGGCAGTGCCGATTTGAAACTGTCCAAGGAAGTGCTGGAAGGGATTGAGGCGATTCAGAAGGATCATCCGAATCCGGCGCCTTGATTGATCTTCAGGCCGCCATCGGGGGCAAGCCCCCTCCCACACCTGACCCTGTTCACAGATCAAAATATGGGAGGGAGCTTGCCCCCACACACCTGACCCTGTTCACAGATCAAAATGTGGGAGGGGGCTTGCCCCCGATGAGGCCCTCAGCAACATCACACAATCAAAGCGCCCGCGCAATGATCTCCTTCATGATCTCATTGGTCCCCGCATAAATGCGCTGCACCCGCGCATCCGCCCACGCCCGGGCAATCGGGTATTCCCACATGAAACCGTAGCCGCCGTGCAACTGCACGCACTCATCGAGCACCTTGCATTGCAGGTCCGTGGCCCAATATTTGGCCATCGCCGCAGTGGGCACATCCAGCTTGCCTTCCAGGTGCAGCGCCAGGCATTTATCCACGAACACACGGCCGATCTGAATCTCGGTGGCCATCTCCGCCAGCTTGAACCGGGTGTTTTGAAAGTCGGCAATCGCCTTGCCGAACGCCCTGCGCTCGCGGGTGTAATCCAGTGTCCACTGCAGCGCCGCCTCCGCTGAAGACAGCGCGCCAATTGCCACGGTCAACCGCTCCTGGGGCAGCTCCTGCATCAGGTAGGCAAAGCCCATGCCCGTCTGGCCCAGCAGGTTTTCCCTGGGCACGCGCACCTCCTGAAAGAACAACTCCGAGGTGTCCTGGGCCTTCATGCCGACTTTTTCCAGGCGCTTGCCCTTGTCGAAGCCCGGTGTATCGGTTTCCACCAGGAACAGGCTGGTGCCCTTCGCACCCGCCTTGGGGTCGGTCTTGGCGACCACGATCACCAGATCGGCCAGATAGCCGTTGGTGATAAAGGTCTTGGAGCCGTTGATCACATAGTCATCACCGTCCAGCACCGCCGTGGTCTTCACCCCCTGCAAGTCTGAACCGGCCCCCGGCTCGGTCATGGCAATGGCCGTAACCTTCTCGCCGGAGATCAACTTGGGCAAGTATTTGTGTTTCAGCGTTTCGCTGCCGTAATGCAGGATGTACGGCGCGACAATGTCCGAATGCAGTGAAAAACCGATGCCGGTCAAGCCCAGGCGGCTGATCTCCTCGATCACCACCGCGCTGTAAAGAAAGTCCGCGCCCAGCCCGCCATATTCCTCCGGCACGTGCGAGCACAACATCCCCGCCTCCCCCGCCTTGTTCCAGAGGCTGCGGTCGATATGGCCCTGTTTCTCCCATTGCCCGTGGAATGGCGCCGCGTCCTTTTCAAGAAAGGTGCGCACGCTTTCGCGGAAGAGTTCGTGCTCCGAACTGAACAAAGTTCTGGGAATCATGGGTCACCTGCGTGGATTGTCGGACAAAGACCTGCTGACAGAGCCTATGCCGTGAAACCCTCACGGGACACTGGACACATCCGACAAAAAATAAGACGATCCAGCCGTCTGATGACCACTTTCCCCTATAAGAATAAATGAAATCATGTCTAACCAAATCTCCACGCCGTTGCGGCGCGTCAGCATTCTGGCCATTGATCGGGTATTTGCTTCAACCCTCATGCAAGCCAAGGATTTCTTCCACCTCGCCAGCCTGCGCTATGGCAAGCAACAAGGCCTGGGCCTGACCCCTGCGTTTGAAACGCGCCTGGTCAGCCCCGACGGGCAATCGGTGCGCAGTTTCAGCGATGTGATCATGCCGGTGGACGGCGGCCTGGAAGACGCCGACATTATCGTGCTGCCAGCCTTCTGGGACGACTTCGACGCCATGTGCACCCGCTACCCCCAGGTGCTGCCGTGGTTGCGCCAACAACACGCACGCGGCGCCGTGCTGTGCGGCGAAGCCACCGGTGTGTTCTGGCTGGCCGAAGCCGGTTTGCTCGATGGCAAGGAAGCGACCACCTATTGGCGCTTCTTCAATGCCTTCAGCGAGCGCTTCCCCAAGGTCCAGCTCAACCAGGACAAGCACCTGACCGACGCCGATAACCTGTACTGCGCCGGCGGCACCACTTCAGCCTGCGACCTCTATATTTATCTGATCGAACGCTTCTGCGGCGCCAATATCGCCCAGGCCGTGGCTCGCGACATTCTCTACGAGGTGCAACGCAGCTATGCGCCGGGGCGCATCGGTTTTGGCGGGCAGAAGCTGCACCAGGATGTGATCATCCTGCAGATCCAGCATTGGCTCGAAGAACACTTTGCCGACAAGTTCCGCTTCGAAGACGTCGCCCGGGAACACGGTATGAGCATCCGCAACTTCATGCGGCGCTTCCAGGCCGCCACCGGCGACAAGCCGTTGCATTATCTGCAACGCTTGCGCATCGAGACCGCCAAGGGCCTGCTGTCGGCCAGCCGCAAGAGCATCAAGACCATCAGCTACGAGGTGGGTTACGACGATGCGAGTTTCTTTGCGCGGTTGTTCAGGCAGCACACGGAGTTGTCGCCGAACCAGTACCGCCAGCAATTCCAGCAGGCCGCCTGAAACACGCCTGTAGGAGCGAGCTTGCTCGCGAAGAACTCAAGGACAATGCGTGGAATCAGATTCCACGCGTTATCGTTAACGACCTTCGCGAGCAAGCTCGCTCCTACAGGGGGGGCGGGGCGATTAGGGTTTGTGTCCGCGCGAGAGGAACTCGTGGGACTGCATTTCCAGCAAACGACTCAAGGTGCGCTGGAATTCGAAGTTCAAGCGCCCGCCGGTATACAGGTCCTTGAGTTCGACTTCCGCCGAGATGATCAGCTTGACGTTGCGGTCGTAGAATTCATCGACCATGTTGATAAAACGCCGCGCGATGTCGTCGGTGGTCACGCCCATCTGCTCCACGCCGCTCAAGATCACCGCATGGAAGATCTTGCCCAGTTCGATGTAGTCGTTCTGGCTGCGCGGGCCGTCGCACAGTTGACGGAATTCAAACCAGGCCACGTCATCGCAGGTACGCAAGGCGATGATTTCGCGGTTCTCGATCATCAGCTTGTCGTTTTCCACCGCCTGGGTGCATTCCGGCGTCAGCGCGCGGAAGCTTTTCTTCAGGCTTTCGTGGGCCGCTTCGTTGAGCGGGAAGTGGAACAGCTCCGCTTGCTCAAGGTGACGCAAACGATAGTCGACGCCGCTGTCGACGTTGACGATATCGGTGTTTTGCTTGATCAACGCAATGGCCGGCAGGAAGCGTGCGCGCTGCAGGCCGTCCTTGTAGAGGCCATCGGGCACGATGTTCGAGGTGGCAACCAGGGTCACGCCGTTCTTGAACAGTTCTTCCATCAAGGTGCCGAGGATCATGGCATCGGTGATGTCTGAGACGAAGAATTCATCGAAGCAGATTACCCGCGCTTCGTCGGAGAAACGCTTGGCGATGATCGTCAGCGGGTTCTTTTCCCCCGGCAGGGTCTTCATTTCTTCGTGCACACGCTTCATGAAGCGGTGGAAGTGGGTGCGCACCTTTTCCTTGAACGGAAGCGCTTCGAAGAAGGTGTCCACCAGGTAAGTCTTGCCCCGGCCGACGCCACCCCAGAAGTACAGGCCCTTGACCGGCGTGTGGTCTTTTTTGCCAAACAGCTTGCTGAACATCCCCGGCTTGGTTTGCGAGGCCGCGACCAGGTCGTCGTACAGGCGCTGCAAATGACGCACCGCATTTTCCTGGGCCGCGTCATGGAAGAAGTCAGGGCGTTTCAGATCAGCTTGATATCGTTCTAGGGGCGTCATAATTTCGTTAGCAAGGCAACAAAAACGGGCCGTCACTGTAACGACGGCCCTGGATAATGGCAATCAACCCTTGGTCGGGTTAATTAATCCTCGAGGGGGGTCAACGCCACGCGCAAGGCGGCGATGGCGGCATCGCGGGAGGCTTGGTCGGCGAATTCGGCGCTGTCGGCCACTGCAGCGCCGTTCAGCCAGACGCTGAAGCTCAAGGCCTCGGTGCGAACATCCAAAGCGTCGCCGCTTTGCAACTGCCTGGTCACCGCGCCCGCCGCTTTGCCGTCAGCAAAGTGACGCGACAGCAGCAGTTGCTCGCCGTCGGCCGCCAGCAGGCGAAAGCGGAAGCTGCCGTCGTCTTCACGAAAGCTCACGAAGCGCGCAGCCTTCGCGGCTTTCTTCTTGGTGGCGACCGGCGCCGCAGCCTGGTTGACGAACGAGCGCAGACCCACCGCTTCACGCAGCTCGGCGAGGAACGGCGCCGCCACGGCACGGGCTTTTTTCGCGCCGACCAGCAGCAGGTCTTCCATGTCGGACGGGCGCGACATCAGTTGATGGTAACGCTCGCGCGCTTCACCGAGTTGGCCGTCGAGCAGTTGGAACAGACGATTTTTCGCTTCACCCCAGCCAAGGCCTTGCAGCAGTTCGCCACGCAATTCTTCTTCCTGGGCCTTGGTCGCGAACGCCTGGTACAGGGTAAACAGATGCGAGTTGTCCGGATCCTTGGCTTCGCCGGGCGCGCGCGAGTCGGTGACGATCCGCGAGATTGCGT
The DNA here is from genome assembly GCF_022807995.1 of Pseudomonas orientalis. Classification (NCBI taxonomy): domain Bacteria; kingdom Pseudomonadati; phylum Pseudomonadota; class Gammaproteobacteria; order Pseudomonadales; family Pseudomonadaceae; genus Pseudomonas; species Pseudomonas orientalis. Next base: position 936,393 of record NZ_CP094351.1, on the reverse strand, counting down.
CTTTCATGTCCTTGGCGCTGGTGAACAACGGGATGGTGTTGTCATAGCTCTTGGACATCTTGCGCCCGTCCAGGCCCGGCAAGGTGGCGACGCTTTCTTCGATCAACGCCTCGGGCATGGTGAAGAATTCTTTACCCTTGCCGAACAGGTGGTTGAAACGCTGGCCGATATCACGGGCCATTTCCACGTGCTGGATCTGGTCGCGACCCACCGGCACCTTGTGCGCGTTGAACATCAGGATGTCCGCCGCCATCAGCACCGGGTAGCTGTACAGGCCCATGGTGATGCCCGCATCCGGGTCTTCGCCGCTCTCCACGTTTTTGTCCACCGACGCCTTGTAGGCGTGGGCGCGGTTGAGCAGGCCCTTGGCGGCCACACAGGTCAGCAGCCAGGTCAACTCGGGGATTTCCGGGATATCGGACTGGCGATAGAACGTCACCCGGTTCACATCCAGGCCACCGGCCAGCCAGGTCGCAGCGATTTCCATGCGCGAGCGCTGGATGCGCTGCGGGTCATCGCATTTGATCAGGGCGTGGTAGTCGGCCAGGAAGTAGAAGGAATCGGCATTGGCGTCCTGACTGGCAAGGATCGCCGGGCGGATCGCACCGGCGTAGTTGCCCAGGTGCGGCGTGCCGGTGGTGGTAATGCCGGTGAGGATACGGGTACGGGTCGTCATGGGTGATCGCTTGTCATCAATTCGAAAGGCGTGGCAGCACCAGATCCTTGAGATCGGTCAGCTTGCCATGAAAAAAGTGTCCGCATTCTGCCACTTTCAGCAGCGTATGGGGGCGATTCAAGGCGGCGGACCAGTCGTAGACGATTTGCGGGTCGACCACTTCGTCGGTTTCCGGCTGGATCAGGGTCAACGGGCAACCTTGGGGCAACACGTCCGACTCGCCCAGGCGCATCACCGCAGCAGCGACCATGAACAGGTGCGCGAGCTTCTCGCCCCTGGCTTCCAAACGCCCGCCGAGACTGGCAGCCACGTAACCGCCGAAGGAAAAACCCAGCAAGGTGATCGGCAGGTCCGGGTGTTTTTCCCGCAGCCAGGTGGCGGCCGCTTCGGCATCGTCGACTTCACCGCTGGCCATATCGTGGGAACCAGCACTGGCGCCGACGCCACGATAATTGAAACGCAACGTAATCAAACCGGCATCGCGGGCGGTGCGTTGCAGGGTCGAGACCACTTTATTGAGCATGGTCCCACCCTGCACCGGGTTAGGGTGACAGATCAGCGCCAGACCACGTGGCTCGGGGTGATCCAGGTACAGGGCTTCCAGTTGGCCCACCGGGCCATCGATCAAAACAGGGGCTTCACGCATGAGCAAGAGATGAACTCCGTGACCTCTCAAAGGGTCGACTCGTCTAGCTAAAAGTCTGTGCATGGCATCATTGCGAGGTTAATCGCGGTATACAGCGCAGGTTTGAGCCGTTAACGTAAAGCAAAGCCGTTTATAGAGGAAGGACTCGTGGAACACTCGCTCTTAGTTTGGTTGTTGCCGACTCTTGCCCTGGTTGCCGGTGTCGCCATTGGATTCCTGGTTGCTCGCCTGCTGCCGAATGCCGCGCCTAACCGCACGCAACGTCAGCTGGATGACATTCAGGAACGTTTTGACAGTTATCAGAACGAGGTTGTTACCCACTTCAACAGCACCGCGACCCTGGTCAAGAAGCTCACCCAGAGCTACCAGGAAGTACAGGATCATCTCGCCGATGGCGCAAACCGCCTGGCCCTCGACGACATCACTCGCCAGCGCCTGCTGGCCGCGCTGCATTCCGATGCACCGCAAACCCCACGGGAACGCCTGACCCCACCCCGGGAAAACCAGGAGCCGCCTCGGGACTACGCGCCAAAAATGCCGGACGCTCCAGGCATGCTGGATGAGCACTACGGCTTGAAGAAGTAATTCATTCAAGCAATTAAAAAGCCCGGCTGATCGATGATCAGCCGGGCTTTTTTGTGGACTCTCTCCAGAGACAATCGAGATCCAATGTGGGAGGGGGCTTGCCCCCGATAGCAATGTGTCAGATCCAAAGTAGGTGACTGACACACCGCCATCGGGGGCAAGCCCCCTCCCACAATTGACCGAGCAAGACTTTAAATCTGTTCCTGCAACCGCCCACCCTCGATCCGCACATGCCTTCCATGAAAGCGCTTGAGACTGCTGCGATGACCAACGCTGACGACGCTCAGCCCCGGCAGCTCATCGATCAGCGCCTGGTACAACGTCGCCTCATCCTCTTCATCCATGGCCGAAGTGGCTTCGTCCATGTACAGCCATTGCGGCGCGAACAACAAGGCGCGGGCGAAGGCCAGGCGCTGCTGTTCGCCCGGCGAAAGCATGCGTTGCCAGTGATTGGCGTCATCCAGGCGACCAACCAGATGCGGCAAGCGGCAGGTTTCCAGCACCTGTGCATAACGTTCGGCCGGATAGACGCTGTCGTCCTGTGGATAACTCAGCACCGCCTTGAGCGTGCCTATCGGCAAGTAAGGCTTCTGCGGCAGGAACAAGTAGCGCTTCGCCGGCAGCCGAATGCTGCCATGACCGGCCGGCCACAGGTGGCCCATCGCCCGCAGCAAGGTGCTCTTGCCGCTGCCGGAACGCCCGCTGAGCATCACGCGCTGGCCAGGCTCCACGCTCATGTCGGCGTCGGCGAGCAGGTGACGGCCATCGGCCAGGTCCATGCCCAGGCCGTTGATCACCAGGCGTTCACCTTCAGGGCGCACATCGATGGCCGGGGCACGCTGCTCGTTATCGCTCATGGCCTGCTGGAAACTCAGCAGACGATCACTGGTAGCGCGCCACGACGCCAGTTCCGAATAGGCGTTGATAAACCAGCTGAAGTTATCCTGCACGTTGCCGAACGCCGAGTTGATTTGCATCAGCTCGCCCAGTTCGATCTTGCCGGTGAAGTAGCGCGGCGCGGCGACGATAAACGGGAAGATGATCGCAATCTGGCTGTAGCCGGCGGTGAAAAAGGTCAGGCGCTTGGACACTTTCATGATGTCCCAGAAGTTGTGCCAGACCTTGCCGAAGCGCGTACTCAGGCGCTGTTTTTCATTCGGTTCGCCATTGTACAGCGCGATGCTTTCGGCATTTTCGCGCACCCGCACCATGGAGAAGCGCAAGTCCGCTTCGAAGCGCTGTTGCTGGTTGCTCAAGCCGATCAGACGGCGCCCGATCAGGTGCGTCAACCAACTGCCCACGGCGGCATACAGCAGCGCGCACCAGAACATGTAGCCGGGAATGGTGATACCGAACACCTCGATGCTGCCCGACACGCCCCACAGGATGATCGAGAACGACACCAGGCTGACCACGTTGCGCAACAGCCCCAAGCCCAGGCTCAAGGTGCTGGAGGTGAAGGTATTGAGGTCTTCGGAAATCCGCTGGTCCGGGTTATCGGTGTAGCCGCCCTGCTCCAGCTGGTAGTAGTTCTTGTGGGCGAGCCAGCGTGCGAAGTGCTTTTCGGTCAGCCAGGCACGCCAGCGGATGGTCAGCATCTGGGTCAGGTACAAGCGGTACACCGCGCCCAGGATCGCCACGGCCGCGATGCCGCCGAAGTAACCGATCAGTTGCCAGAAGGCGGCCGTGTCCTTCTTCTCCAGGGCGTTGTAGAAATCCTTGTACCAATGGTTGATCCACACCGAGATCGCCACGCTGAACAGCGACAAACCAATCACGGCGGCCAGCAGCAACCAGGCCCTGCCCTTCTCTTCACTGCGCCAATACGGCGTGATCATTGCCCAGGTTCGGCGGAAGAATTGCCCACGCACCGCATCATTGACCGCGGAGTACTCAGCGTTCTGATTCATTGTTCAGGCTCGGTAGGAAAATATGACAGGCGTTTGAACCGATCATAGGCGATCGGTTCAGGGCTCCGTGCGGCCTGAAGCAGCTTGTTCAGTCTTCGTTCAGCGCCGTACCGGGCGCTTCTGCAATTTGCGCTGTAACGTGCGCCGGTGCATGCCCAACGCGCGCGCGGTGGCGGAGATATTGCCTTCATGCTCGGTCAGTACGCGCTGGATGTGTTCCCACTGCAAGCGGTCCACCGACATCGGGTTTTCCGGCACCAGGGTGTCGAGGTCGGCGTGCTCGGAAAGCAGCGCGGCGAGCACGTCATCGGCATCCGCCGGCTTGCACAGGTAGTTGCAGGCGCCGCGCTTGATGGCTTCGACGGCGGTGGCGATGCTGGAGTAGCCGGTGAGGATCACTACGCGCATTTCCGGGTCGAGTTCGAGCAGCTTGGGCAACAGCACCAGGCCCGAATCGCCGTCCATTTTCAGGTCGAGCGCGGCGTAGTCCGGCAGGTCGGCCTGGGCGATGGTCAGGCCTTCTTCGGCAGAACCTGCGGTGCTGACGCGAAAGCCGCGCCGGCTCATGGCGCGCGCCATCACGCGGGTAAAGGTGGCGTCGTCATCTACCAGCAGCAGGTGCGGCAGTTCTTCGCCTTCGACTTGGGTCTCGTCACTCATCGATATCTCCTCGTGCGACACGGGGCAGGCGCAGCTCGGTGAGCGTGCCGCCTTCCTCATGACTATAGAGCTTCACTGAGCCGCCCGCGCGGGTCACGCTGGCCTTGCTCAAAAACAGGCCGAGGCCGAAGCCTTTGCCCTTGGTGGTAAAGAAGGGTTTGCCGATCTGCTCGGCAATGGCCAGCGGCACGCCCGCGCCGTGGTCACGAATGCTGATGGTGACGTTTTCCGCGTCCCAGTCCAACTGCACGCCCAGGCCTTCAGGGCAGGCGTCGGCGGCATTGTTCAACAGGTTGAGCAAGGCCTGGGTAAGATCCGGCGGCGGCGCCATGCGCGGTACGCTGCCCTGGCCCAACAGGCTGAAACGGTAACTGGCTTCGGGGCGCATCAGGTGCCAGCGGTTCAGGGCTTCGTCGAGCCACTGGGTAACATCCTGCATCTCGACCGCCAGACGCCGATTGGCTTCGGCGGCCCGCACCAATTGCTGCAGGGTCAACTTGCACTGCTTGACCTGTTCCTGCAGCACGCTGAGGTCATCCTGCAACGCCGGGTCGTGATGGTCCTGGGTCATTTCCTTGAGCAGCACGCTCATGGTCGCCAGCGGCGTGCCCAGTTCATGGGCGGCACCCGCCGCCTGCGTGGCGACGGCCAGCAGTTGCTGGTCGCGCAGGCCTTCTTCGCGGCGAATCGCGCGCAGTTCTTCCTGGCGACGCAACTCTTCGGCCATGCGTGCGGCAAAAAACGTGATGACCGCAGCGGACAAGGCAAAGCTCAGCCACATCCCGTAGATCTGCAGATTTTCCCGAGCGATCGGAAAAGTCTGCAGTGGATAGAATTGCGCCAGCAGCAAAGTGTAGAGGGTCAGCGCAATGCCCGACAGCACCACCGAATAGCGCCACGGCAAGGTCACGGCGGCGATGGTCAGTGGCACCAGGTAATACGACACAAACGGGTTGGTGGAGCCACCGGAGAAATACAGCAACACACTGTGGATAAACAGGTCGCAGGCCAATTGCAGCGCGTATTCCAACTCGGTGACCGGCCAGGTGGTGCGCAAGCGGATGGCGGTAAACGCACACAGCACGCTGGAAAAGCCGAGGGTCACGGCCAGTTGCAGCCAGGGCAGCGGCAGCAGGTCGAACCAATAGGCGAGCCCGACGGAACCGGCCTGTGCGGCCAATACCAACGTGCGGATGAACGTCAGGCGCCAGAGGTTCTGGCGGGTGGCGGAAGTCAGTTTTACGGCGGCGAGCATGAGCTCTCCCGATGAGCGCTGCAGGCGGATCGGCACGAGTATAAACGAAGCAGAGCGGCTGGCACGGCGCGTGTGGCTCTTTGACGCAGGCCGCACAAATGACCGTTCGCCGCCGCCGCCAGCACATGTAGAGAATATGTAAACCCGAAGAACCCGATGCCACCGTCTACAGTCATACCGAACACGACAATCTCAAGGAGCTTTCATGTCCCGTTTCACTCGCAGTGCCGCTGTTCTCACCCTCGGCGTCAGCGCCCTGGCCAGCCTGCCGGCGATGGCCGCCGATGAACTGCATTACAACCAGATCTCCCTGCGCGCCGAAGTCAGCCAGGAAGTGGCGCGCGACAAGATGATCGTGACCCTCTACACCGAATCGCAGAACGCGGACCCGGCCAAGCTCGCCGCCGAAATCACCACCGCCATGAACACCGCTCTGGGCCAGGCCCGCGAAGTCAAGGGCGTGACCCTGCGCCAGGGCAGCCGCAACAGTTACCCGATCTACGACAGCAAGAACCAGAAAATCACCGGCTGGCGAGAACGCGCCGAACTGCGCCTGGAAAGCGCGGACTTCCCGGCGCTGTCCAAACTTACCGGCGAGCTGTTGAACACCCTGAAGATGGACAGCATGGACTTCGCCATCGCGGACAGCACGCGCAAGGCCAGCGAAGATGCGATGCTCAAAGACGCGGTGGCCGCATTCAAGGCCCGTGCGCAACTGGCAACCGATGCGCTGGGCGGCAAGGGTTACAGGATCGTCAACCTGAACTTCAACACCAACGGCTATCCGATGCCCTATGCACGCGGCGCCATGATGATGAAAGCGGCGATGGCCGATTCAGCGCCCACCCCTGAAGTGGAAGCCGGCACCAGCCAGGTCACCATGAGCGCAGACGGCGTGATTGAAGTGCAGATGCAGTGACCCCTACCTGACAACCCTGAACGGCGGTAACCTCGGTGACCGCCGTTTTTTTATTTGCGCAGCTTTTACAGGGTTGCGATTTCAGGGGTCTCCATGGACAGAACTGCCTTCAAACCGCTCCTCCTTGCCGCCGGCCTCCTGGCCTTCATGCCCATGGCGCACGCAGCTACCACCCTGGTCTACTGCTCCGAAGCCAGCCCCGCCGGCTTCGACCCCAGCCAGTACACCAGCGGCACCGACTTTGACGCCTCCGCCGAAACCGTGTTCAACCGCCTCACCCAGTTCAAGCGTGGCGGCACCGAAGTCGAGCCCGGCCTCGCCACTCGCTGGGATGTCTCCGAAGACGGCCTCACCTACACCTTCCACTTGCGCGAGGGCGTGAAGTTTCACACCACCGATTTCTTCACCCCGACCCGCGACTTCAACGCCGATGATGTGGTGTTTACCTTCAACCGGCTGTTGGACGCCGAAAGTCCGTTTCGCAAGGCCTACCCTTCCGAATCGCCCTACTTCACCGACATGGGCCTGAACACCACAATCAAAAGCCTAGACAAACTCGACGATCGCACCGTGCGCTTCAACCTGAACAAGGTGGATGCCGCGTTCGTGCAGAACCTGGCGATGAGTTTCGCCTCAGTGCAATCGGCCGAGTACGCCGCCCAGCTCCTCAAGCAAGGCAAGGCCGAGGACATCAATCAGAAGCCGGTCGGCACCGGCCCGTTCGTGTTCAAGCGCTACCAGAAAGATTCACAGATCCGTTACGTCGCCAATAAAGCGTATTGGAAGCCCGAAGATGTGAAGCTCGACAACCTGGTCTTCGCCATCACCCCGGACGCCGCCGCGCGCCTGCAGAAACTCAAGGCCGGTGAATGCCAGGTCAGCGGCTACCCGCGCCCCGCCGATATCGAGGTGATGAAACAGGACCCGAACCTGCGCGTGCTGCAGCAGGCCGGCTTCAACCTCGGCTTTCTCGCCTACAACGTCACCCATCCGCCCCTGGACCAGCTGAAGGTGCGCCAGGCGCTGGATATGGCCATCGACAAGCCTGCGATCATCAAGGCGGTGTATCAAGGCGCCGGACAATTGGCGCAGAACGCGCTGCCGCCCGCGCAGTGGTCTTATGACACGGCGATAAAGGATGCGCCGTACGACCCGACCAAGGCCCGGGCGCTACTAAAAGAAGCAGGGGTTGCACCAGGTACCACCATCGATCTTTGGGCAATGACCGTGCAACGCGCCTCCAACCCGAATGCGCGCATGTCCGCACAAATGATCCAGCAGGATTGGGCCAAGGTCGGCATCAAGGCCAATATCGTCAGCTATGAGTGGGGCGAATACATCAAGCGCGCCAAGAATGGTGAACACGACGCGATGATTTACGGCTGGACCGGCGACAACGGCGACCCCGATAACTGGCTCGGCGTGCTCTACAGTTGTGCCGCGGTCAAGGGCAGCAACTACGCCAAATGGTGTAACCCGGCGTATGACAAGCTGGTGCAGCAGGCCAAGGTCAGCAACGCCCGCGAACAGCGCATCAAGTGGTATCAACAGGCACAACAAATCCTTAAGGAACAAGTACCTATAACGCCTATTGCGAACTCGACGGTTTTCCAGCCAATGCGCAAGCAAGTGCGCGACTTCAAGATCAGCCCGTTCGGGCTGACACCGTTCTACGGTGTGAGTCTAGATAAGTAACAACAACGCCCCAATCGAGTGCACTAGACGCCTCGATTGGGCTTTTGCGGTGCGCCCCACGCACCGAAAAAAACCGCCAAATGGACACATTTATGTCAAAACTTTCATAAATGCGACATTCTTGTACGCCCGTCCCACTGTTTGCCGCTTGCAACCGTTCAACATCTTGCAATGGGTATGGCGCCTGCGTAAGTATCCGCAGGCCGACTCACGAGGTCGCCCTCACCACCAAAAATGACAACAAATCATGAGGCCAACATGCTTAAACACGCAGTCCTTCCGTTATTAGTGAGCGCTGGCCTTATGGCCGCAGCCCCATTTGCCCAAGCGGCAACTAACCTGGTGTTCTGCTCCGAAGGGAGCCCGGCCGGTTTTGACCCAGGCCAGTACACCACCGGAACAGACTTCGATGCCTCGGCCGAAACCATGTTCAACCGCCTGAGCCAGTTCGAACGCGGCGGCACCGCCGTGGTGCCAGGCCTCGCCACCAGCTGGGACGTGTCCCCGGACGGCCTGACATATACCTTCCACCTGCGCGAAGGCGTCAAGTTCCACACCACCCCGTACTTCAAGCCGACTCGTGAATTTTCGGCCGACGACGTACTGTTCACCTTTAACCGGATGATCAATAAAGACGATCCATTCCGTAAAGCCTACCCCACCGAGTTTCCGTACTTCACGGACATGGGGATGGACACCAACATCAAGAACATCGAAAAGATCGATGACCACACCGTCAAGTTCACCCTTGGCAAAGTGGACGCTGCGTTCATCCAGAACATGGCCATGAGTTTCGCCTCGATCCAATCCGCCGAATACGCCGCGCAATTGTTGAAGGAAGGCAAACCCGCCGACATCAACCAGAAACCGGTGGGTACTGGCCCGTTCGTGTTCAAGAGCTACCAGAAAGACTCGAACATTCGCTACACCGGCAACAAGGACTACTGGAAACCTGAAGACGTGAAGATCGATAACCTGATCTTCGCCATCACCACTGACCCGTCGGTGCGTATCCAGAAGCTCAAGAAAAACGAATGTCAGGTCACCCTGTTCCCACGTCCGGCCGACCTCAAGGCGCTGGGTGAAGACAAGGACCTGAAACTGCCGCACCAGGCTGGTTTCAACCTGGGCTACGTGGCCTACAACGTGATGGACAAGGTCAAGGGCAGCGATCAGCCCAACCCACTGGCCGACCTGCGCGTGCGCCAGGCGCTGGACATGTCGGTGAACAAGCAGCAGATCATCGACTCGGTGTACCAGGGTGCCGGTCAACTGGCCGTCAACGCCATGCCGCCGACCCAATGGTCCTACGACACCACCATCAAGGATGCCGCCTATAACCCTGAGAAAGCCAAGGCGCTGCTCAAGGAAGCCGGCATCAAGGAAGGCACCGAGATCGTGCTGTGGGCCATGCCGGTTCAGCGTCCGTACAACCCGAACGCCAAACTGATGGCCGAGATGCTGCAGAACGACTGGTCCAAGATCGGCTTGAAGGTCAAGATCACCAGCTACGAGTGGGGCGAATACATCAAGCGCTCCAAGGGCGGCGAGAACCAGGCCATGATCATTGGCTGGAGCGGCGACAATGGTGACCCGGACAACTGGCTGAACGTGCTGTTCGGCTGCGACTCGCTGTCGGGCAACAACTTCTCCAAGTGGTGCGACAAGAAATTCGACGGCATCGTGAAGGAAGCCAAGGCCACATCGGATGTCGCCAAACGCACCGAGCTGTACAAGCAGGCGCAACATGTTCTGAAAGATGCAGTTCCGATGACACCTATCGCGCACTCGACGGTGTATCAACCCATGCGCAACACCGTGCAGGATTTCAAGATCAGCCCGTTTGGCTTGAACTCCTTTTACGGCGTGAGCGTAAGCGGCAAGTAAGGATCAATGACGGCGACGTTTTACAACGTCGCCGTTATTTCATCCGCCTGGACCGTAGGAAACAGACCACATTTATAAGCGCTGCTGTCCTACAGCAATGAACTGCGCTTCATGTCTCCGTTACCTACAGGGTCAATCCGATTTGGCGCATTTACTGTGAAGTCCGCAGCCCATAACGTTGTAGGACAGCAGAGGCGCCAACTTGCGAAAGGCACTTACCGCGTGTGGGACCAGTGATGTCCGCCTGGCCGGAGGCCTAAGGGATTGTTCGCTGTTGATAACTACAGACAAGGATCGGAATCGTCATGCGCCATACCACCGTTCTATCCGCAATGTTTGCCACCAGCCTGTTGGCCGTGGCCACAATAGCTCAAGCCGCCGACAAGAAGAGCCTGGTGTTCTGCTCCGAGGGCAGCCCGGCAGGCTTTGACACCGCGCAATACACCACCGCCACCGACAACGATGCGGCAGAACCGTTGTACAACCGTCTGGTCGAGTTCGAAAAAGGCGCAACTGACGTAGTGCCTGGGCTGGCGACCAAATGGGACATCTCCGAAGACGGGCTGACCTACACCTTTCATCTGCGTGAAGGGGTGAAGTTCCACAGCAACAAGGAATTCAAGCCGACGCGCGACTTCAACGCCGACGACGTGCTGTTCACCTTCAACCGCATGCTTGACCCCGACCACCCGTTTCGCAAGGCCTACCCTACCGAGTTCCCCTACTTCAACGGGATGAGCCTGAACAAGAACATTGCCAAGGTCGAAAAAACCGACCCGCACACCGTGGTGATCACCTTGAACACGGTCGACGCCGCGTTCGTGCAAAACATCGCCATGAGCTTCGCCGCGATCCTCTCCGCCGAGTATGCCGAGCAGTTGGTCAAGGAAGGCAAGCCCAGCGATATCAACCAGAAGCCGATCGGCACCGGCCCGTTTGTGTTCCAGCGGTACCAGAAAGACTCGCAGATTCGCTACGTGGCGAACAAACAGTACTGGGACCCGAGCCGGGTCAAGCTCGATCAACTGATCTTCGCCATCAACACCGACGCGTCGGTGCGCGTGCAGAAGCTCAAGGCCGGCGAATGCCAGGTCACCCTGCACCCGCGCCCCGCCGATGTCGACGCGCTCAAGGCCGACCCGAACCTGCAATTGCTGACCAAGCCCGGCTTCAACCTGGGCTACATCGCCTACAACGTGCGCCACAAGCCGTTCGACCAGCTTGAAGTGCGCCAGGCGCTGGACATGGCGGTGAACAAGCAGAGCATCCTCAACGCCGTCTACCAGGGCGCGGGGCAACTGGCGGTGAACGCCATGCCGCCGACCCAGTGGTCCTACGATGACAGCATCAAGGACGCCGCCTACAACCCGGAAAAAGCCAAGGAGCTGCTCAAGGCCGCCGGCGTGAAGGAAGGCACCGAGATCACCCTCTGGGCGATGCCGGTACAACGGCCGTACAACCCCAATGCCAAGCTGATGGCTGAAATGCTGCAGAACGATTGGGCCAGGATCGGCCTGAAAGTGAAGATCGTCAGCTACGAATGGGGCGAATACATCAAGCGCACCAAGAACGGTGAGCACGATGTCAGCCTGATCGGCTGGACCGGCGACAACGGTGACCCGGACAACTGGCTGGGCACCCTCTACAGCTGCGACGCCATCGGCGGGAACAACTACTCCATGTGGTGTGACCCGGCGTACGACAAGCTGATCAAGCAAGCCAAGGTCGTCACCGACCGTGAACAAAGGACTGTTCTGTACAAACAGGCGCAGCAACTGCTCAAGCAGCAGGTGCCGATCACGCCAGTCGCCCACTCGACGGTCAACCAGCCGTTAAGCGCCAAAGTCGAAGGATTCAAAGTAAGCCCCTTCGGCCGCAACGTGTTCTCGGGCGTCAGCATCACCCCATAAGAAAAATAACCGGATTGCGCAGGGCGAAGTTGGCCCTGCGGCAAACGTGCAGCCTTTTGTTGGGATTTTTCCTACGCCAAACGTTTGCAATAGCTTGAACGAGTTACACACCCAATAGCCGGTTCACCTAAAAAGACCGGCATAAAAAAGAGAACCAAAGGAGCTTCACCCATGAAACTGAGCAGCAAAGCGCTTCTGGCCCTGGCCATCAGCAGCATCACGGCCACCGCCTACGCTGAAATCCAGAGCCAGGACTTCGTTCCTACCACTCTGGCCGGCACCAGCGCCCAAAGCGAGGCCAAAGGCTTCATCGAAGATTTCAGCCTGGGCGGCACCACGCGTAACTGGTACTCCCATGAAAGCAAATACCGTGGGGGCACCTTCTCGTACCAGAAGCACGGCCAGACCCTGACCGACCGCAACCGTACCAACTGGGTGCAGGGCACCATCCTCAACGCCAGCTCGGGTTTCACCCAGGGCACTGTCGGCGTCAAGACCGAAGTGGCGGTGTACAACGCGCTGGTCCTGGACCGCAGCAAGCGTGATATCAAGGGCGGCTCCAACCGCACCCTGGCCGACTCCAACGGTGATGCCGTAGACCAGTGGAGCAAACTGGGCCTGGCCAACGTGCAGTTCCGCGTATCCAACACTACGCTGACTGCCGGTCGCCAGAACTTCAGCAGCGGTATCGTCGATACCATCGGCAACCGTGCGCTGCCCTCAAGCTTCCAGGGTGTGAGCTTCAACAGCGAAGAATTCAGCAACCTGTCGTTCCAGGGCGGCGTGTTTGACCGCGTTTCCCCGCGTAGCGAGCAGAGCCTGTCGAAATTCCGCAGCGAATACGGCAATGGTGCGGAAACCGACAAAGTGTCGACCCTGGGTGTGAACTACCAGCCGCTGAAAAGCCTGAAGACCAGCTTCTTCGCCGCCAACGTGAAGGACTTCTGGAACCAGTACTACTTCGGCGCCACCCACGAACTGGGCGACGCTCAGCAACTGGGCCTGACCACCGGCTTCAACTACTACAAGACGGTCGATGAAGGCAAAAAAGAGATGGGGGAAATCGACAACGATACCTTCTCCCTGTCCCTGGGACTGACTCACCAGGCACACAGCCTGACCTTCGGCTACCAGCAGGTGAACGGTAACGAGTACTTCGACTACCTGCACGAAACCAACGGCATCTACCTGGCCAACTCCCTGACGTCCGACTTCAACGGCCCGAACGAGAAATCGTTCCAGATCGCCTACGCCATCAACATGGCCGAATACGGCGTGCCAGGCCTGAAGTTCAACGCCTACTCGGCCCGCGGCTGGGGCATCGACGGTACCCACTACACCGGCAACAATGGTCGCGCCAAGTTCGCCTACGACGGCATTCAGTCCCAGGACGGCGAGAAGCACCAGGAATACGGTGTAGGCGCCTCTTACGCCCTGCAAAGCGGCCCGCTCAAAGCCACTACCGTGCGCGCAACCTATGTTGAGCACCGTGGCAGCGAGTTCCAGTCCGACGGCAGCATCAAAGAGTTCCGTCTGGTCACCACCATCCCGTTCAACATTCTTTAATTAGCGCCAGGTAAGCGGCGGGCTCAGGACGAGCCCGCCGTCTTCGCGTTTCTGGCTCCATCGATTGCAGAGGGCTCTGAATGAAAATGCTCCCGCTACAAGCTGCCATGGCCGCTGCGCTGCTCAGCGTGGCGATCGGCGTTTCGGCCAAACCGCTGGTGGTCTGCACCGAAGCCAGCCCGGAGGGTTTTGACCCGGTCCTGTACACCACCGCCGTGACCGCTGACGCCGCCGCCGAAACCATGTTCAACCGCCTGGTGGATTTCAAGCCCGGCACCACCGAAGTGGTTCCGGCGTTAGCCAAGGACCTGCCGGAAATCAGCGCCGATGGCCTGACCTACACGTTCCACCTGCGTGACGATATCAAGTTCCACACCACCGACTATTTCAAACCCACGCGCAACCTGAACGCCGACGACGTGCTTTGGAGCTTCCAGCGCCAGCTGGACCCGAATCACCCGTGGCATAAAAAGTCCAACGTGGGCTACCCGTATTTCGAAAGCATGGGCTTCAAGGAACTGCTCAAGAGCGTAGAGAAGACCGATGATCACACCGTCGTCTTTACCCTGACCCGTCCTGAAGCACCGTTCCTGGCCGACCTGGCCATGGCGTTTTCCTCGATCCACTCCGCCGAATACGCCGACCAGTTGCTCAAGTCCGGCAAGACCGATGACCTCAACGCCAAGCCGATCGGCACCGGGCCGTTCATCTTCATGCGCTATGCCAAAGACGCCCAGGTGCGCTTCAAGGCCAACCCGGAGTACTTCCGTGGCAAGCCACCGGCCGATCCGCTGATCCTGGCAATTACCACCGACAACAACGTGCGCCTGCAGAAGCTCAAGGCCAACGAGTGCCAGATCGCGCTGTATCCCAAGCCCGACGATGTGCCGAGCGTCAAGGCCGACCCGAATCTGAAAGTGGATGAACTGGCGGCGATGACCACCAGTTACACCGCCCTGAACACCACTCACAAGTACATGAGTGATGCGCGGGTGCGCCACGCGATCAACATTGCGTTCGACAAGGCCGGCTACACCGACGCCCTATACGGCAAAGGCAACGCAGTCGTCGGCACTGGCCCGTATCCACCGACCTTGCTGGGCTTCAATGACAAGATCAAGAACCCGCCCCGCGACCTGGACAAGGCCCGCGCCCTGCTCAAGGAAGCCGGCGTACCGGAAGGCACCGAGTTCACCTTGTTCACCCGTAACGGCGGTGGTCCGACCAACCCCAACCCAATGCTCGGCGCCCAGCGTATGCAGGCGGATCTGGCGCAGATTGGCCTGAAGGTCAATATCAAGGTCATGGAATGGGGCGAAATGCTCAAGCGCGCCAAAGCCGGCGAACACGACATGGTTTCCGCCGGCTGGGCCGGGGACAACGGGGACCCGGATAACTTCCTCACGCCAAACCTGAGTTGCGATGCGGCGAAAAACGGCGAAAACTACGCCCGCTGGTGTAACAAAGAATTTCAAGACTTGATCGATAAGGCCCGCGCTGACGCTGAACCCGCCGAGCGCGCTGCACTCTATGAACAAGCTCTGGATGTGTTTGAAAAGGATCAGCCGTGGATTCCAATGGCTTACCCGAAAATGTTTACTGCCATGCGCAAGAACGTCGAGGGTTATACCCAAAGTCCTCTGACGACCAATAACTTCGCCACCACCCAGGTGAAGTAATAAGAAAAACGCTCGGCGCCGTCGCCACTGACGGCGCCGAACCTGCCTAACCGGCTGATTGAGGTATACACCAAGATGTTTAGTTTTATTGCCCGCCGACTGGGGTTATTGATCCCCACGTTCTTCGGCATCACGTTGCTGACCTTTGCGTTGATTCGCATGATTCCAGGCGACCCCGTAGAAGTCATGATGGGCGAGCGGCGGGTTGACCCCGAAATGCATGCCCAGGCAATGGAACGCCTTGGCTTGAACAAGCCGTTGTATGCGCAATACCTGGACTACGTGGGCAAACTTGCCCAGGGCGACCTTGGCGAATCCCTGCGCACCCGCACCAGCGTGTGGACCGAGTTCACCGCACTCTTTCCGGCGACCCTGGAACTGTCCATGGCCGCCCTGCTGTTCGCCGGTATCCTGGGCCTGCTGGCCGGGGTGATCGCGGCACTCAAACGAGGGTCGCTGTTTGACCACGGGGTGATGGGCATCTCCCTGGCGGGCTATTCGATGCCGATCTTCTGGTGGGGCCTGATCCTGATCATGTTCTTCTCGGTGAGCCTGGGCTGGACCCCGGTTTCCGGGCGTATCGACCTGCTCTACGACATCGAGCCGCGCACCGGCTTCATGCTCATCGACACGCTGCTGGCCGACGAGCCGGACGCGTTCTGGGACGCACTGCACCACCTGATCCTGCCGGCCATCGTACTGGGCACCATCCCGCTGGCGGTGATCGCGCGGATGACCCGCTCGTCGATGCTCGAAGTGCTGCGTGAGGACTACATCCGCACCGCCAAGGCCAAGGGCCTCTCGCCGGCGCGCGTGGTGTTCGTGCACGGCCTGCGTAACGCGCTGATTCCGGTGCTGACCGTGGTCGGCCTGCAAGTCGGCACGCTGCTGGCCGGTGCGGTACTGACCGAAACCATCTTCTCGTGGCCCGGCATCGGCAAATGGCTGATCGAGGCCATTGGCGCGCGGGACTACCCGGTGGTGCAGAACGGCATTCTGCTGATCGCCTGCCTGGTGATCCTGGTGAACTTCGTGGTGGACATCCTCTACGGCTTCGCCAACCCACGCATCCGTCACCAGCGCTGAGATCATGACCATGACTACCTCTACTCCAGTGTCAGCAGTCGATCAGAGCCTGCTGTACCCGTCCCCGTACAAAGAATTCTGGCAAGCCTTCTCCAAGAACAAAGGCGCGGTTGCCGGGCTGCTGTTCATGCTGCTGATCGTGTTCTGCGCGATCTTCGCGCCCTGGGTTGCACCGCATAACCCGAGCGAGCAGTACCGCGACTTCCTGCTCACCCCGCCGTCCTGGCTCGAGGGCGGGCAGATCCAGTTCCTGCTCGGCACCGACGAACTGGGCCGTGACCTGCTCTCACGCCTGATCCAGGGTTCGCGCCTGTCGCTGTTGATCGGCTTGTCGTCGGTGGTGATGTCGCTGATCCCGGGCATCCTGCTGGGCCTGTTCGCCGGGTTCTTCCCGCGTCTGCTCGGCCCGACCATCATGCGTTTGATGGACATCATGCTGGCCCTGCCTTCACTGCTGCTGGCCGTGGCGATTGTCGCCATCCTCGGCCCTGGCCTGATCAATACCGTGATCGCGATCGCCATCGTGTCGCTGCCGTCCTACGTGCGCCTGACCCGCGCTGCGGTGATGGGCGAACTGAATCGTGACTACGTGACCGCCGCCCGCCTTGCCGGCGCCGGGTTGCCGCGCCTGATGTTCATCACCGTGCTGCCTAATTGCATGGCGCCGCTGATCGTACAGGCGACCCTGAGCTTTTCCTCGGCGATCCTCGATGCCGCGGCCCTGGGTTTCCTTGGCCTTGGCGTCCAACCGCCAACGCCTGAGTGGGGCACCATGCTGGCTTCGGCCCGTGACTACATCGAACGCGCCTGGTGGGTCGTGAGCCTGCCTGGCTTGACCATTTTGCTCAGCGTGCTGGCAATCAACTTGATGGGTGACGGCCTGCGCGACGCGCTGGACCCGAAACTCAAGAACGCCGCCTGAGGAGATTCCCATGTCACTGTTAGAAATCAAGAATCTCAACGTGCGCTTCGGCGACAAGACCGCCGTGCCGGTGGTCGATGGCCTCGACATTTCGGTCGACAAAGGCGAAGTCCTGGCGATCGTTGGCGAGTCGGGCTCGGGTAAATCCGTGACCATGATGGCGCTGATGGGCCTGATCGAGCACCCCGGCATCGTCACCGCCGACGCGCTGAACTTCGACGGCAAGGACATGCTCAAGCTGAGCAACCGTCAGCGCCGCCAGATCGTCGGCAAAGACTTGGCGATGGTGTTCCAGGACCCGATGACCGCGCTGAACCCCAGCTATACCGTAGGCTTCCAGATTGAAGAAGTGCTGCGCCTGCACCTGAAAATGTCCGGCAAGCAAGCGCGCAAGCGCGCCATCGAGTTGCTGGAAAAAGTGGAGATCCCGGGCGCTGCCAGCCGTATGGATGCCTACCCGCACCAACTGTCCGGCGGTATGAGCCAGCGTGTGGCAATCGCCATGGCGATTGCCGGCGAGCCGAAGCTGCTGATCGCCGACGAACCGACCACCGCCCTGGACGTGACCATCCAGGCGCAGATCATGGAACTGCTGCTGGCCCTGCAGAAAGAACAGAACATGGGCCTGGTGCTGATCACCCACGACCTGGCGGTGGTGGCTGAAACCGCCCAGCGCGTCTGCGTGATGTACGCGGGCCAGGCCGTGGAAGTCGGCCAGGTGCCGCAACTGTTCGACATTCCGGCGCATCCTTACAGCGAAGCATTGCTCAAGGCGATTCCGGAGCACAGCCTGGGCGCCACGCGGCTGGCCACGCTGCCCGGCATCGTGCCCGGCCGTTATGACCGTCCGCAGGGTTGCCTGCTGTCGCCGCGTTGCCCGTATGTACGCGACAACTGCCGCGCCGAGCGCCCGGCCCTTGATCCGAAAACCAACAGCCTGGCGCGCTGCTTCTACCCCTTGAACCAGGAGGTGGCGTAATGGCCGTCGTTCTTACCGCCCGCGACCTGACCCGTCATTACGAAGTGTCCCGTGGCCTGTTCAAGGGCCACGCCACGGTGCGCGCCCTTAATGGTGTGTCCTTCGAACTGGAAGCCGGCAAGACCCTCGCCGTAGTGGGCGAATCGGGTTGCGGCAAATCCACCCTGGCCCGCGCCCTCACGCTGATCGAGGAACCGTCTTCGGGCTCGCTTAAAATCGCCGGCCAGGAAGTGGCCGGTGCCGACAAGGCCCAGCGCAAGCAATTGCGCAAAGACGTGCAGATGGTGTTCCAGAGCCCGTACGCCTCGTTGAACCCACGCCAGAAGGTCGGTGATCAACTCGGCGAGCCGCTGTTGATCAACACCAACCTGTCCGCCGCCGAACGCCGCGAAAAAGTGCAGGCGATGATGAAGCAAGTGGGCCTGCGCCCCGAGCATTATCAGCGCTACCCGCACATGTTCTCCGGCGGCCAGCGCCAGCGTATCGCCCTGGCCCGGGCGATGATGCTGCAACCCAAAGTGCTGGTGGCCGATGAACCGACCTCGGCGCTGGACGTGTCGATCCAGGCCCAGGTGCTCAACCTGTTCATGGACCTGCAGCAGGAATTCAACACCGCCTACGTGTTCATCTCCCACAACCTGGCGGTGGTGCAACACGTCGCCGACGACGTGATGGTGATGTACCTCGGCCGCCCGGTGGAAGTGGGCCCCAAGGAAGACATCTACGCCCGCCCGCTGCACCCGTACACCCAGGCGCTGCTGTCGGCCACCCCGACCATCCACCCGGACCCGAACAAGCCGAAGATCAAGATCGTCGGCGAGCTGCCCAACCCGCTGAACCCGCCGCCTGGCTGCGCGTTCCACAAGCGCTGCCCGTATGCGACGGCGCGCTGCAGCACCGAGGAGCCGCTGTTGCGGCCGTTGGATAACCGCCAAGTGGCTTGCCACTACGCGGAGCAGTTCGTCGCCTGAGATCGTTGAACGATCAGTGATACAGCGTTCTACAGCCCTTCCCGTCAGGTTGCGCATCAGCCTGGCGGGAAGGGCTTCTTTTTGGGTTGGGGCCGCGTCTCAGGTCTCGCCGTCGTCAAAAGTCTCACTGTCCTCCCCTTCGTTGACGGGGTTTTCCGGATCCCTGACATCGGTGGGCTGGGGCTGCGGCTTCCAACTGCCGGAGTTGACCTCGTTGGCCTTTCTCTTGGTGACGGGGCCGGTGTCCTTCCATTGGGGCGTGCCATCGACGGCCAGTGCCGGGAGCGTTGTCAGCCCCGGGCCTGCCAGTAGCATCAGACAAATAGCGTATCGAACATTTCGCACGGAGGTCTCCTTCGCAGTCAATGTGTGAACGCTAGACCCGATGCAGGATTCTCGCCAATCCCCAGCCGTATAGAGGGCAAAAGTGGGAGGGGGCTTGTCCCCGATAGCAGTGGGTCAGGACGTTACATGTCACTGATAGACCGCTATCGGGGGCAAGCCCCCTCCCACAGTTGATTGCTCAGCCGCAATCGAGGAGGTGTGTGGTTATCGCCACAGCTCATCGCCCGCCGGGCTATCCTTATCGCTTGGAGAAACAACTTTACTATCAAATCCGTTAATAACTCCCCGCCCTGAAACATGAATCTCTTCTCTATTACCCCATCGGTTTTTAGCAATAAAATTAAAATCAAAATCAATGCTGGGGTTGTCTCCCAGCGAAATGGCGTGGATATTGAAGGTTCCACTTATCGCCGGCCAACTATTAAGACTCGCATGGTTATACCAGGCTATGGCATCACCCTCGCCAACAGGCGCAATGGAATAAGAACCGACAGCAAAATCGTCTCCTCTCCAAGCCACGTAGGCCGCTGGGGAAAAAGAACCTTTACTTCCGCCAAAAGTCAGGACCCCTCTATCGTCCTTGTTAAATAAAAAATCCTTCGCGCTGAAATCAAGCTTCTTTTCGACGTAAACATCCAAATCCCCGGTCGGCACCATAACTTTTGTAGTTCCCATAGCCTTTTCCTCCTCAGCCTAGACCGCTAACGCCCAACTATAAATAATACCGTTTGCCCCATACTCCTTATTCACAACTCAACATTAGTAGCGGAAAAAGCACCTGTCTACTGCCAACATTAACAGTAGACACACCAACGCCATTCATATAAGTACCGACTGTATTCAGTCAGCCTATTGACCCGGCGCCGCCGAGCAACCTGCGGATGTGCTGTATGTTTGCCCTGACTTACATACATGCAGAAGCTCGACACACATTCAGACCAAAGCTATTGGCAGCACCGTTATAGAGAGAGCCAACAAAAAGGGCGAAGCCATGACAGCTTCGCCCTCTCTGCTACCGTTCAGACCTTAATGGTGTTCGCGGGTCGCGCGGAATTTCACATCCGGCCAGCGCTCTTCCATCAGCGCCAGGTTGACGCGGGTCGGGGCCAGGTAGGTCAGGTGACCACCGCCGTCCACCGCGAGGTTTTCCACGGCCTTGTTGGAAAACTCCTCCAGCTTTTTCTTATCGCTGCACTCGATCCAGCGCGCCGAATACACGGTGATCGGCTCGTAGGAGCATTCCACCTTGTATTCCTCTTTCAAGCGGCTGGCGACCACGTCGAACTGCAGCACACCCACGGCACCGAGGATGATGTCGTTGCTGCGCTCGGGGAAGAACACCTGGGTGGCGCCTTCCTCGGCCAGTTGCTGCAGGCCCTGGCGCAGTTGCTTGGACTTGAGCGGATCGCGCAGGCGTACGCGGCGGAACAGTTCCGGGGCGAAGTGCGGGATGCCGGTGAAGCCCAGCGCTTCGCCTTCGGTGAAGGTGTCGCCGATCTGGATGGTGCCGTGGTTGTGCAGGCCGATGATGTCGCCGGCGTAGGCTTCTTCGAGCTGTTCACGCTCGGAGGAGAAGAACGTCAGGGCGTCTCCGATGCGTACGTCCTTGCCGGTGCGCACGTGGCGCATCTTCATGCCCTTTTCGTAGCGGCCGGAGCAGATACGCATGAAGGCGATGCGGTCGCGGTGCTTGGGGTCCATGTTCGCCTGGATCTTGAACACGAAGCCGGTGAATTTCTCTTCGACCGGTTCCACGGTGCGCTCGTTGGCCACACGGGCCAGGGGCTTGGGTGCCCAATCCACCACGGCGTCGAGCACATGGTCGACACCGAAGTTGCCCAAGGCCGTGCCGAAGAACACCGGGGTCAATTGACCGTCGAGGAATTCCTGCTGGTTGAACGCGTGGCAGGCGCCCTGCACCAGTTCCAGCTGGTCGACAAAGCGGTCGTACTCGTCGCCCAGGTGGGCGCGGGCTTCGTCGGAGTCGAGCTTCTCGATGATTTTCACATCGGTGCGCTCATGCCCATGACCGGCGGTGTAGACAATGATGTAGTCGTCGGCCAGGTGATACACGCCCTTGAAGTCGCGGTAGCAACCAATCGGCCAGGTGATCGGCGCGGCCTTGATCTTCAGGACAGCTTCGATTTCATCCAGCAACTCGATGGGGTCGCGGATATCGCGGTCGAGTTTGTTGATGAAGCTGACAATCGGTGTGTCGCGCAACCGGCACACGTCCATCAGCGCAATGGTGCGAGGCTCGACGCCCTTACCGCCGTCGAGGACCATCAGCGCCGAGTCCACTGCCGTCAGGGTGCGGTAGGTGTCTTCGGAAAAGTCTTCGTGGCCCGGAGTGTCGAGCAGGTTGACCATGTGGTCGCGATACGGGAACTGCATGACCGACGTGGTAATGGAGATACCCCGTTGCTTTTCCATTTCCATCCAGTCGGATGTCGCATGGCGGTCGGATTTGCGCGATTTGACCGTGCCGGCCACCGCGATTGCCTTGCCCATCAGCAACAGCTTTTCGGTGATGGTGGTCTTACCGGCATCGGGGTGGGAAATAATGGCGAAAGTGCGGCGTTTCGCGACTTCGGCGGCCTGGTGGGTCATGGGAAATCGCCTGGCAGGTGAGTCAAAAAAGGGCGGCGAGTATAGCGCAAACGCGAGGGTACGGACCACCGTTGAGCCCATTGGGGGTGGCTAAATGCGCCCAAGTGTGGAACCTTTTAAAAGGTAGAGACGTCCACTCCCCTGCTTACGCACTCGGAACAGGGGCTGGAAAATCAGCAAGTTAGCCTGACGAGGCTGCGCTTATGGCTCGAACTCATGCCGCTTTTGACGGCATTGGCGAGCTGCATTTCGCGATTACATTTCGCTGACAGCCAGCAATGGCTTGCCACGCAGGAATGTGTTCGTCGACAGAAGAAAAAAGGAGTCCGCCTGTGGCTATTCGCTATGGCAAAGGGCTTATGGGAGCAGCGGTTGTCGTCGCGCTCCTGGCCCTGCTGGTCCACTGGATCGGCATCAACACGATCGAACTGTACCGCGACGATTTGTTGTTTTACCTGCAAGCTCATCTGATTCTGGTTTTAGTGTCCATGCTGGCCGCCCTGATTGTGGGGATCCCCGCCGGTATCCTGCTCAGTCGACCGAACATGGTCGGACGCGCAGAACGCTTCATGCAGATTTTCAACATCGGCAACACCGTCCCTCCCCTGGCCGTACTGGCCATCGCCCTCGGCGTCCTCGGCATCGGCAGCGGCCCGGCGATCTTCGCGTTGTTTCTCGCCTCCCTCCTGCCCATCGTGCGTAACACCTACGAAGGCCTGAAAAATGTTCAGGGCTCCCTGAAGGAGGCCGCCACCGGCATCGGCATGACCCCGCGCCAGGTGCTGTTTCGCGTGGAATTGCCCAATGCCGTGCCGATCATCATCGGCGGCGTGCGCGTAGCCCTGGCGATCAACGTCGGTACCGCACCCCTGGCGTTCCTGATCGGTGCCAACAGCCTCGGCAGCCTGATCTTCCCCGGCATTGCCTTGAACAATCAGCCGCAACTGCTGCTTGGTGCTGCATGCACCGCGCTGCTGGCATTGCTGCTTGACGGCCTGGTGACCATGGCCAGCCGCCTCTGGCTGGAACGCGGGTTGCGCCCGTCTTAACGCCAGGTAAGGAATCGACATGAAAAAATTAAGCTTGATATTAGGCTGCGTCCTGCTGCTTGCAGGTATTGCGCAAGCCGCCGACAAACCCGTAATCCGTATCGGCGCCCGGGTGTTCACCGAACAGACCCTGCTCGCCGAAATCACCTCCCAGTACCTGCGCAGCAAGGGCTACGACGCCCGAGTGACCGGCGGCCTGGGCAGCAACCTGGCGCGCAGTGCCCAGGAAAGCGGGCAACTGGATCTGATCTGGGAATACACCGGCGTGTCGCTGGTGGCCTACAACCACATCGACGAGAAGCTCGACAGCGAACAGTCCTACGCGCGGGTCAAAGAACTCGACGCGAAAAAGGGCCTGGTCTGGCTGTCGCCGTCGCGCTTCAGCAACACTTACGCCCTGGCGTTGCCCGAGAAAGTGGCTCAGGAACACCCCGAGATCAACAGCATCAGCGATCTCACCCAAGCCATGGCCGAAGACGCCAAGGATCACCGCCTGGTCGCCCTGGACACCGAGTTCGCCAACCGTTCCGACGGCCTGGCAGGCATGGTCAAGCTGTACGACATGAACCTGACGCGCAAGAACACTCGGCAGATGGACGCAGGCCTGGTCTACACCGCGTTGCGTAATGGCCAAGTGTTTGCCGGCCTGGTCTACACCACCGACGGTCGCCTCAACGCCTTCAAGTTGAAGCTGCTTGAAGACGACAAGCACTACTTCCCGGACTACACGGCCGCCCCGGTGATTCGCCAGGAATACCTCGATCAGCACCCGCAACTGGCTGCCGAGCTCAAGCCCTTGGCCACTCTGTTCGACGACGCAACCATGCGCCAGCTGAATGCGCGGGTCGACGTCGACCATGAAAGCCCGTCCGCCGTTGCCGCCGATTTCCTGCGCCAACATCCAATCAACTAAAAAGGAGAAGACATGGAATTTTTGAACGCCTTTTCCCATCTTGATTGGGCCCAGGTCCTGCACCTGACCTGGCAGCACATCACCCTGGTCGGTATTGCTGTGATTCTCGCGATTGTCGTCGGTGTGCCCTTGGGCGTGCTGATGACCCGCTATCCGACACTTGCAGGCCCCTTGCAAGCCAGCGCCACGGTATTGCTCACGGTGCCCTCCATCGCCCTGTTCGGCCTGCTGCTGCCGTTCTACTCCAAATTTGGCCAGGGCCTGGGACCGATGCCGGCGATTACCGCCGTGTTCCTCTACTCCCTGTTGCCGATCATGCGTAACACCTACCTGGCGCTCACCGGTGTTGAACCGGGTATCCGCGAGGCCGCCAAAGGCATCGGCATGACCTTCGGCCAGCGCCTGCGCATGGTCGAACTGCCGATTGCCGTACCGGTAATCCTCGCCGGTGTGCGCACCGCCGTGGTGATGAACATCGGTGTGATGACCATCGCCGCCACCATCGGCGCCGGTGGCCTGGGTGTACTGATTCTGGCTTCCATCAGCCGCAGCGACATGTCGATGCTGATTGTCGGCGCCGTACTGGTCAGTCTCCTGGCCATCTTTGCCGACCTGCTCTTGCAATGGCTGCAACGCTCGCTGACTCCAAAAGGATTGCTCAAATGATCGAACTTCAAAACCTGTCCAAGACTTTTCAAAGCAACGGCAAGACTGTCACCGCCGTCAACGATGTAAGCCTGACCGTCAACGAAGGCGAAATTTGCGTATTCCTCGGCCCGTCGGGCTGCGGCAAGAGTACGACGTTGAAGATGATCAACCGCTTGATCAAGCCCTCGTCGGGCAAGATCCTGATCAACGGCGAGGACACCACCGACCTGGATGAAGTGACCCTGCGCCGCAACATTGGCTACGTGATCCAGCAGATCGGCCTGTTCCCGAACATGACCATCGAAGAAAACATCGTGGTGGTGCCCAAGCTGCTCGGCTGGGACAAGCAGAAATGCCACGACCGCGCCCGCGAGTTGATGAGCATGATCAAGCTGGAACCCAAGCAGTACCTGCATCGCTACCCGCGTGAACTGTCCGGTGGTCAGCAACAGCGCATCGGTGTGATCCGCGCCCTGGCGGCCGATGCGCCGTTGCTGCTGATGGACGAGCCGTTCGGCGCGGTCGACCCGATCAACCGCGAGATGATCCAGAACGAGTTCTTCGAAATGCAGCGCGCGCTGAACAAGACCGTGATCATGGTCAGCCACGACATCGACGAGGCCATCAAGCTGGGTGACAAGATTGCGATCTTCCGCGCCGGCAAGCTGTTGCAGATCGACCATCCGGACACGCTGCTGGCGCACCCGGCGGACGAGTTCGTCAGCAACTTCGTCGGCCAGGACAGTACCCTCAAGCGCCTGTTGCTGGTGAAGGCCGAAGACGCGGCGGACAACGCGCCGTCAGTGAGCCCGGAAACCCCGGTGGCCGATGCGCTGGAGTTGATGGACGAGCACGACCGCCGCTATGTAGTGGTCACCTGCGCCGAGAACAAGGCGCTGGGCTATGTACGCCGTCGCGACCTGCACCGTCAGGCCGGTACCTGCGGCCAGTACCTGCGCGAGTTCAACGCCACGGCGGCGTATGACGAGCACCTGCGCATCCTGCTGTCGCGGATGTACGAGTTCAA
The DNA here is from genome assembly GCF_022807995.1 of Pseudomonas orientalis. Lineage (NCBI taxonomy): Bacteria > Pseudomonadati > Pseudomonadota > Gammaproteobacteria > Pseudomonadales > Pseudomonadaceae > Pseudomonas > Pseudomonas orientalis. The sequence goes on along the minus strand of NZ_CP094351.1, from coordinate 910,455 downwards.
CCGTTCATGGTTGCCGGTGATGGATGCCGAGCGGGTGTTCCTCGGGGAAGTGACCCAGGAATCGATTGCCGAGTACCTGAGTTCCGGCAAATCCCGTGGCGGCAAGACCAGTATCGTTTCGCCTGCCGAGACCGCCCTGGCCTGACACAACGCGGTAAAAAAATGTGGGAGGGGGCTTGCCCCCGATGAGGGTGGGTCAGTTGATAACTATTTAACTGACCCACCGCTATCGGGGGCAAGCCCCTCCCACATTTGCCCCGCGGTGAGTCAGGGAAATGTGCTCAATTCCCCTTCAGCGGGGAACATCAATCCGTCACACCGGTCGGTTACATAAGTAGCTGCACGCGGCCGCGCGACGAACGCGTGCAGAAACGCGACATTTTTAGTTGATCCCACGCCCGCCAAGCCCTAAAGTTCGCGCCGAACGTCCATGCTGGAAACGATCCATCCGGCTCAAGTACTGACGACGAGACAGCAAGGCCAAGGGAAGCTTAACCCATGGCCTTTTTGCTTTCGGCGACATGCCTTGGGAAGTAGGCGAACCAAAGTGGGGATACGGAGGACGTTCATTTGCACCCATTGATCAAATTTGTTTGCCCTTAGGAGTTCCCAGCATGTCGATCAACGTCGAAGATTATTTCGCGCGCGCCACCTTTGACAAAATGAAGGCGTTCGCCGACAAACAGGAAACCCCGTTCGTGGTGATCGACACCGCGATGATCAGCCAGGCCTACGATGACCTGCGCGCCGGTTTCGAATTCGCCAAGGTGTATTACGCGGTCAAGGCCAACCCGGCCGTCGAGATCATCGACCTGTTGAAAGACAAGGGCTCGAGCTTCGACATCGCCTCGATCTACGAGCTGGACAAGGTCATGGACCGTGGCGTCAGCGCCGACCGTATCAGCTACGGCAACACCATCAAGAAATCCAAGGACATCCGCTACTTCTACGAGAAAGGCGTGCGCCTGTTCTCCACCGACTCCGAAGCCGATCTGCGCAACATCGCCAAGGCCGCGCCGGGCTCGAAAGTGTACGTGCGCATCCTCACCGAAGGCTCGACCACCGCCGACTGGCCTTTGTCGCGCAAGTTCGGCTGCCAGACCGACATGGCCATGGACCTGCTGATCCTCGCCCGTGACCTGGGCCTGGTGCCGTACGGCATCTCGTTCCACGTCGGTTCCCAGCAGCGCGACATCAGCGTGTGGGACGCGGCGATCGCCAAGGTCAAAGTGATCTTCGAACGCCTCAAGGAAGAAGACGGTATCGAGTTGAAGTTGATCAACATGGGCGGCGGCTTCCCGGCCAACTACATCACCCGTACCAACAGCCTGGAAACCTACGCTGAAGAAATCATCCGCTTCCTCAAGGAAGACTTCGGTGACGACCTGCCGGAAATCATCCTGGAGCCAGGCCGTTCGTTGATCGCCAACGCCGGTATCCTGGTCAGCGAAGTGGTGCTGGTGGCGCGCAAGTCGCGTACCGCCGTCGAGCGTTGGGTATACACGGATGTGGGCAAGTTCTCCGGCCTGATCGAAACCATGGACGAAGCCATCAAGTTTCCGATCTGGACCGAGAAGAAAGGCGAGATGGAAGAAGTGGTCATCGCCGGCCCCACCTGCGACAGCGCCGACATCATGTACGAAAACTACAAGTACGGCCTGCCGCTGAACCTGGCGATCGGTGATCGCTTGTACTGGCTGTCGACCGGTGCCTACACCACCAGCTACAGCGCGGTTGAGTTCAATGGGTTTCCGCCGTTGAAGTCGTTTTACGTTTAAAAGCAGCAGTAAGTTTTAAGCTACAAGCTATAAGAAAAAACCCATGACATTTCATGGGTTTTTTTATGCCTCAGGAAACGCTCAAGGCACGCTGTTGATATGCATCGGCCATGGCGCGAATCTGCGGATCGTAGGCGATTGCCAGCGCCTTGTGTGCCCCCCGCAAAAACTTTGAATTCCCGCCGTCCAGCGCTTTGCGCAACCACTCCAGTGCCGCTTCGATCTGGCCGCTATCGGCCAACACCGCCGCATAACTGAACTGTCCACGAAAATCCCCGGCTTCGGCTGAACGTCGGTACCACTCAACGGCCGCTTCAAAATCCCTCGGGCAATACTGCCCATCTTCCAGATAGCGCCCCAGCAGATTCATCGACTTGGCGTGGCCCTGCTCTGCCGCCTGGCGATACAGCACCAGCGCCTGGACCTCATCCTGCACAACGCCACGGCCGGTCGCCAGCAGGTTGGCGTAGTTGTACTGCCCCCAATCCAGCCCGGCCTCTGCTGCCAGCCGGTAATCCCGCGCAGCCGCCGCTTCATCGGCGGCGCACCCCCAACCATGCTCCAGGCAACGCCCGGCCATATTGCGCGCCATCAAGTGCCCGCCTTGCGCCGCAATCCGAAACCAGCGCAGCGCCAATGCTTGATCGCGGGCAATGCCGCGTCCTTCCAGCAGGATCTGCCCGAGCAACGCCTGGGCATCGACCACGCCTTCCCTGGCCGCAATCAGAATCGCCTGGGCGGCGCGCACCGGGGAATCCTCGAGCATCGACTGCAACTGCTCAACGTCGAGCACTTCCTGGCGGCGCAGTAAAAAGCCCATCTCAGACCTCGACCCAGCGGCGCAGCAGGTTGTGATAGGTGCCGGTGAGCTGGATCAGCGCCGGGTGGTCGGGCACGTCGCGGCTCAGTTGCTGGATGGCGCCGTCCATTTCGAACAGCAGGGTGCGCTGGCTGTCTTCGCGCACCAGGCTCTGGGTCCAGAAGAACGAGGCGTAGCGCGTGCCACGGGTCACCGCGCTGACTTTATGCAGGCTGGAACCGGGGTACAGCACCATGTCGCCCGCCGGGAGCTTGACGCGCTGCAGGCCGAAGGTGTCCTGGATTTCCAGTTCCCCACCGTCGTAGTCGCCAGGGTCGCTGAAGAACAGGGTGGACGAAAGGTCGGTGCGCACGCGCTCGTGGCTGCCTTTGGGTTGGCGCACCGCGTTGTCGATATGAAAATCGAAACTGCCGCCTGCGGTGTAGCAGTTAAGCAGTGGCGGGAAGACTTTATGCGGCAGCGCGGCCGACATGAACAGCGGGTTGCTCCACAACCGTTCCAGCATCGCCGCGCCGATTTCCTTGGCCAGCGGATGGCCTTCCGGCAATTGCAGGTTGTGCTTAGCCTTGGCCGACTGGTGCCCGGCAGTGATTTTGCCGTCAGCCCATTCGGTCTCCTCCAAGGCCTGGCGAATGCGCAGCACCTCCTCGCGAGAGAACAGGCCGGGAATGTGCAGCAACATGGGGCAATACCTGCGATCAGAGAAGCGTCAATGGTATTGATTCTTATCCGCTGTGTAAAACACGGGACGAACGAGAAGGCAAATTCCGTAAAGAAAAAGTGTAAAGAATGTAAATTTGATGCGAATAGCAATATCTCGCAATTGATACAAAGTCTTGTTGGCCCTATATTCCGCGGCCTCACATCCTTGGGGAAGGGACACGTCATGTCGCGCACTATTCTAAAAATACCGGTCAGCTCACCACGCCTTTTGGCCTCCGCCATCGGTGTTGCCCTGAGTGCCGGCTCCGCCGCCCACCTGGCGCAGGCGGCTGAAAATACCGAGCCAAAAGGCGAGCGCAACCCTATCTCCCTCGGCGCCACCAATATCACCGGCCAGGATCAGGACACCACTTCCTACCAAGTGGAAAAAGCCTCGTCGCAGAAATACACCGCGCCGCTGGTGGACACGCCGCGTTCGGTCACTGTGGTGCCGCAACAAGTACTCAAGGACACCGCCGCCACCTCGCTGCAGGATGCCTTGCGCACCGTACCGGGTATCACCTTCGGCGCCGGTGAAGGGGGTAACCCTCAGGGCGACCGTCCGTTCATCCGGGGTTTCGACGCCCAGGGCGACACCTACCTGGACGGGGTACGTGATACCGGCGGCCAGAGCCGTGAGATCTTCGACATCGAATCCATCGAAGTCAGCAAAGGCCCGAACTCGTCCTTCGGCGGTCGCGGCTCGGCCGGCGGCAGCCTCAACCTGGTGAGCAAGACCCCGCAAGCGCGGGACTTCACCAACGGCGGCTTCACCTACGGTTCCGACCAGACCCGCCGCTACGTGCTCGACGTGAACCGCCAGTTCCTCGACGACAGCGCCGCCTTCCGCCTGAACTTGATGAGCCATGAACAAAACGTGGCGGGCCGCGACGCGGTGAATTACGACCGCTGGGGCGTGGCACCCTCGCTGACCTTTGGCCTGGGCACACCGACCCGCGTCAACCTCAGCTACTACCACATGGAAAGCGACGACCTGCCGGATTCGGGAGTCCCCTACGGCTACGGCAACAATGGCGCACGTGCGGCCCACGTACACGACAAACCCACCGACGGCGGCGACAGCAACAACTTCTACGGTTTGAAGAGCCGCGACTTTCGCAAGACCCGTGCCGACATCAGCACGTTCTCCATCGAGCACGACCTGAACGACAATATGACGCTGAAAAACACCCTGCGCCATGGCAGCACCGGCCAGGACTACGTATTGACGCAACCTGACGACAGCCAGCACAACGTCAACCAGTTCGGCACCGTGTGGCGTCGTGCCAACAGTCGCGTTTCCACCACCACCACGACCACCAACCAGACCGACCTGTTCGGCAGCTTCCAGGCATTGGGCTTCAAGCACACTTACTCCACCGGCCTGGAATTCACCGGCGAAGAAACCCGCGTCAGCGGCTACACCGTCAGCCCCAACGCCAACCCAGTCTGCACCGTGGCCAAGGGCAGCCTGGGTGGCCAGTGCACCTCGCTGAGCAACCCGAACCCGGACGATGCCTGGAACGGCAGCGTCGCGCGCAACTACAACGGCACCAACACCAAGGCCACCAGCCGCGCCGCCTATGTGTTCGACACCATCGAGCTGGACCCGAAATGGCTGCTGAACCTGGGCCTGCGCTACGACACCTTCGACACGCAAGCCAACACCAACGCCGTGGCCGGGCGCAGCAAAATCAAGGAGGACAGCCAGTTCTTCAACTGGCAGGCGGGCCTGGTGTGGAAGCCGCTGGAAAACGCCAGCATCTACGCTTCCTACGCGACCTCGGCCACGCCGGCCGGTGGCCTGGTAGGTGAAGGTTCCGACGGCAACCCGTTGTCCGCCGGCGCTGCCACCAGCGACCTGCAACCGGAAGAGACCGTCAACTACGAACTGGGCACCAAATGGGACCTGTTCCACGACCGCCTGTCCCTGACTGCCGCCGTGTTCCGTACCGAGAAGAAAAACACTCGCGTCCTGGTCGACGCCCTCACCTACGAAAACGCCGGCGAATCACAGGTCGACGGTATCGAGTTGTCCGCCAGCGGCAAGCTGACCGAGCAATGGCAAGTGTTCGCCGGGTACACCTACCTGGACAGCAAACTGGTCAAATCCGGCCTCAACGGACGTAACGGTGTGGTCAGCGCCGGTTCCAACACCGGCAACCAGATGCCCAACACGCCGAAGAATTCCTTCAGCCTGTGGACCACCTACGCCATCACGCCAAAGCTGACCGTCGGCGGCGGCGCGTTCTATGTCGACGAGGTGTATGGCGATGCGGGCAACACCGTTTACGTGCCGTCCTACACACGCTACGACGCCATGGCCAGCTACAAGCTGACCAAGAACGTCGACTTGCAATTGAACGTGCAGAACCTGACCGACAAAACCTACTACGACAAGGCCTACTCGGCGCACTTCGCCAACCAGGCGGCCGGTCGTACGGCGCTGCTGACCACCAGCTTCCACTTCTAAACGCAACAACGTTCAGCCAAAAGCCCCACGCATCGGATGCGCGGGGCTTTTGCGTGTTTCCCGGCAACTCACGGCATAATGCGCGCCGTGATACCTATATCCAGCTAAGCGAGGCGCTCCGACGTGTTGAAGAAAACCCTGTTCCAGTTGCATTGGTTCTTCGGCATCACGGCCGGGCTGGTGCTGGCCTTGATGGGGATTACCGGGGCTGCGTACTCGTTCCAGGATGAAATCCTGCGGGCGCTCAACCCTACGGTGCTGAGCGTACAGAAACGCGAAGCCGGCGTGCTGCCGCCCGCCGAGCTGGTGCGCAAACTGGAAGCCGCCGAAGGCAAGCGCGTGGCGATGCTGTGGGTCGAAGACCACAGCGGCAATGCCGGCCGAGTGGCCTTTACCCCACCGCCGGGCGAGCGGCGCGGCCAGATGCGTTACTTCGATCCGTACACCGGCGACTACCTGGGCGACGCCGTCGGCCAGGACGTATTCGGCTTTATCCTGCAGTTGCACCGCTTCCTCGCCATCGGCGACACCGGACGCAATATCACCGGCGCCTGCACCCTGATCCTGCTGTTCTTCTGCCTTTCCGGCCTGTACCTGCGCTGGCCGCGCCAGGTCAAAAACTGGCGTGTCTGGCTGACCCTGGACTGGCGCAAAAAGGGCCGCAGCTTCAATTGGGACCTGCACTCGGTGTTCGGCACCTGGTGCCTGCTGTTTTACCTGCTGGCAGCGCTGACCGGGCTGTATTGGTCCTATGACTGGTACAACCAGGGCGTGACCAAACTGCTCTCCGATGCGCCGCAGAACGAGCGTATGCGCAAGCGCGGCCCGCCGCCTGCTGGCCTCGCGCCCGCGGCCAACTACGAGGCGATCTGGAGCAGCATCTACAGCAACGCCGGCCCTGGCTTGAGCGCCTACAACATCCGCCTGCCGGCCGTCGCCGGGCAACCGGCCACCGTGTATTACCTGCTGGATAGCTCGCCCCATGACCGCGCGCTGAACCAGATCAACCTCGACCCGGCCACCGGCGAGGTCACGTCCCATGAGCGTTACGCCAGCAAGAGCCTCAAGGCGCAGTTGCTGACCAGTGTCTATGCACTGCACACCGGCAGTTATTTCGGGCTGGTCGGGCGAATCGTCCTCACGGTGAGCGCGCTGCTCATGCCGTTGTTCTTTATTACCGGCTGGCTGCTGTATCTGGACCGCCGGCGCAAAAAACGCCAGGTGCGTGACGCGCGCAACGGCCTGGTGGTCAGCCACAGCGACGCGCCGGACTGGTTGATCGGCTTTGCCAGTCAGAGCGGCTTTGCCGAACAGTTGGCCTGGCAAACCGCCGGGCAATTGCAGGCCGCCGGGTTTGGGGTGAAGGTGCAACCCCTGGGCAGCGTCAGCCGCGATGATCTCGGCCAGGCGCAACAGGCGTTGTTCGTGGTCAGTACGTTCGGTGACGGCGAAGCGCCCGACAGCGCCCGTGGTTTTGAGCGCAGCGTGCTCGGCCAGGACCTGTCCCTCAAAGGCTTGAACTACTCGGTACTGGCCCTGGGTGACCGACAGTACGAGCACTTTTGCGGCTTTGCGAGGCGTCTGCATTTCTGGCTGACGCACCAGGGCGGTACCCCGCTGTTCGCGCCGGTGGAAGTCGACAGCGGCGACACAGAGGCCTTGCTGACCTGGCAACAACAACTCGGCCAACTCACTGGTCACGCGCCGGCAGCGGCCTGGCAAGCAGCACAGTTTGAAAACTGGCCCCTGAGCCGCCGCACCCTCCTCAATCCCGGCAGCGTCGGTGCCCCCGTGTACCTGCTGGGCCTCACGCCACCCTCGCCCATCAGTTGGCTGGCCGGTGACCTGGTGGAAATCCTGCCGCGCAATGGCCCAGGGGCCGTCGAGCACTTCCTGGAAGGACTGGGCCTGGCCGGCAGCGACGGCGTGCTGATCGAAGGCCTGGCGCAAACACTGAACCAGGCCCTGGCCACACGCCAGCTACCGGACAACCGCACGCACCTGGTCGGCCTGCACGCCCAGGCACTGGTGGATGCGCTGATCCCCCTGGGCATGCGCGAATACTCGATCGCCTCGATTGCCAGCGACGGCGTGCTGGAGCTGATCGTGCGCCAGGAGCGTCATCCCGATGGCAGCCTGGGCCTGGGCTCCGGCTGGCTGACTGAATATGCCGCCGTAGGCTCAAGCATCAGCCTGCGCCTGCGCCGCAACAGCGGCTTTCATCTGCCGGATGCGCCGGTGCCGCTGATCCTGCTGGGCAACGGCACCGGCCTCGCCGGCCTGCGCAGCTTGCTCAAGGCGCGCATTGCCGACGGCCGACAACGTAACTGGCTGCTGTTCGGCGAACGCAATATCACCCACGACTACCTGTGCCGTGAAGAACTGCAAGGCTGGCTGGCCAGTGGCGACCTGGCCCTGCTGGACCTGGCTTTCTCACGGGATCAGGCGGAGAAAATCTACGTGCAGGATCGCCTGCGCGAGTCCGCCGATGTGCTGCGCAAGTGGCTGGCCGATGGCGCGGCAATTTATGTATGCGGCAGTTTGCAGGGCATGGCCACGGGTGTGGACCAGGCGCTGGTGGATATCCTCGGCAGTGAAGCGGTAGAGCGCCTGATCGAACAAGGCCGCTATCGCCGGGATGTGTACTGATCCTTCACAGACACTGAAAATCAAATGTGGGAGGGGGCTTGCCCCCGATGGCGGTGTGTCAGCCAGAATATTTGTAGCTGACACACCGCTATCGGGGGCAAGCCCCCTCCCACAGTTTTACTGTATTCCAAGTCAGGTGGTGTGGACCAGGCATTGGTGGATATCCTCGGCGGCGAAGCGGTAGAGCGCCTGATCGAACAAGGCCGCTACCGCCGGGATGTGTACTGATCAATGTGGAGGGGGCTTAAGGCTTTTTGTAGGAGCGAGCTTGCTCGCGAAAAACTCACAGGCATCGCGTTCATTCAGAAAACACGCGTTATCGTTGACGTTTTTCGCGAGCAAGCTCGCTCCTACAGTTTTCAGGTGGGTTGCAGCTTCTGTTCGAACACTGAAAGCCCATCCAAGTCTCGCAGGATCACCGTCAACTCCGCCGTCTGCCCATCAATCTGCACCTCGCCGAAAAACTGAAACCCGGCAAACGGCGAGGTGTTCTGCGCCGGCGGTGCCTTCTCGAACACCACCTCGGGCCCGAAGGTCTTGTCCAACGGATTGGGTCCGAAGCTCCCGGCATTCAAGGGCCCCGCGACGAACTCCCAGAACGGTTCGAAATCCTGGAACGCCGCCCGGTCCGGATGATAGTGATGCACCGCGCAATAGTGCACATCGGCAGTCAGCCATACATGGTTGCGCACCTTGTGCGCGCGCAGGAACCCCAGCAATTCGGCAATTTCCAGCTCACGCCCCTGGGCCGGGCCGGGATCACCGTTGGCAATCGCTTCCCAGCGCGGCACGCCGGGGCTGACTTCACCGTCGGGCACGCCCAGCCCGATAGGCATGTCGGCCGCGACCACCTTCCACTGCGCCCGGGACGCCTTGAGTTCGCGCTTGAGCCAGTCCAGCTGCTCGCGGCCGAGGAAGGGCTTTTCGCCGCCCAGATTGTCGTCGTTGGGGCCGCGATAACTGCGCATGTCCAGCACGAACACATCCAGCAGCGGACCATAACTGAGCTTGCGATAAATCCGCCCGCCAGCGTCGGCGCTTTGCCGACGCATCGGTGAATATTCCAGCCAGGCCTGACGCGCGCGACCGACCAGGGTGTTGATGTCGCGGGTCTGGTAACGCTCATCCAACTGCTTGCTGGATGACCAGTTATTGATCACCTCGTGATCGTCCCACTGCCAGATCTGCGGCACCTCGGCATTGAAGCGCCGCACGTTTTCATCCAGCAGGTTGTAGCGGTAATTGCCGCGATACTCATCCAGGGTTTCGGCGACTTTGCTCTTGGCTTCGGTGGTGATATTGCGCCAGATGCGTCCACCTTCGGTGGCCAGTTGCGCCGGCACCGGGCCGTCGGCGTAGATGGTGTCGCCGCTGTGGATAAAGAAGTCCGGCAGGCGCAGGCGCATGGCTTCATAGATGCGCATGCCGCCGATGTCGGGGTTGATGCCGAAGCCTTGCCCGACGGTGTCGCCACTCCACACAAAGCGGATGTCGCGACGCTGTTGCGGCACGCTGCGCAGGTGGCCGAACCACGGCTCGCTGGCGATGCCGGTCTGGGCGTCTTCGAAATGCACGCGGTAGAAAATCGCCTGGTCGGCGGGCAGCCCGGTGAGTTCGACGCGGGCGGTAAAATCGCTGCGGTTATCGGCCAGGGGCGAGACGAATCTGCGCGGGTTGCTGAACACACTGCGGGTGTCCCACTCCACCACCATCCGCGCAGGTCGGTCGCTGCGGCTCCAGATCATCGCACGATCGCCGAGCAAATCCCCCGATTGCACGCCATCGGTGAGCAGCGGGCGGTCCTTGACCGACGCAATCACCGCAGGCGCCAGGCCCGGCAGCAGCAGGCCTGCGCCGACAGCTTGCATCACGCGGCGACGGCCGAGATCGAAGTGGCTCATGCGGGTGCCCTCTTGAGTATCAAAAGGCCAACTTAAGCATGATGGGATGAAGCGGATATGACACCGCCCTTACCGCCAATGCAAATCCAAATGTGGAAGGGGGCTTGACCCCGATGGCAGTGTGTCAGCTGCAAATAAGCTGGCTGACACACCGCTATCGGGGGCAAGCCCCCTCCCACATTTTTTTACCGCGTCAGGCAGTGACGGCCAGTTCCACTGCTTCCGGGCGCTTGAGCAGCGCATACACCACACCGGTCAGCACACTGCCGGCCACAATCGCCAGCAGATACAGCAGCGCATGATTCATCGCGTTCGGAATCACCAGCACGAACAACCCACCGTGAGGCGCGGCCAGTTTGCAACCGAAGTACATCGACAATGCCCCCGTCAACGTCCCTCCGGCAATGCTGGCCGGGATCACCCGCAGCGGGTCCTTGGCCGCAAACGGAATGGCGCCTTCGGAGATAAAGCACATCCCGAGAATCATCGCGGCCTTGCCGGCTTCGCGCTCAGTCTGGGCGAACTTGCGCCGGGCCAGGAACGTCGCGATGCCCATGCCAATCGGCGGCACCATGCCGGCGGCCATGGTCGCGGCCATCGGCGCCCCGCTTGAAGCCGCCAGCAGGCCGACGGAAAACGCATAGGCCGCCTTGTTGATCGGCCCGCCCAGATCGACGCACATCATGCCGCCCAACAGGATGCCCAATAGCACCGCGTTGGTAGTGCCCATGGTGCTGAGAAAATCCGTCAGCCCGGTCAGCACGCGCGCCACCGGTGGGCCGACCAGATAGATCATGGCCAGGCCAGTGAACAAACTGGCCAGCAACGGGATGATCAGAATCGGCTTGAGCGCCTCCAGGCTTTGCGGCAAACGCACCGCCCGTGTGATCAGCTTGACGCTGTAGCCGGCCAGGAAACCGGCGAAGATCCCACCGATGAACCCGGCGCCCAGCGTGCCCGCCAGCAACCCGCCGATCATGCCCGGCGCCAGGCCTGGACGATCGGCAATCGAGTAAGCGATGTAGCCTGCAAGCAACGGCACCATCAGCATGAACGCCTGGTCGCCGACGGTTTTCAGCGCCGCCGCCAGGGTGCCTTTCTCCTCGAAGGCATGGATGCCGAATACAAAGGACAGGGCGATCAACAAACCACCCGCCACCACCATCGGCAACATGAACGACACCCCGGTGAGCAGGTGTTTGTACACGCCGGTTTTCTCCGACTTGGCCACCGCACCGCTGCCCGCGCTTTCCACCACGCCTTCGGCCAGCGCCTTGTTGAGGGTGGCTTCCGATTGCTTGAGGGCAATGCCGGTGCCGCAGCGGTAGATCTTCTTGCCGGCGAAGCGCTCGGTAGCGACTTCAATATCCGCCGCCAGCAGCACCACGTCGGCATCGACGATGGCCTGCGGACTCAACGGCGTGCGCGCACCGACCGAACCCTGGGTCTCGACCTGCAAGTCGTAGCCCAGGCGCTTGGCGGTCTGCTGCAAGGCCTCGGCGGCCATGAACGTGTGGGCAACGCCGGTGGGACAAGCAGTAATCGCGACAATGCGCGGCGCATGCTTGGCCGGTGCATCCGTCGCCACATAGACCTGCGCCTCCTCGGCGCCTCGACGCAATACCGCATCGACATCCGCCAGCGCCTGGGCCGGCGTGCTCTGGAACACGCGCTTGCCGACAAAACGCTGCATATCCACCGGCGTGCTGCTGACCAGCAATACCCATTCGGCGTCATCGAGGGTCGCCTGGGACAGCTGGCTCTCCGGGCGTTGCACGTCCACCACTTCGACACTGGTGCTCCAGCCCTGGCGTTGCGCGGCAGCGTCCAGCAAGCGGGCGCACAGCACACTGGTGACCATGCCGTTCGGGCAGGCGGTAACAATGGCTAACTTCATCACAAACCCTCTTATTGTTCGGTCAGCGTGCGCACAGCGACGCCGCTTTCGAGACGCGCCAACTGCGCGTCATCGCTGATGCCAAAACCGATCTGCGTCACCGCCATCGCGGCAATCGCCGTGGCGCGGCGCAGGGTCTGCTCGGGCGCTTCGTCGCGCAGCAGGCCGTGGAGCATGCCCGCCAGCAGCGAGTCGCCGGCGCCTACGGTGCTGGCAACCGTCACCTTGGGCGGCTTGGCCTGCAGGCTCGCCCCCGAGCTGTACCAGCTCACGCCGGCGGCACCGTCGGAGACCACCACATGTTCCACACCCTGTTGATGCAACTGGTGGATGGCGTCCGTGGCGTTATCCAGCGCCTGGGCAAGTTCTTCAGTGTTGGGCTTGACCATCCAGGGGCCTGCCTTCAACCCGGCGCGCAACGCTTCTCCACTGGTGTCCAGGGCCACTTTCAAACCGAGGCTTTTCAGCTGCTCGATCAGTGCCTGAAACCATTGCGGGCTCACGCCCCTCGGCAAGCTGCCGGCCACCACCACGGCATCAAACCCCGTGGCAATCCGCGCCAGTTTCTCAAGCAACGCGTTCTGCGCCTGCGCCGACACCTCAGGTCCGGGTGCGTTGATATCGGTGACGCGGCCATCGTGTTCGGCAATCTTGATATTGCTTCGGGTTTCGCCGGGCACACGAACAAATGCGTCCGTGAAACCACGCTGTGCAATCAGTGCCTCGAAAGCCTGCGGGTTGCCTTCGCCCAGAAAGCCGCCCACCGTCAGCTCGTGGCCCAGATCGGCCAACACCTGCGCCACGTTCACGCCCTTGCCGGCGGCATGGGTGATGAGCGTTTCGCTGCGGTTGACTTCACCGGGTTCCAGGCGCGCCAGGCGTACCGTGAGGTCCAACGCCGGATTCAGCGTCAGGGTCAAAATCCTTGCCATCTACACGGCCTCCACTAGAGCACGTACTTCGGCGGGCGAACCCACCGCGAGTGCCTGTTGCGCCAGGCCCTGGGCCTGGCTCAGGCTGAATTCACGTACCCGCGCCTTCACTTCGGGAATGCTGCGCGCCGACACGCTCAACTCATCCACGCCCAAGCCAATCAGCACCGGTACCGCCAGCGGGTCCGCCGCCAGCTCGCCGCACACGCCGACCCATTTGCCATGGGCATGGGCGGCACGCACGGTGATGTCGATCAGTTGCAGCACGGCCGGGTGCAGGCCATCGGCCTGGGCCGACAACGTCGGGTGGCCACGGTCGATGGCCAGGGTGTATTGGGTCAGGTCGTTGGTGCCGACACTGAAAAAGTCGACTTCCCGGGCGAGCACCGGCGCCAGCAACGCGGCCGACGGCACCTCGATCATGATCCCCAGTTGCAGGTCGGCCACCGGGATTTCCAGGCGCAGACGCTCGGTCATATCCCGGGCGGCGCGCCATTCATCCACGCTGCCGACCATGGGGAACATGATGCGCAACGGCCGGCTGTCCGCCGAACGCAACAGCGCACGCAGTTGCGCTTCCATGATTTGCGGGCGTTGCAGGGTCAGGCGAATGCCGCGCACACCGAGGAAGGGGTTTTCTTCCTCGGCAATCGGCCAGTACGGCAGCGGTTTATCGCCGCCCACATCGAGGGTACGCACCACCAGCGGGCGCCCGTCGAGGCCGTCGAGTACGCGGCGGTATTCGGCTTCCTGGGTGGCTTCGTCCGGCGCCTGGGGGTGGGCCATGAAAATCAGCTCGGTGCGCAACAGGCCGATGCCTTCGGCGCCCTGCTCCACCGCTGCGGCCACGCCGGCGCTTTCGCCGATATTGGCGAACACTTCCACCGCGTGGCCGTCGCGGGTCAGCGCCGGTTCATGGCGTTGTGCGGAGGCGGCTTGAAGGCGTTGTTCGCGGGTGTCGCGCTCAACAGTCGCGCGTTGCAGGGTGGCGGCATCGGGGTCGACATGCAGGCGTCCGCGCTGGCCGTCGAGCAACAACGGCGTGCCGGCCTTAAGCAGCAACACCGCTGCGCCGGCACCGACCAGCGCGGGAATGCCAAGCGCGCGGGCGACGATGGCGCTGTGGGCCGTGGCGCCGCCACGGGCCGTGAGAATGCCGGCGACACGGGCCGGGTCCAGGCGCGCAACGTCCGAAGGACCGACTTCGTCCATCACCAGAATGTAGGGCTCACTGGGCTCCTGCGCGGTGTCGACACCACACAGTTGCGCCAGTACGCGGCGACCGATGTCGCGCAGGTCGGCGGCGCGCTCGGCAAGCAGGACATCCTGCAACGACTCCTGCTGCCTGGCGGCCGCTTCGATCACGCTCATCCAGGCCGCTTCGGCGCTTTCGCCTTGCTTGAGGCGCGTATCGACTTCGTCGGTCAGCTCCGGGTCGTCGAGCATTTCCTGGTGAGTGATGAAGATCTCGCGAATCGCCTTGGACTGGCTGCGTTCGATCAGGCCCTCGATATCGCCACGTACATCACTCAGCGCGGTGTGCAGGCGCTGGCGCTCAACGGCGCAAGACTCACCGCGCAAGGGATAGTCGAAGACCTGTTGCACCTGAATATGCGCGGGGCCGATGGCGATACCGGGCGCGGCGGCAATCGCCTGGATCTGGCTACCGGACAGCGGCGCGCTGATGACCGGTTCGATATCGACGGTGGCGGGCTGGGCGCTGACGGTCGGCAACGGCTCGACTTCTTCGCCCAGGCCTTCTTCAATTGCGGCCAACAGGGCCGGCAGCGCATCCCCGGCAATGCTCGGCTCGGCGACGAATTCCAGCACCTGGCCCCGCCGCGCGCCGAGGCTCAACAGCTTGCTCAGGCTTTTGACCGACACCGCACCGACCGGCCCATCGACAATGCGCACACGGATATCGCCGTCAAAACTTTTCGCCAGTTGCGCGAGGATTTTCGCCGGGCGCGCATGCAGGCCGTGAGCGTTGGCCAGGGTGATGCGGGCGCTGGGCCAGTCGGGCGGCAGTTCGCCACCCAGCACTTCAAGCACGGCACGACTGCTGGTGGCGCGGCCCAATTCCTGGCCGCGCCCTTCGATCAGCAAGGCGCACAGGCGCTCGAGCAGCGCCTGATGCGCTTCGCCCAGGCTGGCCAGGCAGAACAGGCCATTGAGGGGCTGGCCCAGGTAGCGCATGGGTTTGTCCGGCGTGACGAACGCCAGGCCCGGACGCTTGACCGTCTGCTCGCTGTGCAGCCACCACAGCCCATCGCCCAGGGGCAGTGCATCGACTTGCTGCAACACGGCGGCAAACCCGTTGCTCACGCAATCGGCCTGGCGCAACAGGCGCGCGCCTCGCCACACCAGTTCCTCGAAATCATCGGCCGACACGCCGAGGCTGATCATCTGGGCATCCAGTGCCAGCTCCTGCGGCGCGCCTTGCAGCAGTTTCAGCAAGGCCTCGGCGGAACCGGCACGACGCAGCGCCTGGCCGAGGTCGGTTTCACCCAGGGCGCGGGTCAGCAATTGCAAAAGACGCAAGTGCTCATCGGATTTGGCGGCAATCCCGATTGCCAGGTACACCACCTGGCCGTCGCCCCAGTCAACGCCTTCGGGAAACTGCAACAGACGCACGCCAGTGGAAAACACTTGGTCGCGGGTTTCCGGGGTGCCGTGAGGAATGGCGATGCCTTGGCCAAGAAAGGTCGAGCCTTGGGCTTCACGGGCTTGCAAGCCACCGAGATAACCGTCGGCAACCAGGCCATCGGCCACCAGTTTTTCCGCGAGCAGGTGCAAGGCCGCAGATTTATCCACCGCCACCTGGCCCATGGATATCTGCTCTACAGTGAGCTCGAGCATGCCGTTCTCCTAGTTAGTGCGAGGTGCGCACTAGGTATTGTTTTGAATAAATCAGCTTAGCGGTGTTCGAAAGTAACTGACTGAGCGGTCAGTTGGCAGTAGCCACTCAGCGGCGAACATCGTAAAAATACCCTTGCTGAAACGTTTAATCTAGAATTTATGGCAGATTACGCGTTAATTGCGCAAGCTTGAAGGGCCACTCGGCGCCTGTTGTGGGACATTGGTCGTATGCGGGAATCGGTTACGATTGGACAAAATGTCGGGGCACGCTCAAAAAAACAAGGAAACCCGGTTTGAAACTCAGTGATATCGCACGTCTGGCCGGTGTGTCCGTGACCACCGCCAGCTATGTCATCAATGGCAAGGCCGAACAACAACGCATCAGCTCCGCGACGGTGGAGCGGGTGCGGGCAGTGGTCCAGGCCCACGGTTTTACACCTAACCCACAAGCGGCCGGATTGCGCAGCCGGCACACGCGCACCCTGGGCTTTATCCTGCCGGACCTGGAGAACCCCAGTTACGCACGGATTGCCAAGTTGCTCGAACAAGGCGCACGGGCGCGCGGCTATCAATTGCTGATCGCCAGCTCCGATGACGAGGCTGACAGCGAGCGCCAGTTGCTGCAACTGTTCCGCGCCCGGCGTTGCGATGCGCTGTTTGTCGCCAGTTGCCTGCCGGCCGAGGATGACAGCTATCGCGAGCTGCAAGCCAAAGGCTTGCCGGTGATCGCCATCGACCGGGTCATGGAACCCAGTCAGTTCTGCTCGGTGGTCAGCGATGACCGCCAAGCCTGCCAGCAGCTCACCGGCAGCCTGCTGCAACCGTTGCCCAAGCAAATCGCACTGATCGGCGCACATCCGGAGCTGAGTATCAGCCAGGAACGTGCCGCTGGTTTCCGTGAAGCCCTGCAAGGCTTCACCGGCGAGGTCATCATCGAACAGGGCGAAGCCTTCAGCCGTGACTGCGGGCGACAGCTGATGGAGCAATTACTGCAGCGCCTGGGGCATCTGCCTGACGCTCTGGTGACCACCTCCTACGTGCTGCTGCAAGGTGTGTTTGACGCCCTGCACGACTTCCCGCTCAAGTCGCGGCCCCTGCGCCTGGGCACCTTCGGCGATACGCAGTTGCTGGACTTCCTGCCGCTGCCGGTCAACGCCATGGCCCAGCAGCATCAACTGATCGCCGACACCGCCCTGCGCCTGGCCCTCGCGGCCATTGAAGAAGAACAGTATGAACCCGGCGTACACGGCATCAGCCGAACCTTCAAGCAGCGTATTCACGAGGCCTGAGCGTGGAGCTGATCGATACCCACACCCACCTGGATTTCGCGGACTTCGACGCTGACCGTCCGCAGGTCCTCGCCCACAGCCGTCAACTCGGCGTGCGGCGCATGGTGGTGCTGGGGGTTTATCAGCGCAATTGGCAACGGTTGTGGGATCTGGTGGTGGAGGATGAAGGCCTTTTCGCCGCCTTCGGCCTGCACCCGGTGTATCTCGATGAGCATCGTCCGACCGATCTGCGGGAATTGGGCGACTGGCTGACGCGCCTGCAGGGCCACCGGCAGCTGTGCGCCGTGGGTGAGATCGGCCTGGATTACTTTCTTGAGCATCTGGACCGAGCGCGCCAGCAAGCGCTGTTCGAAGCCCAGTTGAAACTGGCGGTGGATTTCGCCCTGCCCGCCTTGCTCCACGTACGCCGCAGTCACGCGGCGGTGATCGCCACACTCAAGCGCATCCACCTGCCGCGCGGCGGCATCGTTCATGCGTTCGCCGGCAGCCGGGAAGAAGCCCGCGAGTACATCAAGCTCGGTTTCAAGCTGGGCCTGGGTGGTGCCGCCACCTGGCCGCAGGCCTTGCGCATGCACAAGGTGCTGGCCCAATTGCCGCTGGACGCCGTGGTGCTGGAGACCGACGCGCCCGATATGGCCCCGGCCATGTATCCGGGCCGGCGCAACAGCCCACAACACTTGCCGGCTATCTGCAGCGCCCTGGCCGAGCGGATGGGCATCAGCGCATCACGGCTGGCTGAGGCGAGCACACGCAACGCGTGCGAGCTGTTCCATTGGTAAACGGCTGACCGCCTGCAGATTCAAGGTCATCCTTTGCCGATGACGCACGTAGCGCAGCACCAGAAAGTGGATCAACAGCGTCGCCAGCGAAATGTTGAATTGCCCGATCACACTGAGCAGCCCCAGCCATTCTGCAAACAGCGCCGCCAGGAGGGTCGCGCACGTCAGCATGATCATGCCGGGCGGCACCAGGGCCCAGTGGTCGAGGGCACGAAAGCGCCGCAGCTGCTTTCGGCAACACAACTGCAGACACGCGTGGCAATAGGTACAGACGAAGGGTTCGTCGATGGCGATGGCATTCAATTGCCAGGGCTTGAGTTCAAATGTCATGTCGCAGTGGGCGCAATGCCCTTTGATGCCGATGACAGCGGCCATCGCCGTGCCTCCTTGAGACCGTGACCAGGTGATACAAATTTTCACCTATTCACGCCGCTTTGAAAGGCCAGCAGCGAAATCAGGACAAGTGCCACGCCCTGCCAAGTTAAATCCCACCGACAATTCCTACACGCGAAACGCGCCAATCAATTGCTTCAATTCCATCACCTGCTGCGACAACTGATGGCTGGCCGCTTCGGTCTGGTCGGCCCCCTGGGCGGCGTGCTCACCCGCGCGATGGATGGCGACGATATTCTGATCGATCTCATGGGCGACCGTCGTTTGCTGCTCCACGGCGGCCGCGATCTGCTGGTTCTGATCGACGATCATGCCTACCGCCCCGAGGATGTTCTCCAGGGCTTGCTGGACTTTTTCCGACTGCCCTACCGTGCCATTGGCCATGTCATGGCTGGCCCCCATGGCCTTGACCGCTGCGCCGACGCCACTGTGCAGGCGCCCGATCATCTGTTCGATTTCTTCGGTGGACTGCTGGGTACGCCGCGCGAGCGTACGCACCTCGTCGGCCACCACCGCAAAACCCCGCCCCTGCTCGCCGGCGCGCGCGGCCTCGATCGCCGCGTTGAGCGCCAGCAAATTGGTTTGCTCGGCGATGCTTTTGATCACGTCCAACACGCTGCTGATGGACTGGCTGTCGGCAGCCAACTGGTTGATCACCCGCACCGACTCATCGATCTCCGACGCCAGGCGCGCAATGCTGCCTTGCTGGGACTGCACCAGCCCACGGCCGCTGACGGTTTCATCGTTGACACTGCGGGCGCTGCTGACAGCGGCTGCGGCGCTGCGCGCCACTTCCTGAGCGGTGGAAGACATCTGGTTCATCGCCGTCGCCACTTGCTCGATCTGGCTGCGCTGGCCGGACACCGCCTGATTGCTCTGCGCCGAGACCGCCTGTACCTGCCCGGCTTGTAGCTCGACCTGGCCAACCGTGTGTCCGACGCGCTCGATCAGGTCGTGGATCCTGGCCACGGTGCCATTGAATACCTGACCCAGATCCCCCAGTTCATCGCGACTTTCGGCCACGAAGCTGACGGTCATATCCCCGGCCGCCACTTTATCCATCATTGCCCCAAGGCTGCGCAAGGTCGTGCGCGTGGACGCGTAGAAGCCTGCATACAAGTAGAAAATCAGCGCAAATACCGCCACCAGCGCCGTGACCAACAGCAGCATGTGCAGACGCTTTTGCGCCAGGCGTTGCTCCAGTTGCTGCTTGAGGAATGCCAGGGTGGCGTCATCGAGTTGATAGGTCTTTGCCATCAATTGGCTGACGTCGTCATAAAAGGCCTGCCACGGCGCGTCCAGGGTTTCAGCCACCACCACCCGCTCTTCGAACAGGTCAGCGCCCTGCTTGAGGCTGGCCCGGCTGGCTTGCGCCACGGGATCAAGCGCCACCCGCGCGGCATGGCTGGCGCCGAGCGCATCCTGCAGCTTCAGGCCATATTCGCCCTGGAGCTTTTCCAACTGCTGCAGCAAATCGTCAAAGCGCGTGCTGGAGGATGAATTGATAAAGCCCTGGCCCAGGGAATACGCGCCCATCGCACGCCCTTCCCCGAGCAACTGCGTGACGTGTGGGGTGACGGCGATGATCAGCTCGCTGAGCTGGCGCAGATCGCTCTGCGAATCCCGGCTCAAGCCCGATTGACTGGCGATGATCTGGCTGAGTATCTGGGCCTGGTTGAGCAATTTGCCGATCATCGCAGTTTTGTTGAGCAGTGACGTTTCCTGTTGTTGAGCCTTGAACGCAGCGATCAGTTCGTCACGCTTGGCATCGAAGGCGGCAACCTGCTCGGGCTCGGTAGTCATCGCGCTGAGCCCCTGCACACGGCCGAGCACACTCTGCTCCAGGGCATGGATTCTGGCTTCAAGGTCGCCAGCCTTTCCGGACTGGCCGAGGGCCGCGTTGATCTGCACCAGGTTATTCAGCGCTTCCAGCTCGCGACGCACCACCAGGCTGCTGCCAAGCAGATCGAGGCTTTGCAGTTCAACGCGAGTCCCCTGGAACTCGGCCCAGGCGTCACGCACCAGGTAATAGTTGGTCGCCAGCATCGGCAGCAGGAACAGCACGCTGATCAGACTGAACTTCAGGCCGAAACTCAGGCGATTCATCAACGCGACGGCGGGATAGAGCAAGCGCTTCACAGGTGATCTCCCCTTCTTTATTTTTATTGAGGCGCAGGGCGGCGGCAAATAGCCACTATTGGGCGCCCTGTCTGTATAGCTCAATTTGAAAGAGAGTTTTGTAACGTAAGGTTAACGGCAGGGGTTGCCCCTGCCGGTTGTCTCAGGGCAATACGGTCCAGATTGCAAACCCGGCATACCACAACACCGCCGCACGCAGCAGCAGTTCCCACAGCTGATCCAGACTGGTGATACCTTCGGCGCCCACCACCGGCGGCGGTATTTCCGCGGCGGCCAGGCCGACCTTTTCGACCAGCCGTGCAGCGCTGATATCCCAGCTCAGCAATTCGTGGAGCATGACCCGACTGACCCCGACAAAATTGCCCACCAGGGCAAAGCTCGCCGCCAGCAGGCGCACCGGCAGCCAGTCAAAGGCGTGGCGCATTTGCGTGGCGCGTTCGGCTACCAAGGGATTCTGGCTGTGCTCACTGGCCAGCGCCAGCAGGCGATAGGCCAGAGCAGCCACCGGGCCCAGCAGGAAATACCAGAAAATCACCGCAAAAAAGCTCTGGTACGCCTGCCACAGCAAATAGCCTTGCACCCGCTCGAGCAATTGCTCGCCACTGTCGGCACCCAGCTTCAGGTCACGTTCGGCCACATGCTCGGCGGCTTGCAGATCCCCACGACGCCACGCATCGCGAAACGGTCCCAACCCGGCCAACAGATCGCCACGGCCCAGGCTGTAGATCACCACCAGCACGTGCACCGGCAATGCCAACAAGCCATAGGCCACGGGCTCCAGCACGAGCAGCAGCAAGCCCAGCAGCGCCACCGGCAGCACCACCAGCACGAGCAGGATCAGCCAGGGCCGCTTGCCCATGCGCGGGCTCGATTCAAGCTTGGCCAGCTCACGCAGCCAGCCGCCGTCGCGCTGCAACCGCTGACGCAAGGCCGAGAACTTCTCGATCCACACCGCCAGCACCAGCACCAGGAAACTCATAGTTTGTGTCCTCCATCCTGCAGCGCGCCACGAAAGCGCTTCCAATCAAAAGCCGGGCCCGGATCGGTTTTGCGGCCGGGAGCGATGTCGCTGTGACCGCAGATACGTTCAAGGGTGATCGCAGGGTAGGCTGCAAGCAACTGGCGCGTCAGCTCAATCAGCGCCTGGTACTGGGCATCGGTGAACGGCAGATCGTCCGTGCCTTCGAGCTCGATGCCCAACGAAAAATCGTTGCAGGTGTCCCGACCGTCAAAGCTGGAAACCCCCGCGTGCCAGGCCCGGTCCCGACACGCCACAAACTGCGTCACGGCACCGTCGCGCTCAATCAGAAAATGCGCAGAGACCCGTAGGTGGACGATCCCTTCAAAGTAGACGTGCTCCGTTACATCCAGGCGATTCTGGAAAAATTCCTGCACCTTACCGGTGTCGAACTGCCCCGGGGGCAAGCTGATGTTATGTATCACCAACAGCGATACCTCGCCTGCCGGGCGCTCGTTGAAGTTGGGCGAAGGGCAATGGCGAATACCCTCCAACCAACCACTGACGGGGTCCAACTGCATACAGGCTCCTTGAATGAGACGAAGTGTTACCAGTATGCCGCGTTCCGCCCTGCGCTTGCGATCACTTGCGGCGATTGAGTTGACGCAGGTTGCCCATCACCGCAGCCAGCGCGCGGTCGAACAGCAGACCCTCGTCCAGGCTGCGCAGAGCGCCGCGCTTGAAAGCCGCAGCCAGTTGCCCGGGGGTTTTCTCCAGGACCTTGAGCCCCGTACGGCTGACGAAAATATAACGATGGTTCGGCGCCATGATCGCCGTGAGCTTGCACCGCAGCATTGTGTGCTCGTCCTGTTGGAACTCCACCCAACCGCCGATCCGCAGTTGGTGGACCTTGAGCAGATCCGGGCCATCATGCGGCAGGTCTTCGACGGCGTCCGGCAACTGGGTGCCGAGAACGAAGGGTTCGCGAACTTCAATCAGTCCGTCGCCGCCCTCACCTTCACAGGTTTGAACATGTACGTTCTGCAAGCGTAAAAAGAACTCACGTGTGCTGAAAGGATCAAACGCCGCACTGGCCAGCCCGTCACGCAACGACTTGAGCAACCCCGGCAATTGCTCCAGCAGATGCCGGCCCGCCTCGGTGTCTTCATGCAGGCCGACGCTCCAGATCAATTCATCCATGGTGCGCAGCCCGGTCTGCCACTGCACCGAGTGTTCGCCGTGCTTGAGATTGGCCAGCAACAGCACCTGACTCCAGGTGTGTTGCACAAATTGCACCACGAACGGCGGCAGCACCTTGCCCGATAACCGGCGGTTCAGCGCTTGCGCCACGCGCTGGCGAGCGACCTCGGTACGCAGGCGCCCTTCCTCGACGTCACGGGTGTGCTGCTCAAGCAACTCACTGCGTTGCTGTTCTTGATTGATGAATGTGCTGAATTGCGCCAGTAACTGCGAAAAAATCGCCGGGTCTTCGATGAACTCATTCAACAGGCGCTGGATGACCTGTTCGATACGCAGGTACAGGCTGTCGTTCTGATAGCCATTGCGCGGGCTGCAACCCATGGCGGCGCTGGCGATCTGATTGAGCAGGCATCGCGCCGGATGCCCGGGGCAACTGAACAGGCTCGTGTCCAGAACGGCGACTTTCAGTATCGGAATCTGCAAGCGAGCGATCAGGGCTTTGAAGGCGTGGGGAACACTGCGGTCATTGAGGATGAACTCAAAAAGCAGCGCGACGAGGTTGATCACATCCTCGTCGGCCGCCTCCAGCACCCGCGACTTGCCGCTCTTGACGCTGCCCCGGGTCAGCAACTGTGCGAGCTGGTTGCGCAGGTCGAAATCGTCCTCGGCCCCAGGTTCCGGTACATATTGCTGCAAATGCGACAGCAGGCGCAGCAGGTCTCGGCTGGCGATGGGTTGCGGTTGCGCGCTGGCTTCAAGGGTCGGCGCTACGCTGCCGCGCACACCGACCAGCAACGCTTGCAAGGCGGTAAAGGCCTCCACGCCGTTTTCGTCACAAGGGGGTTCGGCGGTCGACGGACGAGCCTGGTGCTGACGCTCACGCGCCGCGCGCCCACCCGCACGACGGGATGGCACGCTCTTGAGTCCAGGCAGGACCCCGGTGGCAACCAGCAGTTGATTGGCTTCACCATAGAGCTGGTCGGCATCGCTGAGCACGTATTTCTCAAAAAGCTTGAGCATGATCAGCTTGACCCGGATCTCCACCCCCAGACTGCGCCCCGCCTGCAAAAAAAACTGGCAAAGCCGTGCAGGGCCCAGAGGATTCTCATGATCGGTCATGGGCCTGCCCAGCACTTCACTCAAGCGCGCGCTCAGTTGTCCGAGCGCCAAGCCGTCACGGTGTTGCACCCGACCGAGCATTGCCTCCAGTGCCACGGCTTTTTCCCGGTCATCCGCCCGGGTAGCGCCCGCCATCTCGTAGGACACCACTGGCACCGGATGCAACTCGCCGCTATCGGCCTGGCTCAGTGCGGCAAAGACGGCATACAGTTGCTCCATGAACACGCGCTCGAAGTTCTTGCGCTTGAGGCGCAGGTCGCGCATGGCCTCAAAGAAAATATGCTGGTCAACCGTGCTGCGGGACTTGTCGGCCATTTCGAACAGGGTGTCGTCGGCGTTATCGAACAGCTCCTGCAACCCCTGTTGCAACTGCTGCGCCGCTTTGTCACGCACTTGCACCACCACCACCGGCAGACGTGCGAGCGGCGATGGCGTGGCCTGTGCCTGCTTGATAGGCACCACCTTCCCGTCATTGTGCATCCTGGCCTCCTGAAACGGCGGGTGTTTAGATGGGCAAGTAACGGACTCAGGGCTTCTGGGCGCTGCAGATACCGGTCACCATCAGGACGTCAAAGCTATGACGCCAATTGCAAGGCGCGAGATTATCGGCAAATCAGGGGCGTTGCGCCAGTAAACTCTGCCCTGCGCGGTAAATGAGTGACGAGGCTGGGTTCGAGTCCACGCAGCCCCTATAATCCTGGCACTTTGTCTGTGGAGCCCGTTATGCCGAACCTGCGTCTTGCCGACCTCGCCGCCGAAATCGAAGCCAACGTGCGCCGCGCACTGCTGGAAGACATCGGCAGTGGTGATATCACCGCACAGTTGATCCCGGCCGAACGGCTGGCCAAGGCCACGATCATTACCCGCGATGCGGCCGTTGTCGCCGGGACGGCCTGGGTGGATACGGTATTCCGCCAACTGGACCCACGCGTCGCCGTGCATTGGCAGGTGGCCGATGGTGAACGCGTCAGTCCCAACCAACCGCTGTTTCACCTTGAAGGCCCGGCGCGCTCGCTGCTCACTGGTGAACGCAGTGCGCTGAATTTTCTGCAAATGCTGTCAGGTGTTGCCACCCGTGCCCGATACCTGGCGGATTTCGTCGCCAGCACCCAGGTCAAGCTGCTGGACACGCGCAAGACATTGCCGGGCCTGCGCCTGGCGCAGAAATACGCGGTCACCTGCGGCGGTTGCCACAATCATCGCATCGGGCTGTATGACGCCTTCCTGATCAAGGAAAACCATATCGCCGCGTGCGGGGGCATTGCCCAGGCTATCAGCGCGGCCCACAAAATCGCGCCGGGCAAGCCGGTGGAGGTCGAAGTGGAAAGCCTGGAGGAGTTGCGCGAAGCATTGGCGGCGGGCGCCGATATCGTCATGTTGGATGAACTGAGCCTGGACGACATGCGCGAAGCCGTGCGGCTGAACGCGGGCGTGGCCAAGCTGGAAGCCAGCGGCGGCATCAATGAAAGCACCCTGCTGCCCATCGCCGAGACCGGTGTTGACTACATCTCCATTGGCGCGATGACCAAGGATGTGAAGGCCGTGGATTTATCGATGCGGCTGAGTATCTAAAGAGCCTTGGCTGTAGGAGCGAGCTTGCTCGCGAAAAACTCAAAGGCAGCGCGTGCACTCGGATGTCACGCGTTATCGTTAACGTTTTTCGCGAGCAAGCTCGCTCCTACTGGCGGCGTTTAGACTACAAGATTGTTCATCTCGCAGTACTCTTCCCATTCGACACCCAGCACTTCGGCCGCTTCCTTGTGCAAGGCGAGCCGTGAGGCTTCGAACTCTTCCGGGGTAGAGGTGTATTTGAGGGTCAGTTCCCAAGGCTGGAGGTTCTGGCTCTCTGCCTCGTCCTCGAATGCCCACTGAACCTGATCACGCTGGTCGTCCGCGCTCAGGTCCTTGATCTCTTCTTTGAGCTGCGGCGTTGCCTCGAGGTATTTGTCGAGGGCTGCCTGGTGCCGAACTTCCTGGGTCATCTCAGTCGTGGTCATGTCGTTCTCTTAGATCGAGGAATGGGGATGCATCTGGGTCATCAAGGTTGCGCAGATACGAAAGAGCGGGCGCGAATGCCGGCTCGTCTGGCCTTCAGAACCATTCTGGGATCATCTGAAAACAGTGCCTTTGAAACATGCTCTTGAAACATGCTCTTGAAACAGTGTTGCCTTGGTGCCCGAGACAGGAATCGAACCTGCGACCTTCGCGTTACGAGTGCGCTGCTCTACCGGCTGAGCTACACGGGCGGTGGGCTAAAGCTAGCACCGCATTGGACATGCGGCAACCAGCTCGCTCACCGCCCGGCAGCCGTTATGCGCCGTTGGCGCCACAACCCTTGGCCACGTATTGCGCCTCGGCGGTGGTTGCGCACGTCCAGCCGCTGGTGGCGCTGCGCGTCAAGGTGATCGTCTTGCCCAGCACGGGAGCAGGCGCATCAAGGATTTCACAGCTGATGGAGCCGCTGCC
Source organism: Pseudomonas orientalis (assembly GCF_022807995.1). Lineage (NCBI taxonomy): Bacteria > Pseudomonadati > Pseudomonadota > Gammaproteobacteria > Pseudomonadales > Pseudomonadaceae > Pseudomonas > Pseudomonas orientalis. The sequence goes on along the minus strand of NZ_CP094351.1, from coordinate 884,101 downwards.
CGTGGCGACATCTCCTGTCACATCGACCTTGCAATTGGCCGTGGGGCTCTTGCCGCCAATCGACGGCACCGTGGGCACGGCGCCCTGGTTAATGACATCTTCGTAGCCGGCCTTCAACGCACTGATTTCCGCCAACCCGGCCGTGAACTTGGCCTTGGCCTGGTGCTTGGTGTACATGGGCAAGCCAATCGTGGCCAAAATGCCGATGATTGCCACGACGATCAACAACTCGATCAAGGTAAAGCCTTTCTGACGCATCACTTTCACTCTCCAGAATAGAACCGTGACAAGGCGCTTCCTGCGCCCTGCATTGTGCAGCGGCGCCAGTGTACTCATCCCTGCGCGACCAATTGCATACCGGAAGCACAATCTGACATTTTATCGCCCAACGCCAGCCTGCCTGTATCCGCCCGCTGGCTAAGCTGTAAATTCTTAATCTGCATGTGCGAACGCGACATGAAAGACAGCTCGACGATCTACGCCTGGCAGGGCATCAACCGCAAAGGCCACTGGGTGTGCGGAAAAATCGCGGCGCGTGACCTTGCGCAAGTCAATGCACAACTGCGCGAACAAGGAATCTGCCCCGAGCGTGTGCGCAGGCAATCGCCAGGCCTGCCAAGCCTGGCTGCGCCGATACTGCCGGCGGACATTGCCCTGTTCACCCGCCAGTTGGCGACGCTGTTGAAGGCGGGTATCCCGCTGCTGCAAGCCTTCGACATCATCAGCGCGGGCGTTGAAAACCGCACACTGCGCGAGCTGGTCAAGGGTCTGAAGCAACACGTCGCCGCCGGTAACAGCCTGACCAGCACGCTGCGCCAATATCCCCGTTACTTCGATGACCTGTACTGCCACTTGATTGCCGCCGGTGAACAGGCCGGTGCCCTGGAAACGCTGCTGGAGCGCGTGGCCATTCATCTGGAAAAAAGCCAGCGGCTCAAAACCAGAATCAAAAAAGCCATGACCTACCCTCTTGCAGTGCTGGTGGTGGCCGGACTGGTCAGCGCAGTGTTGTTGATACAAGTGGTGCCGCAGTTCCAGAACCTGTTCGCCGGAGTCGACAGCCAATTGCCCGCTTTTACCCTCGCGGTCATCGCCCTTTCCGATTTTCTGCAACAGGCCTGGTGGATGCTGGCGCTGGGCCTGGGCACGGCCTTCGGCGGGCTGCGTCACGCCTACCGTGGCTCTGCGGGGTTTCGCTATCGACTGGAGGCGGGTTTGTTGAAAGTCCCCCTGGCAGGCAAACTGTTGACCAAAGCTGCCGTCGCACGCTACGCCCGCACGCTTGCAACCACCTTTGCGGCAGGTGTCCCGCTGGTGCAGGCGCTGGGCTCAGTGGCCGGCGCTGTCGGCAATGGCCATTTCAAACAGGCAATCGAACATATGCGCCACGATGTATCCACAGGCATGCAGTTGAATCAATCCATGGCCGCCAACGGCCTGTTTCCAGGCATGGCGATCCAGATGACGGCGATCGGCGAAGAGTCCGGCACCCTGGACCACATGCTGGAAAAAGTTGCGAACCATTACGAGGCCGACGTAGAGACCCTCGTCGATAACCTCACCAGCCTGATGGAACCGCTGATCATGGTGGTGCTGGGGAGCATCGTCGGCGCGCTGGTGATTGCAATGTACCTGCCGGTATTTCAACTGGGTTCGGCATTTTGAGCGCGTTGCTGGGCGAGCAGCCCTGGGCACTTGTCGGCATGGCGCTGGTGCTGGGCCTGATCATTGGCAGCTTCCTCAATGTGCTGGTATGGCGTCTGCCCAAAATGCTCGAACGCGAATGGCGCGCCCAGGCCCATGAGATCCTCGGCCTGCCCGCCGCGCCAGCGGAGCCGGTCTATAACCTGATGCGCCCGAATTCGTGCTGTCCACACTGCGACCAGCCGATTCGCCCCTGGGAGAATATCCCCCTGGTCAGCTACCTGATGCTCAAGGGACGTTGCGCCCATTGCCGTGCAGCGATCAGCGCGCGCTACCCCTTCACTGAACTGGCCTGTGCGCTGATATCCGCCATCGTTGCCTGGCACTTCGGCTTTGGCTGGCAGGCCGGCGCAGTGATGCTGCTGAGTTGGGGGTTGCTGGGCATGAGCCTGATCGATGTGGATCACCAACTGCTGCCGGATGTCATGGTGCTGCCGCTGCTGTGGCTGGGGCTTGTCCTCAATAGCCTGGGCCTGCTAGCGACATTGCCCGATGCGTTATGGGGCGCGGTGCTCGGTTACATGAGCCTGTGGAGCGTGTTCTGGCTGTTCAAGCTGGTCACCGGCAAGGATGGCATGGGCCATGGCGACTTCAAGCTATTGGCGCTGCTGGGTGCCTGGGGCGGCTGGCAGATACTGCCGATGACGCTGCTGATGGCGTCACTGCTCGGCTTGTTTGCCGGGCTGCTGCTGATGCGCGGGCGCAAGACGCCTATGTCGGCACCGATGCCATTTGGCCCCTGCCTGGCAATTGCCGGCTGGATTGCATTGCTCTGGGGTGGTCAAATAACCGACTTCTATTTGCAGTCTGTCGGTTTCAGATGACCACTCCTGTTGCAACACCCTGGATTCTCGGCCTCACGGGCGGTATCGGCAGCGGTAAAAGCGCTGCGGCCGAGCACTTCACCCGGCTGGGTGTCGACCTGATCGACGCCGACCATGCCGCCCGCTGGGTGGTCGAGCCCGGCCGGCCTGCGTTGGCGCGCATTGCCGAGCATTTCGGCAGCGCTGTGCTGCAGCCGGACGGCCAATTGGACCGTGCGGCGTTGCGCACATTGATTTTTGAAGTACCCGAAGAGCGTCGCTGGCTCGAAGGCCTGTTGCACCCGCTGATCGCTGAAGAAATTCGCGATCACCTGGCACGCGCCCGTTCGCCTTACGCGATTCTGGTGTCACCGCTGCTGATCGAGTCCGGCCAATACAGTATGACCCAGCGCATTCTGGTGATCGACGTGCCGCAGTCCCTGCAGATTCAGCGTACCCTGCAGCGCGACAGCATCAGCGAGCAACAGGTGCAGGCCATTCTCAAGGCCCAGTCGAGCCGCGAAGACCGCCTGAACCATGCCGATGACGTACTGGTCAATGACCAGGACCTTGCCTGGCTGCACCGTGAGGTCGAGCGACTGCACCACTTTTACCTTACTTTGCGTGGAGGCCGATCATGAGCCAACCCTTGACCGTCGATTGCCCAACCTGCGGTGCCCCCGTGGAATGGAAAGCGACCAACCTCAACCGGCCGTTTTGCTCGGACCGTTGCAAACTCATCGACCTGGGTGCCTGGGCCGCTGAAGAACACAAGATACCGGTGGCCCCGGACGCCGAGGACGAGTTGTTTTCCGAAGACCTGCCGCCACGCCACTAAGGCCGCATAAAGGCATATTCCTGCTGGTCGTCGAGATTTTCCGCAAGGTATTGCAACTCGTCGGCCAGGTCTTCAAAGCTGCGCACGCCCTTGCTCTGCTGCACCACTGCGCTGAGCATGGCGCGCAGGGTCAAGCCCGGATCAAAACCGATTTCCTGCGCTGCATCCTGGCTTCTACGCAACTCCTGCCGTGCCCATTCGTACACACTCATGATCGGTGCTCCTGAAATTTCGCAGAGCATGGGCCTGTGCGGTCATCTGCCTTTTGACCTGGATCAACGCAGCGAATCGTCGTCCTTCCACGGTGCCGAGAGGTAGCGGGTGCGGTTGAATGTCTCAAGCCATTCCGGGCAGAACACCACCAGGGCACTGATGACCATGCCATTGATGAAGGCTTCGGGAAAGATGATCAGCCACAAGTAGCCAACAAAATCCTCCAGCCATTGCGGCATCGCAAATCGTCCATCGGCCCACAGCAACCCCAGGCCGACCAGCAGGCAAAGCAACGCCGACAAGGCGGCGGCAAAGAAACCGGAACAGAAGATGTAAACGAAGGGGTTGCGCGGCTGCGCCCGCTCCACCCATACCGCGCAGGTCTCGGTGACCAGCACCGGTAGCACAATCAGCAGCAGTCCATTGACGCCGACGGCGGCGAGGTCCTGACGCCCCAGCCATACCAGCCCCAACTGCGCGGCAAACCCACCGACGATCGCCAGCGGCCAATCCAGCAGCAGTGTCACCGCGGTCATGCCGATAAAGTGATAAGACACCCCCGTATCGAAATCCCGCCGCACCAGCCACAACATGAACAGCGCGAACGCCGTGCCAAACAGCAAATGCTGGCGCCGTCGGTCGGCAAACAGCTCGACCCAGGGCGCACGCACAATCGCCCAGACCACCACCGGGGCATACAACAGCCCGCCGAGGCCGAGGGTCAGGGGCGCCAGAACAGCGGCACTGATCACGGATGCACTCCCTTTATAAAAAGCCTCACCGCCCACCTCATCCTTGGACCGGTAGCCAGATGAACAGTCTACACCCACGTTTTAAAGCAAGACTTCCTGTGGTCATCATTTGAACGCTAAGCTGCCAATATGGATGACTCAGACTATTTGCGACTGCTCACCGTAGCAGCCGAACAAGCCAACGCGTTCCTGTCCAATGCCCGCAAATGGGAGCGTGAGCGTTGGGTCTGCCAGCGCCTGTTGCAAGGCTTGAACGTGCCCTATCGCGCCGAAGAGTTCCACGCCGCAGGCACCGAGCCGCCGGACGTGCTGTTTCGCGACGCCAGTTTTGAAGTGTTCTTTGTATTGGACGAAGGCCGCCGCCTGAACGATGAATGGCGCGACGAATTGCTGCGCAGGCGCAGCGCGTTCTCCTTGAGCCAACTGGTGCGGCGCGAAGCCAAGCCAAGGCGCATTCCCGCCCATGAGTTCCTGCTGCGCCTGGCACCGACACTGCGCAAGAAAGCGCATAACTACAGAGAACGCGGCATGGACCTGGGGGAGCTGGACCTCATCGCCTTCACCAGCCTCAAGCGCGAAGTGCTGGACCTCAACAGCCACTTTCCGCCGCCCACCGAATACCTGCGCCAGGGCTGGCGCTCCCTGTCACTGGTGGGGCCAACCTTTGCGCGGGTGCTGTTCGCTCATCCCGACGCGCCGGATTTCTTGCGCAACAACCTGGGCCGCAGCATAGTGTTCGATGTGGGCATCAGCCTTTGATCCAGCGGCTGTAACGTGACGCCCTTTTGCAACGTCTACCTGACGAGGCCTTTATGAGCAGCCGCCTGAAACCCGATGACCAACAGCATGTCGAAGAGTACCTGCAACTCTCCCAGCACAGAGTCGAGCGCAAGCCTTTCAGGCCGTGGCTGCTCCTCGGTGTGGTGCTGGTGGTGGTGATCGGGCTCGGTTTGCTGAGCCGCCTTTTGAGTTACCTGACGCTATGAGCTGCCTGGCGCTCGCGGGGGTAACTGCTCCGATTTCTTTTAGCCTTGCGAGATATCCCCATGACCCATCGTATTATTGTCGTCGGCGGCGGTGCCGGCGGCCTGGAGCTAGCGACCCGCCTGGGTAAGACTCTGGGCAAACGCGGCAAAGCCAGCATCACGCTGGTGGACGCCAACCTGACGCATATCTGGAAACCGCTGCTGCATGAAGTAGCGGCCGGCTCGCTGAACTCGTCGGAAGACGAACTCAACTACGTCGCCCAGGCCAAATGGAACCACTTCGAGTTCCAACTGGGGCGTATGAGCGGACTTGATCGCGAACAGAAGAAAATCCAACTGGCCGCCACCCTCGACGAAGAAGGCCGGGAACTGGTGCCCGCACGCGTACTTGGCTACGACAGCCTGGTCATTGCCGTGGGCAGCACCACTAACGATTTCGGCACCGAGGGCGCTGCGCAACATTGCCTGTTCCTCGACACCCGTAAACAGGCCGAGCGCTTCCATCAACAGCTGCTCAACCATTACCTGCGCGCCCACGCCGGGCAGACCGACACGGTCGAACAGATCAGCGTCGCCATCGTCGGCGCCGGCGCCACCGGCGTTGAACTGGCCGCCGAACTGCATAACGCCGCCCATGAGCTGGCGGCGTACGGCCTGGACCGCATCAAGCCGGAAAACATGCACATCACCTTGATTGAAGCCGGCCCGCGGGTATTGCCCGCGCTGCCGGAGCGGATTGGCGGGCCGGTGCATAAAACCCTGGAGAAACTCGGGGTGACCGTGCTGACCAACTCGGCCGTCAGCGAAGTGACCGCAGACGCGCTGATCACCAGCAGCGGCCAAGTGATACCGGCCAGCCTCAAAGTCTGGGCCGCCGGGATTCGCGCCCCGGGCTTTCTCAAGGACATCGATGGCCTGGAGACTAACCGCATCAACCAGCTGCAGGTGCTGTCGACGCTGCAGACCACCCGCGACGAAAACATCTTCGCCTTTGGCGATTGCGCCGCCTGCCCGCAACCGGGCACCGACCGCAATGTTCCGCCACGCGCGCAAGCCGCTCACCAACAGGCTTCATTGCTCGCCAAATCGCTGAAACTGCGGATTGAAGGCAAGGAGCTGCCGACCTACAAATACACCGATTACGGCTCGCTGATCTCGCTGTCGCGCTTTTCCGCAGTGGGTAACTTGATGGGCAACCTGACCGGCAGTGTGATGCTGGAGGGCTGGTTGGCGCGGATGTTCTACGTGTCGTTGTACCGCATGCACCAGATGGCACTGTATGGGTTCTTTCGCACGGCGATGCTGATGCTGGGCAGCAAGATCGGGCGCGGGACTGAGCCGCGCCTGAAACTGCATTAACAAACACATGACCATGTGGGAGGGGGCTTGCCCCCGATAGTGGTGTGTCAGCTAAGTATCTATTGACTGACACACTGCAATCGGAGGCAAGTCCCCTCCCACATTTGATCTCCACTGTTACCGAGTTTTGCGCAGGCAAAAAAAATCCCCGTATCTTTCGATACGAGGATTTTTAATATGGTCGGGGTAGGGGGATTCGAACTCCCGACATCCTGCTCCCAAAGCAGGCGCGCTACCGGACTGCGCTATACCCCGGTAATAAAAAGGCGACCTTTCAGTCGCCTTCTTCGATCAGTGCTTTTGGCCTCTGATCTTAAGATCTGATTCCAGCGCTAACTGGTCTCAAAAATGGTGGGTCGTGTGGGATTCGAACCTACGACCAATTGGTTAAAAGCCAACTGCTCTACCAACTGAGCTAACGACCCAAATATGGTCGGGGTAGGGGGATTCGAACTCCCGACATCCTGCTCCCAAAGCAGGCGCGCTACCGGACTGCGCTATACCCCGGTTTGAAATTGGCTCCGTGACCAGGACTCGAACCTGGGACCCAATGATTAACAGTCATTTGCTCTACCGACTGAGCTATCACGGAACTGCATATTTCAAAGTACAACATTTACTGCTTTGTAGCTCCTCTTCAACCCTGTCCGTATCGCTACGTTAGCGTCTCTGAGGCGCGCTATTCTACAATCTTAAAAACCCCTGTCAACCCTTTAAATTGCTTTTAAGACAATGATTTGCGCTTCTTTCTGATTTCTTCTTGGGGAGAAGAAACCCGTGGGCTGACGTTGCTGCGGGGCGCACTTTACAAGCCTTTGCCTTACAGTTCAACGCCCTATCGAAAAAAAAGGCCCCGCAATGCAGGGCCTCCTCTTATAGCGCTGGCCACTGGGCTTAGTGGAAGACGATTTCATCGTTCTCCACCGTCGCCTCGACGCTGGTGCCGGGCATAAAGCTGCCCGACAGGATCAGTTGTGCCAGCGGGTTCTCGATCCAGCGCTGGATCGCACGCTTCAACGGCCGCGCGCCATACACCGGGTCGTAACCCACCGCGATCAGCTTGTCCAACGCCTCGCTGCTCAGCTCCAGGGCCAGCTCGCGCTCGGCCAGACGTGCACGCAAGCGTCCCAATTGGATCTCGGTGATGCCGGCAATCTGATCCCGCGCCAACGGCTCGAAGATCACCACTTCATCCACCCGGTTGATAAATTCCGGCCGGAAGTGCGTGGTCAGCGCGTCCATGACAGCGGCCCGCTGCGCCTCGCGATCGCCCACCAGTTCCTGGATCTGCGACGAGCCCAGGTTGGAGGTCATGACGATCACCGTGTTGCGAAAGTCCACCGTACGTCCGTGGCTGTCGGTGAGGCGGCCATCCTCAAGCACTTGCAGCAGAATGTTGAACACGTCCGGGTGCGCCTTCTCGACCTCATCGAGCAGGATCACCGAGTAAGGCTTGCGCCGCACGGCTTCGGTCAGGTAACCGCCCTCTTCATAGCCCACATAGCCTGGTGGCGCGCCGATCAGGCGAGCCACCGAGTGTTTCTCCATGAACTCGGACATGTCGATACGCACCATGGCCTCTTCGGTATCGAAAAGGAATTCCGCCAAGGCCTTGCACAGCTCGGTCTTACCCACACCGGTGGGCCCAAGGAACATGAACGAACCACTCGGGCGATTCGGGTCGGACAAGCCGGCGCGGGAACGCCGCACCGCATTGGACACCGCCACCACGGCCTCTTCCTGGCCAATGACGCGCTGGTGCAACAGGCTTTCCATCTTCAGCAGTTTGTCGCGCTCGCCTTCAAGCATCTTCGACACAGGAATACCGGTCCACTTGGAGACCACCTCGGCAATTTCCTCCTCGGTCACCTTGCTGCGCAACAGCTGGTTCTCGCTATGACCATGCTGGTCGACCATCTGCAAGCTACGCTCCAGGTCCGGGATCACCCCGTACTGCAACTCGGCCATGCGGTTCAGGTCGCCTTTACGGCGCGCGGCTTCCAGCTCCTGGCGCGATTGCTCGATCTTTTGCTGGATCTGCGCAGAGCCCTGCACTTCGGCTTTTTCCGAAGTCCAGATTTCTTCAAGGTCCGAATACTCGCGCTCCAGGCGAACGATTTCTTCCTGGAGTTTTTCCAGGCGTTTCTTCGCGGCCTCATCCTCTTCTTTTTTCAGCGCCTGGGATTCGACCTTCAGTTGAATCAGGCGGCGATCCAGGCGGTCGAGCACTTCCGGCTTGGAGTCGATCTCCATGCGGATGCGGCTGGCCGCCTCGTCGATCAGGTCGATGGCCTTGTCGGGCAACTGGCGATCGGTGATATAGCGATGGCTCAGCTTGGCCGCCGCAATAATCGCACCGTCGGTAATCGCGACCTTATGGTGAACCTCATAGCGTTCTTTCAGGCCACGCAGGATGGCGATGGTGTCTTCTTCGCTGGGCTCTTCCACCAGGACTTTCTGGAAGCGCCGCTCAAGGGCCGCGTCCTTTTCAATGTACTGACGATATTCGTTGAGCGTGGTCGCACCGACGCAGTGCAACTCACCCCGTGCCAGAGCGGGCTTGAGCATATTGCCTGCATCCATCGAGCCTTCGCCTTTACCGGCGCCGACCATGGTGTGCAGTTCGTCGATAAACAGAATGATTTGCCCTTCCTGCTTCGACAATTCGTTAAGCAGGGATTTCAGGCGCTCTTCGAACTCACCACGGAACTTGGCGCCGGCGATCAACGACCCCATGTCCAGGGAGAGCAGGCGCTTGCCTTTGAGGCCGTCCGGCACTTCGCCATTGATGATGCGTTGGGCCAGACCCTCCGCGATTGCGGTTTTACCCACCCCAGGCTCACCGATCAGGACCGGGTTGTTCTTGGTGCGACGCTGCAGCACCTGGATGGTGCGACGGATTTCATCGTCACGCCCGATGACCGGGTCAAGCTTGCCCTCTTCGGCGCGCTTGGTCAGGTCAACGGTGTATTTATCCAGGGCCTGGCGCGACTCCTCATGATTGGGGTCGTTCACCGCCTCGCCGCCACGCAGGTTGTTGATGGCGTTTTCCAGGGCTTTTTTGCTCACGCCCTGGCCCAGCAACAACTTGCCGAGCTTGCTGTTGTCGTCCATGGCGGCGAGCAGCACCAGTTCGCTGGAGATGAACTGGTCGCCTTTTTGCTGAGCCAGGCGGTCGGCCTGATTCAGCAGACGCGCCAAGTCCTGCGACATATTCACGTCGCCGGTAGGGTTCTGGATTTTCGGCAGTTGGTCGAGCTCTTTGCTCAACTCCTTGCGCAGGCTGTTGACGTCAAAGCCCACCTGCATCAACAAGGGCTTGATGGAACCACCTTGCTGTTCGAGGAGCGCCTGCATCAAGTGCGCCGGTTCAATCGCCGGGTGGTCGAGACCGACCGCCAGGGACTGGGAGTCCGATAAGGCCAACTGCAATTTGCTGGTTAAACGATCAATACGCATTAGTCACCTTCCTTTTGAGCAGGCCGGAGCTATGAACAAACACATCCTGAATGAAGAAACCTGCCAGATACCCCTATAGATGGGGTGGATTCTGCGGGATTCAAGCAGTGGATGGTTGATACAGATCAGGACAGTCTAGCGTTCAAGCCAGACAAGGGAGGCGAATCGGCCCGTACGCGGGCTGCGGCGATAGGAAAAGAATCGCGGGTCGGTCACGGTGCAGTAACCGCCACCGTAGACGGCGGTGATACCCCGTGCGGCAAGGCGCAGGCGAGCAAGTTGATAGATGTCGGCCATGAACTTGCCGGGATTACGGCTGGGAACAAAGGCCTGGGCAGTCGCCGGCAGTTGCTGCAGGAACGCTTCACGCACCTCGGGTCCGACTTCAAAGGCCTGCGGGCCGATGGCCGGACCGAGCCAGACCAGCACGTCGGCGGGCGGGCTCTCAAGGCTTTCGAACGCCGCCTCCAGCACTCCTGCCGCCAACCCACGCCAACCGGCATGAGCCGCCGCAACACGGGTACCCGCTCGATTGCAGAACAATGCAGGCAGGCAATCGGCCGTCATGGCGGTGCAGGCGATGCCCGGTGTGCTGGTCCAACTGCCATCGGCTTCGGCGATACGGCTCGGATCGGCCTCGACCACCGTGGTGCCGTGGACCTGGCGCAACCAGGCCGGCTGGATATCGAACGCTTCGGTAAGGCGACGACGATTTTCCAGGACAGCCTCAAGGCTGTCCTCCACATGGTCGCCCAGGTTGAGGCTGTCGAACGGCGCCACACTGACGCCGCCCGCTCGGGTGGTGACGCAGGCTTTGACCTGAGACGGCGCGGGCCAGTCAGGAATCAGCCAGTCATTCACCCGACAAACGCCTCGCGATCCTGCTTGAGCAGCGACAACAGCCAGACCAGATCGTCCGGAAGCGGCGATTCCCAGCTCATGCGCTTACCGCTCGTCGGATGATCCAGTTCCAGGAAGCGTGCATGCAGTGCCTGACGCGGGAACGTTTTGAGCGATTCAACCATGGTCTGGCTGGCCGCAGGCGGAATGCGGAAGCGACCACCGTAGGCCGGATCACCGACCAGCGGGAAGTTGATGTGGGCCATGTGCACGCGGATCTGGTGAGTTCGACCGGTTTCCAGCTTGACCCGTACATGGGTGTGGGAGCGGAAACGCTCCAGCACGCGATAGTGGCTGACGGCCTGCTTGCCGCCCTCCATCACCGCCATGCGCTGGCGCTGCTGGCCGTGGCGACCGATAGGCGCGTTGATCTTGCCACCGGCCACCACGACGCCGATCACGATGCATTCGTAGATCCGGCTGACGCTGCGACTCTGCAATTGAGTAACAAGTTGCGTCTGCGCCTGAATGGTCTTGGCCACCACCATAAGGCCGGTGGTGTCCTTGTCCAGACGGTGCACGATGCCGCAGCGCGGCACATTGATGATGTCCGGCACGTGGTGCAACAAGGCATTGAGCAAGGTGCCATCAGCGTGCCCGGCCGCCGGGTGAACCACCAGGCCTGCGGGTTTGTTGATGACCAGGATGTCATCGTCTTCATAGACGATATCCAGCTCGATGTCCTGGGCGACCCATTCTCCCTGGGCTTCCTGCTCGGCAGTCAGCTCAAGAATCGCACCGCCATGCACTGTGTCTCGCGGGCGGATAACCGCTCCATCCACAGTCAGGCGGCCGTCTTTGATCCAGGCGGAAAGGCGCGAGCGCGAGTGCTCAGCGAATAATTGTGCGGCGACTTGATCGAGGCGTTGGCCGCCCAATTCGGACGGCACCTCTGCGCGAAGTTCAATTTTATCGGACATGCTCGGACTAGGCGTGGCACAGCCTTTGGTTTCGGCTGCGCGCTTGTGGTTAAATACGGCGTCTTTTGCCCCGAGGCTTTCAACGGGGCGCTCATCATAACAGGACGGCCCCGCCCAAGACAGCGGCCGTCATAGGGACGCAAGCCGCCATGCAAGTGAAACACCTGCTGCTGATCGCCATCCTCGCCATGACTGCTGCTTGCTCGTCAACAAAGGACGTCGTCGACGAAAACCTGAGCGAAGTCGAGCTGTACCAGCAAGCTCAGACAGACTTGGACAACAATAGCTACACCAGCGCCACAGCGAAGCTGAAGGCACTGGAGTCGCGCTATCCGTTCGGACGCTATGCCGACCAGGCCCAGCTCGAGCTGATCTACGCCAACTATAAAAACGCCGAGCCGGAAGCTGCCAAGTCCGCCGCCGAGCGTTTTATCCGCCTGCATCCGCAGCACCCGAACGTGGACTACGCCTACTACATGAAGGGCCTGACCTCGTTCGACCAGGACGTCGGCCTGCTGGCGCGGTTCCTGCCGCTGGACATGACCAAGCGCGACCCGGGTGCCGCCCGCGACTCCTACAACGAGTTCGCCCAGCTGACCAGCCGCTACCCGAACAGCCGCTACGCGCCGGACGCCAAGCAGCGCATGATCTACCTGCGCAACCTGCTGGCTTCCTACGAGATCCACGTGGCCCACTACTACCTGACCCGTCAGGCATACGTGGCCGCTGCCAACCGTGGCCGCTATGTGGTGGAGAACTTCCAGGAAACCCCGTCCGTGGGTGACGGCCTGGCCGTGATGACCGAGGCTTACCAGCGCTTGCACCTGGATCAACTGGCGAGCACCAGCCTGGAAACCCTGAAACTCAACTATCCGGACCACCCGAGCCTGAAAGACGGCCAGTTCGTGCCTCAGGTTGACGAAGCCGACAACCGTTCGTGGCTGAGCAAGTACACCCTGGGCCTGATCGAGTCCCGTCCACCGCTGCCGCCAGGCGAAACACGCGCCAACCAGGACGTGATCAAGCAGTACCAGGACGCCAAGGACGCTATTCCTTCGGACCTCAAGCCCCACGACGAGAACGGCGACGTGATCGAAGAGGAAGAGCCGCAAGCCCTGGGTAACAACCAGGACCGCTCGTGGTTCAGCTACATGACCTTCGGCGTGTTCGACTGACCGTTCGACGCAACGCAAAAGGGAGCTCTCAGGAGCTCCCTTTTTCATTGGTGAGTATTTATTGCGCTGTGCGCCCAGCGCGAGCTTGGCTAAACTGGCGCATTCCTTATCGAGAAACCGCCCATCATGCTTCGTCTATTGTTCTGGATCGCCGTCATTGCCGCTGCGGTATGGCTCTGGCGCAAATTCAAAAGCCCTGCCACCAAGCAACCGCGCGCCGGCGAACCCAATGCTGCGTTGATGGTGCGTTGCGCCCATTGCGGCGTGCACGTGCCGCAGGATCGGGCGCTGAGCTCAGGCCAACAATGGTATTGCACCCAGGCGCATCTGCAGCAAGGGCCGAAGTCTATCCAGCGCTGACTCGACCGGCGGGCGCGTAGGGTGCCGGGTCGATGATCGGCGCATGCCCCAGCAACAAGTCGGCAAACAGCTGGCAGGACGCCGGGGCAAGCACCAGGCCATTGCGGTAATGCCCGCAGTTGAGCCACAGGCCCTTGAAGCCGGGTACCACGCCGATATACGGGATACCTTCCGGCGAGCCGGGCCGCAGACCCGCCCAGTGCCCCACCACCTCGGCGTCCGCCAGGGCGGGAAGCAGCTCCACCGCAGACGCCTTGAGACTGTCCAGCGCGCTTATCGTCGGCGTTTTGTCGAAGCCCTCATGCTCCAGGGTGCTGCCAATCAGAATATGCCCATCACGCCGCGGGATCGCATAGCGCCCTTTGGCCAGGACCATGCTCGATAAAAAGTCGGACGCGCATTTGTAGAGAATCATCTGGCCCTTGACCGGTTCCACGGGCAGCGCCAAGCCCAGTTTCCCCAGCAAATCTCCACTCCAGGCGCCGGCGGCGAGCACGACCTGATCACCCGTGATGACGCCGGCGGACGTATTCACGCCCACCACGGTGTCGCCTTGCACGATAAATCCATCGACTTCGCACTGCTCGTGAATCGTCACGTCGGGCAGCGCCGACAACGCCGCCTTGAGGGATTTGACCAGGCGCGGGTTGCGCACATTGGCCACATCGGCCATGTAGATCGCCTGCGAATAACCGCCGCCCAGCGCCGGAACGGCATCATGGGCAGCCGATACGTCCACTTTGCTCAAGGGCCGCCCCTCACGCGCAGCCCAGGCCAGGGCATCGGCTTCGTCATCCAGATCGAGCCAATACAGTCCCGTGGTGTGGACCTCAGGATCAATGCCGGTCGCAGCGAACAGCCGTTGTGCCAGTTGCGGGTAGAAATCCTGGGACCAATGGGCCAAGGCGGTCACCGCCGGGCTATAACGCCACGGGTACAACGGCGAAACAATCCCGCCGCCTGCCCAGGAAGATTCCTGCCCAAGCCCTCCGCGCTCCAGCAATATGACCGCCTGCCCCTGGTTCGCCAGGTTGTATGCCGTCAACAAACCAATAACGCCGCCGCCGACAATCACTACTCGCTGTTGCTTCGCCATCATTTGATCCAGCCGATAAAAAGGGAAAAGCGCGCCCGGCGCCCATTCATCCAACACTCTCATCATTGCCCCCAGCATGCCTTGAGCGGCATGTGCGGCGCCGCGCCCGGATTGCTTCGCAGACCGGTGCTGGTCAAGCTGAATTGGCCGCAGGCGTCGTCTGCCATGACTGAGTCAAAGGCAGGCGTGGCGAGCAGGACAAAATCGTGAGGGTTCAATACGGCGCTGATTCTATAGTGATCATTGCCTGTACTGACGCCGCCTGCATCAATAAAAGTGCCGTTGCGCGTGTAAAAACGCTCCAGATGTTGAGCCTGCTCGCTCAGCAATGCGACGATTTGCACCCGATACACCTTTTTCACCTGTCCGGTATAGGCGGGGTAAGCGATCCCGGCCAGCAACGCGACGATCACCACCGCGATCAACAATTCGATCAGGGTAAAACCCTGGCTATCCATGCCCATTGAATGGCTCCTTATTGAAGTTGCCGCCATAAGACTCGCCGAAACCGCGCGCCGTTGGCCTCCTCCACCCGCGCATACACCGTCTCGAGTACCGTGCGCGATTGGCCACCCAGCCCCACAGCCGTCACCCGAAAGAGCGCGGCCGGGGTATGCGGCGGTAAATGCGCCTGGCCCATGCCCAGTCCCAGGGATTGAACGCCATACACCCCGTCCTTGAACGCCACCCACTTCACCGTCGAGACCGGATTTGGCCCGGCGCCAACCACCGAAAATGCATCGGCGGGCGGCGCGCAGCTGATGATCGAGTTGCAAAGTGGCAGCGCAAGCCCGCCCCTGCGTACCGCCGATTCCCCGAGCCGCAGGCCACTTTCGGCCGTCTGGAACGATTGATTACGTTGCCACAGGCTAGTGGCGACCTTCTGCTGGGAAATCGCGCCTTGCATCGACGACAAGCCCACCAGTGACAGCAACAGCAGAAATACCAGACTGATCAGCAGTACCGTCCCAGCCTGGCGCACCTGGCGATAACTACTCATGGGCATCGTCCTACTCCAGCCGGTTGCGCAGCGCCGCCACGACGCTATAGGCCTGATCCTTCACTCGCCCGGTCGGGTCCTGCAGGGTCATGCGGATGCGCACACTGCGTATCAACGCTACGTCGGCAGGGTGGCTGTCGTAACGCACCACGTCCGTCGATTCAGGCCTGGCCGCCACCCCGAAACTGATCTCGAAGGCCCGCACGTTATCTATCAGCACTGCCTTGGCCGGTGCCGATGGGGTACTGATCTTCAACTGCCCCGCCTCATGGGTGTAGGTGAGCTCACGTATGGCAAACCGAATCTGGCCCGGCGCGATCACAGGCGGCGTGCCGGCGTAAGCCTGTGCCTTGTCCTTGCAGTCGGACACCACCGTCCAGTCCGGCTTGCCGGCACCGTCGCCGGCATTGGCGGTCACCAGTGTCAGTGACATAGCGCTTGCCGACATGTCCCAGCCAATCGGCCGATCAAAGGCCGCCGGGGCATTGTCGATAAAGGCTGGGGCCAGACACCCCAGCATGCCTGCCTGGCGAATATCCTGGACCAGCTTGCTCAGGACGAATCGCGCATCATCCTGCAGCACCATCGCGGCTTGCTGGCTGGCCTGAGTCAACCGCGCACTGATCAGCACCTGGCTCGCGCCAAGGATCAGCACCAGACCGACGGCCAACGCCAGCAGCAGCTCCACCAGCCCAAAACCACGTGCAGGACGGTTCATTGCGATCTGCCTTGGTCATTGGCGATACGACTGGTCAGGGTGAAGATTTGCCGCGTACCCAGGCTGCCCGCCGCCCTGGCATCATCCCAACTGATGCTGATGGTGACTGCGTTGCCGCTGACCGTCACAGCGCCTTTGGCGTCCTTGCCGGCAAAACCCAGGATATTGGTTTCGAAATCATGCAAGTCCAGGTCACGCACGCTGGCGGTCGAGGTGCCGGGCGGCGCGCGCTCGGCTTGCGCCCAGGCGTAATCGACACCGGCATTGGCGCGAATTCGGTCGAGCATGTCGTAGGCAATGAAACTGGCCTGGCTGGTCATCCGTGCGCTGTCAGTGTATTTGAGCGCGTTGAGCTGTATAGCCGCGGCCCCCAGCAGCCCCAGAGCCAGGACCAGCAGCGCCACCAGCACCTCGATTAGCGTCATGCCGGATTGAGGTCGATGAACCGCGCGTAGAAATAATCTATTTCGGCAGAAAGGCATTACCGTCGTCATCCATGTCGAAGGCTTTAGAAAAACAGCAGAACCCTGCTGTACGCCCCAAGACTAGCGCCGGTTTTTAGCCGCGGCCGCTGCCGGAACAAAGGGAAATACATTGGACGTAAAGGCCATCATTCAGCATCAGGGACCAAACGCTATACCTATGCCTGTCACTTGAAGATCACCCGCATCCACGGAAGGAGCGCACATGACACAACGAGGGTTCACCTTGATCGAATTACTGCTGGGACTGGTCGTGACGGGCTTCCTGGCGCAGTTGGCCATACCCGGCTTCAAGGGTTTGCTGGAATCGCAGCAGCGACAAAGCATGGCCCAGGCACTGGCCGACGGGCTGCGCTATGCGCGCAGCGAGGCGATCGCACGCAATCGTGCAGTGATCATCCATGCACGGAAGCAGGACTGGAGCCAAGGGTGGCGGGTGATCCTGGATATCAGTGGTCGCGGCCATCTGGATGACGACAATCCGGTGCTACTGGAGCGACAGGACAGCGGGCGCGTACCGGTGGCAGGTAATGGCCCGGTCAGCAGCCAGGTTCGTTTCAGCGCATTGGGAGAGCCGGTATTTGCAGGCGGCGGATTTCGTGCCGGCACCGTGCATGTGTGCGACACGACGCAGGCACGAAGCCTGTATCAGGTAGTGCTGGCGCCGAGTGGGCGTGTCAGCCTGCGCAGTGACAAGACCGAGCAGGCGTTATGCCGTGGCTGAGCGAACCTGGCTCAGAGCAGCGAGCGTACCCGCAGCTCCTTGGGCATTGAAAACGTGATGTTTTCTTCGCGCCCCGCCAATTCATCGGCGCCAGTGGCGCCCCAGGCGTGCAATTGCTGAATGACGCCACGCACCAGAACTTCCGGAGCCGAGGCGCCCGCCGTGATGCCGATGCGCTCGACACCGTCGAACCAGCTGCGCTGCATATCCTCGGCACCGTCGATCAGGTACGCCGGTGTCGCCATACGCTCGGCCAACTCACGCAAGCGGTTGGAGTTGGAGCTGTTGGGGCTGCCGACCACCAGCACCACATCACACTCGTCGGCCAGTTGCTTGACCGCGTCCTGGCGGTTTTGCGTGGCGTAGCAGATGTCGTCCTTGCGTGGGCCGCCAATGGCCGGGAAGCGCGTGCGCAAGGCATCGATAACGCGACTGGTATCGTCCATGGACAAAGTGGTCTGGGTCACGAAGGCCAGGCGTTCCGGGTTCTGCACTTGCAGGTTGGCGACGTCTTTTTCGTCCTCCACCAGGTAGATGGCGCCGCCATTGCTGGCATCGTACTGGCCCATGGTGCCTTCTACTTCCGGATGGCCGGCGTGGCCGATCAGGATGCATTCACGGCCATCACGGCTGTAGCGCGCCACCTCGATGTGCACCTTGGTCACCAGTGGGCAGGTGGCATCGAAGACTTTCAGACCACGGCCGGACGCTTCGGTGCGTACGGCCTGGGACACGCCGTGGGCGCTGAAGATGACGATCACATCGTCAGGCACCTGGTCGAGTTCTTCGACGAAGATGGCGCCGCGAGCACGCAGATCCTCGACAACGAATTTGTTGTGGACGACTTCATGCCGCACATAAATCGGCGGCCCGAAGACTTCCAGGGCGCGGTTGACGATTTCGATCGCCCGGTCCACACCGGCACAGAAGCCACGGGGGTTGGCGAGTTTGATTTGCATGCTGTGCCTCGTGTCTTGCAGCCACATTGAGTCAATAAGAACGCTGACTCAACCGACAATGGAAATCAAAGGTGGGAGGGGGCTCGCTCCCGATAACGGTATATCAATCTGCACATACTTAGCTGATACACCGCTATCGGGGGCAAGCCCCCTCCCACATTTTAGACCTTGCAGGGTCAGTTACAGCGCCTTGACGTTGATGATCTCGACGTCGAAGGTCAGTGTCTTGCCAGCCAAAGGGTGGTTGAAGTCGATGGTCACTTGCGTGTCATCGAAGGCTTTGACCACGCCCGGCAATTCCGTATTCGCCGCATCATTGAAGATCACCAGCAGGCCTTCGGACAGATCCATGCCTTCGAACTGCGAACGCGGGATGATCTGCACGTTTTGCGGGTTGGGTTGGCCGAAGGCATTTTCCGGCAGGATCTGCAGGTTGCGCTTGTCGCCAGCCTTGAAGCCGAACAAAGCCGCTTCAAAACCCGGCAACAGATTGCCATCACCGACCTTGAAGGTCGCCGGGGTTTTGTCGAAGGTGCTGTCGACCGTGTCGCCATTCTCCAGGCGCAGTGCAAAATGCAAGGTGACTTCCGTGTTCTGGCCGATGCGTTGCTCAGCCAATACCTGATCAGTCATTGACGGTCTCTCCGGTTTTCTTGCTCTTGAACATGTCCAGCGCCAGCATGATTGCACCGACGGTGATGGCGCTGTCGGCGAAGTTGAACGCCGGGAAATAATGGCGGTTCTGCCAGTGCACCAGAATGAAATCGATCACATGGCCCAGGGCAATGCGGTCGTACAGGTTGCCCAGCGCGCCGCCCAACACCAGGGCCAGCGCGATGGCCAGCCAAGTGTCATCCCTGCCCAGGCGCTTGAGCCACACCACCAGCACCGCACTGACCACCACGGCGATCAGTGCGAACAACCAGCGCTGCCAGCCACCGCCATCGGCGAGAAAGCTGAAGGCCGCACCGGTGTTGTACGCCAGGGTCCAGCTGAAGTAATCCGGGATTACCACGATCTGCTGGAACATTTCCAGGGTGCCTTCGAAATGAGCCTTGCTGACCTGGTCGATGACCAACACCAGCACGCTCAGTACGAGCCAGCCCAGACGTCCGAAACGACTGGCTACATTAGGCATAGTGGCGGACCTCGCCTGCACCGCTGATGTTATCCACGCAACGACCGCAGATTTCCGGATGCTCGGGGTTCACGCCGACATCTTCACGGCAGTGCCAGCAACGGGCGCATTTAGGGAAGGCCGACTTGACCACCTTGAGCTTCAGGCCCGGTACCTCGGTAGCCACGGCATCTGCCGGAGCCTGGGCGAATGGCGCCAGGCTGGCGGTAGAGGTGATCAACACAAAGCGCAATTCGTTGCTCAGCTTGGCGAGGTCGGCGGTCAGGCCTTCCTCGGCAAACAGGGTGACTTCGGCTTGCAGGTTGCCACCCACGGCCTTGGCCGCGCGCTGCACTTCCAGCTCCTTGTTCACCGCAACCTTAACGGCCATCACGCCTTCCCAGTACTCGCGGCCCAGTTCGAAGTCGGCCGGCAGTTCGGTCAGGCCTTCGTACCAGGTGTTGAGCATGACGGACTCGTTACGCTCGCCCGGCAGGTATTCCCACAGCTCGTCGGCGGTGAACGCCAGGATCGGTGCGATCCAGCGCACCAGCGCTTCGCTGATGTGATAGAGCGCGGTCTGCGCCGAGCGGCGCGCCTTGCTGTTGGCGCCGGTGGTGTACTGGCGGTCCTTGATGATGTCGAGGTAGAAGCCACCGAGCTCCTGCACGCAGAAGTTGTGGATCTTGGAGTAGACGTTCCAGAAGCGGTACTCGCCGTAGTGTTCCTGCAGCTCGCGCTGCAGCAACAGGGCGCGGTCCACGGCCCAGCGGTCGAGGGCGAGCATGTCCTCGGCCGGCAGGATGTCGGTGGCCGGGTTGAAACCGGTCAGGTTCGACAACAGGAAGCGCGCGGTATTACGGATGCGACGGTAGGCATCGGCGCTGCGGGCCAGGATCTGGTCGGACACGGCGATTTCGCCCGAGTAATCGGTCGACGCGACCCACAGACGCATGATGTCGGCGCCCAGGGTGTCGTTGATCTTTTTCGGCTCGATCACGTTCTTCAACGACTTCGACATCTTGCGGCCGTTTTCGTCGACGGTGAAGCCGTGGGTCAGCAGCTCGCGGTACGGCGCGTGGTTATCGATGGCGCAACCGGTCAGCAGCGACGAGTGGAACCAGCCACGGTGCTGGTCCGAACCTTCCAGGTAGAGGTCGGCACGCGGGCCGGTCTCGTGGCCCATCGGGTGCGAACCGCGCAGCACGTGCCAGTGGGTGGTGCCCGAGTCGAACCACACGTCGAGGGTGTCGCTGATCTTGTCGTACTGCGGCGCTTCATCACCCAGCAGTTCGGCGGCATCCATTTTGAACCAGGCTTCGATACCTTCCTGTTCAACGCGCTGGGCCACGACTTCCATCAACTCGACGGTGCGCGGGTGCAGTTCGCCGCTTTCCTTGTTCAGGAAAAACGGGATCGGCACGCCCCAGTTACGCTGGCGGGAGATGCACCAGTCCGGACGGTTGGCGATCATCGAGTGCAGGCGCGCCTGGCCCCAGGCCGGGACGAACCTGGTGCCTTCGACGGCCTTGAGCGAGCGCACGCGCAGGGTTTCGCCGCTGGCCGGCTCTTTGTCCATGCCGATAAACCACTGCGCGGTGGCGCGGTAGATCAACGGGGTCTTGTGGCGCCAGCAGTGCATGTAGCTGTGCTGGATGGTGGCGGTTTGCATCAGCGCACCGACTTCACGCAGCTTTTCGATGATTGCAGGGTCGGCCTTGAAGATGAACTGGCCGCCGAAGAACTCCAGCGACGGCACGTAGACACCGTTGCTCTGCACCGGATTGATGATGTCATCGTTGACCAGGCCGTACTGCTTGCAGATCACAAAGTCGTCCACGCCATAAGCGGGCGAGCAATGAACGATGCCGGTACCCGAACCCAGTTCGACGTAGTCAGCCAGGTACACCGGCGACAGGCGGTCGTAGAACGGGTGACGGAAGTTGATCAGCTCCAGCGCGGAGCCGGTGGTGGTGGCGATCACCGAACCTTGCAGCTCGTAGCGCGCCAGGCACGACGCGACCATTTCTTCGGCCAGCACCAGCAGGCGATCACCCACGTCCACCAGCGCGTAGGTGAACTCTGGGTGCACGTTCAGCGCCTGGTTGGCCGGGATGGTCCAAGGTGTCGTGGTCCAGATCACGATGGCAGCCGGCTTGGCCAGCGATGCCAGGCCAAAGGCCTCGGCCAGCCGGGCCTCGTCGGCGATCGGAAAGGCCACGTCGATGGTCGAGGACTTCTTGTCTTCGTACTCGACTTCCGCCTCGGCCAGGGCCGAACCGCAGTCGAAGCACCAGTTCACGGGCTTGAGACCCTTGAACACGAAACCGCCCTTGACGATTTCGGCCAAGGCGCGGATTTCACCGGCCTCGTTCTTGAAGCTCATGGTCTTGTACGGGTTGTCCCACTCGCCCAGCACACCCAGGCGGATGAATTCGGACTTCTGCCCTTCGATCTGCTCGGTGGCGTAGGCACGGCACAGTTCGCGGGTTTTATCCGCGCCCAGGTTCTTGCCGTAGGTCACTTCGACCTTGTGTTCGATCGGCAGGCCGTGGCAGTCCCAACCCGGGACATACGGCGCGTCGAAGCCCGACAGGGTCTTCGAACGCAGGATCATGTCCTTGAGAATCTTGTTCAGCGCATGACCGATATGAATCGTGCCGTTGGCATAAGGAGGGCCGTCGTGCAGGACGAATTTCGGACGATCCTTGCCAATTTCGCGCAACTTTCCGTACAGGCCAATACTGTCCCAGCGCTGCAAGATCTGCGGTTCGCGCTGTGGCAGGCCGGCCTTCATTGGGAAGGCGGTGTCCGGAAGGTTTAGCGTGGCTTTATAGTCGGTCATTTAAGGCTCTTCGGTTAGCGATGGGCGCTAGGTGCGGCTAGTGCACGGGCGGCGGCGACATCCGCATTGATCGCCGTTTTCAACGCCTCAAGGGAGGCGAAACGCTGCTCTTCACGCAGCTTCTGGTGGAAAACCACGGTTAAACGCCGGTCATACAAGTCACCGGCAAAATCCAAAAGGTGAACTTCCAGGTGGGCCTTGCCATCACCTGCAACCGTGGGCCTGACGCCTATGTTGGCGACTCCCGGCCACGATTGGCCGTCGATGTCGACGCTCACCAGGTAAACCCCGGTCAGCGGCACACGGCGGCGCTTGAGTTGCACGTTGGCGGTTGGCGTGCCCAGTTGGCGTGCCAGCTTCTGGCCGTGCAGGACCCGACCGGCAATGCGGAACGGGCGACCGAGCAAACGCTCGGCCAAGGCGAAGTCGGCGGCGGCCAGGGCGTTACGCACCTGGGTACTGCTCACGCGCAGGCCGTCGAGTTCGACGGTTTGCGCGGCTTCGACGGTAAACCCCTGGTTTATGCCGGCCTGTTGCAGGAAATCGAAATCGCCGACGCGGTCGCAACCAAAACGGAAGTCGTCGCCGACTTCCAAATGCTCAACGCCCAGGCCATCGACCAGGATACGGTCGACGAACTCTGCGGCGCTCAGGCTTTGCAAACGCTGGTTGAAGGCCAGGCAGAGGACGCGGTCCACGCCTTCTTCAGCCAGCAGTTGCAGCTTGTCGCGTAAGCGGGCAAGACGGGCCGGCGCAGTCTCGGGGGTAAAATATTCCCGCGGCTGTGGCTCGAAAATCACCACGCAGCTGGGCACACCCAACTCGACCGCACGCTCGCGCAGCCTGGCCAGGATGGCCTGGTGGCCACGGTGAACACCGTCAAAGTTGCCAATAGTGGCGACGCAGCCCCGGTGCTCGGGGCGCAGGTTGTGGAGACCTCGAACCAGCTGCATAACGCGCTTCTTGCTCATAAAGTGGTCGATTATAACCACACCCGGCCCCGGACGACAGGCAACAGCACAGGCCAAATGGATCGATTCGATAAAACAGCCGTTTTATCGCGGCAAACTCCCTACCCCAGCGACTTGCGATTGAAATCGCGCAGACGGAAGCCCTGAAGCAGCAACATCCCGAAGTACACCACCACGCCTGCCACTACCAATACGCCCAAACGCATGAAGCGCTCCAGCATGTGGCCCTGGTCCCAGGCCGGCATGACGTGCATCAGGCCAAGCAACACGGCGGACATCGCGGCAACCGCCACCAGCAACTTGAGGGTGAACGCGCCCCAGCCGGGCTGCGGTTGGTACATCTGCTGCTTGCGCAGTTGATAGAACAGCAGGCCGGCGTTGATACAGGCACCGGCACTGATCGCCAGCGCCAGGCCGGCATGGGCCAACGGGCCGATAAACACCAGGTTGAGCAGTTGCGTGACGATCAACGTGAAAATCGCGATCTTTACCGGTGTGCGGATGTTTTGCTGGGCGTAGAAGCCCGGCGCCAGCACCTTGATCACGATAATGCCGAGCAAGCCAACGGAATACGCCACCAGCGCATGCTGGGTCATCAAGGCGTCGTGCGCGTCGAATTGCCCGTACTGAAACAGCGAGACCGTCAAGGGTTCAGCCAGGATTCCCAGGGCCAGGGAGCATGGCAACACCAGCAGGAAACACAGGCGCAGACCCCAGTCGAGAATGCGTGAGTATTCCTGGCGGTCCTTGCTCGCATAGGTGCGCGCCAGGGTCGGCAGCAAAATGGTGCCCAGGGCCACCCCGAGCACGCCGGACGGCAACTCCATCAGGCGATCGGCGTAGTACATCCACGACACCGAACCGGACACCAGCAACGAAGCGAATGCCGTATTGATGATCAGGGAAATCTGACTGACCGACACACCGAGGATCGCCGGCAACATATTGCGCATCACGCGCCAGACGCCGGTGTCCTTGAGGTTCAGACGCGGCAGCACAAGCATGCCGATCTTTTTCAAGTGCGGCAGTTGATAGAGCAACTGGGCCAGACCGCCAGCCAGTACGGCCCACCCCAGGGCCATGACCGGTGGGTCGAAGTACGGCGTAAGAAACAGCGCAAAGATAATCATGCTGACGTTAAGCAGCGTCGGCACGAAGGCCGGCACCGAGAAACGGTTCCAGGTATTGAGAATCGCCCCGGCGAGCGATGACAGCGAGATCAGCAATATATAAGGAAAGGTCACACGCAGCAGGTCGGTGGTCAGCGCGAACTTTTCCGGTGTATTGGCAAAACCGGGGGCTGTGGCCCAGATCACCCACGGCGCAGCGAGCATGCCCAGAACGGTCACCAGCATCAACACCAGGGTCAAAAGGCCCGAGACATAGGCGATGAAGGTCCGGGTTGCCTCCTCTCCCTGCTGGGTCTTGTATTCGGCCAGGATCGGCACGAAGGCCTGTGAAAACGCGCCTTCGGCGAAAATCCGGCGCAACAGATTGGGCAGTTTAAAGGCAATGAAGAAGGCATCCGTGGCCATACTGGCGCCAAAAATGCGCGCCAGCAGGGTGTCACGCACAAACCCCAAAACCCGGGAGATCATCGTGATAGAGCTGACGGCGGCCAACGATTTGAGCAGATTCATTGAAAGAGTTTGCGCCTATAGATAAAGAGCAGGCGAACAAAGCGCCTACTTATGCGATACTGCGCGCCTGCAACAGCACAGAGCCAAAGCTGGCGAGTTTACAGGTCAAGCGCCGGAAATAAATCACCCGCCTCTTCAGATCGACCACTCAGCAGTTCGCATCAGCCGCCCTTGACAACCCATCAAGTCATCGGCATGATTCGCGGCCTATTTTGTTTGCTATTTCCTAAAAAGTCTTTCGAGGAGCTCGACGGTGGCCAACACACCTTCCGCCAAAAAACGTGCAAAACAGGCTGAGAAGCGTCGCAGCCACAACGCCAGCCTGCGTTCCATGGTTCGTACCTACATCAAGAATGTAGTTAAAGCCATCGACACCAAAGACGCTGAAAAAGCCCAAGCTGCTTACGTTCTGGCCGTGCCAGTTATCGACCGTATGGCCGATAAAGGCATCATCCACAAGAACAAGGCCGCTCGTCATAAGAGCCGCCTGAATGGCCACATCAAGGCTCTGAACGTTGCTGCTGCAGCCTAAGTGGTAACAACTGCCGCGTGACCTCGGGTTGCGTAACAGTTAAGAAATGCCCCGTACCGAAAGGTCCGGGGCATTTTTGTTTTCTGGAATATGTGGGAGGGGGCTTGCCCCCCGATAGCGGTGTATCAGTACCGGATATTCTGACTGACACACCGTCATCGCGGGCAAGCCCCCTCCCACATTGACCCCAAGAGTGTCAGGTAGATATTTTCAAGCACAAAAAAACGCCCCGAACCAGTCGGGGCGTTTTTTGCTATCTATTGATCAAGCCACAATCAATGGTGATGACCGCCTTCACCGTGGACGTGGCCGTGGGCCACTTCTTCCTGGGAAGCGTCGCGGATGGCAACGATCTTCACCTGGAAGTTCAGGCGCTGGCCCGCCAGAGGGTGGTTGCCGTCGACGGTCACGTCGTCGCCGTCCAGGTCGCGGATGGTCACGATCTGCATCTGGCCGTCCGGCGCGGAAGCGTGGAACTGCATGCCCACTTCCAGCTCATCAACACCTTCGAACATGCTGCGGCTCAAGGTGCTGACCAGTTCGGCGGAGTATTCGCCGTAGGCATCCTCAGGTTCTACGGCAACGGTCAGTTCGTCACCAACCGCCTTGCCTTCCAGCGCCTTTTCCAGGCCTGGGATGATGTTACCCGCGCCTTGCAGGTAGACCAGCGGCGCGCCGCCGGCTGAGCTGTCGATGACCTCACCAGCGTCGTTGGTCAGGGTATAGTCGATGGAGACAGCCTTGTTAGCGGCGATCGTCATGGGGCGAGACCTTTTGCATAAGAATGAAGAACGGACAAGTCTAAACAAGGATTTGCCCGAAAGCGAACAGAACCCGGACAGACGGGGCCGACCAACGGTCTCGACGATCAGCGGATTCCACCAGGACGACGACCTGCACTGGGTCGCCGAGCTGTCCTGCGGCCACACCCAGCATCTGCGCAACCAGCCGCCCTGGCAGTCGCGTGCCTGGGTGCTCGACCCCGCGCAACGCGTTGAAAAAATAGGCCAACCCTTTGCGTGCGGCTGGTGTGCGCAACAACACGAATAACGATAACCTTGGCGCCTGATTCGCGGTAGGCACTCACGCATAGAGCGCCACCCCAGCCATGCACCTCCAGAGAATCCGCATGCAGACTTTTTTTATCGCGCCCACCGATTTTGGTGTGGGTCTGACCTCCATCAGCCTTGGGCTGGTGCGTACCCTGGAACGCGCCGGGCTGAAGGTTGGTTTCTTCAAACCGATTGCCCAGCCACACCCTGGCGATACCGGCCCTGAGCGCTCGACCGAACTGGTGGCGCGTACCCACGGCCTGAAACCGCCACAACCTCTGGGCCTGGCCCATGTCGAGCGCATGCTCGGCGACGGCCAATTGGATGAGCTGCTCGAAGAAATCATCACGCTGTACCAGCAAGCCGCCGTGGGCAAGGACGTGCTGATCGTCGAAGGCATGGTGCCGACCCGCAGCGCCAGTTATGCGGCCCGGGTCAACCTGCACCTGGCCAAGAGCCTGGATGCGGAAGTGATCCTGGTCTCGGCCCCGGAAAACGAAGTGCTTACCGAACTGTCCGGCCGAGTGGAACTGCAGGCTCAACTGTTCGGCGGCCCGAAAGACCCGAAAGTACTCGGCGTGATCCTCAACAAGGTGCGCACCGACGAAAGCATGGAGGCCTTCTCGGCGCGCCTCAAGGAGCACTCGCCGTTGTTGCGCAGCGGTGATTTCCGCCTGCTCGGCTGCATTCCCTACCAGCCCGAACTCAACGCGCCGCGCACCCGCGACGTGGCCGACCTGATGGGTGCGCAGATCCTCAATGCCGGCGACTACGAAACCCGGCGCATGACCAAGATCATCATCTGCGCGCGCACCATGCGCAACACCGTGGAACTGCTCAAGCCCGGCGTGCTGGTGGTGACGCCCGGCGACCGCGACGACATCATCCTCGCCGTCAGCCTGGCCGCGATCAACGGCGTACCGCTGGCCGGCCTGCTGCTGACCAGCGACACCCTGCCCGACCCGCGCATCATGGAGTTGTGCCGCGGTGCGTTCCAGGCCGGATTGCCGGTACTGTCGGTGAGCACCGGTTCCTACGACACCGCCAACCAGCTCAATAGCCTCAACAAGGAAATCCCCATCGATGACCGCGAACGCGCGGAGATCATCACCGACTTCGTCGCCGGCCACCTCGATGCGCGCTGGCTGCACCAACGCTGCGGCACGCCACGGGAGATGCGCCTGTCGCCGGCGGTATTCCGCTACCAGTTGATCCAGCGCGCCCAGGCCGCCAACAAGCGCATCGTGTTGCCCGAAGGCAGCGAGCCGCTGACCGTGCAGGCCGCTGCAATCTGCCAGGCGCGGGGCATCGCCCGTTGCGTGCTGCTGGCCAAGCCGGCGGACGTGGAAGCCGTCGCTCGCGCCCAGGGCATCGAATTGCCCGAAGGCCTGGAGATTCTCGACCCGGACCTGATTCGTCAGCGCTACGTCGAGCCGATGGTGGCACTGCGCAAGAGCAAGAGCCTGAACGCACCGATGGCCGAGCAGCAGTTGGAAGACAGCGTGGTGATCGCCACCATGATGCTCGCCCTGGATGAAGTGGACGGACTGGTCTCCGGCGTTACCCACTCCACCGCCAATACCATCCGCCCTGCCCTGCAGCTGATCAAGACGGCGCCGGGCTGCACCCTGGTGTCGTCGGTGTTCTTCATGCTGTTCCCCGAGCAGGTGCTGGTGTACGGCGACTGTGTGATGAACCCGCACCCCAGCGCTGCGGAGCTGGCGGAAATTGCCCTGCAAAGCGCCGACTCGGCGGCCGCGTTCGGCATCACTCCACGCGTGGCGATGATCAGCTATTCCAGCGGCGATTCGGCCAGTGGCGAGGAAGTGGAAAAAGTCCGCGAAGCCACCCTGCTCGCCCACGAACAGCAAAGCTCACTGCTGATCGACGGCCCGCTGCAATACGACGCCGCCGCCAACGAAAGCGTGGCCCGGCAACTGGCGCCCAACAGCCAGGTCGCCGGCAAGGCCACGGTCTTCGTGTTCCCTGACCTGAACACCGGCAACACCACCTACAAAGCGGTGCAGCGCAGCGCCGATTGCGTAAGCCTGGGGCCAATGCTCCAGGGCCTGCGCAAACCGGTCAACGACCTGCCACGTGGCGCCCAAGTGGACGACATCGTATACACCATCGCCCTGACCGCGATCCAAGCCGCCAACCGACCTATGGATATCTAAATGCTGGATTTTCTACCTGCCGCCGTACGTGGGGTGATCGCGTCCCTGCTGTTGGCACTGAACACGATCCTGCTGTGCTCGTTCCTGTTTATCGTCGCACTGTTCAAGGCGCTGCCCTTCGCCAAGCGCTTCAGCGAATGGTTGATGAATCACACCCACGAAGCCTGGGTCACCAACAACAAGGGCTGGATGAACCTGGTGCGGCGCACACGCTGGCACCTGAACGGCCTGGAAGGCCTGGATTACCAGCATTCGTACCTGGTGACCAG
The DNA here is from genome assembly GCF_022807995.1 of Pseudomonas orientalis. NCBI lineage: Bacteria > Pseudomonadati > Pseudomonadota > Gammaproteobacteria > Pseudomonadales > Pseudomonadaceae > Pseudomonas > Pseudomonas orientalis. The sequence goes on along the minus strand of NZ_CP094351.1, from coordinate 855,050 downwards.
CAACCACCAGAGCTGGGTCGACATCATGGTGCTGCAATACGTGCTCAATCGACGGATTCGCCCGCTGAAGTTCTTCCTCAAGCAGGAGCTGATCTGGGTGCCGGTGATTGGCCTCGCGTGGTGGGCCCTGGGCTTCCCGTTCATGAAGCGCTACACCAAGGCTTACCTGGAAAAACACCCGGAAAAGAAAGGCAAGGATCTGGAAACCACCCGCAAGACCTGTGCGAAGTTTCGCGACAACCCGGTGGGCATCTTCAACTTTGCCGAGGGCACGCGGTTTACCCCGGGCAAGCATGCGCAACAGAAGTCACCGTTTCGCTATCTGCTCAAGCCCAAGGCCGGTGGTATCGCATTTGTGCTGGATGCCATGGGTGAGCAATTGAAGTCACTGGTGAATGTGACCATCCACTACCCAGCCGGGCGTCCGGGGTATTGGGACTTACTGTGCGGGAATGTGAAGGACGTGGTGGTGCAGTTCGAAGAAGTGCCGATTCCGGCCGGGTTCATTGGCAGGAATTACGAGCAGGATGGAGAGTATCGGTTGGCGTTCCAGGGCTGGATCAACCAGCTGTGGGAAGACAAGGATGCATTGCTAGACAAGCTGCACACCGATTACCCAGACCGCAACTGATCAAAAATGTGGGAGGGGGCTTGCCCCCGATTGCTGAGTGTCAGTCACTGCATCTTTTGACTGACACACCGCCATCGGGGGCAAGCCCCCTCCCACATTTGATCAAGTACCGGCTTAGATCGCGCCGCGCTGGCGCAACAGCTCCAGCACCTGCTTGACGCTGTCTTCCAGCGACAGGGCCTGGGTGTCGATCACCAGGTCGGCATTCAATGGCACATCGTACGGGAACGACTCACCCGGAATGTTATCCCCACCGGCAGCGTACAGCCCTTGCGGATCACGCTCGGCGCACACCAATGGCGACGCTTGCACGTACACCGTCAGCAGGCGGTCGCTGCCAATCAGCGCCTTGGCCTGTTCACGGCCTTCGGCATCCGGGGCGACGAACGCGGCCAGGGTCAGCAGGCCGGCTTCGTTGAACTGGCGCGCCACGTGAGCGGCACGCCGCCAGTTCTCGGTACGCCCGGCGCGGTCCTGGGGCAGGCCCTTGTTCAGGTCGTGACGCAGGTTCTGGCCATCCAGTACAAACACCGCACGGCCCAGGTCGAACAACTTGCGTTCAACCGCATAAGCCAGGGTGCTCTTGCCGGCGCCGGACAGGCCGCTGAACAGCACAGTGGCCGGCTGCTGGCCAAAGCGCAGGGCGCGCTCTTCGGTGGCCACGTGGGCCAACCTGCCGTGCTGCGCTGCGCTGCCATGGGTCACCGGCGGCGCGATGATCATGCCTGCCGCAACGGTGCCGTTGGTCAAACGATCGATGACGATAAAGGCGCCGGTGGTGCGGTTGCTGTCGTAACCGTCCAGGGCGATGGCGGCGTCGAGGCTGACCTTGACCCGGCCGATCTCGTTCAGTTGCAGCGAGCTCGCCGGGCCTTCGGCCAGGGTGTTCACGTCCACACGGTGCACGATGCTGGTGATGGACCCCGGCACGTAGCTGGTGGCGCGCTTGATGTCGTACTTCTTGCCCGGCAGCATCGGCTCTTCGGCCATCCACACCAGCATGGCGTCGAAGGCGTCGGTCACTTGCGGCACGTTGTCGGCGTGGACCAGCAGGTCGCCACGGGAAATATCGATCTCGTCTTCCATGGTCAGCGTCACCGCTTGACCAGGCCCCGCATGTTCCAGCTCGCCCTCGAAGGTGACGATGGATTTCACGCGGCTGCTCTTGCCCGACGGTAGCACCACCACTTCGTCGCCCTTGTGCACGATGCCGCTGGCCAGGGTGCCGGCAAAACCACGGAAGTTCAGGTTCGGCCGGTTGACGTACTGCACCGGGAAACGCAGGTCGGTGTAGTTGCGGTCGTTGGCGATCTCGACGGTTTCGAGGATCTCCATCAGCGACTGACCGGTGTACCAGGGCGAACGTTCGCTCTTGTTCACCACGTTGTCGCCCTTGAGCGCCGACATCGGCACAAAGGCCAGGGTGCTCGGCTTGAAGGCGATGCCGTCGGCGAACTTCAGGTAATCGGCCTTGATCGACTCGAATACGCTCTGGTCAAAGCCATTGATGTCCATCTTGTTGACGGCGACCACGATGTGCTTGATGCCCAGCAGCGAGGCGATGAAGCTGTGGCGACGGGTCTGGGTCTGCACGCCGTAGCGGGCGTCGATCAGGATGATCGCCAGGTCACAGGTGGACGCACCGGTGGCCATATTGCGGGTGTACTGCTCATGGCCGGGGGTGTCGGCGATGATGAATTTGCGTTTGGCGGTGGAGAAGTAGCGGTAGGCCACATCGATGGTGATGCCCTGTTCACGCTCGGCCTGCAGGCCGTCGACCAGCAGCGCCAGGTCGATGTCATCGCCGGTGGTGCCGGATTTTTTCGAATCGCGGGTGATGGCTTCCAGGTGATCTTCGTAGATCATCTTGGAGTCGTGCAGCAGGCGCCCGATCAGGGTGCTCTTGCCGTCGTCGACGTTGCCGCAGGTCAGGAAGCGCAACATTTCCTTGCGCTCATGCTGGCCCAGGTAGGCGAGGATGTCCTCGCTGATCAAATCAGATTGATGCGACATGACAGCCCCTTAGAAATAACCTTGACGTTTTTTATCTTCCATCGAGCCTGCACCATCGTGGTCGATGACACGGCCCTGGCGCTCGGAAGTTCGCGTCAGGAGCATTTCCTGAATGATGTCCGTCAGCGTCTCGGCTTCGGACTCCACCGCGCCCGTCAACGGGTAGCAGCCAAGGGTACGGAAACGCACTTTCTTTTTGACGATACGGGCTTTGTCTTCGTCTGACAGGTGCTCGAGGATGCGCTCGTCGTCAATCATGATCAACGTGCCGTTCTTCTCGATCACGTCGCGTTCGGCGGCGAAGTACAGCGGCACGATCGGGATGCCTTCGAGGTAGATGTACTGCCAGATGTCCAGCTCGGTCCAGTTGGACAGCGGGAACACACGGATGGATTCGCCCTTGTTGACGTTGCCGTTGTAGACGTTCCACAACTCCGGGCGCTGGTTCTTCGGGTCCCAGCGGTGCTTGCTGTCGCGGAATGAGTACACGCGCTCTTTGGCACGGGATTTCTCTTCATCGCGACGTGCGCCGCCGAACGCCGCGTCGAAACCATGCTTGTCCAGGGCCTGCTTGAGGCCTTCGGTCTTCATGATGTCGGTGTGCTTGGCGCTGCCGTGGGTGAACGGGTTGATGTTCTGCGCCACACCGTCCGGGTTGATGTGGGTGATCAGGTCCAGACCCAGTTCCTCGACCATTTTGTCGCGGAACCTGTACATTTCCTGGAATTTCCAGCGGGTGTCGACGTGCATCACCGGAAACGGCAATTTGCCCGGGAAGAAGGCCTTGCGCGCCAGGTGCAGCATCACGGCGGAGTCTTTACCGATCGAGTAGAGCATCACCGGGTTGTCGAACTCGGCGGCGACCTCGCGGATGATGTGGATGCTTTCCGCCTCCAGCTGTTTCAGATGCGTCAGTTTGTCGACCATGGCTACTCACGGAAAAACGATCGTGTGGACGGCCAGCGGGCCGTGTTCGAGCGGGGCATGCTAGCACAGCACCTGCTTCTATTCAGGGCGCCAACTAGATCGAAACGGTATATGAATATACCCCTGAGTTTGGCCCGGAATGCGGTCAAGTGTGGGAGGGGGCTTGCCCCCGATAGCGGTGGATCAGTGAAATGGATACTGACTGACACACCGCAATCGGGGGCAAGCCCCCTCCCACATGAAGTCCCGCTGTATGGCTCAGATCGGGTTCGGGCAGTCGATGAACAGGTGTTCCAGAGCAAAGCGTCGCGCCAGGTAATCGCCCAGTGCCTGCACGCCATAGCGTTCGGTGGCGTGATGGCCGGCGGCGATGAAGCTGATGTCGTTTTCGCGGGCACTGTGGAAGGTCTGCTCGGAGGCTTCGCCGCTGATAAACAGGTCGACGCCCGCGGCAATCGCATTGTCAATATAGCCCTGGCCGCCCCCGGTGCACCAACCGACGCGGCGGATCATCGCGCTGCCTTCGATCAGCAGCGGTTCGCGGCCCATCACGTCCTGCACGCGACGGGCGAAGTCGCGCGGTGACAGCGGCTCGGCGAGCGAGCCGACCAGGCCGACGACTTTGGGGTTGCCGGGGTCCAGCGGGCCTTCGACAGTAATGTCCAGTTGCCTGGCAAGCTGCACGTTATTGCCGACATCGGGGTGCAGATCCAGGGGCAGATGGTAGGCCAGCAGGCTGATGTCGTGCTTGAGCAAGGTTTTCAGGCGACGCTGCTTCATGCCGGTGATGCAAGGGTTTTCACCCTTCCAGAAATACCCGTGGTGCACCAGGATCAGGTCGGCCTGGGCTTCGACGGCGGCGTCCAGCAGGGCCTGGCTGGCGGTGACGCCGCTGACGATGCGCATCACCTGGGGCCGGCCCTCGACTTGCAGGCCGTTGGGGCAATAATCGGCGATTTTCAGGCTGCCAAGGTAGCGGTCCGCTTCCTCGACGAGGGTGGTAAGGGGGACGGCCATAAAAGACTCCTAAATATCCGGTTCGCAGGCGTCACAGCCTCGTATAATGCGCGACATTATGGGCGCTCCCGCGCCCCCTGCAACCTGTCAGGACTTACTTGATGCTCAAGGCGCTGCGTTTTTTTGGATGGCCATTACTGGCTGGCGTGCTGATCGCGATGCTGATTATTCAGCGTTATCCCCAGTGGGTCGGCCTGCCCAGCCTGGATGTGAACCTGCAGCAGGCCCCGCAAACCAGCACCGTGGTGCAAGGCCCGGTGACCTATGCCGACGCTGTGGTCATCGCCGCCCCCGCCGTGGTCAACCTGTACACCACCAAGGTGATCAACAAGCCGGCGCATCCCCTGTTCGAAGACCCGCAGTTCCGCCGCTATTTCGGTGATAACGGGCCCAAGCAGCGCCGCATGGAGTCCAGCCTCGGTTCCGGGGTGATCATGAGCCCCGAAGGCTACATCCTCACCAATAATCACGTGACCACCGGCGCCGACCAGATCGTGGTGGCCCTGCGTGACGGCCGCGAAACCCTGGCCCGCGTGGTGGGCAGCGATCCGGAAACCGATCTCGCGGTACTGAAGATCGACCTGAAGGATTTACCGTCGATCACCCTCGGCCGCTCCGACGGCCTGCGCGTGGGTGACGTGGCGCTGGCCATCGGCAACCCGTTCGGCGTCGGCCAGACGGTGACCATGGGCATCATCAGCGCCACCGGGCGTAATCAGTTGGGCCTTAACAGCTACGAAGACTTCATCCAGACCGACGCGGCGATCAACCCCGGCAACTCCGGCGGCGCGCTGGTGGATGCCAACGGCAACCTGACGGGGATCAACACGGCGATTTTCTCCAAGTCCGGCGGCTCCCAGGGCATCGGCTTTGCGATCCCGGTGAAGCTGGCGATGGAGGTGATGAAGTCGATCATTGAACACGGCCAAGTGATTCGTGGCTGGCTGGGCATTGAAGTCCAGCCTTTGACCAAAGAGCTGGCCGAGTCTTTTGGCCTGACCGGGCGCCCGGGCATCGTGGTCGCGGGGATTTTCCGCGACGGCCCGGCGCAGAAAGCCGGCCTGCAGCTGGGCGATGTGATCCTCAGCATCGACGGCGCACCCGCCGGTGATGGCCGCAAGTCAATGAACCAGGTGGCGCGGATCAAGCCGACCGACAAGGTGGCGATCCAGGTGATGCGCAACGGCAAGGAACTCAAGCTGTCGGCGGAAATCGGCCTGCGCCCGCCTCCGGCCACGGCACCGGTGAAGGAAGAGGAATAAGCGGCATCGACGAAGTGCCCGTTCGCGGGCACTTGTAACGTTATATTACATAACAACTCTTCTCATTAGACATGTTATATTGTTTCAATATTGACATTGGAACACTCTATCATGCCGTCTCGAAAGTTTGTGCCCCTGGCCGGCCTGGCCCTGGGTTTGCTGCTCGACCCTGCCTACGCCGAAGAAAACACCCTGGAGCTGGACACTATCAGCGTCACCACCGACGCGTACGAGTCGGCGACCGGCCCGGTGCAGGGCTACCGGGCGACCCGCTCCGCCAGTGCCACCAAGACTGACACCGCCCTGCGCGATATCCCGCAATCGATCAGCGTGATTCCCGCCACGGTGCTCAAGGACCTGGGCAGCACCAGTGTGGAGCGCGCCCTGGAGTTTGCCGGCGGCGTCTCCAAGCAAAACAATTTCGGCGGCCTGACCCTTTACGAATACAGCGTGCGCGGCTTCACCACCTCCGAGTTCTACCAGGACGGCTTCAGCGCCAATCGCGGCTACCCGAGCACGCCGGACGCGGCGAACATCGAACGCATCGAAGTGCTCAAGGGGCCGGCCGCCAGCCTGTACGGGCGTGGCGATCCAGGCGGTACGGTGAATATCGTCAGCAAGAAACCCCAGCCCGAGGCCTTCACCACGCTGCAAACCAGCGCCGGCAGCTGGGATCGCTACCGCACCGCGCTGGACGTGAATACGCCGCTCGACAGTGAGGGTCGCGTGCTGTCGCGTGTGAACCTGGCGGTTGAAGACAACCACAGTTTCCGCGATCACGTGGACGCCAAGCGAGTGTTCGTCGCGCCGTCCTTCAGTTGGGAACTGGACCCGGATACCACTCTGCTGGTGGAAAGCGAATTCGTGCGCCATGCCTCCACCTTCGACCGCGGCATTGTCGCCAACACCGGCATGTCCCACTCCACGTTCCTTGGCGAGCCGGACGACGGCACTATCCGCAACCACAACAACCGCATCCAGGCCGCGTTGGAACATCATCTCAACGATGCCTGGAAGCTGCGCCTGGCCAGTCACTACAAACAAGGCAGCCTGTGGGGCGACGCTTCGGAAAGCCGCGCGCTGAACGCCGATGGACACACCGTCAACCGCCGCTACCGCGAGCGCTCAACCGGCTGGCACGACAGCATCACCCAACTGGAACTGCGCGGGCTGTTCGATATCGGCAGCTGGCAGCATGAACTGCTGGTCGGCACCGAGTACGAGGACTACCGCAAGAAGGAACGAGTGACCGCCATTGGCGGCAGCAACTACCCCATTGATCTCTACAACCCGGTCTACGGCCAGCCAAAACCCAATGGCACGCGCACCGGTACCGATTTCTTCGAGCAGACCCAAAGCCATGCGCTGAACCTGCAGGACCAGATCGTCTTCACCGACCGCCTGCGCGGCATGGTGGGCGCGCGCTTCGAGCATTTCGAACAGAGCACCGACGATTTCACCCGCAACCACGCCAAAAGCCGGCAAACCCACGACGCCTTCACCCAACGCGCCGGCCTGCTCTATCAACTCACACCCCAGCTCGGGGTATTCGCCAACGCCTCCACCTCGTTCAAACCCAACAGCGGCCTGGATGCCGGTGGCAAGACCTTCAAGCCCGAAGAAGGTGTGGGGTATGAAGTCGGGGTCAAGAGCGAGTTGTTTGACGACCGCCTCAGCGCCACCCTCGCCGCCTTCCATATCGAAAAGGAAAACGTGCTGACCCTGGACCCGGCGACCAACACCAACCGCGCCATGGGCAAGGCGCGCAGTCAGGGCCTGGATCTGCAACTGACCGGGCAGGTCACCGACGCCATCCGCGTGATCGGCGCCTTCGCTTATATCGACGCCGAAGTGACCAAGGGCGACAAAGACATCCCCACGGGAAGCCGCATCCTCGGCGTCGCCAAACGCAGCGGCAGTCTGTTGGGGGTGTATGAATTCCAGGACGGCGCGTTGCGCGGTTCGGACCTGGGGGCGGCGTTTACCTATGTGGGGGATCGCTCCGGTGAAGCGGGAACAGGCTTTGAACTGCCCGCTTACCACACCGTCGATCTGCTGGCGCATTACAAGGCGACGGAGAATGTCACCGTGGGGCTGAACCTCAACAACCTGTTCAACGAGAAGTACTACGAGCGCTCCTACAGCAGCTATTGGGTCAACCCGGGCGAGCCGCGCAACTTCACAGTCAGCCTGAGCCTCAACCTCTGACAGACATGGGACTAAATGTGGGAGGGGGCTTGCCCCCGATGGCGGTGTATCAGTCAAATAGGCTGAGACTGACACCCTGCTATCGGGGGCAAGCCCCCTCCCACATTGGATCACCGCAAGGCGTGATTGAGCCGCGCAACGTCAGCGCCAGCCTGAGCCTCAACCTCTGACAGACATGGGACTAAATGTGGGAGGGGGGCTTGCCCCCGATAGCGGTGTATCAGTCAAATAGGCTGAGACTGACACCCTGCAATCGGGAGCAAGCCCCCTCCCACGATTGGATCACCGCAAGGCGTGATTACAGCGTAACCGGCGCTCTTTCGCAGAGAGTATTGAGCGCCGCCGCCCACTGCGGGTCATCATTCAAGCACGGTACCAACACCAGTTCCTCGCCCCCTGCCTCACGGAACTGCTCGCGCCCGCGATCACCGATTTCCTCCAGCGTCTCAATGCAATCGGCGACGAACGCCGGGCACATCACCAGCAATTTTTTCACCCCTTGCTGCGCCAGGGCCTCAAGACGCGCCTCGGTATAGGGCTCGATCCATTTGGCGCGGCCCAGGCGCGATTGGAACGCCACCGACCACTTGCCATCCGGCAGCCCCAACCGCTCGGCCACATCCCGGGCAACGCTGAAACACTGCGCGCGATAACAGGTGGCAAGCACCTCAGGCGAGGCATTTTTGCAGCAATCGGCATCCTTGAAACAATGCTGGCCGGTCGGGTCGAGCTTGGTCAGGTGACGCTCGGGCAAGCCGTGGAAACTCAACAGCAGGTGATCGTATTCCTGTTCTACATGCGGCCGCACACTCGCGGCCAGGGCATCGAGGTACTCAGGCTGGTCGTAGAACGGCTGCAGGATCGAGAATTGCACCTTCAGTTTCTTGTCGCGCACCACACGCCTGGCTTCCTCTATCACCGTGGTCACGGTGCTGTCGGCAAACTGCGGGTACAGCGGCGCCAGGGTCACGTTCCGAATGCCCTGGGCGGCCAGGCGCGTCAGCACCGTCTCAAGCGAAGGCTCGCCATAACGCATCGCCAGTTCGACGGGGCCCTGGGTCCACTGCGCGGTCATCTGCTGCTGCAGGCGACGGCTGAGGACCACCAGCGGCGAGCCTTCGTCCCACCAGATCGACGCATAGGCATGGGCCGACTGCTCCGGGCGCTTGATCAGGATCAGCGATACCAGCAAGCGCCTTACCGGCCACGGCAGGTCGATCACATAAGGGTCCATCAGGAACTGATTGAGGTAGCTGCGCACATCGGCCACCGAAGTGGACTTTGGCGAGCCCAGGTTGACCAGTAACAACGCGTGATCCGTCATGCAACATCCTATCTCTAGAGGCGGCCGGACAAGTCGTCCAGGGCCGCACGCAATTCAGTGAACTGGAAAGTGAAACCTGCGGCCAACAGCCGCTCGGGCACTGCCTTTTGCCCGCCGAGCAACAAACCCGACAACTCGCCCAGGCCGACCTTCAACGCAAAGGCCGGCATCGGCATGAACGCCGGGCGGTGCAGCACCTGGCCCAACGTCCTGGCAAATTCGCGGTTACGCACCGGGTGTGGCGCGCAGGCATTATAAGGACCACTGGCGTCAGCCTTGTGCAGAAGAAAATCAATCAGGGCGATTTGATCCTGAATGTGAACCCACGGCATCCACTGCCGGCCATTGCCGATCGGCCCGCCCAGCGCCAGTTTGAACGGCAGCAACAGGCGCGACAAAAAGCCGCCCTCGGCCGCCAGCACCAGACCGGTGCGCACCAGTACCACACGAATGCCCAGGGCCTCGGCCCGCACGGCGGTCTCTTCCCAGGCGATACACAACTGGCTGGGAAAATCATCCTGCACCGGGCCGCTGTCTTCAGTCAGTTCGCGCTCGCCGCCGTCGCCATACCAGCCCACGGCGGAACCCGAGATCAGCACCGCCGGTTTCTGCTCCAGGCCTTCCAGCCATGCCAGCAGACTTTCGGTCAGGCTGATGCGACTGTTCCACAGCAATGCCTTGCGCTTGTGGGTCCAGGGGCGGTCGGCAATCGGCGCACCGGCCAGGTTGACCACCGCATCCACCGCGCCGATCACGTCCTGCAGGCGCCCAACGCCCAGGACCTGCGCACCGCAAATAGGCGCCACGGATTCGGGGGTACGGCTCAACACGGTCAAGCGATGGCCCTGGGCAAGCCAGTGCCGGCACAGTTGACGGCCGATCAGGCCGGTACCGCCGGTCAGCAAAATATGCATGGGACTCTCCTCATGTAACGTTCGCCGCCGCTCACTGGTCTATTTTATAAGCAGGGATCGATTTGATATTCGAGCGTGACGATCGTTTAGCCTGTTGGGTAAACCATAGGTCACGCCACACAATCAGGCACGCCAAAACTTATACCAAAAAACAATATTGTACAGCTATTGGTGTCGGCGTAGTCTGTACCCAACGGTAAACGAGGCCTCCCATGACTGTTCCCATTGCGATCATAGGTACCGGTATAGCCGGTCTCTCCGCCGCCCGAGCGTTACGAGACGCGGGGCACGCGGTACAACTGTTCGATAAAAGCCGCGGCAGCGGCGGCCGTATGTCCAGCAAGCGCAGCGACGCCGGCGCGCTGGACATGGGCGCACAGTATTTCACCGCCCGCGACCGGCGCTTCGTCAACGAAGTGCAGCGCTGGCAACGCCATGGCTGGGCCGAGCAGTGGAAACCCCTGCTGTACAACTTCAAGGCCGGCCAACTGACGCCCTCCCCCGATGAACAGATCCGCTGGGTCGGTACGCCGCGCATGAGCGCCATTACCCGTGCCCTGCTCGATGACCTGCCGGTGGAATTCGGTTGCCGCATTACCGAAGTGTTCCAGGGCACCCGGCACTGGAACCTGCTCGATGCCGATGGCGGCAGTCACGGCCCGTTCAGCCATGTGATCATCGCCACGCCGGCGCCCCAAGCCACCACCCTGCTGGCCGCCGCACCGAAGCTGGCGAGCGCCGTGGCCGGGGTGAAAATGGATCCGACCTGGGCCATCGCCCTGGCCTTCGACACGCCCATGGACACGCCCATGGAAGGCTGCTTCGTGCAAGACAGCGCCCTTGACTGGCTGGCGCGCAACCGCAGCAAACCCGGGCGTGACGTGACCCTCGACACCTGGGTGCTGCATGCCACCAGCTCCTGGAGCAAGGCGCACCTGGACCTGCCCAGGGAAGCCGTGATCGAACACCTGCACGGCGCTTTCGCTGAATTGCTGCACTGCGCCATGCCGGCGCCATCATTCAGCCTGGCACATCGCTGGCTCTATGCCAGGCCGTCAAGCAGCCATGAATTCGGCGTGCTGGCCGATGCCGACCTGGGCCTGTTCGTCTGCGGCGACTGGTGTTTGTCCGGGCGCGTCGAAGGCGCCTGGCTCAGCGGCCAGGAGGCCGCGCGTCGGTTGATCGAGCATCTGCAATGAATCGCTTGAATCCGGCCAAATTGTTGCTGTCGAAATGGACCGCAACAGCCCCGAAAAACAAGGAAAAACACTTCCTCGTCACCGAGCTGTTCCGTGACGAGGAAGGCACCGTGCTGGACATCGAGCTGCAAGCAGTGATGACACGGCGCAGCGAACGCCTCCCATGGCAGACCCTGCAGAATCCTGAAAGCTGGAAAATGGGCTGGAAGTAAACCCGGGCAAAAAATACCTGTACAAAATAATTGACTTGTACAAGATCAAATCTATGATGAGATTAGTTGTACAGGAATAGAAATCTGTATAGGAATTTCGCAGAGGTTTACCCATGCCCCATTCCGTGAAACCCAAGATTGGCATCAGCGCCTGCCTGCTGGGCGAGAACGTGCGTTTCAACGGCGGGCATAAACAATCCCTCCTGTGCAGCCAGACCCTGGCCGATTACTTCGACTACGTGCCACTGTGCCCCGAAGTCGCCATCGGCCTGGGCATCCCCCGTGAAACCATTCGCCTGGTCGGCGACGCCGCCAACCCGCAGGCCGTGGGCAGCGTGCACCGCGAACTCAATGTGACCCAGCCGCTGGATGAATACGGCCAGCAGATGGCGGCCGAACACACCGACCTGTGCGGCTACATTTTTATGCAGAAATCACCGTCCTGCGGCCTGGAGCGGGTCAAGGTGTACCGCGAAAACGGCGCCCCGGTGGATGGCGGCGGGCGCGGTATCTACGCCCAGGCGTTCTGCGCGCGCCACCCCAACCTGCCGGTGGAAGAGGACGGTCGTCTGAACGATCCAGTGTTGCGCGAAAACTTCCTCACTCGCGTATTCGTCTACGCCACCTGGCAACAATTGCTCGCCGAAGGCCTGACGCGTCATCGCCTGCTGGCGTTTCACTCGCGTTACAAATACCTGCTGATGGCCCACAGCCCGGCGCACTACAAAAGCCTGGGCCAGTTGCTCGGCACCATGGGCAAGGATGACGACCTCGACGAACTGGCCACGGGCTATTTCAACGAACTGATGACGGGTCTGAAAAAGTGCGCCACGCGCGGCACCCACACCAATGTGCTGCAACACATCAGCGGCTACCTCAAGCAAGCGATCAGCGCCGACGACAAGCAGGAAATGCAAACCGTCATCAGCCAATATCGCCAAGGCATCGTGCCGCTGGTGGTGCCGCTCACGCTGCTCAAGCATCACTTTCGCCAACACCCGGACCGCTACATTGCGCAGCAGGCCTACCTGCAACCGCACCCGGAAAACCTCAGCCTGCGCAATGCGATCTAAACCATGAAAGCTGCCCTGCAAGATGAACCCGGCGAAGACATCGCCCAAGCCCTGCAAAACGGCTGGCTGCCAATCCGCGAGGTGGCGCGCCAGACCGGCGTCAATGCCGTGACCTTGCGCGCGTGGGAGCGCCGTTATGGCCTGATCGTGCCCCAGCGCACACCCAAAGGGCATCGGTTGTTCAGCGCCGAACACGTGCAACGCATCCATGCCATCCTCACCTGGCTCAATCGCGGCGTGCCGGTCAGCCAGGTAAAAGGCTTGATCGACTCGGCCCAGGTCGAGCCGGAGCCGATGGAAAACGAATGGCACGCCTTGCGCCAAACCCTGGTGACGGCCATCGGGGAACTGGCTGAACGCCGGGTCGACGATGCCTTCAACCAGGCCATGGCACTCTACCCACCACGCACCTTGTGCGAGCAACTGATGCTGCCGTTGCTCAGCGAGCTGGAACAGAAGTGGCAGGGCCAATTCGGCGCGCAGATGGAGCGGGTATTTTTCCTGTCCTGGTTGCGCAGCAAGTTCGGCGCGCGGATTTATCACAACAACCGCCAGCTCCACGGCGCCCCGCTGCTGCTGGTCAACCAGTCCGACTTACCCCTGGAGCCGCACCTGTGGCTCAGCGCCTGGATGGCCAGCAGCGCCGACTGCCCGGTGGAGGTGTTCGACTGGCCGCTGCCCGCCGGCGAATTGGCCCTGGCGGTGGAACATCTGCAACCGCGCGCAGTACTGCTGTATTCCAGCAAGGCGCTGCAGGTCGCGGCACTCACAAAACTGCTGGCGGGCATTGGTTGCCCGATATTGATTGCCGGACCGGCGGTCTGCATCCACCACGCCGAGTTGGCCGTATTAACCCGTGACATCCCCGAGTTGTTCGTCGCCGAAGACCCGTTGGCGGCCCACCAGATATTGATCCAGCGTGGAATCGTCTAATGCACCTGATCTGGCTGCGCACCGACTTGCGCCTTCACGACAACACCGCCCTGACTGCCGCCAGCCAGCGAGGCCCGGTCGCGGCCATTTACTTGATCACCCCGCAACAATGGATGGCCCACGATGACGCGCCGTGCAAGGTCGACTTCTGGCTGCGCAACCTGCACGCCCTTAGCCAGACGCTCGGAAAGCTGAACATCCCGCTGCTGATCCGCCACGCAGACACCTGGGACCAGGCGCCGAGCGTATTGAGCCAGCTATGCCGGGAGCTCAAGGCAGAGTCGGTGCACGTCAACGAGGAATACGGTATCCACGAGAGCCGCCGCGACAGCGCCGTGGCCCAGGCCCTGGAAGCCGACGGTGTGACCTTCCACAGTTACCTCGACCAGTTGTTCTTCCAGCCGGGCAGTGTGTTGACCAAGTCCGGCACCTACTTTCAAGTGTTCAGCCAGTTCCGCAAGGTCTGTTACACCCGTCTGCACAGCGCTTTGCCGCCCTTGGTGACAAGCCCCAAGGCCCAGGCCGGGCTCGACCTGCAAAGCGATGCCATCCCCACCCGCGTTGAAGGGTTCGAGCCTCCCAGGGAAACCTTGCGCGCCCTCTGGCCCGCCGGTGAAGACGAAGCACGTCGGCGCCTCGACGCCTTCGCCGATGAGCAGATCAGTTACTACAAGGACGAGCGCGACTTTCCCGCCAAGCCCGGCACCAGCCAGTTGTCCGCCTACCTTGCCGCCGGGGTCGTGTCGCCACGCCAGTGCCTGCACGCTGCGTTGCAGTCCAACCAGGGCGAGTTCGAAAGCGGCGACGTCGGCACGATCACCTGGATCAATGAACTGCTGTGGCGCGAATTCTACAAACACATCCTGGTGGGCTACCCGCGGGTATCGCGCCACCGTGCGTTCCGCCCCGAAACCGAAGCGGTGGCCTGGCGCGACGCCCCCAAGGACCTGGCCGCCTGGCAACAGGCGCGCACCGGTTTGCCGATCATCGATGCGGCCATGCGTCAACTGCTGGAAACCGGCTGGATGCACAACCGCCTGCGCATGGTGGTGGCGATGTTCCTGACCAAGAACCTGCTGATCGACTGGCGCGAAGGCGAGCGCTTCTTCATGCGGCACCTGATCGATGGCGACCTGGCGGCCAACAACGGCGGCTGGCAGTGGAGCTCCTCGACGGGTACCGACTCGGCGCCGTATTTCAGGATTTTCAGCCCGTTGAGCCAGTCGGAAAAATTCGACAGCGAAGGCCTGTTCATCAAGCATTGGCTGCCGGAACTGGCCGCGCTGAACAAAAAAGAGGTGCACAACCCCGAAGCGGCCGGCGGTCTGTTCGGCGTGGCCGACTACCCGCGCGCCATTGTCGACCTGAAGAAATCCCGCGAGCGCGCCCTGGCCGCCTTTCGCAGCCTGCCCTCGCGTCAGGAGATGGCCGAACATGAGTGACTTCCTGCGCCATTTCGGCCACACCTTTGCCACGCTGGACAAGCACAACCTGTCTCTGCTCGACGGCCTGTACAGCGACGACATCGTGTTTGCCGACCCGCTGCATGAAGTCCACGGCTTGCCCGAACTGCATCGCTACTTCGCGCAGCTGTACAGCAATGTCAACCAGTTGGACTTTGATTTCCACGGCTTCGACCAGACGGCCGAAGGCGAAGGCTACCTGCGCTGGACCATGAGTTTTCGTCACCCGCGCCTGGCCGGCGGCGAGCTGATCCGGGTGCCAGGCTGTTCGCACTTGATGTGGCACGACAAGGTTTACCGACATCGCGATTATTTCGATGCCGGCGCTTTGCTTTATGAGCACCTGCCGGTCCTCGGCGGCGTCATCAGTTGGCTGAAAAGGAGAATGGGATGAGCCTGACACCGCCCCGTCGTTACTGGTTGACCGGCGCCAGCAGTGGCATCGGTGCCGCGCTCGCCGTGGAGTTGCTCAACAGCGGCGCCCATGTGGCCCTCAGCTCGCGCACCAAAGGCCCGCTGGAAGCGCTCGCCCAGCGTTATCCGGGGCAAGTGCTGGTAGTAGCCGGCGACTTGACCAACAGCCAGACCGTGCGCGAAATCGGTGAACGGATCAGCGAGGCCTGGGGCTCGCTGGATACGGTGATTCTCAACGCCGGCACCTGTGAATATGTCGACGCCAGGCAATTCGATGCGTCGATCATCGAACACGTGGTGCGTACCAACCTGCTGGCCAGCAGTTACTGCATCGAAGCGGCGCTGCCGTTGTTGCGCGCAGGGCGAACGCCGCACCTGGTGGGCGTGGCCAGCGCCGTGACCTACCTGCCCATGCCGCGCGCTGAAGCCTACGGGGCCTCGAAGGCAGGGCTGCGCTATTTGTTCGAGTCCCTGCGCATCGGCCTGTCGCCGGAAAACATCGACGTTACCGTGATCAGCCCGGGGTTTGTCGACACGCCGCTGACCGAACGCAATGATTTCCCCATGCCGTTGAGTTGGCCGGCCGACAAGGCCGCCAGGCATATCTTCGCCAAGCTGGAAAAGCGTCCGCTCGAAATCGCCTTTCCGGCCCTGTTCATCGCCACCTTGTGGCCGCTGTCCAAGCTGCCCAACCGCGCGCAACTGATCATCGGCAAACGCATGTTGCGCAGCCCGCCGCCGCAAAAGGACGACCTGTGAAGATCGCCATTATCGGCAGCGGCATCGCCGGGCTGACCAGCGCCTACCTGCTCAGCCGTCGCCACGACATCACACTGTTCGAAGCGGGTGACTGCCTCGGCGGGCATACCCATACCGCCAACGTGACCGTCGAAGGCAAAAGCTATGCGGTGGACACCGGCTTCATCGTGTTCAACGACTGGACCTACCCCAATTTCATCCGCCTGCTGGGGCAGATCGGGGTCAGGTTCAAACCCACCGAAATGAGTTTTTCGGTGTGCGACGAAAGTACGGGGTTCGAATACAACGGCAATAACCTCAACAGCCTGTTTGCCCAGCGTCGCAATATTCTGTCGCCGGGATTCTGGGGCATGCTGCGCGACATCCTGCGCTTCAACCGCCAGGCGCCGCTGGATCTGCAAGAGCAACGCATCAGTGCCGACATGACCCTGGGCGACTATCTCGACGCCGGCGGCTACGGCCCACGATTTATCCGGCATTACATCGTGCCGATGGGCGCGGCGATCTGGTCGATGTCCCTGGCCGACATGCTCAAGTTTCCGTTGCAGTTCTTCGTGCGCTTCTTCAAGAACCACGGCCTGCTTTCCGTGAGCAACCGTCCGCAATGGTGCGTGATCGACGGGGGCTCCAGCAGTTATATCGAGCCCTTGACCCGCAGCTTTCGCGAACAGGTACGCCTGAACTGCCCTGTGCATAAGGTGCAACGCACCGACGACGGCGTGGTTATCCACAGCCCGGCCGGCAGCGAGACGTTCGACCGCGTGGTGTTCGCCTGCCACAGCGACCAGGCCCTGGGGCTACTCGCCGACCCGAGCAAGGCCGAACAGCAGATCCTCGGTGCCCTGCCTTATGCCGACAACGATGTGGTGCTGCATACCGACACGCGCCTGTTGCCCGACCGCAAGCTGGCCTGGGCCAGTTGGAACTACCGGCTGGGCAGCAACCAAAAGCAGCAGGCTGCCGTCACCTACGACATGAACATCCTGCAAGGCATCGACGGCGCCACCACCTTCTGCGTCAGTCTCAACCAGACGCCGATGATCAACCCGCTGAAGATCCTGGCGCGCTACACCTACGCTCATCCGCAATACAGCCTGGCGGCGGTGGCCGCACAGGCGCGCTGGGAAGAATTGCACGGCGCGCGCAACACCTTCTACTGCGGCGCCTATTGGGCCAATGGTTTCCATGAGGACGGCGTGGTCAGCGCCCTGCGCGTGGCCCAGGCGTTTGGGGAAACCCTGTGAACAGCGCCCTGTACAGCGGCTGGATCGCCCATCGCCGGTTTGCGCCCAAGGCCCATGCCTTTCGCTACCGTATCGGCCTGCTGTACCTGGACCTCAGCGAACAGGACGCCGTGCTCGGGCTCTCGCCGCTTGCCGGTTCTAGCCGCCTGGCACCGTTCGGCTTTCGTCAGCAGGACTACCTGCGCGAATTCACCCGCCACGGCATGTCCTTGAGCGACGCGGTGCGCCATGCCGTCGGCAACGCCTTGGGGCGCACCCCGCAGGGCGCTATCTGCCTGCTGACCCAGGCGCGCAGCTGGGGCCTGGCGTTCAATCCGGTGAGTTTTTTCTATTGTTTCGAGGCCGACGGGCAACTGGCGGCGATCCTGTGCGAAGTCACCAACACCCCGTGGCGCGAGCGCTATCACTATGTGCTGCCGGCCCAGGCACTGGGCGTCGATGAACACCAGCACTTCGCCGTGGCCAAGGCGTTCCATGTGTCGCCCTTCCTGCCGCGCGACCTGGAATACCGCATGAGCTTCAGCCCGCCCGCCGCCAGGCTCGGCGTGCACATGGCCGATTGGCAAGGCGCGCATAAAGTCTTCGATGCCACCTTGAGCCTGCAAAAAGAAGCCCTGAACCGCGCCAGCCTGCATCGCTATTTATGGCGCTTTCCCTGGATGACCGCCAAGACCTGCCTGGCGATTTACTGGCAGGCCCTGCGCCTGTTGTTCAAACGCACACCGATTTTTTCCCACCGGGCCGCCGATGGCGCCTCCAGCACCGCAGTCGGGTATACCAAGGATCGCCGCCATGAAGTCCCCTAGCTTATCGGTCAAGGCTAACCGCCTGAACGTCAATGGCATGACCGCTGCGCTTTTGCGCAAGGGCGTGTTGCGCCAACTCGGCCAATTGCGCCACGGCCAATTGGTGATCGTTGAGGACGGCGAGCGACACGTATTCGGTGCACGGGAAGCGCACCTGCTGGGAGAAATCCAGATCCTGGACTCGGCGGTGTGGGGCCTGGTGGCCGCCAACGGTTCGATCGGTGCCGGCGAAGCGTTTATCCATGGCTACTGGAGCAGCCCGGACCTGACCGCCGTGGTGCGTGTGATGGTCAGCAACCTGGACGTGCTCGATGCCATGGAGGGCGGCCTGGCCCGCCTGGCGCGGCCGTTCACCCAGGGCCTGCATTGGCTCAACCGCAACACACGCAAGGGCTCGCGGAAAAACATCGAAGCCCATTACGACCTGGGCAACGACCTGTTTCAGGAGTTTCTCGACCCGACCATGATGTATTCGGCGGCGCAATTTCTCAGCGCCGACGACACCCTGGAACAGGCACAACTGAACAAACTGGAACGCATCTGCCAGAAACTGTCGCTCAAGCCTACCGATCACCTGCTGGAAATCGGCACCGGCTGGGGCAGCATGGCGCTGTACGCGGCGCAGCACTATGGTTGCAAGGTCACCACCACGACCCTGTCCAGGGAACAGTTTGCCTACACCGCCAGGCGCATCGAAGCGGCGGGCCTGCAAGACCGGGTGACACTGTTGCTGCAGGACTACCGCGACCTGACCGGTGAATACGACAAGCTGGTGTCCATCGAAATGATCGAAGCGGTGGGCCATCGTTTCCTGCCCACGTATTTCAAACAGTGCGCCCACTTGCTCAAACCCGACGGCTTGATGCTGCTGCAAGCCATCACCATCCGCGAACAACGTTATGAGCAGGCCAGGAACAGCGTCGACTTTATCCAGCGCTACATCTTTCCCGGGGGCGCCCTGCCCAGCGTGCAGAACATGCTGCAGATCGTCTGCCGCGACACCGACATGAACCTGGTGCACATGGAGGATTTCGGGCTGCACTACGCGCGCACCCTGCGCCTGTGGCATGAGAACTTTCGCCGCGCCCACGGCCGCCTCGCGGAGCTGGGTTACGACGAGTACTTTTTGCGCTTGTGGGAGTTCTACCTGTGCTACTGCGAAGGCGGCTTCATGGAGCGCACCATCGGCACCGCGCAGTTGCTGCTGGCCAAGCCGGCGGCGATTAACCCGCCATTGCTCGGGCGCTTCAGTGCTTAAATCCCTGGCCAATGCCGCGCTGTTTCAATGCGGCTGGTTTGCCTGTGTGCTCGGCGGCGACAGCCCGTGGTTATTGGTAGGGCTGGCGGTACTGGCGGTCAACCTGCTGTGGATAAGTTCGCTGGCGGATGACGGTGTGCTGATCGTCGGCGTGACACTCGCCGGCACACTGCTCGATACTCTATTGCGCACCCTGGGGGTGTTCCACTTCAGCGAGCCAGGGCCGTTAATTCCCTTCTGGTTGATGCTGCTGTGGGCCTTGCTGGCCACCACCTTGCGCCATTGCCTGGCCTGGAGCGCCCGCCCCTGGTGGCGCGCCGCGCTGTTGGGCGCGGTGGGCGGGCCGCTGTCGTATTACGCCGGCAGCCAACTGGCCGGCGTGCAGTTCGGCTATGGCCTGGGCCCGACAATGGCCGGGCTGGCGTTACTCTGGGCCGTGGTGTTCGTCGGCCTGCATCGACTGGCACGCTGACGCCCGTCGAGCATTCATACGTCTTTCGCCTGCTTGGCTTACACTGCGCGCCTATGACCAACATCCCTCACATCCAGATCACTGAACCGGCCGTCACCTGCTCGACGTGCGCGGCCTGCTGCTGCCAGCTGGAAGTCATGCTGATCACCGACACCGGCGTGCCGCAACGCTATATCGATACCGATGACTGGGGCGGG
This sequence comes from Pseudomonas orientalis, assembly GCF_022807995.1. NCBI lineage: Bacteria > Pseudomonadati > Pseudomonadota > Gammaproteobacteria > Pseudomonadales > Pseudomonadaceae > Pseudomonas > Pseudomonas orientalis. The sequence continues at coordinate 834,724 of NZ_CP094351.1, read as the reverse complement.
GAAGTGATGCTGCGCCTGGATGACGGCTGGTGTGCGGCGCTGGACCGGGACACGATGATGTGCACGATCTATGAGCTTCGGCCGTTGATATGTCGGGAATTCGAGATGGGTGCGCCGGAGTGCCTTGAAGAGCGCGAAGGCATTGCCACGGTCTATCGCTGAGACTTAAATGCGTGGAGATTCGAATGTGGGAGGGGGCTTGCCCCCGATGGCGGCCGGTCAGTCAAATTATAGGTGACTGACCCACCGCTATCGGGGGCAAGCCCCCTCCCACATTGGTTTTTCGGTGTTCTTGAACGTTACAACGGCATGGTGTAGTGCAGCGCGTAGCTCTCTACCCCATCGTTATTGCTGCTGATCCCGGCGTTGGAATAGTGCGTGGCACGAATGCCCACTTCATGCCCGCCGGCAAACCGCAGGCCGAACCCCAGGCGATCTTCGAACTGGAAGGACTGGCCGATGTTGTTATCTTCAAGCCTGGTGCGGGAAAACAGCGCCACCCCGATCCCGGCCTCGATGTAAGGCTTGACCGATTCCCCGGCAAACTCATACACAAACACCGGCGAGAACGACAGGCTGCTGGCGCCTGCACGATCATCACCTTCCCAATACGTATAAGCGCCGCTCCAGTAGCCCGTCAGGCGACCGACGTTGCTCTGCATCCAGCTTTTGTCCCAATCCGAGGTCAGGCCCAGACGGTAGGTCAGCGTTGAATCGCTGGTGCTGCCCAGCCCGAACTCCAGGCCGGCGGCCTGGGTGGTAATAGAGTGTCCCACCATCACAGCCGCGATAGCAGCCATACAGAACAAGCGCTTCATAGAAACTACCTTTGCGAACGAAGTTATTGATTATTTACAGGCCATCTCGCTATAGAAGTCGGCGTAGAGCCGGAAGTTCAGCGAGATTTCACGAAATTTTCACGAGGCGAAGCTTCGCACAACTCCAGGATGTTTCCAAAGTGTTGGTAGGATATTTCTGAGGTGAGACACATCGCCGCTGGTCCAGAACTGCGCAGGCAAGGCTGCCGCGCCGCTGGCGAGCAAGCCTCGTTCCCCCAGCAGGCGCTTGAGCTGACGCGCAACGGCGGCGCCGGTGTCGATCAGGATGATGCTCGGGGGGAGCATCTGCGCCAATAATGTCTTGAGGAAGGGGTAGTGGGTGCAGCCGAGGATGATGGTGTCGCAACCGGCGCTGAGCAGCGGTTCGATATAGCCCTGCAATAAATCGCGCAGGGCCGGGCTGTTCAAGTCGCCGGTTTCAATCAGCTCCACCAGGCCCGGACACGGCTGGGTAATTACCTGCACGTCGGTGGCGAAGCGGTCGAGCAAGGCGGCGAACTTGGCGCTTTGCAGGGTGCCGGTGGTGGCCAGCACGCCGACCACGCCACTGCGCGTCGCGGCCGCCGCCGGTTTTACTGCGGGCTCCATGCCGACCAAGGGCCAGTCAGGGTAGTCCTGGCGTAAATCGGCAACGGCAGCGACCGTCGCGGTGTTACAGGCAATCACGAACGCCTTGGCGCCCTGCCCGCGAAAAAATTCGGCAACCAGGCGCGAGCGCTCGCGAATGAAGGCCGGGGTTTTCTCGCCGTAGGGGATATGCCCACAATCGGCCACGTACAGCAGTGACTCCTGAGGCAACAACTGCTGAATTTCGTCCAGTACCGACAAGCCGCCGACACCGGAATCGAACACACCGATGGGCGCGTCCTTAACCATGTTGCGTCCCGCACACGCTGCAACCGGGGTCGCGTTTGACGCGCAGCTCGCGAAACCGTGTGCTCAATGCATCGATCAGCAACAAGCGCCCCACCAGCGGTTCACCAAATCCGGCCAGCAGCTTCAAGGCTTCCAACGCTTGCAGGCTGCCGACCAGCCCCACCAGCGGGCCGACGACACCGGCTTCGCTGCAAGTCAGTTCGGTGTCGCTGCCGTGCCCATACAAGCAGTGGTAGCAAGGGCTTTCGGGGCGCCGTGGGTCGAAGACCGACAACTGCCCTTCAAGGCGAATCGCCGCGCCACTGATCAACGGTTTGCCGGCGGCAACACAGGCGGCGTTGACCGCTTCGCGGGTGGAAAAGTTGTCGCTGCAATCGAGTACCACGTCCACTGCCGCAACTGCCGCCACCAATGAATCGGCATCCAGCGCGGCGCGATGGGCGACCAGTGTGACCTCGGGATTGATCGCGCTCAGCCGGCCCATGGCCGAATCGACCTTGGTCTGCCCGACGCTGTGGGTGTCGTGGATGATCTGGCGTTGCAGGTTGGTCAGGTCGACCGTGTCGAAATCCGCCAGATGCAGCTCGCCCACCCCGGCGGCCGCCAGGTACAGCGCGACCGGCGCACCCAGCCCCCCCAGGCCGACGATCAATGCGCGGCTTTTTTTCAGGCGCAACTGGCCGTCGATGTCGACCTGCTGCAACAGAATCTGCCGGCTGTAGCGCAACAGCTCGCGGTCACTCAGCACGGGCGGCGTCCCAGGGTGATGCGTTCATGGCCGCCGAGGTCGATGCGGCTGTGCACTTCGTCAAAGCCTTCACCGAGCAACAGCTCGCGCACGGCCGAGGCCTGGTCGTAGCCATGCTCCAGCAACAGACGGCCACCGGCATTCAAGTGGGCCGGGGCTTGTGTGATGATCAGGCGCAGGTCGTCCAGCCCGTCATGGCCGGCCACCAGTGCGCTGGCCGGCTCGAAGCGCACATCGCCTGCCGCCAGGTGCGGATCGTTGGCGGCGATATACGGCGGGTTGCTGATGATCAGGTCATAGCGATGCCCTTGCAACGCACTGAACCAATGGCTATTGAGCACCGCCACGTTAGTGAGGTGCAGCCGCTGGCGGTTGCGCTCGGCCAGGGCCACGGCTTCCAGCACGCGGTCGACCGCCGTGACCTGCCACATCGGGCGTTCACTGGCCAGGGCCAGGGCGATGGCACCGCTGCCAGTGCCCAGGTCCAGGACCCTGGCGGGCATCGCCTGCAACAATTCCAGGGCGGCTTCCACCAGCAGTTCCGTATCCGGACGCGGGATCAGCGTGTGCGGGGCGACCTCCAGGTCCAGCTTCCAGAAACCTTGCTGGCCGAGGATATAGGCCACCGGCTCACCGCCGCGACGGCGCTGCAGATAGTCCGCAAAAGCCAGCGCGTGTTCGCTGCTGACGATCTTTTCCGGCCAGGTGTGCAAGTAGCTGCGGGATTTGCCCAGGGCTGCGGCCAGCAACAATTCGGCATCCAGGCGCGCAGTGGGCGAGTCGGGCAGGTCGGCGGCGCGCAACAGGCTGGCAATGATGGTCATTTATTCACCTATCGCCGCCAACTGATCGGCCTGGTATTCGGCGAGCAGCGGCTCGATCACCGCGTCCACGCCACCGGCAAGGATTTCGTCCAGGGAATACAGGGTGAGGTTGACGCGATGGTCGGTGACCCGGCCCTGGGCAAAGTTATAGGTGCGGATGCGCTCGGAACGGTCGCCCGAACCCACCAGCAACTTGCGCTCGCTGGCGATCGCGTTGGCGGCGGCGCTGGTCTGCTGATCATTCAACTTGGCCGATAGCCAGGACATCGCCCGCGCGCGGTTCTTGTGCTGGGAACGTTCTTCCTGGCATTCCACCACGATGCCCGACGGCAAGTGGGTGATGCGGATCGCCGAGTCGGTCTTGTTGACGTGCTGGCCGCCCGCACCCGACGAGCGGTAGGTGTCGACGCGCAAGTCCGCCGGGTTGATCTCGATCGCTTCCTGCTCGTCCGGCTCGGGCAACACCGCCACGGTACAGGCCGAGGTGTGGATACGGCCTTGGGACTCGGTCGCCGGGACGCGCTGCACACGGTGTACGCCGGACTCGAACTTGAGCTTGCCGTAGACGTTATCGCCTTCAACCCGCGCAATGACTTCCTTATAGCCGCCGTGCTCGCCTTCGTTCTCGGAGAGGATTTCCACCCGCCAGCCGCGACGCTCGGCATAACGCGAGTACATGCGAAACAGGTCGCCGGAGAAAATCGCCGCCTCGTCGCCACCGGTGCCGGCACGGATTTCGAGGAACACGTTGCGCCCGTCGTTAGGGTCTTTGGGCAGCAACATCCGTTGCAGGTCGCCTTCCAGCTCAGCGAGTTTTTCCTTGGCCTCGCGCACTTCTTCCACGGCCATTTCGCGCATGTCCGGGTCGTTGTCCTTGAGCAGCGCCTGCGCGCCCTCAAGGTCGGCCTGCACTTTGAGCAGGTTTTTGTAGGTGACCACCACCGGTTCAACTTCGGCGTATTCCTTGGAATAGGCGCGGAACTTGGTTTGATCGGAGATGACCTCGCCATCGCCGAGCAAGGCGGTCAGTTCTTCGAAACGGTCCTGGAGTACATCCAGCTTATTGAGCAGTGAAGCTTTCATTGCGGTTTTTTATCCGAAGAGCTATCTGACGCGCCCTCACCGAGGGCAAAGAGTTCCTGGGCCATGGCCAGCGCATCGAGGCGGCCTTCGGCGGTAAGCTTTTTCAACTGTACGCTGGGGGCGTGGAGCAGCTTGTTGGTCAGGCCACGGGCCAGTTGCATCAACACCTCTTCGGCGCTGCTGCCATTGGCCAATAGGCGCTGGGCCTTGATCAGCTCCTCATCGCGCAGGCGTTCGCCCTGCTGACGATACGCCTTGAGCACGTCTACCGCCGCCAGCTCGCGCAGGCGCACCATGAAATCTTCAGCGCCGACGCTGACCATTTCTTCGGCGGCCTGGGCAGCGCCCTGGCGGCTCTTGAGGTTTTCGGCGACCACTTCGTGCAAATCATCGACGCTATAGAGGTAAACGTCGTCCAACTCGCCGACTTCGGGCTCGATATCCCGGGGAACGGCGATATCCACCATAAAGATCGGCTTGTGCTTGCGCAGCTTCAATGCGCTTTCGACCGCGCCCTTGCCCAGGATCGGCAACTGGCTGGCGGTGGAGCTGATGACGATGTCGCTGCGCACCAGCTCAGCCGGGATGTCCGACAGCAGCACAGCATGCGCGCCGAACTGCTCGGCAAGGATGCTCGCGCGCTCAAGCGTGCGGTTGGCCACCACGATACGCTTCACGCCCAGCTCGTGCAGGTGACGGGCGACCAGGGTAATGGTTTCGCCCGCACCGATCAGCAGCGCCTGGCTGCGCTGCAAGTCGCTGAAAATCTGCTTGGCCAGGCTGACGGCGGCAAACGCCACAGACACCGGGTTCTCGCCGATGGCCGTGTCGGTGCGCACTTGCTTGGCTGAATTGAAGGTGGCCTGGAACAGACGCCCCAGCAGCGGCCCGACAGTGCCGGCCTCGCGGGCCACGGCGTAGGCCGACTTCATCTGGCCAAGAATCTGCGGTTCGCCCAACACCAGCGAATCCAGACCGGACGCCACGCGCATCATGTGACGAACGGCCGCATCGTCTTCATGCACGTAGGCGCTGGCGCGCAGGTCATCGAGGCTCAAATGGTGATAATCGGCCAGCCAGCGCAGCACCACATCCGCAGACAGATGTTCCTGCTCTATATAAAGCTCACTGCGATTGCAGGTCGAAAGGATTGCAGCTTCGCGGCTGTCGGTAAGCCGGCACAGCTGCTGCAAGGCCTCAACCAACTGCTCTGGGGTAAACGCTACGCGCTCGCGCACGTCTACGGAGGCAGTCTTGTGGTTAATACCGAGTGCGAGAAAGGCCATTCAATATCGCTGATGATGTCGGGAAGCCGACAATTGTCCTACTTCGAAAGATCCAGAACAACCACCGTCGTCTATTGTCCCTATACGTTGTGCCTATAAAGGCACCCTGTAGGAGCGAGCTTGCTCGCGAAAAACGCAGGAACACCGCTGAGTGCCAGGCTTCCCGCGTTATCGTTGACGATCTTCGCGAGCAAGCTCGCTCCTACAAGGTGGAGCAATAAGCGTATTCCGAGTGCCCCGGTTATGTTTGGCCGAAGGCTTGTGTCATGATGATCCGACCGCAGGTTAGTCGTCCTCTTCCTATATGAATAGATCTTCCGCGTTGCTCCTTGCTTTTGTCTTCCTCAGCGGCTGCCAGGCCATGGCACCCGTGTCGCCGGACGCTGCGCAGCCGGTGGAGGACAGCACCCCCGTCCCTGAAAAGCCCAAGGTTTATTCCTCGTTCAGCGAAGAAACGGTCTACAGCCTGCTGACCGCCGAACTGGCCGGCCAGCGTAATCGCTTCGATATCGCCCTCGACAATTACGTCACCCAGGCCATCAATACCCAGGACCCCGGTATCTCGGAGCGGGCGTTTCGCATCGCCGAGTACCTGGGCGCAGACCAGGCCGCGCTGGACGCCTCGTTGATCTGGGCGAAAAACGCCCCGGACGACCTGGAGGCTCAACGTGCAGCCGCCGTGCAGTTGGCACGCGCCGGGCGCTATGACGACTCCATGATCTACATGGAAAAAGTCTTGCAGGGCAAGGGCGATACGCATTTCGACTTCCTGGCATTGTCGGCCGCCGACACCGATCAGGACACACGCAATGGGCTGATGAAGAGTTTCGACCGCCTGCTGCAAAAGCATCCAAAGAACAGCCAGTTGATTTTCGGAAAAGCCTTGCTGCTGCAACAGGACGATGAAGCCGACGCCGCCCTCAAGCTGCTGGAACAGAACCCGCCGGAAGACGGTGAAATCGCACCGATTCTGCTGCGCGCACGCTTGCTGCAGAACCTCAACCGCGGCAAGGAAGCGATCCCGCTGCTGGAAAAAAGTATCAAGAAATATCCGGACGACAAGCGCCTGCGCCTGACTTACGCGCGGATGCTGGTTGAGCAGGACCGTATGGAGGACGCCAAAGTGCAGTTCGCCAACCTGGTCCAGCAATACCCGGACGACGACGAGCTGCGCTATTCCCTCGCGCTGGTGTGCCTGGAAGCCAAGGCCTGGGACGAGGCCAAGGGCTATCTGGAAGAGCTGGTGGCGCGCGAAAGCCACGTGGACTCGGCACACCTGAACCTCGGCCGCATCGCTGAAGAGCGCAACGACCCGCAAGCGGCCCTGGTTGAATACGCCCAGGTCGGCCCGGGCAACGATTATTTGCCGGCGCAGTTGCGCCAGGCCGATATCCTGATGAGCAATGGTCGTACCGACGAAGCGGAGAAACGCCTGGCTGCGGCCCGCGATGCCGAACCGGACTACGCGATCCAGTTGTACCTGATCCAGGCCGAAACCCTGTCGGCCAATAACCAGGGCGAACGCGCATGGAAATTGTTGCAACAAGCGTTGCTGCAATACCCCGACGACCTCAACCTGCTGTATACCCGAGCCATGCAGGCGGAAAAACGCAATGACCTGGCGCAGATGGAAAAAGACCTGCGCCTGATCATCAAGCGTGACCCGGACAACGCCATGGCACTCAACGCCCTTGGGTATACCTTGTCCGACCGCACCACGCGCTACGCCGAAGCCAAGGCGCTGATCGAACAAGCCCACAAGCTCAACCCGGAAGACCCGGCCGTGCTCGACAGCCTGGGCTGGGTCAACTATCGCCTGGGCAATCTCGACGAGGCCGAGCGCCTGCTGCGCCAGGCGCTGGAGCGCTTCCCCGATCATGAAGTCGCCGCACACCTGGGCGAGGTGCTGTGGGCCAATGGCAAGCAGCGCGAAGCGCGACAGATCTGGGAAAAATTCCTCAAGGAACAACCCGAAAGCCCCATTCTGCGCGGCACCATCAAGCGCTTGACCGGATCCGAGACCCTATAAGCTTATGTTTTTGCGCCACGTTATCGTTTTCAGTTTCATCGCCCTGCTCGCCGGTTGTGCGGGTTTTGGTTCACGCGAATCCGTTGAAGGCCAGGGCAACCCGGCACAATGGCAACAGCACAAGGACCAGCTCAGCAGCATCGACGGCTGGCAGATCGAAGGTAAGGTCGGGGTGCGCGCGCCGAAGGACTCCGGCAGCGGCACCTTGTTCTGGCTGCAACGACAGGATTACTACGATATTCGCCTCTCCGGCCCACTGGGTCGCGGTGCGGCCCGCCTGACCGGCCGACCGGGGCAAGTGAGCCTTGAAGTGGCCAACCAGGGCCGCTACGAAGCAACCTCCCCGGAAGAACTGCTGGAACAGCAGATCGGCTGGAAACTGCCCGTATCGCACCTGGTTTGGTGGGTGCGGGGACTCCCGGCGCCGGACAGCAAAAGCCGCCTGAGCCTCAATGGCGACAGTCGCCTGGCCTCCCTGGAGCAGGATGGCTGGCAGGTCGAGTACCTGAGCTATGTGCAACAGAACGGTTACTGGCTGCCCGAACGCATCAAGCTGCACGGCACCGACCTTGACGTCACGCTGGTGATCAAGGACTGGCAACCGCGCAAGCTGGGGCAATAACGTGACTGCCGCAAAACTCACGCTGCCCTCCCCCGCCAAACTCAATCTGATGCTGCACATCCTGGGCCGTCGCGAAGACGGCTACCACGAGCTGCAGACGCTGTTTCAATTTCTCGATTACGGCGATGAATTGACGTTCGCCGTGCGTGACGATGGCGTGATCAAGCTGCACACCGAATTCGCAGGCGTGCCCCACGACAGCAACCTGATCGTGAAAGCGGCGAAAAATCTTCAGCAGCAATCCGGCTGCCAACTCGGCATCGATATCTGGATCGATAAAGTCCTGCCCATGGGCGGCGGTATCGGTGGGGGCAGCTCAAATGCCGCGACCACATTGCTTGGGCTCAACCACTTGTGGCAATTGGGCTGGGACCAGGATCGCCTGGCTGCACTGGGCCTCACGCTCGGTGCTGACGTCCCGGTTTTCGTGCGTGGGCATGCCGCATTTGCTGAGGGTGTGGGAGAGAAACTGACCCCTGTAGACCCCGAAGAGCCGTGGTATCTCGTGCTTGTGCCGCAAGTATCTGTAAGTACAGCAGAAATTTTTTCAGATCCGTTGTTGACACGTAACTCTTCTCCCATTAAAGTGCGCCCCGTTCCCAAGGGAAACAGTCGAAATGACTGCTTACCGGTTGTAGCAAGGCGTTATCCAGAAGTACGTAACGCTTTGAATTTGTTAGGTAAATTTACCGAAGCAAAATTAACCGGAACTGGAAGTTGTGTGTTTGGGGGCTTCCCAAGCAAAGCTGAAGCTGATAAAGTCTCGGCCCTTCTTACAGAGACCCTTACAGGGTTTGTAGCAAAGGGAAGCAACGTTTCGATGTTGCATCGCAAGCTGCAAAATCTGCTCTAAAAGGAATCGAGTGTTAGGCACTCGTTGCAACAGATACAGGGGCGTCGCCAAGCGGTAAGGCAGCAGGTTTTGATCCTGCCATGCGTTGGTTCGAATCCAGCCGCCCCTGCCATTTTCTAATACTCATCCAGGTTACCCTCAGCCTCTAGGTACTGCGCGTGTCCAAGATGATGGTCTTTACGGGGAATGCCAACCCCGATCTGGCTCGACGTGTCGTACGTCAGCTGCATATCCCTCTCGGTGACATCTCTGTCGGTAAATTCTCCGACGGCGAAATTACAGCCGAGATCAATGAAAACGTTCGCGGTAAAGACGTCTTCATTATCCAGCCGACCTGCGCTCCGACCAACGATAACCTGATGGAACTCGTCGTGATGGCTGATGCCTTCCGCCGCTCCTCAGCGACTCGAATCACAGCTGTAATCCCTTACTTTGGTTATGCCCGTCAGGATCGCCGTCCGCGTTCCGCACGTGTGGCCATCAGCGCGAAAGTCGTTGCTGACATGCTGACCGTGGTAGGTATCGACCGTGTGCTCACGGTTGACCTGCACGCTGACCAGATCCAGGGATTCTTCGATATTCCGGTAGACAACATCTACGGCTCCCCCGTTCTGGTGGATGACATCGAAGACCAGCGCTTTGAAAACCTGATGATTGTGTCCCCGGACATTGGTGGCGTCGTGCGTGCACGGGCTGTTGCCAAATCCCTGGGCGTGGACCTCGGGATCATCGACAAACGCCGCGAGAAAGCCAATCACTCTGAAGTGATGCATATCATCGGTGATGTCGAAGGGCGTACCTGTATTCTGGTTGATGACATGGTCGACACCGCCGGCACCCTGTGCCATGCGGCGAAAGCCTTGAAAGAGCACGGTGCCGCAAAAGTCTTCGCCTACTGCACGCACCCTGTGCTGTCGGGCCGAGCGATCGAGAACATCGAGAATTCCATGCTGGACGAACTGGTGGTGACTAACACCATCCCGTTGTCCGCTGCAGCTCAAGCCTGTTCGCGTATCCGTCAACTGGATATCGCACCGGTAGTTGCCGAAGCGGTTCGCCGCATCAGCAACGAAGAATCGATCAGCGCGATGTTCCGCTAAGGGTCATACCTGCGGATCACTCACTGACGAAAAGCGCCCCGCCCCAGCATTCCGCTGGGGCGGGGCTTTTTTGCCCATATCGAGTTCGGCGCTGGTCGCAAACGCCCCTCGATCATGGCTATTTTGGAGATACAACATGAACGATTTTACTCTGAACGCCCAAGCGCGTACTGACCTGGGGAAAGGTGCGAGCCGCCGCCTGCGTCACGCCGCCAACATCCCAGCCGTTGTCTACGGTGGTAACAAGCCTGCTGAATCCGTGACCATTCTGGCCAAGGAAATCGCCAAGCTGTTCGAAAACGAAGCGGCCTACAGCCACGTTATCGAACTGAACGTCGATGGCGCCAAGCAGAACGTGATCGTTAAAGCGATGCAGCGTCACCCTTCCAAGCAGTTCATCATGCACGCTGACTTCGTTCGCGTTGTAGCTGGCCAGAAACTGACCGCTATCGTGCCTGTGCACTTTGTGGGTGAAGAAGCGCCGGTCAAGAAAGGCGGTGTTGTTTCCCACACCACCACCGAGATCGAAGTGACCTGCTTGCCGAAAGACCTGCCTGAGTTCATCGAAGTCGACCTGTCGGCTGCTGAAATCGGCACCATCATTCACCTGTCCGACCTCAAGGCCCCTAAAGGCGTTGAGTTCGTTGCACTGGCTCACAACGACGACAAGGCTGTTGCCAACGTCCACGCGCCACGTGTTGTAGCTGAAGATGAAGCTGGCGAACCCGCTGCAGAGTAATACGCTCTGTAACGAAGGAGCTTGAGGAAACATCGCGGACCGAAACGTAGCGAGAAAGCGGGCGATAACGCGGCGTTTACTCTTGAGTAAATGATGTAATGTTGTCCACTTTCGCCGCACTCAAGTCAGGCGATGTTATCCACAACTCCAAAGGAAGGGCCCCTGTCGTGACTGCCATCAAACTGATCGTTGGCCTGGGAAATCCAGGCGCCGAATACGAACAGACCCGGCATAACGCGGGGGCCCTTTTTGTTGAGCGCATCGCCCACGCCCAAGGCATCAACCTTGTGGCCGATCGCAAATATTTTGGCCTGACCGGGCGTTTCTCGCACCAGGGTCAGGATGTTCGTCTGCTGATTCCCACCACCTACATGAACCGCAGCGGCCAGGCTGTCGCGGCGCTTGCGGGATTCTTCCGGATCAAGCCCGAAGAAATCCTGGTGGCCCATGACGAACTGGACCTGCCACCCGGCGTTGCCAAACTCAAGTTGGGCGGCGGGCATGGTGGGCACAATGGCCTGCGCGACATCATCGCGCAGCTGGGTAATCAGAATAATTTCTACCGTCTGCGGCTCGGCATTGGCCACCCAGGCGTTGCCAGTATGGTTTCAAATTTCGTCCTGGGTCGTGCGCCACGCGCCGAACAGGAAAAACTCGATGCCAGCATCGATTTTGCCCTCGGCGTGCTGCCGGATATCTTCGCCGGTGAATGGAACCGTGCGATGAAAAACCTGCACAGCCAGAAGGCCTGACTTTTACCGAGGGGAAACACCATGGGATTCAATTGCGGCATCGTCGGCCTTCCCAACGTCGGCAAATCCACCCTGTTCAACGCCCTGACCAAGTCCGGTATCGCAGCGGAGAACTTCCCCTTCTGCACCATCGAGCCCAACAGCGGTATCGTGGCCATGCCTGACCCGCGCCTGGCGGCGTTGGCGGCCATCGTCAACCCCAAGCGCATCCTGCCGACCACCATGGAATTCGTCGACATTGCCGGCCTGGTAGCCGGCGCCTCGAAAGGTGAAGGCCTGGGCAACAAGTTCCTCGCCAACATCCGTGAGACCGATGCCATCGCCCACGTGGTCCGCTGCTTTGAAGACGAGAACGTGATTCATGTCTCCAACAGCGTCGACCCCAAGCGCGACATCGAGATTATCGACCTGGAACTGATCTTCGCCGACCTCGACAGCTGCGAAAAGCAACTGCAGAAAGTCGCGCGTAACGCCAAGGGCGGTGACAAGGATGCAGTGGTCCAGAAGGGCCTGCTGGAGCAGTTGATCGCTCACTTCACCGAAGGCAAGCCTGCGCGCAGCTTGATGAAGAACATGAGCACCGACGAAAAAGCGGTAATCAAGGGCTTCCACCTGCTGACCACCAAGCCGGTAATGTACATCGCCAACGTTGCTGAAGACGGCTTCGAAAACAATCCGCTGCTGGATGTGGTCAAAGCCATCGCCGACGAAGAAGGTGCGATCGTTGTACCGGTATGCAACAAGATTGAAGCGGAAATCGCCGAGCTGGACGATGGCGAAGAAAAAGACATGTTCCTCGAGGCCCTGGGCCTGGAAGAGCCTGGCCTGAACCGCGTGATCCGCGCCGGTTACGAAATGCTGCACCTGCAGACCTATTTCACCGCCGGTGTAGAAGAAGTGCGCGCGTGGACCGTGAAGGTCGGTGCCACCGCGCCACAGGCTGCTGGCGTGATCCACACCGACTTTGAAAAAGGCTTTATCCGTGCCGAGGTGATCGCTTACAACGACTTCATCCAGTACAAGGGTGAGGCCGGTGCCAAGGAAGCCGGTAAGTGGCGCTTGGAAGGTAAGGAATACATTGTCAAGGATGGTGATGTGATGCACTTCAGGTTCAACGTATAAGCCGCAACGCAACTTCATATGTAAGAAAAAGCCGATGCAATGCATCGGCTTTTTTGTGGGTGCTACTTCCACTTTCAATACTTATAAATAGCAAAAGTTAAAGTTTAAGACTTATCCTACTCAACATCCCACCCTCTAATGAGAAAAAGGCTTGCACAAGACATACATTTCGCTCACCTTGATTTCTATCACAACCAGATCACTTTTCTTATTCAATCCCCCATACTCTCCTTATCATTTACGTTCCAGTGGCCCGAACTTACAGGCAGCCCCATCAACAACGATTTGAACGCAACAACGGAGCACTCACATCATGGCGGCCCTTCAAAAGGACAGCGAAGTTGCCCACCCACTCATTGAAAGTACAGACATTGAACAAACTCTAAAGAGCACGGCTCCTCTTAAAATAGACATTCTGTTACTGGGTGAAACCGGCACGGGCAAAGACACACTGGCCCAACAAATTCATCGTTTATCCGGCCGTCAGGGCAACTTCGTTGCCGTGAACTGTGCCGCCATTCCCGAAAGCCTCGCGGAAGGCCAGTTATTCGGTGTGAACAGTGGCGCCTACACCGGTGCGGTCCAATCCCGTGCGGGGTTCATCGAGGCCGCTCACTTGGGCACTCTGTATCTGGATGAGGTCGACAGTATGCCGCTGTCGCTGCAAGCGAAACTTTTGCGTGTACTGGAATCTCGGGGTGTCGAACGACTGGGCTCGACGCGCTTTATCCCCGTTGATATGCGCGTCATTGCATCTGCCCAACAATCACTTGGCGACATGGTCGAACGCGGCACCTTTCGGCGCGACCTCTATTACCGCCTCAATGTCGTCAGCATCAATCTAACGCCTCTACGAGACCGACAGGAACGAATTATCCCACTGTTTTTGAGTATGGTTCGCCAGGAGGCAGAACATTTTAATTACACCGCGCCAACACCATCCGGCGCATTAATTCAGCAACTGCTATGCCATACCTGGCTTGGCAACATACGCGAGCTGCGATCTGCCGCCAAACGTTTTGTGCTGGGACTGACGCCACTTTGCGAGCCCGCAGGGGATGAGAATTCGCAAAGTTTGAGGGGAAGACTGCAACAAATAGAAAAAACGCTCATAGAAGCCGCGCTAAAACGCCATGACTACTGCGTGGAGCGTGCAGCATTAGAGCTCGGAACGTCCAAGCGAACACTCTATTATCGATTGAAGCACCTGAACATATTGCGCTGTCTGGATTGAAAACTGTTACATATGCATAGAAACATCTTGAAATCCTGATTTAGGAACCTTCTGGCGTTACTTTGCCACATATTTCACGAGCTTCAGCTCGCTAGCTATCAGGCAGGAATACCCGCCTGATGTGCCATCAACCTACGCTATCAGTAAAGGTACTCACTATGTCTAATCCTATTGGTAACCCTTTTCAGTCATTCGGCGGCGGCGTTGACAACACGACGACGAAAGCAATAAGTGATCAGCTGATGCGAGAAAAAAATGCGCAAAACCTTAAACAGACGAAAGACGGTATTGATATGGAATATTCAAACAAAGTGATGCAGCAAATCGGTCAGGCGAAAGCCTAAACGCCAGACTTACTGCCTCCTTTGTTGTTTCCAGGAGGCAGTTCTCTCCCCCACTAGTACTCACGGAGCTTCCTATGATCTCTAAAATTGAGTGGGCACCAGAGACTCGAATGGCCACCCAGGAAAATGGAATAACGACCGCCTCCAGCACCTCCTCGCTGGACAGCCATTTTTTTTCCTCCGAGTTGGCCGTCGGCGAACCTGTCAGGCAGGGAGCACCTGCCATTGGCACGCATTTCCTGGCTGAACAATCCGTTCACTTGAAGCAGAAATTTGACGCTGCCTCCAAAGGTCTGAACGACTTGGTCAAGAAGGACTATTCCATTAAGTCAGCTCAGGTTCCGCAGGCCTTGGTCGAGAGTAAAGAAATACTGACCGTGGCGGTCAAGATCATAAAACACTGTTCCTCGATGATAGAAAAAACCACCAATCTTCAGTAGGTCGTGTATGCGCAACCGCCACCTCACTTGTTTACTCCTCGCGCTGACGTTGTTACTGAGCGGCTGCGGGGAGCGCATTGATCTTTACCGGCAATTGTCCGAGCAGGAAGCCAATGATGTGATCGCGGCGCTGGCAGACAAACAAATCCGCGCCCAGAAGTCGTTGGAAAAAGACGGTGTCGTGGTTCGCGTCCAATCCAGCGACATTGCCCGCGCAGTACGAACGCTGGAAGCGGTCGGACTGCCAAAGGCTGCACGCTCGACGCTGGGCGAGATCTTCCGAAAAGAGGGTGTCATCTCGACGCCATTGGAAGAGCGAGCCCGTTACATCTACGCATTATCCCAGGAATTGGAGGCTACCTTATCCAACATTGACGGCGTCGTTATTGCCCGTGTCCATGTCGTGCTGCCTGAAAGGATAGCGCCCGGCGAACCCGTGCAACCTGCCTCGGCTTCGGTCTTTATCAAATACGATCCAAGACTGGAACCTGACAATATAAGTCCACGTGTTCGCAGGCTGGTTGCCGGCAGCATCCCAGGCATGACAGACACCGTGAATAACCCTCAGAAGCTCACCGTGACTTTTGTGCCGGCAGCGGCCTACATCGAACGGGAGCGCCTGGTCTATCTGGGGGCATTTATGGTGCCCGAATCCGACCTGTTTTTCTGGCAAGTCACATTGGCGGTGATGCTCATCTCAATTGCGCTGGCGGGCGTCGCAGCAATGTGGTGGCTGCAAAAAGCCCGGCGACCGCAGGTGATGCCGTCCGATACGCCAGCGATGGTTGCAAAAACGACCGAATCCCATGCATGAGCTTCACGCGTGGGTTTACTGGTGGGCCTGCCCATGGGATCAGTCACGGCACCAATGGGGCGCCTTTGACCTCAACTCCGCCGCAGCAAAAGCACTGTGCCGTAGCAGGCATGAACTGATCAGTCTAGCCCTGGGCATCACGCCATGCTTGCCGATTCAACCGTCACCCGCTCTGCTGAAGATGGTATTGGCGTCTGCGGAACAACGCGACTTGATGCTGTTGCTGATCGATGGCATTTACTACCCGCACCACGACTCCGAGTTGAGCACCAACAATCGCCTTTGGTGCGCACGTTTATCCAAAGCCATGCCCCCGGCTTCAAGCGATACGCGGGAAGATCCTTTGCACTACCTGCACGACTGGGTAGAACCGTCCGTGTGGCAGCGCTTGCGCTTGAGCTTCGCGCGCCGACGCGTACAGGTACTTGAAAGCACAAAGGCACCGGAACCAAGAGGCAAGCTGGATACCGTCTGGCAAGCGGCCATATGGCGGGCCACGTCCGCGACAGATGAAGACCCTCAAGCTGATCCTCCAGGAGTTTCGCCTCACGATGCTATGCCGACGCAAGATTGAACTGTCAATTGCAACAGCGACCCTGCCTTACCCCTTGATTCCGAAAGCGCTGATGGCCGACAGCCAGTGCGCCGAACACTTGCTCAGCGATGCCCAGGCCCAGGCCGAAGTGCTGCTGCGTCAGGCTCAGGAGCAAAGCGAGATGTTACTGGAACGTGCGCAGGCCGAGTTCTGGCAGAAGTCTAATCGTCAATTGCAGAGATGGGAGGCCGAGCGCCAGCTGATCTGCGGTCAACTCGAAAAGGCCGCCAGGGCAATCACTACCCAAGCGCTGAGCAAACTATTGGAACTGGTGCCTCCCGCTGAACGCATCAACGCCATACTCAAGAAAATGCTGGATGTTCAAGTCCCCGCAATCAAGGCCACCCTGGCCTGTCACCCCGAGGATCATGCGCATGTGGAGCAATGGTTGAACCTGCACAGTCAAGCGCCTTGGAGCCTGCGCCTGGACGCTACCCTTGCCGCTCAAACGCTCATTCTTGAAACCGACGAAGGCAGCTTTCACGTTCAATGGTCTGCTGCCGTCGATAACCTGTTGGCGCTGGATTCATCGAGTATCGACGGGTAAGCATTTTCCGATTGAGGCGTCATATTGCCTTGCAAATATGCCTGAGCGGAACCGTTACAAGACTTGAACCACACATGGGCAAAGCCACTGGAGATTAGCCCATGAGTTACGACTACCGACAACATCAAAGACAGTTCAGAGAACTGGACAATGTCAATCAACGCATTAAAGAGTTGGGTGACGGAATGGAGGATGATCTCGATAACGAAACATTCGCGGCGTTAATGGATGAGGCGTTGAAACTGAAGATGGATGCCAACCACCTGATGACCTCCACGTTTGCCCTGACCAATTACATGGCTGACAAAGGAAAAATCGTCTTTGATGGCATTCCTTGACGGCAATGACTCATGGGCGCGCTGGTTCAGTGGCACAGAACCGGAAATCAATCTAGTTGAAGCAGAGAGCATTATCGTTCTTCGCCGCGATTCAAGCATGTACGTGCTCAGTGTCCAACTGACGCGCCACGCGCCGCTGAATATCGAGCTTGAGACTTGGATGCGCCTGGGTGCCGCCAGCCTGAACCACTTCGCCGGAGCGCTCGCTCAAGCACCTGCCGATGGCACGCTCTGGTTAATTCATTGCCTGGAACAAGGGCAAGATCAAAAAAAATTGTTGCAATGCCTGGAGGCACTTCTCAACCAGCGTGACACGTGGCTTGCAGTTATTCCACGCCTCTCAAGACTGCGCCGTGAAGCGCCTTCCCTATCTCGATATTCGCTATCGCGTTACCTAGAGAACAATCATGAATAATAAAGCCGACAAGCACGGCCGCTTGCGTGACAGCTCATCCTTACTATCCCCCAAACGCGCGCGTTGGCGCGGCCTGTTACTTCTGTCGTGGTTAGTGTTGCCCATGCAAAGCGCGCTGGCCGCAATACCCAGTGAATGGAAAAACACTGCATATGCCTATGAAGCCGAGCATAAACCTCTACGGGAGGTACTCGAAGACTTCGCTCAAACCTTCGGCACGCAACTGCAGATCGAGGGCCTGCTGGACGGCACCGTAAATGGGAAAATTCGCGCCAACACGCCGCAATCGCTATTGGACAGACTCGGCATCGAACATCGCTTCCAGTGGTATATGTACAACAACACCCTCTTTATCAGCGCACTGGACCAACAGGAGTCGGCACGCCTGGAGGTGTCTTCGGAAACCATCGCGGACTTGAAGCAAGCGTTAACCGATATAGGACTGCTCGATAGCCGTTTTGGGTGGGGGGAGCTCCCCGAGGATGGCGTGGTACTGATCTCTGGTCCCAGGCACTATATTGAATTGATCAAGAAGTTCAGCAGCCAGCGCAAGTCTGCGGATGAGAAACAAAGCGTGCTGACCTTTGCATTGAAATTCGCCAATGCCGCGGATCGCCAGGTCGATTATCGAGGTGAAAAGCTCAACATTCCTGGCGTCGCCACCATGTTAAAGGGGTTGTTGGAGCCACGCACACCTGCTGCTGCGTCGACGCGTATCAACACGCCGTCGCCGCAGTTGCAGCAGGCGGTGACAGGGCCCCGATTGAACAATCCCTTACTGAGCCAGGCATTGGGCATATCCCAATCACCGGACGCCTTGAGCAGTGGTGCCACCCTGACATCTCGCGCTCCGGTCAACAACAGCAGGGTTCGGGTTGAAGCGGATGTGCGCAATAACGCGGTTCTTATCTACGATTTGCCCGAACGCCAGGCAATGTACCGCGAGCTGATCACTCAGCTCGACGTAGCGCGCAAGCTACTGGAAATCGACGCAATCATTCTGGATATCGAGCGAGATCAACTGCGCGAGTTCGGGATCAGGTGGGGCTTTCAGAACAGCCGTTTTCGAGGCCGCGTCGATAATGTGGGGCCCGGCATGTCGTCGCAGCTTTCGATCAGTAACCGTAACGGCTTCTTTGCGGACATAAGCGCCCTGGAAACCAAAGGACTGGCGACCATGGTGTCGAATCCGTCAATCCTGACCCTGGAAAACCAACCCGCGGTGATCGATTTCAACCGTACGCAATACCTGGTGGCCGGTAGGGAGAATGCGACCATCTTACCCGTCACTGTCGGCACCAGCGTTCAAGTCGTCCCAAGGGTCATTACCTCCAGAGGCAGCCACCAGGTTCATCTGCAGGTAGACATCGAAGACGGCAACTTCAATGAACCCAACCTCGTGAGCAAAACCCCGGACGTCAGTCGAGGCAAGGTCAGTACCCAAGCCGTAATGGAGGAACAACGCTCCCTGGTGATCGGCGGATTCCATGTTACCGAAAACTCGGACAGGCAAAACAAAGTCCCACTGCTGGGCGATATACCGCTGCTGGGCAAAGCGTTGTTCTCCTCCAGTGAACGCCGGAACAGCCGTCGCGAGCGCCTGTTCATCCTGACACCGCGGGTCATTGGTGATCAGGCTGATCCTTCGCGATATTTGCCGGTGGCCGATCAAGCCGAGTTGCAGGCCGCACTCAAACCGCTGGCAAGGCGCACTTCGCCCTATCAACCGGTCATCAAGCGCAGCGACATCACCAGCACATTGGCCTATCTCGTCAGCGGCGAGGTGCCCAAGACCTTCAAGTCGGCGCCCATACCGTTAGGCCTGGAAACACTGTGCAACACTCGCGACCTATTAGCGCTGAACACTGAACGCAGTCAGTGGTATGCCGGCCCGGATTTCAACGTGGCGGTCGTCGTACTGCGCAACCAGTTCAAACGCAATGTGCGGATCGACGAAAAGGAATGCAGCACTTCACAAACCCTGGCGGTCAGCGTCTGGCCGCGCGCCTGGCTCAAACCGGGAGAAGAAGCCGAGGTATTCATTGCCATGCGCCCGGTGGTGAAAGACGAACACATAGGTGTATCCCGCCCTTCACTGCTCACCCAACCCCGGAAAGATACGCCATGAACCACTCACTGTTAGCCGCTACGCTCATTGGTGCAACACTGCTGGTTGTGGGCTGCACCCCCACTTGTAAAGGCGACTCGTGCTCACGCCCACAATCGAGCAAGGATACGCTGGTCGTGTGGTGGCCACCGCACATGCGTGCAGAGCCGGGCCCGTCGGGAGAGCGTTCGGATTATCAGACGGTGTCGCTGGAACGATGAGAGTCCTGCACACTGTCGATGGCTCACATCACCGAGCCTTTCTGAACAGCTTGTTGGGGGGCAGCGATGCCGCCCAACTTCAGATAGCTTACGGAATCAGTGCCTACGCCATGCGTGCTGGCGCTCGCCGGGGACTGACCGTAAAGCTGGCACGGGAGGTGCTGCACCCCAGGCAGTTACAGCAGACCCTGCAGCGACGTTTCGAACAGCCGATTGCCTTTGATGGGTGCTTTATTTACCTCGACTCCCCGGGAAACCTGTTGATCTGGCATGTGCTGCCGGCATCGCAAGATGCGCTCGACAGGACCCTTGCCCGGTTGCTCTCGTTGGTCAACCTTGAGGTCAGGGCCAGTTGCGCCGTCACATAGTCAACGTCGTTCAATTTCCGGTAACGTCAGGGTTTCACGCTTGGCTTCATCATCCAGTACGCGCAAGGTCCGATAGATCAGCGCCACGGCCTGCAATGTCTCGCGCGGAATCCCGGCGCCCAGTTTCCTCTCATATAACGTGCGAGCCAACCAGACACACTGGATGACCGGCACATTGGCAGCCTTCGCCCGATCGATCAATGCACGAGCCTGGGCATCAGTGCCTTTGTCTACCAAAAGTGGCAGTGGCGTTTTACCGGAGCGGTAGTACAAGGCCACAGCAAAATGCGTAGGGTTCACCACGAGCATGTCTGACTCTTCCAGTTTGGGCAGTTTGACCTTGGGTTCTTCCTGGGCAAGCTGATAAGCCAGCGAACGCCGCTGTCCCTTCACATGGGGGTCGCCCTCCATGTTCTTGTACTCCTTGATCACCTCCTCATGTGTCATACGCATGCGCTTGGCAAAAAAGTGTTTCTGCATCGCCATGTCAATCAAGGCCATCACCAACAACAGCCCCAGGCAAACATGCAATAAGTGACGAAACAGCTGGATAAGTGCCTGGATGTAGGTGGGCAGGTCACTGCCGGCCAGGTTAATCAGTGCGTCCAGTGAAGGGACGATCACCACGTACAGAATCCATCCCAGGAGCAGAGCCTTCGCCACGCTCATCAACAGGCCCATGACCTTTTGCGCAGAAAACATTTGTTTGAGCTGACTGAGGGGATTCAGACGATTGAAATCCAGCTTCAGGCTCTCCGGAGCGAACAGAAAACCGAACTGCATCCAGCCACTGATCAACTTCACCAGAATCGCCACGCCGGCCATCAGCAGGGCAAATGAGAAGAACACGATCAGCGCATCCATCAGCACCTCTTCCAAGGCGCGCACGAAAGGCTGATTCATGCGCGACAAGGGCAACGCCATCAACTGCTCCAAGCGCTGCATACTAATGTCTGCGGTATACAAGGCAATCTCGCTCAAGGCCGTCAACACCAGCAACTTCCCCACATCCTGACTTTGCGCAACCTGGCCTTTTTTACGCTGGTCACGCAGTTTTTTGGGGCTGGCCGGGTGCTTTTTCTCTCCAGAGTCACTCATGGCTTCGCCGCTTGAAAGAGCAAGCCGAGCGTGTGCTTGAGGTCGCCCAGCAGGCTCAAGCGGCCGACGATCAAGTCTTGCAACAGCGGGAAGTACAAGATCAGGATTATCAACCCGAGAAGGCTTTTGCCCGGAGGCGCCAGGGTCGACACCTGCAACTGTTGGGCATAGAGGCCAAGCAGCGCGATACCAAACTCCAATAGCAGCAACACGGCAATAAAAGGCGCCGCGTAGAGCATCATGTGCGTCAACGTATCATTGAGCAGACCCAGAAACACCGCGAAGCCGTTTACCGCTGCCAATGGCAACCAGGCTGTCGGTGGCCAGACCAGGTAACTGTCCCAGATGATCTGAGTCAGCGCAGCCAATCCAAGGACCTCGACCAATAGAAAGATGACCAGTTGCTTGAAAAGATGCCCCACGGGGGTTGCATCCGGTCCAAGGGAGGGGTTGAGTTGACCACCGGCCAGAGCGCCACGCTGGTTATCCAATAACGCCCCCACTGACTCGAACATCCAGAACGGCATGAGCAACAAGGTTCCAAGTAAAAGCCCCAGCGCAGCTTCCTTGAAGACCAGTCCGCTGATCATCAGGTCCGAATACTCCTGGCCTTTCAATGCCGCATAAATGCCCGGGGCGGGGATCATTGCCAAGACGACGACGATGATGTGTCGAGTCATACCTTTGAGGTGCTGGAAGCAGAAGGCGGGCACCAGAAAAGCACAGGGATAGATGCGCGCCATGGCGATCAGCAAACTGGGAAGGAAATCAACGAAAGTCAGCACGCAAGAAGCCTCAATTGGGTGCCGAGCGGGCAACCATGTCGAACATCAAGTTGATCAACTGAATCAACTCCACGCCCATCCAACGGCCCGTCAGTATGAGGGTTATGCCAACTGCCACCAGCTTGATGCCAAATGGCAACGTCTGATCCTGTATCTGCATCAAGGCCTGTACCAGTGAGGTCAGTACGCCGACGATCACCGCTACGAGCAACGGAGGAGCGGATAACACCACCACCAGCAACATGCCTTGTTTGAACAACACAATCGGTTCCATAGGCTACTCAAAGATAAGAAAGGAACAGGCTGTCCAACAAACGCGACCATCCGGAAACCAAGACGAATAACAACAGCTTGAGCGGTAGCGAGATAGTCATGGGCGAGACCATCTGCATGCCCAATGCCAACAGTAAGTTGGAGACAATAAGGTCGATGACGATAAAGGGGATATAAATCAGAAACCCTATCTCGAAGCCTGCCTGTAATTGCGACAGGACAAAGCCCGGCACCAGCAGGATCAAATCTTCACGCTGAACCTCTTGGGCGATGTCAGGCGGCCACATCCGTGCGGTGTTCTCCTTGAGATGGGTCAGTACATCCGGATCGGTATTTCGCTTCATGAATGCGCGCAGCGGTTCAATAGCGACAAGTCCCGTCTCCTGCATGGCCTGCACGCTGGTCAAGTCGAGTGGGGAAGCCTTCAACGTCTGGGAGATCTCATAGCCAACGGGAGCCATGATGAACATCGTGGCTGCTAGCGCAATGCCATTGATGGCCATGCTGGGCGGAACCTGCTGCACACCAATAGCGTTGCGGGTAATCATCAGCACAATGACGATTTTCAAAAAGGACGTGGAAACAATCAACAACATCGGCATCAGTGCCAGGGAACCGAGAAACAGCGCAAGAACAAGAGGATCAATCCCCTGGGATATCATTGGGAAAGCGCCACGCGGGATAATTGTAAGCCGAGCTGACCGTCGACCTCGACCAACTGGCCCCGCGCAATCGGACGATCCCCATAGTAAAGCCCGGCCATTCCCGGTGCGTACCCGTTGACACCCAGTACGGTGCCCGGCGCGAGATTGCGCAACTCTCCAAGCGTCAGGTTCATTGTGCCGCAGCGAACGTTAAGGGCCATGCTTAACTCATCGAAGGGTTCGGGACCGAACACGTCCTTGATCGGCTGATCGTCCCCATGCTCCGGGGGTAGGCTCAATGCAAACTCTTCATCCACGGATGTTTCCTCAATAGCGGTAAGCGTCAGGCTCAGCGGCCCGGATGCATCGTTAATCTGTCCATACAAGCGTCGCCCACCGACGCGTACGTAACCTGCGCCCTGGATCTGGAAAAAGGCTTGTTCGAGTATCAACACGTCGCCGCCCTGGAGGCTGCAGACCTGTGCAATGGGTAACCGCAGGCGACCGAGCGTGAGGCTGAATGCCAACTGGAACTGATCTGAAATAGGCTTGGCGGTCGACCTCCATCGACCTGCTTCGCACAACGCCAGGAAGCTATCAGGCGATAGCCACACGTAGCCCACGACGCGCACGCTTCCTTGGCTTACGGTCAGCCGACAGCCGAAGTTGAGATTTTTAGCGGCGGATATCAAACGCAGATGACCAAACAGCGCCTTTATCTGCGGGCTAAGGTGGTATTCGAACAATGCCCAGAACCAGGAGTCCGGATCATTAGAGGTAGCAGCGAGTGTCACAGGACAGTCGCCCAACAAACTGAACTGCGGCCCCGGCTCCCCGAACGCCAACACGCCTCGAGCCGTTTCAAAAAACAATGGCCTGACACCTTGCGGCGCGCGCGCGGGCTCAAGCAACAACTCACCCTGACGCCCAGCGACCTGAAACTCCATGCTCAGACCACGGCCCAGACGACGCCGAGCAGCCAACGAGTCAGTCTTGACCGAGCGCAAGCGCAGTGGCTGCATCAACATGTCGACGTCCCGTCAATCACTTGAAGGTTGACTGGGTGACCCAGGATCTCGACCATCCGGCTTTGGCAGCACTGGCGTACCCCCGTCAGCCACCGCGCCGTGGTGTCCTGCTCCGCTTGCAGTTCAATCCCCCAAGCGTCATGTTCTCGTTGAACGCGCGCGCGGATACGTCCTAGCCGAGGTACATAGAGGGCCACTTGCAGCGGCCATTGTGAAACCCCGCTGAGCCGGGGAATCAATTGATCAGTCAACGCGCCGATCATGGCAAGCTCAACGGTTACACGCGAAGCCTCGCCACTGCCTGCGGCATGTCCAGGGAACTGTTCATCGTCAGCGAACATCTGGCTGAACATCCGTCCGTATTCCAGATGCGGAACAATGCGCTCCCATGCTTCAGGATCTCCATGCTGTTCATGCGGCCGCGGGCGCTCGCTCCTCTCCGGTGGCACTCGAGTCATATAGCCTCCTCTGACAACAGCTTGGCTAACTCATGAAGCTTCTCGACCTCGCGCAAGCACTCGGTGACCCGCTTCTGCACAAGGCTCACCTGTATCTCTTGCTGCTCTCGTTGCCCATGCAGGCTTTGCAACTGAACAACCTCACGTTGTGTGCTGGCCGACAAACTGCGTTCCTGCGCACCCCAGGCTTTCAAGTCCTTGAACGTCATCACCGTACCCTGGTGCTGTTTGAGCAACTGCTCGGTTCGCCGAGCTTCTTCGACGCGGGTCTGTTCAAGCACCTGCTGCGCCTGCTCGATTTGTGCGAGCAAGGCTCGCTGGTGCCTTTTGGCGGCACTCAACTCGCGTTCGACACGGTCTGCTCGATGCCGCCGCAGGCGTCGCAACGTTTCTATCTCGACTTTGAGCGGCTCAGAAAGGGACATGGGCGGTCAACTCCGTCAGATGGGCCAGCGTCGTCGTGATGGCTGAAGGTTCGCGCAAGTCCTGGCGTAGAAAGCTATCCACCGCCTGGCGGCTATCCACTGCCATGTCGGTCAGGGCATCGCTGCCGGCCTGATATTCACCCAGCTTGAGCATCAACTCGATCTGCTGGTACGCCGACAACAGCCGTCGCAGTGCGGTACCGGCCTTGATATGCGCGGGCTCGGCGACGTTGGTCAAAATCCGCGACAGGCTGGCCAGCACATCAACCGCCGGATAGTGACCACGCTCGGCCAATTTGCGAGACAGCACGATATGCCCGTCCAACAGCGAACGAACTTCATCAGCCACCGGATCGCTCATGGAGTCCTGCTCGATCAGCACCGTGTAGATCGCGGTAATCACCCCCTCACGTGTCAGCCCCGCACGCTCCACCAGTCGCGGTAACAAGCTGTACACCGAAGGCGGCAAACCACCGCGCCCCAGGGGTTCGCCGGCGGCCAGGCCGATTTCACGCTGGGCCCTCGCAAATCGCGTCAAGGAATCGATCAACAGCAACACGCGCTTGCCCTTGCGTCGATAACCTTCGGCCAGGGCGGTTGCCGTGAAGGCAGCGCGTGCACGTTCCATGCTCGAGCGGTCCGAGGTGGAACAAACCAGCACCGCCTTGGCGCGCAATTGATCATCGAGTTCATGATCAAGAAACTCGCGCAGCTCTCGGCCACGCTCACCGATCAGGCCGAACACGATCACATCGCAGTCCACGTTACGGGCGATTTCGGCCAACAAGGTGGTCTTGCCGCACCCTGCGCCGGCAAACAAACCGACACGCTGCCCCTCGCCCAGCGTCATCAACCCATCAATCGAGCGAACCCCGGTGGGCAGCGCCCGGTTGATCCTTGGTCGCTCGGTCGGCAGGGGCGCCTCGCACAGCACCGTGCTCGCGTCGACCCCATCGATTTCAACAAAGGCACTGGGACCGTCACCCGCGATGGGGCGACCAAACCCATCCAGCACCTGCCCCAGCAACTCATCGCTGACGCGCACGCGATGCGGTACACCCAGGCGTTCGACACTGGCCCCCACACGCACGCCTTCCAGATTACCCAACGCACTGAGCACCGCATCCTGCTGATCGAACCCGATGATTTCGGCCAACATGCAATCGCCGGGCTTCTTTTCCACACGACAAAGATCACCGATACGGGCCTGGGGCAGTCGGCATTGCAGCAGCATGCCGTTGACGCGCTGGATGCGACCGCGCATCGACACCGGCGCAAAGCTCGCCAACGCCTGAGACTGGCTTGACCGCCACGCTTCGAGGCGCGCCTGCGCCACCTCGTTCACCAGCGCACCTCATACCGCTGCTTGCCGTCGAATACGACCTTGCTGTTATCGATCAATACCAGACGCAAGCCGTCCACCTCGTCTCCCACAAAAAGACGCTCCCCCTCCTCCAGCACAACATGGCCGTTGGGACCGCTAACGATCTGCAAAATTTTGAACGGCAAAGCGCGATCCGTTACACGCACGCGACTGAGCACAGGGACTGTGGTATCGAACAGCTCGGCAAAACGGGTAAGCATGCGTGCCACCATCTCTACTTCTTCCGAAGAAACGTCCCCATTGAGGACGATCTGGCCATTGATCACTTGCAAGCTCACGCGCTGGGTCAGTTCCCGTTCGCTGAGCATTTTCAACAACTGCTGGCGCACCTCGAACGACGAGTCCAGTTCAGGCTTTTGAATCACCGCCGGCATCAGCGACGCCTGAGCATTGCGCTCCCCACTGAAAATAATGCCGACCACCGTCGTGAGCACGGCAAACGCAAGTGCCAGGCTGAGCAAACGCTTTTGCTGGGACGAAGGGATTGATGACAGTTTCAACGCAAGCGGCGCGTGCCCCCCAGGCTCGGAGGACAGTGATGCGGGCGCGGGTGCCTGCGGCCAGGGCTGATCGGCCGGGCTGACACACAGGCGAACGGAGCCGATCAAAAAGACCGTGTTCAGCGCAAGCTCGCCGATCTGCGCCAACACCTGCCCATCGCTGTCTTTAAGAAGCCCAGCCTCGGCCTGCACCGACCAGCGATCATCGGCCAAGCGCAAACGCGCGTGATGCTCGACGACCTCGGGATCGTTCAACAGCAGATCGGCGTCCGGGTTGGCACCCAGGCTCCATTGCTCGCCAAATAACGGCAGCGCGGCGCCCTGATGCAAGCCATCCAGCACTCGCAGCTCGAACATCATGGTGCCGCCCTCGATCTGTCTATGAACAAGCGGCTCATGCCACGGCCCCGCGCAACAGTTCGTCCTGCCCCAGGTCAAATCGGCCCAGGACCTTTACCTTGGAATTGCTCCCCAGCTCGGCGAACGACATCACCGGCACATGGTTGAACTCATCCAGCAACAGGGCACGCAAGGGACTGCGCAGGTCTTGAGCCACCAGCAGCACGCTCTTGGTTTTGGGCCGTAGCGCAAACGCCTGGTTGAGCAGGCCGACCAGGGCAGCGCTGCTGTCGTTATCGAGAGCAAAAAACACGCCGCTCTGGGTTTGGCGCAAGGCCTCGCGCAGGATGTTTTCGGTTTGCGGCGACAGCAGCCACGCGTGCAGGCCATCGGCCTCGCTGTACTGGTGAAAGATCTGAGACTTGAGCGCAATACGTGCGTAATCGGCCAGGGCATCCGGTTCGCGCTCATGCTGGCCGTACTCGATCAACGACTCGACGATCAACCGCACGGCACGCAATGGGACGCCCTCGGCCGCCAGGCGCTGCAGTACCGAAGAAAAACGTGAAAGCGGCATGATGCGTTGCAGTTCCTGCACCAGTTCCGGCTGGTTGTGTTCAAGCCAGCTGAGGATCGACTTGCTTTCCTGGATGCCAAGAAACCGCGGCCCGCTAAGGAGCATCGCCCGCTTCATGCGTTCGATGACCAGGCTTTGGGCGCTGAAACGCTCGATCTGTGGGTCGTCGAGCAACGGATCATCAGGGCTGAGCCACAGCCAATCCGCTTCGTCCCGCTCAGGCAGCCCTCTTTCCCCTCTGTCCGGAGGTGGTGCCAAGGCGGCGTACTCGACCGCTACCCGGTCGCTGAGGGTCGCCGTCACGACCGGTACTTCATGCACGCAAAAGCGCATCTCATCGACAGCCAGCGACTCACTGAACTCGGCTTCGAACGGCGGTAGCGTCAAACCGATATTGGCGACCAGCGCATTTCGGGCCTGACGAATCTTTTGAACGATGTCGATGACCTCGGGGGTGTTGTACAGCTTCGGGTTGAACTGCAGCAGATACGGTCGTGACGGGTCGAAGCCACGCAGGTCTTCATTACCGTTCTCTTCCGGACGAACCGCTTTCTCATCCGGCGTCGCAGGGGCGTCCTCGCGCTGACGCTGGCGCATGAGGTAGTAACCCAGGCTGCCGGTCATCATCGAAATCAGAATGAACACCACGGTGGGCATGCCGGGGAGCGTGGCAAAGGCCAGCATGCCCACCGACGCGATCATCCAGCTCTTGGGCTCGCTGGTCATTTGCCGGGCAATTTCGGCGCCCATGTTGCTGACGCCCTTGCGTCCATCCGGCGCCACTCGGGTGATGATCATGCCGGCCGTCAGGGAGATCAGCAGCGCGGGAATCTGCGCGATCAAGCCATCACCGATGGTCAGCACCGAATACAGCGCCATTGACTCACCTGCGCTCATGCCGTGCTGGAACATGCCGGTCGAGAAGCCCCCGAGCAGGTTGATGACCACGATGATCAAACCGGCAATAGCGTCGCCCTTGACGAACTTCATGGCCCCGTCCATGGCCCCGAACAGCTGGCTTTCGCGGGATAACTGCTCACGTTTGTCCCGTGCCTGTGCACCGTCGATCAGCCCGGCGCGCAGGTCACTGTCGATCGACATCTGCTTGCCCGGCATCGCATCCAGGCTGAAGCGGGCAGCCACCTCAGCGACCCGCTCCGAACCTTTGGTGATCACCAGGAAGTTGACGATGGTCAGGATCATGAAGATCACCAGGCCCACCGCCAGATTGCCACCCACCACGAAATTGCCGAACGCTTCCACAATGTCGCCCGCGTCCTGCTCCAGCAGAATCAAGCGCGTGGTAGCGATCGACAGCGCCAGACGAAACATGGTGGTCAGCAGCAGGATCGATGGGAACGACGAGAACGCCAGCGGCCCTGGCAGGTACAGCGCCAGTACGATCAACAAGCAGGAAATACAGATATTCAACGCGATCAGGATGTCCACCAGCCAGGTGGGCAGCGGCACAATGAAGATGAACACGATGGCCATGACCACCACCGCGCCCAGCACTTCGGCACGCCGTGCCACCTTGAGCAGCACGCCATTGATCGATGACAGCAGTGTCACCCGTACGTCCTCGTCTCGCCGGGGAACTTCAGGTGGCCACGCTCTTCGCGGGCCCAGTCGAGCATAACGTTCTTGAAAACCTTCACGGCAGATGCCTGGGATTGAGCATCAAGCCACCAGGCGATGGGTAGAGCCTTTACTTCCCTGGACAATTCATTGAGCGAGTGCAGCCGCGCGGCAAGCAGTGTCCCCCCAAATTCGCTGGCCAGCCTCTGCACCTCAAGCGAATCGATACCGGTACTGGCGTAACCCAGAAAACGCTGTAACAAATCCACCGGATTGTAATCGACGTTCAGACGCTGGATCAGCGCCGCGCAATTGCCCAGCACTGAGCGTAATTCGCGACACTCTCCCAACCCTTTAAGCAAGAGACGCAATTTTTCCGTGGGCACTGACTGTGTGTGCGCTGCAATGTCGCCGTTCAGAGCCTGGGTCATCAGGTCAACGCCTTTGGGAAAGTCCGTCAGGCCGTACATTTTCAATAGCGTTTGCAGCATCAATGCCAGGGATTGGCGAACGACCACGGAAGCGTAATAAAGCGCGCGCACGTCCTGACGCTCCCGCGGGTCAGCGCTGGCTTCTTTCAATGCCAGGGCGATATTCAGACCTGCCTGGATTGGCCCGCCGAAATTCTGTTTCAGCTCTTTCAGGGCGCCGCGAGCCAGGTCCTCTTCTACCTTCAATCCGTCGGTCTTCGCTTCGTTGGCGATGTACTGAAGCACCACGAAGGCACGCGCGGGGTCACTGCCGGCGAGGCTTACCAATTTTTCGACAGTGGGCTTGCGCAGCAACTCGAAACGAAGCCGACGGACAACGGTTTCCAGTGTGGCTTGGCCGGGGTGACCGAGCTGTTCATACAGCTGCGCGAGTTCCGCCACCGGTGAGACTTTCGCGCCAATGGACCGCCGACCCAGGGCTTGCGCATTAAGTGCCACTTCTTCGTTGAAAATCTGCGCAATGTCATCCAGGGCCAGCGACCGGCTCGGCGCTTCGACAACGCTGACACTGGGCTTTTCCGAGGGTTGGATCTGCTGCACATCGTTGAAGGATTCGACTTTCATGGGCGGGCCAGAATGGGAAGTTTGTGTCCCTATGTGGCAAGCCGCCGCAATCCAGTTCCATCAAAACGTTTCACGGCGATGGCGATGAAAATACCTGCACGCCCACATCGCACTCTTTGCAAGTTACGGCAAAAAAAAACCAATACGTAAAATACATATTTATATAAATCAAATAGTTATGTGCTTTTCCCATTTGGCATAGCCAGTGCAAACGGGGTCCCTATCGAAACCATTTCGATCGAGCCTTCCCGGAGGAAAAACAACATGAAAATACCTATTGGTGATCTCGCTCACCTCGTCGGCAGTTCGCCTCAGTTCATGGTTCAACTGACGGACGACCAGCAAAAGAAACTGCGACGCTTCATTCATAAACGCGTACTCAACCCCGAAGATGCGGACGACCTTCTGCAACTGACTTACCTGGAAGCGTGGCGCAACCGAGAGCGTTTCAGCGGCCAGGCCACGCTCAGCACCTGGATGTGCGGGATTGCCCAGAATCTGATCCGCAACCACTTCAGACGCATGTATGCCAAACCCGTGCATTGCGAGTTCGATGAGTCCTTGTGGCATGGCCAGGACGAACACAACAGTCTGGATTGGGAGTTTGAAGTCAACCGACGTCTGGAAAAAACCCTGAGTGCCATCGATCATCTGCCGGTGGAAATGCGCAAAACACTATACGCTTCGCTCGAAACAGACGGCAGCTATCAGGACACTGCCGATGCGCTGGACATCCCCATCGGCACGGTACGCTCACGCTTGTCACGGGCGCGCGAACAGCTTAAACGCGTGACTCACAACCCGTTGCTGCCGTAAGTTCCCGCCACAAAAACCGTTGGGCGAAAAGGATATCTGCCCAACTCGACCGACGCTTTACGTACGCGACGGCCAGAGCCTGCCGCCACAAGAGCGCACCCGCCTTTTATCCCACCACTCGTCGCCATTTAGCCTGTTTTCGGTTAAACGGTTGAAAGCGTAGAAAAAATTCAAAAATCCCCTTGACGCATTGCCGTTCTACGCGAATAATGCGCGCCACTTGGCTACATAGCTCAGTTGGTTAGAGCATAGCATTCATAATGCTGGGGTCCGGGGTTCAAGTCCCTGTGTAGCCACCAAGTACTAAAAACGGCTTACCGAAAGGTAGGCCGTTTTTTTATGCCCGCAGAACGCCTCGCCGATGTATTGATGCGCTCAAAAATACTCCCTATCTGTATTTTGACGCTCTGCGCACCCGCTGTTAGTGTCCAGCCTCCCCCACCACGGAGCGCTCCCGATGCAACTGGACATCTACCAAGTCGACGCCTTCAGCCAGCATGCCTTCGGCGGCAACCCGGCGGCGGTGTGCCCGCTCACCGAGTGGCTGACGGACGAGCAACTGCAACACATCGCCGCCGAAAACAATCTGTCGGAAACCGCGTTCTTCGTGCCCCGTGGCGACGTTTATGAACTGCGCTGGTTAACCCCGGAAGTGGAAGTGGACCTGTGTGGCCACGCCACCCTGGCTGCGGCGTGGGTGCTGATTCACAAGTTGCCGGACGCGCCGCGCGTGTTGCGCTTCGCCACGCGCAGCGGCGAGCTTCGGGTGACGCGCAATGGCGATGAACTGGCCATGGACTTTCCGGCCAGGCAACCCGAACGCTGCGAGCCGCCAAGCGGAATGTTAAGCGCATTGGGGATCGATAACGCCGAGGTGTTCGGCACCGACGACTATATCGTGCTGGTGGAAGATGAGGCACAAGTGGCGGCACTCGCGCCGGATTTCGCACGGCTCAAGGGCCTGCCTAAACGCGGGATTGCCGTCACCGCCAGGAGCACGCGCTTTGACTTTGTTTCGCGCTGGTTCGGCCCCAATGTAGGGGTCAATGAAGACCCGGTCACAGGCTCCGCGCATACGTCGCTGGCACCGTTCTGGGCCGAGCGCCTGGGCAAATCGCAATTGACCGCCGAGCAAGGCGGCAAGCGCAAAGGCCAATTGCGCTGTGAGCTGCAAGGTGACCGGGTCATCATCTCCGGTAAAGCCGTGCTGTATATGCAAGGTGTGATTCATCTGTAAACGAAGCGGCTTGCCTGACGTCAAGCCGCTTTCATCCTGACTGCCTTCAGGCCATCGCACTCGGCGTTCTAATACGCTGGTCCGCCAAGTCAACCGTCAGGTCATGGCGCGGCAGGGGGCTCAATGTGTCATTCAAGTTCATGCGCAACGGCGTGTCCGGGTTCGCCCCGTATTCGAAGTCGACGTTGACATGCTGTTGCGTGTGACTGAGCGAGGCGCTGCTGGAAAAGCTGAGGCTGGTCAGGGCCGGCAATGACATGCCATGGGTCTGGGTCGCGGTGTAGTTCATGCTCATGCTTTTCACACGCAGGTTGTTGGGATCTTTCAGCGCTCGCCTGATCAACGGCTCGGTGCTTTCGCCCGCCAGGTGACGATGCTCGATCGTGTGCAGAACCTGCGGTTTGAGTTCCATGCCGAGCGTCACGGAGGTGCCTTCACCCCGCTGCAGTTGTTGGATGATCCGGGCCAATTGCGGGTCCTCACCGAGCCACTGCACGATGGCTGCCTTGTTACCCGGCGCGACATCGTCCAGCCAGGCAAATCGCCCGTTGTCCTGCAGCCCCACCCTTGTCACGCTGGATTCGACCGACGCCAGCTGACGCAAACCGGCTTTCATCAGGGTGTGCTGGGTCACGCATTTTTCCAGCGACTGGCCGATGGCGTGGTAGTCATCCAGCTTCGTCGCTGAAGGAGGATGCGCCGCCATGAAACGCTGCAACATCGCCAACTGCTCCTGCGGGTCAGCCGACAAAGCCATGACGGCCAGGTCCTGCCTGAACTGCGGTGAGTACTGCGACAGGCGCTTGTGGATATCCTCGATCTGAGCCTGGGTTACCGGTTGCGCAGGCTTGAAGGAAAAATCGACGGCACGGGATTGCCCACGGTCAAATTTCACCCTGACCGAGACTTCCGGCAAGGCGAAGGCGATAGCCGTCGGCCCGTCCGCTTCACCTCTGCCCAGCGCCAGCGCGTTGACCGGCGCAAAGTTGGCCCCAGCTTCAGCCTGCGCCAGCCATTGCACGTTACGCTCCTCGTGATGGCTGGTATCCGTCGCTGAACGCACGGTGGACTGGTGCGCATCCGTGTGCATCAGGTTGATATGGCCTACCCCGCCGAGGCCGGCGCGTATCACCGAATCAAACTCGGCGATACGTTCCTGCGGGTTGTACATCAGCCGCAGTTGGGCAAGCCCGTCCAGACTCACGTCGGCACTGACTCTAGAACCTCCTCCAGACGCGTGTTCCTTGCCCAGCGCCAGTAAGTCCTGGAGTCCCCCGGATTGCCCCATCAGAATCGATATCATCTTGCCGAAGTCAGCCTCCTTCACGTCAAAACCGATACTCGACTCGCTGTTTTTCTCGGCGCTCGCTATCAATTCACCCGCCACCCTCAGGCCAGGTCCAACGGCCCCCCCGCTTTGGCCCAACGTCACACCAAAACCCAAGGAGCCGGTCAGGCGTCGCGTGTCGTCGATGCTGATCTCAACGCGAGCGCCCTGGTCGGTACGGCTGATACTCACACCATGGGTATGGGATTTCGAGGCCTCCAGAAAAAACTCCAAAGGCGCCACCGGTTTTATGCCCGTTGTTATCACACCCAGACTTTTGCCTTGGGTTCGGCTCGGGCTGAGGGTCTGACCACTTTCCATTTGCCGCACTTGCTGCGTCATCGCGTCCTTTATGGACGCATCGGCGGGCAATCCCAGCAGCCCCGAAAGGTGCCAATGCAAGGCGGACCCTGGAGTGCCGAGATCCTTGGCCAACAGTTTGAAGTTGTCATACAGGGATTCTGCCTGGTCGTAACTGACAATCTTCTGGCTGGACAGCGTGTGCACAGGGCTCTCTTCAAAGCCTTTCATCACTGCCTTGAGCGACGCCTCGATTCTTTTCAAGGCGCTTGGGCTATGGCCGGACGTGCTGCCCAGTTCCTCAACCAGCTCCGCCAGTTGCTTGAGCGTGCCGGCATGGTGGATCAGGTCGCCCTCGATGATCGCCGAAGGGTGGCCGAGGTCACGTTTACGCTCCGGTTTCCACTCGGGCAACCTCAGGCCCTGCCCTTCGAAGTTGGCCAGCAGCGCTGCCGTGGGCTTCTCGGATGAGGGGTCAACCCGTTTGAAGGCTTCATACAACTGGTGCAGCGTCGAGTCGGTGCTCATCACCGCTCGGCTGAGCCTGGGCTGTGGGTCCAATGACAGCCCATGCAGGTCACCTAACAAGCGGGCGCTCGCCTGGCTGCTTTCTTTGACGTTGGTCAGCGCCTGACTGAGCTGCTGGGCCAGTGCCTGTCGCGGCCCAGGCTCGCCCATGGCCGCAAGACGAGAGCTCAGGCCTGCGCCCACAGGCTTGCTTCTGGAGAGCGACTCGAGCTGTTGGTGCAGGCGTTTGTCGTCAGCGTATACACTCTTCAATCCCCGGCGACCGTTGATGTGATGCCCAATGGACTGGCCTTTCTCACCCAGGGCTTGCAAAGGATGGAAGTGCGCCTTGATCCCCTGGAAAAAATTGCGCTGGGTGGGTATCCCTTCGCGTGTTTGCCCAAACACATTGCTACTGGCCGTCAGTGCGCCCCCTGACACAGACGCGCGCATCTGGGGGGCCGCTAATGTATCGGCCAATGAAGCCTGCTGCACCGCCGGTCGCACCGGTCCCCACGCCATTGCGCTTGGGGCCGCATTATCCAATCGATGGAACTGCCTGTTCCAACCGCCGATCAAGTGTTTGTCAGCGCCCATGCGCAGGGACTCCAGAGATTGTCCCTGCGGCAATTCAACCTGGGTCCAGTGCTGTACAGCGGCGTCGCCGCCCTGCCAGGCTTGGCGATCCAACCTGAACAACCGGCCCTCTCGGCTGTGGGCATAGAGATTGGCTTCGTGATCCAGCGCCAGCGTTTTTATGGCAATTACCGGTGTAAGCGGCAATGGACTGAAGACCCCGTCCAGGCAGACTTGAAGCTGGTGGTCTTTATTGACGGTGACAAAGTGACGGCCATCGGCTACCGCAAAGCCAGTGACAGGCTCCTTGACCTTGCCCGCGAGCACCTCATCCAGTGACACCTGAGGCCGCGGTTTGGGCAGTGCGCTCAAGTCATGGCTGGCGCCTTCATACACCGGCTCACGCACTTTACTGATCGTCACCGCTTTGAGTTGTCCCTCCTGCAGCACATAGGCACGGCCGTCCAGGCCACGCTCCAAATGGGCCACCCCCTGGTGCGCGGACTTGTCCCAGCGTTGCGCGGCCGCATCCCAACTCAGCAAGTTGCCTGAATCAAACGCAACCTTGCCTCGCGGCCCGAGATCGACCGCCGTCGTCAGTGCCTGGCGGCTGGGCAAAGGCAGGCCTTTCTCAATGCCCTTGACCAGTACGTCGCTGAGGTTCCACTGCGGGCGCAGTTTGCGTGTGTCGCCCAGGGGTGAGCTGTGCAGTTGCTCACGGGTATCGCGAATCTGAGCATTGAGCTGGCCGCTGTCATCGTGAAAAAAACCCTCGACACGCACAGCGCCTTTGAGCGCCTGTTCCAGGGCGTCGAGCGATTGCGGCTGCATCGGCAACCTACCGTCCCGCGCCAGACGCAGATCCGCGCGCAGCAGTTCACCGTCGGCAGTCGTACCGTACAGGGCGCTGCCCGCCAGACCGATTCGCGTGAGTTGCACGGGTGCGCCGCGTTCATCGACCGGACGTACGGCCGCCCCGTCGGCACCTTGAATATGCACAACCGATGCGCCCCGGGCCTCGCTCAATACCGCCGAAACCCGGCCCTCGGCGCTGCTGTCCAGTGTCCCCCGGGGCATCTTCAACAGTTGCCCCTCACGGGTCAGGCCAATGCGGCTATAAGCCCGGTCATCCGCGTCGGGCAACCAGGACAGGGTGAGGGGTTCGAAGCGATACAGACGTCCTTCATCCAGACGAAACTGCTTGCCCTCGGCGGTCGTCTGTACACCGCTGACGCTCGCCAAGTGTCCCCGACCGGGTGACGACACGCGACCCTCGCCGCCGCCAGTGTCGGGCAGGCTGCTTCTGAATACCGCCGCGACGGCGGGCGTGGGCTGAATATGGAACAGGTAATCTCGCTCATCCCTCAAACGCAACGTGCCGGCGACTGAGGCGCCATCGGCAACATAATGTTTGTTCGGTGCGTTGAGATGGCGGGCGATGTCACGTGCCACCTGGGTCGTATCAGGTTCCAGCCGCCCGCCTTCGAGGCGCATATCGAACAGCATTGAAGCGGGGTTCAGCGATTGATAGGAGGACAGTGGCTGGACAGATACCGTGGCCGGGGAGGAATAAGCATTGTCGTGGCGAGCATGCTCGCTAACGTCATGTTGTGAGTGGGGCAAACCATCTAGTCTTCTGTGCATAACGAGCTCCAGAAATAGATAAATACCAGTTAACGAGTGAGCGTTTACCTCGTTTTGGTTCCAGCGCCGCGAAATGATCACGACCTGATTGGCTCAACCGGAAAAAAACAGTCAACCCGAACTATCCTCTCCTGTGCTGCGCTAAAGTCTGCCGTCAGGAAGACCAGATCATTCTCAAAATGAACGGAGTTCAGCGCGTGCTTGTAATTTCCCGCCGTCGATTAGCCACCTTTGCCATCACGCTCGCCCTGGCCGGCTGCCACACCTCAGTCAACGAACAGCCACCCGCACCGGAGTTGGGTTCGGGCTATCGCACCGACCTTGTCACTCGCCACGCCGCGCGCCATATGGCTGCGGCCGCCAACCCACTGGCCGCCGAAGCCGGGCGCGAGATGTTGCGCCAGGGCGGTTCGGCCATCGATGCGGCGATCGCCATGCAAGCGGTGCTGACGCTGGTGGAACCGCAATCCTCCGGCATCGGCGGCGGCGCATTCATCATGCTGTGGGACGGCGAAAACGTACACGCCTACGATGGCCGTGAAACCGCTCCGGCCGGGGTGACAGAGCGGTTGTTCCTGAAGGCCGACGGTGCGCCCATGGCGTTCACCGATGCGCAGATTGGCGGGCGTTCGGTGGGCACGCCGGGGGTGTTGCGGGCATTGGAAATGGCGCATAAAAAGAGCGGCCGCCTGCCATGGGCCAAGTTGTTCGAACCGGCGATTCGTCTGTCCGAACAGGGTTTCGCGATCTCCCCGCGCCTGCACAGTCTGATCGCCGCCGACCGCTTTATCGCGCAGTCGCCGGAAATGGCTGCGTACTTTCTGAATGCCGATGGTTCGCCAAAAGCCACCGGCACAGTGCTGAAGAACCCGGCGCTGGCGAAGGTGTTCAAACGTATCGCCAAGGAGGGGCCGGACGCGCTCTATCAAGGCCCGATAGCCGATGAAATCGCACGCAAAGTGCAGGGCCATCGCAATGCCGGCAGCTTGACCCGGGCGGACCTCCAGGGCTATGCCGCCAAGGAACGCAAGCCGTTGTGTACCGACTACAAACAATGGAAAGTCTGCGGCATGCCGCCGCCCTCGTCCGGCGGAATCGCTGTTGCGCAGATCCTCGGCACCTTGCAGGCGTTGGAAAAGCACGATCCTCGCCGGGCGATCGCGCCGATGACGCCGGTCAAGAGCCCCTCCCCCGCCGGGCTTGAACCCACGCCAGAGGCCGTGCACCTGATCGCCGAAGCCGGGCGCCTGGCGTTCGCCGACCGAGCGCTATACGTGGCTGATGCGGACTTCACGCCGGTACCGGTCGCCGGCCTCGTTGCGCCAGATTACCTGGCCCGGCGCGCCGCGCTGGTGGGTGAGCGCAGCATGGGCATCGCCAAGCCAGGTCAGCCGGCAGGCCTTCAGGTCGCCTACGCGCCGGACCGTTCGCCGCTGCGCATCTCCACCTCGCAAGTGGTGGCTGTGGATGACCAGGGCGGTGCCGTCTCGATGACCACCACGGTGGAGGCGGCGTTCGGCTCCCACGTCATGGTCCAGGGCTTTTTGCTCAATAATCAGATGACCGACTTCTCATTCATCCCCGAAGAAAACGGCCAACCCGTCGCCAACCGCGTGCAACCCGGCAAGCGTCCGCGCTCGGCGATGGCACCGACGCTGGTGTTCGATCGCCAGAGCGGTGAGTTGCTGGCCACCGTGGGGTCGCCGGGCGGCTCGCAGATTATTGAGTACGTGAGCAAAACACTGGTCGCGATGCTGGATTGGAAACTCGACCCACAGGCCGCTATCGGCCTGCCGAACTTCGGCAGCCGCAATGGCGCAACCGAGCTGGAGGCCGGGCTGTTCAGCACGGGCGTGAAGCAGGCCTTGAAGAGCAAAGGCCATGAACTGAGCGAAATCGACATGACCAGCGGCGTCCAGGCGATCGTTCGCACACGTGACGCCCAGGGCAAGGTGTCATTGAGCGGTGGCGCGGACCCGCGGCGTGAAGGCGAAGCGCTGGGCGACTGATTCAACCTGGGTGGGAGGGCGCTTGCTCCCTCACCCCCCATTTAAGCCCTGTAACAGAGGGTCAGCGATTCGCGATCAGATGTGAACCGAACAAGACGTAGCATCCCCCGGCAAAACGATCGAGCCATTTGCGCGAACGGCTGTAAAGAGTGGCCATGCGCTCGCTGGAAAACAGCAGTGCCACACTGGTGTACCAACTGAACGACAAGGTCGCCATGACGATCACCGCCAACGTCAGCAACACCGGCGAAGGCGACGGCGGCATGGTGGATGCGAAGATAGTGGCGACGAACAGCGCCGCCTTGGGGTTGGACAGGTTACCCAAAAGCCCCAGACGCCAGGCGGAAAACAACGAGCGCCGCGCCGCATCCGGCAACGGAGTCTGGCCCATGCTGGTTGCCGAGCGCTTGAACAATTTCAGCCCCAGGTAAATCAAATAGCAGCCACCGATGATCTTGAACGCCAGGTACAACATAGGCGCGGCCGTAAACAGCGACTTGATCCCCAGCCCACCCGCCAACCCCCACAGGATCGTACCGGTGGCCACGCCCGCCGAAGCCACCACACCATGTCGGCGCGAACAGCTGGCGGCCAATTGGGCGGTGTTGAAGAAGTTGGGCCCGGGCGTGACCACGGCCACCGTCCACAGCAGGGCCAACGAGACCAGCGGCGCCACATAGGCGGGGTTGAACAGTTCCATCGCGGCCAGCTCCTTCAAGGCAATACGCAGCCTGGATCATAGGCCTGGCCGAACAACTGCACAATCGTACAAGACCCCGGCAGACAAGGGGCGCAGACTCGGTTAACGTGTTTCCACCTCCTTTTGTGACAAGTCACCATGGGCAATCCCACCCACACGCTGGACTGGCTGCACCGCGCGCCGCACGCCAGCGGCCTGGACCGTATCGAGGCGTACTTTGCCGGCTTCGCCTTCGACCCCCATCGCCATGACACCTACGCCATCGGGCGCACGTTGTTCGGCGTGCAGAGTTTTCATTATCGCGGCGGCATGACCCACAGCTTGCCCGGCACCACCATGGTGATTCACCCCGATGAAACCCATGACGGTCGCGCGGGCAGCGATGAGGGTTTCAAGTACCGGATGATCTACGTGGAGCCGGCGCTGATCCAGCAGATCCTCGGCGGCAAGCCGCTGCCCTTCATACCCGGCGGCGTGTCCACCGACCTGCGGCTGCACCGCGCCAGCGAGGTATTGCTGCAAAGCCTGGACTGCCCGATCGACCCGATGCAGGAGCAGGACGCCATGTTCGACCTGGCCCACGCGCTGAGCGATGCGTCCGGCGTCATCACCAGCCGCAAATCCTTTGATTACATCGCCGCCGAGCGCGCCCGGGAATTTATCCACAGCGCCCTGGGCCGCAGCATCACCCTGGATGAAATCGCCGATCACGCCGCGCGTGACCGTTGGGCGCT
Organism: Pseudomonas orientalis; assembly: GCF_022807995.1. Classification (NCBI taxonomy): domain Bacteria; kingdom Pseudomonadati; phylum Pseudomonadota; class Gammaproteobacteria; order Pseudomonadales; family Pseudomonadaceae; genus Pseudomonas; species Pseudomonas orientalis. Next base: position 794,434 of record NZ_CP094351.1, on the reverse strand, counting down.
GTCGCGGGATTTCCGCTTGCTGTTCGGCACCAGCCCCTACCGCTACCTGACCATGCGGCGGCTGGACCTGGTACGCCAATTGTTGGCCCAGGGCCAACCTTTGGTGGATGCAGCGATGACCGCCGGCTTCTCTGACCAGAGCCACATGACCCGGCAGTTTCGCAACACCTACGGCATGCCGCCCTCACGCTGGGTGAAAATGCTCGGACGCTGATTCAAGACCTGATGCTTTTTGTAGGAGCGAGCTTGCTCGCGAAAAACGCCAACGATAACGCGTACTTCCTAAATGAACGCGGTGCCTGTGAGTTTTTCGCGAGCAAGCTCGCTCCTACAGACGGCATCAGGGCCTGCCCCCTCCCACAATTCAGATAAGGTGGCGTTGCTGGCATTTGGTCATGGTTTGTAAAGGGCCAGCAAGCCGTGTCCCTTTAAATTGCAGGACGTTTCCGAGACAATCCCCGCCGCCTTGTGCCTGTTGGAATCGATGGCTAGTCTTCGGCCCGTCACTGCCTTTCAGTGATCGGGTTTAGTCGCCCGGATTTAATAGGCGCATGGTCCTCCATGAGGTTTTATGGTGGCTGTGCGCAGGGCGCCCTAGGGTGCGCCGGACTTTGCCTATTTGCCGGTCGACTAACCTGCGTACAGCCGCCACCCAACGTTTAGTCGCGACGGGGTCGGCTCCTTTGAGTTAATAGGAGTTACACCATGACCAAAGCACTTCCCGATCCACCCATGGATTGCCTCGTCGTCAATGAAGAACTCAGCTTCGAAGACGCCCAACTTTACATTTCCCATCTGATCCACAGCGCATCAGCCACGGTGTGGGACTGTTGCGATCACCTGCAACCCCACGACCGCGCCCGAATCCATGCCGCATGGCACTTACTGGAGATGGCCAAAACGGTGGTAAACCGCACCATCGAGTGCATGCCACGAACCTGAAAACACTACAAAACCAATGTGGGAGGGGGCTTGCCCCCGATAGCGGTGTATCAGCGACAGACAGGCTGGCTGACACACCGCGATCGGAGGCAAGCCCCCTCCCACATGAATCACGATCATCGTCCTGACCTGAGCCTCAGCCAGCCAGGGTGTGGCGCGAGCCGAACCGCGCCACACAGGCCACGCCCACCGCCCCCATCACCGCGCAATACCCCACGCAAATCCACGGACTGGCGGGCATCAGCGCAATCAGCAACAACGGTGTAGTACTTGCCCAGAGTGCGTAGGCAATGTTGTAGGTAAAGGAAATGCCCGACACCCGCACCTGCGCCGGAAACAGCCCGACCATCACCGACGGCACCGCGCCCACCACGCCGCAGCTCAGGCCCGCCACGGCATACGCCGCGCCCAGCCAGACCCCGCCGCTGATCAGGCTGGCATACAGGATAAACACCCCCACCGGCAGCAACAGGCTGTAGACCACTACCGCGCGCCACGCGCCGATACGGTCCACCAGCAGCCCCGCGAGGACGCAGCCGATATTCAGGAAGACGATGCCCAGGGCGCTCAGGGCAAAGGTGTGGCTGGGGCTCATGCCGAAGGTTTTCTGCATCATGGTCGGGGTGATGACCACCAGCACCACCACCGCCGACGTCAGCACGCAGGTGAGGATCATCGCCGGCAGCAGCACGGCGCGATGGTCACGCAGCACGGTGCGCAAGGGCATTTCGGCGGCGGCCTGGCGGCGGGCCTGCATTTCCAGGAACACCGGCGTTTCGCTGAGCCAGCGGCGCAGCCATACGCCGATCACGCCGAATACCCCGCCGAGCAGGAAGGGGAAACGCCAGGCGTAGTCGAGAATCTCGGCCGGGGTGAAGACCTGTGCAAGCAGTGTGGCCGTGAGCGCACCGAGCAGGTAACCGAAGGTCAGGCCAGCCTGCAGGAAACCCAGGGCATAACCACGATGACTGCGCGGGGCGTGCTCGGCGACGAAGGTCCAGGCGCTGGGTACCTCACCGCCCACCGCGGCGCCTTGCAACACGCGCAGCGCCAGCAGGATCAGCGGTGCGAAATAGCCGATCTGCGCGTAGGTCGGCATGATTCCGATCAGCAGGCAGGGCAAGGCCATCATCAGGATGCTCAAGCTGAACACGCGCTTGCGTCCCAGGTGATCGGCAAAGTGCGCCATCAGGATGCCGCCCAACGGGCGGGCCAGGTAGCCGGTCACGAAAATGCCGAAGCTCTGCAACAGGCGCAGCCACTCGGGCATTTCCGGCGGGAAGAACAGTTGGCTGAGGGTCAGCGCAAAGAACACGAAGATAATGAAGTCGTAGATTTCCAGGGCGCCGCCGAGGGCGGCCAGGCCCAGGGTTTTGTAGTCGGAGCGGGAAAAACGCTGCGCCCGTGGGGAAAAGGTGGCAGTCATGTGCAGGCTCGGCAGACAAACAAAATGGCGTGCAGATTATGAGCTGAACCGGATCCTGGCAATCGCGGCGGATATATTTGTTTTACTCATTGATCGATGAAGATAACGATATTCCCAAATCAATGAGCAAAGAGGAACATGCCGCAAAACTGCCCACCCCATAATAAATACAAGAGGAAAGACCCGTGGCCGATGCTATCGAAGAAAGCCGCTATGCCCGATTTGCCCTGCGCTGCTCCACCTTCGCCGAGCGCTGGTTCCCGGACTCGTGGGTGTTCGCCGCCCTCGCCGTGATCCTTGTCGCCGTGGCCACCCTGGGCATGGGCGCTGCGCCCACTGAAGCTGCCAAGGCGTTTGGCGATGGGTTCTGGAGCCTCATTCCCTTCACCATGCAGATGGCCTTCGTGGTGATCGGTGGTTATGTGGTCGCCAGTTCGCCGCCTGCGGTAAAGCTGATTGACCGCCTGGCGCGCATCCCGAAGAACGGCCGGTCGGCGGTGGCCTGGGTCGCGTTGATTTCCATGGTGGCCTCCCTGCTCAACTGGGGCCTGTCCCTGGTATTCGGCGGCTTGCTGGTGCGTGCACTGGCGCGTCGCACGGACCTGCGCATGGACTACCGTGCCGCCGGCGCCGCGGCCTATCTGGGCCTGGGCGCCGTGTGGGCACTGGGCTTGTCGTCATCGGCCGCGCAGTTGCAGGCCAATCCGGCCAGCTTGCCGCCGTCGATTCTGGCGATCACCGGGATGATCCCGTTTACCGAGACCATCTTCCTGTGGCAATCGGGCGTGATGTTGCTGGCGCTGATCGTGGTCTCGCTGATCATCGCCTACGCCACCGCGCCGGGCCCGAACAGCGCGCGGGATGCCAAGGCCTGCGGTGTCGACCCCGCGTTCAACCTGCCCAAGCCGCAGGCGCCGACCCGACCCGGCGAATGGCTGGAACACAGCCCGCTGCTGACGATTGCGCTGGCGCTGCTGGCGGCCGGCTGGCTGTTCCACGAGTTCTCGAGCAAACCGGCGATCAGCGCCATCTCTGGGCTCAACACCTATAACTTCCTGTTCATCATGGTCGGCGCGCTGCTGCACTGGCGCCCGCGCAGCTTCCTGGACGCCGTGGCCCGCGCCGTGCCGACCACCACGGGCGTGCTGATCCAATTCCCGCTGTACGGCTCGATTGCAGCGCTGATGACCGTGGTCAAAGGCGGCGACGGCCAGACCCTGGCGCACCATATTTCGCTGTTCTTCACCTCCATCGCGTCCCACGACACCTACGCACTGCTGATGGGCGTGTACTCGGCGGTGCTGGGCTTCTTCATCCCGTCCGGCGGCGGCAAGTGGATCATCGAAGCGCCCTACGTGATGCAGGTGGCCAATGACCTGCAATATCATTTGGGCTGGGCGGTGCAGATCTACAACGCGGCCGAGGCACTGCCGAACCTGATCAACCCGTTCTATATGCTGCCGCTGCTCGGGGTGCTGGGGTTGAAGGCGCGAGATCTGATCGGGTTTTCGTTTGTGCAATTGCTGGTGCACACGCCGCTGGTATTGTTTCTGCTGTGGGCGTTGGGGACGACATTGACGTATTTGCCGCCGGTGATGCCTTAGGAGCAGCCGCAAGCTGCAAGTTTTCAGCTACAAGCTTCAAGCTTGCAGCTTGTAGCTGCCTTAATCCCGTCACATTGCATTGCTACCGTCCTGCGAAACATCTTGCAACATCTCGCCAAGGACTCCCGCGCAATGAGTGACGAGCACGAAGATCGCCCTTCCACAGATTCCGTAGGCCAGCCGCCGGTTGACTCCAGTCGCCGACGATTCCTGGGGGGCGCTGCGGTGCTGGGGGTGGGCGCGACCTTGAGTGCCTGCGGCAATACCGGCGAGGCACCGGAAAAACCGGCGGTGCGGCCACTCACATCAACCGAGCTGGACAAGGCGCTGCGCGACCAGGTGAAAACCGTCGTCGTGATTTACGCGGAGAACCGCAGCTTCAACAATCTGTTTGCGGATTTCCCCGGGCTGGAGAAACCGCTCTCGGCGCTTTCCGCTACGGATTACCAGCAGCACGACCGCGATGGCAGCGTATTGCCCACCCTCCCCCCGACCTGGGGGGGTGTGCTGCAGGTCGGCCCGCAAAGCGTGGACGGGGTGACGTACCCGAGCGCCGTGCAATTCCAGGAAAACCTGCCCAACGCACCGTTCGCCCTCAAGGGCCCGAATGCCGAGGACTTGCCGCTGAGCCTGGTGACCCGTGACTTGTGGCACGTGTTCTATCAGAACCAGATGCAGATCAACGGCGGCAAAAATGACGGTTTCGTGGCCTGGGGCGATTCCGGCGGCCTGGTGATGGGCCATTACGCCCAGAGCCGTTACTCCCTGCGCCTGTGGGACGTGGCGAGGGAGTTTGTGCTGTGCGATAACTTCTTCCAGGGCGCGTTCGGCGGCTCGTTCCTTAACCATCAATACCTGATCAGCGCCACCGCACCGACCTATCCCAATGCTGCGCAATCGGTGGCCAAGGCGCAGATCGCCACGCTGCAAAGCGACGACCCCGGCGACACGCGCCTCAAACCCCTGGACACCTCGCCGCCCAGTGCCATGACCGGCCCGCCACAGTTCGGCCCCAGCGCCTTGACGCCGGACGGTTACGCGGTCAACACGCTGGCGCCGCCCTACTGGCCGACCTGGATCCGCGACCCGCAAAACCCCGATTATTCCAAACCGGACCTGCCCAACGTGCTGGTGCCGCAAACCCATGAACATATTGGCGACAAGCTCTCGAAGAAGAACATCGACTGGGCCTGGTACGCCGGCGCGTGGCAAGCCACCCTCGATCAATTCAAGGACTCGGGCGGTATCCCCAAGATTCCGAACTTCCAGTATCACCATCAGCCCTTCAACTACTTCAAGCAGCAGGGCCCCGAGAACCGTGCGGAACGTGACAAACGCTTGCGCGATGGCGGCTTGGGCGATGAAGCGAGCACCAACAGATTCTTCGCCGACGCCCAGGCGGGCAAACTGCCTGCCGTGAGTTTCTACAAGCCCCAGGGCAACCTGAACATGCACGCCGGCTATGCCGATGTGGCCTCGGGCGACCGCCACATCGTGCGCGCCCTGAAGGTGCTGCAGGAAAGCCCGCAGTGGAACAACATGGTGGTGGTGGTGACCGTCGATGAAAACGGCGGCTGGTGGGACCACGTGGCACCGCCCAAGGGCGACCGCTGGGGCCCGGGCACGCGAGTGCCGGCGCTGGTGGTGTCGCCGTTCGCGCGTAAAGGCACGGTTGACCATACGGTCTACGACACGGCGTCGATCCTGCGTTTGATCACCCGGGTGTTTGAGCTGGAGACCCTGGATGGCCTCAAGCAAAGGGACGATGCGATGCGCGCCCGCGGCCAGAAACCCATGGGGGATTTGAGCAACGCCTTGCAGTTCAGCGTTTAGCGTCACTTATCCAATCGCGACACCCGCTGCGATTTAGTACGCGGTTTTCCTGGTCAGCCGCTACTGTGTGAAGGTGGGCTTTCACCCCGCGCAGACGGGCTTTCGCTGACAAGGAATCAACTATGTTCAAACCAACCACGCTGGCCTTGACCCTGGCCGCACTGCTGGCCAGTGCGGTCGTACAGGCCGACATCGAAGTGCCGTTGGGCAGCACGCAACGTGTTACCCGGTTATTCGCGTTTCCCAACAACTGCAATGTGATCTGTTTTCGGCCCTGGACGCTGGAGCAGACCGCCGAGCACTATTTGAACCAGAGCCTGCAGCGTGACGGCTACAGCCGGGCAAAGGTCGGCGTCAAGGTGCACGACGATCAGGTCGCCGCAACCTTCAGCGGCGTGCCGGATGACTACGGCCAGCCCCTGACAGCCCTGCTCGATACCGCCGACCTGGCTTACCAGGGCGCCAGCCAGCTCAACACCGACGGCAAGTGGGCCTACAACTGGTACTTGTTCCTGCCGCTGGGCATGGCCCTGGAAAACCGCAAAAGTATCGAGCTGTTGCACTTCCCGCCGGATTATTCGCTGACCCAGGCCCAGGACTACCTGGAATCGGCCACCACCGACCGCTGGGCGACCTTGCTCACCAGCAATGGCATTCCTGCCGGCGAAACCCCGGCCTATCAGACCATTATCGATATCGCTCCCATCGCCGCGCCGTCCAATGCAGGTAAAGACCTGGAAGCGGTCTACAGCTATTTCACCGACTACCAGACCCGCATGGTCAAGGAGTTGAGCCTGCGCCCCGGCGGTTCCTTGCCGATGGTGGCCTTCGGCGCGCCGGTGCGCAGTTGGATCAAGCAACAATACGGGCAGACCGTGGCGGTGCTGGGCCTGGCGCAGATCAGCCCGGAGCCGGGCAAGCCGGTGTGGGTGCTCGGCGCCAACCACCCGAGCTACATCTGGTACGCGGCCAGCCCGGACACCTATGACGGCAATGAGCAAAAAGCCGATGAGGCCGGCCTGAAAGTAATGGGCCAGGACCTGAGCGCGGCCTGCTGGCAAGCCGGCATGGGCCAGAAACCCGCCAGCGACGCGAATGTGTTGCTCAAGGCATGCATGAACACCTGGCAGGTCACGCGCAAAGAGCAGACCTGCGAGTTGTTCTACACCTCGGTGCGCAACCTGACTCCCGAGCAGGCCAACGCCAAATGCGCCACGCCCACCCTCAAAGCCCAGTTGAAGCAGCTGCGCAGTGCCGCACCGGTTCCCACCCTCGCTCCGCCCGCGTTGTGAACCATGGCAACGATTTCCACTGCCAGATCTGACAGTGGAAATCGATCAATAAACGCTCTTAGGCTTCGCCCAGCGGTCGCAGACGGTACTGCGGCGGCAGTTGCTCGAAGCCACTGATGGTGGTGTTCAAGCTCTTCCAGCGGCCATCCTTGATGCCGTAGATGCAGCCATGAATCGACAGGCTCTGCCCGCGGTGCCAGGCGTTCTGCACAATGCTGGTATGGCCGACGTTGGCCACCTGCTGAATCACGTTCAGCTCGCACATGCGGTCTACCCGCTCCTCTTCTGTGGGCAACTGGGCCAGCACGTCGCGATTCTCGTAGTAAAGATCACGAATGGTGCGCAGCCAGCCGTCGATCAGGCCGAACTGGCGGTCCTGCATCGACGCGCGTACGCCGCCGCAGCCATAGTGGCCGGTGACGAGGATGTGTTTGACCTTGAGTACATCGACTGCGTACTGGATCACCGACAGGCAGTTGAGGTCAGTGTGCAGCACCACGTTGGCCACGTTGCGGTGCACGAACAGATCACCGGGCAGCATGCCGACGATCTCGTTGGCCGGTACGCGTGCATCGGAACAACCGATCCAAAGGTATTCCGGGGTTTGCTGGCGGGCGAGCTTGGCGAAGAATTCGGGATCTTCCTGTTTGATCGCATCCGCCCAGCGTTCGTTGTTGTCTAGCAGGTCTTGTAATTCGTTCATCAGGGAAAGCCTCAGGAATGATGCGCAGTTTTGTGACTGACAAGCCCTCGTCCGGGTCACGCCTGGCGCAAATTAGCTTGAATCTTTGGAGCGCATAGCCTGTCCACACACTATAAGCCCCACAGTATGAGGATTGGCCATGACTGAATCACGACGTCCCTACGGCGCTACGCAGCCCGAACCGATTGATGATAATGAAGATCGCATGGGCTCGATGCGCGAGCTGGATTTTGATGAAGAAGACCAGACGGCGGAAATTGGCGATGAAATACCGCGTGGCGAGCGCGAACATCTGATGCCCGACGAACGGGTGCGCGAAGCGGGCATGACCGGTGCTTCGACGGATGATCATGAATCGACCGATGACGACATGAGCCCGGAAACGCTGATCCATGAGGATGGCGCACGGGATGCGCGGGAAGAAGGTGAAGACCGCGCGGCGGACTACGAACTGAGCGTCGTCGGTGAAGAGGATATTGGCGGCGGAAATGGCCTGGATGAGGCCGAACTGGCCGACCTGGACCCACTCAACCGCAAGCGCTGACACAACACAGTTCAAAATGTGGGAGGGGGCTTGCCCCCGATGACGTCGGCACAGCAAACACTGATGTTGGTTGAGCCACCGCTATCGGGGGCAAGCCCCCTCCCACAGGGGATCGGCGCTAACTGATTGGCATTAGGGCAACCCACCTCCCACATGGATTTCGGTGCTAGTCGACCAGGGTGCAGGCCATGACGACCGCATCTTCGCGGCCACCCACAGCCGGGTAGTAATCCCGGCGACGGCCAATCTCGTTGAAGCCATAGCTCTCATACAGGCGAAACGCGCCGGTATTGCTGTCCCGCACTTCCAGGAAACACTCTCGAGCGTTGGCTGCGTAGGCGCGGGACATCAGATGTTCCAGCAGCGCCAACCCCAACCCTCGGCCCTGATTCTCCGGCTTGACGGTGATATTCAGCAGGTGCGCCTCATCGAGGATGATCTGCACCACGCCATGTCCCACCTGCTGCTCGCCTTCGAACATCAGCCAGATCTGGTACTTGCCCAACCCGTCGAGAAAAATGCCCCGGGTCCAGGGGTGGCTGAACGCCGCGTATTCGATCTTGAGCACGGCGTCGAGGTCGGCCTCGGTCATCGGGCGAAAGGATAAAGCCTCACTCATCGGTTGTTTTCCAGCGCGCCATCAGCCGGCGCATGGCTTGCCAGACATCAGCCTTACGCTGTGGCTCTTCCATTAATAATTCCAGGCCCGGCAGGGCCCATACCGAACCCAGGCTTTCAACCTGCAGTTCGCGGTACCAGGCTTCGGCATTGGCCTCACCGGCAAAGCGCACGGCGGGCAGGCCGATCAGCCACAGGCACACGCAGGGTTCGTCTTCCAGGCGTGCCGAGACAAAACTTTGTACAAAATCCCGCGCAGCTTCGGGGCCCTGGTCCATGGTGCCGCGCACCAACAGCGGCCAGCGCACCGGGTCGCCGACGATTTGCGGGCTGTCGGGCAGGCCGGCGGCGCGCAGCATATCCTTGAGCAGCAGGTAGGCGGGGTCGCGCGACTGGAAACGTTCGCCGGTGGGCAACTCCACCAGCAGCAGGCAACGCCCCGCGCGCAGCAGTTGCAGGGCAAAGCGTGGCGGCGGCACCACCGGGGCCTTGACCACCGGGGCGGCCTCTTCGGCAACCACCGCCTTGACCACCGGTGACGGGCGCGGCACCTCGATTTTCGCACGCTCCACCGTCGGCCGCGTTTCGGGCACAGGCTTGACCACCGCAACCGGCGCGGCGGCTTCTTCGCCTGAAGGCTCGAACGCATCAATGGGCTCTGGCACCTCAAACAGCTCGGGCCGCGACGGCGCGGCAAACGGCAGTTCGGTGCGGGGCAGCCAGTTGACCACCTGCATGGCGCTCAAGTAAGCGCGACGTCGGGACTCGATAAGCACAGCTCGGTCACTTGTGGATAACTAAAGAGCGGGGATTCTACCGCTGTTCGGCAACAATCGCCCACTGCACACTGACCGGCTGTGGATAAATCCCGCGCGCGATGCAGTACAATCGCGACTTTTAATCGCCAACCAGCCGGCCATTCCCATGATCGAACCCAAGCGCGTTCTGCGCGCCCTCGCCGAACACTGGGCCTTACTCGAGCCACTGTGCGAACACTTCGACCAAGGCACCCTGAGCCTGAGCGAGCTGCGCGCGCAACTGGCCGCCCAACAACTGGACAGCACGCCCCAGGACATCACCAGCCTGCTGGACGTGTGGATTCGCCTGGATATCCTGGTGCCTGTCGCCAAGAGCCCGAACCGTTTCGAGCTCAACGCGCAGATTCACGACTTCCTGGCGTATCTGCGCAAGGAGCACCGGCTTGGCCTGTGCCTGGAAATCGAAGCCTACCTGCGCCACCTCGAGCGCCTGGCCGGTTATATCCAGGACGCCTTCGACATCCGCGATGGCCACGATCTGGCCCGGCAACTGCGCCTGCTGGACATGCGCGTGCGCGACGTGCTGAAAAAACTCGCCAACGACGAACAGGCCCTCGCGGCCGTGGCCGACCGCGCGAAGACCAGCGACCGCCAGATCCCGTTGCGCCAGCGTTACGCCGAGGTACTGGCCACCTGGGACGAATACGTCGAACCGATGATCCAACTGGTGAACGCCGACGGCGCGTTCGAGCAAGGCGTACGCAAGGTCGAAAATGTGCTGCTGCGCATGCTCACCGAGCAGCAGCGCCTCGGCCAGTTGGTGGACGACGACATGCTGCTGCGCACCCACGCACGCATCCTTGAAATGCAGACCAGCGCCCAGTTGACCTTGCGCCATGCGCGCGAGCTGTTGCTGCCGCTACGCGAAGAAGCACGCCGGCACAATGCCGTGACCCGTGGCGCGGCGCTGGCCCTGTCGGCGATCCGCCGCAAAGGCCTGGACGCGGTGCCACAGGCCGCCATGCCCCTGTTCACCCGCCCGCAAAGCACCTTCCTGGGCAGTGCCAGCCAGGTGGAAGCCTATGTGTATGCCCTGGCCAATTTCGAACCGAAACCGGCCCGCTTCCCCAAGGCGCACAAAACCCACAAGGGCGACGCCCAGCGCGCGCCGCGAACGGTCAAGGAAATGCTCGAACGCTGCGAAGATGCATTGCCGATGCCGGACCTGATGACCTGGCTGCTGGAGCAGGAACCGGACGGCGCCACCGACGAGTTGCTGTACTGGTTCTCGCGGCTCTCGCGGGAAAAACGCTTCAAGCGCGAACGCCTGGAGCGCCGCGACTATCACACACACGAGCACCAGGTCAGCCTGCGCTCCTTCGCCCTGCTCCCGGCCGGCACCGACGCCACCGAGAATTCTGCGAGCACGCCTTATGCATCTTGATCTATCCGAACTGTCCCAACTGGCGCCGATCTTTCGCGAGCTGTTCAAGGGTTACCACGTCAGCCGTCGCGACCCGGAACTGTACGCGCAGCTGTCGAACTTCCAGGACCAGTACCGCACGCTGTTCAAGGCCCTGGGTTTTGAGCTGGTCTGCGATACCCGTGGTTTCTATTACTTCGTGCCGGACTCGGCCATCGCCAGCGCGCAGGTGAACAAGACCGCACAGCGTCTGGCCCTGTTCACCTTCATCCTCGTCGAGCACCTGGCCGACCAGGGCCGCGACCCGGTTGCCGTGCTCGACGGCGGCAGCCTGGGCCGCGATGAGCTGCCGTCGTTGCTGGAAAAGTACCGCGACCTGTTTATCCAGGCCGAAGTGCAGACCCAGGAAGAACTTGAAGAAAAAATCATGCGGCGCATGACCCAGCTGGGCTTTGCCGGCGAAGACAACGGCATCTATCGCTTCCTGCCGCCGATGCATCGTTTCCTTGATGTGTGCCTGTCGGTGCAGCAGGACCGCGACCTCGCTGCCAGCGTGCACAGCGTGTTGCCGCTGCCGGTGCCGGTGATCATCGACGCAGACAGCGATGAAAAACTGCTGAAGACCGATGACCCGCTGGACCTGAGCGACTTCGCTGAAGAAAGCGAAGAAGATGCCCTCGCCCGCGCCATTGCCGAAGAACAGGAGACCGACGCATGAGTAAGGAACGCTACGGCATACGCCGTTTCGCCCTGTTGAACACCGCCGGCTACAGCCTGGGCTTGTTCCCGCTGGAAGAGCCGCTGTCGGTGTACGGCGCGAACAACCTGGGTAAATCCGCGTCGATCAACGCGTTGCAGTTCCCGATCCTGGCGCGCATGTCGGACATGAGTTTCGGCAAATACACCCTGGAACAATCGCGGCGCTTCTACTTTGCCACCGACACCAGCTACATCCTGGTGGAGGTCTCGCTGCCCCACGGCCCGCACGTGATTGGCGTGGTAGGGCGCGGCCCCGGCGGTGGCTTCGGTCACCAGTTCTTTGCCTACGCCGGCAAGCTGGACCTGGCCCACTACCAGAAAAACGACACCTGCCTGCGCCAGAAGGAGTTGTTCACCAACCTTGAGCGCGAAGGCCTGAAAGCCTATGAACTCAAGCCTGATGAACTGCGACGCCTGCTGGTGGGCGGGCACACATCGATCCCGCTGGACCTGACGCTGATCCCCCTGCGCTCCACCAGCGAGCAGAGCCTGAAGACATTCCGTGCGCTGTTTATCAACCTGTTGCACATGCGCGAAATCACCGCGGCAAAACTCAAACAATTGTTCCTTGATGCGTTCGAACACAGCCTGCGCTCCGGCAGCGTCGATTACATCGCCGCGTGCGAGGAAGCCTTCCGCGATGTGCGGCGCATGGAGCAGGACTACCATTCGCTGGTGGCCGCAGGGCCCTTGGTCGAAGCGCTCGCCAATGGTGTGAAACAGCGCGATATTCTGCGCGGCAAATTGCATCGCCTGTCGCCATTGCTGGATTCGCTGCTGGGCACCTGGTCGGACTACGCCAGTGCGCGCAAGGAAGAGCTGACGATACAGGCCGAGCACTATCGCAACGAGCAGGATGCGCTGCAGCACGACCAGCGTGGCGGCACCCAGGAGCTGATGCGCCTGGAGCGCGAGATCAGTGGCATCCAGCGTTGGTTGGGCGAGCTGTCGGTGCTCAAGCATCGCTTCGCGCTGGTCGACGATGTGAGGATACTGGAGCAGCAACTGCTGGCGGCCAAGGACGCTCACGACGAATTGGCCGGTGCGCTGGCGCATTCCCGTCAGTTCAGCGCCGAGGACCTGGACGAGCGTCTGCGCGACCTGGAAAAACGCCTGAAGTCGGTCAGGCAGCAACTGGACCACGCGGACAACAACAGCTACGCCAAGCTGCGCGAGGAATTTTCGCAGCAGGATGTCGAGCGCCTGATGCGCCTGTTCAACAGTTCGCTGTTCAGCCTGCCGCTGGGCGAACATGGCATCACGCTGGACGAGGAAGGCCAGTGGGTCAAATCCCTGGAGCGGATCCTCGATGGCTTCAAGGGCGAGCGTTTCGAAGTGCCGGGGCTGTCCATCGACATCTCGCACATCGAGCCGCCGGCGTTGCAGGCCCTGGCCGATCGCGCGGCATTGCGCGATCAGAAAGAGCGTCTGGAAAAAGAGCTCAAGCAACTCAAGACCCAGCAGGCCGTGGCCTCCGACCGAGCGGCGAGCAAGACCCAGACCGAAGCGCTGTACCAGCAGGTGCTCGACGCGCAGAAGGCACTGGAGGATTTCCGCCGCGCACAAACCCTGAGTGCGGAAGAAGGCGAGAAGCTGGAAAACCTGGCGCAGATGGAAGCGGCCCAGGACGAATTGAAGCGCTCCAGCGATGCGTTCACCGAGCGCGTCCAGCAATTATCGGCCAAACTGCAACTGGTCGGCCGCCAGATCGGCGACATGGAAGCCAAGCAACGTACGCTGGACGACGCCTTGCGCCGGCGTCAGCTGTTGCCGGCGGACCTGCCCTTCGGCACGCCGTTCATGGACCCGGTCGACGACTCCATGGACAACCTGCTGCCGCTGCTCAACGACTATCAGGACAGCTGGCAGGGCTTGCTGCGTGCCGATGGCCAGATCGAAGCGCTGTATGCCCAGGTGCGCCTCAAGGGTGTGGCCAAGTTCGACAGCGAGGATGACATGGAGCGTCGTCTGCAACTGCTGATCAACGCCTATGCCCACCGTACCGACGAGGCCTTGACCCTGGGCAAGGCACGCCGCGCGGCGGTCACCGATATCGCACGGACCTTGCGCAATATCCGCAGCGACTACGACAGCCTGGAACACCAGCTTGCGTTGTTCAACCGCGAAATCAACAAGCGCCAGGTGTCCAACCTGCAGAGCTTTCGCATTGTGCTGGCACCGAACAAGGAAGCCCTCAAGCATATCGACCAGATCATCCACAGCGCCGGTCAGTATGAAGAGGGCGAGACGTTGTCGGTGTTCGACCTCAGCCAGAGTGCCGAGCAGGACAACAAGAACGAAGAGGCCAAGGAATACCTGGCCCGCCTGGTGGCGGCCAACCATAACCAATTGGGCCTCAAGGACCTGTTCGAACTCGCGTTCGAGATCACCAAGGTAAACGGCCAGCCGGTGATTCATACCGATATCGATGGCGCCGCATCCAACGGCACTACCATGACCATCAAGGCGCTGACCAACATGTACTTGTTGCTGCACTTGATGGACCGTGAACAGGCCGGACGCGTGCGCCTGCCGTACTACCTCGATGAGGCAGCGGATATCGATGAGAAGAACCAGGCAGCCTTGCTGGAAACCAGCCTGCAGTTGGGCTTCGTGCCGATCCTGGCCAGCGTGAAGCCGCAGGTGTCCGCCCAGGTGGCGATCGACCTGGAAGGCGGCAGCGGGCCGAACGGAATCTACATTGATGAGGCGGACTGGAAGTATATCCGTCGACATGATGGGGTGAGGGCGACGATGAATGTGCAGGCGGATGAGCCGGAGTTGGATGAAGTCTGACATGTAGGGCTGAAAAGCAAAAAGGCCGCGATCTTCTGGATCGCGGCCTTTTTTGTGGGCTGGCGTTTTGTATTGAGTTTGAGGGCCTCATCGGGGGCAAGCCCCCTCCCACACTTTGAATGTATTCACAAATCAACATGTGGGAGGGGGCTTGCCCCCGATGGCCGCGCCTCGGTCTACTTGCCCAGTTGAATCTTGGGCGCCCAGGTCAGCCACTCATCCTCAAACTTGTCGAACAGCGCAAAGGTCTGCTGCGGCCGCGCCGGGCTGCCCATGCGTTCACCATCAGGCGTAGCAAAAGCAATACCGCCGGCCACCAGCGTTTCCAGGGACTCGGTACGCACCGTCGCACCCTTGAACAAGCCGAAGTCGAGCCCGAAGCCACTGGTGTTCCAGAAGCGGCTGCCACTGCGGACCAAGGGCGCATATTTTGGTTCGATCAGGATATGCACCAGGACACGGTCGGCGGTCTGCCCCAACTCATAGCCGGTGACTTTGCCGACGGTGACTTCACGGTAGGTGACCGGCACGCCTTCCTTGAGCGAACCACGGCGCGCGGCGCTGAGCGTCAGGCTCAGGCCAGCCTCCCGGTGTGCGGCTTCAGGTGGTTGCGCGAGCGCGACAAAACTCTTCTGCGGGCCAGCGTTTTTCGCCGCCGGCTGCACTTCGATGTACTGCCCGGTGACCAGGGTCTGCAGATTCGCCGTTTTCATCAGGCCCAGTTCAGGCTTGACCACCCAGAACTGACTGCCAACCCGTGCAATGCGGTCGGCCACTTGAGTGATACGCGCGCTGAGCAGCACCGATTGCATGTCGGCACTCAGGTCTACGCTTTCAATCTTGCCCACGTCCAGGCCTTTGAAGCGCACCGGCGTGCCAGGGCTCAAGCCGTCGGCACGATCAACCTTGATGGTTACCAGGGTGCCATGCCGATTGGCGGCGTCCTTGTCGGCAAACAGGCGGAAACGCGGGATGTGCCTTTTCAGCGGCACATTCGGTTCCGGCGTTTCGAAGGCGATACCACCGGCCATCAGGCTGGCCAGGGATTCACTTTTCACTTGGATACCGCTGGTAAGTCCGCCGGTGAGGGTGACACCGCTGGCATTCCAGAAACGGGTCGAACCATTGACCAGGCTTTCATACTCTTTCTCGATATGAACACCGATCACCAATTGCTTTTTCTTGCGTGAGAACTGGTAGCTCTGCACCGAACCGACCTTGACCTGCTTGTACAGAATCGGGCTGCCGACATCCAGCGAGCCCAGGTTGTCGGTGAGCAACACCATGTGCAGGCCCGGGGAGCGCAGGTCCAACGGTGGTGCCTTGGCGCGCGCCACGTATTCACGTTGTGGCGGGGTGCCCTTGTCGCCGGGGCGGATGGCGATGTAGTTTCCTTTGACCAAAGCCTCCAGGCCGGTGATACCGGCCAGGGAGATGGACGGTTTGACCACCCAGAATTGCGTGTCCTGCACCAGATAGTCTTCGGCCAGGGGATCGAGGGTCAATTCAGCGCTGGCACTGGACAGGTCCGGGTCGATCTTCAGGGTTTTCAGGCTGCCGACCTCAATGCCCTTGTACATCACTGGCGTACGCCCAGCCTGCAGGCCTTCGAAGTCAGTAAGCTTGACCTTGACCTTGATGCCCGCGGCGGCGGCGTCGAAATCCTCGTACAGGCGAAACGGCAGGCTCGGGTCGGTTGGCGGGCTGTCCTTGCGATTTTCCGGCGTAGCGAAGGCGATACCGCCGGCGACGATGCTTGACAGCGATTCGCTGCGAACCTTCACACCCGACAGGTTCGCATCGATACTGATACCGCTGGCGTTCCAGAAACGCGTATGTTTGCGCACCAGATTGGCGTAGGTCGGTTCGATATAGACCTTGATCTCGACCGTACTATGATCCTCGGACAACAAGTAACTTTTGACCTGGCCCACTTGGATCTGCTTGTAGAACACCGGGCTGCCACGGTTCAGCGAACCCAGACGATCAGCCTTGAGGGTCAGGTGCAAACCCGGCTTGGCATCGGATAACGGCGGCTCTTCGGAGAGTGCCTTGAACTTGCGGGTGGGCTCGCCATCCCCCGGGCTTGCCGCGATGTAGTTACCCGAGACGAGGGTCTCCAAACCCGTGATACCGGCGAGGCTGACGCTGGGTTTGACCAGCCAGAAGCGGGTATTGGTCCTGAGGTACTGCTCGACGTCCTTGTTCATCTCGATCGTGGCAATCACCCCTCGATTATTGCCTTCGTCATCCAGCGCCAGGGCTTTGACCTTACCCACCGTCATGCCTTTGTAGACCACCTCTGTCTTGTTGACTTGAATGCCTTCGCCGCTTTCAAAACGGACCTGGATCTCGAGGCCTTGCTGGGAATAGGCACGCCAACCCAGCCAACCACCGATGATCAGGGCAATCAGGGGCAGCACCCAGATGGCCGACCAGTTGGAGGCCGGGCGGGTTTTAGCTTTAGGCAAATCACTCATGGTCGTCATCCGACTCCGTGTTATCCCAAATCAGTCGGGGATCGAAGGTTACTGCGGCAAGCATCGTCAAGATCACCACACTGGCGAACGCTGCAGCGCCGAGATTGGCCTCGACACTGGCAAGTCGCCCAAAGTTTACGACCGCCACCAAGATGGCGATCACGAAGATATCCAGCATGGACCAGCGACCGATGAATTCGATAAAACGGTACATGATAATGCGTTGTTGCGCGGACAGCGGTTGGCGGCGCTGCACCGAGAACAGCAGCAGGCCGATACCCACCAGCTTGAACGTGGGCACCAGGATACTGGCGATGAACACCACGGCGGCAATGGGAAACATGCCGTGCTGTACCAGCTGGATCACGCCGGACATGATGGTGCTGGGGTCGCCTTGGCCGAGGGAGTTGACGGTCATGATGGGCAGCACGTTGGCGGGGATATACAGGATCGCCGCTGTGATCAGCAGTGCCCAGGTGCGTATGAGGCTATTGGGGCGACGTGCATGGATCAGCGCACCGCAACGGCTGCAGAGCTGCTCATCGGCGTCCGCTTCCTGCTTGTTCAGCTCATGACATTCAGTACAAACCAGAATGCCAGCATCAATCGCCCGCATGGTCATCCTCTCCTGACAACGCCTGCCAGATCTGGTGGGGGGACATCACCACTTCGAGCAGAATCTGAACCATTAATAGACTGACAAAGCACACCAGACCCAGGCCGAGCGTAATGGAGGCCATATCCGCGAGCTTCACGAGCGCAACCAGGACGCCCATCAAGTAGACCTCCAACATCCCCCAGTCTTTCAGATGGTGGTAGATACGGTAGAACAGCAGTCCATAACTGCGACCGATATTCCAGCGGATGCTGAGCAATACGGCCAATTGGCAAAACAACTTGACCAGCGGAATAGCCATGCTGCAAAGGAACACCACGGCGGCCACACCTTGCATACCGGTGTTGAACAGGCCGACTACGCCGGTCCACACAGTGTCCTCGGAGGACTGCCCGAGTAGATTGAGCTGCATGATGGGTAAAAAGTTCGCGGGTATGTACAGCAACAGTGCTGCCAGCACCAGGGCCAGGCTTCGCTCGACCACATTGTGACGGTGAGCGTATAGCTCGTAGCCGCAACGTGGACATTCAGCTTTTTCACCAAGGGCGAGTACGGGTTTGCGCATCAGCAGATCGCACTCATGGCATGCCACCAGTTCGTCCAGCGGTAAGTCCGACACCTCAAGGGCATCAACCGGATCGGGCATAAATAGGGCTCGGGCTCTAAAAAAGGTTAGGCGCTTATTCTAGTGGTCTGGTTCAGAAATAACTGTGCAAATTTGTTGGCAGGAATGCTTTTCGACCGCCCAAAACAAAACCCCATCTGCTTTCGCAAATGGGGTTTCGGAATTTAATCTTGACGATGACCTACTCTCACATGGGGAAACCCCACACTACCATCGGCGATGCATCGTTTCACTGCTGAGTTCGGGATGGGATCAGGTGGTTCCAATGCTCTATGGTCGTCAAGAAATTCGGGTACTGAGTCGTGACCTGTTGGCCTCGCTTCAGCAAATTGGGGATGTGATAGTTTTCGGTGTTTTGTGAGCGTCGAACTTTCGGTTCATCTCGTCTTCACACACCGCAATCTGGCCTTTCGACTCAAATTGCTTGGGTGTTATATGGTCAAGCCTCACGGGCAATTAGTATTGGTTAGCTCAACGCCTCACAGCGCTTACACACCCAACCTATCAACGTCGTAGTCTTCGACGGCCCTTCAGGGAACTCAAGGTTCCAGTGAGATCTCATCTTGAGGCTAGTTTCCCGCTTAGATGCTTTCAGCGGTTATCTATTCCGAACATAGCTACCCGGCAATGCCACTGGCGTGACAACCGGAACACCAGAGGTTCGTCCACTCCGGTCCTCTCGTACTAGGAGCAGCCCCTCTCAAATCTCAAACGTCCACGGCAGATAGGGACCGAACTGTCTCACGACGTTCTAAACCCAGCTCGCGTACCACTTTAAATGGCGAACAGCCATACCCTTGGGACCGGCTTCAGCCCCAGGATGTGATGAGCCGACATCGAGGTGCCAAACACCGCCGTCGATATGAACTCTTGGGCGGTATCAGCCTGTTATCCCCGGAGTACCTTTTATCCGTTGAGCGATGGCCCTTCCATACAGAACCACCGGATCACTAAGACCTACTTTCGTACCTGCTCGACGTGTCTGTCTCGCAGTCAAGCGCGCTTTTGCCTTTAT